>NZ_JACEFT010000024.1 GCF_013697085.1 Billgrantia kenyensis
CTGCTGCCCTGGCGCTGGAGAGACACGCTACCGGTCTAACTCAGGCCGCAACAGGTGGGGTTCGTGGAGCGCTTACGTAATTTCTACAGTACGGCGGTTCTATGAACGGTATTTGTTTCAGAGAGGGGAAGGTGAATAGTTCCCCTAACGCTACGCTCAACGTGACTGGGTTATGCTTTGCTTCACCCAGCACGTTAGCTATGCGCTAGGAAAATCTCAATATCCTCTCTTGGCCGATAGCTGCTGCACACCATCTGGTCGCTTTCTTTAGAAGCGCTGTCCCCTGTCCCGCCAGAGGACCTGGGGGGCGGTCTTGCATATAGAAACTAAGTAGATTTTTCTACGTAAAGATAACGACCCTTTCTTGCAGCATTGCCGAGGGGCGACTTGCTAGTCAGCACACGCTTGTCTGCGCAGGTTCTTGCCGTGGCGTTATCACGCTGAGTATTTCCCAGTGAGTGCCGGGGTGTCTCGAGTCGCCGTGCTGCACCTCAATGGCGCTTTTGCGCAATGTTAGCTGATTCAGATGCACTGCTGGAAAGCAAGCGCAGAAGTTGAAGCATCTCTCCACCCAGCCATAAGCAGGCTAACGTTCTGTTTTTTTTAACAAGTTATGAATTAGGTACAGCGTATGCAATGGCTCTTCCGACAACTCACGGAGAGCCATTCATGACAGTGCATGATTCGGAATTTGGGGATAGTGGAGCAGGACCGGCCGTTGTCGGGTCCCTGACCCGCCGGCATTTCTTGCAGGCGCTGGGCGCCGTAGGCGGGGCTGGCATGATGATGTCGGGCCTGTCGGCGTTCGGTATCGGCATCGCCTCTGCACAGGATACCCCTCCCGTTCTGAAGGGGGAGGGCAACGGAAAGAGAGTGATTATTCTCGGAGCGGGGCTTGCCGGTCTGGTCGCAGCCTATGAGCTGGGTAAGAAGGGGTATCAATGCCAAGTGTTGGAGGCGAGGCACTATGCCGGCGGACGTGTGCAGACTGCACGCACTGGCTTTGTGCTGCCGCAGTTGGGCCAGGAAGATGAGGTGTGTGATTTCGACGAGGGCGAATACTTTAACCATGGGCCCTGGCGCATTCCCTATCATCACCGCTCGACGCTGCACTATACCCGCGAATTGGGTATCCCCCTGGAAATCTTCGTCAATCATAACGAGGCCGCATTCGTCTACCGGGAGGCAGCAGGGCCGCTGAGTGGCAGGGCCGTCCGACAGAAGGAGGTCATAGCCGACATGCGTGGGCATGCGGCGGAGATCCTGGCCAAGCATGTAGACCAGGATGCCCTGGATATCCCTCTAACTCAGGAAGAGCGCGAAAAATTCCTCGAGTTTCTGGTGGGCGAAGGTCAGCTGGAGCGTAACAGCCTGGACTATCTCGGTACGGGAGGGCGAGGCTACCTACAGGAGCCCGGCGCAGGCTTGAACCCTGGCGAGGCTTCAACGCCCCACAGTCTGTCGGCGCTGCTTCAGTCTGACCTCTACGGCATCGTCAGCTCTGTCAGCGGCTTTACCCAGCAGAAGACCATGTTCCAGCCCATTGGCGGCATGGATCGAATTCCCCAGGCATTTGAAAAGGCACTGGGTGATGTCATCAGCTTCGGCTCTCAGGTTACCCGGCTGCAGCAGAACGGTGAACAGGTGCTGGTCGACTACCGCACCCGGGAGACGGGCGAAAGCCACCAGGTGGCAGCCGACTACTGTCTCTGCACCATTCCGCTATCTGTGCTGCGAGGCATCGAGAACGACTTCTCGGCCGAGTTCCAGAGTGCCATCGAGGCCGTCAGTTACACCCCGACCTGCAAGTTGGCGCTGCAGATGAAGAGCCGCTTTTGGGAGGTCGAAGACCACGTTTTCGGCGGTCACTCTTTCACCCACAACAGCGAGACCGGGAACATCAGCTATCCCTCGACCGGCTGGCAAAGTCAGAAAGGGGTGCTGCAGGGGGTCTACAATTTCGGCTCCAATGCGGCTCAGTTCAGCGCTCTCGACAAGTCCCAGCGCATCGAGAAGGCCCTAAGCGTGGGGGGGAAGATTCATGCTAGTTACCGGCGGGAGTTTGAGACTGCCTTCAGTACCGCCTGGCACTTGGTGCCCGAAAACCTGGGCGGCTGGGCTAGCTGGTCCAGTGAGGCGCGAGAGACAAGCTATCCGCTGCTCAATGAGCCCCAGGGTAGAGTGCTGCTGGCCGGCGAGCATCTCAGCTACATGACAGGTTGGATGGCGGGAGCCATCGAGTCAGCGTGGCTGCAGATCGAGAAGCTCCATGAGCTGGCGATGGAGGCAGGATGAACATGAATCGCCTTGGTGCCGGCCCGCGGCTGATTCGGCGAACAGTGCTGCTGTCGGCTGTACTTGCGGCATCAGGCCTGACGGCAAGTGCCCAGGCCGAGCCGTTAGGCAAGGCCGGCTATCAACTGAACTGTTCCGCATGCCATATGGCCAGTGGCGAGGGTATCCCCGGCGCCTTTCCTGCCCTGGCTGACAGTAGCTTCGTGGCGGGAGATGCCCGCGACGTGCTTAGAGTCATCGTCTACGGACGTGCCGGCATGCCGGCCTTTGGTGATGAGCTGTCACAGGACACCTTGACCGCCATCGTTGCCTACATCCGCGAAGAATTCAATGCCACATCCACCCACCTGACGGCCGAGGATATTGCGTCCGTCACGAAGACATCTGCAGCCAGAATGGCAAGAGAGGACTAGAATGAAATTACGTCATATTGCAGCCACCGCCCTTTTGATGACCGCATTCAGCGGTGCGGCCTTCGGTAGCAGCATCGAGCGCCATCCCATCCCTGATTCCGACTTTCCCATCCTGCAGGCGGTCACTCTGGAAAATGTCGAGCTGACCTACTTCAGCGGCACCGTGCCCCGCGCCAACGAAGAGGGAGACTTCGGCGATACCGAGGCCCAGACTATCTCCGTCATGGAACGCATCAAGGCTGCCATGGAGAGCCGGGGCTTGGATCTTGGCGATGTGGTCAAGATGACAGTTTTCCTGGTGCCGATCGAGGAGACGGGACGCATCGACTTCGCTGGCTTCATGGATGGCTATACCCAATACTTCGGCACTGAGGAGCAACCGAACCTGCCGACACGCTCGGTGGTGGGCATCGCGGATCTGGCCAATCCTGAGTGGCTGGTGGAGATCGAGGTAGTAGCTGCTCGAGCTCGCTGAAAGTGGCTCCCAGCCACGGCTTTTTCCCTCGAGGCGGCGGCCTCGAGGGTGACAGTATGTCAAATAACAGTTTGTTTTGAGGCCAGCAAAATTCCACGCAAGGCTAATCCAAATATGCCATTAAGAAGGAGGCAAAAATCAAGATTATAGCGCTTCTCGTTTCAGGTCGTCGCAGGCTCGGTCACATAGAGGCCTAATACCCATCCTCAAAGGCAAGGTGGCGGAGCATCGCGGCTGGATGCGAGGAGCATATCTGGGGTTGGTCGGGGCCTTCATCGGCACTCTGATGCCGGGACGTTGGTTCGCAGCTCAGTTAGCCCTTTGGTAATGCCCCAGCACCCTCCTTATGAACTGACCCACCGGCGAACCAGACAACGATTTCGATACCGCTCCAATGCGGCCCACTCCCTTAGCGCTCCCTCAGCTTCGACTGACGTGCAGCATGACCAATGGCTTGTGCTGAGGATAGGCGCCACGATGTAGCCAGAGGCACCCTTGGCCATGCTCTGGCGGCCCCCCTGTCGATGAGGTTCTGCTCATGAACGATTGGCGTATTCGTGAGGCAACGCAGCACGACCTGCCTGCCCTGGAGCGGATTCGGGCGGCAGCTTTCGCTCCCATCTTCGCCTCATTTCGCGAGCTGCTGGGCGACTCGCTCTACGATATCGTGCAGGCTCGCGAAGATGAGGAACAATCCACACTACTGACTTCCCTGTTGGCGCCAGCCTCCCCTTGGCAGATTCATGTTGCCGAAGGGGCCGAGCGTATCGTCGGCTTCGTTGCACTCCAGCTGAATCGGGAAAGTCGGGTGGGCGAGATAGGTCTCAATGCGGTTGATCCCGATCACGCAGGTCAGGGAATCGGCACGCTCATGTACGAGTTCGCGCTATCGCGGATGAAGGCGGCCGGCATGCGTGCGGGCACGGTGGCCACGGGCGGTGACGCAAGCCATGCGCCGGCACGCCGTGCTTACGAGAAAGCGGGTTTTTCGAAGACGATCCCCAGCGTCTGGATGTGTCGAGAGCTGTAGCTGCTCACCTGTCGATTCCTGCTCAGCTAGTTCGAATACTGGCTGAACAAGCAAACCACGAGGAATCAGCACATGCGTAAAGTGATCGTTGGCGCGATGGTGTCACTGGACGGCGTCATGCAGGCGCCCGGCGGGCCGCAGGAAGACCCGACTGGCGGTTTTCGCTACGGCGGCTGGGTCGCACCGCTGGCGGATGAGGTGTTCGGCGAGGAGATCGGCAAGCTGTTCGAACAGCCCTTCGATCTGCTGCTCGGGCGTAAGACCTACGAGGTCTTCGCCGCCCACTGGCCCTATGCCGCGAATGGCCCGGATGATGATATTGCCAGAACCTTCAACTCGATTACCAAGTACGTGGCAACCCGCAAGGGGCTGGCGCTGACCTGGAAAGGCTCGGTGCCCCTCGGCGATGCCGCAGCCGATGTCGCCAGGCTGAAGCAGGAAGAGGGGTCGACGCTGCTCACCCAGGGCAGCACCGAGCTGGTTCACACGCTGCTCGCCAGCGATCTCGTCGATGAAATCCACACTTTCACCTTCCCCGTGGTGCTGGGCAGCGGCAAGAAGCTGTTCGGCGATGGCTTGGCACCGGCGGCATTCAGGCTCACCGCCCATCGCGCTTCGCCCAACGGGGTCGTGATTGCCCACTATGAGCGCGAAGGTGCAGTGCAAACCGGTGACTTCGCCATGGACCCGCCCACGGAGGCGGAAGTGGCGCGGCGCGAGAAGTTGCAGCGCGAAGGTTAGGGCTAGCCACGAGACCGCACGGCTGCACTGCACTGGGCGCGCAAAAGCTCCAGGAAACGGTAGTCGTTGGCGTAGGCGACGTTGATGCGCATGGCGGTGCCGTCGATGCCATCCGGGCGCAGAGAGAAGATGGCGCCAGGGGCGATGAAGATGCCTTCCTCCGTGGCGCGCTTGGCCAGTTCCAGAGTGTTGATGCCGGCGGGCAGCCGAGCCCAGAGGTAGTAGCCGCCTCCGGGGCCGCTGACATCATCGATGCCCACCTCGCGCAGGGCGCGCTGCGCGCTGGCACCGGCCTTGGCGACTTTCTCGCGAAGCTGCACCAGATGGCGGCGGTAGCGTCCTCTCACGATCAGTTCATGGATCACCGATTCGATGAAAGTGGAGGAGTTGACCACGGTGAGCATCTTGATGTCGGTGAGAGAACGGATCAGCGTACGGCTGCCGGCGATGTAGCCCGAGCGCAGCCCGGTGGAGAGCGTCTTGGAGAAGGTGCCCACGTAGATGACGTTCTCCAGCCCATCCAGCGCCGCCAGGTGCGCGCTCCCCTGGGGCAGCAGGTCGGCGAACACGTCGTCTTCCACCAGCACAACGCCGTACTGCTCGGCGATCTTCAGCAGCTGGTGCATGTTGCTCAGCGACATGCTGGTGCCGGTGGGGTTGTGGGCGTTGGGTTGCAGGAAGAACAGCCGCGGCCGGTACTGACGCACCTTGCGCTCGAACTCCTCCAGGTCCAGCCCTTCCGAGGTGCGCGAAACTCCCACCAGCTTGGCCCGCGCCAGGCGCAGCTTGCCGAACAGCGGATAGTAGCCCGGCGTTTCCACCATCACGCTGTCGCCGGCATCGACGAAGTGGCGGATGATCAGATCGAAGGCGTGATTGGCACCGAAAGTGAGCAGTACCTGCTCCGGAGCGGCATGAATGGAGCGCCCCGCCAGCACCCGGGCGATGGCGTCGCGTAGCGGCTCGAAGCCTTGCGGCATGCCGTATTCGAAGTGCGTTTCGTCCTGCTCCGATCCGCGCCGCTTGAGCGCCCGGGCGAGATCGAGTCCACCCATCCATGCTGCCGGGGCGCGCCCGTCGCCGGCACGCACAGCAAAGCTTCCCACTAGTTGCTCGCGCAGCAGCGAGACGCTGTCGATGGCTTCACTCAGGCTCTCGCGCTCCTCCCCGGTGGCCAGGGGGCGTGCCTGGGAGACGAAGAAGCCGGAGCCGTGGCGGGCCTGCAGGCGCCCCATGGCAACGAGCTGGTCGTAGGCGTCGATGATGGTGTTCTTGGCTACGCCGAACTGCCGAGCCGCCTCACGAATGGAGGCAACCTTGGCGCCCGGCGCCAGCCGCCCTTCGTCCATGGCCTTGAGCAGGGCTTCGGCGATCTGGCCGGATTTGGTCATGCCTACCTCGCACGCAGCAAAACTGTATCCCTCATGTCGAGGGTACAGTACTTGGAACAATTTTCACTACTGTACCTTATGCTGTCTCCTCGTATTGCTGAAGCTGGCACAGCCGGCAACGGCTCATAACACCAATAACGACTCACCTGGAGTTTCGCATGCCAGCCAAAGACAGGGCTTTCCTGAATGTCTGGGACGATACGGTTTCGGGCAGGGATCTGCTCATCTCGCTTTCCATCGCTACGCTGCTCAGCCTGGGTGGCTTTCTGCTCGCACCGTGGCCGGCTCCCGGGCCGCTGGTACTGGGCATCTCAGGGGCCATTCTCGGCTTCTTCATCAGCGCGCTGCTGTTTCGTCCCAAGCGCCGCCTCGACATTGAAGGGGAGGCGTGAGCATGGATCCGATGATGCTGTTGCAGATGCTGCTCGCTGCCCTTGTCGGCGTGGTGGTCTATACCGCCATCGGCGTGGCCCCGGGCACAGATGAAACTGCGGTGCTGGCCCCCGTCACGCTGGCGCTGGTGGTGGCCGGTATTCCGCTGCCGGTGGTGCTCTCCTTCTTCATGGCAGCCATCGTGGCCAAGAAGCTGACCGACTCGATTCCGGTATCGGTGGCGGGCATTCCCGGCGGGGTGATGTCGGCGCCCATGGTGGAGCACGCCATGACGCTGAAGCGCGAGGGTCAGGCCACCCTGGCCATTCGCAAGATGGCCTCTGGGTCGGTGATCGGCACTCTGGTCGCGGTGCCGATCAGCCTGTTCCTCGCCTTCCTGCTGACGCCGCTGGCCGACGTGCTGGGCCAGTACGCCAGCCAGATCTTCTTCTTCGGTGCGGTTTTCCTGGCGTTGATGAGCCGCGAGAAGGTCATCAGCCTGGTCAGCATCCTGGTGCTGGCAGCGTTGATCCAGGCACTGCGCCACTTTTACTGGGGCATGGGCGTGATTCCCGAGGGACGGGTGGTGTTCATCTCGTTCTTCCTCGGCATCACCATCGGCCCGATGATGTTCAACCTGGCGCAGTTGCTGGTGAACCGCGAGCGCAAGGCCATGACGGTAGCCGAACCCAAGACCATTCAGATCTACAAGACCGAGGAGGAGCACCGGATACCCAACCCCTTCCGCATCCTCACGCGGCAGGAAACCACATCCGCTGCCGCCAGCTCGGTGCTGGGTTCGGTCACCTTCTTCATGAGCCCGGTGGGCATCACCATCTTCCTCGGCGAGATGATGTCGAGCTGGGTGAAGGGCACCGTGGAAAAGGCCAGCCGGGCGCTCTCCTCCATGGACGCCGTGACCAACGCGGCCTATATCGCAGGTATCCTGATCCCGCTGGCGGCGCTGGGCATTCCCATGAGCCCCATGGCCATCGGCCCGGGCAATGCCTTCTTCAACGCTCCTCCGGTGCTGACCCTGGAGCAGAACGCTCACCATCTGATGAGCTTCTCGGAGATCGCCATCGCCAGCATTCTCGGCACCGCCGTCGCGCTACTCATCACCTACCCTATCGCGGTGCGCTATGCGCGTCAGATCTGCATCTTCGTATTCAGCCGCATTCCCCATGAGGCCTTCCTCGCCATGTTCTTCGCCCTGGTGATGCTGCTGGCGTACATGGACGCCGGGGTGATGGGCATTCTCGGCGTGATGGTGCTGGCCCTGGTGGCGGGCCTGCTGAACCGCTGGGGGGTGAACTACGGCGTGCAGTTCATGACGCTCTATGCCGCGCCCTGGCTGATGGGGCTGCTGGTCTAAATCCTACGCATCTTTCGTACTTATTTCATAGATCCAGACAGGTATCGACATGGCTCATAGCACTTCCCGAATCGCCGGCTTCTATCAGCTTTCACCCAGTGAGCGGCTTGCCAAGGTGGCCGAGATCGCCGGTCTCGATGACGCAGGCGTCACGCACCTCGGCGACATGGGCAACCTCGAGCCGGAAACCGCCGATTCGATGATCGAGAACGTGATCGGCACCCTGAACATTCCGCTGGGCATCGCCACCAACCTGATCATCGACGGCGAGGAGCAGCTGGTGCCCATGGCCACGGAGGAGTCCTCGGTGGTGGCGGCGGTATGCAACGCGGCGCGCCAGTGTCGCGACGCCGGTGGCTTCATCACCGATGCCGCCGAACCGGTGATGATTGCCCAGGTACAGCTGGTCGAGGTGCCCAACCCGGAGTTCGCGCGCCTCAAGCTGCTGGCGGCACGCGAGGAGATCCGCCAGATCTGCGATGCCACCGACCCGGTGCTGGTCAAGCATGGCGGCGGTTTTCGCGATCTCGAGGTGCGCGTGCTGGACGACCTGCTGATCGTTCACCTGCTGGTGGACGTGCGCGACGCCATGGGGGCCAACGCGGTGAACTCCATGGCCGAGGCGGTGGCCCCCTCGCTGGCGGAGTGGAGCGGCGGCAAGAGCCGGCTGCGCATTCTCTCCAACCTGGCGGATCGGCGGCTGATGCGCGCGCGAGCCACCTGGCGGTTGGACCAGATCGGCGGCGCGGAGGTGCGCGACGGCATGCTCTCGGCCTATCGCTTCGCCGATATGGATCCGTACCGGGCGGCCACCCACAACAAGGGCATCATGAACGGAGTGAGCGCCGTGGTGCTGGCCACCGGCAACGACACCCGCGCCGTTGAGGCAGGCGCTCACGCCTACGCCGCCCGCACGGGGCGCTACCGCTCGCTGAGCCATTGGGAGATCGACGGCGAAGGCAACCTTACCGGCACGCTGGAGATGCCGATGCCGGTCGGCCTGATCGGCGGCGCTACGCGGGCGCATCCCACGGCCCGCTACTGCCTGGAAATCCTCGGCGTGAACCAGGCCGAACGCCTGGGGCGGATCATCGTGGCGGTGGGCCTGGCGCAGAACTTCGCCGCCATGAAAGCGCTGGCCACCACCGGTATTCAGAAGGGCCATATGGCGTTGCATGCCAAGAACATCGCCCTGATGGCAGGTGCCCAGGGCGATGAAGTGGCAATCATCGCCGAGTTGCTGGTGAAGCAAGGCAGCGTGCGGGTCGACGTTGCCGAAAGCGAACTGGCCAAGCTGCGCCAGCGCTGAGCCGTTAACGACCGCAATCCCTTGGACGCCCGGTGAGTTCAGCTCGCCGGGCGCTTTTCGTGAGTTGCGATATCCACTTCTCGCCCTTGCGACTTCCAGCGCAAGAAGCGGAGTTACCTCGTCGCCTTGCTGCCCTAGGTTGGTACCGTCTACCAACCGGAGTGCAGCGATGAAGACGATCGATCGAAGCATGGGGCTCACGCAGTGGGTGTTGCTGCTGGCCTTGTCGGTGCTGTGGGGCGGCTCCTTCTTTTTCGTCGGGGTCGCGGTCGCGGAGCTGGGGCCGCTCACTATCGTGGCCCTGCGCGTGGGGCTGGCGGCGCTGGCGCTGCATATGCTGATTCTGCTGCTGGGCCAGCGCATGCCGCGCGACCCGCGACTGTGGATGGCCTTCTTCGGTATGGGCCTGTTCAACAACATGATTCCCTTCAGCCTGATCGCCTGGGGTCAGGGGCATATCGCCAGCGGTCTGGCGTCGATACTCAACGCCACCACGCCCTTCTTCACCATCGTGGTGGCGCATTTCCTGACCCGCGACGAGCCGCTCACCCCGGCGCGCCTTGCGGGCGTGGCAATCGGTTTTGCCGGCGTGGTGTACATGCTGGGCACCGAAGTCAATGAGGGTGCCACCAGCCACTCATGGGCGCAGCTTGCGGTGCTGGCCGGCGCGCTCTCCTATGCCTTTGCCGGAGTGTTCGGGCGGCGCTTTGGCGCACTGGGCTGCTCGCCCCTAGTGGCCGCCTGCGGGCAGGTCACGGCATCGGCGCTGGTGCTCCTGCCCTTGGCGCTGCTGGTGGAGCGCTTCTGGCAGCAGCCGTGGCCGGGGCTGGACACCTGGGCGGCGGTGTTCGGCCTGGCGCTGTTCTCCACCACGCTGGCCTACCTGATCTATTTCCGCCTGCTGGCAAGCGCTGGGGCGACCAACCTGCTGCTGGTTACGTTTCTGATCCCGGCCAGCGCCATTGTGTTGGGTATCTTGGTGCTGGGCGAGCGGCTGGAGTGGCGCCATCTGGCCGGAATGGGGCTGGTCGGGCTTGGGCTTGCGGCCATCGACGGCAGGCCGTTGTGGTGGTTTCGAAAAATGGCTTACGCTTACCGGAAAGCCAGGCGAGAGGGAGCGGGCCGATGAAGCTGTGTGCCGTGCAGTACGCCTCGACAACGGGCGATATCGAAGGGAACGTGGCACGCCACACCGAGTTCATCGAACTGGCGGCATCACACGATGCCGAGCTGATTTTCTTCCCCGAGCTCTCGCTGACCGGCTACGAACCCACGCTGGCCAAGGAACTTGCCACCCACCCGGAAGACCCGCGCCTGGACGGGTTCCAGCGTCTGAGCGACACCCATGAGATCGTGATCGGCGTGGGGCTGCCGCTGGTCACCTCGACGAAGCCGCAGATCGGCATGGTGGTATTTCAGCCCCACTCGGGTCGTCAGGCCTACGCCAAGCAGCGGCTGCACGACGACGAGCTGCCCTACTTCTCCGCCGGGGAAACGACGATGGTGATCGAAACCCGCGAGCACCGTCTGGCCCTGGCGATCTGCTACGAGTCGCTGCAGCCCGATCATGTCGCCACGGCGGCCAGCCTGGGGGCGGACGTCTACCTGGCCAGCGTGGCCAAGCTCGCACCGGGCATGGACGAAGCGCATGCCTACTACGCCACCTTCACCCGCTCTCACGCCATGACGATTCTGATGGCCAACTGCGTGGGGCCTTTCGACGGCGATGCCGGCGGGGGCCGCTCGGCGGCCTGGATCGACCGAGGCAAGCGTGTCGCCAGCCTGGACGGCGAACAGGAAGCCATGCTGATGCTCGACACCACCACGCTCACCGCCCAGGTGCTCAGCCTGGCGGCGCCAGCTGCCTGACCCCAGCTGAACCTGGCTGACCATAAAGATAGAGAGATGCCATCCACCATGGAAGTTACCCTTCGTCCTGCCGAAGCCGGCGATGCGGCCGCCATTACCGACATCTACAACCCTTTTATTGCCAACACCTGCATCACCTTCGAGATGGAGCCTATCCTGCCCCAGGAAATGGCCCGGAGAATCACCGATACCCAGGCTGCTCAGCTTCCGTGGCTGGTGGCAGAGGTAGAGGGCAAGGTGATTGGCTACGCCTACGCCTCAAGCTGGAAGGGTCGCTGCGCCTATGGCGGCTCGGTGGAAGCGACGATTTATCTGGCCCCGAGCGTGACGGGCAAGGGAGTCGGGCGCCGGCTTTACTCAGCGTTGATCGATGAGCTTCGCCAGCGCCCCCTGCATACCGTGGTGGGTGGTATCGCACTGCCCAACGCCGCCAGCATCGCCTTGCATGAGGCGCTTGGGTTCGAGAAAGTCGCTCACTTCCGCGAGATTGGCTACAAGCAGGATCGCTGGATCGATGTCGGGTACTGGCAGTTGCTCCTGGGGCAGTGAGCCAGCCGCTTTCCCGATAATACGGCAGCCGCTCCAGAAGGCGGCATAACAGCCAAGCCAAGAGCGATCTGCTACGCTCCGGTTTTCCTGCCGCCTTCATGAGGGAAATCGATGCACTGCCTCGTGGTTAAAGCGCACCCACTCGCGGAAAGTCTTTGTGCTTCGCTGACGACTCATGTTGTCGAGGCACTCGAGCGGGCGGGACATACCGTGCAAGTCGAAGACCTTTATGCACGAGGATTCACCCCCGCTCTAACAATCGAGGAACGACGCAGCTACTTCGACGATTACGAGCGGCAGTTGGTGAATGCCGAAATCGAGCGGTTACTTGCGGCCGAGGCCATAGTTCTGCTCTTTCCCACCTGGTGGTTCAGCTTTCCCGCGATCCTTAAAGGCTGGTTCGATCGCGTCTGGGCCCCGGGCGTGGCCTATGATCATGCCGACGATTACGGGCCGATCATGCCTCGTCTACATCGGCTGCGCCACATGCTGGTGGTGACTTCTCTAGGCTCGCCCTGGTGGGTCGACAAGCTGGTGCTGTGGCAGCCTGTCAAGCGTGTATTGAAAACGGCCATCGTTCGAACATGCGCTCCTAACTGCCGCCTCAAGGTACTGTCTCTATACAAGAGCGAGAGACTCACCACCGATCAGGTCAGCCGATTCAAAACGCGCATCGATGAGGCGCTTCGACATTGGCCCAACCCAAACTGACAAGGCAGTCGCTTTGATACGTCAGACACTCGAGAAGTATCAGGTCCTGGTCTATCTGGCGTTCATCGCCATGGGCCTGGCGCTGGGTAGCGCTTTGCCGCAGCGGGTCGGGGTGCTGGAAGCGCTGCTGTGGCCGTTGCTGGGGGCGTTGCTCTACGTGACCTTCACCCAGGTGCCGCTCATGCAGCTGCGCGCCGCCTGGCGCGACACGCGCTTCCTGGCCGCGGCGGTGGTCGGCAACTTCGTCCTGCTGCCGCTCGTCGCTTGGGGGCTGGCAAGCTTGTTCGTCACTGAGCCGGCGGTACGCCTCGGCCTGTTGTTGGTGCTGCTGGTGCCGTGTACCGACTGGTTCATCACCTTTTCCCATCTGGGCGGCGGCAAGGCACAGTACGCCATCGCCTTCGCCCCGGTGAGCCTGCTGTTGCAGCTTGCCTTGCTGCCCCTCTACCTCTGGCTGTTTCTGGACGAAAACCTGCGCCTCGCCCTGGTACAGCGAGAGCTGCTGCTGGCCTTTGCCGGGCTGATTCTGCTGCCCTTGCTGCTGGCCTTCATCACCGAGAAGTGGGCCCAGGGGCACCTCGAGCGCGCTGCCGGCATCGAGCGGCTGGGATGGCTGCCGGTGCCGCTGCTGGCATTGGTGGTGTTCAGCATTGCCGCCACCCAGGTGAATGTCGCCGCCGGCTCCTTGCCGCTGCTCGGCGGGCTGCTGCTGGCCTTCGTCGGCTTTCTGCTGCTGGCGGCTACCTTGGCTCGGCTGCTGGCGTACGCCTGGAAGCTCCCGAATGAACAAGGTCGAGTGCTCGCCTTCAGCCTGGGCACGCGCAACTCCTTCGTGGTGCTTCCTTTGGCGCTTTCCCTGCCCGCCCCCTACGAGCTGGCCGTGGTCGTCATCGTCTTCCAGTCGCTGGTGGAACTGATCGGCATGGCGTTCTTCCTGTGGTGGGTGCCACGCCGCCTGTTTCCTGCCACAGGATGAAAACCATGCGGTGTCAGCGCAAGTGAAGCCTTCCGGAGGGCTATACTCGTTACGCTGAAATGGTCATTGCACACGTCATGGAACCTGATTAACGACATCAGGACAGGGCTCGCTCATGCTCCCTCTTCGAAGACCAGGCCGCTTCTCCCTCACCCTACTGGTAACAGCTTCCGCTCTTGCCATGGCGGCCCCCCAGGCTGAAGAAGCCACCCGCAAGACCGAAGTCCTGGAGCAGGTTGTCGCTCCCGATGCGGAAGTCAGTGAGCCGGTGGAGCCGCTCGACGTGCAGGAGGCGCAGGTCATCGACCCTGAGGGCAGCGACCCACTGGAAGAACCACTCACCTGCCTGGCACGTACTCTCTACTGGGAGGCCAAGGGGGTGCCTGGCCATGATATGGAGTCGGTTGCCAATGTCGTGATCAACCGGCTGGCTGATGAGAGCTACCCCAACACCATCTGCGAGGTGGTGCCCCAGGGGGCCGAGCAGAGCCCGTGCCAGTTTTCATGGTGGTGCGACGGTCGACCTGATGAGGTGGTGGAAGGCGACGCCTATGAGGTAGCCAAGGAAGTGGCACGCCAGGCGTTGAACCAGGAACTGCCCGACCACACCGACGGGGCGCTCTACTTCCATGATCGTACCGTACACCCCCACTGGGCCGAAGTGTTCCTGCTGACTGCCGAAACCGAGTCGTTCTTGTTCTACCGACCTGCCGAAGCGGCGCAGTGAGTGAACCCAGCCATTGCCTCCCTGCGCTCTGCTATTGCCTGGGTTTTTCCTGATTTTGCTCGAAACGGCACGTTTCCGTTGCGCTTGGATTTGACCGGAAGCGCTTCAAGATCTCACCATTCAGTTACAAAAAGATTAAATAAGACCTGACAAGCCAGCCATGCACCAAAGGCAGTATGCAGGAGGACTCATGATCGTTTCTCTTATTCCCAGCTCCGTTTCCGTTCCCCAAACCCGACACGAAGCGGATATCGAAGCCTTGCTCGACGGCCTGATGAGCGATGAAGGGCTAAACCGCCATGAGCGGGACGAACTGCTCGACCTGCTGATACTCGAGCGGGCCGAAATCAAGCGCCAACTCAATAGCATTCGCGAAAAACGCGGCTGACCTGCCGTCCACTTCAGGTAAATCGCGCTGGCAAAGAGGCTCAGAGCTTCTGAAAGGCCGCCATGACCTGTCCTGCCAGCGTTTCGCATGCCTGATCGGCGCCGGGCCGCCTCACCATCGCCAGCTGATATTCACCCAGCGGCGGCAGCAAGCCGGGATCGATACGCTTGAGCGGCGGTCGCACCAGGCTCAGCGGAAAAGGCGCCACTGCCAGGTCGGCCAGCATGGCCGCCTCCTGGCCGGCACAGTGCTCGCAGGAGTAGGCGATGCGGTAGCTCAAGCCTGCCCGGTCCAGGGCTTCGAGGGCCATGCCCCGCCAGGCGCAGCCGGAGTGCGCCAGCGCCACCGGTAGCGGCGAGCGCTGCGCAGCAAGTCCACCTTCCCGCCCCGCCCACACCAGCGGTGCGCTGTGCACGATTTCGCCGCGTACCTCCTGCCCCGGGTTGCCGGCGGTCACCAGAATCAGATCGAGCTCCCCGGCTTCCAGCCGGGCCAGCATCTCACGGCTGCTGCCCACCACCACGTCGACCTGAACCGCCGGATGCGAGCGGGCGAACTGCGCCAGCACACCGGGCAGGATGCGCGTACCCACGTCATCGGTGGTACCGAAGCCCAGCCGCCCAGACACGCTGGGGGCGAGGAACTGCGTCACCGCCTCCTCGTTGAGCTTGAGCAGGCGCCGCCCATAGCCGAGCAGCGTTTCTCCCTCGGGCGTGAGGCGTACCTGGCGGGCCTCACGGACGAACAGGGCATGGCCCAGCGTCTCCTCGAGGCGCTTGATCTGCATGCTGAGCGCCGAGGGCGTGCGAAACACCTGGCGCGCAGCCCGGGTGAAGCTGCCGCATTCGGCAATCGCCACGAAAGTACGCAGCACGTCGGTATCGAGCAGCGGCAGCGATGAATGCGGGGAAACGGGGGGCAGTTGGGTCATGGCGCCACCTTTCAATTTATCTTAAGGGAGACTCTAGTCTTTTTCGCTGGATTGATCCAATCGCAAGCGCGACACTGTCCTGCAGAGGTCGCGACCCTCCACTCACTTTCAAACGAGATCACGGCAGCCAGCCTGTGGCGGCCCGTGAGGAGGTGCGACATGAGTCAGTACGAACCGCTGCATCATCAGCCCAAGCCGACACAAGCCAAGCATTCCACGCCACCGCCAGAGCCGGACTTCTACATGCCGGCCATGCCGCCTCTGGAGCTGCTCCATGCCATCGAATCCCGGCTGCAGCGCTACCTGAGTCGACGGCGGTTTCGCCAGCGCTTTCTGCCGCTGCTCGCTCATGACGATCACATACTCGACGACATGGGCCACAACCGCGACGACATCCTGTGGGCCTCGCGCCTGCCGCTGAAGGAGGACGCCGGGCAGGCCCTGTCCCAGCGTCGCGCACAGCGCAAGGCCGCGCAGGGCAGACATGCTGAGCCCGGTGCTTGACCTCAGCTGCACTTGAGGTCGTAGGGTGCGGGCAACGTCAGCACAGCGAGGAGCAGCACGATGAACGTGATGATCGTGGGCGCGAGCCAGGGCCTGGGCCGGGCCTTCATCGAAGGGCTTGGCGATGACGGCGACCGCTTGGTCGGCGTATCGCGCCGCATGCCGGTGCCACTGCCGGTACGCACCGGGCTCGAGATCGACTGGATCGAGGCCGATCTAGCCTCACCCGAGCAGGCGGCCGCCACGCTGGCCGAAGCCGCGGAAGCGCGGGGACTCGACGTGCTGGTCTACAACCTGGGACTGTGGGAAAGTCGGGCCTTCGAGCCGGACTACCGCTTCCTGAACGACAGCCCGGCGGAGATCCAGCGCATCGTCACGGTCAACGTCAGCGGCGCCATTCTGCTGATCCAGGCGCTGCTCCCCGTGCTGCTGCGCTCCCGGGCGCCGCGTATCGTGCTGACCGGCTCGACCTCCGCCCTGCCCGGCCACGGCCGGCCGGAGGTCGCTTTCGGTGCCACCAAGCACGCCCTGCGCGGCATCGCCGAGGCGCTGCGCGAGGGCTTTCGCGAACAGCGTCTGGCGGTGACCTGCCTGCAGCTCGGCTACCTCAATACCGACGACGACCTGAGCGTGCCGCTCGAGCGTGCAGCCCGCCGCGGCGGCGGCGAGCTCATTCCCATGCACGACGTGGTGCAACTGGTGCGCACCCTACTGGCGCTGTCGCCCAGCGCCTACGTCAAGGAGGTGGTGATGCCGGCAGTCGCCGATAAACGTTTTTAGGCTCCGTCAGGTTCCGAGCTGTTCTCCCTCGGTGGTGGTCTCGACGAGCATCTCGGCTCGCCGCAGCAGCGCGCGCTCCTGCTCCGGCATCAATGCCAGGCCGAACCGCTGGCGCAGCACGTCGGGTAGCGCAGCGGCTTCAATCCGCTGCAGCTCCGGCGCCTGGCCCGGGCGGAAGACCTTCAGCTCGAGATCGGTGAGCGCAAGCCGAACCTCGGCGCCGTTGTGCTGAGCCACGATGCGCCGCACGAAGGGCGATTCAGGGTGGTGAGAGGCCAGATAGTTGTATTCGGCGGAGTCGGCGCGGTAATTGGTTTCGTCACTGAACTGGTAGAGGTTAAACCATTCCCCGAGGTACTTGTGACGCAGCAGCCAATACCCCAACGGCGAGCGCTCCAGGCGGTACTCCCAAGGGCCATGACTCACCTCGCGGTCCGTCTCGAGCCGGATCGGCTCACGCGGCCCGACATTGCCGACGCCAACATCGACCAGCCAGTCGTGCCCGCCCACTGTCACTACCAGCATGGTATGGCCGAGCGGGGTGACGACACGCTCCTCCTGGCCCATGAGTATCCTGGCGTTACGCCCGGCGACCTCGAAGCCGAGCCGATCCAGCACCGTGGCGAACAGCGTGTTGTGCTCATGGCAATAGCCGCCGCGCCGACGCCGTACCAGCTTGTCTTGAAGACTGTCCAGGTCAATGCGGATCTCGCCACCGGTGACGATCTCGAGATTCTCGAACGGCACCGCGGCGAGGTGCGCCTGCTGCAGCGTCTTCAGAGTCTCCAGGCTGGGCGTCAAGGGGCCACGGTAGTCGATACGTGCCAGGTAGGCGTCGAGATCGAGCGCCGACGTCTCCCACTGGGTCGATTCATGAAGGGGTCGGGCGTTCCGTACAGCCTGCATAACGTTCTCCTGTTCTTTCAAACTTATCTCGAAGAGCAACCTTGTCGCACAGGCTAATCCCTCAAGTTAGCTTCAGGTAAAGCGGAGAGGTTTCAATCGCTCTGATAGCTTCAGAACATTCAACCAAAGGGTTGACAATTTTGCCTGCCAAGCCTATATCAACCATATGGTTGAATATAACGAAACACACTTGGATCGGGTCTTCCATGCCTTGGCCGACCCAACCCGGCGCCTGCTGCTCGAGCGGTTGGCAGCGGGTGAGCGCAAGGTCGGCGAGCTGGCCGAGCCGTTCCCCATCTCGCTGGCGGCCGTTTCCAAGCACGTTCGCGTGCTGGAGCAGGCGGGGCTAGTGGAGCGTCGTATCGAAGGGCGCTCCCACTACTGCCGGCTGCGACCGGAGCCGCTGGCAGCAGCAGAGCAGTGGCTGAGCTTCTACGAAGGCTTCTGGAGCCAGCGGCTGAGCGTGCTGGAAAAGGCGCTGCAGGCTGCCCCGGATGGCAAGTCAAAGAAGGAGAAAAGGCACGATGGATGACACCGACTACGG
This sequence comes from Billgrantia kenyensis, assembly GCF_013697085.1. Lineage (GTDB taxonomy): Bacteria > Pseudomonadota > Gammaproteobacteria > Pseudomonadales > Halomonadaceae > Halomonas > Halomonas kenyensis. The sequence goes on from NZ_JACEFT010000024.1 coordinate 18,287, forward strand.
CAAGCAGATTGCTGAAGAGAGCGTCCGCTTCGAGCGCCTGCTGCCGGGGCCCATCGAACGGGTCTGGGCCTTTCTCACCGAATCGGACAAGCGTGCCCAGTGGCTCGCCCCCGGCGCCATGGAGCCGCGGGCCGGCAGCTCCTTTGCTCTACACTTCCACAATACCGAGCTGACACCCGACAGAACGCCGCCCACCGAGCGCTTTCGGCAGTACGACGGCAGCTTCACGACCCAGCACCAGATACTGCGCTGCGAACCGCCTCATCTGCTTGTCTGGACCTGGGGCGGCGGCAACGAAGCCCCTTCGGAGGTGACCTTCGAGCTCAGCGAGGCAGGCGAGCAGGTGCGCCTGGTCGTCACCCACCGCCGCCTCGCCGATGACGACACCATGGTCAACGTGGCCGGTGGCTGGCACACCCACCTAGGCATCCTGGCCGACGTGCTGCACGGTCAACCGCCTGCCCCATTCTGGCCCACCTTCGAACGCCTGGAGGAGGAGTACCAATGCCGCATCATATCGCCCCGCAACTGATGTTCGAAGGCAATGCCGAACAGGCCATGCGCTTCTACGTCTCGCTGTTCGACGACGCCGAGATCGTCCGGCTCGAGCGCTATGGCCCCGAGGAGCCAGGCAGGGAAGGTAGTATCAAGCAGGCCGAGTTCACCCTGGCCGGGCGACGCCATACCTGCATCGACAGCCACATCAAGCACCCCTTCACCTTTACACCTTCGATATCACTGCTCGTGGAATGTGAGAGCCTCGAGGAGTTCGAACGCCTCCACCGAGCCCTGGCGGAAGGCGGCGAGACGCTGATGCCGCCCGACGACTACGGCTTCAGCGCCCGCTTCGCCTGGCTCAACGACCGCTTCGGCGTCTCCTGGCAGCTCAATCTGGCTTGAGGAGCAAGACTCCATGACGACCTCATCCCTGCCCTCCATCGTCTCCGAAAAGGAGTGGCGCAGCGCGCTGGATGAACAGATCGCTCGCGAAAAGGCCCATACGCGTGAGCGCGACAGGCTCAATGCCGCGCGGCGCCATCTGCCGATGACCGAGGTGCGTGCCGATTACGTCTTCGAAGGGCCACAGGGAGAGGTCACCCTACTCGACCTGTTCGAGGGGCGCCGCCAGTTGATCGTCTACCATTTCATGTTCGGGCCCGACTGGGAGGCCGGCTGCGACGGCTGCTCCTGGGTAGTGGACGCCATGACCCACCCCGCCCATCTGAACGCGCGAGATACCACTCTGGCGCTGGTTTCCCGGGCGCCGCTGGAAAAGCTCCAGGGTTACCAGGCGCGCATGGGCTGGCAGCACCCGACTTGGTACTCGTCGCTGAACGGCAGCTTCAATCAGGACATGGGCGTGACCAGTTGCAACTGCCATGCACCGGATACCGACCGCGGCGAGCGGCATGGCATCAGCGTCTTCCTGCGCGACGGCGAGCGGGTATTTCGCACCTACTTCAGCGGCAAGCGCGGCGTGGAGTACCTGGGCAGCCTATGGACCTACCTGGACCTGACGCCCTACGGCCGCCAGGAAACCTGGGAAGAGTCCCCGCCCGGCTGGCCGCAGACGCCACCTTACGTATGGAACCGGCGTCACGACGAGTACGAAACCTGAGCTAGCGGCGCAGCAACTGATATGGGAATAACGACAACCAGAGGGAATCCATGACCATGAAGACCATCGGCCTACTCGGCGGCATGAGCTGGGAATCCACCGTCAGCTACTACCGCGCGCTCAACGAAGGGGTGAAGGCTGCCCTGGGTGGGTTTCACTCGGCCAAGCTGTGTCTCTACAGCGTCGACTTCGCCGAGATCGAACGGCTGCAGCATGCCGGCGACTGGGACGCCACCGCCGAAATCCTTAGCCGGGCCGCGCGCAGCGTGGAAGCCGCCGGTGCGGACTTCCTGCTGATCGGCACCAACACCATGCACAAGGTCGCGCCGGAGATCGAGGCCTCGATCTCGATTCCGCTGCTGCATATCGCCGATGCCACGGCACAGCGCCTGGCCGCCAACGGCATTCGCCGCGTCGGCCTGCTCGGCACCCGCTTCACCATGGAGCAGGACTTCTACAAGGGGCGGATCGCCGAAGGCTCCGGCATCGAGGTACTGGTGCCCGACGCCGCTCAGCGCGACCTCGTGCACGAGGTGATCTACCACGAGCTGTGTCTGGGACAGGTGAAGGAGACCTCACGCCAGCGCTACCTGGAGGTCATCGAATCGCTACGCGAGCAGGGAGCCGAAGCGGTGATCCTCGGCTGCACCGAAATCGCCCTGCTGGTGCGGCAGAGCGATACCGCAGTGCCGCTCTACGACACCACGGCCATTCACGCCGAAGAAGCAGTGAAGTGGGCGTTGGGGGGTTAGGCGTAGGCGTTGATCAGCGTGCCCAGCATGCCGTCGCTGGCAAGTTGGGGATCCAGCGAAGCCGAGGCCATCAGTGCCTGGACCTGATCCTTCTGCATGTCGAGCGCTTCCTTGTAGACCTCGAGCTGCACCTGCTGAGCGGCTTGGGCCTGCTGCATGACTAGAGCCTGGCCCACGATGGCGTTGACGGCAGAATCCATGTCGCTTGCTCCATTGTTGGTTCTTCTATCTTTCCACGCTAACAGCTGAAGGAAGCGATGGCAAAAACGCAGCCCGACGAAACGGGCAACTCTCGATGGCACCAAGGTAGGATTTATCCTCGCCCGATGACTGGAGCCCCCATGAACGAAGCCCAATCGCTGCAGCAGGCCATTGACGAGCCGGTACGCCTGGCGGAGTACGACCCCGCCTGGCCGGCACGCTTCGACGCCGAGCGCAGCCGCCTGCTGGAGCGTTTCTCCGCCGAACTGATCGAGGTGCAGCATATCGGCAGCACCGCCATCCCCGGCATGCCGGCCAAGCCCATCATCGACGTCATGGCCGGGGTCGCGTCCATGGCCATGGCCGATGCCCTATTCGAGCCAATTCTCGATCACGGTTACGTGACTTCGCGGGAGTTCAATGCCGTCCTCACCGACCGCCGCTGGTTCATGCGCCACGCCAACGGTCACCGTACCCACCATCTGCATGTGGTGGTGCACGACGGCGAACTATGGCGCCAGAGGCTCGTCTTTCGCGATGCACTGCGCGCCGACCCAGCGCAGGCCGAGCGCTACGCCCTGCTTAAGGCCGAGCTGGCGGCCCGCCACCCCGACGATCGGGAGGCCTACACCCAGGCCAAGGCAGACTTCATCACTTGGGTGCTGGCAGGCCCAAGCTAGCCGCCCCTTGCCGCCCGGCTAGAACGCCAGGCATATCTTGCCGAAGTGGCGTCCCGACTCTTCGTGGCGGAAGGCATCGGCGATCTTCTCCAGCTCGAAGGTGCTATCGATGATCGGGCGCACGCCCATGGCCTCGATGCCGCGCACCATCTCCTGCTGCTGGGTGCGACTGCCGACGATCAGCCCCTGCAGGCGCGCCTGCTTGGCCATCAGCTTGATGGTCGGCACCTCGCCACCGCGGCCTGTCAGGATGCCGATCAGCGCGATATGGCCGCCGATGCGCACGGCGTCGATGGATTGCGGCAGGGTGCCGGGGCCGCCCACCTCGATCACATGGTCGACGCCCTGGCCGTCGGTCAGCGCCTGCACCTTCTTGCCCCACTCCGGCTCGGCCTTGTAGTTGATGGTATGGTCGGCGCCGAGCTTCTTGAGCGTCTCGATCTTCTCGTCGGAGGACGAGGTAGAGATCACCCGCGCCCCCATCGCCTTGGCGAACTGCAGGGCGAAGATGGAAACGCCGCCGGTGCCCAGGGTGAGCACCGTATCGCCGGCTTTGAGATTGCCATCCACCACCAGCGCCCGCCAGGCGGTGAGCCCCGCCGTGGTCAGGGTCGCCGCCTCGGCGTGGCTATAGCCCTTGGGCGCGTGGGTGAACCAGGTGGCCGGGCGAACGACCTGCTCGCGAGCGTAGCCGTCAAGGCCGTCGCCGGGCGTGGCCTTGAAATCCGCCACCCGCGCCGGGCCGTCGAGCCAGTAGGGGAAGAAGGTGGAGACCACCGCATCGCCAACGGCGAACTCCTCGACGCCCTCGCCCACCGCCTCGACCACACCCGCCCCGTCGGACATGGGGATGCGGCCATCTTCGGTAGGAATCATCCCGGCGACCACGGCATAGTCGTGGAAGTTGAGTGAGCTGGCATGGATCCGTACGCGGATTTCCCCCGGACCCGGCTCGCCGGGCGTCTCGCGTTCGACGACCTGCAGTTGATCCAACCCGCCGCCGCTGCCTAGTGTCACGACCTTCATGGCGTACTCCTTCTTGATCCTGAAAATGAGCGTGCTAAGAGACTAGCCTAATGGGCCCGCCTTGGGTCAAGCGATGGCGCGCTGCAGATAAGCCACCAGCGTTTCCACCTGGGGCTTGCGCTGTGTCCAGTCCTCGCTGCCTCCTGCGAGATAGCCGCGCCGCGCCATCGCCATGGTGGCCTGATGGTCGGGTGGCAAACGCTCCTCAGCCCAGGCGGCGGCAACGTCCTTGGGCGCGATCTCACCCGTCTCCAGGGTCATCCACATGCGCGCCAGGGTCAGCAGCACGTTGCGCTCATCTCCCTGCAAGCCCGCCACCAGGCCAGGCAGCGAATCGACGATGGCCCGTCGCAGATCCGCCTCGGGAATCGGCGCGATCAGCGCCGCGAGTTCCGGCCCGTACAGGGCCAGGCTCGACTGCCTGGCGGTGGTCAGCACCACCGTTAGATCGGGGTCGGCTGCCGCCGGCGGTATGCGGCCCTGCTCGAACTCGTCCCGCAGCCACTCGCCGTAGACCAGTTCGCTCCTCGGCGGGTAGTGCCACGGCAGCAGTGCCTGGCGGCACAGCAGCGTCACTTCCAATGGCCGGGGCGAGCCATCGCTCGCGGGGCTGCCGGAGACCCGCATCAGCGCCTCGACCAGCCGCCGGCGCACCGCCTCCTCGGGCGGCTGGACGACGATCACCAACACGTCCACGTCGCTATTGGGTCGCAGGCCGCCAGCCAGCGCCGAACCGAACAGATAGACACCAACCACGCTCTCGCTCAGCTCGCGAGCGATAATGGCGAAGGCGTCCATGGCCTCCTGCGGTAGTGACTGGCCGGCCGCCTGGGAAGAGAGCTCCATTGCGTCCTCCATTTTCCTGATGCGCCACGCTAAACCGCCCACGCACTCTCAGCTGCCCTCAATGTTACTGGCTATCACCGAGAGCCGCCTGCGCATAGCGTCGGGCCGGCAGCAGCAAGGCCGCCATGGCCACCCCGACGGCACAGGCAGCCAGCAGCAGGTAGAGCCGGTCGAACCCGTCGGCCGGCTCGTAACCCCAAGCCACGATCGGCACGGCGAGGGCACCGACCCCCAACGACAGCACGTATTTCACGGCATAGACCCGTGCCCGCCAGTCGCTCAAGGTATGACGTGCCACGATGGCATCCTGTACCGGAATGACACCGAACACCGTCAGCATCAGCGCCAGCGACAGGCCAACCATCAGCCATTGCCCGCCCAGAATCATCAGCAGCAACAGAGGGACCTGCACCAGCGCCAGCAGCAACATCAATTGCCGCGGTGCGACCCGGTCCACCGCCCTGCCGGTGACGAGTTGCGCCATGGAGGCGCAGGCGAAGATCAGCGAGGCCAGGCCGGCGGCACCGAGCAGGGCATTCCCGCCGCCGCTGAAGGCGTCTTCCATGATCTTGGGCAGCGCGACGGTGGTGGACGCAAACACGAGGCCGCCCATGAGTGCGGTGACGATCAGGTAGGCCAGTATCCGTCCCGGTATGGCCGTTGAGGTCTGCACCGCTGCCGGCGCATCGCTGGCCGGTCGTAGCGGCTGACGCGGCTTGCGCTGCGCCGGTACCAGCGCCAGGTAGGCGATGCCACTCGCCACGCACAGCGCCCCGGGTATGAAGTAGGCCGCCTGCCAGCCGAGCATGCCCGTGATCGCACCGGTCAGCAGCGGCGCCGCCGCGACGCCCATGTTGCCCCATACGCCGTTCACCCCCAGCGCCTGGCCGACGCCATCACTGCTCTCCGCCACCATGGCGATGCCGACAGGATGATAGATGGCCGCGAAGCTGCCCATCAGAAACAGCCCGGCCGCCAGCTGGTAAGGTCCGCTCGCTAAGCCTGTGAGCATGGAAGCCACGCCGAGCCCCAGGAACATCAGGGCTATCATGCCGCGCCGACTCCAGCGATCGCCCAGCCAGCCAGCCGGCAGGGTGAAGGCGGCAAAGGCGACGAAGCCCGCCGTGACCGGTAGCAGCAGCGCAGCGTAATCGCCCTGGCCGCGCCCCTCGAGCGCCACCGCCACCGTGGGATGGATCAGCATGAAGTAGTGGGCGTAGGCGTGCCCCAGGTTGAGGAACAGTAGCGGAACGCGTTTGCCGTTCATGACCAGACTCCAGAGTTGCCGACTTTCAGGCTAAACTGGACGCAAAGCGACTTCTCTCGCCATTCTGACAAGATATATCGTGAAACGGACAACATGCCCCACACCCTGGCCCACGCTACGCCCCTGTCACGCGATGCCCTGCAGCGGCGCATCGAGAGCGCCTCGGGTCCGGTACAGCCCTATGCCTGCGACTATCCCGCCGGCTGGGACACCGGCCGTCATCATCACCTGCGCCATCAGCTCGTCTTCGCCACCCAGGGCGTGATGACGGTGGCGACCCCAGCGGGGTGGTGGGTAGTGCCACCCCAGCTCGCGGTGTGGATTCCCGCTCGCCTGGAGCATGCGCTGCTGATGCACCGGCCTGTGAAGCTGCGCACCCTCTATCTCGATGAGCGGCTAGGGCCATCGGCCCAGCCACGCGTAGTGAACGTGTCGTCGCTGCTGCGCGAGCTGATACTGCGTTTGATGGAGCTGCCGGCCGGGGCGACTGCCCACGGCGCCGGCGCACGCTTGGTCGCGGTACTGCTGGACGAGCTGCACGCAGGGCCCCCGCTACCGCTGCACCTGCCCGAGCCCGACGATCCCGCGCTGCGGCGGATCTGCACCGCCCTACGTAAAGACCCAGCTAACCGGGACGACCTGACCACCTGGGGTGGCAGGGTCGGTGCCTCGTCACGCACCCTGGCACGACGCTTCCTGGCACAGACCGGCATGGGCTTTGCCGCCTGGCGACAGCAAGCCCGCTTGCTCGCCGCCCTGCCCATGCTGGCGGAAGGGAGATCGGTCTCCGTCGTGTCCCAGGAGGTCGGTTACGAATCGCCCAGCGCCTTCATCGCCGCCTTTCGCCGCAGCCTCGGCACCAGCCCCGGGCGCTACTTTACCCGCCCGGCCAACGCCTCGGCGACGTAAGCCATGAAGGCGCGAATACGTGCCACCCGGCGCAGGTCGGGGTGGGTCAGCAGCCACAGGTCGGTGGCCAGCTCGGGGATTGGCTCGCCGAGTCGCGTAAGGGCCGGTTCGGCATCGGCGAGATAGCAGGGCAGCACGGCACGACCGAGACCGTCGCGGGCGGCGGCCAGCATGCCGAACATGGTGTCGACGCGATAACGGCAGCGCTCGTTGGCTCCCTGCCCGGCCATCCAGGCGTCGAGTGTGGCATAGCCCAGGTGGCGGTCCGGCCCGACCCAGGCATCGGCGGCGCCATCGGCACGGGCGTAAACGGCCTGGGCGATGCTGCCGGCCCGCCGCCCCACCAAGTGCTCGGGTGGCGTGGGCGAGGGCCGCACCGCCACGTCGGCGTCGCGCTGGGAGAGATTGAACAGCTGGTTGGAGACCGCCACCTCGAGCACGATTTCGGGATGCGCACGCTGGAAGCCGGCGAAGATCGGCGACAGCAGCCCCATCAGCAGCGTGTCGGTGGTAGTCACGCGGATGGTGCCGGAGAGGCGCAGGTCACGCCCCACCACACGCCGCTCGGCACCCAGCACCTCGGTTTCCACACGGGCGGCGGTTGCCGCCAGGTCCTCCCCTGCCGGGGTCGCCGCGTAGCCCGTGCGCGAGCGCTCGAACAGTGCCACCCCCAGACGCCGCTCGATGGCATTCAGGCGGCGGAACACCGTGGCGTGACTGGCCCCCAGCCGACGTCCGGCGCCGGACAACGAGCCCGCCTCGGCGATGGCCTGCACCACGCGCAGGTCGTCCCACTGTAGCGACTGCTCGTTCACGGCTCACTCCCATCCAGCGCTGGCATGACACACCGGCCGTTGTTCAGAACTCGGTCACCACGGTCACGCCGATGCCCTGGAACTCGTCCATGCTCGTCAACGCCTCGATCGACCGTTCCAGGCTGATCCTCTGGCCGACCAGCCTCTCGGGCGAAAGCTTGCCGGTTTGGATCATGTCGAGCATGGCGCCGTAGCGATAGGCCTGCATGCCGTGGCTGCCGAGGATCTCGAGCTCGTGGGCAATCACCTTGCTCATCGGAATGGCCGGCGTGCTGTGATCGGCCAGCATGAGCCCGACCTGAACGTGCTTGCCGCGCTTGCGCAGGTTGCTGATCGAATTGAAGCAAGTGGTGGGGTGTCCCAGTGCATCCAGCGACACGTGGGCACCGCCCCGCGTCACCTCGATGACCGCCTCGGCAACGTCCGCCACCTCGGTGGCGTTCACGGTGGCGACCGCACCCAATTCACGGGCCAACAGGAGTTTCTCGGCCGAGATGTCGACGGCCACCACGTTGGCGCCCACGGCATTGGCAATCATGATCGCGGAGAGGCCGACGCCGCCGCAGCCGTGCACCGCCAGCCACTGCCCGGCGGATGCCTTGCCCTGGTCGACCACGGCGCGAAACGAGGTCACGAAACGGCAGCCCAGGCTGGCCGCCGTGGCGAAGTCCAGCGTCTCCGGCAAGGCCACCAGGTTGACATCCGCCTGGTGGATGCCGACGTACTCGGCAAACGAGCCCCAGTGGGTGAAGCCGGGCTGGAACTGGCTGTCGCAGACCTGGTGATGGCCGGCGTAGCACTCGGGGCAGCTGCCGCAGCCGCCGACGAACGGCACCGTGACGCGATCGCCGACGCGCCATTGCTTCACGTCCTTGCCCACCGCCTCGACGATGCCCGCCAGCTCGTGCCCCGGCACGTGGGGGAGCCGAATGTCGGGATCGTGCCCCATCCAGCCGTGCCAGTCGCTGCGACATACGCCCGTCGCCATCACCTTGACCACCACGCCGTGCGCTTCCGGCGTCGGGTCAGGAAGGTGCTGGATTTGCGGCGGAGCGGAAAAGGCCTCGTAGACTACGGCTTTCATGCAGGATCCTCTCTGGCAGGCATGTTCAATCATGCAAAGTCGATTGTCATTCTTTGGGAATTTCGGTTCGTCAGCGTACAGCATAGCCTGAAGACACGCATCACGTAGGCCAGCGAAGCGGAGACCCAAGATGCATGCCCTGATCGTGTTCTGCCACCCCGAACCGCGCTCGTTCAACGGCGCCCTGAAGGACGTCGCCGTCGAGACCCTGCAGCGGCAAGGCTACCGGGTCGAAGTCTCGGATCTCTACGCCGAAGGCTTCGATCCGCTGGAACGGCCAAGCCACTACGGCGAGCGCGCCGAGCCAGGGACGTTCCTGCCCCTCACCGAACAGCGACACGCCTATGAGGGGGGCTTTCTGCCCGCCGACGTGAAGCGTGAGATCGAGCGCCTGGAGCGTGCCGATCTGGTGATCCTGCAGTTTCCGCTGTGGTGGCACGCCCAGCCGGCCATGCTCAAGGGCTGGTTCGATCGGGTGTTCGTCTACGGCGGGCTCTACAGCGGCCGTATGCGCTACGACCGCGGCCGTTTTCCCGAGAAGCGGGTGATGCTCTCGGTGACCACCGGGGCCCCGGCGCCGACCTTCACCCGGCATGGCCGCAGCGGCCATATCGTGGCGCTACTGTGGCCGATCCACTACTCGCTCTACTATCTGGGTGTCAGCGTGCTGCCACCCCAGGTCACCTACGGGGTGCAGGGCGGCGGGCTGAGCTACCAGGACGAGGCGGCGTTCCGTGAACGCCTGGAAGCGGAGAAGGCCGCCTGGGCACGGCGGCTGGAAGGGCTCGAAGACGAGGCAGCAATTCCCTTCGCCGGCTGGGACGACTGGGACGAACAGGGGGTGCTCAAGGCCGAGCACCCCCGAGCCTGGCAGCTGTAGGCTTCGCGATGGTGAGAAAGAAGTGGCCGCTAGGGCGCGAAGCGCTCTCTCAGCGGCGCAATCGCCACGTCACGCGGCTCGCCATCGAAGTCGTCCTGAATCAGCTCCACGGCACGCTGTTCGAGGTAGCGCCCTGCCCCTTCCACCTCGGCGATGCGCTGCATGTCGGCCAGCGCTTCGATGAGCTGAGGCGTCAGGCGGTCGAGGACCGGGCGTACCTCTTCGGCGAGATCGGGCGGATCGGCGAAGGTGGAGCGCCCCTCCTGCAGCCATTGATGGTGCAGGCGCCGCTGGACCTGCTTGCTGGCCTCGAACTGCTTGTCGAAGAATCGCCGGGCGAAGGCATCATCGACGCCGGCTGCCTCGGCATCCTCTGCCACCTGATCGAGAATCTGCGCCTCGCGCTCCGGTGCCTCGATGGGTTCGCCGCTGTTCCACTTGGACTGGGCCACCAGCGGCGCCACGTCAAGCCGCTCGTCGATCAATACCAGCATGCGGTCGATGGCCGCCTTGTCCTCGTCGGGTGGCTCCGGTGGCTGCATCTGACACCCTGCCAGCAGCAGGGCCATCAGCAGCGTCAGGAGAAGCGGCAAGGCGCCGGGTGTCATAGGGTTTCGTTTCGGATGGCAACGCATCGGGATTCGACTCGCTCCGTTGGGTTCCGAGCCAGTGTGGCAGGTATATCGCCTCTCTTCCTGTATCAGAATGTTCAGCTTGGCGAGGCATTAAAGTTGACGGAGCATCGGCCGATATCTGCAGAGCAATTTTTGTACAAAATCCATACATGAGAAAGAGTTAATACAAAGATTGCTAACGATGCTTCCCGTCCCTGGAGTCGCCCATGTCCCAACCTGCCATCAGCCTCTCGCATCACTTTCAGCGCACCGACAAGATCATGTGGTTCCCGGCATGCGCTTTCCTGCTGCTCTGCCTAGGGGTCGGGCTGACTACGGGAACCCTGTGGCTCGCCCTTGCCTTTGGCATCACCGCCTTTCCTCTTGCCGCCTTGCTGCAGTGGAAGTGGCCCGGTCATATCGTCAACGGCTTCGCCAAGGCAGCGCTGTTCATGGGCCTTTCGATGGTCTTGATCGAACAGAGCGGCGGCTTGATCGAGGCGCACTTCAGCATCTTCATCATGCTCGCCGTGCTGATCCTCTACAGCGACTGGCGCGTAATTGCCTTCGGCGGGCTGGTCATTGCCGTGCACCACGTGTTATTCACCTGGCTTCAGCATCTTGGACACGTGCACCTCTATCAGAGCCTGGGCAGCCATGTCCAAGCAGCCAGCCTCTTCGAATGCCTGCTGATGCATGCCGGCGCCGTGGTAGCCCAGGTCATCGTACTCGGGTATCTGGCCCGTGAGCTGCGCCATATGGTCGACGACAGCCTGACCGTATGCGAAGTGGCAGAGCGCGCCGGCGGCGGCCGGCTCGATAACGTCTTCACCCAGGCACAACTTGGCCGCCCTGCTATCGCGGCCATGGCGCGCATGCAGCACAAACTCGCCGATACGCTGCTCAAGGCGAGCGAAGCGGCCACGCAGGTGGACGTGCTGAGCGAGGGTCTTTTCAGTGCTCATGACGACATTCGCAGCCAGGCCGGCCAAAACAGTGCCCAGGTGGAACGGGTCTCTTCGGCTGCCACTGAAATGGCCGCAACCACCCGTGAAAGCGTCGATCAAGCATCTCAGGCCAGGCAGCTTGCGAGCGCAGCCGAAGGCGCCGCCCGCCACGGCAGCGAGAAAGCCACTGCCCTGCGCGAGGCCATGCAGGTACTGGAAGAACACGCTCACAGCATTGCCGCCCTGCTGGGCGAAATCGACGAGATCACCTTTCAAACCAATCTGCTGGCACTCAATGCCTCGGTGGAGGCTGCAAGGGCCGGCGAACATGGCCGTGGCTTCGCCGTGGTGGCAAGCGAGGTACGCACGCTGGCAAGCCGCACCAGCGACACGGCCGGGCGCATTCGCGAGCGGGTGCAGCAAACCGGCGATAGCGTACGTCACGGCGTGCAGCAGACCCAGGAGGTGGATGGCACCATGCAGCAAATGCTGAATGCGTTCCGCGACGTGGCCACTCGTTTGGCCGAAATCGATAGCGCCACGTCGCAACAGCATCAGGGAATCGAGGATCTGGAAGCCAGCGTCAGCGAGATGCAGTCTTCGCTGCACCACTCCGCACACTCCCTTGGCGAAGCTCATCGCCTGGCGGAACAGCTCACCACGGTGGCCAGCTCGCTCAATGCCGCTATCGGCGAATTCCAGCTGTTGGGAACCGCCGATACGCTGCCGAGGGCAACGGGCAGCCTGCCGGGCACAGCCCGGCATACCTCCCTGCCCGCCCTGGCATGAGGGCAGGCGCCCGGCTCGCCGAGCGGCAGTCGGGCGCCGCTGGCACTATGCAGTTCGTGCTGCCAGCCAGGTTTCGAAGTCTACCGCCTCCAGCGGTCGTGACATCAGGAATCCCTGCGCTTCGTTGCAGCCCAGCGACTCCAGGTAATCGTAGGTTTGCTGCGTTTCCACCCCTTCGGCCACCACACGGTAGCCGAGGTTGTGGGCCATGTTGAGCATCGACTCGACCAGCGTACGACTGCGCGGAGTGTCATCCAGCCCCTTGATGAAGGAACGATCGATCTTGACCACCTGAGCGGGAATGTCCTGCAGGTAGGCCAGGCTGCTGTAGCCGGTACCGAAATCGTCGATAGCGATGCGGATGCCCGCTTCGATGAGGCTATCGAGCTGCTGCCAGGCGGCGCGTCCCTGTCCGATGAGCGCAGTTTCCGTCAGCTCTAGCTCGATGGCGGAGACGGGCAGACCGGCTTCGTGCACCTGGGCAAGCAAACGCTCAGCGAAGTCGGGCTCTTCCAGATTGCAGGCCGACACGTTGAGTGACATGCCGATATTCAGCTTCTGCCGATGCCAGGCCTGAGCCTGGGCAATGGCCGAGTAGACGACCCAGGCCGTCAGCGATCGGGCCAGGGGTGTGTTCTCGATGAGGGGAATGAACTCGGAGGGCGAGACTTCACCAAGCTGGGGGTGGCGCCAGCGCAGCAGAGCCTCGACGCCCAGGCAGGCATTCGTTTGCATGTCGATGCGCGGCTGGTACACCAGGCGCAGCTGATCAGGGGCGTTCAGTGCGGCACGGAAATCGGCGAGCAGCATGAAGCGTCGCCGATGGCTGGCATCCAACGCCTGGGAATAGACTCCCGCTCCCACTTCACTCAGGCGTGCGTCCTGGCAGGCGCTGTGTGCAGTGCGCAATACGTCGCCAGGCTGGTTCTCTCCCAAGTACACCGGCGTGGCGCCCACCACGGGATGCACCAGGATCGGCGCTTCACGGATCAGTGTCAGCGACAACAGTGTCTCACGCAGGCGCAACGCCCCATCGATCAACTCGTCGTCGCCGCACCCTTCCACCAGATGAACGAACTGGCACAGCCCCACGCAGTAGAGTTTCTGCTCCTCGCCCAGCACCTCCTGCAAGCCGCGCGCCGCCAATCGCGAGAGCTCATCGACGTAGGTCGGTCCCATGACCCGGTTCAAGGTGCTCACCTGGCTGCTGTCGAGCACTTCTGTGAAGAGGGCGCAATGGTGGCGGCCGAAGGCATCACGTGCCATATCATCAAGGTCTTCAGCCAGTTGGCTGCGGTTGGGAAGCCCGGTTAGCGGATCGATTCGACCGACGGCGTGCTGCAACTCGATTTGCGCCATGACCATGGCGGCCATGTCCTTGAGGAGGGCGATATCATCTTCGCTGATCTCGCGGGGCTGGGTGTCTAGCACGCACATGGCGCCCAAGGTGTAACCATCTTGGGTCTGCAACGGTGCGCCAGCATAAAATCGGATGCCGGAATCGGCCAGTACGCTATCCCGGTAGGTAGAGGACTCAAGCATGTCGGGCACGACCAACACTGTGGACTCATCAGCCACCTCTGCGCAGCACGCTTTGAAGCGCGGGATCTCCCAATGCTCGACCCCCACCCGCGACTTGAACCATTGCCGATCGGCATCGGTTAGCGAGACTGCCGCAATGGGCATATTGAAGTACTTGCTGGCCAGGCGTGTGATGCGGTCGAAACTTTCGCTGGGCGGCGTATCCAACAGCTTGAGCTGGCGCAGCGCATAGAGCCTAGCCTGCTCGTAGTCGAGATCGTGAACGTCGTCGTACATCGAGGGGTCCCTGCCAGTTCGTGCCGGCACTTTATTCATCGTTCTCCCTCAAGCCTAGTCAAATGCTGCTATCGCCACTATAGCGTGGGTTACCCCCAGCCTGCCGAATCTCGACAGTACAGCTCCCAGGCTCAGCGCTCCCGCTGAGACTCCCGCCACTCCTCTGCGGCTTCCTCGACACCGGGCTCGTCGCTGCGGTTGCGCATCCCCTGGCGGTACGCCTCCTCCTCGCGCACGTCGTCGATCACGCTCATCAGCTCGCCGACGTCCACAGTGCCGGTGTCATGCTCGAAGCAGCCGGTCAGTTGGCTCTCCGGGTGCAGCTCGCCAGCTTCGTAGAGCGCCCAGATCTCCTTAGCGTAGTCGGTGGCCAGCAGCTCCGGGGCAAAGCGGCCGAAGTAGCGGCGCATGTTGTCGACGTCGCGTTCGAACATCCACTCGGCGCTGTTGTTGCCGGCGGCGTCCACCGCCTGGGGCAGGTCGATGATCACCGGCCCGTCGGTGGCGAGCAGTACGTTGAACTCGGAAAGGTCGCCGTGCACCAGGCCGGCGCACAGCATCTTGACCACGTCGCGCAGGATCTTGGCGTAGTACTCCCGGGCCTGCTCGGGGCTCAGGGTCACGTCGTCCAGGCGCGGGGCGGTCAGGCCCTCGGCATCGCTGATCATCTCCATCAGCAGCACGCCGTCGATGAAGCCGTAGGGCTTGGGCACCCGCACCTCCGCCGCCGCCAGCCGGTAGAGGGCGTCGACCTCGGCGTTGAGCCAGGCCTGCTCCTGCTCTTTCTGGCCGTAGCGGGTCTTCTTGGCCATGGCCCGCGAGCGGCGGCTGTTGCGCTCGCGGCGCCCCTCCTGGTACTGCACCGCCTGCTTGAAGCTGCGCTGCTTGGCCTCCTTGAAGACCTTGGCGCAGCGGCGCTCGCCGTGGGAAATCACCACGAAGACCTGGGCTTCCTTGCCGCTCATCAGCTGGCTCTCGACTTCGTCGATCAGGCCGTCGTCGATCAGCGGCTGCAATCGCTTGGGTACCTTCACCTCTCCTCCTAACTGTTCACAGCGCCAGTCAGCGGCTGACGCGCCGGGCGCGGAACGAGCGCCCCTTGAGCTTGCCCGTGCCGAGCTGGGCCAGCGCCGCCTTGGCGACCTCGCGCCGCACCGCCACGTAGGCGCTGCGCTCCAGCACCTTGATCTTGCCTACCTGGGCCCCCTCGATGCCACCCTCGCCGGTCAAGGCGCCGAGAATATCGCCGGGGCGCACTTTCTGCTTCTTGCCGCCGTCGAGCTGCAGCGTGGCCATCTCCGGCAGGAAGGGCTCCTGTGCCAGCACGCTGCGCGGCGGCAGCGGCGCCTCCTCCAGTGCTTCGCCGAGAAACTCGTTGAGCCGCTCGAGGCGATAGGCCTCGCCCGCGCTGACCAGGGTGCAGGCGATGCCGGAACCACCGGCACGGCCGGTACGCCCGACGCGATGCACGTGCACTTCCAGGTCGCGGGCGATCTGGTAATTGAATACCGCATCCAGCGCGGCGATATCCAACCCGCGGGCCGCCACGTCGGTGGCTACCAGGATGGAGACGCTGTGATTGGCGAACAGTACCAGGATGCGGTCGCGATCGCGCTGCTCCAGGTCGCCGTGCAGCGCCAGGGCGCTGAAGCCTGCCTCACAGAGGGCGTCGGCGAGCTCCTGGGCCTCGCGCCGGGTGTTGCAGAACACCACGCTGGAGCGCGGCCGGTGCTTAAGCAGCAGCCCGCGCAGGGCAGCGAAGCGCTCCGCCTCGTCGGCCACCCGGTAGACACGCTGGCGGATGGTGCTCTCGTCATGGCTCTCGGCCACCGCCACCTCGGCCGGCTCGCGCATCAGCCCCTGAGCGATGTCTCGAATCTCGTCACTGAAGGTGGCGCTGAACAGCAGGGTCTGGCGGCTGGCCGGCGTCGCGCCGACGATCGCCTCCAGGCTGGGCTGAAAGCCCATGTCGAGCATGCGGTCGGCCTCGTCCAGCACCAGCACGTCGAGCGCGGCGAGATCGAGCGAGCCCTTGCGCAGGTGCTCCTCTATACGGCCGGGCGTGCCCACCACCACATGAGCGCCATGGGCCAGCGAGGCCAGCTGCGGGCCGAAGGGAGCGCCGCCGCACAGGGTCAGCACCTTGACGTTGGGCAGCGTGCGCGCCAGTCGCCGGATCTCGCCGGCCACCTGATCGGCCAGCTCGCGAGTCGGACAGAGCACCAGCGCCTGAACCTGAAAGCGCGAGACCTCGAGGCGGGAAAGCAGCCCCAGGCCGAACGCCGCGGTCTTGCCTGAGCCGGTCCTGGCCTGGGCGATCACATCGCGACCGGCCAGCACCGGCGGCAGGCTTGCGGCCTGGATCGGCGTCATGGCGTGGTAGCCGAGCGAATCGAGATTGGCCAGCAACTGTGGCGCCAGCGGCAGCGAGGCAAAGGCCCCGTCGTTGGGAGAGTCGGACACGGAAATGGACCTGCGAGAATGAATGGCGAAGGCCCCTGCCAATGCCGGGCTTCGTCTAAAGGAAGGCGAGCAGCATAGCAGAAAATAGGGAAAGCATCGTGCTACCGATAGTCTCGGGTCAGCAAGTGCTTACTGGGGCCGTACCGCGGAACGTGGTACATAGAACGTGAAACGCGGAACGTGGAACGCGAAACAGATGGAGCCGGCACGGCGCATGGCGCCATGCCGGCTCGTCGTCATACGGGCAAGCCAGGGGCTCGCCTTCTCAGGTGGAGGTCAGCACAGGCTCTGCATTCGCCTGCCGCGGCGCGTCCATGCGCTCCTCCCAGCCGCCGGCCAGGGCACGATAGAGCCCCACCAGGGCGGTGGCGGCGCGCACGTTGCTCTGGGCCAGACCGTCCTCGGCTTCGAGCCGCGAACGCTCGCTGTCGATCACTTCGAGGAAGTCGATCACGCCGACCTCGAAGCGCACCCGCGCTTGACGGGCCGCCTCGGCGCTGGCTTCGGCGGCGGCGGCCAGGTGCTCGCGCTCGCGCAGCGACTGAGCGTAGCGGGCAAGCGCCGTCTCGGCCTCCTCCAGCGCCAGCAGCACGGTCTGCTCGTAGCGCGCCAGGTTGGCCTCGGCGTCGGCATCGGCGGCGGCCATGCGCGCCCGCACCCGGCCGCTATCGAGGAACGACCAGTCCACCCCCAGCGCCACCAGCCGGGTCTGGCTGTCGCGGCCGAACAGGTCGCCGGTGCTGGCGGCCTGGGTGCCGAGCAAGCCGCTCAGGGTGAAGCGCGGGTAGAGATCGGCCGTGGCCACACCGATGCTGGCGGTGGCGGCGTGCAGGCGCCGCTCGGCGGCGGCGATATCGGGACGGCGTCGCAGCAGCTCGCCGGGCAGGCCCACCGCCACCCGCTGGTGCACTGCCGGCAGCGGTGCCGGCGCCTCCAGCCGGGCGATCAGCGCGCCGGGCTCGCGGCCGGTCAGCACCGCCAGGCGATGGACGATGGCGGCGATCTCTCCTTCTATGGCCGGAATCCGCGACAGCGTGCTCTCGAGCTGCACCCGGGCGCGCACGCTATCGAACTCGGTGCCGCGCCCTGCCTCCAGCCGCGCATCGACCAAGGCCAACGACTCCCGCTGGTAGTCGGCATTGGCCTCGGCCACACGCAGCTGCTCCTGCAGCCCGCGCAGGCGCACGTACTGATCGACCAGCTCACCGACCACCACCACCTGCATGGCACGCACGTCAGCGCCCGAGGCATCCGCTTCGGCCTGCTGGGCCTCCACGGCGCGCCGCACGCGGCCGAAGAAGTCGAGCTCCCACAGCGCGGCGACGCCGGCGTCATAGCTCTCGAAGTCGCGCTGGGAGTGCGCCGCCTGGGGCATCTGGTCGGCGCTGGCACGCTGGTGCGCAGCACCGCCCTGGGCGGTGACACTGGGCGCCAGGTCGCGGCGCGACTGGCGCAGCAGGGCCAGGCTGCGGTCGTGGCGGGCCAGGGCGATGCGCAGGTCGTGGTTGGCGTCGAAGGCCTCCTCGACCAGCTCGCTCAGCAGCGGGTCGTTGAAGCCGCGCCAGAACTCGCGCTCGACCGCTTCGGGCGTCACCAGCTCGGCCTCGGCACGCACCAGAGCGGCGGGCTCGGCCAGTGCCGGCGCGCGGTAGTCGGGCCCCACCGCACAGGCGGCCAGCACCAGGGCGAGCGGCAACGGTATCAGGTTACGCATGACTCTCATGGGGTTGGCCAGATCAGGCATGGTAGGCGCCCTCCACAGGCTGCGTGTCACGGGGTTCGGCCTGTCCGCGCGAGACCAGCTTGCGCAGGGCGACGTAGAACACCGGGGTCAGGAACAGGCCGAACAGGGTCACGCCGAGCATGCCGGCGAACACCGCCGTACCCAGCGCCTGGCGCACCTCGGCGCCGGCACCGCCGGCCAGCATCAGCGGCACCACCGCCGCGGTGAAGGTGATCGAGGTCATGATGATCGGACGCAGGCGCAGACGGCACGCCTCCAGCGCTGCCTCGACGATGCCGCGGCCCTGCATTTCCAGCTCGCGGGCGAACTCGACGATCAGGATGGCGTTCTTGCACGCCAGGCCGATCAGCACCACCAGCCCCACCTGGACGAAGATGTTGTTGTCGCCGCCGGTGAGCTTCACGCCGATCAGCGCCGAGAGCATGCACATCGGCACGATCAGGATCACCGCCAGCGGCAGCGTCCAGCTCTCGTAGAGCGCGGCCAGCGCCAGGAACACCAGCAGGATGGCCAGCGGGAACACGATCAGCGCCGCCCCGCCCTGATTGACCTGCTGATAGCTCAGGTCGGTCCACTCGAATGCCATGCCCGCCGGCAGCACTCCCGCGGCCAACTGCTCCACTACCTGGATGGCCTGGCTCGACGACAGCACCCGTGGGTCGGCCTCGCCCATCAGGTCCGCCGCCGGGTAGCCGTTGTAGCGGATCACCGGGTCGGGGCCGAAGGTGCGGTCGACACGGATCATGCTACCGATGGGCACCATCTCGCCATGCTCGTTGCGGGTGCGCAGGCGCTCGATGTTGGCCACGTCCATGCGGAAGTCGCCGTCAGCCTGGGCCATCACCTGCCAGGTACGTCCGAAGCGGTTGAAGTCGTTGACGTAGACCGAGCCGAGGTAGACCTGCAGGGTCTCGAACAGGTCGGTCAGCGCAACGCCCTGGGTCTTGGCCTTGACCCGGTCGACGTGCAGGTCGAGCTGCGGCACGTTGGACTGGTAGGAAGTGATCGGATAGCCCATGCCCGGCGCCTGCATCAGCGCACCGCTGAAGCCGTCCACCGCCTGCTGCAGCTCACCGTAGCCGAGCCCGGCGCGGTCCTGCACGAACAGCGAGAAGCCCGAGCCCGAACCGATGCCGAGGATGGCCGGCGGGGTGAAGGCGAAGCTGAACGCCTCCTGCATGGCACCGAACTTGCCGTTGAGCTCGGCGACGATCTCGTTGGCGCTGCGCGAGCGCGACTCGAAGGGGTCGAGGCCGAAGAACACCGTGCCGGTGTTGGGCGTATTGGTGAACTGCAGCGGATTGAGCCCGGGGAAAGCCACCGCCGAGGTCACCCCTTCGGTTTCGAGCGCCAGCTCTGTCATGCGCCGGATCACCGCTTCGGTGCGGTCGAGGGATGCGCCCTCGGGCAGCTTGGCGCCGCCGATCAGGTACATCTTGTCCTGGGTGGGGATGAAGCCGCCCGGCACCATCTGGAACATCACCCCGGTACCCGCCAGCAGCAGCGCGTAGACGGCGAATACCGCGCCGCGTCGACGCAGGCTGCGCGCCACGCCGCCCTGGTAGCCCTTGGAGCTGGCGTTGAAGAAGCGGTTGAAGGGACGGAACACCCAGCCGAACAGGAAGTCGATCAGCCGCGACAGGCGGTCCTTGGGTGCGTCGTGGGGCTTGAGCAACAGCGCCGCCAGCGCCGGCGACAGGGTCAGCGAATTGATCGCCGAGATCACCGTGGAGATGGCGATGGTCACCGCGAACTGGCGATAGAACTGGCCGGTGACGCCCTCGAGGAAAGCCATCGGGATGAACACCGCGCACAGCACAACCGAGATGGCGATGATCGGCCCGCTCACCTCGCGCATGGCCTGGTGGGCCGCCGCCAGCGGCGCGAGCCCCTCCTCGATGTTGCGCTCGACGTTCTCCACTACCACGATGGCGTCGTCGACCACGATGCCGATGGCCAGCACCAGGCCGAACAGGGTCAGGGTATTGATCGAGAAGCCGAGTAGATAGAGCACGGCGAAGGTACCCACGATCGACACCGGTACCGCCAGCAGCGGGGTCACCGAAGCGCGCCAGGTCTGCAGGAACAGCGTGACCACCAGCACCACCAGCAGCACTGCCTCGAGCAGGGTCTTGATCACCGACTTGATCGAGTCGCGCACGAACACCGTGGGATCGTAGACGATGGTGTACTCCACGCCTTCGGGGAAGCGCTGGGAGAGCTCCTCCATCTTGTCGCGCACTGCATCGGAGAGTGCGATGGCATTGGAGCCCGGCGCCTGGAAGATACCGATGGCCACTGCCTGCTGGTTGTCGAGCAGCGCGCGCAGCGAGTACTCGGCGGCCCCGAGTTCGATGCGTGCGACGTCGGAGAGATAGGTGATCTGGCCACCGCTGCCGGCCCTGACCACGATGTTGCCGAACTCCTCCTCGGTGGTCAGACGCCCCTGAGCATTGATAGAGACCAGGAAGTCGGACGAATGCGGCGTCGGCGGCGCGCCGAGCTGACCGGCCGAGACCTGCACGTTCTGCTCGCGGATCGCGGCTATGATGTCGCCGGCGGTGAGCCCGCGCGCAGCGGCACGGTCGGGGTCGATCCACACGCGCATGGCGTAGTCGCCGGCACCGAACAGCATCGCCTGCCCCACCCCCTCGAGCCGCGCCAGCTCGTCGCGCACGTGCAGCGCCGCGTAGTTGCGCAGGTAGGTACTGTCGTAGCGACCGTCCGGCGAGATCAGCTGCGGCACCATGGTCAGATCGGGCGACTGCTTGTCGGTGGTCACGCCCTGGCGGCGCACCGCCTCGGGCAGCCGCGCCAGGGCCTGGCTGACCCGGTTCTGCACCTGCACCTGGGCCTCGTCCGGGTCGGTGCCGGGACGGAAGGTCAGCGTCAGCGCCAGCACCCCATCGGAGCCGGCCACCGACTTCATGTACATCAGGTTCTCGACCCCGGTGATGGCCTCCTCCAGCGGCGTGGCCACCGTGTCGGCGATCTCGCTGGGGTTGGCGCCGGGATAGACGGCACGCACCTGTACGGTGGGCGGCACTACGTCGGGGTATTCGCTGACCGGCAGCAGCGGGATGGTGATGGCACCGGCGATGAAGATCAGAATCGACAGCACCGCGGCGAAGATCGGCCGGTCGACGAAGAACTTGGCAAAATTCATGACAAGACTCCCTTACGGGACGGACGCGTGGTCCGCCCCGTACAAGTCAGGGGTTATGGTTATCTGGAGTCGTGCTGGGCAGTGGTCGGCTCAGCGCACGGCAGCATACTCGCCGGAAGCCGCGCCCGAGCCGCGCATGTCGACGCTCTCCGCCGCCACCGGCATGCCCGGGAAGAAGATCCGTTGGGCGCCGTTCACCACCACCTGGTCGCTGGGCTCGAGACCCGCCGTCACCACCCGCAGGCCGTCGACCATGCGTCCGAGCTGCACGTCGCGACGCATGGCTCGGCCCTCGTCGACCACGTAGACGTACTTGCGGTCCTGGTCGGTGAGCACCGCCTTGTCGTCGATCAGCAGAGTGCCCTCGGCGCTGCCCGCCAGCAGCTGAACGCGGGCATACATGCCGGGAGCGAAGCGCCCCTCGCCGTTGTCGAGCACGGCCCGGGTCAGGATGGTGCCGGTGTCGGCATCGAGACGGTTGTCGATGAAATCGACCTCGCCGCGGTAGGGGTAGTCCTCGTCGCTGGCCAGGCCCACACGCACCGGAACGCCGCCATCGCGCAGACTGAACTGCCCGCCGTTGCGCGCCAGGGCGTCGTAGTGCAGGTAGGCTCGCTCGTCGCTGTGGAAATGCACATGGACCCGATCCAGGGCGACGATGCTGGTCAGCGGCGTGGCCTCGGAGACGAGATTGCCCGAGGTGACCAGCGCCCTGCCGGCACGTCCGGAAATGGGCGCGCGCACTTCGGTGAACTCCATGTTGAGCCGGGCCGTCTCGGCAATGGCCTGGGCGGCGAGAATGTCGGCTTCGGCAGTGGCCGCCGCTGAACGTCGCTGATCCAGCTCTTCGCGGGAGATCGAGCGGCTCTGGCCCAGCGCCTCGGCCCGGGCGGCTTCGCTGCGTGCCAGTTCGGCACGCGCCCTGGCCCGCTGCAACTCGGCCTCGGCCCGCTCCAGCTCGGCGCGATAGGGACGCGGGTCGATGACGAACAGCACGTCGCCCTTCTCGACCTTCTCACCCTCGGTATAGTTGACGCTCTCGATGTAGCCGGACACGCGCGGACGCAGGTCCACCGTCTCCACCGCCTCGATACGGCCGGTGAAGGCGTCCCACAGCTCCACGTCCTCGACCAGCACCTGAGCCACGCTGACCTGCGGTGGCGGCGGCCCCTGTTCGGCGCCGGCCTGGGTATCGGCCTGGCTCTCGCAACCTGTCAGCACGACGATCCCGGCAAACATGGCGGTAACCATGAGCAGACGCCGGCCCCCTCGACTCTCGAACATCTTGTGGACGTTCATTGATACTCCCTCTCCCATTGACCAACGCGAAGTTCGCCATGCCCTTTGTTCAGCCTGGCCTCTATTTCTTGCCGCTATTTTTTGCCTCAATATTTCTGACTTATTAATGTCGTTCGGTGGCGTGATTAATCGACGGCAAACTTCGCAAACCGCCACCTTATAGTGTTACCGGGCACTTGATTAGTCGGGCCAGCAGGGAAATACTGTCCCTTTGGCGGGACAGTCTCCGTGCAACCGTTCTTGCCCTTCTGCAGTATTTCCCCTGACACGGTGCTTACCCTGAAACGGGGTTCTTCAGGCACTGCGCACGGCACAGGAATACGACCATGCTGCAAGACCTCAACGACGCCCTGATCTTTGCCAAGGTCGTGGAACAGGGCAGCTTCAGCGCCGCCGCCAAACAGCTTCGTCTTGGCAAGACCACGGTGAGCCGCAAGGTGCAGGACCTGGAGCGGCGCCTCGGCGCTCGGCTGCTGCACCGCACCACCCGCAACCTGAGCCTGACCGAGGCGGGTGCCATCTACTTCGATTACTGCAACCGCATCGCCCGCGACCTGGGCGAGGCGGAAAAAGCGGTGCACCATCTCGAAGAGAGCCCCCGCGGCTGGCTCAGGGTCACCGCGCCCTTCACCATGTGCACCGAGTTCACCTCGATCCTGGTAAGGGACTTCCGTCAACTCTATCCCCAGGTGCGCATCGAGCTGGTGCTCTCCAACGAGCGCCTGGATCTGGTTGCCAACCAGATCGACGTCGCGCTACGGGTCGGCCCTCTGCCCGACTCCAGCCTGGTGGCGCGCCGCCTGGCTCGCTTTCACTCTTACGTCTATGCCAGCGAGGCTTACCTCGCGCGGCATGGCGAGCCCCGCGAACCGGCGGAGCTGGCCGCCCACCCCGTGCTGGCCAAAGCCATGGAGCAGCGCGGCCAGCGCTACGTCTGGCAGCTGCACCACAGCGAGAGCCAGCAAGCCGTGGAGGTGGAGGTCGACCCCATCGCCATCGCCAACGACCCCTTCGCCCTACGCGGCATGCTCGAGGACGGCCAGGGCATCATGCTGGCCAACGAATTCGTCACCTGCATGAGCTCCGAGTCGCGCCGCCCGCGGCGCATTCTCGAAGGCTGGGAAGGCCCCGAGGTCGAGCTCAACGCCGTGTTCCCCGGCGGCAGCCTGGTCTCGCCCAAGGTGCGAACCTTCGTCGACTTCGTGGTCGAGCGCATGCGCATCACCATGGAGCCAGTTGGGGATGCCTGGCAGCCGCCTGCCCACACCGAACCGGCGGAAGTGGAACAGGCGCTGGCATAGCGTCTGGCTCAGGCAGCCTCCGGCATCGCCTCAGGGCAATTCCGGCAGCACCGCCTCGGCCTCTATCTCGATCAGCCATTCCGGTTCGGAAAGGCCGCTGACGATCACCCAGGAAGAGGCCGGTGGCGACTTGGGAAAGCGCGAGCGCAGTGCCTGCACCACCCCTTCCTGGTCGTAGCGGGCGGGCTCGGCGATATAGATGCGCAACATCACCACATGGGACAGGTCACCGCCCAGCGTGCCGAGAATCGACTCGATGTTGTCCAATGCGGCAAAGGTCTGGCCCTCCAGGTCGGGGCCGACCAGGCATTCGTGGGCATCCACCCCCACCTGCCCCGAGAGATGCACACGGTAGCCGCCCTTGACCATCACCGCCTGACTGAAGCCGTACTGCAGGGTATTGGGCACGCCCCGCGGGTTGATGGCTTCTCGTTCCACGCCTTGCATGTTCACCCCTCCTTCATTGCCTATGGTTGTGCCCGGCTCACGACTCCGCGTTCAACGGGCTTTCCTGCCGCTCGCTCTCCTCGGTGTCCAGCCCCAGGAAACCGCCGGACTGGCGCCGCCACAGCGAGGCATAGAGGCCATCGAGCGCCAGCAACTCGCGATGGGTACCGCTCTCGACGATGCGTCCCTCGTCGATGACGATGAGTCGATCGAGCATGGCGATGGTCGACAGCCGGTGGGCGATGGCGATGACCGTCTTGCCCACCATCAGGGTGTCGAGCTGCTCCTGAATGGCCGCTTCGACTTCGGAATCGAGCGCCGAGGTGGCCTCGTCGAGCACCAGGATCGGTGCATTCTTGAGCAGCACCCGGGCGATGGCGATACGCTGCCGCTGACCGCCGGAGAGCTTGACGCCACGCTCGCCGACGTGGGCATCGAGGCCGCGCCGGCCCTTGTGATCGACCAAGTCGAAGATGAACTCCGCATGGGCCCGGCGCACGGCTTCCAGCACCTGCTCGTCGGTGGCTTCGGGGCTGCCGTAGCGAATGTTGTCGCGCACCGAGCGGTGCAGCAGCGAGGTGTCCTGGGTCACCATGCCGATCTTGCGCCGCAGCGACTCCTGGGTGACCTCGGCGATGTCCTGCTCATCGATCAGGATGCGTCCGCCTTCCAGGTCGTAGAAGCGCAGCAGCAGATTGGCCAGGGTCGACTTGCCGGCGCCGGAACGACCGATCAGCCCGACCTTCTCGCCCGGCGCCACGGTCAGGCTCATGCCATCGAAGACACGGGCCTGCGCGCCGTCTGGCCGGTCGTAGCCGAAACGCAGCGCTTCAAAGCGGATCTCGCCGTGGGGGACGCTGAGCACCGCCGCGCCGGGCAGATCCTGCACCGTGGGCTCACGGGCAATGGTGTTGATGCCGTCCTGCACCGTGCCGATGTTCTCGAACAACCCCGCCACCTCCCACATGATCCAGTCGGACATGAAGCGAATGCGCATGACCAGGGCGATGGCCACGGCGATGGCGCCGAGCGAGATGGCCTGGAAATACCAGGCCCCGATGGCGATGGCAGCCACGCTGGCCAGCAGCAGGGAGTTGAGCATCGTCAACGAGACCGAGAGCAGCGTGGCCAGACGCATCTGCCGATGCACCGTGACCATGAACTTCTCCATGGCGTCGCGGGCGTAGGCCTGCTCGCGCTGGGTATCGGCGAACAGCTTGATGGTCTGGATGTTGCTGTAGCTGTCGACGATACGTCCGGTCATGCGCGCACGGGCATCGGCCTGCTCCATGGAGACCCGCCGCAGCCGCGGCACGAAATACCACATGATTCCGCCATAGCCCCCCAGCCACGCCACCAGCGGCAGCATCAGCCAGGGCTCGGCGCCGCCCATCAGCCACATGGCGCCGATGAAGTAGACCAGCACGTAGACCATCAGGCCCAGCAGCTTGGTGACCGTCTCGCGGATTGCCAGGGCCGTCTGCATCACCTTCTGCGATACGCGACCGGCGAACTCGTCCTGGTAGAAGGCCAGGCTCTGGCTCAACATGTGACGATGTGCCAGCCAGCGCCCCAGCATCGGGTAGTTGCCGAAGATACCCTGATGCGAAAGCAGCGACTGCAGCAGCACCAGCAGCGGAAACCCCACCACCACCAGCGCCGCCATCCCCGCCAGGCGCCAGCCATACTCGGCAAAGAAGCCTTCGCGTTCGGCATTGGCCAGCCAATCCACGAGCTCACCCATGTAGCCGAAGAACACCACCTCGGCCGCCGAGACCATGGCGGTGACCAGCGACATGGCCAGCAACAGTGGTAACACCGGACGCGAGAAGTGCAGGATGAACCGGAACAACCCCTTGGGCGGTGTACCGGCCTGCTCCGAAGGGTAGGGGTTCACCAATGTTTCGAAGTAACGGAACATGACAACTCCATCGTCAAGAATACTTAAGATAATCTGGCGTCAAGCAGAGTTTGATCCCATGACAGGAAGCAGGCTAAAACCTAAACTTATATTGAGGTCAAGAGAGTTTTGCGTTCTTCATGAACAACGTTGTGAAGGAAGGGAACCGAGAACCATACGAGCATTGCGAAAGAATGCACAATCAAACTTGCTGATCGTTTATATCAATAAAGCTGATAAATTAATTTAAACAAATACCGACGAGGCTGCGACGATGACTGACCCTGCCACCTGTGACACTTCAAGCACGCCATCACGAAAGGCTTCGGGTAAGCGCAAAGACTGCGCCCTGCGTCACCGCGAGCTCAGCGTCGGAGAGGTCGCTCGGCGCAGCGGCCTAGCCGTCTCCGCCATCCACTTCTACGAGGCCAAGGGGTTGATAAGAAGCCGACGTAACGCCGGCAACCAACGACGCTTCTCCCGCGATGTGCTGCGCCGTGTGGCAATCATCAAGGTCGCTCAGCGCACCGGCATCACCCTGGGAGAGATTCGTGCCGCCTTCGACACCTTGCCGGACACACGCGCACCAGCCGCCGCCGACTGGCAGCGCCTCTCGGCGAACTGGCGCCAGGCGCTAGACGACAGGATCGTGCGCCTCACCCAACTGCGCGATCAGCTCGACCACTGCATTGGCTGCGGCTGCCTGTCGATCGAGGAGTGTCCGCTGCGCAACCCCGAGGACGAACTGGCCGAGGAAGGTGCCGGGCCGCGCCTGCTCGACCCCGATTAGCTTGCGCTTGAACCTAAGCTGCCATCTTCCGCCTTACCCTAGCGGGGCCGACGCCTCCCTGGCTCATGTGTGCACCGCCGGTCACTGCTCCTCGAACGGACGGAACCAGAGGTCAGCCGGCTGGTGGCGGTTGAGGATCAATTCGGCCTCAGGCTTCGCCTCATCGGGGACGATCACCTTCACCTGATGCTCTTCCTTGTCGAAATAGAGATTTTCGCGAGGGTAACCTTCCGATATCAGTTCATCGTAGGCATTGGTGGCCTTCATCAGGTCCTGGTACTTGGCCGTGACAGTCTGAGTCATATCGCTTCCCTCCCTTGTTTTCCAAGCCCGCCGGTCAAGGACCGCACGGTTCGCACTACAACCCAAGTATAGTGAGTCACGCAGCTTGTCCACCGCCATCAGGCTCCGAGGTTCTCCCGGAGCAACCAATCGTTGTCGGTCAGCGGATCGCCCCCTTGCCTGGAGACCCGCACGGTATCACTCAGGCCAACACCCCACTGCCCCGGTATGCGCAGGCAAAGCGGCAGGTGAAAGACCATGTCGGCCTCGAATTCGCGCTGCTGGCCGCGGGCAATGTAGCCACTACCCTCGACCCAACTGGGAGGAAACTGGGCACCCACGGCGTAGCCGAAGACACCGGAGAAGAACACGCGCTCAGTATGCGGCCCAAGCTCCGCTTCCGCGGCCTTCGCCGCATCGTCGAAGGTGTTGCCCGGCCGCATCCTCGAGATGAGTGCCTCGAAGACGTCGCGGCAAACATCACGCAGCATCCGCATCTCATGACTGGCCCTGCCCGCCACGCCCGTAACCATCATCGGCGCGGTATAACGTCGATAGGCGGAGCCGAACTCCAGGAACACAGGCTCATCCAGGGCAATCCTGTGACGCTGGTGATTCATGTGGATCACGCTGCTACGTCTGCCTGTGGTCACGATGGGCTGCATGCTCATGAACTCGCTGCCGGCTGCCAGCATCGCACGGGCACCTTCTGCCGCCACATCGCTATCGTTCATGCCGGGTGCGATGACACTCATGGCGGCCCTGAGCCCCAGCGAGGTGATCCGCGCGCTCTCGCGCAGGCAGGCGAGCTCCGCCTGGCTCTTTACGATACGGACACGATCGAGCAGTTCGCCACCACCATCGTGAAAACGCTCACTACCCAAGCGGGACTGCAGCTCACGCAGCACGCCATGGCGCAGCCCAGCGCCATAAAGATCCAGGCCGATCGCCTGGAAGGGTGACAGCGTCTCGGCCAAGGGCTCGATCACCTCCCCTATGCCCTCCCAGCGATAACCCAGGGTCTCGTCGACTCGAGCGGTAACCACGGCCGGGCCAGTCTCGATCGAGGGCACCTGCAACACCAGCCGCTGTGCCGAGCATACAAGGCAGGTATGCACCGAGACCTCGAAGGTGTTGTAGCCCGTCAGGTAGTAGATGTCGGCGGGGTCGGTCAGCATCAGTGCGTCCAGCCCGGCCTCGTGCATGGCTGCTCGCACCTGGGACAGTCGAGCGGCGTACTCGTCCAGGGGAAAAGCCAGCTCGCTGGCCTCGAGCTGTGCCTGCAGCGCTTGGCGATAGCGATTGTGATCCATGGTACGACTCCACACGGCCAAGTCTGACAGACAGTGTAGCCATGACCCGTATCACATGAGGCGCCTGACAAAGGAAATAGGGCTGTTCCGGAACAGGCCGGTTTCGTAGAATCCAGCCTTGTATTCGATGCAACGGGAAATCGCTATGGGCAGGGCCTTTCAGAACCGCAAGGAATCCATGGCCAAGACGGCCGCCGCCAAGACCAAGGTCTACAGCAAGTACGGGCGAGAGATCTACGTCTGCGCCAAGCAGGGCGGCACCGACCCCGCCGGCAACCTGACACTGCGCGGGCTGATCGAACGGGCCAAGAAGGACCAGGTGCCGAGCCACGTGATCGACAAGGCGCTGGACAAGGCCAGCGGCGTGGGCGGCGAGGACTTCTCCCCGGCACGTTACGAAGGCTTCGGGCCGGGCAACTGCATGGTCATCGTCGACTGCCTCACCGACAACCCCAACCGCACCTTCGGTGACGTGCGCGGCTGCTTCAACAAGGCCAAGAGCAAGCTCGGCACCCCAGGCAGCGTCAGCCACATGTTCGACCACTGCGCCATCCTGGCCTTCGCCGGTGATGACGAAGAGGCGACGCTGGAGGCGTTGATGGAGGCCGATGTCGACGTCACCGACATCGAGAACGAAGAGGGACACATCACTGTCTTCGCTCCACACACCGAGTACGCCAAGGCCAAGCAGGCGCTGCTCGACGCCTTCGGCGAGATCGAGTTCGAGGTCGACGAGATCCAGTTCGTGCCCCAGACCACCACCCCGGTCGAGGGCGACGACATTCCCATGTTCGAAAAGCTGCTCGACACCCTCAACGATCTGGACGACGTGCAAAACGTCTATCACAACGCCGAGATCGTCGCCTGATACAAAAAAGCCGCGCCGACCGGTTGGCGCGGCGCAGGCTCACCACGGGGCGGGTACCACCCCGCCGACGACAAGCGCGGAGAGCCATGACGTTGTCTGGGGAGCAAGCACCTTTTGAGGCCGAACACGGCCGCGGCAAAACACCAGGAGAGACAACAAGCAACATTACCTGTCGCTTCACAGTTCCTACAGAAAAACGTCAAGCAAAGGCGACAGTTCGACAGCTATCGGGCTAGCGACTCAAACCGAGATGACGCTCGAGAAAGCGGTCGATTCCTGCGGAGTAATCCGGCTCGCTATCGATGAAGCCTGTGTTATGCCCGCCCTGGATGGTCAGCATCTCTCTGGGCTCACCCGCCGCCTGGAAGACAGCCTCGCCCTCCGAGTAGGGGATGATCTCGTCGTCACGGCTGTGGATGACCAGAATTGGCGCACTAATTTCGCTCACATAGCGCTCTGTCGGATAGTCGAGCGTGGCCAGCCAGCGGACCGGCAGGAAGGGATAGAGCTGTTGCCCCAGCGCCGGCACCGAGCGAAAGGGCGACTCGAGGATGAGTGCTGCCGGCTCCACGTCAGGAGCCAGGGACGCCGCCAGCTCCGCCGCCACCGCGGCGCCCAGCGAGCGGCCGAAGAGCACGATCTCGCCGGGGCTCGCCTCGGCCTGCTCGGTCAGCCAGCGCCAGGCGGTGCGGGCATCTTCCGCAGTGCCCTCCTCGGAGGGGCGGCCCTCGCTGCGGCCATAGCCGCGATAATCGACGATCAGCACCGACAGCCCCAGCCGATGAAACTGCTGGATCGAATCGAGACGATGGGAGATGTTGCCGGCGTTGCCGTGGAAGAACAGCAGGCTGCCCCTAGGATCCTCGGCGGGTATCCACCAGGCATCCAGGGCCAGGCCATCCTCGGTAATCAGGTCCACCTGCTGCCAACCCAGGCCGCGATCTGCCGGGGTGGCAACATGCTCGCGCCCCACGTGAGGTAGGTATAGCAGCCGATCCTGGAAGAACCAGGCCAGAAGCACCACGAGCCCGTAGATGCCAGCCAGGGTAGAAACCACGCGCAGCATTGCAGCCCCCATCCGATATGCTGTCAAAACCATGATAAGCCCGGGCGGCCCTTGCAAGTTCGCCTGTAAACCGACAGGCCCCGCTCAGGGGGATGTCACGAAAGCGCGATAAACCTCCCACAGGTCGGCTACCCCGGCCTCGAGGAAACGCTCACCATGCTCGACACTGGCCAGCGAAGGGTCGGAACCCATGCGGCCGTCGGGGAAGCGTCGCCGGAACTCCTCGGCATCGCACTGCGCGCTTCCGCGCGGAGCGATGCGTGGCGACATATCGACCTGCTTGACTGCCGCGGGGCGGGCAAACCAGGAGAGGGCCACCTCAGAGGCAGTGGCATGGGTTCCCTCGGCATCGCCATACAGCGATTCGGCGAGTTCCCGCACTCGGGGGCCGAGGAACCAGTTGAAGGTCGTCAGCTGCAGCTCGCCTGCTGGCTGCGGGCCGGTGCGCATGCTGCGCTCGGCATACACCTCGGCAAAGGCCGCACTCATGGTGCCGATGTTGCCGCCGTGTCCGTTGAGGAAGAGAATGTGGGAAAAACCCTGGCCCGAAAGCGAAGTGATGGTATCGCGCAGCACCGCCATCAGAGTGGAGGGACGCAGGCTGATGGTGCCCGGAAAAGCCAGGTGGTGCTGGGCCATACCCAGGTTCTGGGTCGGTGCAACCAGGACGCCATGGCGCTCGCCTAACTCCCAGGCAATGGCCTCGGGACAGATGGCATCGGTGCCGACCAGGCCGTTGGGACCGTGCTGTTCGGTGGAACCGATCGGCACGATGATCCCCTTCTCACGCTCCAGGTAGGCCTCGACCTCTTGCCAGGTGGCATGCTGCAGCCTCATGAGTTCGCCTCCTTTCAGCCCCGTGCGGGGCTACGATCACATCCCATCGTGCCTGCCTTGGCCCAGCTCTCGCCATCCACTTCGTTGAAGAACACCTGCACGCTCTCTTCCGAAGCGCCGTACACCTCCACGAAGGCCTGGGTGATCCGCTGGGCCAGCTCTCGCTTTTGTGCCAGGTCACGGGGAAATTGCTGGATGGTGACGATAGGCATGTCAATTCCTTGGGTAGCAGGCTTGCAAGCCCCCATGGTCGGCTGAAACCCGGCAACTCGCAACCTCGCGTGGCGCTGCGCTACTCATGCGACAACTCATCGCTGTATTCCATGCGCGACCAGAGGCCACCCTGCAGCAGGTCGCAACCTTGTTCTCGCAGAAAGTCAGCCTGCTGCCGGTGGCTGACGCCACCGGCAGCCACCTTCATTCCCAGCTCGTGGGCCATGCCGATGATCGAGCGAATCACCGCCTGATGGCGAGGACTGTCGAGACAGTTCTTGACGAACTGTGCATCGAGCTTGAGGGTGTCGATGGGCAGCATGGCGAGATGGCCCAGCATGGAATGCCCGCTTCCGAAGCCATCGACGACAAGCTGCACCCCCATCGCCTTGAGTCGGTCGAGCAAGACCACTGCACTCTCCGGGGCCTGCATCAGGTCATTCTCGGTCATTTCGAGAGCCAGCAGGCCGGATGGCAGGCCGCTGTGCTCTAGCGCCTGACCGACGCTCTCCACCAGTCTGTCGCCGGACATCCCCTCCATCGGCAAGCCCACCACCACCTTCAGCCCCGAACCGGCCTCGTACCATGACCGGGCATGGCGACACGCATAAGCCAGCACCCAATGGCTGATCTCGTACAGCCGGCCCGCTTCATGGGCAGCAGCGACCCACTGCTGGGGGCCGAGCAGGCCGAAACTGGGCGAGTGCCAGCGTGGCTGGGCCGATATCGCCACTACCTGGCCGCTGCGTGCACACAACACCGGACGGTAGCACAGCGCCATCTCGCCCCTCTGCAGGGCCTCTCGGACCTCGCCGCGCAGCTGGATACGATCGGGGCAGTCCTCCAGCAGGTCTGGCGAGAAGACGCAGTATTGCCCGCTTCCCCTGGCCTGGGCCTTGCGCCTGGCCAGGTTGGCCTGACGCATCAGTTCGATGACCGTAGCGCCATGGTCGGGGAACAGGGCCAATCCGATACAGCAACTGGACAACAGTGCCTGGCCGGAAAGCTCGAGAGGCTCGTGGCTTTTGCGCAGCAACTGCTCGACGGTAGGTATTACCTCTGCCACGTCCGTGACATCGGGCAGCACCACCATGACTTCGTCGCTGTCCAACCGGCTGACGCTTCCCCGGCTGCCGACGGTGGCACTGAAACGCTGGGCCAGCTGCCGCAGGCAGTCGTCTCCCGCGGCTCTGCCGAAGGCATGATTGACCTCCTTCAGGCGATCGATATCGATATGCAGGATGGCGACTCGGCTGTCACGTTCGTCCGCTTCGGCCAGCAGGACGGCCAAGTGTTGTTCCGCATCGCGGCGTGTCGTCAGGCCAGTGACAGCGTCAAGGGTAGGCTGGCGGCGACCCGGTCGAGGTTGCCGGCTTTGATAGGCAAACTGGCGCATGAGACTCCATCCCCACGAATATGAAAGCCCCTGGCCGCCATGGCAGCCCGGTGGCTCGACAAACCTATCTTTCACGCCAGGTCTTTTATCGTTATTTGTCAGTTTCAAATATCATGAGAACGCCGGCCAGTCAAAGAACTTATGAAATATTGGCTCATGCTGTATTAATAATTCAAAGATCTCAACGAGAGACAAATAAAGAAACGTCGTTTTTTATATTTACTGGTAAATTATTAAATAACCCAATGTAACAGAAAATCTCGAAAATTACGTCTAGGTTGTTGAAAGAAATCGAAATTCCATCGAACCGGGAGGAGAAGATGCCTGCCAAGTCACAAGCTCAGCAAATGGCGGCCGGCGCCGCGCTCGCTGCCAAGCGCGGCGAGAAGAAGGCCAGTGAACTCGAGGGCGCTTCGAAGCAGATGTATGAGTCCATGGACGAGAAGGAACTCGAGAAAATGGCCTCCACCAGCCAAAAGAACAAGCCCTCACACAACCGCAACTCGTGATGCTTCCTGCAGCACTGGTTCCGCATAGCGACTAGGCTAGTGCACATCGAAGAGTTCGAATCTGGAGCGCTGCCGGGAACCGAGTCATGCAGGAACGAGACGTCGACATTGCCATCATCGGGGCGGGGACGGCAGGTCTGAGTGCCTGGCAGACCGCCCGCCACTACCACGAGAATGTCGTGCTCATCGAGGGAGGCGAGCCGGGCACGACCTGTGCCCGCGTGGGATGCATGCCCTCCAAGCTGTTGATCGCCGCCGCCGAGGCCGCTCATCATGCCCATGAAGCCGCAGGCTTCGGTATCGAGGCCGGCCCGGTCGAGATCGATGGCCGCGCGGTCATGGCCCGGGTCAGACACCAACGGGACGCCTTCGTCAAAGGCGTGCTCGACTCCATGCAGCGCATCGATCCCGACAAGCTGCTATCCGGCCATGCCTGCTTCGAGTCCCCGCATACGCTGCGCGTGGGCGATAGCCAGCGTCTTCACGCGCGCAGTATCGTGATTGCCACCGGTTCGCGCCCCCACATGCCGGATGCCTTCGCGGCCGCCGGCGAGCGACTGATCGACAGCGACGCCGTTTTCGAATGGGAAACCCTGCCCGGCTCGGTCGCCGTGTTCGGCGCAGGAGTCGTCGGCCTCGAGCTGGGCCAGGCGCTCAGTCGCCTGGGCGTGCGGGTCCGCCTGTTCGGCAAGAGCGGCTCGCTTGGCCCGTTCCAGGAAGCAGCGATGCGCGACTATGCCGAGCGAATCTTCAACGAAGCCTTCTATCTCGACCCAGCAGCTCGGGTCGATGCCATCGAGGGTGACGATAGCCAGGTGGCCGTGACCTTCCGCAAACGCAACAGCGCCGAGCGCCTGACCGAGAGCTTCGACTACCTGCTGGCAGCCACCGGAAGGCGCCCCAACCTCGACCGGCTCGCGCTGGAGAATGCCGGCCTGGCCCTGGACGACAAGGGAGTGCCGCTCTACAACCGTTTCACCATGCAGTGCCGTGGCCTCGACGACCACGGCGAGGGGAGCCATGTCTTCATCGCCGGCGATGCCAGCCAGGAGCTTCCGCTACTGCACGAGGCCAACCAGCAGGGTCGTATCGCCGGGCACAACGCGGGACGCTATCCCGAACGCCGCGCCGGCCATCGCAGTACGCCGCTTTCGATCGCTTTCACCGACCCTCAGATGGCCACGGTCGGCATGAGCCGGGAGGAAGCGGTGAGCTGGTTCGGCTGCGACAGCGTGGCCGAGGGCGAGGCGTCCTTCGAGGACCAGGGGCGGGCCATGGTCATGCGCCAGAATCGTGGCCTCATGCGTTTGTATGCGGAGCATGGCTCGGGGCAGTTCCTGGGTGCCGAGCTCTTCGGGCCACGCGTGGAGCATATCGCCCAGCTGCTGGCCTGGGCACTGGAGCAGCGCATGGGCGTCGAGCGCATGCTGGAGATGCCCTTCTACCACCCGGTGCTTGAGGAGGGATTGCGCAGTGCGCTGCGCGACCTCAACAGGGCACTGCTGCAGGGCCCGGCCATGACCGAACGGTGCTTCGAATATGGCCCCGGCGGGTAGGTGGGCTTATTGGGACGCCATCAGCCAGCAAGCCCGCCCTGCGTCCTTGGCCCGGTAGAGCGCCTGGTCCGCCCGACTATAGATGCGGTTAGGGCTGGTGGCTCCACCCTTGGCCACCAGGTACAGCCCGGCAGAGACCGTCAGGTTTTTTTTCGGGCCAGCCGGTGCCGGCTCTTCCATGGCCTCGACGGCGGCCAGCAGCTGGTCCGCCATCTCCGCAGCCTGCTCGGGAGATTCAGACCGGAACACCACCCCGAACTCCTCGCCACCGAGGCGAAAGACGACATCCTCGCGGCGTGAGAACACTTGGGTAGCGGTGGAGGCAAGGCGCTTGAGCAGCTCGTCTCCCTGAGGATGGCCGAACTCGTCGTTATAGGCCTTGAAGCGGTCGATATCGAACAGCAGGAATGCCAGTTGGCGCTCGCTTTTTCCGCGCCGGGACAGCTCCCGCTCAAGCACCTCGATGAAAGTCCGGCGATTGTAGAGACCAGTCAGCGGATCATGGCTGGCCAGCTCGTTCAAGCGCACGCTGGCACGACGCAACAGCGAGAGCGCCTGCTTGCGATGGTGCACATAGAGCGACATGACCGCAGCCTGGAACAGCATGACAACGGTAATAGTGACGGCGCCGTCGAGCAGCATGGTGCTGTCGCTCAAGGTCGGGCCCATACCGGACGAGAGCAGGATATTGAGCCCAGCCGTCATCAGCAGGGTCCCGGCAAGCCCACGGCGAATATCGTCCAGCAGCAGGAAGGCCAGGGCCGGGTAGATCAGCGGCAGCGTCATCGTCAGCGGGTTGTCGGACCGAACGATGGAAAGCCCGAGCAGGCAAAGGAACAAAAAGGCGTGGGTCACATGCGCGGCCAGCGTGGCAGACATGCCGCGACGCAGGCCAATGATGACCCAGGCGGCTATCACCAGCCCTGCCACATCGATGGCTAGGCGACCCGGCAACGGCTCCAGCGGGCCCAGCAGGATGAGGGTCAGGAACAACGACCAGACCAGCAAGGCCGTGCCCTGGACAAGATTGATCAAGGTGATGCACAGGTAGTCGGGACAGCTCTCCGAGGTGCGTCCCCCGGAAGTCAACAGATCGCGCCAAAGCCGCTGCAGGGGGCCTCTCCCCTTCTCGGGCGACTCGTCGTCGGCAGGGGAGGCATGTGTCTCCAGCAGAATCTGCTCTGGCCTGTTCATCGATACCTCGCCCATGCACACGATTCGCTTCAGCCCTAGGGCCTAGGCGCTGGGCCCAGCTTAACTTAATGTAACGTTGACATGATACTTCACCCGCTGCCTTGCGGCCTGCTGCTGGACCAGCAGGCCGAGCCGGCGGCGGCAAAACTCCGCCAGCAGTTGACTGCTTGGCATACGCCGCATGCCATGTCGGCAAGTCCGGGTTATGCTGATTGAGTAAGCGCGAATCATGACTCAGGAGACCCCGATGGCCGATCTCGACACCCGCATGAACGCAGTCAAGGAAGGTATTGCACGCCTGGCCGCGCTCGCTGCCCCCGAGCATCAGCGTGAAGCCGGCGAGCTGGCGGAAGCAATGACGCGCGAGCTCGACAGTGCCATCGCAGAGGCAGGCGCTAAAGAGACAGTGCACGACACGGCCTCCCCAATGCCCCGCGGACCGCGCCACGAGGAGATACGCTGTCCGGTCTGCTCACTACGCTCTTTCCGCTTCCAGAAAGGCACCCTGCGCCGATCGGAGGACAGTAACTCCGGCTTCGAGGCGTTCTTCCACTGCCTCAGCTGCGGTCACGAAGCCTGGCATGAGGCGCTGTGACTGCTTAACCCTCCCCGCGGGGCTTGGCATCTTCCGTCAGCCAGGCAAAGGCATCGAGTTCATCGAGCTCTTCATGCAGCCCCTCGATACGGCGAAGCCTTTCAAAGCCCGTCTTCATGCTGCGCTGGATCAGCAACGTACAGAGCAGGTTGAGCACGCTCATGGCGGCGGCATAGCTGTCAAGCAATGAAGGAGAACGTACCTCACAGGTCAGGGTCCAGTTTGCCAGGCGAGCGGTCTGCGTTGCGGAAGGATCGGTAATGAGCAGTGTTCTCGCCCCCTGCTCACGGGCGATCTCCATGATGCGAGTGACGGCTCCGACCCGGCGACGCATCCCCACCATCACCAGCACATCGCCTTCCTGAACATCCACCAGATCCTCGCCAAGCGTCTGTCCCGATTGAGGGATCAGGGAAACATCCGAACGTACCAGCAGGAGCTGACGCTGCAGGTAGAGCGCCAGCATGCGGCTGTTGCGAAACCCGACCACATGCACCCGCCGCGCTTCGCCAATCGCATCGACCAGCTCTCGCAGCAGATCTGGGCGAACCGCTTCCAGGGTACGCGTCAGGTTGTGCGTCTCCTGGCGCAGATGCTCCGCGACAGCCTGGCTGGCCAGGGACTTGCCCTCGCCGTTCGCATGCTCGAGCCGCCCCTCTGATAGGTAAACCGGCGAGCCCCAGCGACGGGCCTCGCGAACCTGCAAGCGGACTTCGTTGAAGTCCTTGTAGCCGAGGCGCTGGAAGAAGCGCGACGCCGCAGCACGGGACGTTCCAGCGGCTTCCGCCAGCTCACCGGCGCTGTAGGTAGCGATATCGCCGGGAAAGCTCAGCAGCAGATCCCCCAGGCGCCTTTCGGCGGGGGGAAGCTCCTCATAGTGCGCCTGGATACGCGCTTCTAGGGTCAAGGGCTCTTTCATGGGCTCCATGCTTGCACGATGGCACAGCCAGGAAAAGCTGAAAATTAATTTTCAATTTCTTGACTGACTAAAAATCATGTTCCAGTCTTGAGTGATAGAGGCCGGCCCTGACGGCCAGGGTCGAAAAGGCTCATCTCTCGGGAGGCAGACATGCCAACGACAAATACAACACCCCGGCCACCCCACCCCTTGCTGGAGAGACTGATTGCCCTGGGCAAGCTGCTGGACAGCATCATCATCAAGCTGTGCGCCGCCCTGGCGGGCGTCATGGTACTGATCGTCTGGTTCGGCATCCTGTCGCGATATGGCCTGCAACTTGGTGTCGGATGGACGGAAGTCCTGGCCCGCTACGTGATGATCTGGGCAGCCCTTCTGGCCATTCCCGTCGGCGTCTTCCGCCGAGAGCATATCGGCTTCGTCATGCTGTTCAGCCTGATTTCGCCGGCCAAGCAGCGCCTGCTGCGACTGCTGCTCGACCTGATCGGACTCGGTTTCTTCCTGTTCCTCGCCTGGTACGGGATCGGCATGGCAGCCCAGGGGGCCACCCAGTTCGCCACCATCTTTGGCATGACCATGCTGGTGCCCTTTGCCTCTGTACCGGTTTCGGCAGGGCTCGCCGCCCTCCAGACGCTGATTGTGATGCTGCGGGACTTCTTCCACCCACCTGAAGTGGGTCTTCACGAACTGCCGATGGAGGAAGCCAAGTGATCTACGTTGCCCTCACCTTCTTCGGCCTGTTGATCCTGGGACTGCCGATCGGCTACGTGCTTGGCCTTGCCGGCGTGGTCGGCCTGCTGCAGCTGGGCGGCCCGGAGTTCCTCACCATGGCCCCGCGTCGCTTCTTCGAGGGGCTGGACCTGTTCACGTTCATGGCAATGCCGCTGTTCATCCTGGCAGGCGAGATCATGAACAGGTCGGGTATCACCTCGCGCCTGATCGACTTCGCCAATGCGCTCGTGGGTTACCTGCGTGGAGGCCTGGCCCACTCGAACATGCTCGCTTCGGTACTGTTCTCGGGCATGACC
The DNA here is from genome assembly GCF_013697085.1 of Billgrantia kenyensis. GTDB lineage: Bacteria > Pseudomonadota > Gammaproteobacteria > Pseudomonadales > Halomonadaceae > Halomonas > Halomonas kenyensis. The sequence goes on from NZ_JACEFT010000024.1 coordinate 57,416, forward strand.
GGCGCCGCCGTCTCGGACGCCGCCGCCTTCGGCAACACCATGGTTCCGGCGATGGAAAAGCAGGGCTACAAGCGCCCCTTCGCCTGCGCCGTTACCGCTGCCGGCTCGATCATCGGTCCTACCATTCCCCCCTCCAACCTGATGGTGATCTACGGCTCACTGATGGGGGTGTCCATTGCCGGCCTGTTCGCCGCGGGCATCCTGCCTGGACTACTGATTGCACTGCTCTGCATGTGCCTGATTGCCGCGCTGGGCAAGCGACTTGGCCTGCCGAAAAAGGAAGGAGGGCCAAGCCTCAAGTTGATTCTGACGACATTTCGTTCCAGCTTGCTGGCCATTCTGATGCCGGCAATGATCCTTGGCGCCATTCTGAGCGGTGTCACCACCCCCACCGAAGCCGCCGCCCTGGCCGTGCTGTATGCCCTGGTGATCGGCGGCGTGATCTACCGGACGCTAAGGCTGCGCGACCTGGTCGAGATGCTGGAACGCACGGCACGCATTACCGGCGTGGTGTTCCTGATCATCGCTGCGGCCTCGATTCTCGGCTGGTGGATGACCTACGTGCAATTACCCCAGATGGTCGCGTCAAGCTTCCTCGCCCTGACCAATAACCCCGAGGCGATCATCGGCATGATCCTGCTGCTGTTGCTGATCGTCGGGCTGTTCATGGATATCAATGCCGCCCTGATCATCCTGGCACCGGTATTGGTGCCCCTGACCAACGCCATCGGCATGGACCCGATTCACGCCGGCATCATGATCATCCTTACCCTCAACATTTCCCTGATGACACCGCCGGTGGGCGCCTGCCTGTTCGTACTGTCGTCGGTCACCGGGGAGAAGATCGAACGGATCAGTGCTTATCTCTGGCCGTTCCTACTGGTCCAGGTCGGAGTACTTGAAGTGGTCCAATTGGAGCGGACACCCCGATAAGCCTCATAATGGAGGCAATGGAGGTGTTCATGACCAAGAAGAC
>NZ_JACEFT010000025.1 GCF_013697085.1 Billgrantia kenyensis
TTCGGCGTGCTGATGGCCTTCGTGCTCGGCATCGGCCTGCTCACCCCGCCGGTGGGAACCTGCCTCTACGTGGGCTGTGGCGTGGGCAAGGTATCGATGGAGGCGCTGGTCAAGGCGATGCTGCCCTACTACGCGGCCCTGCTGGTGGTGCTGGCCATCCTCATTGCGTTCCCCGGCCTGGTCACCTGGCTGCCAGACCTGACCGCCGTACGCGGCAACTGACCTCGTGCCAACCGAAACCTGACTGAAAAATGGAGCTCATCATGACCCTGGAAGGCAAGATGCTGATCGGACGTGAAGCCACTAGCGGCAGCTCCCAGCCCATCAGCGCCGTCAATCCCGCTACCGGCGAACGCCTGGAGCCCGCCTACCTGGGGGGCACCCAGGCCGAGGTAGAGCGCGCCTGCGTGCTGGCCGACGAGGCGTTCGACCACTTCCGAGACACAGCGCTGGATGAGCGTGCAGCGTTTCTGGAGACGATTGCCAGCGAGATCGAGGCGATAGGCGACGCGTTGATCGAACGCGCCATGGCCGAGACCGGCCTGCCCCAGGCACGTCTCGAGGGCGAGCGCGGCCGCACCTGCGGCCAGCTGCGCCTATTTGCCTCGGTGGTGCGCGCCGGCGAGTGGCTCGACGTGCGCATCGACCCGGCCCTGCCCGAGCGCGAGCCGATGCCTCGCGCCGACCTGCGGCAGCGGCACATTCCGCTCGGCCCGGTCGCCGTGTTCGGCGCCAGCAATTTCCCGCTGGCCTTCAGCGTGGCCGGCGGTGACACCGCATCGGCTCTCGCAGCCGGCTGCCCGGTAGTGGTCAAGGGCCACTCCGCTCACCCCGGCACCTCGGAGCTGGTCGGCCGCGCCATCCAGCGTGCGGTGGCCAAGTGTGGCCTGCCCGAGGGCGTGTTTTCGCTGCTGTTCGGCTCGGGCAGCGAGATCGGTCAGGCCCTGGTGGCCGATCCACGCATCCAGGCGGTGGGCTTTACTGGCTCCCGCCGCGGCGGCACTGCGCTGATGGCGACCGCGCAGGCCAGGCCGCAGCCGATTCCGGTGTATGCCGAAATGAGTTCGATCAACCCGGTATTCCTGCTACCCGAAGCGTTGCGCAGCCGAGGGCCGCAGCTCGCCGAGGGCTTCGTCGCCTCGCTCAACATGGGCGCCGGCCAGTTCTGTACCAATCCCGGCTTGGTGATCGCCGTCGCCGGCGCCGAACTCGATGCCTTCATCGAAGCCGCGGGCGCAGCGGTGAGGCAGAGCGCCGCCCAGACCATGCTCACCCCGGGAATCCACCGCGCCTACCAGCAGGGCGTTGAACGACTCGCCGCCAACCCCTGGGTCAAGGAGGTGGCCCGCGGCCCGCTGGGCGAGTCGGCTCATCCCTGCCAGGCCGGGCTGTTCGTCACCTCGGCGGAAGACTTCCTGGCCGACCCCGAGCTGCAGGAGGAGGTGTTCGGCGCCACCTCGCTGGTGATCGAGTGTGCCGATCTGGCCGAGATGCAGCGCGTCGCCGCGGGCCTGGAAGGCCAGCTCACTGCCACCTTGCAGCTCGATGATGGCGATCTGGAAGCCGCCAAGGGCCTGCTGCCGACGCTGGAGCGCAAGGCCGGGCGGATACTGGCCAACGGCTGGCCGACCGGCGTCGAGGTGTGCCACGCCATGGTCCACGGCGGGCCCTTCCCGGCGACCTCCGACTCCCGCACCACCTCGGTGGGCAGCGCCGCCATCCAGCGCTTCCTGCGTCCTGTGTGCTACCAGGCACTGCCGCAGGAGCTGCTGCCCGAGGCACTGCGCGACGGCAACCCCTGGGCGGTATCGCGCCTGATCGATGGCAAACGCGAGGCATGAACCCTGAGGACGACACCATGACGACCGATTATCTTCCCCACGATCTCGACCAGGCCCTGCTGGTGGGCCGCGTCTGGCGCGACACGGGGCCTGCCCTGGTAGTGATACGCCAGGGCGAGGTGGTGGATATCTCCCCCCACTGCGACTGCATGGCGGACCTGCTCGACCGCCACGATGCCGTCGACTTCGTGCGCCGCCTCGAGGGCGAATCCCTGGGCCGCGTGGATGAGCTGCTGACCAACTCCCTGGCCGAACCGCAGCAGACCCCCTACCTGCTCGCGCCCTGCGACGTCCAGGCCATCAAGGCCTGCGGCGTCACCTTCGCTGTCAGCCTGCTGGAGCGGGTGATCGAGGAACAGGCCGGCGGCGACCCCGCCAGGGCCAGCCAGCTGCGCGCCGAACTCAACGAGGTCATCGGCCAGGATCTGTCGCGCATCGTCCCGGGCTACGACGAGGCCATGGCGCTCAAGGCAGCCCTCCAGGCCCGCGGCGCCTGGTCGCAGTACATGGAGGTGGGCCTTGGCGCCGACGCCGAGGTCTTCACCAAGGCCCAGCCGCTCTCCTCGGTCGGCTTCGGCGCTCACGTGGGCCTGCACCCGGCCTCGAAGTGGAACAATCCCGAGCCGGAGATCGTGCTGGCCGTGGACGCCTTCGGCAGCCCGAAGGGCGCCACCCTCGGCAACGACGTCAATCTGCGCGACATCGAAGGGCGCAGTGCCCTGCTGCTGGGCAAAGCCAAGGACAACAATGCCTCCTGCGCCATCGGCCCGTTCATCCGTCTGTTCGATGCGCACTTTACCCTCGACAGCGTGCGCCAGGCCCGCGTCTCGCTGCGCATCGAAGGCACGGACGACGGTTTCCTGCTGCAGGGCGAGAGCGACATGCGCGAGATCAGCCGTGATCCCCTGGACCTGGTACGCCAGACCGTCGGGGACCATCACCAGTACCCGGACGGCTTCATGCTGTTTCTCGGCACCATGTTCTCGCCGATCCAGGACCGCGACAGCGAGGGTCAGGGCTTTACCCACCACCTCGGCGACAGCGTGACCATCGCGACCCCCAGCCTTGGCGCGCTGGTCAACCGCGTCGAGCACAGCGACACGCTCCCTCCCTGGACCTTCGGGATACGCCAATGGGCAGCCCATCGGCGCTGACGCCCCTGCTCACAAGCGCCTGACAGATGGCTGAAAGCCTAATAGATCGACAGACCCAACCGACCCGCCAGCTCAGTGATCATCTTCAGTGCCCGGGTCGAATTGCCATGCTGGTTGAGCGCCGGGCTCCAGGCGCTGATGATGCCCTGCCCCGGCACGATGGCCACGATGCCTCCACCGACGCCGCTCTTTGCCGGCAGGCCAACGGAGAAGGCGAACTGGCCGGACTGGTCGTACATGCCGCTGGTCGAGAGGATGGCGTTGATGCGGTGGGCATCCCGAGGCGTGGTGACCCGCTCAGCGCTTAGCGGGTGCACCCCGCGGTTGGCCAGAAACAGCAGGCTCGTGGCCAGCTCTCGGCAGCTCATTTCCAGCGAGCACTGGAAGAAGTAGTGTGCCAGCACGTCTTCCACTTCCGCCTCGATGTTTCCGAAGCTCTTCATCAGATAGGCCAGTGCCGCGTTGCGACTGCCGTGGCGGGTCTCCGAAGCCAGCACCTCTTCGTTGATATCGCAGCGCTCGCAGCCGGCCAGGCGTCGCACGAAGCTGAGGAAAGCCTGACGGCTGGAAGAGAAGTGCGACACCAGGGTATCGGCCACCAGGATGGCGCCGGCATTGATGAATGGATTGCGTGGGATACCGTGCTCCCACTCCAGTTGAACGATGGAGTTGAATGGCTGGCCGGAGGGCTCCATTCCCACCCGCTGCCAGAGATCATCGCCCATGCGCTGCATCGCCAGAACAAGGCCAAACACCTTGGAGATGCTCTGAATCGAGAAAGGCATGTCGGCATCGCCCGCGACATGCACCTCGCCCTCCAGGGTAGCGAAGGCAATACCGCAACGGCTGGCATCCACGCTGGCCAGTGCAGGAATATAGTCAGCGACCTGGCCGTCACAGGGCTGCCCCAGGGCGGCTGCGTGGATCTCGCCAAGGGTCTGCTCGCGACACGCCTCACCGTCTGGGAGCACGCTCATCGGGGGGATCTCTCCTTTGCTGGGGTTACCAGGGCGAGCAAGACAGGGGCGAGTCCCGGTTGGGAACCCGCCCCTGGCTTCGGCCCTGCTGGCCAATTTCGGTTGTCGGTGCCTGTCTCGAACGCTGAGCTCGCGTCGAGTAGCCGACCGAGTTTAGTAACCTAGATAGTGCCCGGCAACAAGGGCAAGCCAGCACATCGCATAGATAAGCACCATCAGGGGCATGATCACGCGCAGCCACTGGGCATAGGAGACCTTGCCCAGGGCCAGCATGGCCAGGGTGCCCCCCGAGGTCGGAACGATGAGGTTGGTCAGGCCATCGCCTACCTGAAACGCGGTGATCATGAGCTGTCGGCTCATGCCGATGAGGTCCGCCAGAGGAATCAGGATCGGCATGGTCACCAGCGCCTGCCCCGAACCGCTCGGTACGAACAGGTTGATCACCCCCTGGATGAGACTGGAGGCCACGGCCGCCAGAGCGATCGGCATATCGCCCACCAGGGTGCTCAGCGAGTTGACGATGGTATCGATGATCTGGGCATCCTCCAGGATCACCTGGATTGACGCGGCAACACCGATCACCAGCGCACCGGCCGTGACGGAGGCGGCGCCCTCCATCATCTGCTTCACCAGTTCGTTGGCACCGAGGCCATTGGCAAAGCCGATCACGATCGCCATGAGCAGGAACATGGCGGCAATTTCGTTGATGTACCAGCCGCGAGTGAAGACGCCTACCAGCATGATTGCCAGGCCGGTCAGGAAGATGCCGAGGGTAATGAGGTTGCTGCGAGTCAGGGTGTAGTCCTTGAGCTGCTTGGTCAGCTCAGCGGGCTGGTCATCCCGGTAGTCCACATGCACCACGTAACGGCAGATGAATATGCTCAGCGTTGCCAGGCAGGCCAGTACCATCAGCGTGCGCAACCACCAGCCGGAGAAGGTCGGCAGCTCGCCGATGCCCTGCGCGACCCCCACGGTATAGGGATTGATCGGCGAGAGCGCAAAACCGATACCGATACCGCCCACGGCCATCACCACGCCCACGAGACGGGAGCAGCCTATGGCCGTGGCGATCAGCACCCCGATCGGTACCAGGGCGATATTGTTCTCGAAACCCACGGCCACGCCGAAGAAGCCGTAGATGAAAGTGCCGGCCGCAATGATCAGGTTGCGGCTCTTCACGCTGTTCTCGGCGCCGGCCTTGTAGACGGCCACCCCGATCGCGTTCTCCAGGGCGCCGGTGCGCTGCAGGATATGGAACAGCCCGCCGGCAATGAACACGATGAACAGGAACTGGGAGGCGCTGATCAGCCCCTCGGGGATGGCAACGAATATCCTGAAGAAATGCAGGTTTGCTACGTCTGCCAGGTACTCGAAGGAGCCCGGAATGACAGTGGTGCGGCCGTCGACCGTTTCTCGCTCGAACTCGCCGGCGGGCACGATGAAGGTCATCAGGTACGCGGCCACCAGGATCAGAAAGATCAGGACCATGGGATCCGGTACCTGCTTGTACCACTTGCGGTCCACCGGGGCGGCCGCCTTGCTGGTCTGTTGCTGTTGTTGGCTCATGATAAACCCTTGAGTCTTCGTCAGGTCTTGTTGGAATGGCAGGAGTAAGACGTCATGCCGGCGGCCGGCCCGAGGCCAGCCGCCGGCATGCATGGACGAGCACCTCGACGGCTGCCGTCAGGTCCTCGGGTTCGATGGCTTCACTGGGGTGATGGCTGACCCCCTCACGGCAGCGCACGAAGAGCATGCCGATATCGCACAGGTCGACCATGGCAAGGCCGTCATGGCCAGCACCGCTGAACATCACTTGCGGCTCGACTCCGCTATCCCGTACCGCTTCTTCCAGGGTGGCGGTCAGCCAGGCCGAGCACTGCACGGCAGCCTGCTCGTAGGTCTGGCTGTGGTCGAAGGCCAGGCCGAGCGACTTGAGCGCAGCATCGGCCTGCTCGAGCAAGCGCTGCCTTGCCCGGCGGCGAACCTCGTCCCGGGGTGAGCGCAACTCGATGCTGAGGGTTGTGGTCTGCGGGATGACATTGACGCCGTTGGGTGCGTTCTCGATCTTGCCCACCACCCCGACCAGGTCGTCGGTCTCCTTGCACAAGGCATCGACAAGGCGGATGACCTCGGCGGCCCCGACCAGGGCATCACGGCGCAGCGCCATCGGGACGGTGCCGGCGTGGCCGGCCATGCCGTGGATGGTCAGTTGGTGCCGCTCGATGCCGGTAATGGCGTCGACCACCCCGACCGGCAGCGAAGCATGTTCCAGCTGCGGTCCCTGCTCGATGTGCGCCTCGAGGAAGGCAACGACCTCCTCTGGGCGATAGCGGTCCTGGGGAATGCGTGCCGGATCGCAGCCAAAGGCTTCCAGTGCCGCCTGAAGCGTAACGCCGTTATCGTCGGCAGCCTCGAGCATCTCGGGCTCGAAGGTCCCCGCCAACACCTTGGAGCCCAGCAACGTCGAGCTGAAGCGGGTGCCCTCCTCGTCGCTGAACGCCACCACATCGATGTGGAACGGGAGCCCGATATCGTTTTCCCGCAGATACAGGACCAGTGCCAGCGGCAGGATCACGCCCAGCATGCCGTCATACTTGCCGCCGTTAGGCACGGTGTCCTGATGGGAGCCGATCAACAGCGTCCTGGCACCGGGCTCGGCACTGGCATGGCGACCGATCAGGTTGGCGGCATTATCCATCCTCACCGTCATGCCCAGCGCCTCCATCCACTCGGTCAAGGCAGCAAGCAGGGCCTTGTGCTCGTCGGTGGCGCACTGCCGAGTCACCCCCTCGCGCACGCTGTCTCGGGTCTCGCTGAAAGCCGAGGCGGCTTCCAGCCACTGCCAAGCCTGCCGGCCGGCCTGGTCCAGGGATAACGTCATGCTCACCTCACTGGCAGTCGAGCGTCTTTGGAACGCCCCGTCTATTTATCATGATAAATTAGGCTAGATGACGCTTTCTGCACATGTCAACTCAGCGGCAGCAGACGGCAGCCGCGTGAAAGGAGTCAGCCAAGGGAAATAATCAGGAGCGGTAGGCAGTTGGCCCATCAAAAGGCACTGACGAGCTAGACCTTTGTCTAATCCCGTGGGATGGAAGCAGGCCCGTCTTCAGTGGCGGTGGGGGTCACTCGCCGTAGGCAGGCGCGTCAGGAACGCCTGGAAGTCAGCATCACCCTGGATATGCTGGTAAAGCGCATGCAGTTCGACGATGGCGTCCTGCGCGAGGTCGATACGCAGATCCACGGGCAGACCGCCGGGCGCTCGCACCTTGAGCGCTGCCGAGCGAGTCCCCCGACGGTCGCCCCCATGGCGCTGGGCAGCCTGCAGGGCAGCAATCAGTGCCTCCGCCAGCCCCTTCTCGTCACAGGCATGGCGGTAGGCGGCCACCATCGCGGGGATCACCTCGTCACTGGCCAGCATATTGCCTGCCACCACCAGCCCCGACTCGAGGTGCATGTCTGCGATTGCCACGTTCTGCTCCCCCGTCCAGCCGGCAGCCTGCCCCAGCCCATCCATGAAAGCGACCTGGCGCCAGGCCTCGCCGTGATCCTGTCGGCGAAGGTCGCTGACGATCGAGTCGACATCCCTGTCATTGGCCAACCACGCCAGCCCCTGCTCGGCTGCCATCAGGCTGGTGCTGTAGCCTTGGGTGATCGCCGCACCCACACCGGGCAGCAGATGCGGCACGAAGCCGCCAAGCGCGGGACCGCCGGTAGCGCAGGCCACGCCAAGGGTCTGTGAGTCGGCATCCAGGGCAATCAGGCTGTAGGTCATGGAGGATCTCGCGTTGACTTGGCTAGGGTGGACCCATGTTTATCATTATAAATTACCAGCGACTAGCCTGGCACCCCGAAGGACGCCAAGGCAGCCGCAGCGTCGGCGATCGGAAATCGCAGGGTGGACAGCCCAATCGGAGCCGTGGATCATCGTGCCATCCCGGCCCGGGCAAGCGAGGCCGGCAGGTATTTTGCAATCGATAGAGAGCCTCATGAAGCGAGCACGCCAAGCAGGTCGACGCAAGCGTACCGAGGTCATCGGTGACGCCGTCAAGGAGTACATCGCCCGCCATGGGCTGAGCCCCGGTGACCGCCTGCCTCAGGAGTCGGAACTGATCGAAGCGCTGGGCGCCTCCAAGGGCACCATCCGCGAGGCGCTGCGGGGGCTGGAGGCTCAGGGTCTGATCCAGACCCGCACGGGCCCAGGTGGCGGCGCCTTCATCAGCGAGGTGAGCGATGACCGGGCCATGGAGATGCTCGGCAACTACTTCTTCTTCAAGCCGCCGACCATTCATGACATCTACGAAGTGCGCAAGGCACTATGGCCGGCGCTGGTTACCAGTCTGGACGGCGTACTGGATGACGAGGCCTTCACACGCCTCGAGGCGGTAACGAGCTATTACGACCACCCCCCGGCTTCACTCGAGGAGGAGCGCACCCAGCGCATCAAGGAGCTGGAGTTCCACCTCGTACTGGTGGACTACTGCCCCAACCCGCTGCTCGCCCTGATGTGCCGCTTCCCCATTCGCCTGCTGATGAGCATGACCGTCTGCCAGCGAATCTACGACCAGCCCTACCCGGAGCTGCGCCAGCGCGGCTACCACTACCAGCGTCAGTTGATCGACGCCCTGCGCCGACGCGACAACACGGAGGCCCGCCGCATCGTCAGCGACCATATGCAGGCGGCACAGACATTGATGGAGGCGCGCGAGGCGCTGCTGGAGAAGACCTTCTTCAAGGCCGACGGCGGGTCGGATTCCGACCTCAGTCGTGAATACCTGGCGCTGACCGGCTACGCCGGTGGCACTGATGCCAAGTGAGCAGCCCGGGCCGGCGAATATCTGGCAGGGACATGCACAGCGGCCAAGGGGGAAACGAAAAGCCCCGACACCTTTGAGGGTGTCGGGGCCTTCGACTCATGCCGGGCGTTGAGCCCGGCATTCATTCATGCACTGGTACGACGCCGCACCGGTGCATCGCCATCTTCACGGCGACGACGCGGAGCGCGCTCGGGGGCGCCGCCGTCCTCGCTGATCTCAAGCGCACGACCGGCAACCCGGGCACGAGCCATCTTGGCCAGGATGCTGGGCGGCAGCGAGCTGGGCAGCTCGACCACCGAGAAGGCGTTGCGGATGTCGATACGGCCGATACGCGAACCTTCGATGCCACCCTCATTGGCCAATGCGCCAACCAGCTGACCCGGCTTGACGCCGTCCTTGTGGCCGACGGCCACGCGGTAGCGGGTCATGCCCTCGCTCGGACCACGGTCGCGACGCGGCGGCTTGCCGTCGCGCGGACTGCGGTCGCTGCGCTCCTTGCGCGGCGGCTGCAGGCGGCCGATGGGCGCCTCGTCGGCACGTGCCAGGGCAGCAAAGGTACAGGCCAGCTCGACCGGATCGTAGCCCTCGCCCACCAGACGCTCGACCAGGGCACGCTGCTCGTCGGCACCGGCGGTCAGGGTGCCGATGATGCGCTGGTGGAACACTTCATCACGATGGGCGCGAATCGCCGCCTCGTCGGGAACCGCCATCTCGGTCATGCGCTGGCCGGTGGCCTGCTCGATCCAGCCCACCTTGCGCCCTTCACGGAAGCCGACGAAGGTGATCGAGATGCCGGTGCGTCCGGCCCGGCCGGTACGCCCGATACGGTGGGTGTAGGCCTCGCTGTCCTGGGGCAAGTCGTAGTTGAAGACGTGAGTGATGCGCGGCACGTCGAGGCCGCGGGCGGCCACGTCGGTAGCGATCAGCACGTCGACCTTGCCACGCTTGAGGCGCTGAATGGTGCGCTCGCGCAGGCTCTGGTCGAGGTCGCCGGAAAGGCTGGCCACGTTCACGCCGCGGGCGGAGAGCTGCTCCATCAAGGTGGTGCAGGCGGCACGAGTACGCACGAAGACGATGGCGGCATCCACCGGCTCGACCTCGAGAATACGCGCCAGCGCCTCCAGCTTGGCGCCGCCGTCGACACGCACCAGGCGCTGCTCGATGTTCTCACCGGTGGTGGTGCGCGACTCGATGGCGACCTTGACCGGATCGACCAGGTAACGATTGACGATGCGCTCGATCTCGGCCGGCAGGGTGGCGGAGAAGAACACCCGCTGGGCTTCCTTGGGCGTATCGGCAACCACGCGCTTGACGTCGTCGATGAAGCCCATGCGCAGCATCTCGTCGGCTTCGTCCAGCACCAGGGCAGAGAGGCCGTCGAGCTTGAGGCTGCCGCGGTCGAGGTGATCGATCACCCGGCCCGGGGTACCCACCACGATCTGGGCGCCACGCTTCAGCGCACCCAGCTGTTCACGATATTCCTGACCGCCGCACAGGGTGGCCACTTCCAGACCCTGCAGGTTCTGGCCGTACTTGGTAAAGGAGACGGCCACCTGCTGGGCCAGCTCACGGGTCGGCGCCAGCACCAGTACCTGGGGCTCGCGGCGAGTCAGCTCGAGCCGCGACAGCAGAGGCAGCGCGAAGGCAGCGGTCTTGCCGGTGCCGGTCTGGGCCTGGCCCAGCATGTCACGACCTTCCAGCAGCGCCGGAATGGTCTGTGTTTGAATCGGTGAAGGAGTTTCGTAACCCAGTGTTTCGACAGCGGCGAGAACGGCAGGCAGCAGAGCAAGATCGCCGAAGCTCGGCGAGGCGACAGAAGTCGAGGTCATCAATCACACCTTGGTAGGCCGGCACTCGCCGGCAAATCACATTGAGGCATCCCCGACGCCGCTCTTGGCAGGTCGGTGGCTCTGTCTTCACTGGCCGAAAGGGCCTGGACAGGGCGGATCACGTTATCGTGGGACGCCGGTCGCACCTGGCATCCGGTTCGCGCCATCGGCGGGAACCTCTGTGGCGACCTTTTTGCGCCGATGTCGCCCGATTGGCGGCATCCTGTAGCGCTCCATCTTCACATCTCGGACGTTGCAGCGTTTGCTGTCAGTCTCGGTGATTGCCTCTCGAACGCGTGGCGTTCGGAGCGAATCGTCATGATGGCGGGGTCAACACATGCGAGGAGCGCGCATGCTAACACGCTGGATGCCTCCTTGCCAGCGTTATCGCCGTCCCGCCACTGCCACCGAACTGCCACCCGAACATCATCGTTTCGTCACTAGACGCCCCTACATTGGCGCAATGAGATCGATCTCATTGCGCTTCCGAATAGGTCGAGGTGGTGAATGGCAAACCTTATCAACGTGGCAAAACTAGCGGGCGTCTCAAGGGCCACTGCGGCCCGAGCCTTTTCCTCACCGGAAAGCCTACGCCCCGAAACCCACCGACGGGTGGTGGAAGCCGCCCGCGCCCTGGGGTTTCGCCCCAATAAGGTGGCGCAACAGTTGCGTGCCCAAGCCACTCTGATGCTCGGTGTGATGGTCCCCAGTCTCGATAACCCAGTGTTCGCCGAGCAATTGCAGGCCATGGAGGAGGCGGCCCGGGCCGCTGGTTATTCATTGATCGTCACCACGAGCAGCTACGAGCCTAGCCGCGAGGAAGCCATCGTCGAGGAGATGCTGCGTCAACGGGTTGATGGTTTGGCCCTCACCGTGGCCGATGCAGACCACAGCGCGGTGCTCGCCAAGCTACGCCGAGAGAACACCCCATGCCTTCTGGTGCATAACCCACCCGCGACCTCTTATTTTTCTTCGGTTGGAGTGGACAATCACACCGCCATGGCCGATGCGACCCGCCACCTCATTGCCCTGGGCCATCGGCGCATCGGCATGATCGGTGGCCCGTTACTGCAATCGGACCGTGCCCGGCTGCGCCATGAGGGTTACCGCGAGGCAATGGTGGCAGCCGGCCTCACTTCTCTTCCGCTCATCGAGATGCCCCGCCACACCCAGGTCGCCCTCTCACAACTGGAACCCGTCTTGGGTGGGGCAGACGGGCTGACGGCCGTTCTCTGCACCAACGACCTGCTGGCCATCAGTTTAATCGGCGAGTTACGACGCAGCGGACGCTCAGTGCCGGGAGACCTGTCGGTGATGGGCTTCGACGGTATCGAGCTTGGTCGTCATCTCTACCCCTCGCTTTCCACGGTAGTACAGCCCCGCGCCGAGTTCGGTCGCGTGGCGGTAGAAACCTTGCTGGCCCTGATACGGGGAGAGGATCCACAGCCTCGCCCCCTGCCCCACGTCTTGCGTGAGGGCGAAAGCGCCGGATCACCACCGGCACCCTACCAAGCCCCAGAACCATCCGTCTCATAGAGGAACACACCATGCCCTTCCCGCGTCTTCGTCAGACTCTGCTGGCTGCCGCCTTGCTAGGTATCAGCGGGGTTGCATCCGCCGCACAGGCCAGCGGCAATGCGATCTGCTACAACTGTCCCCCGGAGTGGGCCGACTGGGGTTCCCAACTGCGCCTGATCCAACAGGAAACCGGCATCAACGTGCCGCAGGACAACAAGAACTCCGGCCAGTCACTGGCTCAACTCGTCGCCGAGCGCAGCAATCCCGTGGCGGATGTCGTTTACTACGGTGTCAGCTTTGGCATCCAGGCTGCGTATGAGAACGTCATCGAGCCCTACCAACCTGCGCACTGGGACGAGATCCCCGATGGGCTGAAGGATCCCGAAGGCCATTGGTTCACCATCCACTCCGGCACCATGGGGCTGATGGTCAACGTCGACGCCCTGGATGGCGCACCAGTTCCTACCTCCTGGTCCGACCTGCTCAAGCCAGAGTATCGCGGCATGGTCGGCTACCTCGATCCTGCCAGTGCCTTCGTTGGCTATGTCGGCGCAGTGGCAATCAACCTGGCCTTGGGCGGCGACATGGATGACTTCTCTCCGGCCATCGACTATTTCAACGAACTCGCTGCCAACCAGCCCATCGTGCCGCAGCAGACCAGTTACGCACGAGTGCTTTCCGGTGAGATTCCCATTCTGCTCGACTACGATTTCAACGCCTACCGAGCACGCCACAGCGACGGCGCGAACGTGGAGTTCGTGATTCCCGAGGAAGGCAGCGTGGTAGTGCCCTACGTGATGAGCCTGGTGAAGAACGGCCCCAACCCCGACAACGGCCGTGCGGTGCTGGACTTCGTGCTGTCCGATCAGGGGCAGGCAGTATGGGCGAATGCCTATCTACGCCCGGTGCGCGAAAGCGCCATCTCCGAAGAGGCTCGCGAAGTCTTCCTTCCCGACAGCGACTATGCCCGCGCCAAGACCGTGGATTACGATGCAATGGCCGCGGCGCAGCGAAGCTTCTCCGAGCGTTATCAGGCCGAGGTGCGCTGATGCTCCAGCAGGTAAACCGGCGCCAGCGAAAGCTGGCGCTTCTCACCCTGGCCCCGGCAATGGCAGTGTTCGGCGCCTTCTGGCTATTGCCCTTCACTCGCTTGGTGGCAATGGGCACGGAACTTGACCGGGCCAGCGGCATGAGCGCTTACTTCGCCATCCTCACCCAGCGCCAGTACCTCATCAGCCTAGGTACCACTCTAGGCATCTCGCTGACCGTTTCGGCCCTGGCAGTACTGATTGCGGGTGTGGCGGGTTTCTTCCTTGCCCGCCACCACTTTCCCGGCAAGGCGGTATTAGTCGCTATTCTCACCTTCCCGTTGGCCTTTCCCGGTGTGGTGGTGGGCTTTCTCGTCATCATGCTGGGTGGTCGTCAGGGCGCCTTGGCGCAATTCAGCATGTGGCTGTTCGACGAGCGATGGATGTTCGCCTACTCCCTCACAGGGTTATTCGTCGGCTATCTCTACTTCTCCATCCCTCGCGTCATCACGACCGTCATAGCCGCCTGTGAAACTCTGGACCGTAGCTTGGAGGAGGCCGCACGCTCACTGGGCGCCAGCCCTTGGCGGGTCACGCGCGACGTGATAGTGCCCGGCATCGCTCCGGCCCTGCTCTCCACTGCGGCGATCTGCTTCGCCACCAGCATGGGGGCCTTTGGCACTGCTTTCACCCTGGGCACACGCATGAGCATCATGCCGCTGACCATCTACGGCGAGTTTACCAACTACGCCAACTTCGCCATGGCCGCGGCACTCGCGGTGGTGCTCGGCGTGATCACCTGGCTGGCACTGAGCCTTGCCCGCAAGCTGGCCGGCGCCAGCCTGGGAGCACCGGCATGAAGCGCATGCGTTTCTACTTGCAGTTGAGCTTCACCCTGGTGGTGTGCCTGTTCATGATCGTACCGGTCATCATGTCAGTCATGGCCGGTCTCACCACCAATTACTTCGTCGGCCTGGAGAGCGGCCTGACGCTACGCTGGGTAAAAGAGGTGTGGGCACTTTACGCAGATACCATATGGCTCTCCATTCGGCTCGCCCTGACCTGCCTGTTCCTTACCGTGCTGCTCGGCGTGCCTGCCGCCTACGGCCTGCTGCGCAGCAAGCGCCGCTGGGCAAACGCCATCGAAGAGGCACTACTACTGCCAGTGGCAATACCCGGACTGGCTACAGCGCTGGCCCTGCTGCTGGCCTACGGCCACATGCGCGGGTTCCGGGAGAGCTGGCTGTTCATCCTCATTGGCCATGTTCTCTTCACCCTGCCATTCATGATCCGCCCAGTACTGGCGGTAATGCGTGGCGCGCGGCTGGCCGAGCTGGAGGAGGCCGCCGCCAGTCTCGGTGCCGGCTTCAGGCAGCGCTTCCTTGGCGTAGTGGTACCTAACTGCGTAGGTGGCATACTCGCCGGCGCGCTGATGGTGGTAACTCTCTCCATCGGCGAATTCAACATCACCTGGATGCTGCACACTCCGCTCAACAAGACCCTGCCGGTAGGCCTGGCCGACAGCTACGCCTCGATGCGGCTGGAAATCGGCTCTGCCTACACGCTGATCTTTCTCGCCATGACCCTGCCTCTACTCGTCGTGATCCAATGGGCAGGGCGTTTCGCCAATCGTTCGAGAACGCCATGACTTCCACCTCCATTACTCTTGAAGGGTGCGGACGCACCTTTCCCGGCGGCCAGGTTGCGCTGCACCCGCTGGATCTCACCGTTGCCGCCGGAGAAACCCTGGTCCTGCTCGGCCCATCCGGCTGTGGCAAGACCACCACCCTGCGCATCATCAGCGGCCTGGAGAGTCCGGACGCCGGCGGTCGTGTTCGCTTCGGCGAGCGTGATGTCACTGCTCTGCCCATCGAGCAGCGTGACGTGGGAATGGTGTTTCAAAATTATGCGCTCTTTCCCAACATGAGCGTTGCCGACAACATTGCCTACGGCCTGCGGATCAAAGGCTTGCCTCGAGAAGCGATCCGCCGGCGACTGGAAGAAGTGATGGCCATGGTCGATCTCCAGGGCTTCGACACACGGCGCATTCACGAACTCTCCGGCGGCCAGAAGCAGCGTGTGGCGCTGGCCCGAGCCATCGCCGTGCGGCCAAAGGTCTTGCTGTTCGACGAACCGTTGTCAGCACTGGACGCGAAGCTACGCGACCGGTTGCGCCTGGAAATCGGCCAACTGCTACGCGAGCTTGATATCACGGCCGTTTACGTTACCCACGATCAGGCCGAGGCCATGGCGCTAGGCGACCGTATCGCCGTGATGCAGGCGGGGCGCATCGCCCAACTCGCAACACCGAGGGAAATCTATCACCGCCCTACCAGCACCTTCGTGGCCGACTTTATCGGCGCCGTCAACCGCCTTGAGGTTCACGCCACATTGGCTGACCGCCGCTTGCGCGTGAGTGGTGGCGAACTGCACGCACCGCACCTCGCCGGAGTTGCAGCGGTCTATTGCCGGCCGGAAGACGTTCAGATAGTGACGGCTGACAGCGCAGACTTACGCGGAAAAGTGCGTCAGAGCATCTTTCTTGGTCAGAGCCAGCGTCTGTTGATAGACCTTGGCGACAGCACATGCCTACAGGTCGAGACCGCTTCGCGCCGCCAGTGGCGTGCGGAAGAACCCATCGGTCTCCGGCTACCGCCAGAAGCTCTGTTTCACCCAGAGTGTCATGCGTATCCAGCCAAGGACCTGGAGACAAACCATGCATGACCCAAGCTCAAGCGAACCTTTTCTGATTGCCCAGATCAGCGACCCACACATCAAGACCGATGGGCGCCTCTCTTACCGCCAGGTGGATACGGCTGGGGCATTGCATCGGGCCATCGAGGCCCTCAACTCACTGACTCCCGCACCGAAGCTAGTACTGATCAGCGGCGACCTGACCGACTTCGGCCGCCCCGAGGAGTACGCCACCTGCAAGGCATTACTGGAGAAGCTTCGCTTGCCCTACTACCTGGTGCCCGGTAACCACGACGATCGCACCGCCATGCGCGACGCCTTCGCCGGGCACGCATACCTTTTTCAGCACCCTCGTTTCCTGCAATGGGTCGTGGAGGATCACCCGGTGCGGCTGATCGGTCTGGACTCCAGCGTACCCGGGCAGTCCCATGGCGAACTCTGCGCCGAACGCCTACGCTGGCTCGACGAGACCTTGAAGCAGCGGCCCGACCGCCCCACCCTCGTGATGCTGCATCACCACCCTTTTGCCAGCGGTATCGCCCATATGGACCGTCAGCCCCTGCGCGAGCCGGCGGCTCTGGCCGAGATCATTGCGTCTCACCCTCAGGTGGAGCGGGTACTCTGCGGCCACCTGCATCGCGCGGTCCAGACACGCTTCGCCGGCACCCTGGCAATGAGCTGTCCCGGTGTATCGCATCAGGTCAGCCTGGATCTCGATCCGCACGGCCCCTCGGGCTTCCACCTCGAGCCACCGGGCTATTTGTTGCATCAATGGAGCCTTACCCACGGCTTGGTGACTCACCAAGCCGTCATTGGCGATTATCCCGGGCCCTTCCCTTTCTATGACGAACACGGTCTGATCGACTGATCGGCAGGAGACGGGGGCATGCTATTATCTTGCCCTCGTCTTCACGAGGAGCCCTGCCGAATGCCCACGCTCTGGGTCGATGCCGATGCCTGCCCCAAGGTCGCCCGCGAGATCATCGTTCGCGCCGCCGAGCGCACCACCACGCCCACCTGGTTCGTGGCCAACCATTCGATCCCGCTGCCGCCCTCGAAGTGGGTCAAGTCGCTGTCGGTAAGCCATGGTTTCGACGCCGCCGATAACGAGATCGTCGCGCGCCTGGCGCCGGGAGACCTGCTGATCAGCTCCGACCTGCCGCTGGCCATGGAGGCCATCGACAAGGGCGCCGCGGTGATGACCACCCGCGGCGAGATGCTCGACAGGAACAACATTCGCGCCAAGGTACAGCTGCGCGATTTCATGGAGACGATGCGCTCCAGCGGCGAACACACCGGCGGACCGAAAGGCTATTCGGACACCGACCGACGCGAGTTCGCCAATGCCCTGGACCGCTGGCTGGCCAAGAACCGTTAACCCTTCTCGCGAATGCCCTGCCCCGCCAAGCGCTCCCGGTCGTGCGGCCGCTCGAAGTCGAGCAGCGGCCCCTTGGGCACGATGCGGGTCGGGTTGATGGTATCGTGGCTGTAATAGTAGTGGCGCTTGATATGGTCGATGCTGACCGTCTCAGCTACCCCCGGCCACTGGTAGAGTTCGCGCAGGTAGTTCGAGAGATTGGGATAGTCCTCGATACGGCGGAAATTGCACTTGAAGTGCCCGTGGTAGACGGCGTCGAAGCGCACCAGGGTGGTAAACAGCCGCACGTCGGCCTCGGTGAGCCACTCACCCGCCAGGTAACGGTTGGCATCCAGGCGCGCCTCGATGCGATCGAGGGCCTCGAACAGCGCGCTGACGTGCTTCTCGTAGACCTGCTGCTCGGTGGCAAAGCCCGACTTGTAGACACCGTTGTTGATGTGTTCGTAGACATCCTCGTTGACCGCATCGATGGTCTCGCGCAGATCCTCGGGATAGAAGTCGAGCCGATTGCCGGCGAGATCGTCGAAGGCCGCGTTGAGGATACGCACCAGCTCGGCGGACTCGTTGTTGACGATACGCCCTGCCTGCCTGTCCCACAGCACCGGCACCGTGACCCGCCCCGTGTAGTGCGGATCGGTCAAGGTATAGAGTTCGCGGTGATATTCGACGCCGTTGACCGGATCGCCGCTGGCCCCTTCACTCTCATGATAGGTCCAGCCCTGATCGAGCATCAGCGGGCTGACCCAGGAGACACCGATGAGATCCTCGAGTCCCTTGAGCTTGCGCATGATCAGGGTGCGATGGGCCCAGGGACAGGCCAGCGAGACATACAGATGAAAGCGCCCCGCCTCGGCCGGCACCGCGCGCTGCCCTGCGGGGCCGGCCGAACCGTCCGCCGTGACCCAGTCGCGCAGCTTGGCGGATTCACGCACGAACTCGCCGCCATGCTTGCTGGTGTCGTACCACTGGTCGTGCCACTTTCCTTCGATCAACAGGCCCATCTCATCCTCCGGGATCTCATCATGTTGCCAGCCAGAGTAAACCGACCTGCCCTAGGCTCAAGCGCAGTTTTTGCGCCCTTTGCTTCGAAATAACTGAACGATCACTCCTGCCCCGTACAGGTCATGGCCACTCCCCCTTGCAACGCACTCGCCATGGCGTGGGTCGCAGGGCCGGCCCGGTCACGGTCACGGAAGATCATCTGCATGGGCACCTTGCGGATACCGCCAGCCGCCAGCGGCAACGGGCGCAGCTGGCCGCTCTCCAGCTCATCCTGGATGCGCGTCTCGGGCAGCCAGGCAAAGCCCAGGCCGCGCTTGACCATGTCGATGGAGGTCTCGAGGTGGCTTACCGTCCAGCGCTGCTCCGCCTTGAGCCAGCCGGCATCCATCGACTGGCGCAGCGCCGAGTCGCGCACCACGAGTTGGCGATGACGCTGCAGGTCGCGCAAGTCGAGGGTGCGCTCCAGGCGATGCAGTTCGTGGTCGCGATGCGCCACGGCGATGAAATGGATGGTGACCAGCGGCTCGCCGAGAAAGCCCTGGGCGGCCAAGCCCGAGATGGCGATGTCGGCTCGGCCATCGTGGAGCATCTCGATACCGCCGTTGAGCACCGTCTCGTGGAGCTGCACCCGAACGTAGGGGTACTGGGTGGAAAAGCGACTCAGCGCCACCGCCAGGGCATCAGCCGGAAATATCTGATCGACCGACAGCACCACTTCGGCCTCGAGCCCTTCGGACAGCCGCCCGGCGACATCCTCCAGCGCCTCGGCGCTCTCGATCAGTTGACGAGCCCGGCGCAGCAGCATCTCTCCCGCATCGGTCAGGCGCACCTGACGTCCCACCGGCTCCAGCACCTTGACGCCGAGCTGCTGCTCGAGCTTGTGCACCGCATGATTGAGGGTGGAGGGGCTCTTGTGGACCGCTTCGGCGGCACGGGCGAAGCCGCCGTGATCGACGACAGCGGCCAACATCTGCCACTGGGCCAGGGTAACGCGAGACATATTCGACTTCCTCGAATGAAAAGTGCGAAACATTGCGCTTAATTTTCGAAAAAACCGGCCTAGAATGCCAGTAATATTCACTCGGAGGCCGTATACCATGGTCACTCGCACTCGCCACATCGAACGCCTGATCCATAGCCACCCCAGCCAGGATGGCGCTGGTGTCAATATCAAGCGCATCCACCGCTTCGATGGCGAACTGGACCCTTTCCTGATGCTCGACGAGCTCGGCTCCGACCGCCCGGACGACTATATCGGCGGCTTCCCGCCTCACCCGCACCGGGGCATCCAGACCCTCACCTACATCGTCCATGGCGGTATCACGCATGAGGACCACCTGGGCCACAGCAGCACGATCCAGGCCGGCGGCGCCCAGTGGATGCACACCGGGCGCGGCATCGTGCATTCCGAAATGCCGCTGACCGACAGCCAGGGCCTGCACGGCTTCCAGCTATGGCTCAATCTGCCGGCCAGCGAAAAGATGAGCGAACCGCGATATCGAGACGTACCCAGCGGCGAAATGCCGCGCCTGCCGGGAACGCAAGCGGAGCTGGTCGCGCTTGGCGGGCGCTGGTCCACGCTGGATGGCGACAGCGTCTCCGGCCCACTGGATGCGCTTGCCGGCGACGGGGCAGTAAGCCATGTCCGCCTCGAGGCCGGCGGCGAACTCACGCTGTCGGTGCAAAGCGAAATGTTGGCCGTTCACGTATTCGAAGGCGAACTGCAAATTGCCGGAGAGAACGTCGCGGCCGGCCAACTGGCCAGACTGGGTGCGGGCGATACGCTGGAGCTCTCCAGCCGCGGCGGCGCCCAGTGCCTGTTGCTCTCGGGTACACCTCACCGTGAGCCGATCGCCCACTACGGTCCCTTTGTCATGAATCACATGCACGAGATCGACCAGGCGCTACAGGACTATCGCAGCGGCAACTTCACCGAGTGAGTCTGGTTGACCCCCTTCTTTTTCCGCGGAGGGGGTTGTCTTGTTGCTTTTCTTCACGTTGAATATCAATTGTTGAACACTGTTCGACAACAGCCGTGACGACCCGGAGCCCTACAAGAGAGCGCCGGGACGCACGCTGCTGTATGCACATACAGTCTAGGCAGGCCATATATCATGGGTTAAGGTTCCCATGCCTTTTTATATTCTTGTCATCTTTTTTTATGGCCTATACACATGTTGCGGATCCTTCATTCGCTGCCTCGCACGCATAAGTTGCTGCTGCTACCCGTCGCCACCATGGTGACCGTGCTAGGCGCACAAAAGATCGTCACCGTCGTAGAGAATTCCCAGCGTCAGGGCCAGACGCCCGACACCGTCCTCTTTCCCTTGTCACCCGAGACCCAGCCCGGCCTCCCCGCTCTCAACAGCGAGCGCTACTCCGTCGCCGATGCCATCGAGATCGCCACCCAGGCCATCGACGCCACCCGTGACTACATTCCGCTCTCCCAGCTCAAGCCGACCGAAATCATCGACCTTTCCGGCGTTTCACTGGCTCACGCGGAGCGAGCGGCGCCCCCCGCCCCGGCATCCCACGCTGACGAGTTCAATGTCGCTGCCCTGCATGATGACAGCGATATCGGACTGACAACGGAGCTGGATGCTGGCGCCCTGCACATGGCCACGGTGATCGGCACTCTGGCCAGCGGCATGCTCGATCAGATCCATACCGACGACGAAGCCCTGGCTGCCGATGCCACCTCCTACGAAGACTATCCTGACGAAGAGCTGGCGCTGTTCGACGATGGGCCGATCCTCTTCGATCATGAAATCGCCGCCACCGAGCCCTTCGTCCCCGAGTGGCGCACCTATACCGTCCAGCGCGGTGACACCTTTGCCGTCCTGGCCCAGAACGAACTCGGCCTGGGCTACAGCGAGGCCATGCGCCTGCTGGACAGCTTGCCCGACAAGCGCCTGCTGACCCACTGGAGAGTCGGCAATACCTTCGAGTACAAGCTCGATGAGCAGGACCGACTGCAAGCCATGCGCGTGATGCGCAATGCTCGCACTGGCTTCCTGCTGGAGCGCGATGACGACGGCTTCGACGTGGCCACCATCGAGCGTGCCGGCGAAGCCACCCAGCGGCTCTTCGCCGGCACCGTGAGCGGCAGCTTTGCGCGCTCTGCCCAGGCCACCGGCCTCTCGAGCACCGAAGTGGCACAGGTCACCCGGCTGCTGGAGAAAAAGCTCGACTTCCGCCGCGATACCCGTCGTGGTGACGAGTTCCAGGTGCTGGTCGAGTCGGACATCATCGATGGCAGCAGCTTCGACTCCCGCGTACTGGCGGTCCAGTACCAGGGCTCGCGCATGGACCTCACCGTGGTGCGCAACAGCGACGACAACAACTTCTACACGCCCGACGGCCAGAGTCTCGACCCCGCCTTCGCCCGCTACCCCTTCGAGGGCAGCTACCGCATGAGCTCGGGGTTCAATCCGCGCCGTACTCATCCGGTCACCGGGCGGGTCAGCCCGCACCGCGGCACCGACTGGGCCATGCCCATCGGCACGCCGATCATCGCACCGGCGGATGGCCGCGTCGAGAAGGTGGGCAACCATCCCGTGGCGGGTCGCTACCTGGTGATTCGTCACGACAATGGTTACCGCACGCGCTACCTGCACCTCTCTCGTGCGGTGGTCAACCGCGGCGACCGCGTCACCATGGGAGAGCGCATCGCACTGTCGGGGAATACCGGCCGCAGCACTGGCCCGCACCTGCATTATGAGGTGCATGTCAACAACACGGCTGTCGATGCCATGAAGGTGGACCTGCCCGAGAGCAAGAGCCTGGAAGGCGAACGGCTGATGGCCTTCCAGCGTGAAGCGGAGCCTTTGCTGGCCGTGCTGCGCTCTGGCGAAACCGGCCCGGTGGTGGCCCAGGCCTCGTCCGACGCCGAAAGTGACGACGACTGACCAGGCACTGGCCGATCGATAGCACGAGACGCGACGCCCTGCTCTTGAGCAGGGCGTCGTCACTTCAACGGAGCCCTGCCTCACCCGACCATGCGCCGTAGCCCTCCCGATTCAGCGCCTCCTAGCGGCAATCGCCTGGCCGCTTTCTTCGGCGTATTCCGCTACAGCCGCCGCGCCCTGTCCCTGGTGTGGCAGACTTCCCGCACCCTCACCCTGGGGCTGGCGGTGTGCACCCTGGTCGCCGGCGTGCTGCCGGCAGTGGCGGCCTGGATCGGGCAACTGATCGTCGATGCCGTGGTCGAGGCCATGGCCTATCACCGCGAGACCGGCGCCCCCCTGACCTTCGACAGCGCCTGGCCGGTACTGCAATACGTACTGGCGGAGGCCGGGGTGATCGCCGCCATCGCCCTGGCCCAGCGCGGCCTTGCTGCCCAGCAGTCGCTGCTGCGGGCCCTGCTCGGCCAGAAGGTCAATGTGATGATCCTGGAAAAGGCCGGCACTCTCTCGCTGGCCCAGTTCGAGGACTCCGAATTCTACGACAAGCTCACCCGGGCACGACGCGAAGCCTCGATTCGTCCGCTGGGGCTGGTCAACAAGACCTTCTCGCTGCTGCAGAACGCCATCTCGCTGGTCAGCTTCGGCGTGCTGCTGGTGCAATTCTCACCCTGGGCCATCCTGATTCTGGTGATCGGCGCCCTGCCGGTCTTCGTCTCCGAGGCGAAGTTCTCCGGCGATGCTTTCCGGCTGTTCCGCTGGCGCTCACCTCAAACCCGCATGCAGATGTACCTCGAAACCGTGCTGGCCCGCGAGGACAGCATCAAGGAGGTCAAGCTGTTCGGGCTGGAGCCGCTGCTGCTCGAGCGCTACCGCAGAATCTTCGAGACGCTCTACGGCGAGGACCGCCGCCTGACGATTCGCCGCGAGACCTGGGGATTCCTGCTCGGGCTGCTGGGCACGTTGGCATTCTATGGCGCCTACGCCTGGGTGGTGGTGGAAACGATCTCGGGCGCACTGACCCTGGGCGAGATGACCATGTACCTGATGGTGTTCAAACAGGGCCAGGCGGCGCTGTCGGCCAGCCTCACCTCGATCAGCGGCATGTACGAGGACAACCTCTACCTGTCGAATCTCTACGAGTATCTGGAGCAGCCGGTGATCCCGGAGGCCGGCAGTCTCACCCAAGGCGCACGGCCGGGCGACGGTATTCGCTTCGAGGAAGTCGGCTTCACCTACCCCGGTGCCGAAGCGCCTGCACTGCGCGATATCTCGCTGCATGTGGCTCCCGGGCAGAGCCTGGCGCTGGTGGGGGCCAACGGTTCGGGCAAGACCACCCTGATCAAGTTGCTGACTCGCCTATACGAACCCAGCAGCGGACGCATCCTGCTCGACGGCAGCGACCTGCGCGAGTGGGACGTGGCCACCCTGCGCCGGCGCATCGGCGTGATCTTCCAGGACTTCGTGCGCTATCAGCTCAAGGTGGGCGAAAACCTCGGTGCTGGCGACGTCGCGGCCTTCGCCGACGAGGCGCGCTGGCAGGAGGCCGCCGAGCGCAGCCTGGCCGACGAGTTCATCCGCAACATGCCCGGCGGCTATCACACCCAGCTCGGCCGCTGGTTCAAGGGGGGCCAGGAGCTCTCCGGAGGCCAGTGGCAGAAGATCGCCCTGGCCCGGGCCTACATGCGCGAGAGCGCCGACATCCTGGTGCTCGACGAGCCCACCGCGGCCATGGACGCCGCGGCCGAAGCCGCAGTCTATGCCGACTTCCGTGAACACCGCCGCGACAAGATGACCATCCTCATCTCGCACCGCTTCTCCACCGTGCGTGCCGCCGATCAGATTCTGGTTATCGATGGCGGTGAAGTCATCGAGCGCGGCGATCACGCCAGCCTGATGGCGCAAAACGGCCGCTATGCCAGGCTGTTTCGGCTACAAGCCGAGGGCTATCGCTAGCCTGCTTTCCATACCATTCGTTGACGCTTGTTGAGCAATTGTCTATAAGAAAAGGGTCGCATTCGTCGATGCGGCACATTCCATCACGCATCAACCATCGAGAAGCGTTCCTCATGTACCGGCTATCCGCAGGCAACAAGGCAAATTGGCAACATCGCGTATTCCATAACGCGATGCGTACCCGTTTGCTGCTGCCGTGGGCCGATTGTCGACACGACGACACCTGAAGGACGCTGGCCGCGGCACTTGTCGCGGCCAAGCCTGGATAGCACTCTTCCCGTCTACCGCGCACAAGTTCCCGGCCTCCACCCAAGGAGACCGAGATCATGGCACTGCTTCGCACTACCCGTCGTCTGCTGCGCGCCGTGGGCGCCCACTATGCCAACCGCCGCCGCGATGCTTCGCTGCGTGACTGCGACCCCCGCATGCTCAAGGACATCGGCCTGCGCTGGGAGCGCGGCAAGCTGGTACCGCTCCACCCGGAGCGTATCGCCGCCGCCAAGAGTGAAGCCGCAGCGACTTCCGGCGCTACCTCCGCTGCCAGCGAAAGCCACCGCGAGGTCTGTCCCCGCTGCGGGGCACGCCTGGCTTAGCCATGCCCCGGCCACAGGACGTGGCCGGGGCATTATTCACTCCCGCTGGATCACAGGGCACGCCCGCTAGCTCACAGGGCCAGCGGGCGGTCCAAGGCACGCAGCAGCTCGTCGTCACGCTCGTAGATGTCGGGGCGGAACGAGAGCTCGCCATCCTCGCCGGGGTTCACCGTCCAGTAGTGAATGACCACCGGCATGCGCCGGGCCAGCGACACCTCTTGAGTCCTGCCGCTGGCGATGCGTGCCTCGATGTCATGGCCACTGTTGGTATCGTCGAACAGCAGCTGGGCCAGTTCGCGGATGTTCTCGACACGGATGCAGCCAGAGCTGAATGCCCGCTGTTCCCGCGCAAAGAGCCCTTGCGCCGGAGTGTCGTGGAGATACACCAGGTGATCGTTGGGAAAGCGGATCGCCAGCCGCCCCAGCGCATTCTGCGGCCCCGCCCCTTGGCGCAAGACCACGTTACCGGGATTGGACCAGTCTATCTCACGCGGATCGAGCCGCACGCCCGAGGGGCTGAGTACGCTGATGTTCTCCCGCTCCAGGTACCCGAGGTCGCGACGGATCTGCGGCAGCACATCGTTGCGCCGGATCGTCGGCGGAATCGTCCAGGTCGGGTTGACCGTCATATGGGTGATCTCCGAGCGCAGCGAAGGTGTCCGTCGATAGGGCAAGCCCACCACGACGCGGGAGCGCCACACCTCGCCGTCGGGCCGAAAGTAGCTGAGGCGATAGCCGGCAATGTCGACCAGCACGAACGCATCCGGTAAGCCATGCAGCAGCCAGCGGGCTCGCTCCATGTTGAGGCGAATCTGGTCGATGCGACGCTCTACCGGGACATTGAGCGCCGCCCGGGTCTGACGTCCGACGATCCCATCCGGCTCCAGCAGGTGTCGACGCTGGAAGCGCTTCACCGCCGCCTCGAGTCTGGAATCGAAGCGCCGCGGATCGGGTGCCTCCAGTTCGACACCGGGGAAAGCATCGGTGTCTGCCGCCATCACCTCAAGCTCACCTATCACGGCCAGGCGCTCTCGCAAAAGCACGACATCATCGCTGACGTCACCCAGGCGCAGCGAACGCTCACGCTCCGGCAGGCGCGGCCAGCCACCGAGTCGCTCGATATTGCGGTAGCGCGCCAGCCCCGAGCGCAGCCGCTCATAGGGCACGAAATCAGGCCGCACCTCGCTGAAGAGCGTTTCGAACCGTTGTCGGTCCACGGCAGAAGACACCGCAGCAAGGGAAAAGTCGGGGTCGGCCACCGGCACTTCCCATCCGGTATCGAGCGACTTGGGATCCACCTTGCCGCGCTGCAGGTGCGCCATCGCAGTTAGCAGCATGCGTGTCGCGAACAGATCATACTGCGCTTGCTCGGCGGGACTCCCTTGCTGCTCATTGACGGCTCGATGTCGAGCTCTCAGCTCGTCCGGGCGGTAGTCGGCAGGCCGGAGGCCATCGCTTTCCAGGGTATGTAGCGCCGAGGTAAGGGCAGCCACGGCGTCGACATCCTGCCATGCGGGGCGAAAGTCTCGCAGCGCATAGAACGCCTGGATTCGCTGCTCCTCGGAGCCAACCAAACGAGCCAGTTCGGCCGTAACGCCTGTCGCTTCGTCTGTCTCTACTGGCGACTCCTGTTCAGCCCAGGCCAATGAGACCAAGCCAAGCATCAGCAGCAGAGCTGCCATCCTCGCAATACACTGCATCATCGACTCCTAATCCGTTGACTGGCTGGTATGGCCTTCCTTGCCTCCCTCCTCATAATAGAGGCTGGCCACGGCTGCATGTCAGCCTAGGCCGTTCACCCTGTTCTCGATCATCCTCCGCGAGCGGCGCCTGCCGCATGCGGTGTTTACCTCATAGGCACGCCTGATGCGTTTTCTACCTTCCATGAGATTCCCACTCGCGACCCTGGCCGCCTCACTGCTGGCTACCCTGCCCACGGCACAGGCCGGAGAATTCCTGGCCCAAACCGGGCTTTCCCTCTCACCGCCGCTGGGCCAGACGCTGAGCCACCTGGCCCCCGACGCCGACCCGCATGTGCTCCAGCTCGCCGCCAACGCCCTGGCCTGCGCCGAGCCCGATGCCGAACGATTGGCCGTCATCGATTTCTCCCTGCCTTCCACCGAGCCCCGCCTGTGGGTCTTCGACCTGGCCGAAGAACGCCTGATGTTCGAGGAGTTGGTGTCCCATGGCCAAGGCACGGGCGATGCCATGGCCGAAACCTTCTCCAACGTGCAGGGAAGCCACCAGTCTAGCCTCGGCCTGTTCCGCACCATGAACAGCTACTACGGGCGCAACGGTTACTCGCTGCGCCTGGAAGGACTGGAAACGGGTGTCAACGACCTGGCCTACCAGCGAGCCATCGTCATCCATGGTGCCGACTATGTCAGCGAGGATTTCATTCGCCAGACCGGCCGCCTGGGACGCAGCCAAGGCTGCCCCGCCGTAAGCCGCGAGGTGACCTACCCCTTGATCGACAGTATCAAGGAAGATCATTACCTGTTCGCTTATTTCCCCGACCCGGACTGGCTCGAAACCTCCGCCTTCCTCAACTGCCATCGCACCGATAGGCAGCTCGCCTCGAACTGAACCTGTTCCTCTCGCACTCCCGGCCCTCCCCCCTGCGGCACTCCCAGGGGGCATTCTCGTTCGGCGTTGCACCATTCTGGCCGCACCTTCGCTAGTGAAGAACGATCCCCTAGAGCCCCACCCCGAACACAACCAAATGTTTTTCAATAACAAGCAGCGAATGTGGCAAACCATTTGCTTGATATTCACCAAATTGCCAGGTTGGCGTAGACCAGGCTTCCCGCCGAAGCACGAGTGCGTCAAACCAGACCTTCAACGGAGAAGGGCGAACGCTTGTATCGACAATCCGTACGAGGTCACAGCCCATGGAAATTCTCAACAAGGCGAATCGCATTCGCCTCTTGAGCCTGAGCACGCCGCAGATGCGTGCCTTCCACTTCTCCTGGTTCGCTTTTCACATCTGCTTCTTCGGCTGGTTCGGCATCGCGCCGCTGATGGCGGTGGTGCGTGAAGACCTGAACCTGACCCAGACCCAGATCGGCAACACCATCATCGCCTCGGTGCTGATCACCGTGATCGTGCGCCTGGCGATCGGCGTGCTCTGCGACAGGATCGGTCCACGCAAGACCTACACCGGTCTGCTGCTGCTGGGCTCGATCCCGGTGATGGGCATCGGTTTCGCCAACAGCTTCGAGACCTTCCTGCTGGCCCGCCTGGCCATCGGCGCCATCGGCGCCGCCTTCGTGATCACCCAGTACCACACCACCATGATGTTCGCCCCCAACGTGGTGGGTACCGCCAATGCCACCTCCGCCGGCTGGGGCAACCTCGGCGGCGGCACCACCCAGATCCTCATGCCGCTGATCTTCTCGGTCCTGCTGATGCTCGGCGTCAGCGAGACGCTGGGCTGGCGCCTGGCCATGGTGGTGCCGGGCGTGGTGATGTTCGTTACCGGTATCGGCTACTGGCTGTTCACCCAGGACGCCCCCAACGGCAACTTCGATGAGCTGCGCGAACGCGGCGAACTGCCCCCGGCCACCGGCGAGAACGGGGCCGGCAGCAGCTTCATGGCCGCGGCCAAGGACATTCGCGTGTGGGCGCTGTTCGTGGTCTACGCCATCTGCTTCGGCGTCGAGCTGACCATCAACAACATCGCCGCCATCTACTTCTTCGACCACTTCGACCTGACGCTGGCCACTGCCGGCATGATCGCCGGCCTGTTCGGCCTGATGAACGTCTTTGCCCGCACCATGGGCGGCATCTTCTCCGACCTGTTTGCCAAGAACGGCGGCCTGAAAGGGCGCGTGCGCTGGCTGTTCATTGCGCTGATCTGCGAAGGGCTCGCCTTGGTGGCCTTCTCACAGATGCACGTGCTGTCGTATGCCATCGGCATCATGCTGGTCTTCAGCCTGTTCGTGCAGATGGCCGAGGGCGCCACCTACGGCGTGGTGCCGTTCATCAACAAGAAAGCCCTGGGCGCGGTGGCCGGCATCGTGGGTGCCGGTGGCAACGTGGGCGCCGTGGCCGCCGCCTTCCTCTTCCGCAGCGAAGCCATCACCTATCAGCAGGGCTTGTTCTATCTCGGCCTGATCGTGCTGGTACTGGCCTCCTGCGCCCTGCTGGTGCGCTTCAGCGACGAAGTGGAAGCCGAGGAAGCCGAGGCCTATCGCCAGGCCGTGGGCGAGGAGACCGGCGCCGGCGCGCTGTCGCTGCGCTGACCGCAAGCGCGGCGGTGCTGGCTGCCGCGACGCTTGCCCAACCTGGCCGCCGCCCTCGTGGCGGCGGTCATCGTGTGAGCATGAGGTGAACCATGACCCCTGCCGAACGACTGCTGCTGGCAGCCAAGCGCTGCGAAATCGACGATCTCGAGCACCTTTCCGCCGCCTGCGACATCGTCGGCGACGTCAGTCGCTTCATCCATGCCCTGCAGAAGGAGCGTGGCGCCTCGAATGTCTACCTGGCCTCCGGCGGCCAGCGCTTCGCCGATCGTCGCCGGGAACGCATCAACGAATGCAAGGCCACCGAGCGCGCCTTGCATAGCCGCCTGGAGGCACTGGGCGAGACCGCAGGACGCCCCGCCACCACGGCCCGACTGCTCAAGCGGGTCGCCTTCGTCTGGCACGCCCTAGAAGGTCTGGACGCGCTGCGCCGCGACATCGCCGCACTCGGCACCGGTCCCGATGCGGCAACGCAGTCCTACAACCAGCTGATCAGTTCGCTGCTCTCGGTCGTATTCGAAGTGGCCGATACCGCCGACGACCCCGAGATCACGCTCGCCCTGGTGGCCATCTTTCACCTCATGCAAGGCAAGGAGCTGGCCGGCCAGGAGCGTGCCTGTGGCGCCGTCGGCTTCACCTCGGGCGAGTTCGACGATGTCCACCGCCAGCTGCTGCTGCACCTGATCGACGCCCAGCAACGCTGCTTCGACATCTTCCGCGAGTTCACCACCGAGCCGGGCCGGGAACAGTGGCAGCAGCAGATGCCGCCTCGCACCCTGGCGGGTATCCAGCAGCTGCGCGAAATGGCCTGCGGCGACAGCGAACTGCCGGAAGGCGCGACCACCCTGGGCGAAACCTGGTACGAGCTGACCACCCGACGCATCGATGCCATGCAGCAAGTGGAAGCCTACCTGATCGGTGAGCTGTCGAGCCTGTGCCTGGAAAAGACGCTCGACGCACGCCGCGGCCTGGCTGACCACGACGATCTCGCCAAGCAGCTCGACGAAGCTTCGCCGGGGGTCTGCCAGCAGCTGGTGGAGCTGTTCGAGGGCAGCGCCACTCAGGAACTGGGCGAGGTCACCGCCCGGGTGGTGGGCTCTTCGCTCAACCGCTCGCTGGTGGAACTGATGCGTGCCCAGGCCGGCCGCCTGGAAAGTCTGGGCGACGAGCTGGAAAACACACGCCGAGCCCTGCGCGAGCGCAAGCTGATCGAGCGCGCCAAGGGGCTGATCATGTCACATCAGAAGCTGAGCGAGGAGCAGGCCTACGCCTTCCTGCGCAAGATGGCCATGGACCAGAGCAAGGGCATGGCGGAAATCGCCCAGACCGTGCTGGGGCTGGCCGATATCCTCCAGCCAGCTGCGCTGAACGCGAATCCGGATGGGATCGACGGCAGCAAAGGCAGCAATGGTGCATCGCAAAACCGGAACGCACCTTCTCGGCGCCTCTGAGCCGAAGAAGGATATTGACTGGCATCATCCTGCCTCAGGCAAAGCATTGTCATAAAAGAAATTAACTGAATATCCAGGCACCATGGCACCCAAGCTGCAAAGCCTTACCGTCCGCTGAGTCAACGACGGTTCAGCGCTTCCATGCAGTACCAGGACCAGACAACGGCGTCTGCCCAGGTTCCCGTGACATCGTCATGCGAACCAGGGCAGGCGCCGTTTCTTCTTGGCCAGACACTTCCATTGGGAGCCATACCCATGAACAAGATCAACAAGGGCGGCCCGACACTCGACCGCCGCCGTTTTCTCCAGCAGACAGCCGGCGTCGTGGGCGGTACCGCCCTGCTCAGCAGCCTGCCGCTGAGCTGGGCCATGGCCAGCGGACGGCCGGAAACCACCTCGGCCAAGCTCGGCTTCATCGCCCTGACCGATGCCGCTCCGCTGTTCGTGGCGGTGGAGAAGGGCTTCTTCGCCGCCCACGGCATGACCGACGTGGAGGTGCTCAAGCAGTCCTCCTGGGGCACCACCCGCGACAACCTGGTGCTGGGCTCCCAGCGCAACGGCATCGACGGCGCCCACATCCTCACGCCGATGCCCTACCTGATGAGCGCCGGCGCCATCACCCCCAACAACCGGCCGGTGCCCATGACCGTCCTGGCGCGCCTCAACCTCAACGGCCAGTGCATCTCGGTCGGGCGCGACTATGCCGATCTCGAAGTGCAGCTCGACACAAGCGAATTCGGCCAGGCGCTCGCCGAAAAGCGCGCCGGTGGCGACGAAGCGAGTGCTGCCATGACCTTCCCCGGCGGCACACATGACATGTGGATTCGCTACTGGATGGCGGCCGGCGGCATCGATCCCAACCGCGATGTCTCGACGATTACCATTCCCCCCGCCCAGATGGTGGCCAACATGCGCGTCGGCAGCATGGACACCTTCTGCGTCTGCGAGCCGTGGAATCAGCAGTTGATCAACCAGGGCATCGGCTACACCGCCAACACCACCGGTGAGATCTGGAACGATCACCCCGAGAAAGCCTTCACCTTGAGAACCGACTATGTCGAGGCCAACCCCAACGCCGCCAAGGCGCTGCTGATGGCGGTCATGGAGGCGCAGATGTGGTGCGAGGACCCGGCCAACCACGATGAGATGGCCCAGATCTGCTCGCGCCGGCGCTGGATCCATGCACCCTACGCCGACCTCATCGACCGCATCCAGGGCAACTTCGACTACGGCACCGGTCGCGTGATCGAAGACCATCCGCAGATGATGCGCTACTGGAAAAACCAGGCCTCCTACCCCTTCAAGAGCCACGACCTGTGGTTCCTGACCGAGAACAAGCGCTGGGGCTATCTGCCCCAGGACTTCGACAGCCAGGCGCTGATCGAACAGGTCAACCGCGAGGACCTGTGGCGCGAGGCTGCCACCGCCCTCGGCGTCGACGCCGCCGACATTCCCGACTCCACCTCCCGCGGCGTGGAGACCTTCTTCGACGGCAAGACCTTCGACCCCGAAGATCCCCAGGCCTATCTCGACAGCCTCGAGATCAAGCGCCTCGCCTGACCTGGCACGAGAAGGAGATATCCTCATGAGTAGCGTGCAACACAGCAACACCCTGGCCAAGACGGCCACACTGCGCTGGGCTCCCGACCTCGCCGCCATTCAGCAAATGCTGATGCAGCGAGTCGTGCCCCCAGTGGTGATCATCGCCCTGCTCGGCGCCCTGTGGGAGCTGCTCTGCTCCTCCCCCGGCGCCGCGCTGCCGCCCCCCTCCCAAGTGCTGCGCGATACCTGGGAGCTGATCGTCAACCCGTTCTACGACTACGGCGGCAACGACGTGGGCATGGCCTGGCAGATTCTGGCCAGCCTCGAGCGAGTGGCCTACGGCTACTCCCTGGCCGTGGTCGCCGGCATCGCCCTTGGCGTGCTGGTGGGGCAGTCGACCTGGGCCATGCGCGGCCTCGACCCGGTGTTCCAGGTGCTGCGTACCGTACCGCCGCTGGCCTGGCTGCCGATCTCGCTGGCCGGCTTCCAGGACAGCACCCCCTCGGCGATCTTCGTGATCTTCATCACCGCCATCTGGCCGATCATCATCAACACCTCGGTGGGCATTCGTAACATTCCCGAAGACTACCGCAACGTGGCCCGGGTGCTACGCCTCAACGGCATGGAGTACTTCACCCGCATCATGCTGCCCGCCGCCGCGCCCTACATCTTCTCGGGGCTGCGCATCGGCGTCGGCCTGTCGTGGCTGGCCATCGTCGCCGCCGAGATGCTGATCGGCGGCGTGGGCATCGGCTTCTTCATCTGGGACGCCTGGAACGCCTCGATGATCAGCGACATCGTGCTGGCACTGGTCTACGTCGGCATCGTCGGCTTCATCCTCGACCGCATGGTGGCCTTCATCGGCAACCGAGTCACCCGCGGCACCGCCCAAGGCTGAGGAGCAAGAACATGAGCAATCGCTATCTGAGTATCGAAAACGTCGACATGACCTTTTATGCCAAGGGCATGGAGAGTCAGGTCCTCAAGGGCATCGATCTCGCCGTGGACCGCGGCGAGTACATCTCCATCATCGGGCACTCCGGCTGCGGCAAGTCGACCCTGCTCAACATCGTCGCCGGGCTCACCAAGTCCACTTCCGGTGCGGTGATCCTCGACGGCAAGGAGGTCAACTCACCGGGGCCCGATCGCAGCGTGGTGTTCCAGAACCACTCGCTGCTGCCCTGGCTCACCGTCTACGAGAACGTCGCCCTGGCGGTGAACAAGACCCAACGGGGCAAGAGCAAGGCCGAGCGCCACGAGTGGATCGTCAAGAACCTGGAGATGGTGGGCATGGGGCACGCGCTGGACAAGCGCCCGGCGGAGATCTCCGGCGGCATGAAGCAGCGGGTGGGCATCGCCCGGGCGCTGGCCATGGAGCCCAAGGTGCTGCTGCTCGACGAGCCCTTCGGCGCCCTCGACGCCCTGACCCGCGCCCACCTCCAGGAGGAGGTGATGCGCATCCAGGACGAGCTGGGCAACACCGTGATCATGATCACCCACGACGTCGACGAGGCGGTGCTGCTCTCGGATCGTATCGTGATGCTGACCAACGGCCCCTCGGCGCGCATCGGCGAGATTCTCGACATCGACCTGCCGCGGCCCCGCGACCGTATCGCCCTGGCCGACGACCCGCGCTACAACCACTACCGCCAGGAGGTGCTGCGCTTCCTCTACGAGAAGCAGCGCAAGGTGGAGAGCCTGGCCCAGCGGCGCGGCGCCGTCGGCGAGAAGGAGAAAGGCGAGAAGCAGAAAGACGAGAAGGAGAAAGCCAGAGCGTGACAGCCAGCTCCGCCATGCCAACGGGCCACCCTTCGGGTGGCCCGTTGGCGCGTTGAGCCGACCTTAAAGGGCGTCGTCCGCGAGCGTCACGCCCATGCCCAGCAGCAGGAAGGAAAGCGTCTTGCCGTGGCCATCCAGATTCAATGCACCGTTGACCCCGCCCTGCAGCACGTCGTCGATCACCAGGTTCATACCGGCAAGCCCCGGCATCAGGTAGCGGCGCACGCGGCTGGCACCACGATGGGCGAACAGCGCCAGCACCCGCTCCTCGGTGACCTGCTCCACCAAGGTGTCGTAGTGGTGCGGCTCATAGGCGAACAGCGCCAGGTTGAGGCGATCGCCCTTGTCGCCGGCGCGGGCATGGGCCAGGCGGTGCAGGGCTACCGCATGTCCCGCCCGGGGGCTCGCGGCCGGGTTCACGTCAGCGTGCGCCATGGGCGACCCTCCCCTCGTTGGCTGTGTTCGGCTCGAAAAGAGTGGTATCGAACCGGGTTGTATCGAACAGGGCGGCAAAGGCTTCCACGTCGCTGCGCCGCACCAGGTAGGAGGCGGTACATACGCGGCGCTGAAACTGACGACGCACCCCGCCGCCGCCAGCCGGACCGGCGCAGTAGAGCGCCAGCAGCTCCTGGGTGGCGCGCTCTACCCAGCGCCGCTCGACGTGCTCGGCAGCCAGGCGCAGACGATAGTCGCCGCTGGCGGCTACCGGCACGCTGCGCTGCAGGTCGCCGGCATCGCTGTCAAACACGCTGGCATGGCCGACGATATCCAGCCGCGAGCGCAGTTCCGGCGGCGCGCGAAAGGTCAGCCGCTCGCGCAGTACCTCGGCGGCCAGCTGCGCTCGGGCCAGCGCGTTGGGCCCGGCGTAGGAGATCTCCGCCTCGCCCTGCCAGCCGCCCTCGTAGCAGACGGTGGTCTTGAGCCGCTGCGGCGCCGGCTTGCCGCGAATGCCGCGCACCGCCACCCGGTCGGGGCCGATCTGCTCCACCTGCACGGCGGAAAGGTCCACCACCACGTCGGGGGTCAGGTAGTTGGCCGGGTCGTGCACCTCGTAGAGCAGCTGCTCCTTGACCGTGCGCACGGTGACCAGACCGCCGGTGCCGGCGGGCTTGGTCACCACCAAGCTGCCGTCTTCCTCCACCTCGATGATCGGATAGCCGACCCGGGCCAGGCCCGGCACCTCCTTGCAGCCCGGGTCGGCAAAATAACCCCCCGTGACCTGCGCGCCGCACTCGCCCAGATGACCGGCCATCATGCCGGCGGCCAAGCGGTCCCAGTCGTTCCAGGCCCAGCCGAAGTGGTGCACCAGCGGCGCCAAAAACAGCGCCGGATCGGCCACCCGGCCGCTGACCACCACCTCGGCGCCGAGCTCCAGCGCCTCGACCAGGGGTGCGGCGCCAAGATAGACGTTGGCCGAGATCAGCGCCTCCTCGCCGGGCAGCTCGCGGCTCTCCGCCTCCCAGCGCTCGAGGTCGACTTCGCCCAGCCGTGCACGGATGTCGTCGCCGTGCACCCGACCGATCCTCGCTCCACCTCGCTCGCTGCGGGCGGCCAGCTCGGCCACCACGCCACAGGCCCCATCCGGGTTGGCCGCACCGAAGTTGCCGAGAATGGCGATGCCGTGCTTGAGGCAGTCGTCGAGCACCGGGTCGAGCAGCTCCTCCAGCAATGGCTCGAAGCCCGCCGTGGGGTCGTCGCGCAAGGCGCGATGGGCGCCGGCGAGAGTACGCTCGCCCAGGGTCTCGAAGATCAGCGCGGCGGGCTGGCCACGGCGGATCAGCTCTTTCACCACGGGGATGGCGGCATCGGTACGGTCACCGGAGAAGCCGGCCCCGCTGCCCAACAGAAAGGTCATGAGTGGGTCTCCTTGGCCGTCATGCCATGTGCGCCCGGGGTCTTCGCCGCGGGCGGAGCCGATGCCAGGCGCTGGCGCCGCCGGGCATAGAGCGCCACCAGCAGCAGCAAGGCGCCGGCGGTGGTCATCCAGCCGGGAGTGAGCGCCAGGCCCACCACCAGCGCCAGGCCCACCACGTCGAGCAGCCGGTTGCCGGTGACGGCAACCCGCGACATCAGCGTGGCGAAGGCGAGCACGAATACCACGCCCTGGGAGCTGGCCAGCAGGATGTCGAAGGCGCTGCCGAAGCCGGCCAGGGCGGGATAGATCAACAGCAGGAAGGGGATCACGTAGATCGCCGCCGCCAGGCGCACCGCCTCACCCGCCGCCGGCAGCCAGTTGGTATTGGCGATCCCCGCGGCGACGAACACCGCCACGCACACCGGTGGCGTGATCACCGACAGGGTGGCGAAGTAGAATACGAACAGGTGGGCGATCAGCGGCTCGACGCCGATGGTGGTCAGCGCCGGCGCCAGCACCGAAGCCACCAGCACATAGGCCGCCGTGGTGGGGATGCCCATGCCCAGGATCAGGCACACGCCACCGACGATGAAGGCCACCAGGAACAGCGACTGGCCACCGACGTTGACGATCAGACTGGCCAGGGTCACGCCGATACCGGTCATGCCGATCATCGCCACCAGCATCTGCGCGCCGGCCAGCAGCACACCGATGATCACCATGCCCTTGCCGGCATCGATCAGCCCCGAGAGCAGCTTGCCGGCGATCTCGCTCAGCGGGGTGCGTGCCAGCAAGGCGAAGGGCACGAAGGTCAGTATCGTCATCAGGATGCCATAGAAGGCCGACATCTGGATCGAGCGCCCGGTAAACACGCCGTAGAAGAGCCCGCCCAGCGCCGCCAGGATCGGGATGATCCGCTCCGGACGCAGCACCTCCGGCCAGGTGGGCAGCTCGTCGTCGGGTACCACCTGCAGATTGCGGCGCTTGGCCACCAGATGAATGGTCAGGAACACGCCGAGATAGAACAGCGCCGCCGGCAGCAGCGCGGCCAGGGCGATGCGCAGGTAACTCTCGCCGAGGATCTCGGCCATGATGAAGGCCGCCGCGCCGAGGATCGGCGGGGCGATCTGGCCGCCGGTGGAGGCCACCGCCTCCACGCCAGAAGCGAAGGGCGCCGGATACCTGAGGCGCTTCATCATCGGGATGGTGAAGTTGCCGGTGGTGGCCACGTTGGCCACCGCGCTGCCGCTGACCATGCCGAACAGCCCCGAGGCCACGGTGGCCACCTTGGCCGCGCCGCCAGGCGAGCGGCCGCTGATGCGTAGTGCCAGGTCCATGAAGGTCTGGCCGCCGCCGGTGTGCAGCAGCAGGCAGCCAAACAGCACAAAGGCAGCGATGGTGGTGGCGGCCACCCCCACCAGCATGCCCCACACGCCGAGATCGCCGAGATAGAGCGTCTCGGTGATGTAGTAGAGATCGAAGCCGCGGTGGCCCAGCGGCCCGGGAATCGCCGCGCCGAGCCAGGCGTAGGCCAGCCCCGCCAGCACCAGCAGCGGGAAGATCACGCCGATGGCGCGCCGCGACAGCTCCAGCACCGCCACCACCAGCAAGGCGGTGAAGAGCATGTCACGCGGCGAGGCCCAGGGCAGCTCGACGAGGATGCGTTCATGGTTCATCGCCACGTAGCCGCAGGCCAGCACCACACCTACGGCCAGGCTCAGGTCGACGGCCAGCCCCAGTGGGCGCCAGCGCTTGCCGGCGCCCAGCGGGAAGAGCGTCAGCCCCAGCAGGATCACCAGCGCAAGAAAGATGCTCCGCTGAATCAGGCTCTCGAAGGGACCGGTGGCCGAGGTGTAGAGGATCAGCCCACCCAGCAAGAGGGCCAGCAGCTTGGTCAGGTTCTCGCGCATGGCAATCGTCTCCCCTGGCCGTTATTCGACGGGCTGCAGCGCGTCGGGAATCTCCAGACCCTGCTCCTCGAAGTAGCGGGCCGCCCCGGCATGCAGCGGCACGGTACCAACGTCCAGTGTCATCTGCGCCAGATCGGCATCGCGCACTGCCGAGAAGGCGTTGGCCTGGGGCTCGGGATTCTCCATCACCGCCTTGACGATCTGGTAGGCGGTCTCTTCGTCGAGATCGGGGTGGGCATGAACGGCGACGCCGAAGGCCCAGGTGGTGTAGGCCGCAATGCCCTCGCCGGCGCCCTCGGGCACGTCGACGATGGCCACGTCGGGCATCTCCTCGCGCAGCATGTCGGCCTGCTCGTCGGTGAGCGAGATCACGCTGATCGGAGTGAAGGTGGCGACGTCCATGCTCGAACCGTCGAGGCGGTTGCCGACCCCGGACTTGGCCGAGCCCATCACCCGGCCATCCTTCATCGCATCGACGATGTCGGTGGTCGAGCCGCGTACGTAGTTGGGCGAGATGCCCAGGGTGCGCATCACCGCCTCGGTGGTCTTCTCGGTGGCCGAGCCGGTAATGCCCGGATTGAATCGCACGCCTTCGAGATCCTCGAGGGTGGAAACGTCGGCATCCTGGCGCATCACCACGTTCTGCGGGGCGACGGTGTAAACCCACAGCAGTCGGCTGTCGACCGGGCGACCGTCGAAGTCCTCCTGGCCGGCATAGGCGTGATAGCCGGTATTGGTGGTGACCAGGCCCATGTCGATCTGGTTGCGGCTCAGGCGGCGCAGGTTGTCGACGGTGGCGCCGGTTTCCGCCACCGAGGCGCTCACGCCCTCGACCTGGCTGTTGATGATCTGGTTGACGGCGACGAAGTAGCCGTAGTGGCTCGACGAGCTGGAGGTCGAGCCGATCAGCAGGCGCTCATTGGCTTGCGCCATGCCGGTGGTAAGAAAGGTGGCGCTGGCAGCGGCGGCCAGCAGGGTCTTCAGCGTTGGCTTCATGAGTGGCTCCTTGGCCCGGCTAGCGGGCTTGTTTTTGTCGTGACGCGATTGGGTACCTCATGGCGCAGCTTGGAAGGGCTTGACTATTTTGTATATTGAATTGTTTTTAAATTGTGTTTTACTTTCTAAATGAAACCCAGCATCAAGCAGCTGCGCGCCTTCGTCGCCGTGGCCCAATCGAGCAGCCTGGCCGAAGCCAGCGAACGCATTCACCTCTCCCAGCCGGCGATCTCCATCGCCCTGCGCAAGCTGGAGGAGGCGGTGGGCGGCGCGCTGTTCTCGCGCACCACGCGCCAGTTGAGCCTGACCCCGGAGGGCGAGGCCTTCCTGCCGGTGGCGGTGCGTCTGCTCAATGACTGGTCGGAGGCCTTCGAAGATCTCGAGGAACGCTTCTCCAAGCAGCGCGGCAAGGTCACCGTGGCCGCCCTGCCCACCCTGGCGGCGGGCCTGCTGCCGGGCATCATTGCCGCCTTCCACGCCCGCTACCCGCGCATCAACCTGAGCCTGCACGACGTGCTGGCCGAGCAGGTCAGTCAGATGGTGCGTGAGGGGCGCGCCGACCTGGGCCTTTCCGTGGCGCCCCACGACACCGAGGAGCTGGCCTTCGAGCCGGTGCTGATGGATCGCTACGTGGCAGTCTGTCCCCACGGTCACCCGCTGCTGGAACACGAGAGCGTGGCCTGGCGGCAGCTGGCCGGCCATCCGTTCATCGGCATCAACCGACTCTCCAGCTCGCGCCAGGAGATCGACCGCATCATGGCCGAGGTGGGCGAGCCGCTCGAGATCCTCTGCGATGCCAGCCAGATCGCCACCGTGGGGCGCATGGTCGCCGCCGGGCTCGGCATCAGCGTGCTGCCACGGCTCAGCTTTCGTCAGATATCCACCCAAGGCATCGAGTACCGACCGTTGACGGCACCGGACGTGGAAAGGCCGCTGGGCATCGTCATGCGCCACCGCCACCCGCTGTCGGCCGCCGCCTCGGCGCTGCGCACGCTGATCCAGGAAGCAAGCCCGGATTGCGCCAGCTAGCGTCGGCAAAGGGGCTATGCTGAGAGGGTTATCGACAGCTGCCCCGCATGGAGCTGCACGTGGCCGAGCCCAACAGCGTCATCGCCTTTTATGACGAGCGCGTCCTCTCCCACCAGCCGGATGGCGAAGCCTCCTTCCTGCCCGGCCGCATGGATCGCCGAGTTCGACAGCTGCTGTCCAGCTTGAACGTGCCCTGGAAATATCCCGAGCATGCCGGCCGACTGACGGCCATTCGCCACCTCCTGGAGCTCGAGCCGGTAGCCGGCCTCTCCCTCGAGGGCGGCATGGCCGCCACCCGGGAGCAGCTGGGACGCGTTCATACCAGCTCCTATCTCAGCCACATCTTCGAACTGTGCGGCCAGAATGTCTGGCTCGACGTCGACACCACGGCGGTATCGCCCGGCAGCATCGAGGCCGCCGAAGTGGCCGCCGGCACCGCGGTCGCCGCAGTCGAGGCCGTGCTCGGCGGCCGCAGCGAGAGCGCCTTCGCCCTGGTCCGGCCCCCCGGTCATCATGCCGAGCCGGCCCGGGCACGGGGTTTCTGCCTGTTCAACAACGTGGCGGTGGCCGCAGCCCACGCCCAGGCCGAGTGGGGCTGCCAGCGGGTCATGATCGTGGATTGGGACGTCCACCACGGCAACGGCACCCAGAATATTTTCTATGCCGACCCCGGCGTGCTGTTCTTCGACATACACCGGGCATCGCCCTTCTATCCCGGCTCGGGGCGGCTGGAAGAGATCGGCGCCGGACTAGGGGAAGGCACCACGGTCAACGTGCCGCTACCGGCCAGCGCCGGCGATCAGGCCTACCTCAAGGTCTTCAATGACATCCTGGTGCCGGCTGCCGACTGGTTCGAGCCGGAGTTGCTGCTGGTCTCGGCAGGGTTTGACCCGCACCCCTTCGACCTGGCCATGAACGTCTCCTTCGAAGGGTTTGCCGCCATGACCGGCATCCTGCAGCAGGTGGCCCGCCGCCACTGCCAGGGGCGCCTGGCATTCGTGCTGGAGGGGGGCTACCACCTGCTGTCGCTCTCCCGTGGGGTCAAGACGGTACTCGACGTGCTGGCCGGTGGCAGCGTCGTCCCGCCAGGTCGCATCGGCATGGACGAGGCCAAGGCGGCAGCGGACTTCCACCTTCCCGCCTTCGCCACGGAAGCACCCGACCAGGCCGAACGCCACGCCCCGAAGTCGAACGCTTCCGATACTCAGTAGTGCGCGCCGGCGATGCTGCTCACCCAGCCGGCCAGGCGCTTGTGCCAGGGCCGCTCTTCCCAGCGCTCGACGGTGTAGAGAATGGCGTCGTCCAGATCCTCCTCGACCAGGCCGCGCACGTAGCGGGCGAACGCCTCGTCGTAGACGTTGACGTTGCCCTCCTTGTTGATGCGAAACGAACGGTTGTCGATGTTGGTTGAACCCACGCTGGCCCAGCGGTCGTCGATGGTGATGAGCTTGGCGTGGTACATGGCAGGCTGGTATTCGTAGATTTCCACGCCGGCTTCCAGCATGGGGCGCCAGCGGTTGACCGAGGCGTGGCGAACGAAGCCGTAGTCGATGCTGTCGCCCGGGACCAGGATGCGCACCTCGACGCCTCGCTCGGCAGCTTCGATCAAGGCCTCGAGAAAGCTGGGGTCGGGATAGAAGTACGCCGAGGAGATGGTGATGCGCTCCCAGGCGGCGGCAATGGCGTACTTGAACATCATGCGAATGCGGTGCATGCCTTCGCGGGGCTTGCTGCTGACCATCTGCATCGGCAGCTCGCCCCGGGGCTCGAGTTCGGGAAAGTAGGCATCGCCGTGCAGCAGCTCGCCGCTCGCCTCGAGCCAGACCTCGACGAAGGCGCCCTGCATGTTGCCCACCACCGGGCCGGTGAAGCGAAAGTGATGGTCGCGATAGCCCGGCTCGTCGTCGTCCGGCAGCCAGCTGTCGGTCACGTTGGCACCGCCGGTGAAGCCGATCGCGCCGTCGACCACCATCAGCTTGCGGTGGGTGCGGTGATTGAAGCGCGGCAGCTGGTACCAGGCCGGCTCGCGCCAGCGAATCACCTCCACCCCGGCCTCCTCCATGCGCTCCAGATGCTCCTCTTCGGCGGGCATGCTGCCCACGTAGTCGAGCAGCGCATGCACCCTGACGCCGCGCTGGGCCGCTTCGGCCAGGGCATCGGCAAAGGCGGCCGCCGCCGTGTCGCCGAAGAATTCGAAGATTTCGAAGGTGATGCTGTGCTCGGCCTCTTCGATGGCCTCGAGCTTGGCCGCGTAGATCGCCTCGCCACCCTCGATATGCTCGATCTGATTGCCCTCGACGATGGGATGCGGCAGCGTTCCCCCCAGCGAGCGGGCGAAGCGCGGATCGTCGAGGCCGTAATCGACCACGACCGGCTCGACCAGGCGCTTGGGCTTGGGGGTGAGGTTGGACAGTATGACGCTGCCAATAACGAACAGGATCGCAATCGAAAGTGCCGTGACCCCTACCCACTTGAGCTTCGTGCGTCGCTGCACTCTCTTGTCTCCCGGCATCCTTTCCAAGTAGCTACACCGTAGCAGAGTTCCCTGCCTTGCGACTCACATCGGCATCGGGGCTCCCAGCAGCCAACGTGAAAAGCGAGTGTCCTGGCGCCGGTATGGCTACACTGCTCACACCGAGAGTTTCTTTCGTCTCAACGCAGCAGGAGTAACCAGATGATGGATGGAATGAACGCGCGCGGCAGCTGCCTGTGCGGCGCCGTCAATGTCGCCGTGGCGGTCAACAAGCAGAACGTCGGTGCCTGCCATTGCAGCATGTGCCGCACCTGGGGCGGTGGGCCGCTGCTGGCGCTGGAGTCGGTCAACGACGTGGAGATCGAAGGCGAAGAGAACATCACGGTCTTTGCCTCGTCGGACTGGGCCGAACGAGGCTTCTGCAAGCGCTGCGGCACCCATCTCTTCTACCGGCTGAAAACCGGCGATCACTATGCCATCCCGGTCGGCCTGGTCGACGGCGGAGAAGCCTGGACCTTCGATAGCCAGATCTTCATCGACCAGAAGCCGGAGTACTATCGCTTCGCCAACGAGACTCACAACATGACGGGGCAGGAAGTCTTCGACGCCTACCAGGGCAGTTGAAGCCTCTGCCACCCGCCGGGTCAGAGCCCTGCCTGACGATACCGAGCCCATTGCAATTCCATCCAAGGAGCGGCGAATGCCAATCTCTGTAGGCGACAAGATCCCCAACGTCACCCTCAAGACCTTCGGTTCCGACGGCTCCGAGGACATTTCCACCGGCGAACTGTTCGCCGGCAAGCGCGTTGTCCTGTTCGGGGTACCGGGGGCCTTCACTCCCGGCTGCTCTAACACCCACATGCCCGGCTTCGTGGCCCAGGCCGACAAGGTGCTGGAGAAGGCCGACACCCTGGCCTGCATGGCGGTCAACGACGCCTTCGTGATGCGCGCCTGGCAGCAGGACCAGAATGCGGGAGACATCCTCATGCTGGCTGACGGCAACGCCGAGCTGACCCGCGCCCTGGGCATGGAGAAGGACGCCAGCGGTGCCTGCATGGGTATTCGCTCCCTGCGCTTCGCACTGATTGCCGAGGATGGCGTGGTGAGCTACGTCGGCGTCGACACCGAGCGCGGTGTGGTGGACAAGAGCAGCGTGGATACCATACTGGCGCACCTGCCGAACTGAGTTGCCGCTGCCCTCAAGCTTCCTCCAAGGCTGCCGATAAGTCAGATAAGTCAACCTTGGCTCACTGCTTCACCGGCAAAGGGAGGAAGCTGCATGGCAAGCGAGGCGACCCATGACGCCCAGCAGCAACCGGACCAGGCGCCAGCTCAGCTAGCCCCCGAGCCGGCAACCCTGCTGCTGGCCGACACCGACCCCGAAACACAGGCATCGCTCTCCGACCTGCTGGACGAGGAAGGCTGTCGAATTCTCACTGCTGACAGTGGCCAGGACGCACTGGCAACGCTGCAGCGCGAACCCGTCGACATGCTGCTATGCGCTGCGCGCCTGCCCGACATGGATGGCCTGGAGCTGCTGAGGCGCGCCCAGGAAGGCTGGCCGGACTGCTTGCGCCTGCTCATCTGCGATGAATCCGCAGGCCTTGAGGGTGCCCTCCCCGCCATCAACGAAACGCATGTCTACGGCTGTCTCGCCAAGCCTTGGGACCAGGAGAGGCTGCGTCAGCTGCTTCAGCAATCGCTGGAGCAGCTCGGTGCCCAGCACGAGAGGCTCCAGCGAGAGACCTCTCTCCAGCAACAGAACCAGAACCTGCAAGCGCTGAACGCCACGCAGGAACAGCGTATCGAGGCGTGCGAACAAGAGTTGAAGCAGACCTCTGACATGCTGGA
The DNA here is from genome assembly GCF_013697085.1 of Billgrantia kenyensis. Lineage (GTDB taxonomy): Bacteria > Pseudomonadota > Gammaproteobacteria > Pseudomonadales > Halomonadaceae > Halomonas > Halomonas kenyensis. The sequence continues at coordinate 43,820 of NZ_JACEFT010000025.1, forward strand.
AACGGCCTACGATGAGCTGCTCCACTTCCATGTGATGGCCGCACGCATGGTTGCCCACCTGCTCCACCAGCGGCTGCCACGCCACCTGCAGACCAACGATCAGGTCTATGCCCTGGTGACTGCCTTCGGTGAGATGTACGGCCTGGACACGACATTGCAGCAGGACCTGCAGCTGGCGGCTTCGGTCTACAACATGGGCAAGCTCACCTGGGACGACCATTTGCTTTTGACCCCGTCCGAGCAATTGTCGGGCCACGAGCGGACTGCCTACCAGCATTACCCGGTCAGCGGCGAGAGCCAACTGGTGGCACTGGATCCACTGAAGCGAGTGGCAAAGCTAGTTCGTCATCACCGTGAGCGCTGGAACGGTAACGGATTCCCAGATCGCCTTGCGGGTACTGACATTCCTTATGGCTCACGCTTGCTCGGGCTGGCCGTGGACTTCATCGAGCTGCAGCGTGGCATGGTGCTGCCGCGCGAGGTGCCACGCCCGCAAGCATTGGCGCTGCTTCGCAAGTTCGCAGGACGCATCTACGATCCCGAGCTGTGCCACGACTTCGTCAAACTGTGTGTGGAAAAAACACCGGACCTGCACACCGGTGGCAAGGCCGTCGTTTCGCTGGAAACCAGGCAGGTGAAACCCGGCATGATCCTGGCCCAGGACATTCACTCCGCCAGCGGCATGCTGCTGTTGCATGAAGGCAAGCGGCTTGACCAGCACCTGCTGGCCAAGCTCATGAACTTCGAGGAACTCGAAGGGCGCAGCTTCACGATACTGGTGTATCGTCCCTGACCACACATTGCCTCGGGCCACACAGGGCCAGCTATGAGTCCTGGCGCCCTCCCAGCACCTCGATGTCGTCTCCCAGTACGTCATTGATGTAGAGCGCCTGGAGCGTCACCACGGCCACCACCGCAAGGGGCGTCGAGAGAATCACGCCGGCCACCCCGGCGACGGCCGCCCCGGCCAACTGCACGATGACGGTGTAGGCAGGCGGCAGGCGCACCAGGCCCTTGGCGGCCAGCGGCATCACCAGGTTCGACTCCAGGGTTTCGACCACGAGGTAGAGTACCAGGGCATACAGTGCCAGCTGGGGAGATTCGAGAAAGGCGATCAGGATCGTCGGAATGGCGCCGATGATCGGGCCCAGGTAGGGAATGAAGGTAAAAAGCCCGGCGATCAACCCCAGGGCACCGGCCATGGGCACCCCCAGCAGAACCAGCCCCAGCGCCACCGACACGCCCACGAAAATCATCGACACGAGCCGGCTCAGCAGCCACAGCCGCAGCGCCCTGCCCTGCATGCACAGCACCTGGGCCAGCCGGTCGCGTTTCGCGGGCGGGCACAGCAGCAGCATGTTGGCGATGTACTTCGCCGGGCTGAGCACCAGGTAGAAGCCGATCAACAGGATCAGAAAGAAGCTGGCGATGGCACCAAAGGTGGTGGCGAAGAGGTCGGTGAAATAATCGATGACCGGCGCGCCGATCAGCTGGGCCGGCTCTTCCACCTCCCCCAGCGCCGCCTCGATCCCGGGCAGCTCGCGAAAATTGCCCAGGAACTGCTGGAAGGCCTCGGGCAGATCGGCGAACAGCTGCGGAAGCTGCTCGGCGAGGGGTGGGCCTATCAGCATCCACAAGCCGGCCAGGATCAGGCAGATCAGCAGCAGTGACAACGCTAGCGCCCAAGGGCGGCTGAGCGGCAGGTAGCGCTGGCATAGCCTGACGGCACCGTCGATGGCCACCGCGACCAGCATGCTGGCAAACACCAGCAGCAATACATCGATCAACTGGCTGGCGAAGAACAGCAGTATCCCTACCAGGCTGACTAGCCCGATGACGATCAGCGTGCGGCGGGTGAAACGCGAGAGCGCACTCTCATTCCGCTCGATATCTTGCATGGCAGCTCCTTGCCGTGAGAGTGGGCATCCAGCCCGACTGGCGTCAAGAGTCAGCCTAGTCCTCTTCGGCGTGCAGCGCTTCCCTAGTCTGCGGAAGCTACCAGCATATTCTTGAGCTACGAGCGTTGAGGTGTCGGCGGTGCTGCCAGCGCCCTTGCTTCGGCGGGGGTCGCCTCTGTCATCCGCACCACGCTGCCGACCACGATCAGGCAGGGCGAAGGCAGCGGCGAGGCGGCCAGTTTGGCGGGCATATCGGCCAGGGTGCCCACCAGCGCGGCCTGTTCGGGGAGGCTGGCGTTGGCCACCAGCATGATCGGCCAGTCATCGGGCAGCCCGTTGCGGCGCAGCCCGGTGCAGATCGCCTCGACCTTGGTCAGTCCCATGTAGAAGATCAGCGTCTCGTCCTGGCGCGCCAGGGTGGCCCAGTCGGGTTCGCCGTCCTTGCGGCACAGCTGCGCGGTGATGAAGCGCAGCTGCTGGGCATGAGCGCGGTCGGTCAGCGGAATGCCCATGCCCGCCGCTGCCGCGGAGGCAGCAGTGATGCCGGGCACGATCTCGGCCTCGACCGCGGCTTCGGCCAGGGCGGCAAGCTCCTCGCCCATGCGCCCGAACACGCCGGGGTCACCGCCCTTCAGACGCACCACGGATTTGCCTTGCTGGGCCAGCTTCACCAGCAGCGCGCCGATCTCGGCCTGGGGCACGCTATGGTGGCCGCGCTCCTTGCCCACGTAGTAGCGCTCATGCCCGGCAGGAATCAGCGCCAGCACGTCGTCGCCCACCAGGCGGTCGTAGACCACCGCATCGGCCTGCTGCAGCAGGCGCGCGGCCTTGAGCGTGAGCAGCTCGACGTCGCCGCTGCCCGCCCCCACCAGATAGACTCGGCCGGCACGGCAGTCGCCATCCAGGGTAACGGTAGGCGCTGGCGTGCTGCGCGAGCCGCCGAACGGCGAGCGCACGATATGACCAAGGCCGTGCAGGCGCGACAGTGCCGCCTGCCCCAGCCTCTTCGGCAGCCGTACCTTGTGCCAGGCCTCAAGCGACAGCAGTGACTTCAGTTGGCTCAGCGCGCGCATGGGCCTTCTCCTCTTCGATCAGCGATTTCAGCTCGGGAATGCAGCTTCCGCACTGGGTGCCACAGGCCAACCGGGCGCCCAGCGCCTCGACGCTGTCGTCGCCTTCGCGTATGGCTCCTAGGATAGCGCGTTGACCCACCTGATGGCAGCTGCACACCACCGGCCCCTGATTGGCGGCGCCGTCATCGCAGCCGGCCAGCAGCCGCCGACGCTGCTCAGCGGCCAGGCTCTCGCCGCTGGTCGCCTCGCCGAAACGCTCGTCGAGCCAGGCCAGGTTGGGCAGCTCCCGGGGCGGCCCCGACATGAACCACCAGCGCAGGCGCCCGGCCTCGTCGACGCCCGCGGCGCGCAGGCGCCCTGTGGCCGGGTCGGTGCACCACACAGTGGGCGCCAGCGGCAGGGTTGCCTCCAGCCAGCTCAGCCACTCCGGCGAGGCGCTTTCCATCTCACCCTGGGCCATCTCGCCTCGGGCGCTGGTCGGCTCACCGCCGGCCAGCTGCCAGCGCTGAGCGGCGCCCAGCGGAATCCGCGCCCAGTACCGGCTACGGTCGCACCAGCGCGATTCCGCCACGCCCAGGTCGTCCGCCACCAGCAGGGTGGCCTCCCACTCCACCGGCAGAGGATCCAGCGCCACTGCACCATGCTTGGATTCCGGCTGGCCGGAAACCGGGTCGACATGAGCATCGATCAGCGCCCCGGATAAGGCCGAGCCGCTGAAGTAGCCGTTCCAGTGCATCGGCACGAACACCTCACCGCGGCGCTGCCCGCGCGACACCCGCACGCGGCCGACATAGCGGCCGCCGGCGCCCTGCAGGCAGGCCAGGCCCTGTTCCTCCACGCCCAGCGCCGCGGCATCTTCCGGGGCGATCTCGATGAACGGCTCGGCGCGGTGGTTCATCAGCCGCGGCGAGCGGGCGGTACGGGTCATGGTGTGCCACTGGTCGCGAACACGTCCGGTATTGAGCCGCAGCGGACGCGCTGCATCCAACGCCTGGGCGGGCGGGCGCGAACGCACCGCTACCATGCGCGCCAGCCCGTCGGGGGTAGCGAAACGGCCGTCGATGAAGAGCCGCGCGGTGCCGCGGGGGGCAGCGGCATTGACCGGCCACTGGATCGGCTCGAGGGCATCGTAGGCGGCGCGGTCGAGCCCGGCCAGGCCGGAAATATCGAATAGCCGGCGCCACTCATCCGGCCCCTCGCCGTTCTCGAAGCCCGAAAGCCGGGCGTGCTCGTCGAAGATCTCGCTGGGGTGGGTGTAACCGAAGGCCTCGCCGAAGCCCAGCCGCTTGGCCACCTCACACAGCGCCCACCAGTCGTGACGGGCCTCGCCCGGTGGCGGCAGGATGCCGCGCTGGCGCGAGATACGCCGCTCGGAGTTGGTCACCGTGCCGTCCTTCTCCGACCAGCTCGAGGCCGGCAGCACGATGTCGGCATAGGCCAGCAGGTCGGCGTTGGCCATGCAGTCGGAGACGATCACCAGCGGGCATTTCGCCAGCGCCGCGCGCACCCGGTCGGTGCGCGGCAGACTCACCGCCGGATTGGTGGCCATGATCCACAGCGCCTGCACCTCGCCGCGCTCGATTGCCTCGAACAGCGCCACCGCCTTGTGCCCCGGCCCCTCGGGCAGGCACGGCACCAGCCGCTCGGTGGCCCAGAAGCGCGTCACCCGATCCCGCGCGCCGGGGGTATCGTAATCCATGTGCGCGGCCAGCTGGTTGGCCAGCCCGCCCACCTCGCGCCCGCCCATGGCGTTGGGCTGGCCGGTGATCGAGAACGGTCCCGCCCCCGGCAGGCCGATCTTGCCGCCGGCCAGGTGGCAGTTGATGATGGCGTTGCCCTTGTCGGTGCCGCTGGTGGACTGGTTCACGCCCTGGGAGAACAGCGTGACCACGTGCAGGTGGCTGGCAAACCAGTAGAAGAAGGTTTCCAGGCGCTCCGCATCCAGGTCGCAGTCGGCGGCAATCGCCTCCACCCCGGCATCCTGCTCCTGGGCTGCGGCCAGTGCCTCCTCGAAGCCCTGGGTATGCGCCTCCAGATACACCCGGTCGAGCTTGTTGCGTGCGGCCATCCACGCCAGCAGGCCGGTGAACAGGCGGGCATCGCTGCCCGGCTTGAGCCCCAAGTAGAGGTCGGCGAGCTCGCAGGTGTCGGTCACCCGGGGGTCGATCACCACCACCCGCAGCAGCGGATTGCGCTGTTTGGCTACCTTCAGGCGCTGATAAAGCACCGGGTGGTTCCACGCCAGGTTGGAGCCCACCAGCACCACCAGCTCGGCCTCTTCGAGATCCTCGTAGCAGCACGGCACCGCGTCGGCGCCGAAAGCGCGCTTGTGGGCCGCCACCGCCGAGGCCATGCACAGGCGCGAATTGGTATCCAGGTGCGGCGTGCCAAGAAAGCCCTTGAACAGCTTGTTGGCGACGTAATAGTCCTCGGTGAGCAGCTGTCCGGACAGGTAGGCGGCAAGTGCCTCGGGGCCGAGGGCATCGCGCACCGCTCGCAGGCGGCTGGCCACCGCATCCAGCGCGGTGTCCCAGTCGCTCTCCACACCGTCGACGATGGGCCGGGTCAGACGGCCGCCATGACCCAGCGTCTCATGCAGGGCCGAGCCCTTCACGCACAGGCGACCGAAGTTGGCGGGGTGCTGCGGGTCGCCCTGCACGTCGACGATCTCACTCTTCTCGACGCTGGCCACCACGCCGCAGCCGACGCCGCAGTAGGGGCAGGTGGTTCGGGCCTCGCGCATGTCGATCTCCTCTGGAGCACTCTTGAAACGACGATCTCGAAACGACGACGCCCGCCAACTCTTCCCCGGGATCTTGCTGAGGGAAGGTTGGCGGGCGTCGTTGCCGCTGGGGCGCTGACGGCGCGCCCCTGTCGATAGTCACTGACATGGATCAAGCAGAAAGCGTGCCATGCCAGCAATTCCCCGAGCCACTCAGGGAGATGTCATGCCTTGCCCGGCCGGGCACTGCGGCTCCAGGTCGCCCTCGTCATGCGGCAACGCACCATGACCCCGCACTGACGGCCAGACATGCACCAGGCTGGTGCCGAAACATCAGCACGGCAGCGATAGCCCCAGTTCCCCGTCATGCGAGATACCCGATGCAGGCCACCGGAACCGCGGCTCAAGAGCATCTGGAATGCTTCTTGCTTAAGAGCAATAGGTGCCTGAGTCAGTGGAGCGACGACGCAATGCCATCCCCCTTGAACATTTTACTGGTCGACGACGAAGTAGTGCGTGCCGCCATGGTCGAGGAGGCGCTGATGACCGAGGGGCACCGGGTCATCTGCCGCCTGTCGAGCCCGGCCAGCCTCAACCAGATGGTCGAGCGCCACCAACCTGACGTGGTGATCATCGACATGGAGAGCCCCGACCGCGACACCCTCGAGAGCATGGCGCTGCTCAATCGCGAGAACCCGCGGCCGGTGGTGTTTTTCGCCGACCAGCACGATTCCGACACGCTGCAGGCCGCGCTCAAGGCCGGGGTCAGTGCCTATGTGGTCGACGGTCTGGTACCCGAGCGTGTCAAAGCCATCGTCGAGGTGGCCATCGCCCGCTTCGACGCCTTCCACAGCATGCGTCAGGAGCTGGACAAGGCGCGCAACCAGCTGGCCGAACGCAAGCATATCGAGCGCGCCAAGGGGCTGTTGATGAAGCACCAGAACTGCGACGAGGAGCAGGCCTACCGCATGCTGCGCAAGCTCGCCATGGACCGCGGCCAGCGCATCGCCGAGGTCGCCGACAGCGTCATCGACATTCTCGAACGCCTGAATCCGACATCGCCCCAGGGGCGATCCGCCGACAAACGGGGATCCCGCTCATGAGCCACCCGCAACATCACGCCACCTCGCCCGAACTGAAACGCATCGCCCTCGGCTTCGTCCCGCTGCTCGACGCGACGCTGCTGATCGTTGCCCGTGAACGGGGCTGCTTCGCCGCCCAGGGACTCGACGTCACGCTATCCCGCGAGAACGCCTGGGCCACCGTGCGCGACAAGGTCGCCGCCGGGCTGCTCGACGGCGCCCAGATGCTCGCCCCCATGCCGCTGGCCATGAGCCTGGGGCTGGGCCGCGCCCCCTGCGAGACGCTGGCACCGATGCTGCTCTCGCGCAACGGCAATACCGTGACGCTCTCGACGGAGTTGAGCGAAGCGAGCGGCGCGAAACTTGACGACGACCCGGGCACCAGCGCCCTGGCGCTGGGCAACTGGCTGCGGGAGGCGGGTCGAGGCAAGCGACCTCGCCTGGCCATGGTCTACCCCTACTCCTGCCAGCACTACCAGCTGCGCGAATGGCTCACCCTCGGCGACATCGACCCCGAGCGGCAAGTGGAACTGGTAGCGCTGCCCCCACCGCGCATGGTGGAAGCGCTGCGCAGTGGCCAGATCGACGGTTTCTGCGCCGGCGAGCCCTGGGGCACCCTGGCTCGCCACTGCGGCGCCGGACGCCTGGTGGCCACCGGTGCCCAGCTGTGGCCCGAGCATCCGGAGAAGGTACTTGGCGTGACCCGCTCCTGGGCCGAGCAATACCCCGCCACCCTGTCGGGCCTGGTACGCGCCCTGGTAGCAGCCAGCGAGTGGCTGGCCGCCTCACCGGACAATCGCCGCCAGGCGCTGGAGTGGCTGGCCCTGCCGCCCTACCTCGATCGCTCGGTGAACCACCTGCGCACCCTCGACATCGATGATGCACCGATCCATCAACGCCTGTACGGCAAGGGCATGCTGCGGCCCACCCCGCAGGCCGTGCTGCACTTTGCCGAGCCCATCGTGCGGCAGTTGGAAAAGCAGGAAAGACGCTTCGACCCCGCCCTGCTGGCCACTTGCTACAACCCTGTGCATTTCGATGCCGCAACGCACCACTGAAGTGCAGGACCGGCAAGGCAATGGCGCCATGCCGGTCCTGACAAGGGGAAATCAAGCGATTGAAATAAAGCAACAAATTCAGAACGGCCGATACCCTGGCCGGAATATTGAAAACCATTAGATAAACGGCGGCCAAAGCGGGTCGCCCGATACCGCAACTGACAACGGCGTCTCTGCGCTCCCCGATTCGATCTTCCAATCGAAAAGGGAGTGCCGAGGCGCCGTTGCGTTTGTGAGCCATGCATTGGAAAGAGGTGTCAGCCATGCGTCAGCGACATCCTGCAGCAACCTCCAGCGAACACCTGGTCATCGTCGGCAACGGCATGGCCGGCCACCGCCTGGTCGAGGCGCTCCTCGCCCGGCCCGAGCGGCCCGCCAGGATCACCGTGATCGGTGCCGAAACGGCCCCAGCCTACAACCGCATCCTGCTTTCGCCGCTGCTGGCCGGGGAGCTGCAGCACGATGCCCTGGCACTGCGCTGCGCCGAGTGGTACGCCGAACAGGGCATCGAGCTGGTACTGGGCGAGCAGGTGGAGTCCATCGACCGCAGCGCACGGCGCCTGACCACCGATGCCGGTCGCGAGCTCGACTACGACCGCCTGGTACTGGCCACCGGCTCCACCCCGGCCCGTCCGCCGGTGCCGGAGCTCGAACTGCCCGGCGTGCAGGTGTTCCGCGACCTGCACGATGCCGATGCCCTGGCACGCGCCGCCGAAACCGGCAGCAACGCCGTGGTGATCGGCGGCGGCCTGCTCGGCCTGGAAGCCGCGGAGGGTTTGCGTAAACGAGGGCAGGACAAGCGCGGCATGCAGGTCAGCCTGCTGCAGCGCGACGACCGCCTGATGAACCGCCAGCTCGACCTCACCGCCGCCCGGCTGCTGGAAAGCGAGCTGCGCGGCCGCGGGCTCGACATTCACACCGACGCCCAGCTCGAACGCCTGGAAGCCGACGCCGAGGGCCAGGTATGCGCCGCCCTGCTGGCCGACGGCACCCGCCTGGCCGCCGACTGCGTGGTGGTGGCCATCGGCATCGTGCCTCAGGCCGAGCTTGGCCGGGTGGCCGGGCTCGAGGTCAACCGCGGCATCGTGGTCGACCAGTGGCTCACCACCAGCGACCCGGCCATTCACGCCCTGGGCGAATGCTGCGAGTTCGAAGGCCACACCTTCGGCCTGGTGGAACCCATCTGGCGCCAGGTCGAGGTGCTCGCCGCCCACCTCTCCGGCGAGACGGTGGACGGCTACGTCGAGCAGCCCACCGCCACCAAGCTCAAGGTCAGCGGCGTTTCGCTCTACGCCTTCGGCCCCACCGACCCCGAACCCGGCCACGAGGTGCTCAGCTATCGCGATCCCCAGCAGGGCGACTACCGCCGCCTGCTGCTGCGCGACGGCCGCCTGGAAGGCGCCGTGCTCTACGGCGACACCGCCTCCGGCCCCTGGTACTTCGAGCAGGCCCTGGCCGAGCGCGACCTCAGCGCCTGTCGCGCCGCCCTGCTGCTCGGCGCCGCCGACGCCCAGGCCCTGCTCGACGACGCATCGAACGAATCACCGCAACACCCCGCGAAGGAGGCCGCATGAACACGCCCGTCAAACCGCAACTGATCGTCATCGGCAACGGCATGGTCGGCCACCATCTGGTCGAACAGCTGGTCGAGCGCGGCGCCACCGAGCGCTATGCCATCACCGTGTTCGGCGAGGAGCGTCACCTGGCCTACGACCGCGTGCACCTCTCCGAGTACTTCAGCGGCCGCGACGCCGACTCGCTCGCTCTCTCCACCGCCGACTACTACGCCGAGCACGGCATCGAGCTGCGTCTGCATGAGGCGGTGACCGCCATCGACCGCGACGCTGGCGAGGTGATCACCGACCAGGAGCGCCACCCCTACGATCGCCTGGTGCTGGCCACCGGCTCCACCCCCTTCGTGCCGCCGATTCCCGGCAACGACCGTGAAGGCTGCCTGGTCTACCGCACCCTGGAGGATCTCGACGCCATCCGTGCGGCCGCCGAAAGCGCCGCCACCGGCGTGGTGGTGGGCGGCGGCCTGCTGGGCCTGGAAGCCGCCAACGCCCTGCGCGGGCTCGACCTCGACACCGCCGTGGTGGAGTTCGCCCCGCGGCTGATGCCGATGCAGGTGGACAGCGAAGGCGGCGAACTGCTGCGCGAGAAGATCGAGTCGCTGGGCGTGCAGGTGCTCACCGGCCGCGCCACCCAGGAGATCGTCGACGGCGAACGCAGCCGCCACCGCATGGTGTTCCAGGACGACAAGGTGCTGGAAACCGACCTCATCGTCTTCTCCGCCGGCATTCGCCCCCGCGACGAGCTGGCCCGCGACTGCGGCCTGGAGATCGGCGAGCGCGGCGGCGTGGTGATCGATGACAGCTGCCTGACCAGCGACCCGGCCATCCTCGCCGTCGGCGAAGTCGCACTGTGGAACAACAGCATCTTCGGCCTGGTGGCCCCCGGCTACCAGATGGCCAAGGCTGCCGCCGCCACGCTGCTCGAGGGCGATGAACCCTTCAAGGGCGCCGACATGAGCACCAAGCTCAAGCTGATGGGCGTCGACGTGGGCTCCATCGGCGATGCCCACGGCGACCGTACCCCCGGCGCACGCCAGTTCCGCTTCCTCGACCCGCTCAAGCAGCAGTACCGCAAGCTGGTGGTCTCCAGCGACGGCAAGCGCCTGGTCGGCGCCATGCTGGTGGGCGACAACAGCTACTACGACACCCTGCTGCAGTACTACGCCAACCGCATCGAGCTGCCCGAGGACCCGGCCTCGCTGATCCTGCCTGCCGGCAGCGACGCCGCCCCCGCGCTGGGGCCGGACGCCCTGCCCGACACCGCCATGATCTGCTCCTGCCACAACGTCACCAAGGGTGACGTCTGCGCCACCATCGACGCCGGCGCCGTGGATCTGGGCGCGGTGAAGGGCGACACCAAGGCCAGCACCGGCTGCGGCGGCTGTGCCGCCCTGCTCAAGACCCTGGTGGATCACGAACTCGAAAGCCGCGGCGTGGAGGTCGACAAGTCGATCTGCGAGCACTTCCACTACACCCGCCAGGAGCTCTACGACATCGTGCGGGTGGAAGGCATCAAGACCTTCAGCGAGCTGATGGAGAAGCACGGCTCCAAGGTCGGCCACGGCCTCGGCTGCGACATCTGCAAGCCGGCGGTGGCCTCGATCCTCGCCTCCTGCTTCAACGAGCCGATCACCGATGCGGCCCACATCCCGCTGCAGGACACCAACGACACCTTCATGGCCAACATGCAGAAGAACGGCACCTACTCCGTCGTTCCTCGCGTGCCGGGCGGCGAGATCACCCCCGACAAGTTGGTGGTGCTGGGCCAGGTGGCGCAGAAGTACAACCTCTACACCAAAGTGACCGGCGGCCAGCGTATCGACCTGTTCGGCGCCCGCCTGGAGGACCTGCCGGCCATCTGGGGCGAGCTGATCGAAGCCGGCTTCGAGACCGGCCACGCCTACGGCAAGTCGCTGCGCACGGTGAAATCCTGCGTGGGCAGCACCTGGTGCCGCTACGGCGTGCAGGACAGCGTGGGCATGGCGATCCAGCTGGAGCACCGCTACAAGGGCCTGCGCGCGCCGCACAAGATCAAGTTCGGGGTGTCCGGCTGTACCCGCGAGTGCGCCGAAGCCCAGAGCAAGGACATTGGCGTGATCGCCACCGAGAACGGCTGGAACCTCTACGTCTCCGGTAACGGCGGCATGCGCCCGCGCCATGCCGAGCTGTTCGCCACCGACCTCAGCGACGAAGAGCTGTTCCGTTACATCGACCGCTTCCTGATGTTCTACATCCGCACCGCCGACCGCCTGCAGCGCACCTCGGTATGGCGCGAGAACCTGGAAGGCGGCCTGGACTACCTCAAGGAAGTGATCCTCGAGGACAGCCTCGGCATCGGCGAGGAGCTGGAGCGGCAGATGCAGGCCGTGGTCGACACCTACGAGTGCGAATGGGCCAACGCCATCAGCGATCCGGAGAAGCTCAAGCGCTTCCGCAGCTTCGTCAACGATGCGCGCCCGGATCCGGACATCATCTATACCACCGAGCGCGGTCAGCTCCGCCCTGCGTAACGGAAATGGCTGCGCGAGCGAATCGCGCCGTTGCGCGACACCCCGAAGGCTCGCCTAACCCCACGTTATGTCTCGCCTTCGGTCCGCCGCGCGCCTAGCGCTTCATCTCGCTCGCCGATTTCCCGACACCATTGCTAGGAATCTCTTATGACAATCGCCAACGCAGCAGCCAAGACCATGACCCAGACCTGGCAGACCCTCTGTACCCGCGCCGACCTGGTGCCCTTCTCCGGCGTCGCCGCCTGGGTGGAAACTCCCGACGGCCCGGCCCAAGTAGCCCTCTTCTACCTGCCAGGTCACGCCCAGGAACTCTACGCCATCGACCACCACGACCCCTTCTCCGGCGCCAACGTCATCGCCCGCGGCATCGTCGGCGATATCAAGGGGCAGCCGGTGGTCGCCTCGCCGATCTACAAGCAGCACTTCCGCCTGGAAGACGGCCAGTGCCTGGAGGACGAGAGCGTCACCCTGCGCACCTGGCAGGTGAGCTTCAAGGGTGATGAGGTGTGGATCGAGGCGTGAGGTTGCGACCATAGAAAAGCAAAAGCCGCCGACGCTGGGAAGCGTCGGCGGCTTTGGGTCAGCCCATCCTCATCTCAGCCGCGTCAACCGCGAAAGGCGGCCTTGATCTCGGCAATGTCGATTTTCCGCATCGTCATCATGGCATCGAACGCCCGCTTGGCAGCGGCACGGTCCGGGCTGGTGAACGCCTTCGTCAGCGCTACCGGGGTAATCTGCCAGGAGATGCCCCACCTATCCTTGCACCAGCCGCATTGGCTCTCCTCGCCGCCGTTGCCGACGATGGCGTTCCAGTAGCGATCCGTCTCCTCCTGGTCTTTGGTCGCCACCTGAAACGAGAACGCCTCACTATGCTGGAAGGCAGGCCCACCGTTAAGCCCCAGGCACGCCACGCCCAGCACGGTGAACTCGACCGTCAACACGCTCCCCTCCTTGCCCGAGGGAAAATCCCCCGGGGCCCGGTGCACCGCGTCGAGCGATGAATCGGGGAAGGTCTCGGCATAAAATCGTGCGGCTTCCTCAGCGGCGCCATCGTACCAAAGGCAGATGGTGTTCTTCGCCATGTGCTTCATGGTCGGCTCCCTTCTGTAGGTGATTGCAGTGAGTGACAACCTAATGTCGAACGGAGCTGGTCGGAATCGACAGGGGGGGGTGGCTAACGCCGCGCTCACCGGCTTATCCGGTGCAGCGCATGGTTATACGCTATCTCTGAGACGGGGCAGCAGCACTGCCTGCCAATATGCCACCGTCAACATTCAACTCAATCCCCGTTACATACTTTGACTCATCAGAGGCCAAATACAGAGCAGCGTATGCAACATCTCGTGACTCACCCATTACTCCCAGCGGGACATCAGCAGCTACGGCTTCAATGGCTTTTATACGCGATTCACCTTCCCCCAACATTGCATCCCACATAGGAGTCAAAATGGCACCAGGATGAATAGAATTACACCGTATTGGATACTTCTGCTGCGCACAATACAAGGCGACTGTTTTTGTATGGTTTCGCACCGCCGCTTTACTGGCAGCATACCCTGCTGCGCCAGGAATGCCGACAATGCCAGATCGTGATGAGATATTCACTATGCTTGCGGACTTCGATGTTTTCATTAGTCTGATAGCATATTTGCATCCAAGCGCAACGCCATCTGAATTCGTTTGATGCACCATATGCCAACTATCAAGATCCAAGTTCTCCGGATCATGCGGCCCTTCCGATTCAAAAAACCCAGTTATCCCGGCGTTGTTTACAAGCACATCCAATCGACCGAATTGTTTGCTTATATATTCACCAACTCGCTCCCAGTCTGATTCGCTGGACACATCCAGATGCTGATAGCTGGCATGATCGCCAAGCCTGGAGGCTATCTCCTTTCCAGATTCATCGTTAATGTCAGATATAACAACAGACGCCCCTTCTTCAACAAAAAGCTCGGCTGTAGCCTGGCCGATCCCTCTTGCTGCCCCTGTAATTAGAACAGTTTTTCCTTCAAGTCTTGGCATGAAATCTCCTTATCGTATAACGACAGCGCTCAGCCGAGAGGAGCCGCATCGCGGTCCATCGTGGGCTGGAGCGCCTTGTTAGCCGCCGCCATCACAAATGCTGAAAAGATAACGACATCCTGGACGAAGTGAATAAACCACGCCCAAAAAATGCCGTGCGTTTCAATAACAGACTTAGCAAGTAGCCACCCCAGAAAACCTGCCATGATGGCACCAATCAAGCCATTTGGCATGCCGCGCAGGTGAGGAGCGCCAAAGGCTATCGCCGAAATCAGCATGATATATCCGGGTTCAATTCTGCCATACAGCGGCACAATGACTCCCAGCCTATAAACCACTTCTTCAGAGAAGGAATTGGTCAGAGAAAACAGCAGCACCCAAGGAAGATAGCGGAATAGCTGTTTCCAAGCCCCCCTGAAGTTCTGAATTGTAGATAAACAAATACTGTCGTGCCAAGCGTTATTATAAATAAAAAAAGAACTGGCGGTCTCAAGTCCCAAGCGCAACACTATTGAAGGGTGTCCGGTCCAGCGACTGATTTCTTGAGCACCTCGGAATA
>NZ_JACEFT010000026.1 GCF_013697085.1 Billgrantia kenyensis
CTCGTTGAGCGTATCGATCGCCTTGGCAATCGCATTCATGGAGCAAGTCTCCGACGTCGAAACGAAGGCCGCCCCGGTGATGTCACCGGGGCAGCAGCAGGGGGCTTACAGGCAGGCTTCGAGCTCTTCCAGTGACGGTAGGTTGTCCATGGTGCGGCTCATGTTGTAGGGCACGGAGATGTCACGCCAGGTGGCGTAGTGCTCCAGGTAGCTGACCATGGAGTGGTAGACCTTGGCGTGCAGGGGGTTCTCGCAGGCGCCGCGCAGGATCACCTCGTTGGTCATTTCCTGAATGCGCTCGAGGTCCTCGTCGGAAAACTGGTGGATTTCCACGCCGGCATCGATGAACTGCTCGGTGCCCTCGGTGGAGCCGCGCTCGGACCAGGCCAGCGACCAGGCCATGGTGGCGTCAGCGGCGATCTTCAGTTTCTCCTGAGTCTCCTCGGAGAGGGCGTCCCAAGCGTCCTTGTTGATCATCACGCCGAACACGCTGGCGGACTGGTGCCAGCCGGGCACGGACCAGTGCTCGACCACTTCAGCGAAGCCCAGGGGGTAATCGACCCCGGGAGTGGAGAATTCACCGGCATCGACAACACCGCGCTCGATGGCCTGGTAGAGTTCGCCGCCGGCCAGGGTCACCTGGGAGCCGCCGAGTTCCTCCAGCACGCGACCCTGGTCACGGCCGGCCAGGCGGATACGCTTGCCCTCGAGATCGGCCAGGCTCTCGATCGGGGTGCGACCCATGAAGCCGGATTCGTTGTTGGTGATGCCGTAGGGCAGGTAGACCATGTTGTAGTCACCGTAGATCTCCTGGTAGAGATCCCAGCCGCCCCACTGCTGGATCCAGTTCAGGTAGTCCACACCGTTGAACAGGCTAGTGGTGGTGGCCAGTGGCGAGAAGGCCGAGTCTCTACCGGCCCAGTAGCCTGGCCAGTCGCCGGAGGCCTCGATGCTACCGGTTTCGGTGGCATCGAACACCTCGGTAGGTGGCATCAGGGTGCCGCCGGAGCGAAACTCGATCTCGAGCTCGTCACCGGCGAGCTTGTTGACGAGGTTCACCCAGTGACGGTCGATCTCGATCAGCGCAATGTTGTCCGTCCAGGTGGTGGTCATGGTCCAGCGTTCCTGGGCCTGGGCGTTAGTGCTGAAGGCAGCCAAGGCGATCCCTGCCGCCAAGCCGGACAGTACAAATTTTGTCTTCATCTTCATGTCGTGCTCCCTTCTGGGTCTTGTTGTGTTGCCGTAAAGAGAAGAACCCTACCGAAAATGGTGCATCCCGGGTGCCTGCGCCTCGGGGGCACCGGTTGGACGTTCGACAAACATCGACAAGCTAGCATGCAGGCATGACAGGAATCGATAGTCTCCCATCGACAGCGTAGCGCCTCGCAGGCGCTCTTGCCGACAGTCGGTTACGGTTGATTAAGAAAGGTGAAAAGTAGATGTGCCTGTAATGAAAGGCAAAAGCGGGTGGCCGGTGGCCAGTCGAGGAGGAGAGGTGGCTTGAGCCGAGGTCAGACTAAAGTCTCGAGTGTTTTCGACCATCTGGACAGGCGCCCGAGCCTGGCTCGGGCGCCTGACGCTAGCTAGCGTCCGCCGTAGACCTGGGAGGGTAGCCAGGTGGCCAGCGGCTCGTAGAAGAACACCAGGAATAGCCCCAGCATCTGCAGGGCCACGAAGGGGGCCACCCCCTTGTAGATATCCACGGTACTTATGCCTGGCGGACACACGCCCTTGATGTAGAACAGGGCGAAGCCCACCGGCGGCGTCAGGAACGAGGTCTGCAGGCAGATGGCGAAGAGGATGGCGAACCATACCGGGTCGACGCCGAGACTGAAGACAACCGGGGCCACCAGCGGCAGGATGATCAGCGTGATCTCCACCCAGTCGAGGAAGAAACCCAGCAGGAACACCACCAGCATGATGGTGAGTACCACCCCCGCCGGGCCGAAGGGCAGCCCGGTGATGGCATCGCGGATCACATCGTCGCCGCCCAGACCGCGCAGGACCACGGCGAAGATGGTGGCGCCGACGAAGATGCCGAAGATGAAAGCCGTGGTGCGGGTGGTCTGATAGAGCGCCTTGGAGACGATGTCGAAACTCAGCCGGCGGTTGAACAATGCCAGCAGCATGGCCCCCATGGCGCCCACCGCCGAGGCCTCGGTAGTAGTGGCAAAGCCGGTGAAGATCGAGCCGAGCACCGCGACGATCAGCGCCAAGGGCGGCAGCACGGCAATCAGGACGTCGAGCAGGGCTCGTGCGTTGAGGGGCTCGCGATTCTCCGGTGCCGGGGCCAGGTCCTTCTTTATGTAGGCGGCAACCAGGATATAGGCGATATACATCAGGCCGAGCATGATGCCGGGTATCAGGGCGCCCATGAACAGGCGGCCCACCGAGGCCGCCGAGGTGCCCAGGCGGTCGGCCATCAGTACCAGCATGATGCTGGGCGGTACCAGGATACCAAGGGTGCCCACCGAGCAGGCGGTGCCCACCGCCAGTGACTTGTTGTACTTGGCCTGCAGCATGGGGCCGATGGAGAGCATGCCTAGCAGCACCACCGAGGCGCCGACGATGCCGGTGGAGGCGGCCAGCAGTACGCCGACGATCACCACCGTCACCGCATAGCCGCCGCGCAGCCCGCCGAGCACGCGCACCAGGGAGTTCATCAAGCGCTCGGCGATCCCCGAGCGGTCGAGCATGATGCCCATGAAGATGAACAGTGGAAGCGCCACCATCAGCTCGTTGGCGACGATGCCGTATAGCCGGCGGTCAAGCACGCCGATGGTGCCGCCCCAGGAAAACCAGAGATCGGCCCCCATGTGCTCCACCAGCACGTGTCCGATGACGGCAAACAGGAAACCGATGCCGGCCAGCGCCCAGGCCACCGGGAAGCCGATCAGCAGCAGGCCCATGAAACCGGCAAACATGCCGATGACGAGATATTCTTCGAGACCCATGATCACCCTCGCTGAGGCACGTTAACGATGGTCCACCGGGCGGCGCAGCGGCAGCTCCCGAGGAAAATTGAACAGGTAGGTGCAACAGCGCAGCGCTCTCGACGACAGGGCGATGGCGATCAGTGCCATGCCGATTGGCAGCGTACTCTTGATGATGAAGCGGTAGGGCAGGCCGCTGGGTGCCTGGGAACGCTCGCCTCGGGCGAAGGAGCGGTAGGCGTACTCGGTAAGGCCATCGACCATGAAATAGAGCACTGGCAACACCAGTAGCACGATGCCGAGCAGCTCGACCCAGGCCTGGAAGCGCAGTGAGAATTTTTCACGCAGCACGTCGACGCGAACGTGATCGTCGGTGACCACGGCGTAGGCCAGGGTCAGGATCATGGTAGCGCCGAAGAAGTGCCAGGAGAGCTCCTCCAGGGCGATCGAGCCGCGGCCCAAAATGAAGCGGCTGAACACGTTGGTGAGTACCACAGCCAGGGTGACGAGCCAGAGCCAGGAAAGCAGCTTGCCGAGCACGGCGATTGCCGTGTCCACCACATGGCTGATGCGGTTGGTGGGCAACTCCGGGCGAAGCGTTGAATGATCCGAAGGGGAGTCGGAGTGCGGTGATGACATCGGGCAGCCTCATGCATGTTGCCGCAAGCCGGGAGGCCGGGTGCCGGAGGGACTCCTCCAGCACCCGGCCTTTACCCGTCAGTTCGAGTTGGGGGCGTAGTAGGAGCGCGGCAGGTATCCCTTGGAATGCCAGTTGCCGTGGACCTGCATCCAGTCACGCTGGCTTTCCAGCACGCGGGCGAAGAGGTCGTCCTCGCTGGCCATCTCGTCCAGCACGCGCATGGTGACCTCTTCCAGCTCCTCGAGGATCTCCGGCGACAGGGTCTGGGCATTCACGCCTTCGGCTTCGAAGCCGGCCAGCGCCTGAGGATTCTCCCACTCGCTCTCGGAGAAGCCGAACAGTGTGGCGGATCGGCAGCCGGTCTCGATCTGGGCGCGGCTCAGGTCGGAGAGGTCGTCCCAGGTTTCCTGGTTCACCAGCAGGTGGGAGGTGGTGTAGGTCTGGTGCCAGCCGGGCATGATGTAGTTCTGCACGATCTCCTGCATGCCGAGGATGCGGTCCACCGCCGGGGCGGAGAACTCCAGGGCGTCGATCGTGCCGCGCTCCATGGCCTGGTAGAGTTCGCCACCGGGTAGCATGGTGACCGAAGCCCCCAGCTCTTCCATGACGCGGCCGCCGATACCGGCGAAGCGGATTCGCAGTCCGTCGATCTGATCGAGGGACTCCAACGGATCGGCGAACCAGCCGGCGGCTTCCGGCCCGATGACGCCGCACAGCAGTGCCTTGACGCCGTAGGGCTCGTACACTTCCTGCAGCAGTTCGTCGCCATCGCCGAAGTAGTGCCAGGCCATGAAGGCGGGCGGTTCCATGCCGAAGGGAGGGCCGGAAAGCAGCGGCAGGACAGGGATGCTGCCCTGGTCGTAGCCGATCCAGGTAAAGCCGGCCGGATAGCGGTTCTCGGAGACCGCATCGAGGATCTCGAACGGCGGAATCAGCTCGCCCGGCTCGTAGTAGCGCAGGTTGATGTTGCCCCCCGAGATCGCTTCCAGGGTTTCGGAGAGATGCACCACCGGGGTGCTCAGGCCGACCAGGTGCGAGGGAAAGGCGATGGGTACCTGCCAGCGCACACGCTCCTGGGCATTGGCGGTGCTGGTCATGGCTGCACCGGCCAGAACCACGGCGGCTGCCGTACCGGCCAGCTTGAAGCGCGAGGAGAGCTTGGGGGCGAGTGAGGCTTGCATAGCGCGACTCCACTTGTTGTGACGGATGTTGTTGTAGGAATGACGAATCCCAGCGCCGACATTAGCCATGGCTAAGCGTGGAAGGCAATTGATGGAAAATTGGTAAGACCAAATGTCGCGTATGTTGCGGCGCTACGATGTGGCGACGGTTGTTGCGTAATTGGTGTTACCAGTAGGTAAATACCGGCAAAGTGTTGCTAAATGATCGAAGTAAGGTGCTAATGTTTAGCAAGCTCATTTGCTTGGTGCGATAGAGAAGTGCGACCAATTGTTAACGAGACATCGCCGCCGAGGGTAGTAAAACAGAGGGAGTCACAGTGGCTGAGCCCGAGGTGAAGGAAATATTAAATTGGTCTGACCATATTGAGCGGCTCGGGTGGCGTGCTCTGGTATGGGTGCCCGCCGATGCCTGCACTGCTCGGCGTCAGGCCGAGGCGCTGTGGCAGTCACATGGGTGGCGCTCACCCTGCTGGATCTCGCGGGCCTCTCCTGGCGCTAGCGCGCAGCAGGCATGGCTGCCTCTTGCCAAGGCGCGAACCCGACTGGGAAGCGAGCATGACCTGATCGTCTTCGACGCCCTCTGTGGTGAAGGCTTCGATGCGGACGCCTTCGGCGCCTTGAGCGGCACCCTGCGCGCCGGCGGCCTGCTGGTCCTGCTGACACCGCCTGCCGCCGTGGTCACGGCGAGCCCCTACATGGCACGCCTGCTGCGGCGCCTGTCGCATGACCATAGCGTGCTGCGCTGGGCTCCGGGCCGGCCGCTGCTGCTGCCCGAGCTGCCGGCCGTAGCGCCCCGCGACTGTTTCGGCAGTAGCGATCCGGACTGCCTGACACGCGACCAGGCCGAGGCGGTCAGTCGCCTGACACGACTCAGGCGTCGCCGCCCGCTGGTGATCACCGCCGACCGTGGGCGTGGCAAGAGCGCAGCGCTCGGCATCGCTTGCGCTCGCCTGCTGGCGACCGGACACGACACCCTGTGGGTGACCGCCCCTCGGGCGGAGGCGGTCAGCGCCTTGTTCGAGCGCCTGGAAGCGCTGCGACCGCAAGGCCAGCGTCAGGGCAATCGCTTCCTTGATGTCCAGGGCGGGAGCGTAGAGTTCGTCGCACCCGATGAGCTGAGTGCCAGGGTCGAGCTTGGCCAGGCCGGGGGGCAGGGCAGCTGGCTGTTGGTGGACGAGGCTGCTGCCATTCCCGCCGCCATGCTGGGGCATTGGCTTGCCGCCTTCCCGCGCCTGGCCTTTGCCACCACGGTGCATGGTTACGAAGGTTCCGGGCGTGGCTTTGCCCTGCGCTTTCGCGAGCGGCTCGTCAGACAGACCCCTGATTGGCGAGAGTTCCACCTCTCCACGCCCGTGCGCTGGGCCGAAGGCGACCCGCTCGAGCATCTGGTCAACGACCTGTTGCTGCTCGATGCCGAGCCACCGCCAGCGACCCCTGCTGAGTCGCTGGAAGTGAAAGCCTGGCAGCGCTCGGTGCTTGCTGCCGACGAGCCGGCACTGCGCGAGACCTTCGGCCTGCTGGTACAGGCGCACTACCGCACCACGCCGGCCGACTTGCAGCGCCTGCTCGACGAGCCGGGACTTCACCTGACAGCCCTGCTGGATCGTGACCACGCCCAAGCCGTGGTGGTGTGTGGGGATGAAGGCGGCTTCGAGCCTGAGCTGGCTGAACGAGTGGCAAGAGGGGAGCGGCGCTTGCCTGGAAACCTGCTGGCGCAGTCGCTGGCCGCCCATGCCGGCTGCCGGGAAGCGCTGACGGCACGTCTGCGGCGAGTGCAGCGTATCGCGGTACACCCCGAGCGGCGCCGTGAAGGGCTGGGAAGAAGGTTATTGGCGCACGAGCGCGCAGTAGCTCGAAGGGACGGCATCGAGCTGCTGGGGGCCAGCTTCGGTGCCGAGCCTGGGCTGCTGGCTTTCTGGCAGTCACAGGGCTTTCGCACGGTACGATTGGGCCTCTCGCGAGAGACCTCCACGGGAGAGCATGCCATCATGGTGGTCATCCCCGTCGGCGCCGGTGGCGAAGCGTTGGCGGAGGCATTGGCTCGGCGCTTCCAGCATCTGCTGCCTGCGTTGCTGGCCTTCGAGCTGGCGGATCTGGATCCCGAGTTAGCCTTGCTCCTGCTGGCAGAGGGTGAAAGCCCTGACCTCGATGGCTTCGAGCGCAGTGATATCGAAGACGTGGCGTTCGGCCGGCGTGAGCCGGCCCTGGCTCGTCCCGCGATCCAGGCGCTGATACGCTGCGCCGCCGTCGCGGGAAGTCGTGAGCCCGAGCTCGCCTGGCTCGCCGGGTGGGCCTTTCAGGGGCGCGACTTTGCCTGGCTGGCGGCGCGGGCGGGGGGCGCCGGGCGGCGCCAGGCCATGTCCTGGCTGCGAGACGTCGTGGCCAGGCTGTCTGGCCACGAGCCGAGCCGTTGCTGACAGGGGGTTTTCCCCGCCTCGCCGGCCCGGTAAGGTAGCTCGGTTATCCTCATGAGACCCATCATGAACGCACATCTCGAGCAGCTCTCGCCGCAGCCTCTGTGGCGGCACTTTCGTACCCTCTGCAACACGCCTCGGTCCTCGGGCCAGGAAGCCGAGCTGGTGGCCATCCTCGAACGCTGGGCCGAGCAGCAGGGGCTGGAACATGACCGCGACGACTTCGGCAACCTGCGCCTGAAAAAGCCCGCCACGCCGGGGCACGAGCAGGCCCCGGGAGTCATCCTGCAGGGCCACCTCGACATGGTCGCCCAGGCCAATGCCGATCACCCCCACGACTTTACCCGCGACCCGATCGAGACCTATGTGGAAGCGGGCTGGCTCCGTGCGCATCACACCACCCTCGGCGCCGACAACGGCCTGGGTGTGGCGGCGGCGCTAGCCATCCTCGAGGACGACACGCTGGTACACGGCCCGCTGGAGGCGCTGTTCACCCTCGAGGAGGAGACCTCGATGGGTGGTGCGCTGAACCTGGGGGAGGAGTGGCTCGAAGGCGACCTGCTGCTCAACCTGGACTCGGAGGATCGTGGTGAAGTGTTCATCGGCTGTGCCGGCGGTGCCGACATCGTGGTGGAAGTTCAGCTGCCCACCGCCGAGACGGGGCTGGACGAAGTGGCGCTCGAACTCTCCCTGACCGGGCTGCTGGGCGGCCACTCCGGTATGGACATCCATCTCGGGCGGGGCAACGCCAACCGCCTGCTGGTCCGCGTGCTGCGAGTATTGGAAGCCTACGATATCCGCCTGGCCAGCTACCGTGGCGGCACCCTGCGCAATGCCATCCCGCGTGAAGCTTTTGCCACCCTGCTGCTGCCGCAGGACGAATGCGACGCGGTGGAGCGGCGCATCGGCGAACTCGAGCATGAGCTGCGCGCCGAGCTGGCTGGGGTCGATGATGGGTTGTGCCTGACGGTCTCACGCCTCGAGAGCCCACCTGCCGAGGCGCTCAATGCCCAGGCCAGCCACATGCTGCTGGCAGCACTCAACGTGGCGCCCTACGGCGTGGAACGCATGAGCAGCAGCGTTGCCGGGGTGATGGAGACGTCCAACAACCTGGGTGTAGTGAGCCTGGAACAGGGGCGCTTTCATCTCTGCGCCCTGGTACGCTCGCTGCGCGACAGTGCGGTCGAAGCCATGGCCGACCGCTTTCGCGGGCTGTTCGACCTGATCGGGGCGCGCACGCGGGTCGAGAACGCCTACCCCGGCTGGACGCCGGCGCCCGACAGTGCCCTGCTGGCGCGCTTCGAGCGCCTGCATCTCCAGCTGGTGGGGCGCGAGCCCGCGGTTAAGGTGATTCATGCAGGACTCGAGTGCGGCATTCTGGCGGGCAAGTATCCCCACCTCGAGATGATCTCCTTCGGTCCTTCGATCCGCGGCGCCCACTCGCCCGACGAGCGGGTGGAGCTGAGCTCGGTGGAGGAGTTCTGGTGCCTGCTGCGCGGACTGATCGAGGACCTGGCCGCGGCCCCTGCCGCCGACAGGGCGTGAGCCGTCCCGCGCCGCTGCGAGAGCAGCGGCGCGGGGGAGCGGTGGGGGAGCGCTCGATGGCGGTAGTCTGTGCTCAGCCCAAGTAGGCGTTGAGCATCCACACGGTCTTTTCCTGCTCGCGGATGTAGTCGCCGGCCTGGGCGGCGGTACCCTCATCGTCGGCGTCCGAGGCCAGGGCCAGCACTTCACGCTGCAGCTCGATCAGGGTCTGATAGCCGGCGAGCACGCCGCGCACGCAGGCCTCCCCGTCGTGCACGTCCTTGGCCTCGCGGATCTGCGACATGGCCACGTAGTCGCTGTAGGCGTGCACCGGCTTGTGGCCCAGGGTCAGGATGCGCTCGGCCACTTCGTCGACCTTGGTCAGCAGGTCGGTGTAGAACTCCTCGAACTTGGTGTGCAGCTCGAAGAACTGCGGTCCCTTGACGTTCCAGTGGTAGCCGCGGACGTTCATGTAGAAGATCTGGTAATTCGCCAGCAGTGCGTTGAGTTTCTCGGCAAGCTGGCTGGCGCTGGCCTGATGGAGGCCGATGGCATTGGTGTCGCTCATTATCCTGCTCCTTGGTTAGGGTGGAATTCGCGCTTGAGTGTGCTGTACCAAAGTCTAGAGGTTTGCCCGGCTTTGTATAAGCACTTTCTGGTGATCGTATCGATAGCCCAGTTGCATGACGGCCCTCCTTTGGCTGTTTTCTCGAGCGGTGCCGCCGCGTCACGCCCATTTGCCTGCCGTGCCGGGAACCCGAGCGCCTCAGGGGACTCTCAAGGACGGCAGTGATGCCTTGCAAGGCGAGCAGTTCGACGTAGACTGCGGCCAATGATGAACAGGAGAACCTCCATGCGCCTGTGGTGGATGATGCCCGGTCTGGCCTTGCTGGCTGGCTGCCAGGCGACGCCGACGGAACTGCCCTCTGCCGAGCCGCGGCCCGCAGCGGAGTGCCGCTGGGAGGCCGGTGATATCGCGCCTCGAGAGTGGGTGCGCCTGGCGCTCGATGCCCTGGAGGCGGATGACTTCGTGGTTCGCGATACCGATCCGGCGCTGGGGCTGGTCAGCGCCGAGCGGACCCGGACGATCCCGGGCTATGGCGACCGCTACGACGGCTGGGGGTCCACCGGCGTCTTTGGCGGTGTCGGGCTGGGGGGCGGCAGTCGCGGCCTCTCTACCGGCGTGATGATCGGCTTTGGGGGGCCTGCTGGAAGCGCCACGCAGGACGCGACCCGTCTCGAGCGTGTCTCGTTGGTGGCCGACTCGAGCTGGGTGCGGGTCAGTCGCGACATCCAGGTCATCGACTGGCGCGGCGAGCTGCGCGAGACCCGTAGCGGCAGCGATGCCGGCTTCTGCGATACGCTGCGCCAGGCGATGACGGCTACCGCCGCAGGGGGGGAGCCATGAAGCACCGCTACGCCATGCTGCTGGTGCTGCTATTGATGACCGGCTGCGCGACCTCGCCTCAGGCGCCGGAGCCGCGCGAGCTGGCGATGGCCGCCCCGCCGGAGCAGACCCTGCGCGAAGTCGTTGGTCTGCTGATGGAGGAGGGCTACGTGATTCGCCGTGCCGATGCAGATCAGGGCCGCGTGGAGGCCGTGTTGGCACGCTGGCCGGGGTACCGGGTCGAGGTCATGGTGACACCGGAAGGCCAGGGTTCACGGACATCGCTCACGGCCACCCGCAGCGGCAGGCCGCTGCCGCCACATACTCTCGATCCGCTACTGGCCGAGCTGCAGCGTCGCGTAGGCCTGGCACCCCGATGACTTCATTCATGATTTCGTGAGAGATGTACCACTGCATGATTCGCTTGTTGATTTCTCGCTATGGCATGGCCAGGTCCGCCTGGCGAATGCTGCTGATGTTCTCGCTGCTACTGCCAGGCCTGGCCCTGGCGCACCCTCACGGCTGGATCGACATACGCATGCGGCTGGTGGTCAATGAGGCCGGTCACCTTGAAGGGCTGCACCAGTCCTGGCGCATGGATCCCTTCTACAGCCTGGTCTTGCTGGAAGAGCTCGGCCGCGGCGAAGGCGGGCTGGATGCGGGGCTCGACCGCCTGGGCGGTGAGATTCGCGGCAACCTGGCTCCGTTCGACTTCTTCACCGAGGTACGCCTGGGCGAGGAGCGGCTCGGCTTCGGCGACGTCACCGAATACACCGCGATGGAGCGGGGCGGTCGGGTGGAGTTCATCTTTCTCCTACCCCTGGAAGAACCCCATGAGCTGAACGAGCGGACGCTGCAGTACAAGGTGTTCGACCCTACCTATTACCTGGAGGTCGTGCACGAGGCGGAGGGTGAAACACCGCTGGAAGATGCCCTGCTGGTGGGCGGGGAGCTCAACTGTAGCAAGCAGATCGTACCTGCCAACCCCGACCCTGAGCGGGTGATGCAGGCCGCCATGCTAGACGTGACCGATGAGGCCGAGCCTGGCTTGGGCCGTCATTTTGCCGAGACTGGGGTGGTGACATGCGAGTGATGGCAATGGCCAGCAATCGTTCGAGGCTGCTTGGGCTGGGCCTGCTGATCCTCGCCGGACTGGTCCTCTATTTCCTCTCCCAAGGCGGGCTGCAGTCGCTGAGCCTGCAGCTGGTGGCCTGGCAGCGTGACTTTCATCGCGCCCTGACCATGGCGATAACCAACTTCTCCGGCACGCCTTCCTCAACGGCGTGGATCACGCTGCTGGGCATCAGCTTCGCCTACGGTGTCTTCCATGCCGCCGGTCCCGGGCATGGCAAGGCAGTGCTGACGACCTACCTGCTCTCGCAGGGCGGAGCGGTGCGCAGGGCCCTGGCGCTCTCATTTGCCGCCTCGCTGCTGCAGGGCGTGGTGGCGATCACCCTGGTGGTGGTGCTGGTGCACGGGCTGGGCTGGGTGACCCGACAGGCGATGGGCAGCGTGGTCTGGGTTGAGCAGGCCAGCTTTTTGATGGTGGCGCTGCTGGGGGCCTGGCTGTGCCTGCGGGCGATCCGCCAGCTGCGGCGCATCCCGGCGAGCCGTGAGCAGGCAGGGCACGCTCACGATCACGACCATACGCATGAACACAGCTGCTGCGGCGGCCATCACCATGTCGACCCGAGCCAGGCAGCCGACTGGCGCACGGCGTTGGCCACCGTTGTCGCCATCGGCATTCGTCCCTGTAGCGGGGGGGTCCTGCTGCTGGGCGCTGCGACCCTGCTGGGCCAGTTCATGGTCGGGGTGGCAGCGGTGATGGTGATGGCGCTCGGTACGGCGCTAACGGTTTCCGGGCTGGCACTGGCCAGTGTCTTCGCCCGCGGCTGGGCCGAGCGGCAGCTGGTGAAGCAGAACAGCCTGCAGCGAGCTGGCCGCCTGCTGAGCTGGGCGGCGCTGGGTGGTGGGCTGGCCATCATGACGCTGGGTGTCTCGCTGTCCATCACCGGCGTGACCCAACCCACTTCGGACCCCCTGCTGGGCGAGCCGCCCGGGCGCAGCGCCCCGGCGGAGCGTAGCTCGCCGCCTGCCGGTCATCCTTTCGGCGGGTAAGAGGCGACTTCAGAGCTCCAGTTGCAATCCATCCAACCGTGCCAGCAGGTGGTCGCGCATGCTGGCGAGTTCGTCCAGGTCATAGGGCTGCGCCTGGCCGTGGCCCCATACCGGCCCCGGCCAGGCGTCGTCTCCCCGGCGTCGTGCGACGAGATGGACATGCAGCTGGGCCACCACGTTGCCCAGGCTGGCAACGTTGATCTTGTCCGCCTGACTCAATTCCTTGAGCATTCGACTCACCTCGCTGGCTTCATGCCAGAGCTGATGTCGATCCGCCGCGGCCAGATCGAACACCTCGCTCACCCCCTTGCGACGGGGAATCAGGATGAGCCAAGGGAAGCGGGTGTCATCCATCAGCCGAAGTTGACTCAGCGGTAGTTCGGCCACCGGGTAGCTGTCCCTCACCAGGCGTTCATCCAGCTCTACTGACGACATTTTCTATGCCTCCCTCGACCATGGCCCGATGCCATCATGACATAGGGGGACAAGAAGCGCCTGTCACCGGAACGAGGCGAGGCGTCTCGTCAGCGGCTAAAGTGAAAGTGTGAGTCTTGCAAGACAGGAGGAAAAGTCATGAAGCGAACGATCGTGTCTACGCTGATGCTGCTCGTCGTGCTTTCACTGCTCAGTGGGTGCAACACCATGCGCGGCATGGGTGAGGATATCGAGGCGGGTGGCGAGGCGGTTCAGCGGCAGGCGAACTCATATTAGCGTTTTTCAAAATGATGACTGGCTGTTACGCTGAAATGGCCATTGCTTCACGGCAAGGAATGGAATTCCCAGACAGCATATCAAGGAGATAAGACCATGAAGAAAGCCATTGCCCTGAGTTTTGCCCTGTTGATGACTGCCGGTGCCCTGGCAGGCTGCAACACGATGGAAGGCGCGGGCCAGGATGTCGAGCGTGGCGGCGAGCACATGCAGGACGCCGCCCAGTAAACGTGACGGTCCGGCCTGGCAGCATACGGGTGACCTGGCAGTCTCCCCGTGTGCTGCCTTGGCGCCTATCCAACCAGCTTTACCCCACCCACTGACTGAGACCTTTGCATGGTTAGCCCAACGCGGTTATGCCTGGCTTCTATCGGCTTGATACTAATGGCAGGTTGTACGCCCATGCCAGATTCGAATCCCCCCCATGAGCCCGCCCCGAAACCGCCTCAGGTCGACGAGAGCGAGGATGCCTGCGGTGCCCGCCACGTGCAGGATCGCATCGGCAGGGATTATGACGAGGCGCTGGGCGAATCGATCCAGCGCGAAAGCGGTGCTGCCACGCTGCGCGTTATCCGCCCGGGGCATGCCTACACCATGGAGTACCGAGGCGACCGGATTAACGTCCATATCGACGAAGGCGACACGATCACCGACATTGGCTGTGGTTGACGCGGTTTCAGGGCCTGCTATCTATTCCTTGTGGCCGTGCTCGGCTTGAGCACGGCGCTCGGCCTCTTCGGCCTGCTTGCGCATGGCCTTGCGTAGTGCCGCCTTCTCGAAGCGCAGCTTCTGCAGCGGTGTGTCCAGCTTGAGCGGCGGCACTGGCGCAGGGTGCCCATTGGCATCCACCGCCACCATGGTCAGGTAGCAGCTGTTGGTGTGGCGGATGACCTTGTCGCGAATGTTTTCGGCCACGACCTTGATGCCTATCTCCATCGACGAGCGGCCGACGTGGTTGACGCTGGCCAGAAAGGTGACCAGCTCGCCGACATGGATTGGCTGCTTGAACAGCACCTGATCGACCGAGAGGGTCACTACATAGTGCCCGGAATAGCGGCTGGCGCAGGCATATGCCACCTCATCGAGCTTCTTGAGGATGGCGCCGCCGTGAACCTTGCCACTGAAGTTGGCCATGTCAGGCGTCATCAGCACGGTCATGCTCAGCTCGTGCTGGCCGGGGAAGTCGTGGGGCAGGCTGCCGGTGTCGGCCATAGTCAGATTACCTTGTCAGTCGTTTTCGTCATCCGTCTTGCCACCCGCCGCTCGCCTGTAACGGCTGTCCTGCCATGGCCAGTGTCCTTCTACCTCGACGTGTAGCGTGAAGGCGAGGAAGGCTCGGATCAGCACGATGATACCCAGGGTGGCGACCTGCTGGCCGGTATTGGCAATGATGACGGTCTTGATCACATCGCCGGCAATGAGGAAGTCCAGTCCCAGTATAAGCGCGCGGGCGATGCCGTGCCGGTAGTGCATGAAAGCGCGCTGCTCGTGGAACATGCGGTGGTGAAAGAAGCGCCAGGAGGTAATGGCGAAGCCGCCGACGATGACGGCGACCCCCAGCAACTCGATGATCAGCGCAATCGTATCGATGATCTCGATGATCGGGCTCATAAGGCTCGCTGCAGTGGCGTTGGGTACCGGGCCCTGGTCTTCCAGGGCCCGCGTTTGCTATGGCAGTGGTTCAGAACCAGGTCAGGCCGATGGAGATCACGGCACCGGTAATGAACAGCTGGATCAGGCAGAAGCCCATGATGTCCTTGGCCTTGAGCCCGGCGATGGCCAGCACCGGCAGCGCCCAGAACGGCTGCAGCAGGTTGGTCCAGGCATCCCCCCAGGCCACCGCCATGGAAACCCGTGCCACGTCCACGCCCAGCGCCTCGGCGGCGGGCAGCATCACTGGCGCCTGCACCGCCCACTGACCGCCGCCAGAGGGTACGAAGAGGTTGACGATACCGGCGCTGATGAAGGACCAGAAGGGCAGCGAGGTCTCGGTGGCGAAGGAAACCAGTCCTTCGGACATGCTGGCAGCGAGCCCCGACTGCACCATGATTGCCATGATCCCGGCATAGAAGGGGAACTGGATGACGATGCCGGCGCCGCCCTTGATCGCCTCGTTGAGGCTGGTCAGCAGGCTGCGGGGGGTGCGGTGCAGCACGATGGCAAGGAACAGGAACAGGAAGTTGACGATGTTCAGGTTCAGGCCACCGCCGCGGAGGAAGAAGTGGTCGAGCAGGAAGATCAGGCCGGGGATGCCCACCAACCAGGCCAGGGTGACGCTGTTCTCCAGGCGCTCAGCCGGTCGGGCAATGCGGACCCGGGTCTCCTCGTCGTCGCCCAGCAGCTTCGGGTCCACGTAGACGCTCTCCTTCTCGTCGGGGAGCATCATGCGGTTGACCAGCGGTATGACGATGAACAGACAGACCACGATGGCCAGGTTGAAGAAGGCAAAGATGGTCGAGCCGGTGCCGATCACGCCGATCTGGTCGGCAGTGAAGTGGTCATCGGTGGCGATGGTCAGCGGGATGGAGCCGGCCAGGCCGCCATGCCACACCACGAAGCCGGAGTAGGCGCTTGCCACCAGCAGGCGATAGTCGACGCGGACCAGGCGGGCCAGCTCCTTGGCGAACAGCGCCCCGACCACCAGGCCGAAGCCCCAGTTGATCCAGCTGGCCGCCAGCGACACATAGGTCACCAGCAGGATTGCTCCGCCGGGGCCGTTGGCCAGCGCCGCCAAGCGCTGCAGCAGCTTCTTCACCGGCGGTGAGCTGGCCAGCATGAAGCCGGTGACCAGCACCAGCAGCATTTGCATGGAGAAGGTCAGCAGGTTCCAGAAGCCGTCGCCCCACATGCGCATCACCGCCAGTGGCGTCTGGCGCTCCACGCCGATGGCGGCGGCGGCGGCAATGACCGTTAGCAGCAGCACGAAGATGAAAGGGTTCGGGAGATAGCGTTCGACCAGCTTGACGGCGGGCCTCGATAGCATTTTGAGCATGACGGGATCGCTTCTTTTGGTTATCTGGTTACATTCGCACCATAGCGTAAAGGCATCGCCTTGCCCTAATAAAATGGCCTAGCCGGAGCGCTCGGTTACGCTGGGTGCCGCATCGGCCAGCACTCGGTGACGCCACCGGGTGCGCCGATAGTGGCGATAGTAGCCAACCAGCACTGCCGAGCGAACCAGCGCGAAGACGAGGAAGGCTAGCCACAAGGCATGATTCTCGTAGCCCAACGGGGCGACGCGCTGGCCCAGCCACCAGACCGGCAGGTAGGCCGCCAGGGCGATGAAGATGCTGTTGCGCATCTCGCGGATCGCCGTGGCGCCGATGAAAACACCGTCGAACAGGTAGCTCCAGACTGCGACCAGCGGCATGGCGACCATCCAGGGCAGGTACCCGGCGGCCGTCGCGCGCACCTCCGGCAGGCCGGTCAACAGGGCGATCAGGTAGTGACCGCCCAGGGCGAAGGCGAGTGCCGCGGCGCCAGCGGTGAGCAGCGAGAACCAGGCAGCGGCGGTGACGGCGGTGGCGAACTCATCCCAGCGACGTCGGCCCACGGCTCGGCCGACGATGGCCTCGGCGGCATGGGCGAAGCCATCCAGCGCATAGCTGATGAGGATGATGAACTGCAGCAGCACGGCATTGGCGGCCAGAACGGTATCGCCCTGTACCGCCCCGCGAGAGGTGAAGAAGGCCATCGCGAACAGCAGCCCCAGGGTGCGCACGAAGAGGTTGGCATTGACCTGGAGCAGCTCGGCGTAGGCGGCAAGCTTGAACAGGCGCTCGCGCAGGAAACGCCCCTCCAGCAGCTTGAGCTGGCGCAGCACCAGCCAGGTGCCGAAGGCAAGCGCAGTGTAGTCGGCAATCACCGAGGCCCAGGCCACGCCGTCGCTGGTCATGCCCAGGCCGACGACGAACAGCAGGTCCAGTGCGATATTGACGCTATTGGTGAGAACCAGGATGGCCAGGGTGACTCGCGAGTTCTGCTGGCCCAGGAACCAGCCCAGAATGGCATAGTTGGCAAGCACCGCAGGTGCGGAAAGGATGCGGATCTGCGCATACTCGGCGGCCACGCGGGTGGCGACCTCGCTGCCGTCGAGCAGCCAGAGCCCCAGGCTTATCAGCGGTTGGGAAAACAGGATCAGCAGCGTCCCGATACCCATGGCCAGCAGCAGCGACTGGCCCAGCAGGTTGCGTACCTCGCTGTCATTTTCCCGACCCACCGCCTGGGAGGTCAGCCCGGTGGTCCCCATGCGCAGGAAGCCGAAGCCCCAGTAGAGAAAGCTGAACAGGGTGGCGCCCAGCGTCACGCCGGCCAGATAGCGGGAGTCTGGCAGGTGACCGACCACGGCGGTATCCACCAGCCCCAGCAGCGGCACGGTGATATTGGAGAGGATGATCGGCCAGGCCAGCGTCCAGATGCGCCGTCGGGCGGTCGTTGTCTCGCTCTGCCGGGTTGCCACGCTCAGCCCCTGTGTTCGACGAACCGTGCAGCATGGCGGGCAGCGGGTCATAACGCAACCGCTGCGTGGCGCTACTGGCGGCCCGGCGCAGGCTGTGGGATGTTATGGGCTGCAAGGCTGGCTGGGTATCGCCCAGAAAGAAAGCGGCATGCAATGACGAACGCAGGGGAAGGAAATGAAACGACTTGTGATGATGATGGGGGTCGCAGCCGTGTTGGCAACCGGCAGCCTTCAAGCGTCGACTCAGCAGCAGATGGAAGCGCGGCCCAGCGGAGGTGCGATGATCGCGGATGCCCTGATTGCAAGGCCGCTGCTGCTGGTGGCAACGCTCGGTGGCACGGCCCTGTTCGTGGTATCGCTGCCATTCTCGGCAATGGGCGGCAACGTCGACCAGGCTGCCGAGACGCTGGTGAAAACTCCAGCCGAGGCGACATTCCGGCGTTGCCTCGGCTGTACGTCGATCAATTCACGTCCCGCAGAGGGACAGCGCTGACCGGGCGCCGGGGTCAGGCCGCGGTGATCAGCCGATACTTGGCCATCAGCTCGTCACGTGTCTCGCGGCGCTCGGGGTCGAGGGGAATGCAGTCGACCGGACAGACCTGCTGGCACTGCGGTTCGTCGTAGTGGCCGACGCACTCGGTGCACAGGTTGGGGTCGATGATGTAGATTTCCTCGCCCGCCGAAATGGCGTCGTTGGGGCATTCGGGTTCGCAGACGTCGCAGTTGATGCATTCGTCGGTGATCATCAGGGCCATTGGGGCTACCTCGCGATTGACCAGGCCGCAACCGGCCTCGCCAGGGTAAAGCGACTCGGGAAGGTAATGCCGAGTAAATGGGTCAGGTATTGTAATGCTTGCGCAGGGTTTCGGCGACCCTGGGGTGAACCAGGCTCGAGATATCCCCGCCCAGCTTGGCGATCTCCCGCACGATGGTCGAGGAGATGTAGGAGTTCTCCACCGCCGGCGTGAGGAACACGCTTTCGAGCTCCGGCGCCTGAGCCCGGTACATGTTGGCCAGCTGCAGCTCGTACTCGAAATCGGACACCGCGCGCAACCCGCGCAGGATGATGTGCGCCTGCTGCTCGGCCATCATGTCGGTCAACAGTCCCGAAAAGCCGATCACCTCGACGTTGTCGAGCCCGGCCGAAACCTCGCTTGCAAGGTCGATGCGGGTATCGAGGTCGAGGGAGGGGTTCTTGCCCGGGCTGGCCGAAATGGCGACCACTACCTTGTCGAATAGCCGAGAGGCGCGTTCGATCAAGTCATAGTGACCATGGGTGATGGGGTCGAACGTGCCGGGATAGACCGCGATCTTCATGGCGCTAGGCTCACTCGTGCAACTCAGGGGTGGCTCAGGGTAACCGCCAGCGACCGAACCGACAATGTCGGCGGGCCGCGTCGAATCACTCTTCCAACTTGCCGAAGGGGTTGTCCACGGCCAGCGACACCGGGCGTGCATAGCCAGGTATGGTGATCTGGCTGGCATCGACCTCGAGCTCCGGGCCTTCCAGCACTCCCTCGCCGAAGCGGTAGCGTACCTCGTAGTCGCCGCGATCGGCCGCGGCCAGGTAGGCCTGGCTGGCCTTGCGGGTGCTATCGCGTCGCTCACGCCAGGCCGCCACCGCGGCCTCGCCGTGGCGCTGGACCAGCAGGCGCTCGGTGACGCTGGGAGAGAGTACGACCCCGGTGGCATTGTTGCCGCCGAAGCCTTTGGCGTTGATGAAGGCAGCATCGGCCTCGAATGGCTGCGGTTGCTGCGAGAAGCGCAGGCGTTCGGCGTACACGTCGTCGGCGACGGCATCGAGGGTGGGGATACCCGGCAGCAGGCCGTGGGCAAAGCTGCCCAGGGCACTGGCCAGCTGGTCGCCGGCCGCACTGCCCTGGGAGTGGCCAACGAAGGCCTTTACCGCGACCACCGGCCAGCTCTCGATGCCGTGAGCCTTGGCGACCAGGTCGAAGACGTGCGACTCGGTCACCCGGTTCTTCGGGGTGCTGGTGCCGTGAGCGTGCAGAAAGGTGCGCTCACGCAAGGCGGTATCGCCGAGCATGTCGCTGACCAGGGAGGCCGCCTTGCCCAGGGTAATGTAGTTGCCGATGCCGGGCGCCGAGATCGACCGCTTCCAGCCGTCGGCATTGACATAGACGCCGGGCACGCTGCCAAGGATCTCGGCGCCGAGCTCCAGCGCCAGGGCATCGTCGAGCAGCAGGATGAACTGGCTGGATTCGGCAATGGTGAAGCCGCAATTGCGTGCAAAGGGACGGCAGGCGCGCTGGTAGTCGGCATCGGTGAGCAGCTCCAGGGCGTCCAGCGCCTTGAGGCTCTCGTCGTCGGCCAGCGCACCCATGGCGCGAAAGCCCTCGATGATCTCCGGCGTCACAGGGGCATCGGAGGTGCCCACCATCACCGCCCGACGATGCCCGTTGCGGATGTCCTCGACGCCCAGGCGCAGGTTGTAGAGGAAGCTGGCACAGGCGCCCAGCGCCGCACCGGTGCCGCCGACGCTGCCCAGCACATAGGCGTTGAGGAAATCGGCCGGCATCTGCCCGTAGCCCAGCGGCATCTGCTTGGAGGTGGCGCGGTTGCCCGAGACGAAGCTCTTGAGTAGCCCGCCCCAGCCTTCGTCATCGAGCTGGCCGATGGAGTTGCCGGCGTAGACGGCGATATCGTCGGGGTCGAGTCGGTCACGCAGGGCATCCCACTCCAGGCCACTGCCGGCCAGGCAGTCGCTGGCGGCGAAGATAGCCATCGATAGCCCGCGAGGATGGTGCACGCTACGGTAATAGCGGCTGGGGTCGAAACCACCGGGCAACTGGCCGGCGGCACGCACCAGGGCGGGCCTCGTCTCCGGCAGCAGCACCTCGAGCTCGCCAGGCGGAACCGTGACCTCCAGTGTGTGGCGGTCCAGCTCCCTCACCTGCCAGGTGGGGGCCAGTCGCTCGGGCAGTTGACGGCGGCGGATCGTGAAGGTCAGCCCGCTCTCCAGGCCCAGCGTGGCACGTCGGTTGGCCGGCAAGCCTTCGTCATTGAAGCAAGGGGTTTCGATGCGCCGGATCAGGGTGTGATCGAGCACCTGTCCGCGGCAAGTATCGGCCAGTCGAGCAGCGTCGACGGGATTCCCGGCGGTGTCGTGCCAGGCGCCGTCCCGATGGCTGGCAAGGCCCATCAAGGCAGCCAGGCCGAGCAGCAGCGCTTCTTGCTCGGCTTCGGGAAGGGCGTCGATCACGGTGCGACGAAATGCTTGATGGCCAGAAGTACGACCGGCGGCGTTGACGCCGCCCATGCCGACGATCACCGGTAAGTGTGACAAGCCGCTTTCCTCGTTGTGCTGTTCGTGCGAGTCGGTATGCATACAAGACTGGCGATCATAGCACTCGCTTCGGGACGCCGTCATGGGCGCGGCACGCAAGTTGCGGCCAGCAATAGTGAAACGAACGTTTGAAATATGCTTCGAAAGGCGTTATCCTGTCATGGCTGTTTGAGTCATACGAGTGGGTATGTGGGCGCTCCTGTCTTTGGAGCGCCTTTTTTTCGCCCTTTTTTCGCCCTCGCCCGGCGCAGCATGGCTGTTAGAATGGCCAGTTCGTCAACAACCGAACCCATTGCCGCATGCTTGCCCTATCCCGCACCATCACGACCAACCAGGACGGCCCCCACCGCGATGTCGTGAAGCGCGTCGAGCGCGCCCTGTGCCATCCGCTGCGCAAGCCCGTGGCGGCGCACACGCGCGCGGCGTTCGAGCAGGCCCAGGCCTGGTACCTACGTCACGGCGAAGGCGGGCACCGCCCGCTGATCCTCGATGCCGGCTGTGGCGTGGGGCTCTCCACTCGCCAGCTCGCCGCGCGCTTCGAGGACCACCTGGTGATCGGTGTGGATCGCAGCGCCGAGCGGCTTGCGCGTGAGCATGGTGAAGTCGGTGACAATGCTCTGCTGGTGCGTGCCGACCTGGTGGATTTCTGGCGCCTGGCGCTGGCGGCCGGCTGGCAGCCGGCGCGACACTATCTGCTCTATCCCAACCCCTACCCCAAGTCGTCGCACCTCAAGCAGCGCTGGCACGGCCACCCGGTACTGCCGGTCATCCTGGCCCTTGGCGGCCGGCTGGAGCTGCGCTCCAACTGGCGGCTCTATGTCGAGGAGTTCGCCCTGGCACTGGAACATGTCACCGGAGTGACAAGCCCGGTCGAGGCCTTCGCGCCCGAGCTGCCGTACCTGACCCCCTTTGAACGAAAATATCATGCCAGCGGTCAGTCACTCTGGCGTCTGGTTGCCGAGCTGCCGCACGCCCCCGAGCTGGTCCCTGGTGAACGGGAGGCTAACTGAATGGCATTCGTCTATCTGGCGCTGGCCATCGTGGCGGAAGTGGTGGCAACCAGCGCGCTCAAGGCGACGCATGGCTTTACCCGACTAGGCCCCAGCCTGGTGGTGGTGATCGGCTACGCCATTGCCTTCTATATGCTGGCGCTGGTACTGCGCACCATCCCGGTGGGCATCGCCTATGCAATCTGGGCCGGGCTGGGTATCGTTCTGGTGGCGCTGGTGGGCGTGCTGGTGTACGGCCAGCGTCCTGATCTTCCAGCGGTGCTGGGTATTGGATTGATCGTTGCCGGTGTGGTGGTGATTCAGCTCTTTTCACGCATGTCCGCCCACTGAGTCAACGGCTCCGGGGCGCAGGATGGAAGTCTTCGAATGACGTCGTATGCTAACGCCTGGCTCCGCTGCCTGGTTCTCTTTTGCGGCTTGATGCTGCCCCTTGCCGCCTCGGCATCGGGCTTCAGCAGCCTGGAAAAAATGACAGAGAGCGGCTTTCGCATCAGCGCCGAGGCCAGGCTGCTGGGTGACGGCGGGCGGGACGGCGTCATGCTGGGAGCCATCGAGCCGCAGCGCCAGCTTTCGCCAGCCTCGGTGACCAAGGGCTACCTCGCCGCAGCGGCCCTCGATCGCTGGGGCCCCCAGCATCGCTTTACCACACGGCTGGTCAGCAGTGCCGAGCTCGACGCCAACGGCGTGCTTCGCGGCGACCTGGTCTTCGATGGCGGCGGCGACCCGGCGCTGGTCACCGAGGACCTGTGGCGCCTGGCTCAGCGCCTGCACCAGGCCGGTGTGCGCGAGGTCGAGGGGCGCCTGGTGGTCAGCCAGTGGCGCTTCGGCCCGGTGGAGTGCATTACCACCGATCGCTGCGAGGCTCGCACGCGGGTGGGCAACAGCTACAGCGCGCTGCTTTCGTCCGCCGGGGTCAATCATGGCAACTGGTGTGTCAACGTCGCGCCGGGGGCCGCGGCCGGCGAGCCCGCTCGAGTGACCAGCTGCGACACCCAGGCGCTGGTACTCGGCATCGACAACGGGATCGAGACGCGTCCGCCCAACAGTGGCACCGAGTTCAGTGCCGAGCGGGTGACACGGGACGATGGCGACATGATGCTGCTGCGTGGCCAGATCTCCCTAAACGCCTCGCCCCGCGACGTCTACCGCGCCAGCGGCGACCCCGCCCGCCAGACCGCCCGCACGCTGATGGCCATGCTTGATCAGGCCGGTATTGGCGTGGGCGAGGGCTACGTCACCAGCATCGAGGAGCCGCCGGCTGCCGCCCGCACCCTGGCACGGGTGGAGGGCAGGCCGCTCCAGGAACTGCTGCTGCATGTGATGAACTACTCCAACAACTTCATGGCCGACGTGCTGGCGCTCAACCTGGTCGATACTCCGCGGGCCAGCCTGCTGGAGGCCGGTGAGGCGATTCAGGATTACGTCGCCGGCCTGCCCGACCATGGGCCGGTCGTCATGCTCAGCGGCAGCGGCCTGACTACCGAGAACCGCACCTCGGCCCATGGCGCCAACGTGCTGCTGGAAAGCATGTTCCATCGCTCGTCGCTGTTTCCCAGCTTCGTCGCCAGCTTCCAGTCGCCGGCCAACGGGGTGTCGCGCTTCATACGTCGCGGCTCACCGCTGTTTCAGGACAACATCATGCTCAAGACCGGCACGCTCAATCAGCCCTATGCCGTGCGCGCCGTCAGCGGTTACTTTCGCACCCGTTCGGGACGCTGGGGTGTCTTCACGGTGATGGTCAACGGCACCTCTTCCACGCCTTGGCTCAACTGGACGCAGGTGCTGGACCCGCTCTCCGAGGACCTCGCGCGCATGGTCGAGGCACACTGACCCGCTAGGCATCACCTGCTGATAAGGATAGCGAGACGATGAAACCAGAACGTACCGGATGGCGACATTTGATCGATGCCACGGGCTACTCGATCAAGGGGTTCAGGTTCGCCTACCGCCATGAGACGGCATTTCGCCAGGAGCTGGCCCTGTGTGTGGTGATGCTGCCGCTGGCATGGTGGGTCGGCTCGGGTCCGGTGGAGTGGATATTGCTCGTGGGCAGCTGCCTTCTCGTGCTCGCCATGGAGCTGATCAACAGTGCCATCGAAAGCGTGGTGGACCGCATCGGTACCGAGCACCATGAGCTGTCGGGCCGGGCCAAGGATATCGGCTCTGCCGCGGTGATGGTAACGCTGATCATCGCCGGCCTGACCTGGGGGTTGCTGGGCTGGGACAAGTTCTTTGGCTGAGTGACACTGCGGGGGTGCCGCCGCGCCGCCCCTTCGATATGCTGGAGGCACTCTCGCTGCGACAAGGCGCGTTGCCCATGCCGATCCCCGATGACTTCCTGCCCGACGACGATCTAGCCCCTGCGCTGCTGCCTGCCCTGGAAAAGGCCCGGCAGCGGTTGGACGAGAGCCTGGCCCAGGCCGATAACGTGGCCGAGATGACCGGCCAGGAGTGTCCTTCGGAAAACTGGCTGGCACTCGACCGAGAGCGGCGGTGCCAGCTTGCCCGCGTGCTGGTCATCTCCGACTTCGTCCTCGATACGCTGGTGCGCTATCCCGATTGGCTGTTGCATCTCGATGCCAGCGGCGAGCTCGAGACGGCGCCCGGGGCCGATATCCTGGCAGCCTGGCTGGCCGAGCGGCTGGAGGGGGTGGAAGATGAGGCGGACCTGCACGCTGCCCTGCGGCGTTTCCGCCGGGCGCGCATGCTGGGCATCGTCTGGCGCGACCTGACCCGCCCGCCGGAAATCGACATGTGGGCAACGGCGGGCGCCGTCTCGACGCTCGCCGAGGTGTGCCTGGAAGGCGCCCTGGATTGGCTCGAGCGGCACCTCGAGCCGCGTTGGGGTCGCCCGACGGCGCGCAGCGACGGCCGTGAACAGCGCCTGGTGGTGCTGGGCATGGGCAAGCTCGGTGCCGGCGAGCTCAACCTCTCCTCGGATATCGACCTGATCTTCGCCTATCCCGAGCAGGGCGAGACCGAGGGCGGACGCAAGTCACTCGAGCATCAGGAGTACTTCACCAAGCTGGGCCAGAAGCTGATCGCCGCCCTGGATGCGGTAACCGCCGACGGCTTTGCCTTTCGCGTCGACATGCGCCTGCGTCCGCTGG
The DNA here is from genome assembly GCF_013697085.1 of Billgrantia kenyensis. GTDB lineage: Bacteria > Pseudomonadota > Gammaproteobacteria > Pseudomonadales > Halomonadaceae > Halomonas > Halomonas kenyensis. The sequence continues at coordinate 24,795 of NZ_JACEFT010000026.1, forward strand.
GCGAGGGCGGGCCGCTGGTGGGCAGTTTCTCCTCGCTTGCCGCCTACTATCAGGATCAGGGCCGGGAGTGGGAGCGCTATGCCCTGCTCAAGGCGCGCACCGTTGCCGGCGACCTGGAGGCCGGCGCCGAGCTGCTCGGTAACCTGCGGCCCTTCGTCTATCGCAAGTACCTCGACTTCGGTGCCATCGAATCGCTGCGTGAGATGAAAGCACTGATCAATCGTGAAGTGAAGCGCAAGGGCATGCAGGCCAACATCAAGCTTGGCCCCGGCGGCATCCGCGAGGTGGAGTTCGTGGTCCAGGCTTTCCAGTTGATCCGTGGTGGCCGTGACACCGAGCTGCAGGTCACCTCGCTGCGTACCGCGCTGTCGCGCCTGCCGCCGCTGGGGCTGCTGCCGCAAGGCGTGGTCGATGAGCTCGAACCCGACTACGTCTTCCTGCGCGACCTGGAGCATGTGCTGCAAGCGCTGGAGGATCGCCAGACCCAGAGCCTGCCCGGTGACGACCTCGACCGGGAGCGAGTCGCCCTGGCGCTGGAGATGGAGGACTGGCCGGCGGTGGTGGCAAGGCTCGAAGAGGTGCGCGAGCGCGTGCGTCAGCACTTCGATGCGGTGATCGCAGATCCTGAGGAAGAGGTCGAAGAGGCGAGTGATAATGGCGGCGAGGAGCGGCTCTCACTCGACGACTGGCGCGCCCTGTGGTGCGACGAGCTCGAGGAGCAGGAGGCGCTGGCGCTGCTGGCCGAAGCCGGCTTCGATCAGACCGAGACCGCCCTGCGACGCCTTGTCGGGCTGCGTCAGTCGCGTCAGGTGCAGTCCATGCAGCGCATCGGCTACGACCGCCTGGAAGCGCTGATGCCGCTGCTGCTCGATGCCGTGGCCGAAAGCGAGACTCCCGACAGTGCGCTGGAGCGGGTGCTGCCGTTGATCGAGTCGGTCCTGCGGCGCACTGCCTATCTGGCATTGCTGCGCGAGAACCCCGAGGCGCTGAGTCACTTGATGGAGCTGTGCAGCGCCAGCCCCTGGATCGCCGAGCAGCTCGCCCGCTATCCGATCCTGCTCGATGAACTGCTGACACCGGAAACCCTCTATACCCCCGCCGACAAGGCTCGCCTGGCCGATGAGTTGCGCCAGTCGCTGGGACGCCTACCCGAGGATGACGAGGAGGCCCAGCTCGAGGCCCTGCGCGTATTCAAGCACGCCCATGTGCTGCGCGTTGCCGCCTCCGATATCGCCGGTACCCGGCACCTGATGAAGGTCAGTGACTATCTCACCTATATCGCCGAAGTGCTGCTAGAGGCGGTGCTGGCCATGGCCTGGCGCCACCTGGTGCGCAAGCATGGCTACCCACTGCGGCGCGACGGCAGTCGGGCCGGAGCCGAACCCGAGTTCCTCATCGTCGGCTATGGCAAGCTGGGCGGCATCGAGCTGGGCTACGGTTCCGATCTCGACCTGGTCTTCATTCACGACGCCGATGCCCAAAGCGAAACCGACGGCGCAAGGCCCATCGACACGCCGGTCTTCTTCACTCGCCTGGGTCAGCGCGTCATCCACCTGCTCACCGCGGTGACGCCGGCCGGGACCCTCTACGAGGTCGACATGCGCCTGCGCCCCTCGGGCAACGCCGGCCTGCTGGTCACCACCCTCGAGGCCTTCGCTGACTATCAGCGCCGTGAGGCCTGGACCTGGGAGCACCAGGCGCTGGTTCGGGCTCGGGTGGTCGCGGGGCACTCGTGCCTGGCCGAAGGCTTCGATGACGTGCGCTGCGAAATCCTCGGCCGCGAGCGCGACCGTGAGGCGCTGCGTGGGGAGGTGGTCAAGATGCGTCACAAGATGCGCGAGCACCTGGGCGGCAAGAGCGAGGCAGGCGAGTTCGACCTCAAGCACGACCCCGGCGGCATGGTCGACATCGAGTTCCTGTGCCAGTTCGCGGTGCTCGCCATGGGTCACGAGACCCCGGAGCTGCTGCGCTGGAGCGACAACATGCGCATCCTGGAAACCCTGGAGAGCAGCGGGCGTCTGCCTGCCGAGGAGTGCCAGCGCCTGCGCGACGCCTACCTGGCGCTGCGCAGTGCGGCCCACCGGGCCTCGCTGACCCGAGAGGCCGCCCGCGGGCGCGAGGAAGACTTCGCTGCGCACCGCAAGGTCGTGATCGATGCCTGGCAGCGGCTGCTCGAACCGCAGGCGTGAGGCTGGACGCTCAACCCCTTCAGTAAAGAGAAAGCGCAATGAACAAGGTTCTGGTACTGCATGGCCCCAACCTCAACCTGCTGGGCACACGCCAGCCGGAGATCTATGGCCACGAGACCCTCGACGACATCAACAACTCGCTCTACGAAAAAGCCGCCCTCAACGGCTGGGACATCAAGGCGCTGCAGAGCAACCATGAAGGCGGGCTGATCGACGCCATCCACGCTGCCCGCGAGGACGGCACGGCGGCGATCATCATCAACCCCGCCGCCTATACCCACACCTCGGTGGCCATTCTCGATGCCCTCAACGCCTTCGACGGCAAGGTGATCGAGGTGCATCTATCCAACGTGCACAAGCGCGAGAGCTTCCGCCACCACTCCTATGTCTCGCTGCGCGCCGACGGCGTTATCGCCGGCCTCGGCAGCCAGGGCTACCTGGCGGCGCTGGACGCGCTGATCAAGTCAGCTGCCAAGGCGTGAAGCCACCCTGGGATGATCTGCCACTGACGAGTCGGGCCCGCCAACGGCGGGTCCGATTCGTTTCTTTTTGTAACAAGCGCTTGGGATGCTGGAATATTAGCTACTCTGACAACAGGAGGTACAACGACAACTAGCGGGTTATTAGGGGATTAGTATGGAAGACCCGGATACCATGGCGCCGGCAGAACGAAAAAAGAAGGAGTTCAAGCTCTTCCTCTTCATTGCCATCCTGCTGTTTCCGATGCTGGCCATAGCCGTCGTGGGCAGTTTCGGCTTCTCGGTATGGATCTACCAGACCTTCGCCGGTCCTCCCGGGCCTCCGAGCTGAGGACCGTATGCCCAGGACGGATAATAACAAGACACGTCGCCAGTTCTTTCGCTCCCTTGGCGGACACGGCCCGATCCAGCGGCCACCTTGGACCGACCGTGACTTCACCGATCAATGCGTGCGCTGCGCGGCCTGTATCGAGGCCTGCCCCGAGCGGGTGCTGTTCCATGGCGGCGGAGGCTACCCTGAAATCCGCTTCGACCAGGAGGGCTGCACCCTTTGCCGCGCCTGCGTCGACGCCTGCGATGAAGACGTTTTCGATACCCGCCGCCCGGCCTTTGCCTGGCGAGCCCGTATCGAGAACCACTGCTTGGCCCTGGCCGAGATTCACTGCCAGAGCTGTCAGGACGCCTGCGACTGGCAAGCCATCACCTTTTCCCCTCAACTGGGGCGCCCGCCCACGCCGCGGCTGAACCGCGAGGCCTGTACCGGCTGCGGTGCCTGCCAGGCCCAGTGCCCCAACCATGCCATCACAATGACAAGTGAGGAGATGGCCCATGCCGAATGAAGCCCTGCACATCGCCAGCCTGCTGGTGCATGCCCGGCCCGCGCAGCGCCAGGAAGTGGCGCAATGGCTGGCCGCCCAACCCGAGTGCGAGGTCAGCGCCGAAGATGCCTCCGGCAAGCTGGTGGTGGTGGTCGAGAGCCTGCGCGAGGTGCGCATTCTCGAGCTGATCGATGCACTGCAGCTGCGGCCGGGCGTGCTGGGGGCGGTGCTGGTATATCACCAGGTGCTTGACCCGGCCAGCGCCGACGAGCTCGCCGATTCCATTCAACCGCAAGCCACTGCAGAAGGGGTGCCGACATGAAGATGACGCGTCGCGAATTCGCCAAGGCCAACGCGGTGGCCGTGGCGGCGGCAACCGCCGGCATGGCGATACCCGCCGCTGCCAGCAATCTCATCACCAATGCCGAGCTGACACGGCTGAACTGGAACAAGGCGCCCTGCCGCTTCTGTGGGGTGGGCTGCAGCGTCATGGTGGGTACCCAGGGCAACCGCATCGTGGCCACCCACGGCGACATGCACTCGGAGGTCAACCGAGGGCTCAACTGCGTCAAGGGCTACTTCCTGTCCAAGATCCTCTATGGCGAGGACCGCCTGCAGCAGCCAATGCTGCGCAAGCGCAACGGCGTCTACGACAAACGCGGCGACTTCGAGCCGGTCTCCTGGGACGAGGCCCTCGACCTGATGGCCGACAAGTTCAAGACCGCCATTCGCGACCATGGGCCCGAAAGCGTGGCGATGTTCGGCTCCGGCCAGTGGACCATCTGGGAGGGCTACGCCGCCAGCAAGCTGTTCAAGGCCGGGCTGCGCTCCAACAACATCGATCCCAATGCACGCCACTGCATGGCTTCGGCGGTGTTCGCCTTCATGCGCGCCTTCGGCTCCGACGAGCCGATGGGCGTCTACGATGACATCGAGCACGCCAACGCCTTCGTGCTGTGGGGCTCCAACATGGCGGAGATGCACCCGATCCTGTGGACCCGGGTCACCGACCGCCGGCTCTCCTATCCCGATACCCAGGTGGCGGTGCTCTCCACCTTCGAGCACCGCAGCTTCGACCTGGCCGACATCCCCATGGTGATGAAGCCCAACGCCGATGTGGTGATCCTCAACTACATCGCCAACCACATCATCCAGACCGACCGCGTCGACCGCGACTTCGTCGAGAATCACACCAACTTCGTGCGCGCGGTGGACGACATCGGCTACGGCCTGCGCGACGAGCATCCGCTGCAGCAGGCCGCCGCCAACGCCGACGAGCCCAACCGCTGGTCGGAGATGAGCTTCGACGAGTTCGCCGACCACGTCGCCGACTTCACCCTGGAGCGGGCGGCACGCGAGTCCGGGGTCTCCGAGAGCCGCCTGGAGCGGCTGGCCGAGCTCTACGCCGACCCCGACATCAAGGTCATGTCCTTCTGGACCATGGGGGTCAACCAGCACACCCGCGGCGTGTGGGTGAACAACCTGATCTACAACCTGCATCTTCTCACCGGCAAGATCTCCGAGCCCGGCAACAGTCCCTTCTCATTGACCGGCCAGCCTTCTGCCTGCGGCACGGCGCGCGAAGTGGGCACCTTCGCCCATCGCCTGCCGGCTGACCGGGTGGTCGCCAACCCCGAGCACCGTCGCGAGGCGGAGGAGATCTGGAAGCTGCCCGAGGGCACCGTTCCCGAGAAAGTGGGCTTTCACGCCGTGGAGCAGAGCCGCAAGCTCAAGGACGGCGAGATCAAGGTCTACTGGACCCAGGTCAACAACAACATGCAGGCCGGGCCCAACACCCAGCAGGAGATCCTGCCGGGCTGGCGCAACGAAGAGGCCTTCGTCATCGTCTCCGACATCTACCCCACGGCCTCGGCCCAGGCCGCCGACCTGATCCTGCCGGCGGCCTCCTGGGTCGAGAAGGAGGGCGCCTTCGGCAACTCCGAGCGGCGTACCCAGTTCTTCCACCAACTGGTCAATGCCCCGGGTGAGGCGCGCTCCGACCTGTGGCAGATGGTGGAGCTCGCCAAGCGCATCGATGTCGCCGACGTGTGGCCCAGCGAACTGCTCGACAGCGCCCCCGAGTACCGCGACAAGACGCTGTTCGAGCTGCTCTACGCCAACGGCCAGGTCGACAGCTACCCGCTCTCGGACATGGAGGAGGGCTACGCCAATCAGGAGGCCGAGGCGTTCGGCTTCTATATCCAGAAGGGGTTGTTCGAGGAGTACGCCCGCTTCGGCCGCGGCAAGGGCAAGGACCTGGACTATTTCGATACCTATCACCAGAACCGCGGCAAGCGCTGGCCGGTGGTCGACGGCGAGGAAACCCTGTGGCGCTATCGCGAGGGCTACGACCCCTACGTGGAGGAGGGCAAGGGCGTGCAGTTCTACGCCAAGCCCGATGACCGCGCGCTGATCTTTGCCGTCCCCGACGAGCCACCCCCCGAGATCCCGGATGAGGAGTATCCCTACTGGCTCTCCACCGGGCGGGTGCTGGAGCACTGGCATACCGGCTCCATGACCCGTCGCGTACCGGAGCTGCATCGGGCGGTGCCGGCGGCGCTGCTCTACATGCATCCGGAGGATGCCCGCGAGGAGGGCATGCGGCGTGGCAGCGAAGTGAAGGTGGTCAGCCGTCGTGGCGAGGTGCGCCTGCGGGTCGAGACCCGCGGCCGGGTGCGTCCGCCGCGGGGCCTGGTCTACGTGCCCTTCTTCGATGCCAACCGGCTGATCAACAACGTGGTGCTGGATACCACCGACCCGATCTCCAAGCAGACGGACTTCAAGAAGTGCGCGGTTCGTCTCGAACTGGTCAGCCTGGCCTGAGGCCGAGACAGAAGGAGAAATGCAATGAAATGGCTCACTATGCTCAGTCTGTCGCTGGCGCTGGTCATTGCCGGCCTGGTGATCGCCGAAGAGCGCCGGGACGATTCGGCCCCGGACGGCCTGCGGCCGGGCGGCACCCTCAGCCAGTCACTCCCGGCACCGCCACTGGCCGGCGAGCCCCGGGACGCGGGGCGCGAGGTACTCAACTACCCCGAGCAGCCGCCGGTCATTCCCCACGGCATCCGCGACTATCAGGTCGATGCCCGAGCCAATCGCTGCCTGACCTGCCACAGCCGCGAGCACGCAGTTCAGGCCGGTGCGCCCATGGTCAGCATCAGCCACTTCCGCGACCGCCACCAGCAGGTGCTGGCGGCGGTGTCGCCCGACCGCTATTTCTGCACCCAGTGCCACGTGCCGCAGACCGATGCCAGTCCTATCGTCCCCAACACCTTCCTCAACGTCGATCAGGTGCTGGGAGAAATGCTTCAGGAGCAGCGTGAGGGAGGTGGCCAATGAAGCGCTGGCTGACCACTTACTGGCGACTCCTGATGCGCCCCAGCATGCACTTCAGCCTGGGGTTCCTGACCCTTGGCGGCTTCATCGCCGGGATCTTCTTCTGGGGTGGCTTCAACACCGCGGTGGAGGCAACCAATACCCAACAGTTCTGCATCTCTTGCCACGAGATGGAGCGCAACCCCTATCGTGAAATGCAGGGCACGATCCACGACGTCAACCGCTCGGGGGTCGGCGCCCAGTGTGCCGACTGTCACGTGCCCCATGGCTGGACGCACAAGATGGCGCGCAAGATGGAAGCCTCCAAGGAAGTGTGGGGCTGGATCTTCGGCACCATTCGCACCGAAGAGCAGTTCGAGGACAAGCGGCGCGAGCTGGCGGAAAGGGAGTGGGCCAGGCTCGAGGCCAACGACTCGCTGGAGTGTCGCAACTGCCACGACTTCGAGTCCATGGACTTCACCCAGCAGAGCTCACGGGCCGCGCAAGCGCACTCCACCACCCTGGCCGATGGAGAGGCCACCTGCATCACATGCCACAAGGGCATCGCCCACGAGCTGCCCGACATGAGCGAGTTCTATCAGACGAGTGCCACGGGGTTGCCTGACATCGCGTCCTGGGTCGCGCACCTGGAACGTGATGCACCGGCTGCCGGGGCATCGCCCCATTGACCCTCGCGGCAGGCAAGGCCCGCGGTTTCGCACTCAGCTGACCGTTTCGCGAATTTCGCGGGCCTTTCGTTGCAGCAGCGGCAAGTATTCCCGCATCAGGGTGTCGAGATCGACCCGGGCGGCATTGGTGCTGATGTTGATGGCGCCGAGCAGCTTGCCGTTGGCGTCGAAGGCCGGCACCGCCAGCGAGCGCAGCCCCGAGTCGAGTTCCTGGTCGGCGATGGCATAGCCCTGCTGGCGCACCTTGAGAATGCACTGTTTAAGCGTCGCCTTGTCGGTCACGGTCTTGTCGGTGTGGCGCTCCAGGGTGACCCGCTCCAGGAAGGCATCGAGTTCGGCGTCGGGCAGTTGAGCCAGCAGCGCTCGGCCCATGGAGGTGTGCGCCGCGGGCAGCCGGGTGCCCACCGAGAGGGTGATGGCCATCAGCCGATGGGGAGCGGAGGAGCGTGCCACATAGGTAACGGCATCGCCGTCGAGCACGCCCAAGGACGAGGATTCGCCGCTTTCTGCGGTGATGTCCTCCAGTACCTGCTGGATCACGCTACGATAGTTGTTGGCGGAGAGAAAGGCGTAGCCGAGCTGCAGTACCCGTGGGGCCAGCTCGAAGTAACGGCCCTGCTTCCTCACGTAACCCAGCGCGTGCAGCGTGAGCAGGAAGCGCCGGGCGCGGGCGCGGTTCATGTCGGTGCGTGCCGCCACTTCGCTGAGCGTCATGCGCGGGTTGGCCTCGTCGAAGGCCAGAATGACCTCGAGGCCGCTGGCCAGGGCGGTCACGAAGTCGCGGTCGTCTGGGCTGAGAACCTCTTCCTCTGGTGTCATTGTCGTTCCGTTATCGTGAGTTGCTCCCGGGTCGCACCCAATCTAGCATAGTGTTCGAATCACGAACACTTGTTCGACTATAGGCTGAGCGATTGGCAAGGCCAAGCCGTGAGTCCGCGCCCTTATTACCGGAAACATGTTACCGGAGGCATGATATGTCCGACGCCCTGTTTCAGCATCCCTTCATGAGCCAAGCCGCGCTGAATGAGTGCAATGCCCAGGCCATGGTGTCAGGCATGCTGGCCTTCGAGCTGGCCCTGGCCGAGGTGCAGGAGGTGCGTGGCCTTCTGCCCGAAGGTGTGGCGGCGCAGATGCGTCAGGCACTCGAAGGGCACGCCTTCGATACCACGGCCATTGGCGCCGGCGTGGCCAGCGGCGGCAACGCGGCGATCCCCTTCGTCAAGCAGGCGCGCGCCGCACTGCCCGCCGAGCTGCGGCGCCATTTCCATCTGGGCGCCACCAGCCAGGACGTGGTCGACTCGGCGCTGATGCTGATGTTAAAGCCGCGCTTGGCGGCGCTGGATGCGCTGCTGCGGCGCTGTCGCAACGTCGCGCTCGCTCTGATGAAGGCTCACGAGACCACGGTGATGGTAGGGCGCACCCTGATGCAGCAGGCGCTGCCGGTCACCTTTGGCGTCAAGGTGGCGCACTGGGGCATCGGCCTGGAGCAGGCGCGCCGTCGTCTTGTCACCCTCGAGCTGCCGGTGCAGTTCGGTGGTGCGGTGGCCGTTCACTCTGGTTTGGACGGGCCGGGCTTGGATGGACCGGGCTTGGACGGGCAGGGATCGGATGAAACCGATCCGAGCGGGCTGGGCTTGGAACTGATGGATGCCCTGGCGCAGCGCCTCGAGCTGAGCGCCCCGGCACTGCCCTGGCATACCGACCGCCAGCCGATCCATGCGCTGGCCACCGCGCTGGACGCCGCGGCTGGTGCCGCCGAAAAGCTGGCGCTCGACGTCGCGCTGCTGACCCAGACCGAGGTGGGCGAGGTGAGCGAGCCCGGCGGCGAGGGCATGGGCGAGTCCTCTTCCATGCCGCACAAGCGCAACCCGGTGCGCTGTGCACTGATTCGAGGCGCGGCGCGGCAGGTTCACGGCCATGTCTCGGTGATCCTCAACGCCCAGGCCCAGCCGCTGGAGCGCGGCCTGGGCGAGTGGCACGCCGAGTGGACGCCGCTGCTCGACAGCGCGCTGCTGGTGGAGGGGGCGCTGGAGCAGGCCGCCGTGCTGCTCGAAGGCCTCGAGGTGCACCCCGAGGCCATGCGCCGCAACCTGGCGGCGACCGGTGGCAGCATCATGGCCGAGCCGGTATCGCGCTTGCTGGCGCCCACGCTTGGGCAGGATGCGGCCAAGCGCATCAGCGCCGAGGCCGCCGAAACGGCCCGTCTGCAGGGCGTGGCCTATGCCGATGCGCTGCAGGCTCACCCTGAGTTGCAAGGGCAGGTGAGCCCGGAGGCGCTGCGTCAGGCCACCGATCCTTCTTTATACCTTGGTAGTAGCCAAGCCCAGGTGCGCCGTGCTGCTGTCTGGCTCCAGCGCGAATAATGTGCTGAAAACTCATCGATTGATGACACCCGACGAGGGGAGGCCTGGCCTCCCCTTTGTTTTTTTGCACGCTTGCCGATTTGACCGCAGAGAGACAGGGCGCTAGATTGTTCGTATTGCAAAATTAAGTTCGTCATGCGAACTTTTTGGAAATCTTCTCAGACATTGATCCGTCAACGTCTGGCTGCGCCCCGGCTCCTCGAGAGGTCATCATGTCTAATCCCTGCATCATCTGCGTTGCCATTACCGGCAGCTTGCCGCGCAAGGAAAACAACCCCGCTGTTCCCATTACTGTCGAGGAGCAGGTCGAGAGTACCCAGGCCGCCTTCGAGGCCGGGGCGACGATCGCTCACTGCCATGTGCGCAACGACGACCAGACGCCGAGCTCGGACCCCGAGAAGTTCGCTCGCCTGATGGAAGGCCTGAAAAAGCACTGCCCGGGCATGATCATTCAGCTCTCCACCGGCGGCCGCTCCGGCGCCGGCGAGGAGCGCGGCGGCATGCTGTCGCTCAAGCCGGACATGGCCAGCCTCTCGGTGGGCTCCAACAACTTTCCCAACCGCGTCTACGAGAACCCGCCGCAGCTGGTGGAGTGGCTTGCCGAGGAGATGCTCAAGTACGCCGTGAAGCCAGAGATCGAAGCTTTTGACCTGTCGCATATTCACCAAGCGGTGCAGCTTTCCAGGCAGGGCAGGCTCAAGGCGCCCCTTTACGTCCAGTTCGTGATGGGGGTCAAGAATGCCATGCCGGCGGACAAGCCGACCTTCGACTTCTACATCGAGACCCTGCAGCGACTGGCTCCGGATGCCCAGTGGTGCGGTGCCGGCGTCGGTTCCAACCAGCTTTTGCTGAATGAGTGGTCGATCGCCGCGGGCGGTCACACCCGTACCGGCCTGGAAGACAATGTGCGGCTCGACCGCGATACCCTGGCGCCCTCCAATGCCGCCCTTGTCGAGCGTGCCGCCGCACTGTGCGAGAAGTACGAGCGCCCGGTGGCGACGTGGCAGCAAGCCCGCGAGATCCTCGGTCTGGCCTCTGACTGAAACCAGCGGTGTAGGTGTCTTGGTTATACCTTGGTAGTGGTTCGGGCTGAAGGGTGTTGCGCCCAGTCTCGCGCTTTTCTCAATTATTGTTCGATATATCAATCTATTAAAAGTATCGGTTAGCCGCGGGCTTGGCTGCCTGAGGTGTTGTTTCAACCACCTTGAATTTGACGGCGGGAATACTGCGGGGGTAGCTTGTTCGCATCACAAAACAAAGTTCGTTATTCGAACTTCAGCGAGAGCGCCCAGGAGACATATCATGGCCGAGTTCCTGAGCCTGCATGACGCGGTGGCCCGCTACGTCGAAGACGGTGCCACCGTGGCCATGGAGGGCTTCACCCACCTGATTCCTTTCGCCGCCGGTCACGAAGTGATCCGCCAGAAGAAGCGTGACCTGACCCTGATCCGCATGACGCCGGACCTGGTCTACGACCAGATGATCGGCGCCGGCTGTGCCAGGAAGGTGATCTTCTCCTGGGGCGGCAACCCCGGCGTGGGTTCGCTGCACCGCCTGCGCGATGCGGTCGAGAAGGGCTGGCCGCACAAGGTCGAGATCCTCGAGCACAGTCACGCCGCCATGGCCTGCGCCTTCGAGGCCGGCGCCGCCGGGCTGCCGCTGGCCGTGCTGCGCGGCTACGTGGGCAGCGAGCTGCCCAGCGTCAACGACCAGATCAAGTTCATCGAGTGCCCCTTCACCGGCGAGCGCCTGGCCGCGGTGCCCTCGGTGCGTCCGGACGTCTCCATCGTGCATGCGCAGAAGGCCGACCGCGCCGGCAACGTGCTGGTGGAGGGCATCGTCGGGGTGCAGAAAGAAGCCGTGCTGGCAGCGAAGCACAGCATCGTCACCGTCGAGGAGATCGTCGACGACCTGCGCACCCAGGCCGACTATCACCCCAACGCCTGCATCATCCCGGGCTGGGCCATCAGCGCCATCGCCGTGGCCGAGAAGGGCTCGCTGCCCTCCTATGCCCACGGCTACTACCCGCGCAACAACGCCTTCTACAAGGAGTGGGACGGCATCGCCCGCGACCGCGACACCTTCACCCGGTGGATCGAAGAGAACGTCATGAATGCAGGGGGGAACGCCTGATGAGTACCGTCGATAAGGGCCTGGACTACACCTCGTCAGAGATGATGACCGTCACTGCGGCTCGCGCCCTGGAGAACGGCATGACCTGCTTCGTCGGCATCGGCCTGCCCAGTGAGGCGGCCAACCTGGCGCGCCTGACCCATGCCCCCGATGTGGTGCTGATCTACGAATCCGGCACCCTGCAGACCAAGCCCGACGTGCTGCCGCTCTCCATCGGCGACGGCGAGCTGGCCGAGACGGCGCTCACCACCGTTGCGGTGCCGGAGATGTTTCGCTACTGGCTGCAGGGCGGCAAGATCGACGTGGGCTTCCTGGGTACCGCCCAGATCGATCGCTACTGCAACCTCAACACCACCCTGATCGGCGACTACCGCGAGCCCAAGGTGCGTCTGCCGGGCGGTGGCGGTGCGCCTGAAATCGCCACCAACGCCGGCGAGGTGTTCATCACCCTGAAGCACTCCAAGCGTGCCTTCGTCGACCGGGTCGATTTCGTCACCACCCTGGGCTTCGGCCGCGACGGCAAGGGCCGCGACGGCGTGCCCAATATCGGCAAGGGGCCGACCCGGGTCATCACCGACCTGTGCGTGATGAAGCCCGACCTCGACACCAAGGAGCTGGTGGTGGTCTCGCTGCACCCGGGCGTGAGCCGCGAGGATGTGATCGAAGCCACCGGCTGGGAGATCCGCTTCGCCGACACGCTGGAGAGCACGCCGGAGCCCTCGACCCGCGAACTCGACATCCTGCGCGAGCTCAAGGCCAGGACCGCCCGTGCCCATAGTGGCCAGTAGGCCGGACAGGAGAGAACGATGACCGACGTATTCCTTTGCCATCCGCGGCGCACCGCCATCGGCCGCTTCGGCGGCACCTTGGCCAGCGTGCGCCCCGACGACTTCGCCGCCACCATCTTCAAGGCGGTGCTGGCCGAGGCACCGGATCTCGACCCGGCCGCCATCGAAGAGGTCTTCATGGGCTGTGCCAACCAGGCCGGTGAGGACAACCGCAACGTAGCGCGCATGTCCGCCCTGCTGGCAGGCCTGCCCACCTCGGTGCCCGGCACCACCATGAACCGCCTGTGCGGCTCCGGCATGGACGCGGTGGGCACCGCCTTTCGCGCCATCAAGGCCGGCGAGATGGAGCTGGCCCTGGCCGGCGGCGTGGAGTCCATGTCTCGCGCGCCCTACGTGCTGGGCAAGGCCGACGGCGCCTTCTCCCGCGGTCAGAAGATCGAGGACACCACCATCGGCTGGCGCTTCGTCAATCCGCTGATGAAGAAAGCCTACGGCATCGACTCCATGCCGGAGACCGCCGAGAACGTGGCCGAGCAGTTCGACATCTCCCGCGAGGATCAGGACGCCTTCGCCCTGTGCTCCCAGCAGAAGGCCGCCGCCGCGCAGAAGGCGGGCCGCTTCGCCATCGAGATCACGCCCATCGAGATCCCCCGGCGCAAGCAGGAGCCGCTGGTGTTCGACACCGACGAGCACCCGCGCGAGACCACCCTGGAGAAGCTGGCCGGGCTGCCGACGCCGTTCCGCGAGGGCGGCAGCATCACCGCCGGTAACGCTTCCGGCGTCAACGACGGTGCTGCCGCCATGCTGGTGGCAAGCCAGGCCGCGGTGGAGCAACATGGCCTCAAGCCCATGGCCCGCATCATCGGCATGGCCACGGCCGGCGTCGAGCCGCGCATCATGGGCTACGGCCCGGTGCCGGCGGTACGCAAGCTGCTCGAGCGCACCGGCGTGACCATGGACGAGATCGACATCTTCGAGTTCAACGAGGCCTTCGCCGCCCAGGCTCTGGCCTGCACGCGGGACCTGGGGCTCGCCGACGACGACCCGCGGGTCAACCCCAACGGCGGCGCTATCGCACTCGGCCATCCGCTGGGCATGTCCGGCGCCCGCCTGCTGCTCACCGCCGCTCACGAGCTGCAGCGCACCGGCAAGCGTTATGCGCTGTGCACCATGTGCGTCGGCGTGGGGCAGGGTATCGCTACCCTGATCGAGCGCACATAAGCGAGACTGAAAGTATGACCGGGGCCGGCGGTGATGAACCGCCGGCTTTTCCCGTTGCACTGCAGGGAGAAGGAATATGGCATTTCTGAACGTCGACGGCCGCAGCGTCGCCTATCGCCTGCTCGGCCCCGAGGCGCTGCCGCTGGTAGTACTCGCGCATCCGCTGGGCATGAGCCAGGCGGTGTGGGATGAGCTGCTGCCGGCGCTGCTGCCGCGCTACCGCGTGCTGACCTGGGACCTGCCCGGCCACGGTGCCAGCCAGGCCTGGGGCGAGCGTTCGATCACTCCCGCCGATCTTGCCGCCGAGGCGCTGGCGCTGGCCGAGCATGCCGGTGCCTCGCGCTTCCACTTCGTTGGCACCTCCATCGGCGGTGTGGTCGGCCAGCAGCTGATCAGCGAGCACGCCGAGCGCCTGCTCTCGGCCACCCTGACCAATACCGGCGCGGTGATCGGCAACCAGGAGCTGTGGAGCACCCGCGCCGGGCGCATCCGTCAGGAAGGCCTGGCGGCCATGGCCGATGAGATCGTGCCGCGCTGGTTTGCGCCGGCCTGCTTCGATGCCGAGCCGGCGCTCAAGGCCGGCTGGTGCACCCAGATGGGCCGCGGCGACGACGAATCCTACGCCCAGCTGTGCGAGATGCTGGGCAGCCATGCCTTCACCGGCAAGCTAGCTGGCTCGCTTTCGCAACACCCCGGCGTCAAGGTGCAGCTGCTGGGCGGCAGCGAGGATCTTGCCACGCCGCCAGCCACGCTGGAGGCGCTGGCCGCCGAGCTCGACGGCGCCCCGCTCGAGATTCTGCAGGGTGTAGGCCACGTGCCCTCGGTAGAGTGTCCTGGCCTGTTCGCAGAGAAGCTGCTGGCCTTCCTGGCCCCGTCGCTGGGCGACGTGGGGTCCAGCGGTGTGGATTACGCCACCGGCCTTGCCACCCGCAAGCAGGTGCTCGGCGAGGAGCACGTCGCCCGCGCCAGCCGGAACGCCAACAGCCTCGACGCCCCCTTCCAGCAGATGATCACCCGGCTGGCCTGGGGCGAGCTGTGGAGCAATGACGACCTCACCCGCCGCGAACGCAGCCTGATCACCACCGGCATCCTCGCCGCCCTGGGCCGCGAGGAGCTGGTACTGCACCTCAAGACCGCCAAGCGCATCGGCCTCTCCGAAGCGGAGCTGCGCCAGGTACTGATGCACGTGGCCATCTACGCCGGGGTACCGGCGGCGAACCATGCGTTTGCCTTGGCGAAAGAGCTGGGCTGGGGCGAGGAGCTGGACTGACTTGGGGCAGGGCAGGAAGTCGTCCGAGCCTTCCTGCCCGGTTCACGTTCTTGTGACGAGAAATAAAAAACCCGCGCAACTTGAGCGTGAGGACCGAAGTCCACATAGGCTTGGCGGGTGTATTGAGGCCAATTCTAGGCGTACCGATATTCGGGATGCAAGGTTTCTACGGCTGCCTTTGTCTGGCGTCTTCCATGCGTTGGCTCATCTCGTGAGCTTCGTATAACCGGGGCTGGGTAAGTGGCATCACCATGATTTGGTAGAGTGGTGGGGCAGCGTAGGGAACCACTCGCCTTGCGCATGGTCCCATATTGGGACATCATTGGCGTTATGAGGATCATCGCCATCAAGTATCTGCGTGACTTTTGGCGGCAACACCCCGATGCCAAGGCGTCACTGGAAGCCTGGATCGATGAGGTGAAGCATGCCGACTGGAAAGATGCGCATGACATCAAGGCTAAATACCGCAGCGCCAGTCCTGTGGGCAACAAGCGTGTGGTGTTCAATATCAAGGGTAACGACTATCGACTGATCGTCGCTGTTGCCTACCGATTTGGCGCGGTCTACATCAAGTTCATCGGCACGCACGCGGAATATGACAAAGTCGATGCCGAAACCGTAGAGATGGAGTAACCCATGGATATTCGCCCCATTCGTACCGAGGACGATTATCAGGCCGCCCTGCGGGAAGTTTCTGGCTATTTCGATAATGAGCCGGAGCCCGGCACCGAGGAGGGCGACCGCTTCGAGATCCTCCTGACGCTGATCGAGGCCTTTGAAGCCAAGCACTTCCCCGTGGACCTGCCGGATCCCATTGAGGCCATCAAGTTTCGCATGGAACAGCAGGGGCTCACGCCCAAGGATCTCGAGCCCGCTCTTGGTCGTCGTAATCGCGTCTATGAGATCCTGAATGGCAAGCGGAACCTGACCCTCGCCATGGTCTGGAAACTACACGACATGTTCGGCATTCCTGCCGAGAGCCTGATCAAGCCACCTCACCATGCCTGATACTCCTGATACTTACTTGGGTATCGGCCACCTTTCGGCGTAGAGAGCAGCCCTAGACTTTCGTTAGAGTGCTAATAAGCTGTGCCGCATGGCATGATCCGAACCGGCCTTTGGCCGGTTTCGGCTTTATGGGCGTAGCAGAAGGGATCAGGAGAGCAGGGCATGACTCAGGACACCACCACACCGCCGCCGAGCGAGCTGCGTCAGGCCCTGCTGGCCTACGGCCTGCTGTGGTGTCTGGGGCTCTATCTGCGCCTCACGGTGCTGGTGGTGCCGCCGCTGATTCCCCAGCTCAAGGCGGTGCTGGGCTTTACCAGCAGCGAGGTGGCGATCGCCACCAGCCTGCCGCTGGTCACCCTGGCCTTCGGTGCCCTGCTGGCCGGCTGGCTGCTGGCGCGGGTCGGTACGCTGCCCAGCATGCTGCTGGGGCTCGCCGTCATGGCATTGGGCAGTGCGCTGCGCAGCCTGCCCGAGGGCTTTACCGCCTTCATGCTGGCCACCGTGCTGATGGGGGTGGGTATCGCCTTCATGCAGACGGCGATGCCGGTTCTCGCCAAGCTGTGGGCGCCCGGTCGCATCGGCCGCGCCTCGGCGGTATACACCAACGGCCTGCTGGTGGGCGAGCTGCTGGCGGCGGGTGCCACCGGCCCCCTGGCCGTGGCCTGGCTCGGCGCTCACTGGCAGTGGGCCTTCTCCCTATGGGTGGTGCCAGTGCCGCTGCTGATGCTGGGATTGATCGTCGGCTGCCGGCAGCTTCCGGCCATGGCGAACGGCTCCCGCAGCGCCAGCCTGACCCTGCCCAACGTGCGCGACGGCCGCACGTGGCGCCTGGTGGCCCTGCTCGGTGCGGCGGCGGCGCTCTACTTCACCGGCAACGTCTTCCTGCCGCCGCTGCTCGAGACGAGTGCCCGCCTCGACCTGCTGGCGCCCAGCCTCACGGCGCTCAACGGCGCCCAGATGGTCTCCTCGGCGCTGCTGATCTTCTACGCCGACCGGCTGATGGGGCGGCCCCGGCCGCTGATCGGCATCACCGCCCTGGCGCTGCTGGCCCTGCCGCTGATGCTGTGGCTGCCGGGTAGCCACGTGGTGTGGGCGGCGGGCGTGTTCGGCTTCTTCACCAGTGCGCTGTTCATCTTCGTGCTGGCGCTGCCGGCCTGGCTGGTGCGCCTCGAGGCGTTGCCGCGGCTGATGGCCGGCATGCTGTTCTTCGGGTACCTTCTGGTATTCGGCATCACCGTGGTCGGCGGCTGGCTCAACGATCTCTCTGGAATCGTGGCGCTGGCCTTTCTGCCAACCCTGCTGATATGCCTGGTTGCCATGGCCGTCACCCCACGGCTGCTCGCCTCACGCCAGTAGGAAAACCCCATGCTCAACGCCCGTATCAAGCTGCGCCATCTGCAGGCCTTCCTCGAGGTGGCCCGCCAGCGCAGCTTCGCCCGGGCCGCCGAGCGGCTGGCGATCACCCAGCCGGGCATTTCCAAGACCATTCGCGAGCTTGAAGAGAGCCTCGGCGCGGCGCTGTTCGAACGCACGCCCCAGGGCGTGGCGCTGACCCAGGCAGGCCTGACCCTGCTGCGTCATGCCGGGCCGGCCATGCGCGCGCTGGAAGAGGGCGTGGCGGCGGTCGGCGACGTGCACCTCGGCGTCCACGACCTGCGCGTGGGGGCACTCTCCACGGTGGAAAGCCGGCTGCTGCCCGAGGCCATCCGACGCTGGCACGCCGCACCCGGCGGGCAGAACGCGGTGGGCGTCAACGTGGTGACCGGTTCCAGCGCCTTCCTGCTCTCGCGGCTGCGCCGCGGCGAGCTGGACTTGGTCGTGGGGCGCATGACCGAGGCCCGCGAAATCCGCGACCTGACCTTCGAGCACCTCTACTACGAGCCGCTGTTGCTGTGCGTGCGCCGCGACCATCCACTGGCCGGCATTACACCGCTCGCCGCCGAACGGCTGGGCGAATTCCCCTGGGTGCTGCCGCCCCTGCAGACCACCCTGCGCCAGCAGGTCGACAGCTTCTGCGTGCGCCACTCGCTGACGCTGATGAGCCAGCGGCTGGAGACGCTCTCGCTGCCCATCAGTCGTCACTACACCCTGGAGAGCGACGCCATCTGGGTCGTGCCTGAAGAGGCCGTGGCCGAAGATCTGGAGACGGGGCGGCTGTGTTGCCTCGGCATCGAACTGGAACCCCGCGGCGGCTCCGTCGGGCTGTGCTACAACGCCAGCATGCAGCCCTCGCTGGCGTTGGAAGCCTTCTGCGAAGTGCTGCGCGAAGTGAGCGCCGAGCGTGGCGCCGGGAGCAGCTGAAGGCCGCCTCCATAACGGCGATGCAGCATAACCCAGTGGTTATGATGGGTGCCCGAGTCGTCAATTGGCGGGCCTTTGACGAGAGGTCACACTGGGCGGGACAAGACCACTCTCCCCAAGAGACGACACGCCATGCAAGATCACAACAAGCGCTTCGTGGAGCGCGACCGTAACTGGCATCCCCCGGCCTACGCCCCCGGCTACAAGACCAGCGTGCCCCGCTCGCCGCAGCAGGCCCTGGCCAGCATGCAGCAAGCCACCGCTTCCGAACTCACCGGCCCCGACTTCCGCCACCTGCGCATGGGCCCCCACGACAACGACCTGTTGCTCAACTTCCGTGAAGACCCCTCGCTGGCAGGCGCGGCGGGCCTGCCGGTGGGCGAGCGCATCATCATGTTCGGCCGCGTGGTCGACCAGTTCGGCAAGCCGGTGCCGCACACCCTGGTAGAGATGTGGCAGGCCAACGCCGGCGGGCGCTACCGCCACAAGAACGACCGCTACCTCGCCCCGCTCGACCCCGGCTTCGGTGGCGTGGGCCGTACCCTGACCGACGAGCAGGGCTGGTACCGCTTCCGCACCATCAAGCCCGGCCCGTACCCCTGGCCCAACGACCCCAACAGCTGGCGCCCCTCGCATATTCACGTCTCGGTGATGGGCCCCTCGATCTCCACCCGCCTGATCACCCAGATGTACTTCGAGGGCGATCCGCTGATTCCGCTGTGCCCCATCGTCCACACCATCAAGGATCCGGCCGCGGTCGAGACCATGATCGGACGCCTCGACATGGCACGCAGCAAACCCATGGACTGCCTGGCCTACCGCTTCGACCTGGTGGTACGCGGCGAGCTGCAGACTTTCTTCGAAAATCAGTAAGGAGGGAACAGAGATGAAACAGCCAAACAGCGTTCCCACCAGCGAGCTGATGCTGCGCGAGACCGCCTCCCAGACCGCCGGGCCCTACGTGCACATCGGCCTGGCCCTGGCCGCCGCGGGCAACCCGACCCGCGACGAAGAGATCTGGAACGAGATGGCCAAGCCCGAGGCCGAGGGTGAGCTGATCGAAGTCGTCGGCACCGTGATCGACGGCAACGGCGACCTGGTGCGCGACGCCTTCCTCGAGGCCTGGCAGGCCGACGCCAACGGCGTCTACCAGCCCGAGTTCGACCTCAAGAAGCCGTTCAACAGCTTCGGCCGCACCGCCACCACCTTCGATCACGGCAGCGAATGGTCGCTCAAGACCGTCAAGCCCGGCCCGGTGGCCCACCCCAGCGGCCAGCTCATGGCGCCGCACATCAACCTGGCGATCTTCGCCCGCGGCATCAACATCCAGCTGCAGACTCGTCTCTACTTCGAGGACGAAGCCGAGGCCAACGCCGCCTGCCCGGTGCTCTCCCGCATCGAATCACCGACCCGCCGCCAGACCCTCATCGCCAAGCGCGAAGAGGCCGACGGCAAGGTACGCTACCGCCTCGACATCAGGCTGCAGGGTGAAGGCGAGACCGTGTTCTTCGATTTCTGATCCGCCATAGCGCAGCGAATCTGCCCGACAAGGGCCGCAAGACACCGAGAGCCGGCGTATCAGCCGGCTCTCGGCTTTTTGGGCGGCGCTGCCCAGGGCAGCCGCCAGAGTGAATGCGACTAAAGGCGAATAAATTAGACTAAAGTCTAGATGGCGGGTATACTGTTAGCATCCTCATGAAGTAACCGAGATACCCAGCCATGACCACCCAGACGCTTTCCTACAGTGCAGTCGCCACCCAACCCAGCACTCCGCTGATCAAGCGCATCGGCGCTGCCGCGTACCGCCTGCTCGAGCGGATGAGTGAAGCGGCCTACCGCCAGCATGCGCCCCGTCTGCGCAATAACTACTACCTCTAACGGCCGAGGCCGTGTCAGGCCTGGCCCGGAGCGGCCGGCCGCGAGAGACATCAGAAGAGCCAGCGCATTCGCTGGCTCTTCTCGTTATGGAGTGTCGATAGCGCGCGCGCCCGTTCGATGAGTTCCGGAAACAGGCGAAACGGCAGATGCCTGCCAATCGATGGAGCCGGAACATGATGAAACTCTACGGAACGCCGCCGACCCGCGTATTGCGTGTTATCTGGTTGCTCAACGAGCTGGGCCTGGAGTATGAACAGGTCCCGGTGGATCTCCTGCAAGGAGAGCACCTCCAGCCAGACTTTCTCGCGCTCAACCCTGCCGCCAGGGTTCCGGTGCTGGTCGACGGCGACCAGATAATCACCGAATCGGCCGCCATCCAGCTCTACCTGGCCGAGAAATATCCACAGGCGGGTTTTATCCCCAGCGCTGTGGAAGAACGCGCCCAGATGTACCGCTGGATCTTCTTCCTGATGACCGAGATCGAGCCGCCGCTGTGGCGCATCGCCCGCCACACCTTCCTCTACCCGGACGAGAAGCGCCTGCCCCAGGACGTCAACCAGGCCAGGCAGGAGTGCAGGGAGATGTTGGCGGTGCTCGAACGCCACATGCAGGAGCGCGAGTACCTCATCGGCGACCGGCTCAGCGTCGCCGACTTCAACGCCGCCTACACCCTGGACTGGGCCAACGAAGAGAACTTGCTCGACGCCGCACCGCGCCTGCGGGAGTACCTGAAAACGATGTACGCCCGCCCCACGGCGCCGCCCACTATCGCCATAGCATTTGCCGCGATGGAGAGCTAGCTGACCGGCGAGATAGTGGAGCGGTTATCAGCACCGAGAGCCAGCCATTGCGCTGGCTCTCGGTTTTTTTGCGTTGCGTTGACATAGGTCTCTGGTGTGGGGCTGAGCGAGCGTCTAGGCTGGTTGTATGTGTTCTTTTGTAAGCTGAAATGGTGGGGCGCTTTGGGCTAGCACCTTGGCTTGGCAATGGAGTGGAAGGTTAATGGTAGCTAACGACCCAAAGCCGACATGTTGGAAAAGGCAGTAGGCCCTTTCATTGGTGTTGTACAGCGATAATAATTGGTTGTGCCTGCAACAATTGGAAAGCGCGCAAATGCTCATAAATTAAGCGAGCGCTAGCCAAAATTTTGATATGAGGGCGAAATGAGAATTAGAGAAATTTTTACACCAGGGCGATTTCCGGTCTGGACCTATATAGATGATCATCTGAAAGACAAGGAAGATCAGTTGAGGGACACCATTGAGGACGGCTCAATGCTGGTGTCGATATCTGGCCCCTCCAAGTCGGGAAAAACTGTCTTCGTCGAAAATGTACTAGGAAAGGAGAATTTGATTCAAGTAACCGGGGCAGGCGTGAAAACCCCCTCCGATTTGTGGCTGCGAGTTTTCGACATTATAGGAACTCCCATTGAAAAGAGCTCCAATACTAGCTCTACGAAGTCGGGAGCAATCGGTGGTAAGGCTGGCGGTGAAGGGGGGGTTCTCGTAGCGAAAGCGAAGGGAGAGGTATCTGCATCTGCAAGCTATGGTACCAGCCAAGCTGAGTCGGAAACAGCTGCTGTTGATTTCTTACAATTGTTAATTCGAGAGTTAGCGGGCACAGATTTCGTAGTGTTTATTGACGACTTTCACTATATAGAGCAGTCAACCCAATCTGACCTGGCTGAACAAATAAAAGAAGCGATTAGGCAAGGTGTAAAGTTTATTTGCGCTTCTGTGCCATACCATTCTGACGATGTTATTCGCAGCAATCCTGACTTGCGGGGCCGCTTTTTTTCAATAGATTTTGATTATTGGAATAGTGACTTCCTTAAGAGAATAGCTTACAAGGGGTTCGATAAAGCTAATATCGTGTATAGGAATGGCCTTGTCGATCATCTTGCCGAAGAAGCGGCAGGCTCGCCCCAGCTAATGCAATACCTATGCTTAAATGCCTGTCTTGAAAAAGGGATAAGAGATGTCCCAGATAGTCCGGCTGATTTAACATACGAAAAGGAGTTCTTTGAAGAAATCTGCCGTAGAACTGTAGCGTCGACAGACTACAGCTCGATAGCTACAAAAATGCTAGATGGACCTAAAACACGAGGTTCGGATAGAAAGATATATATATCAAAATTCGGATGGCAAGGAGATGTGTATCGGCTTCTCCTTAAAGCGTTATCTGTCGACCCTCCACGTTTGAATTTTAGGTATCAGCCGCTGGTCGACAGGATTAGTTCGCTATGCGAGGGCGCTTCGCCAAGTGGATCAAGTATAACTAATGCTTGTTTTCATACAGCTAATATAGCAAACGATTCCGCGAATGATAATGTGGTCGAATGGGATGGGGATAACGATGTGTTCGATATTCGGGACCCCTACCTTTTGTTTTTCCTTCGGTGGTCCGAGATTGCGGATGGCTAACTTAGGGCTGCAGATGACCGGTTCCTGCTTCGGTTCCAACACGATGATTGCGCCTAGGCGTTTAATTAGCCTTCTCTGTAGGTCAGCTCATGGCCGAACGAGGAATGTTAGTCTACGCTGATGAAGGACTTCCGACCCAAAGAAGCAGATCCGGAAAATGCAGCCAGCCCGTTCATCGGCATTATGCAGCCGGCACGATGATTGGTGTTATATGACAAGGACACATTGAATGAGCGGTCTAGTACTTGAGCTTCAACAGGATGCCCTGAATAGAAGCGTGCCAGTCTCGGATCTACTCCGGAAAGCCGTCGTAGTCTCTAGGAAACTTGGAGCTCTTGAGATTGGGGAGTGGCTCAACCATGAGTTATCTGGCTATCCACCTGACGAAGACCAGATTCCCAGTTATCGAGAGATAAAAGGTCAAATCAAAGTATTCAACCCGTATCATGGTTGGCAACCAATGCATTTCGGCGATGCCGAAATGGGGGAGAGGCTAGCGAGAAGGCGAATTGGTCAGGCTATCGGCGAACTCGTATCTATCGCTGAAAATGATCGCAATGGTAGTCTGATGGTGCCTTATTCAGAATCGGTTAAAAATGCTCTTATGGGTGCAATGGAGTTTCCGCTCGAGCCAACTTTAATGGTGTCTCGGTCACAGGTGGACGGAATTCTTGAGGGTGTTAGAAACCAAGTGCTTAATTGGGCGCTTGAGCTTGAGGAAAAAGGAATTGTTGGGGATGGTATGAGTTTCAGTACTGATGAAAAAATAAAGGCAACGAATACTACATATCAGATCACCAACAATATTGGTTCCATGCAAAATTCCATGTTTCAACAAGACTCTTCTGGAGCGTCCCAAGTTCAAGCTGGCAATTTCTCAGTTGAAGCAGTTCAAGATTTTATTCGCGCAGCTCAAAAAGCGATTCCCTATCTAGAGTTGCCGGAGGCAAAGCGCGAGGAATTTAAGGCAGAACTTGCAACACTATCCGCTCAGGTCGCATCTCCTGCCCCCAAGCTTTCAATAGTAAAGGAGTGTCTCCGCTCTAGTCGGGCGATACTTGAGGGAGCGGCAGGCGGAACAATGGCCTCAGGCTTAGTATCGATGCTTTCCGCTCTACTGTGACCGTAATATAATACGCAGTTAAACTGCAGGGAGGTCGCGCCGCAATATGAGAAGTTCTGAGTTCGAAGTTCCGGAACACCTGAAGCGCAGGATGCGAAAGACCTTTCTTGCCCAATTCGAGCCTAATACCGTCGATGTTTTCGAGCTGGAGCTCTTCGACTGGTATCTGAAGGAGACGGAAGCTGTCCTGACCAATATGTTGGCTTCTGAACAGGAGGAGGTGCGCCAGCAAATGGCGCAAGACGTCGAGAATGTGAACGACAGGGGAATCGTCGCTGCTGAATACTAAAGCGCATCCGGTACTCGCACGTGATCTACCTGACGTCCTTGCTGGAGACCTGCCTTGAGCGCGCCTGCTCGGTTCTGAGGCAAGCCATCGGCGAGGAGAACGTACCTTTCGACCTTGTGAGCTTTCAGGTGAGCAATGGTCGAAGAAGCGCAAGTTCTTGGTGCGCTACGGGCACTTAGATCTGCCGAAGGGCGTTTGGTCGGAAATCCAGGTTCTCACATCCGTGTGGAACTGTTTGGTTCATGACAGCGGCAATACCAGTGGGCTCTCTACAGGCGACCGGAATGCGATTAAAAAGCGCCCTGGGATTTCTGTGGACGGATATGAGATCCGAATTGAGGAAGCTTTCGTCCGGCACTCCTTATGATTCTGTAAGCTCCTTTGTGCGGGCGATCGAGGATGAATTGAAGGAAGTGCTCAGACGGGCGTAATACCCAAAAGAGCGTCTGTTGAGCCTCCTGCGGCCTAGCATGTCGTTCGACACGGACGTCCTATCGGCCGGCTTCGCCGGCCTACTGTCCGTCGGTCAGCTCCGACAGTTATATCAGCTTAGTCTTAATGACTGCTCTTGGCTGATTGCCGACTTTCATTCACTACCTGAAACGCTTGTGCTGGGCCGGGTGCCATCGTCCCCAATTTGCTACGCTTCCAAAGTGGCAGCGGAGGAAATCATGGCCTTCCATAATCCTGATCCAAAAATGCGTGCCATCGAGCGACGCAATGCCCGCTTGCGCGCAGCATTCTTTGCCAAGCTGTTTGGCAGTGCCAGGCGTGGATTTCGCAAGGCCCTGTCTTACCTTCGTTTTGGCGCTGCTTGCCTCGCCCCGTCCCGCCTAAGAACCGCAATAAATAGATCACTTCGATGAACGATATAAGTCTGTTAAATGACCGTCGCGGTGGTTGTAAGTCATTGTAATTTCTAAATTTTTCTGAGCGCCCTCAAGGCTACAACTTTGGCATGACTATACGTCAGCTCGCGGCAATTCTAGGCTCGATATGCAATGCGTATTTTTGTTCGTTATTCGAACTTATATGCAAAAGCCATCGAGCCACAAGAAAAAACGGAGCCGCTATCATGCCATCGACCTCACTTACCCGGGCGCTACTGGGAATCGGAGCCTGTGTCGCCCTGAGCCTTCCCGCCATGGCCGACGATCTGCCGGAGAGCATACGCATCGGCTATGCCGTCTCCGATACGGGGCCTTATGCCGGGGGTGCCGGCACCACCATCACTCCTAACTACAAGCTGTGGGTGGAGGAGGTGAACCAGGCCGGCGGTATCCGCGTGGGGGATCGCCAGCTTCCCATCGAGGTGGTGGCCTACGACGACCGCAGCAGCTCAGAGGAGGCGGTTCGCGCCGTCGAGCGGCTGATCAACCAGGATGAGGTGCACTTCGTGCTGCCGCCCTGGGGTACGGCACTCAACCTGGCGGTGGCACCGGTGCTGCATCGCGCCGGTTATCCGCACCTGGCCGTGACGGCGGTGTCCGACCGCCAGCAGGATCTGATGGACCGCTGGCCGCGTCTCTTCTTCTTCCTAAGCACCTCCAGCCACTACGCCGAGGGCATCGTGACCATGCTCGAGGAGCTGCGTGAGAGCGGCGAGATCGAAGGCCGGGTGGCCATGGTCAACGTGGCCGATCAGTTCGGCATCGAGCTGGCCAACGCGGCCCGGGCGCTGCTGCAGGAGGCCGATTTCGATGTCGTCTACAGCCAGTCGTATCCGCCGGGCACCCAGGACATGCAGGGCATCATCAACAGTGCCCGCCAGCGCGACCCCGAGGCGTTCCTGGCGTTCAGCTATCCGCCTGAAACCATCGCCATCACCGATCAGGCGCAGACCCTCGGCTTCAACCCGCCGCTGTTCTACACCGCCGTGGGCACGGCGTTCCCGCTGTTCAAGAACCGCTTCGGCGACAACGTCGAAGGGGTACTGGGCATCGGCGGCGTGGATACCGACAGCGAGGTGATGGTGGATTACATCGAACGCCATACCGAAATGACCGGACAGGCCCCCGACCTGTGGGCCAGCGCGCCAACCTACGCCAGTTTGCAGGTGCTGCAGCAGGCCATTGAGCGGGCCGGCAGCATCGACCACGAGCAGGTGGTGGCCGAGATGGAGAACGGCACCTTCGACACGGTGCTGGGTGAGATCACCCTGGAAGGGCGCGCCTACTGGGAAGGGTGGCAGGTCGGCCAGTGGCAGGACGGCGTGTTCCGCGCCATTGGCCCCAGCGACCGCGAAGGTGCGGCGGAGATCGTGCTGCCCAAGCCGGATTGGCGTTGAGCTAACCCAGCGGCAGGCGGCTCGCCTGCCGCTGCTCGTCCAGAACACAGGGGTAAACCATGGCTTTTCTCGATGCCCTGCTCAATGGCCTCACCCTGGGTGGCATGTACGCCCTGGTGGCCATGGGGCTGACGCTGCAGTACGGCGTAGCCAGAATCATGAACCTCTCCTACGGGGAGTTTTTGATCGCCGCCGCCTTCTCCGCCTACTGGCTGTTTCAGGTGCAGGCGATCAACCCGCTGCTGGCGCTGCTGCTGGTGGTGCCGGTGGCGTTCGGCGCCAACTGGCTGATCTATCAACTCATGCTGCACCCACTGGTGAGGCGCTCGCGGGATCGCGGCGAGCTTGAGGTCAACAGCATTCTGGCCACCTTCGGCCTGCTGTTCGTGATCCAGGGGCTGGTACTGCTGCTCTTCGGCAGCAATTACTTCAGCTACACCTACATCAGTAACGTGTTCATGATTGCCGGTTCACCGATTGCTGCGGATCGCCTGCTGGCGGTGGGGGTCGCGGTGGTGCTGGGCACGGCGCTATATCTGCTGCTGGTACGCACCCGCCCCGGCACGGCACTGAGGGCGGTATCCGTCGACCCCAGGGCGGCGCAGCTGGCCGGCATCGATGTGCGCGCGGCCTCGGCCATGGCGTTTGCGCTGGGCGGCGGGCTGGTGGCCGCCAGCGGCGTGCTGGTCAGCATGTTCACCACCTTCAATGCCTCGATGGGGGTCGTCTTCACCATGAAGGCGCTTATCGTGGTAATCATGGGCGGTGCCGGTCATCTGCTGGGGGCTCTGGCCGCGGGGCTGATCCTGGGCCTGGTGGAGAGCTTCGTGGCGGTCTACGTGGCGCCGGGTCTCACGCTGGCAGCTACCTTCACCCTATTTCTGCTCGTGCTGCTGATACGACCGACCGGAATGATGGGGAGGGCCGGCGCATGACCACGAACGCACGTTCGACGCTGCTCGGTGCCATCCTGCTGCTGGCCGGCGTCATCGGCTTCGCGCTGCTGCCCGGCTTCGTGGGCGGCTACGGGCTTTCCATGGCCATCAACTTCCTGATGTTCGCCATCCTGGCCACCGCCTGGGCGATGTTCTCGGGGCCGAGCGGCTATGTCTCCCTGGCCACCGTGGCCTTCTTCGGTATCGGTGCCTATACCGTGGCGGTACTCGGCGAACAGCTGCCCTGGGGCGCGGTACTGCTGCTCTCCGCGGCCATCGCTTTCCTGGTGGCGCTGCTGGTCGGGCTCTCTACGCTGCGTCTGCGCGGGGTCTATTTCGTCATCTTCAGCTTCGGGCTGGCGGAGCTGATTCGCCAGGTGGTGAACTGGTACGAGTCGACCCAGGCGGGCAGCGTAGGCCGCTACGTGTTCCTCGACATCACCCAGGAGCAGATCGTCTGGCAGCTTACGGCGGTGCTGGCTCTGCTGTTCATCGTCGGCTGGCTGATCGAGCGCTCCCGGGTCGGCTTTGCGCTGCGCATGATCGGCGATGACGAAACGGTGGCACTGCACTGTGGCGTCAACATCACCCTGATCAAGGTGCTGGTGTTCTCGCTCAGCGCCGCCTTCATGGCGCTGGTCGGGGCCATCGTGGCGCCGCGCTGGACCTATCTCGACCCGAGCATCGCCTTCAACCCCAACATTTCGTTCCAAGTGCTGATCATGGCGCTGCTGGGCGGTGCCCGACGGCTCTACGGCCCGCTGCTCGGGGTCATTCCCATGGTGCTGCTGTTCGAGTATCTCTCCTCGAGCTTCCCGCAACTGTTCAGCATTCTGCTGGGCATCACCTTCCTCGCCATCGTCTATATGGTGCCCCACGGGGTGGCGGGCCTCATCGAGGGCTATGTGCAGCGCTACCGTGAGCGTTTCCCGGGCCGGCGTGCCGGGGAAAACCTGCAGAAGGAGAGCGCACTATGACGACATCGACAGCGCTGCTCGCCGTGTCCGACGTCACGCGCCGTTTTGGTAGCCTGCGGGCGGTGGACGGTCTGAGCTTCGACGTCGCTGCGGGTGAGATCGTCGGGCTGCTGGGGCCCAACGGCTCGGGTAAGACGACCATGATGAATCTGGTATCGGGGGCGTTGAAGCCCGATGCCGGCACGATCCGACTGGCAGGCCATGACATCGCCGGGCTGCCGGCCAACCGTATCGCCTGCCATGGCATTGCACGGACCTTCCAACTGGTCAGGGTGCTGCCCTCGATGAATTGCCTGGACAACGTCAAGGCTGGCCTGGGGTTCGGCGCGCAGCCTACCTGGGGGGCAGCCGCCGACTCAAAGGCCGAGGCGCTGCTGGAGCGGGTCGGCATGGCGCACCGGCGCCTGACGCTGGGCAAGGAGCTCACCTACATGGATCAGAAGCGCCTCGAGCTGGCACGGGCGTTGGCGCTGCAGCCGCGCCTGCTGCTGCTGGATGAATGGCTGGCAGGTCTTAATCCATCCGAACTGGTCGAGGCTATCGAACTGCTGCGCAAGGTGCGCGGCGAGGGCGTCACCATGGTGATGGTCGAGCATGTGATGGATGCTATTCGCTCGCTGTGCGACCGCTGCGTGATCATGAATGCCGGGGTCAAGATCGCTGAGGGCACCCCGGCCGAGGCTCTGGCCGAGCCTGAGGTGGTGCGCGCCTACCTGGGGGACGATGCTCATGCTTGAACTACGTAATGTATCCGCTGCCTACGGGCAGCATCTGGCGCTCCAGGGCATCGATCTGCAAGTGCGGGTTGGTGAGATGGTGGTCATGTTGGGTGCCAACGGGGCCGGCAAGTCGACCCTGCTGTCGGTGATCAGCGGCCAGGTGCCGGCCCGTTCGGGCAGCGAAGTGCAGTTGGAGGGCATCGATCTGCTCGGGCTGCCGCCCCATGAGGTGGTGGAGGCCGGTATTGCCCTGGTCCCGGAAGGGCGCGGTATCTTCGGTGCCATGACGGTGCGCGAGAACCTGCTGTTGGGGGCCTATCCAAAGCGGGCGAGGGCCGCTGAGCGGCGCAGCCTGGAACGTGTGATGACGCTCTTTCCCAAGCTGGAAGAGCGCCTCGGCCAGGTGGCCGGCACCATGAGCGGCGGCGAACAGCAGATGGTGGCGATCGGTCGAGCACTGATGTCGGCGCCACGGTTGCTGCTGCTCGACGAGCCCTCGCTGGGGCTGTCGCCACTGATGGCCGGCGAACTGTTCAAGGCGCTGGAGCGAATCCGCGAGATCGAAGTGAGCGTGCTGTTTGTCGAGCAGAACGCACGCAAGAGCCTGGCCATTGCCGATCGTGGTTATCTGATCGAGAACGGTGCGGTGGTGGGCGAGGGTACGGCTGAGGGGTTGCTTGCCGACGATGCCGTGCAGCAGGCCTACCTCGGACTCGCCAAGAGCGCCTGAGCGCAAGCGATGTACCACCGGCCCGGCAGGCATGGCGCCTGCCGGGCTCTGGCGTGCTTGTAAAATGGTTGCGTACTTGCCAGCGCGCACGAAAAAGGCCCGGCGGACCTTACACCCACCGAGCCAAAGCAAGCTAGTCGGACACAGAGCACGTTACCTTCAGAAGCT
>NZ_JACEFT010000027.1 GCF_013697085.1 Billgrantia kenyensis
AAGGCGCCGGAAGCGGTGGTCGAGAAGGAGCGCGGCAAGCTCAAGGAGTACCAGGCGGCCCGCGCCGTGCTGCTCGAACAGCGCGACAAGATCGCCGCGCTTTGACAGCGGCCCGAAACCGCCGCGCTGTGATCCAAGCGGCCCGGAGATGACGCCAATGCCTCGAGACGACAGCTTGATGGACGCCAACGGCCACGGCTTGACCCTCGAGGCGATACGTCCGCTGTTTCCGCTGCTCGAGCGCAACAGCGCCGGGGCGATCCTGGTCGACGAGGCGAGCCGGCTCATCTGGATCAACGCCTGCTACTGCCGGCTGCTGGGGATCGACGACCCCACCAGCGTCATCGGCCGGCCGGTGATCGAGGTGATCCCGCATACCCGCATGCCCGAAGTGGTGCGCAGCGGGCGGCCTATCCTGCTCGATATCATGGAGAATCAGGGCCGTCAGCTGGTGGTCACACGCCTGCCGCTGCACGACCCGACCAGCGGCCGGGTCAACGGTGCAGTGGCCTTCATCGTCTTCGACGATCTCGAGCCCCTGGCGCCGCTGATCGGCAAATACCGCCGCCTGCAGCACGACCTGGCTGTGGCACGGCGCGCCCTGGCCAGGCGCGGCTCGCGCTACGAGCTGGCCGACTTCGTCGGTGCCAGCCCCACGGTGCTCGAGGTCAAGCGTCGCGCTCGGCTGGCGGCCGGCAGGACCACACCGGTGCTGCTGCTGGGCGAGACCGGTACCGGCAAGGAGGTGCTGGCCCAGGCCATTCACGGCGACTCTCCCCGCGGGGTCCATCCCTTCGTGGCGGTCAACGTTGCCGCGGTACCCGAGAACCTGCTCGAGGCGGAGTTCTTCGGCGTCGCGCCGGGGGCCTATACCGGCGCCGACAAGCGCACCCGCCAAGGCAAGTTCCAGCTTGCCGACGGCGGCACGCTGTTCCTCGACGAAGTCGGCGACATGCCGCCGGCGCTGCAGGCCAAGCTGCTGCGCGCGTTGCAGGAGGGCGAGGTGGAGCCGCTGGGCTCCAACGAGATCAAGCGCGTCGACGTGCGCGTGATCGCCGCCACCAGCCGCGACCTGGAGGCCATGGTGGCGGAAGGCAGCTTCCGCTCCGACCTCTACTACCGGCTCAATGTGCTGCGCATCCAGGTCCCACCGCTGCGCGCGCGCCTGGCCGACCTGGGCATCCTGTGCGAGACGATTCTCGGGCGTATCGCGGCGGAGAGCGGCGAGCCCCGCGCCGAGATCACCGCCGAGGCCGTGGCCATGCTCCAGCAGCACGACTGGCCGGGCAATATCCGCGAGCTGCGCAACGTGCTCGAGCAGACCCTGGCGCTGAGCGAAGCCTGCAGCGTGATCGATATTCCCGAACTGCGCGCCGCTCTGCCTCTCTCCGCGCAGGCGCCCCAGGCAACGACGCCGGCTTCCTCCCTGCGCCCACTGGCCGACATCGTGGCCGACGCCGAGCGCTCCGCCTTGCGCGACGCCCTCGACGCCAGCAGCGGCAACAAGTCCCGTGCGGCTCGACTGCTGGGCATTCCCCGCTCGGTGCTCTACGACAAGCTCGCCAAGCTGTCTGTTAATCCGGACACGTGACCGGATTTCCGACAAAATCAGCTGCAACCAAAGTCTAATTATGTCCAATAATCCGGACACCCCTTCCGCTTCGCCCTCCCTCAAAAAATATAACTACCTGTAATTATAGAACTTTCCCAGAATGGCACGGCTTGTGCACCAGTATTGGTCACGCGCCATGGCCCTGACAAAACCAGGGCCTGAGTGCGAGACAACGAACAAGATACGCCGCACACGACAGCGCCAACCAAAGGCGCTGCGACAACAAAGCACAAGGAGCCTTCATGTCGTTCATTCCGTCTCTCGCCACTCGCCTTCGCCCGCTCACCCTCGGCGTTGCTGCCACCACCTTGATGGTTGGCGCAACAGCCGCGAGCTCCGCCGAGGCCCAGGAGCGGGTACGCTGGCAGGTACCCATCGCCTTCCCCTCGCACCTGGTGGGCCTGAGTACTCCGGTACGCTTCCTCAGCGAGCAGCTGGATCAAGCTTCCGGCGGCAACATCAACCTGCGCTACTATGAGCCGGGCGAGCTGATTCCGCCGTTCGAGATCCTCGATGCCGTCTCCGAGGGCCGCTATGACGCCGGCTTCACCTGGGTCGGCTATGACCAGGGGAGCATTCCCTCCCTGCCGCTGTTTGCCGGCGCGCCGTTCGGCATGGAGCCACCCGCCTACCTGGCGTGGCACTACTTCGGCGGCGGCGCCGAACTGCTGGAAGAGATCTACGAGGAGTACAACGTCCAGCCGCTGCTGTGCAGCATGATCGGCCCTGAAGCGGCCGGCTGGTTCGCCGAGCCGCTGGAAGATCTCGACCAGATCGATGGCCTGCGCATCCGCTTCGCCGGTATCGGCGGCCGCGTGATGGAGCGCCTTGGCGCTTCGGTGACCATGATCCCGGGTGGCGAGCTCTACCAGGCCATGGAGCGCGGCACGATCGACGCCATGGAGTTCTCCGCCCCGGCGGTGGACCGCATCTTGGGCATGCAGGAGATCGTGCAGAACTACGTGCTGCCGGGCTGGCACCAGACCTTCACCACCGCCCACCTGCTGATCAACAAGGACAGTTGGGATGCGCTGGAGCCGCAGACCCAGGCGCTGATCGACATGGGCTGCCGTGCAGCCACGCTGTACGGTTACTCCGAGAGCGAGATCGAGAACCCCAAGGCGCTGCGTGACTTCGAGGAAGAAGGCGTCAACGCCCAGGTGCTGTCCGACGAGATCCTTGGCGAGCTGCGCCGGGTGACCAACGAGGTTCAGGCCGAGATCGCCGCCGAGGACGAGATGTTCGCTCGCGTGCTCGAAAGCCAGCAGGAGTTCATGAAGCTGCACGGCAACTGGCATGTGAAGGGCCACCTGCCGCGCTCCTACTACGCACCGGAAAACATCGAGGACTGAGCCACCCCGCCCGCCGGCTGAATCAGCACGGCGGGCATCGCTCCTGACGTCTCGATGAATTGCATCAGGCCGGCCGCCGCTCCAGGCGGTGGCCGGCTTCCGCCTTCCATCCCTCGGAGTCACCATGAGCAACAATGACTCGGCGACCTCGGCGCCGGAGGGACACTCTGCGCCAGAGTTGCCCACCAACCGCCTGAGCTACCGCCTCGACATGGCCGTCCTGCTGTTCGGCCGGGCGATCTCCTGGCTGTGGCTCGCCACCCTGGCGGTGGTTTTGACCAACGTGGTCAACCGTTTCATTCTCGGGCGCGGCTCGATCGCCGTGGAGGAGCTCTCCTGGCACCTGTTCGGGGCCACCATGATCCTCACCCTGGCCTACGCGGTGGTCAGCGACGACCACGTGCGCGTCGACGTGATTCGCGAGAAGTTCTCGCTGCGCACCCAGGCCTGGATAGAGCTGCTGGGTATCGCGCTGCTGGCCCTACCCATCCTCTACCTGATGGTGGAGCAGCTCTACCAGTACGGTTACCGCTCCTACCTGCGCAATGAGCGGTCCCAGGCCCCCAGCGGCCTGCCCTACCGCTTCATCATCAAGACCTTGATTCCCATCGGCCTGACGCTGGTGGCCGTGGCCCTGCTGTCTCGCGTGCTGCGCTGCTGCACCCTGCTGTTCGGTTTCCCCAGGCGGGTTTACAAGACGACTCCTCGGCAATAGCCGAAACCAGACGCCATCGGAAACGCCACGTTCATCTACAGAGATCGACTATGGGACTGGAACAATTACTCGTGCTGGCGATGTTCGCCAGCTTCATGAGTCTGCTGCTGCTGGGCTTCCCCGTGGCCTGGTCGCTGGCCGGCGTCGGCTTCGTCTTCGCCGTCATCGGCCATGTGCTGGTCGAGTACATGGCCGCCGACCTGTGGTTCTCCTGGGGCGGCACCATCGGCGTGCTGGACCGCCGCATCTACGGCATCGTCGCTAACGAGCTGATGGTGGCACTGCCGCTGTTCATCTTCATGGGCATCATGCTCGACCGTTCGGGAATCGCCGAACGGCTGATGAGCTCGCTGGTACGCGTACTCGGCGGCCTGCGCGGCGGCTACGCCGTCACCGTGGTGATCGTCGGCGTGCTGCTGGCCGCCTCCACCGGCATCGTCGGTGCCTCGGTGGTGCTGCTGGGCATGCTCTCGCTGGGGCCGATGATGCGCGCCCAGTACAACAAGTCGCTGGCGGTGGGCACCGCCTGCTCGGTGGGCACCCTGGGCATCCTGGTCCCCCCCAGCATCATGCTGGTGCTGATGGCCGACCGCATGGGGACCTCCGACGCCTCGGTGGGTCGCCTGTTCATGGCCGCACTGGTGCCCGGCGTGATGCTGGGGCTGATGTACATTGCCTACATCCTGATCGCCGCCTACCTGAAGAAGGACCTGGCGCCGGCGCCCAAGGATCGCGAGCCGCTCAACGCCCGGGCATTCATCCAGGTATTCTGGGCCGTGCTGCCGCCGCTGGGCCTGATACTGGCCGTACTGGGCTCGATCTTCACCGGCTTCGCCACCACCACCGAGGCTTCGGCGGTGGGCGCGCTGGGAGCGCTGCTGCTGGCGCTGTTCAACCGCCGCCTCACCCTGACCACCCTACGCCAAGCGCTCTACCAGACCAGCCGCACCACGGCGTTCATCTTCGCCATCTTCATCGGTGCCACGGTGTTCGCCGCGGTGCTGCGGGGGCTGGGCGGCGACGACGTGGTGCGCATGGCACTCACCGGACTGCCCTTCAGCGAGACCGGTATCGTGCTGACCATCCTGCTGGTGGTGTTCCTGCTGGGCTTCTTCCTCGACTGGGTGGAGATCACGCTGATCATCCTGCCGCTGGTGGCACCGGTAGTCTTCAGCCTGGGCGTCGACCCGCTGTGGTTTGCGATGCTCTTCGCCATCTGCCTGCAGACGTCGTTCCTGACCCCACCGGTGGGCTTCGCCCTGTTCTACATCAAGGGCGTGTGTCCGCCAGGGATCACGACCCGCGATATCTACCTTGGGGTAGCCCCCTTCGTGGCCATTCAGTTGACCGGTCTGCTGCTGGTGTTCTTCTTCGCCCCCCTGGCGACCTGGCTACCCAGCGAGATCTACGGCGGCCGCTGACTTTTCGATAGGAGACTTGCGATGCAACTGATTGACAAGACGGCTCTGATCACCGGTGCGGCGGGCGGCCTGGGCCGCGCCATTGCCGAGCGCTATGCCGAGGAAGGCGCCCGGGTCGCCGTGGCCGACCTCGACCTGGGCGCCGCCGAAGCGACGGTGGAGGCCATTTGCGCCAACGGTGGCCAGGCCATGGCGCTGGCCATGGATGTCACCGACGAGGCTGCGGTCAACGCCGGGGTGGAGCGCCTGGTGGCCGAGTGGGGCGGGCTGGATATCGCCATCGCCAATGCCGGCATCCAGCACATCGCCTCGCTCGACACCCTCACCTTCGCCGACTGGCGCAAAGTGATGGCGGTGCACCTGGATGGCGCCTTCCTGGTTACCAGCGCAGCGCTGCGCCAGATGTATCGCCAGGAGCGCGGCGGCTGCATGATCTACATGGGTTCGGTCCACAGCAAGCTGGCCTCGCCGCTGAAGGCGCCCTACGTGGCGGCCAAGCACGGCCTGCTGGGCCTGTGTCGCACCGTGGCCAAGGAGGGCGCGAAGCACCGGGTGCGCGCCAACCTGATCTGCCCGGGATTTGTGCGCACGCCGCTAGTGGACCGCCAGATTCCCGAGCAGGCCGAGGCGCTGGGGATCTCGGAGGAGGCGGTGATCCGCGACGTCATGCTCAAGGATACCGTCGACGGAGAGTTCACTACCCTGGACGACATCGCCGAGGTTGCGCTGCATCTGGCTGCCTTCCCCACTGCCGCCCTGACTGGGCAGTCGATAGTGGCCAGTCACGGCTGGTACATGCAATAAGGAAACCCAGCACAAATGCCTAGAGCATTAGGGAACGCTGTTCTGAAATCACGCTTTCCCCTAGAATGAGGGCATCGACAACCAACGCGCCGATGCCCTCATGCCCAATACCGAACCAACCTTTGCTCCCGGCCGCATTCTCGTCTTCAATCTGGTAGGCGCCCTGCTGGTGTGGTCGTGGCTTTCGCCCGGCCTAATGTTCTGGACCGAGATCGACGACGCCGTCTTCTTCCTGACCAATGCCTGGCTGACGCCAGAGAACGAGGCGTGGGTGGTATTCGTCGCCGCCGTCAACAATCGCCTGTTCGACGTGGTGAGTTTTTTCATCCTGCTGGCGATCTATCTGTGGGCCATGAGTCATGACACTCAGCGCAAGCATCGCATGATGCGCTGGGGTGGCATCGGCATCACCATGCTGTTGACCGCCGTCCTGTTTGCTCAGGGGTTCCGCATGGTGGTGCCCTATACGCACCCCAGCCCCACCCTGGTCTATGACGATGTCAACCTGATCACCGAGATGGTCGACTTCTCTACCAAGGACAGCTCCGGCAGCAGCTTCCCCGGCGACCATGGGGTCAACCTGTTCCTATTCACCGCCTTCATGTGGCGCTTCGCCGGCCTCAAGGTGATGCTGGTCAGTGCCGTTTTCGCCGTCCTGCTCAGCGCCCCCCGGATCCTCAGCGGCGCCCACTGGTTCAGCGACGTTTTCTTCGCCGCCATCGTCATCAACCTGGTGGCCGCGCCATGGATTCTGCTCACGCCGCTGGGCCCGGGGCTGTCACGGGCGATTACCGCGGGCATGGTCAAGGTACGCAATGCCCTGCCAGGCCGCTAATCAAATCACTTGCTTAGTCTGTGTTCGACCATTGACAAAAGCGCGGCCTCGGCCGCGCTTTTTTCTTTCGGTTCAGTTGGCCTTGCGCCAGCCCCCCAGTACCCGCTGGTCCGGTCCAAAGAAGACCAGGCGATCGTGGTCGATCAAAAAGCGGTAGGCAGTTTCCATCATGTCGGTGACCCGCTGGGCGTCCTCCAGCTGTGGGCAGCCGCGGCGGGTAGTGGCCAGGTCACTGAACTGGATGCGGTTGCCTTCGTCGAGGCGCACCCGACCGTTGATCTGGTTGCAGCCGTCGCTGCCGGTCACACGCCCATCGGGTGCAACCACGAAATGTGGCGTCTCGGGCATCGAAAGCCGCTCATCGGTCCCGACGAGGAGCAGGTTCCAGCGCTGCCCCACGACCGGATGATCGCTGGAGGCGATACGCGGTGCATCCTGGCGAGAGGGTTCGCTCGGCTTGCCGCCACAGGCGGCCAGGGACATGGCCACGAACGCCAGCAGCAGCGCTCGGCCAATAGGAGTCTTGTTCATCTAGAGGTTCGTTCCTTATTGCCTTTATATCGATCTTGGGAAGCGCCGCACAAATTGACGAGCGAGATGAAGCGGCTAGGTTCGTTCCCGACGAACCAACGCACTTCCCACATCCATGTGGGTCGCAAGGCGCACGGAGCACAGGAACCGGAGCATATGGGGTATATGTGAGGATTCCGACGGTCCGACGCTTCGGCACCGCGCAACGCAGCGATTCGCTCGCGCAGGCATTTGGGGGTGTTTCCCCTTACCAGGAGCCGGTGTTTTCCATGGAAGCCCAGGGCTCCTTGGCGGGCAGCGGATCGCCTCGCTGCAGCAGCTCGACCGATATGCCGTCAGGACTGCGTACGAATGCCATGTGGCCATCCCGCGGAGGACGGTTGATGGTCACGCCGGCTTGCTGCAGCCGCTCGCACAGGGCATAGATGTCGTCGACGCGATAGGCAAGATGCCCAAAGTTGCGCCCGCCCGTATAGGTTTCCGGGTCCCAGTTGTAGGTCAGCTCGAGCTCTGGCGACTTGACCCGCTTCGAGCGCGAGGTGTCCTCGGGTGCGGCAAGGAACACGAGAGTGAACCGCCCCTTTTCGTTCTCCTTGCGCCGCACCTCTTCGAGGCCCAACAGGTCGCAATAGAAACGCAGCGATGCGTCCAGGTCGCTGACACGCACCATGGTGTGCAGGTACTGCATGAGCCCTCCTAGCCAACGTTCAGCAAAGAAATCAGGAAATACTGAACGAGTCGGTATTTCCTGCTCAGTGAGTATACTCGCTGAAGATGGCCGGCGTCCGGTCCTCGTGCTGCCAGGTGAGCACGGCATAGTCGTCGTAGCGACCGGTTTCCATACCGGGCGAGCCGTGGGGCATGCCAGGCACCGTCAGCCCCACCACATCGGGCCGCTCTTCCAGCAGGCGCTTGATATCGGCCGCCGGTACGTGCCCTTCGATGACATAGCCGTCGATCAGCGCGGTATGGCATGAGGAGAGCTCCGGCGTGACGCCATGCTCGATCTTGATCGAACGCATGTCGCGGGTCTTGTGCTGATTGACCTCGAAGCCGGATTCCCTGAGGTGATCGGCCCAGTCGGTACAGCAGCCGCAGTTGGGATCCTGGTACATTTCCACTACGTTTCCGGCCTCGGTCGGGGAACCGGGTGTCAGAGCGAAGGCGAGGACCACTGCGCCCCCGGCCAGAGCGGAGAACAGTGTTGCCTTCCTGGCCTTGCGGTTAACGGGTAGGATTTTCATGGTGTGCGGCTCCTGAAGCGTTGCGAGGCCATGTACTGGAATCGTGGCAAGCCGTAGTCGAATTGCCAATACCTCCAAAGGGAAAGAGGGCGGAAATGTCGCACTATTGTGATCTGGCCCCGGGTCATCCCTGGCATGGCCCCTATCACGACCGGGAGTACGGCTTCCCGGTCGAGGGTGACACGGCGCTATTCGAGCGCCTGGTCCTGGAAATCAACCAGGCCGGCCTCTCCTGGCTGACGGTGCTGAAAAAGCGCGAGGCGTTTCGCCATGCCTTTGACAACTTCGATATCGAGCGGGTTGCAGCCTATGGTGACGTGGAGCGCGAACGTCTGCTCGGCGATGCCGCGATCATCCGAAACCGGCTCAAGGTCGACGCCGCCATTCACAATGCCGGGGTGATCCAGCGCCTGAGCGAGACTCACGGCAGCTTCGCCAGCTGGCTCGACCACCACCACCCGCTGGACAAGGACGAATGGGTGAAGCTGTTTCGGCGCACCTTCCGTTTCACCGGCCCCGAGATCGTCGGCGAGTTCCTGATGAGTACCGGCTACCTGCCGGGTGCCCATCATGAAGAGTGCCCGGTTCATCAGCGTATCCTGGCCTGCGGCCCGGCGTGGTACACGCACCGACAGCCAGGGCTACGCTAGATTCAAGAACAGATTCAGGAGTCCAAGCGGATGGATACCTTGACGCACGCTGTGCTCGGCGCGGCGGTGGGCGGCACCTTGCTGGGACGCAGGCTGGGTCGCAAGGCAGTACTGATCGGCGCCGTCGTGGCCGCCATGCCGGACTTGGACGTTTTCCTCGACTACGGCGATGCGGTACTCAACGTCACCGAGCATCGAGGCTTCAGCCACTCCGTGTTCGTGCTGACCGGCCTGGGCACGCTGTTGGCACTGCTAGCTTGGCGCTTTTTCCCAGCCAGGGACATCAGCCTCGGCCGCTGGTGGGCGTTCTTCGTCCTGAGCATGCTCTCTCACCCCCTGCTCGACGTGCTGACCACCTACGGCACCCAGCTCTGGTGGCCGCTGGACTTTCGCCCCAGCGCCTGGCCGGTGGTGTTCATCATCGATCCGCTCTACACCCTGCCGCTGCTGACCGCTTTCGTGATAGTGCTCGTCACCGGAAACGGCTTCCGCGCTCCGGCCTGGGGACTGGCCCTCTCCAGCGCCTACCTGGCCTTTGCCATGTCAGCCAAGGGCGTGGTGGAGCATCGACTGGCCCCGGTGCTGGCGGAGAGAGGACTTGAGGATGCCCCCCGGCTAGTGCAACCCACCCCGTTCAACACGCTGCTTTGGCGGGTCACGATCATCGATGGGGACGAGCATCATGAGACGTTGATCGGCCTGCTGGATGGTGACGCGGAACCAATCGTCGAAACCTTTCACCGCGGCGCCGAACTCGAGCCTCTCGCGCTCTCGCTGGAGAAGGGCGAGCGTCTTTACTGGTTCGCCGGCCCCTACCTGCGCTATGAAATTGCCGAAAGAGACGGCCGGGAAACCCTGTTGGCCACGGACGTGCGCCTGGGGTTCCCCGGTTTCTATGCCTTCAGCTACGCCCTGGCTACCCGTGAGGGCGAGGAGTGGCAGCCGCTGGAGCCCAGCGAGATGGTCACCCCGGACTCCCGCGTCGATCGGGAGGCCCTCGGCCAGCTTGGGGCGAGGATCTTTTCGCCCGAGGCCACGCTATGCTCCAGCGACTTCGTCACCGACCGCTGGGTCGAGGAAGTGCCCGATGAGTGCTGAGCCTTACAGGTCGGCAACCAGGCCATCGATCGCCTGGCGGGCTTCCTTGAGTGCCGCCTCACGAAGACTGTCGCCCATGGCCAGGCCTTCGGCATAGATGACCGAGACGTCGACGATGCCGATCATGCCCAGCATCGCCTTGAGGTGCGGCGTCTGGGAATCCAGTTCGGTACCGGCGTACTGGCCACCACGGGCCGCCAGGATCACGGCACGCTTGCCCTTGACCAAGCCTTCCGGCCCCTGCTCGGTGTAGCGGAAGGTGGTGCCAGCGCGCATCACCCGGTCAAACCAGGCCTTGAGCTGGGAGGGAATGCCGAAGTTGTACATCGGCACCGCCAGCACCAGCACGTCATGTGCATTCAGTTCCTCAATCAGGCTGTCGGAGCGCTGGGCCAGGACCTGCTGCTCGGCGGAGCGAGCTTCAGGGTCCACCTGCCAGCTGGAAAGCTCCTCGAGCCCCAGGTGCGGCAGGGACTCGGCGGCCAGATCACGATGAGTGACGGCAAGACCGTCACGCCCGGCGACGCGTTCGCGCAGATGGCTGGCCAGGGCATTGGACTGGCCATGCTCACCGAGGATGGAGGAGGTAACGAGTAGGATGCGGGTAGCCATGACGATCTCCTTGGATGGGTTCACTATGGACGCCATACTACGTGTATTTTTTTGCATTAAAAGCGCATTGTTTTGCGGCTACCATTCGACATAAACGAACATTTATCACACTAAAAGGCCCTGCCTATCGGCAGGGCCATACTCACTCACAGCCCAAATGAATCCTCGACCGGGATGCAGCGACCAGACGCGTGCGCTATCCCGCTCAAACACTCAGGAGCTGAAGTTCTGGGCCACGAAGTCCCAGTTCAGCACGTTCCAGACGTTCTCCAGGTACTTCGGACGCGCGTTACGGTAGTCGATGTAGTAGGCGTGCTCCCACACGTCGATAGTCATCAGCGGCGTCTGGCCGTGAGCGATGGGGGTATCGGCGTTGCTGGTGTTGACGATATCGACACCGCCGTCCGCGGTCTTGATCAGCCAGGTCCAGCCGGAGCCGAAGTTGGCCACGGCGTTGGCATTGAAGGTTTCCTTGAACTTGTCGAAGGAGCCGAACTTGGCGTTGATCGCGTCGGCCAGGGCGCCGGCCGGCTCGCCGCCGCCGTTGGGCGAGAGGCAGTGCCAGTAGAAGGTGTGGTTCCACACCTGGGCCGCCTGATTGAACAGGCCGCCGGAGGAGGACTTGACGATCTCCTCGAGCGACTTGTTGGCGTCTTCGGTGCCATCGGTCAGCTCGTTGAGCTTGGTGACATAGGCCTGGTGGTGCTTGCCATAGTGGTACTCGAGGGTCTCGGCGGAGATGTGCGGCTCGAGGGCGTTCTTCTCGTAGGGCAGTGCCGGCAGTTCAAATGCCATTATCGTTGCTCCTTGCTTGTCACAGTCGACTTTCACGGTGGAATGGCGAGGCGGCTCAAGGCAAGTAAAACGGCTCCCGACTTGCCTTGCGGGGGCCCCGCCGCTATTTTCCAAGGAATTACTAGATTAATTCCAGCTGTCACTATGTCAAGCAATCAGGATGGAAAAGCCCCCGGAGCGCCCTCCGACACCGCCGAGCGGCTGTTGTGGCTGCTGAAGACCCGCGGCCCCCATTCCGCCGCCGAGCTGGGCGAGCGGCTCGGCACCAGCGGTGAAAACGCGCGTCAGCAACTCACCAAGCTGTCACGCCAGGGCCTGGTGGACCAGCGCAAGCTTCCCGGCGGAGTCGGCCGCCCTGTCGTCGAGTGGCGGCTCAGCGCGACCGGCCACGCCCGCTTTCCCGACCGTCATGCCGAACTGACCACGCGGCTGATTGCCAGCGTG
The DNA here is from genome assembly GCF_013697085.1 of Billgrantia kenyensis. GTDB lineage: Bacteria > Pseudomonadota > Gammaproteobacteria > Pseudomonadales > Halomonadaceae > Halomonas > Halomonas kenyensis. The sequence goes on from NZ_JACEFT010000027.1 coordinate 12,114, forward strand.
CGCGATACCCTGGGCGATGAGGCCATGGAGCGGCTGGTCGAGGCGCGCCAGAGCGAGACCCTGGCGCAGTACCGCGAGGCCCTGGCCGATGCCGCAAGCGTCGAAGAGCGCGTCGAGCGGCTGACCGAGATTCGCAGTCACGAGGGCTATATGGCGGAGTGGCAGCGCGACGAGGACGGCAGCCTGCTGCTGATCGAGAATCACTGCCCGATCTGCCAGGCCGCCAGCACCTGCCCGGACTTCTGCCGCTCGGAGCTGGAGGTGTTTCGCGCCGTGCTGGGGGAGAGCGTCAGCGTCGAGCGCACCGACCATGTGCTGGCCGGTGCGCGACGCTGCGTCTACCGCATTCAGGAGATTTAGGGTGCAATGCCCTGGCCACAGCCTCTATACGTCTCCCCATCGATGGTCAGCGTGACCCGGGCCGGGAACGGCTCACCGCTCATGTCGTCGAAGCAGGCTCGAGCCTCCAGGCGCATCTCGAAGGGGCGATCGCTCAAGCCGCTGGCCAGCGCCACTCGCCCCCCGGCGTTGTCCATGGCAGTAACGCGATAGGGCAGCGTCTCCTCGCGCGTACCGTAGTCCATCACCAGGGTCAGCGTCGGGGTATCGTGGGCCAGATTGACGTGCCAGCCCGGCTCGTTGCCGCGACCGTGGAACATCACTCCGGGGCGTTGCTCGCGGGTCAGCGTCGGGCGTGCCATGGCGGCACTGCAGTCAAGCCGGCCGTTGGCGCTCTCGACCACGGCCTCTCCCCCCTTGTTCCAGAAGCTGAGGTCACCCTGCTGGTAGCGCGCACCGCTAGCCACCACGGCTGGCGCCAGGCGATAGCCGCCGTGGGCCGACCACAGCCGCAGCTCGCGCTCGCCGAAGGCGGTCACCAGATCCTGCTGTGGCGTGCAGCGCCAGGCCTCGAAGCTCTCGGCACCGCCGGGGAACAGCAGCGAAGGCAGCAGCGGCGCTGTGCTCTCCACTTGGGCGGTGGCGGGGCTCGGCCCGTCGATGGGGGCGGCAGCGCAACCGGTCAGCAGCAGCGACGCGGTCGCCAACAGGGCAGGACGGAAAAAGGGGGATAAACGAGACGTCATGACGGTTCCTTGGGCGTGTCGAACCGGCACAGCATAACAGGCACCGGGTCCTGACGACCCGGTGCTTGTTTCACGCAGCGCGAACGCAACGATGTCCATCAGCCATGACGTCGACGCAGCTCGCGAGCCGCCTCAACCATGTTGGCCAGCGCCGGCTCCACTTCGTTCCAGCCGCGGGTCTTGAGGCCACAGTCGGGATTGACCCAAAGCCGCTCGGCGGGAATTCGCTCCGCGGCCTTCTCCATCAGCTTCACCATCCAGGCCACCTCGGGCACGTTGGGCGAGTGGATGTCGTAGACGCCCGGGCCGATCTCATTGGGGTAAGCGAAGTCCTGAAAGGCGTCGAGCAACTCCATGTTCGAGCGCGAGGTCTCGATGGTGATGACATCGGCATCCAGCGCGGCGATGGCGGCGATGATATCGTTGAACTCCGAATAGCACATGTGGGTGTGGATCTGGGTGGCGTCCCGCGCCACCGAGGCGGTCAGGCGGAAGCACTCCACCGCCCAGTCGAGGTACGCCTGCCACTCGCCCTGACGCAGCGGCAGGCCTTCGCGCAGCGCCGGCTCGTCGATCTGGATTGCCGGAATGCCGGCGGCCTCGAGATCGGCCACCTCGTCGCGCAGGGCCAGGGCAATTTGCCGACAGGTCACCTCCCGCGGTTGGTCATCGCGCACGAAGGACCACTGCAGCATGGTCACCGGGCCGGTCAGCATGCCCTTCATCGGCCGCTCGGTGAGCGACTGGGCATAGCGGCTCCAGGCCACGGTCATCGCCGCCGGCCGGGTCACGTCGCCGACAATGACCGGTGGCTTGACGCAGCGCGAGCCGTAGCTTTGCACCCAGCCGTTACGGGTGAAGGCATAGCCGTCGAGCTGCTCGCCGAAGTATTCGACCATGTCATTGCGCTCGGCCTCACCGTGGACCAGCATGTCGATCCCATGGGCTTCCTGACGCCGTACGGCATCGGCGATCTCGTCACGCATCTGCGCCTCATAGGCGTCATGACCTAGCTCACCGTTCTTGAAGGCGCGCCGGGCTGCACGAATCTCCTGCGTCTGGGGGAAGGAGCCGATGGTGGTAGTGGGGAACAGCGGCAGGTCGAGTGCGCGACGCTGCGCCCGGGCCCTGACCGGATAGGGGTTGTCGCGGGAGCGCTCGGCATCGCTGACGCTGGCCAGGCGCTGGGCAACCTCGGGTCGATGCAGCCTGGGCGAAGCACGCCTGGCGTCGAGCGCCGCCGTGGCAGCTGCGACACGGGCACGCTCATCCGCACCGGCACAATTGCCGAGCAGGCGCGCCAGGGTCACGGTTTCGTCGAGCTTCTGGCGGGCGAAGGCGAGCCAACTCTTGAGTTCCGCGTCGAGCTCCGACTCGGCCTCGAGGTCGACCGGCACGTGCAGCAGCGAACAGGAGGGGGCCAGCCATAGCCGCTCGCCGAGGCGCATGCGGGCGTTGGCCAAGCGCTCGTGCAGCAAGGCGAGGTCGGCCCGCCAGACGTTGCGCCCGTCGATGGCCCCCACCGACAGCACCTTGTAGCCAGGCAGGTTGTCGAGCACGGCAGGAAGCTGCTCGGGTGCGCGTACCGTGTCGATGTGCAGGCCGTCCACCGGCAGGCTCACGGCCAGGCGCAGATTGTCGCCAAGGCCGCCGAAATAGGTCGCCATCAACAGCTTGACCGGGGCGGCGCGCAGGCTGTTGTAGGCGAACTCATAGGCGTTGCGCCATTCGACAGGCAGGTCCTGCACCAGCGCCGGTTCGTCGAGCTGGACCCACTCCACGCCCTGTCCGGCCAGGCGCGCGAGTATCTCGCCGTAGACAGGCAGCAGCGACTCGAGCAGGCTGAGGCGATCGAAGCCGGGCTCACGCCCCTTGCCTAGCCACAGCCAGGTCAGCGGCCCGGTCAGCGCCACCTTGACCGAATGCCCCGCAGCACGCGCTTCGGCCACCTCATCGAACAATCGAGAGCTTGCCAGCCGGAACTGCTGGCCTTCATGCAGCTCCGGGACCAGATAGTGGTAGTTGGTGTCGAAGTACTTGGTCATTTCGCAGGCGGCGGCCGGCGTCCCGCTGGGCGCCCTGCCACGGGCCATACGGAACTGGGTGTCGAGATCGACCTCGCCGCGAGCGACCTCCTCCTCGGCGGCGAAGCGCGCCGGCACGGCGCCCACCATGGCGCTGACATTGAGCACCTGATCGTAGAAGGCAAAGTCGCCCACCGTGACCAGGTCGAGGCCGGCATCGCACTGCGCCTGCCAGTGGCGAGCCCTGAGTTCGCGGCCGGCAGCTTCCAGCGACTCGCGCTTGATTTCGCCACGCCAGTACGCCTCGACGGCGCGCTTGAGCTCGCGGTTCGTGCCGATTCGCGGATAGCCAAGCACATGAGCTAATGTCATGATAATCCCCTCTACGCATGAATGTTGCCGTAGAGTCTTACTGCCACACCTAAATGAATCAAACTAAATAAATTAACTATAAACATGAATCAAGGTCATGATTGAACTTCGCCATCTCCGTACCCTAGTCGCCCTGCGCGATGCCGGTTCGCTGGTAGAGGCCGCCGAACGGGTACACCTGACCCAGTCGGCCCTGTCACACCAGATCAAGGATCTGGAGGAGCGGCTGGGCACGGCGCTGTTCGTGCGCAAGACCCGGCCGGTGGAGTTCACCCGCGCGGGCCAGCGCCTGCTCTCTCTCGCCGAACAGGTGCTGCCGCTGGTACGCATGGCCGAACGCGACGTGGCCCGACTGATCGGCCACGAGCCGGGGCGCCTGCACATGGCCATCGAATGCCATAGCTGCTTCCAGTGGCTGATGCCAGCCATCGATCGTTTTCGCGACCACTGGCCGGAGGTGGAAATCGACATCCCCGGGGGACATCACTTCGCTCCCCTGCCTGCATTGGCTCGCGAACAGCTCGATCTGGTGATCACCGCCGATCCGCAGCCGCTGGCAGGCGTCTACTACGAGCCACTGTTCCGCTACGAGGGACTGCTGGCCGTCGCCAGGCAGCATCGCCTGGCCGACCGCCCCTACGTTACCCCCCAGGACCTGGCCGAGGAGACGCTGATCACCTATCCCGTGGAGCACGCCCGGCTGGACGTGTTCACCCAGTTCCTCGACCCGGCAGGAGTGCGCCCACGCGAGATCCGCACTGCCGAGCTGACGGTAATGATGATGCAGCTGGTTGCCAGCGGACGCGGTGTCTGCGCGCTGCCCAACTGGGCGCTGACGGAGTATCTCGAGCGTGGCTATGTGAAGGCAGTGGGGCTGGGCGAGTCAGGCATGTGGAGCACGCTGTATGCGGCCATTCGCGACGAGAGCCGGGAGCAGCCCTGGATGGAGGATTTCCTGCGCACGGCCCGCGAGACTTCGTTCGCCGTGCTGGAGGGAATCAAGCCGGCGTGACCGGCGGCAGCCGATTCCGGTTGTTCGACACCAGCGGCAGCAGCAGCGAAAAGCGCGCACCGCCCAGCTCCTGGCTGTCGTCCACCACCACGCTCCCACCATGCCAGGCCATGATCTTCTGCACGATGGAGAGCCCCAGCCCGTAGCCGCCGCTACGTCGGGTACGGCTGTCATCGAGACGAGCGAAGGGCTTGAAGATAGCCTGTCGCTCGCTGGCCGGCACCCCGGGTCCATCGTCCTCGATGTCCAGCCTGACCAGCCGAGACTCCAGCGAAAGCCGCACCAGAACCCGGGAGTGGGCGTGACGGCAGGCGTTGGCCACCAGATTCTGCAACGCCCGCTGCAGGTAGCGTGGATCGGCCTGCACCTCGATCTCAGGCCCAGGGGCCAGCTCAAGACGCAGGTGAGCATGCAGCGGTGCCAAGGTGTCGATCACCCGCTTGGTGACGGCGCGGCAGTCGACCTGGGTACGCTCCAACTCGGCCCCGTTGGCCATGCTGCTATCGAGCCGCGCATAGGTGAGGATCTCGTCGATGAGCTGATCGAGCTCCTCGATATCTCTGTCGATCCCCTGCAGCTGGCGGTGAATGGCCGGATCGTCGGTCATGTCCTCGACCATCTGCATGGCAAAGCGAATGCGCGCCACCGGCGTACGCAGCTCATGCGACACTGCACGGATCATCTCCTGCTGCGAACGCAACAGTGACTGCACCTGGGCGGCCATGGCATTGAAGGCCATGCCTACGCGGCCAATGAAGCCACCACCATCCACCTTGACGCGGGTATCGAGGCGACCACTGGCGATGCGCCCGGCGGCCAGTTCGAGCCGTGCCAGGCGCGCCTCCACGCCGCGTACGATCAGATAGATGATTGCCGCCAGCACGCCAAGCATGATGACCAACACCAGCAGCAGCAGCGAGATGGGCGTCGGTTCCAGGGTCGAGACCGGGCCGATTGACAGCCATTGGCGCGTGCCATCGCTGCTGGGCACGGCGAGGTAAACCGTCAGGGCCCACTGCCCCGGGAGCAGGCGGATCACCAGCTCACCCTCACGCAGGCGGGAGAGTTGGTTGCTGTCGAGTCCTTCGGGCGCCAGGTCGCGCAGCTGGACTGGCAGGGCAGCGCTGGTCACGCCTTCGAGACGCCGCTGGCGGGCCTCCAGGATACGCTGCTCCCCCGGCAGGCGCTTGAAGAGTCGCCAGCTGTCCTCGTCGTGCACCTGGACCAGTACGCTACCCCGCTCCAGGCGGCGGCGTTCGAACCAGCTGAGACCGGTATCCTCAGGCGCACGCAGGGAAAGCCGTATGTTGAGCAGGTCCGACTGCTGGGTCAGCCAGTCGCCACGCTCGTGAGCCGGCAGTGCGGCGACGCGCCAGCTGAGCAGCTGCAGCGGCACTTCGGCCAGCTGTTCGCGGTACTGTTCGATGCGCACACGATCCACCAGGGCCAGGCCCATCAGGGCCAACCCGAAGGTCATCAGCAGCGCCAGGGCCAAGGCCAGATAGACACGCAGAAAGGAGCCATCGGCCAGGAACCGCTGCATCGATCAGGCATCCTTGACGAACAGGTAGCCCTTGCTGCGTACCGTCTTGATCCGGTGCGGATGGTTGGGGTCGTCACCAATCTTGGGACGTATCCGCGACACCCGGACGTCGATGGAGCGGTCCTGACCGTCGTACTTGATGCCGCGCAGATCGCTGAAGATCTCCTCGCGGGTCAGTACGCGGCCGGCATTGCTGGCCAGCAGCCACAGCAGGTCGAATTCAGCGCTGGTGAGATCGATGCGCTCGCCATGCAGCCAGGCTTCGCGGGTCGCACTATCGATCTCCAGGTTGCCAAAGCTGAGGCGTGCTTCACCGGTCTGTTCGGAAGCCTCGGCTCGGCGCAGCAGCGCGCGCATCCGCGCCAGCAGAACCCGCGGCTGGACCGGCTTGGGCACGTAGTCGTCGGCCCCCATCTCCAGTCCCAGCACCTGATCCATATCGTCGGTGCGGGCGGTCAACATCAGAATCGGCCCGGAATAGTCGGGCCTGGCCCGGCGGCAGATCGACAATCCGTCCTCACCGGGCAGCATCAAATCGAGAATCACCAGATCCGGCTGTAGCGCCACGATCTGTTCGACACCTCGCGAGCCCTCGGCTTCTACCGTGACCTGGAACCCATTGGATTCGAGGTAGTCCCGGGTTAGCTCGGCCAGGCGCACGTCATCCTCGATAATCAGCACGTGTTCCATGTCACTGCTTTCCAGGTTTTCATCCATCCTAGTCATCCCCGTGCTGGCGTCATTGTCATCGGGACACCCTGTCCCGCCTATTGCTCATCAAGGATACCCGAAATAGGTCCATTCGCCTGCCTATCGTGACATTTCGCGTCCTTGCGGCTTGCTTGCGAAGCATAGCGCGTCCTTAGGAACAACCCAAAGGATGCCCCCCGAAGAGTCACAGCTCACCCACAGGTTATCCACTTGAAGGCAACGCAAAAGCACACTATCTTGTGTCCTCAAAGCGAAACAACACTAGATGATGTGCATTTAGCAAGCCCCTCCCCGGCTGTCAATGCCTTCGTCGCCCTTGACCCATCCCCACAAGAAGGGATCACCGGCCCATGGAACTCCAGACCCCCGACCCGACCGACCTGTCGCTCACGGCGCCGCAGACCCTGCGCGTCATCAAGCGCAATGGCGATGTTGTGGCCTTCGATGCCAGCAAGATCGCCGTGGCGATGCGCAAGGCCTTCATCGCCGTGGAGGGCGACAACGTCAGCGCTTCCTCGCGGGTACGCGACTTCGTCGACCAGGCCAGTCAGGCCATTGCCGGCGCCTTCCTGCGCCGCATGCCCGACGGCGGCACCGTGCACATCGAGGATATTCAGGATCAGGTGGAACTGGCCTTGATGCGCGCCGGCGAACAGAAGGTGGCCCGGGCCTACGTGCTCTACCGCGAGGAGCACGCCCGCGCCCGCGCCGCTGCCGGCGACGACATCGAGAAGCCGCACCCCACGCTCAACGTCACCCTGGACGACGGCAGTCGCCGCCCGCTCGACCTGGGCCGCATCGAGACCCTGGTGTTCGACGCCTGTGCGGAGCTGGAAAACGTCGACCCCAACCGCATCGTCGAGGCGTCGCTGAAGAACCTCTACGATGGCGTCTCGGTGGACGGCGTGTCCCAGGCGCTGATGATGACGGCACGCACGCTGGTGGAGAAGGAGCCCAACTACACCTACGTCACCGCACGGCTGCTGCAGGACAGCCTGCGCCGCGAAGCGCTCTCCTTCCTCGGCGTGGCCCAAGAGGCGACTTTCGGCGAGATGGCCGAGCTCTACAAGCCGGCGTTCAAGGAGTACGTGGCCCGCGGCATCGAGTTCGAACAGCTCGATCCCAAGCTCGCCGAGTTCGACCTCGAGCGCCTCGGCGACGCGCTCGATCACACCCGCGACAACGCCTTCACCTACCTGGGCCTGCAGACCCTCTACGACCGCTACTTCATCCACCGCGACGACGTGCGCTACGAGCTGCCCCAGGTGATGTTCATGCGCGTGGCCATGGGCCTGGCGCTAAACGAGGACGACCGCGAAGCCCGCGCCATCGAATTCTACGAGCTGCTCTCCAGCTTCGACTACATGGCCTCGACGCCGACCCTGTTCAACTCGGGCACCGTGCGCAGCCAGCTCTCCAGCTGCTACCTGACCACCGTACCCGACGATCTCGACGGCATCTACAGCGCCATCCGCGACAATGCCCTGCTCTCCAAGTGGGCCGGCGGCCTGGGCAACGACTGGACCCCGGTACGCGCGCTGGGCTCCTACATCAAGGGCACCAACGGCAAGAGCCAGGGCGTGGTGCCGTTCCTCAAGGTGGTCAACGACACCGCCGTGGCGGTGAACCAGGGCGGCAAGCGCAAGGGCGCGGTATGCGCCTACCTCGAGACCTGGCACCTGGACGTCGAGGAGTTCCTCGAGCTGCGCAAGAACACCGGCGACGACCGCCGCCGCACCCATGACATGAACACCGCCAACTGGGTGCCCGACCTGTTCATGAAGCGAGTGTTCGACGACAAGGAGTGGACGCTGTTCTCGCCCGCCACCTGCCCCGACCTGCACGACCTCTACGGCGCCGCCTTCGAGCAGCGCTACGAGGAATACGAGGCGATGACCCACTCGGGCCAGCTCAAGCTGTTCAAGCGCGTGCGCGCCAAGGACCTGTGGCGCAAGATGCTCTCGATGCTGTTCGAGACCGGCCACCCGTGGATCACCTTCAAGGACCCGTGCAACCTGCGCAGCCCGCAGCAGCACGCCGGCGTGGTGCACTCCTCCAACCTGTGCACCGAGATCACCCTGAACACCAGCGTCGACGAGATCGCCGTGTGCAACCTGGGCTCGATCAACCTGGCGCAGCATGTGGTCGACGGCAAGCTCGACGACGCCAAGCTGAAGAAGAGCGTGCGTACCGCCGTGCGCATGCTCGACAACGTCATCGACATCAACTACTACGCGGTGCCCCAGGCGAAGAGCTCCAACTTCAAGCACCGCCCGGTGGGACTCGGCATCATGGGCTTTCAGGACGCCCTCTACGCCCAGGACATCGCCTACGCCTCCGAGGCCGCCGTCGAGTTCGCCGACCGCTCCATGGAGCTGGTCAGCTATCACGCCATCGAGGCCTCCAGCGACCTCGCCGCCGAGCGTGGCAGCTACCAGAGCTTCGAGGGTTCGCTGTGGAGCCAGGGCGTGCTGCCCATCGACTCCATCGACAAGCTCAAGGCCGAGCGCGGCGAGAAGTACATCGAGGTGGATACCGGCACGACCCAGGACTGGGACCGCATCCGCAAGAAGATCGCCGACCAGGGCATGCGCAACTCCAACGTGATGGCCATCGCCCCCACCGCGACGATCTCCAACATCTGCGGCGTGTCGCAGTCGATCGAGCCCACGTACCAGAACCTCTACGTGAAGTCGAACCTCTCCGGCGAGTTCACCGTGGTCAACGCCTATCTGGTCCACGACCTCAAGGCCCGCGGCTTGTGGGACGAGGTAATGATCAACGACCTCAAGTACTACGACGGCTCGGCCCAGCCCATCGAGCGCATTCCGGACGACCTCAAGGCCAAGTACGCCACCGCCTTCGAGGTAGAGCCGAAGTGGCTGGTGGAGGCCGCCTCACGGCGCCAGAAGTGGATCGACCAGGCCCAGTCGCTGAACCTCTACATCAAGGGCGTTTCCGGCAAGAAGCTCGACGTGACCTACCGCATGGCGTGGTTCCGCGGACTCAAGACCACCTACTACCTGCGCGCCCTGGGTGCCACCTCGGTGGAGAAGTCCACCGTGGACCGCGGCAACCTCAACGCGGTGAGCAACCAGACTCCCTCCACAGCTCCGGCACCGGCGCCTTCGGCAACACCGGCTAGAGAGCCCCGCGGCGTGGAGGACTTCCTCACCGGCAAGGCGGGCAGCGGTTCGCGCGCGCCCAGCGCCGCGGAAATCGATGACCTGGGCTGCGAGGCCTGCCAGTAGGTTTACAAGCTGGCTGCGCTCGGCCATACGGCGTTGGAAATTGGTTCGGAATGCTCATTTACAAACACGTAAACTCCGCTTCCTTACCAATTTCCGCCTTGTCTGGCCATCGCTCGCGCAGCTTCGCACGCAGCGAGAATATTCCTGATCCGGCAAATATCCCGGATCCTGCCAAGTAAAGGTGAAGTAATGCTGAACTGGGACGAGTTCCACGAGGACGAAGCCACCGTCGCCGAGCAGCCGGCCAAGGCCGCGCCGGCCCCCGCTGCCAAGCCGCAGCCTGCGGCCGCCCCGAGCGATGAGGTGAAGGAAAGCAACGGCAGCTACCAGGTGGCCGACAGCGACCGCCTGGCGCGGGCGCGCAAGTCGCTGGAAGAGCTCGACGTGGCCGCCGGCCTCGAGGAGCTGGAGATGGGTGCGGCGCGCATCGAAGTCAGCGACAAGCAGATGATCAACGCTCGCGCCGACCTCAACCAGCTCGTTCCCTTCAAGTATGAGTGGGCGTGGCAGAAGTACCTGGACGGCAGCGCCAACCACTGGATGCCCCAGGAAGTGAACATGAACGCCGACATCGCCCTGTGGAAAAGCCAGGATGGCCTGACCGAGGACGAGCGGCGCATCGTCGAGCGCAGTCTGGGCTACTTCTCCACCGCCGACTCGCTGGTGGCCAATAATCTGGTGCTGGCCGTCTATCGCCTGATCACCAACCCCGAGTGCCGCCAGTACCTGCTGCGCCAGGCCTTCGAGGAGGCGATCCACACCCACGCCTACCAGTACTGCGTGGAGTCGCTGGGCATGGACGAAGGCGAGGTCTTCAACATGTACCGCGAAGTGCCCTCGGTGGCGGCCAAGTCGGCCTGGAGCCTCAAGCACACCCAGTCGCTGGCACGCTCCGACTTCAACACCGGCACCCCGGAGGACGATCAGGAACTGCTGCGCAACCTTGTGGCCTTCTACTGCGTCACCGAAGGCATCTTCTTCTACTGCGGCTTCAGCCAGATCCTCTCCATGGGTCGGCGCAACAAGATGACCGGCGTGGCCGAGCAGTTCCAGTACATCCTGCGCGACGAGTCGATGCACCTGAACTTCGGTGTCGACATGATCAACCAGATCAAGATCGAGAACCCGCACCTGTGGACGCCCGAGTTCCAGGACGAAGTGACCCAGATGATCCTCGAGGGCACCGAGCTCGAGATCGCCTACGCCCGGGACACCATGCCCCGCGGCGTGCTGGGCATGAATGCGGCGATCATGGAGGAGTACCTGCATTTCATCTGCAACCGCCGCCTGGCCCAGATCGGCCTGAAGGAGCAGTTCCCCGGCGCGCAGAACCCCTTCCCGTGGATGAGCGAGATCATCGACCTGCGCAAGGAGAAGAACTTCTTCGAGACCCGCGTCACCGAGTACCAGGTGGGCGGCGCGCTGAGCTGGGACTGAGACAAGATCCGAGCCGTATCACTAGGTACGGCTCATAAAAAACGCCTGAAGCGACAACTTCAGGCGTCTCGGCCAGCGGGGCGTGTGACCACCCCTTGTCTGGCTCAGGTAGGCTAGCTACCCAAAGCGAGGGCATTGTCCTTCTTAGCATAGCCAGGGTCAAGTTGGTCACATCACTCCAGAAATATGGAGGGAATGAAGATGGCTACTAAATCCAAGTGCCGTCCGACTCGTACTTCTCCGAAGCCTGGGCCCAAGACAGTGAGCGTGAAGAAACACACACGCTCGAAGCCCAAGTCTATCGGGAAGAAGTGTTAACCATCCTACGACCCTGGGGTAGAAGGACCTACCCCTCAAATCTGGAGGGGTAATACTATGCAAGTTGATCATATCACCACACCCCGCGACTCCCAGGCCTGGCAGCAGGCCCTCGACCTGGCACTGACCGCCCACGGCGGCCCCAACGCCCTGGCCCACTACCCTCATGTGGCCTTCGCCTTCCCCGCTTCCTCTCCCAACCCCTATACCCGCGAGTACCCGCTGCTCGACTATCGCGAGCTCAAAGAGTGGGCGAGTTCACGGGGCTGGCGGGTTCGGCCGGCACCCGAGCGGGTTCCAGCGGGCGAGAAGTACCGCCCCCCGGTTTGCTTCACGCGCCTGCCCAGTCGTTACCATTGAGGCGCTGCGGTCCGGCCAGACTGGCGGCCCAGCCTGGCCACTGTTGCAAGAACTCTCCTGTCGTTGTGGTGATTGCCATATCCCCCTACCCTCTGGGCAAGGAGCTTGGCAACGGCAAGGAGTGCCGCTATGGAACCCCATTGGAAACATGGCAACCGCATCACCCTGATACCCGACAGCGAGCGCTTCATCCCGGAGCTGCTCGAAGCCATCGGCAACGCCGAGGCGTCAGTCTGGTTCGAGCAATACCTGATCGAATCCGGGCGGGTCACGCGACGCTTTATCGACGCCCTGATCCGTGCCGCCAATCGCGGCGTCGAGGTCAGGGTGGTCCTCGACAGCTTCGGTGCCGTGGGGCTTGGCCAGCGGGAGCGAGAGCGTCTGTCCGCGGCTGGCGTGGCACTGCGCCACTACAATCCGTTCATGATGCGGCGGCTGCGTCACAACCTGAGCCGCAATCATCGCAAGATGCTGCTGGTCGATCGTCGCGTGGCCTATACCGGCGGCTACTGCCTCACCGACGACTATCTGGGCGACTGGTTCGACGTGGTGGTGCGCGCCGAGGGGCCAGTGGTGGAGGACTGGATCAGCCTGCTCGCCGACCTCTGGGAGTCTTCGCGCACCCGCGGCGACAAGGCGCCTATCAACCGCACCCTTCCCGCCGAGGCCGAGGCATTCGGCAGCGAGGGAGGCATGCCGGCTCGCCTGGTGCACAACGAGGGGCCGAGCGACAAGATCATCCGGCACTCACTACACCAGCGCATGGAGACGGCCGAACAGCGGCTGTGGATGTATACCCCCTATTTTCTGCCCTCGCGGCAGCTGCGCCGCCTGGTCTGCCACGCTGCACAGCGGGGCGTGGATGTGCGCCTGCTGGTGGCCGGCAAGGGGCACGACCATCCCAGCGTACGCTATGCCGGCCAGCGCCACTTCGGCGAACTGTTGGACGCCGGCATACGCATCTACGAATATCAGCCGCGCTTCACCCACGCCAAGTTCTGTATCGTCGACGACTGGGTGACGGTAGGCTCGTGCAATTTCGACCACTGGAGCCTGCACTGGAATCTCGAAGCCAACGTGGAGGTGGAGCATGCCGATTTCGCCGACGAGGTCGTCGCACTGTTCGAGCAGCACTCGGCCGAGAGCCGGACAATCAAGTGGGAAGACTGGGCGAGGCGTCCCAATGCGCAGCGCTACCGTGAGCGACTTGCCGCGATGATCAGCGCATGGCTTGCCGGTTTACGTTAACATCGCCCCGCTCGGCACAGATTGCGCAATACCCTTGCCCCGATGATATAGATGAAGTCAATGCACCGAAGAGTTCGCAGCGCCCTCAAGTATTTTTCCACGGCAGGCCTGTTACTGGGCACGCTGCTGTTCGCCTTTTCGCTCTCCCCCAGCCTGCTGCCCAGGCCCACCTACGCCCAGGGTATCGTTTCGGGGCTCTCTTTCTCCGCCGGCTATGCGCTGGGCTTCATTGCCCACTGGCTATGGGACTACCTGCAGCTGCCGCGCCCCAGGGCGCAGATCGAGCGCATCATCAAGCTGAGCGCGGCCGGCATATGCACCGTCATCGCCATCTTCTTCCTGTGGCAAGCCTCTACGTGGCAGAACCGCATACGCGAGCTGATGGGCCTCGAGGAAGTCAGCGGCATACGAGCGATCAGCATCGGCCTGATCGCTTTGGCGCTGTTCGCCCTGCTGTGGCTGCTGGTCAAGCTGTTCCGCCTGACGTTCCGCTTTCTCGCCCGAAAGATGCGCCGCTTCGTGCCGCACCGAGTTTCCAACCTGCTGGGGGTGATCGCAGCGGTGGCGCTGTTCTGGTCGGTCATCGACGGCATCATCTTCACCCTGGCGCTTCGAGCCGCAGACAACTCCTTCCAGCAGCTCGACGAGTTGGTTCTCGACGAGCAGCCAACCCCGACCGACCCGATGAAGACCGGCAGCGCCGAGTCCCTGATCAGTTGGGAGGCGCTGGGAGGGCGCGGCCGTCGCTTCGTCAACCAGGCACCCTCCGCCGAGGATATAGGGCACTACACCGACGCCGAGACTGTTGATCCCATACGGGTCTACGTCGGCTTGAGTGCGGCAGGAACCCCCGCCGAGAGAGCTGAGCTGGCTCTGCAGGAGCTCCAGCGGGTCGGCGCCTTCGAGCGTTCGGTCATGTTATTGGCCACCCCCACGGGACGCGGCTGGGTCGACCCCGGGGCGATGAACACGATGGAGTACCTGCATCGCGGCGATGTCGCCACGGCTACCGTGCAATACTCCTACCTGCCCAGCCACCTAGCGATCCTCGTGGAGGGCGATTATGGCGCCGAGAATGCCCGCGCCCTGTTCACCACCGTCTATGACTACTGGACCCAGTTGCCGGAGGAAGAGCGTCCACGCCTCTACCTGCATGGACTCAGCCTCGGTTCGCTCAACTCCGACCTGTCGTTCGACTTCTACGACATCATCGACGACCCCTTCCATGGCGCCTTGTGGAGCGGCCCTCCGTTTCGCAACGAGACCTGGCGTGCCGTGACTCAGGAGCGCGATCCCGGTTCGCCCTCCTGGCTACCCACCTTTCGCAATGGTTCGGTGGTTCGCTTCATGAATCAGTATCAGGGGCTGGATACCGTGGACCGCCCCTGGGGCGATTTCCGCATTGCCTTCCTCCAATACGGCAGCGACCCGATCACCTTCTTCGAGCCGCAGATCCTCTTCCGCGAGCCGGAATGGATGCGCGAGCCAAGAGCCCCCGACGTACTGCCCGAGCTACGCTGGTTCCCGGTGGTGACCATGCTGCAGCTGCTTGCCGACCTGGCCGTTGGCCGTGCCCCACCCGGCTATGGCCACAGCATGGCCGCCGAGCACTACCTCGATGCCTGGGTAGCGCTGACGGAACCCGAGGGTTGGAGCGAGGAGGAGCTGGCCCGGCTACGCGAGCGCTTTCGCCAGGCACGCTAGGGTTCACGAGCTGGCTCATGAATACGCCGCCAGCGCCCATAACGGGACGCCAGCGGCGCCGCACTCATGCCGTGAGCCAGCATGGAGGCCACCACGATCAGGGAGCCCGCGGTCCACGCCAGGTCGTAGCCGGTGCGGCTCGATACCAGCGAAGCGTAGTAGAGGGCCGATACGCCGATGGGG
The DNA here is from genome assembly GCF_013697085.1 of Billgrantia kenyensis. GTDB lineage: Bacteria > Pseudomonadota > Gammaproteobacteria > Pseudomonadales > Halomonadaceae > Halomonas > Halomonas kenyensis. The sequence goes on from NZ_JACEFT010000027.1 coordinate 27,362, forward strand.
CCGAACCAGCCCATGATCAGCGTGATCGGCCAGTCACGCAGGGTCGGCAGCCCTGGCCTGAGCAACAGGATCATCGGCAAGCGGCGCAACAGCAGCACCAGCAGCGCCAGTAGCAGCCCCGAGCCCCCCAGCGCCCGCCACTCTGCCCAAGGGGCGATCAATCCGAACAGGATGAAGACCGGCATCGTCAGCAGGATGTTGACCGCCTCCTGCACGTTGTCCTCTTCGCTACGCTCCTTGCCGCCCACCTCCTGGTCGAATGCCAGGCCGGCGGCGAAGACGCCGAGAATACCGTTGGTGCCGAGCAGTGATCCCAGTCCGAGCACCAGCAAGGTCAGGGCCAGGGTGATGGAGAGGAACGAAGGCTGGTCAAGGTAGCCCCGCGTTTCCGACCACTGCAGCGCGCGTCCTGTCGCCCAGCCCAGCGCAACACCGATCAGCACCCCTCCTCCGATCTCCCATAGCCAGACCTTGGCGAACCAGTAGAGCCAGGCGTCGCCGGCCGGCAGCGTCAACAGCAGGATCGGCAGCAGCACGAAGGGATAGGCCAGGCCGTCGTTGGCCCCGGACTCGCTGGAGAGCAGGTGGCGGTAGTCCTCGGGCAGGTTCTCCTTGGCCACCCCGCCGGTCACGATCGAAGAGGCCACCACCGGATCGGTGGCACAGACGACGCCGCCCACCAGCAGCGCCATCAACAGTGGGAGCCCCAGCACCCAGTGGGAGAGCAGTGAGCTCACCAGGAACATGGCCGGCATGCCGATGCCCAGCAATACCAGCAAGGAGCGCCATTGGGCGAAGGGATAGTTGGGCGGCAGGCGCAGCGCGATACCCATCAGGCTGATACCCAGCGTCAGCCGTGCCGTCTCCTCGAGGATTCGCTTGCCATCCCCCCACTGGGACGGATCGAGGGCACCCAGCCCGTGAGGCCCCAGTGCCACGCCGAAGAGAAAGGCAAACAGGGGAGCCGTCAACCAGGAGCGGTCGAGCGGGCTCGACAGCAGTCCCACCACCAGCACCAGCCCACCCACGACCGTCAGGGCGATGTTCAGCTGATCCATGCCGACTCCTTGCGCTCCTTGCCAGGCTCCTCCTAACCTAGGCAACCGCAGCCGGGGCGTAAACCAGAAAGCTCACTGGTGAAGGCTTGCGCGGCGCGCCATTCCTGGCCTAAAGTAGTTTCATCGACAACTAATCAGGAGTTGGCACGATGAACGACACGCCACGCAGGAGCGTCATCAAGCGCATCTACGTTCCCACCCAGGTACGTCAGTTGCCGGGAGGCGGCCGCGTTACCATTCCCGGCCACTACCGCAAGCCAGCCGATAGTTCTCGCACCGCTACCTAAGCCTGCCATTCCTTGCTCATCGCCAGGAGACGATCCGCGGCTCCGCCTCGATGAAGGCGTCGCGGTTGGTCACTCGGTTTTGACCTTTCCCCACAATTCCAGTGGAGTGCCACACCTCCAATTTGATCTATCGGCCACGCTCTACCGCCAACTTAACACCCGGAACTGACCGTCTCCGGTTTCGCCGCCACTATCACTCGCCACGCGACCAAGTGCCTCGTCATAATGCATGCCACCCGAGCCAAAGAACTCTGCTGTCCTCCCGCGCACCGAACCGAACAGATTCCCGCTACCGCCCACGGACACGTCAGCGAACGGCGCATAGACCGTCGCGTACATGTCGGTGTTGCCGCGGAGCCTCACCCCTGCCTGATTTCCGAGGTCGTTCTGATCAGCTGTTGAGTAGATCCCCAGAGAGGGAACCAACTGCTGCTCACCATTGCTGTCGGTCCACGGTGTAACCACCCCTGCGCCCCGAATATCAACACCGCCCTGAAGGTGAACACTGCCCCCCACAACCAAGGTAAGGGTACTGCCCTCTGCTATAACCAGCCCATCCCCGCCGCCACTAACGTTCACGTCACCATCCACAACCATCACGATGTGTTGGGGGTGGTCGGGCTCGCCGATAGTCAAGGAGCCATTCGAGCCAATATCAAGCTTGCTGAATCGCATCGCGGTCTGTCCGGGCCGACCTTCGAGGAAATCCACCGAGCCGATCTCAAGCGAGTCATCATTACCGCCTTGCTCACCGCCGCCATTACCAACGAAGCCTGCTTCCGACAACACCGGGTTCTGGTTCGCGCCTACATCCAATGGGCCGTTGTTCACCAGGGAGAAACCATCCACTAAATCCCGAATGCCCAAGGGGTCGCAAGGTTCCTGGGGCTGCTCCTGGATCTGGGGATCTTCATTTGCATGCTGACCACCGACGTGATCTTCTCCCCGGCTGGTGAAGAAAATGTCGCCACCGTATTGCGCATTCCCTTGTATTTCCCCGCCCCAGTTATTGAACGTGATGTTCGCATTGGCGAACGCATCACCGGTAATTTTACCGGAATTAACGATAACATCCCCTACGGCCTGAGCATTACCGTCGAAGGTATTATTCCCGTCCAACCTCACATCTCGGTTTGCGCGGATATCTCCCTCAATCGGTGCCGACCCGACCGCAATAACATCTCTATCCGATGATACATTACCAAAGATGGGAGAGTGCCCCTGGAGTTTGACATCACCGCCATCCAGAGTACGAACAGAGGCGTTGGAATTATGGTTGTTGGGGTCATACGCCTGCGGCCCATCCGCGATTCCATCCGGAAAATCGGGGTAAGAACTGTAGCTGTCGACTCGGCCAGAGCCTCGTAATTCTACACCCTCACAACCAACCACTCCATCTGAAAACGGACCTGCCTCTCCTCCAAGATAAACCTCAACAAAAACCAGCTCGCTTACTGCAGCACGCCCATCGTCAACAGCCCCCATCCCCACAATGTAAAAATTATTCGTCTCTTGCAAAAGATAAAAACGACAATTCACATCATCCTCATCCTCATCCTCACAGACATCTAGAGAAACACCAACAAGATTGGAAAACTGCTGCCAATTATACTCAAAAAGTTCGCTTACGCTTAAATCAAGAGCATCGTCGAAATCATCTTTATGCAATAAACTACCGCCCACTCCCCAGGCCTCCGCAACAGCGCGCTCAGCCCCCATCTGGGCCAACGAAGCCGCACGATAATTCCCCGCCAGCCGCTCATCAATTAATGACGACTGCATGCCGGAAAGGCCCAGCATCAGCGACATTGCCAGCATCGACAACACCACCACCAGTGCCGCACCGCGTTGCTGTTTCATGTTAACCCCCTCGCCAATCAAGGCGCTGTTACAGCCCGGCTGCGATTTACAGCGCGAAAACCAAATTCCGAGCTGCTGTGACATTCCATATCGCCAGGTTCAGCCAAAAGACAAAAAGTCAAAATATAGACTCCTTCATCCCTTCCAGCGTCATTAACAGAAAAGCCATTTCTTGCAAAAGATGACACAACTGGCTCTGTATATTCACCCTCACCATCACAAGCTTGGGTGTGCATCAATGAATAACCTTCCTGAGATGTACTGCCTGATGAAAGGCCATAAACCCGCTCCACTCTTTCACCTTCATTGCAACCATCTAACCCACCAGACGAGTCAAAAGCCACTTTAAGAGTTCTATTAGAAGCATTCCATACCACTTCCTCACTATCAGATTTTCGGATATCTCTTATCAACGTTTCCGTGGCGAATGTCAGCGCCGCCTGCTTGTTGCTCAGCAGCTCGATTTGGCGAAAAGTCTGGAACCCCATCAGGAATAACTGCCCGGCACCCAGGATGATGACCAAGCCGATCACCAAGGCCACCATCAGCTCGATCAGGGTGAAGCCTGCCTGGCGATAGGCTACAGTATGCCGCCTACAAAGATAGTCATTTTTCTTTCTCTTCATAATGATGGCAACCTAAACACATACTGAAAAGCAACGTCACCCTCTCCTATGAATCTCTGATCTGCCCAAGTTATTTCTACTTCGTACTCACAAGAGCCCGCCTGCACCTCACTAAGGCCATAAGAAAGATCAAGAACACTACCCCAGTCAACTTTCCATTCTGACTCAACGTTAACGGAGCAACTTTTGTTTGGATCCTGACTCATCAATGCCCAAGTTCTTTCTTGTGCATCTATTGCCATCAAGCTAACCAAGGCTCTCTGATACCCAGCATGGGCACTTTGCAGCGCCTTTAGCTGCATCGCTGCCACACCTAACAGTCCAACGGATAGCACGACAAGAGCGATTAGTGCCTCGATAAGAGTAAAGCCATGTTGTCGCTTTCCGATACACATTGCTCTCAACCTCGCCCAATTCTTCCGAATGAGTTGACTAGGATGTCACGACTTCCCGCAGCATGTGTAAGTGTTATAGTGCAACCCCCACTGCAATCTGGCGCCCTGCCAAGGTTATTAAAAACAATACTTGAGCCACCAGACACCGATAACGTTCCGGCTGAGCCACTTCGCACCCTCAACACATCAGTGCCAAACGATATCTCGTATGCCCAAGGTGTCGACGAGGTGATCTCGAACTCCACATTATCACGCCGCTTTATGGCCTCGCTTCTAGCAAAATTGAGTCCTGATAAAATTTCATTATAGTCGCTTGCGAGGCGGTTGCTGGCCATCATGCCCTGAAAGGCCGGCACGGCAATCGTCGTGATGATCGTCATTACGGCGATGGTGACCAGCAGCTCAATAAGCGTAAACCCGTTGCTTATTTTCAATTTACCAGCAGCCATTATCGCTATCTCTTTGCCCAGTATGATCTAACTCCAACCTTGCGCATTTAACCTCATCACTTGAACCTGTTGCCACCAAAGTGAATGTGGCACCAGGGGGCTCTGAAAAACTGATACTGTAAAACCCTTCCTCCGATGTTGCTGGCATCTCGCCACTACTGAAACACCCAGCATATGTATTATTAACTGTATAACAGCGCTCTAACCTACCAGCCAGTTCCAGTAACTTAGCTTGCCCATCACTAACCCGTGCGTTCTGTACATACCTTTGGTAGCTCGGAACAGCAATTGAGGCCAGAATGCCGATTACCGCCACGACGATTAGTAGTTCGAGCAGGGTGAACCCACGCTGACGTGCGCGCGTGGGGTGCCACGGGGGCTTGCTGGCCGGGCGGGCTCGGATGATCACTCGCCGCTCCTCCGCTTCCAGTTACACTTCGTTTCAGTATGAATCATGACACCTCGCTCTGCTAGAGGAGCCATGAAAAAAGCCGGGGCAGGCCCCGGCTTGGCATTCTCGCACAGTATGAGAAAACTCATACCCTAGGATGGGAGTGTTCCCCCGCCTCTTCTCAGCTTGGCGAATCGCTGGCGATCACCCGCTCGCGCAGCTCGCGGGGCATCGAGAAGGTGATGGTCTCCTCACGGCCGGAGAGCTCTTCCGGCGCCTGGGCGCCGAGGCCCTGAAGGCGCTCGATCACACCCTTGACCAGCACTTCCGGGGCGCTCGCCCCGGCGGTAATACCAACGCTCTGAACCCCTTCCAGCCATGCCGGGTCGACCTCGTCGGCATTGTCGATCAGGTAGGCCGGCGTGCCGACCCGCTCGGCCAGCTCGCGCAGGCGGTTGGAGTTGGAGCTGTTGGGGCTACCCACCACCAGCAGCAGGTCGCAGCCGGCAGCCAGTTCGCGCACTGCATCCTGGCGATTCTGGGTGGCATAGCAGATGTCGTCCTTGCGCGGCCCCTGGATGTCGGGAAATTTCGCACGCAGGGCGTCGATCACCCGGGCGGTGTCGTCCATGGAGAGGGTGGTCTGGGTGACGAAGGCGAGCTGCGAGGCGTCGTTGACCTCGAGGCGCTCGACGTCGGCCTCGTCCTCCACCAGGTAGATGGCGCCGCCATGGGCGGTATCGTAGCGACCCATGGTGCCCTCGACCTCGGGGTGGCCGGCATGTCCGATCAGGATGCACTCCTGACCGCGCTTGGCATAGCGCAGCACCTCCATGTGTACCTTGGTCACCAGCGGGCAGGTGGCGTCGAAGACCTTGAGCCCACGGCGCTCGGCGTCTTCCTGTACCGCCCGCGACACACCGTGGGCGGAGAAGATCACGATGACGTCGTCGGGCACCTCGTGGAGCTCCTCGACGAAAACCGCTCCGCGCTCACGCAGGGTGTCGACCACGAAGCGGTTGTGCACCACCTCATGACGCACGTAGATGGGCGGGCCGAAGACGTCCAGCGCACGGTTGACGATCTCGATGGCGCGGTCGACGCCGGCGCAGAAGCCGCGGGGGTTGGCCAGCCGGATTCGCACGGGGTTAGCTTGCATGGTTACGTCGCCTTGATGCGTCAGGGGCATCGTTCAAAATAAAGTGCAGAGAAAGCACTGAGTCTCATCGTTAACAGACTCAGTGTGTCTGCGCGGGCCTCACGTCTATGACTTCCACCTCGAAGGTCAGGGTACGCCCGGCCAGCGGATGATTGAAGTCCACTTCCACGTTGCGCTCGTCGACGGCGGTGATCACGCCGGGAAGCTCGCCACCGGCGGGGTCGGCGAACGACATCACCGTACCCACTTCCGGCTCGATCTCCTCGAAGTCGCCGCGGTCGAGCATCTGCACGTTCTGCGGGTTGTGCTGGCCGAAGCCATGCTCCGGGGTGATCTCGAAGCTGCCGCTGTCGCCGCCGGCCATGCCCTTGAGCGGGTATTCGAAGCCCGGCGGCAGGTTGCCGTCGCCTACCTGGAAGGTGGCCGGCTGCTTCTCGCGGGTGGAGTCGACCACGGTGCCGTCCTCCAGCTTGAGGGTGAAGTGCAGGGTCACTTCCATGCCCTCGTCGATGCGAAATTCGCTCATCGTTGCTCTCGCTTGTTACATCGTGCGCTTTTGCGGTCGTGCACGGATTCAAGGCTTTCCCGCAGCATAGCAGGCGGGCTCAGCCGCGCCGCCGGGCCTGCTTGCGGCCTTCGAAGACGGATTCCCAGATCAGGCCGATGGCCCCCAGGGTGATGCCGATGTCGGCCACGTTGAAGGCCGGCCAATACCAGCCAGCGGCGTGGAACGAGAGGAAGTCGATCACGTAGCCATGCACCAGGCGATCGTAGAGGTTACCCAGCGCCCCACCGATGATCAGCGCCAGCGAAGCGCCGAGCAGCTTCTCGTCGGCCTTGAGCCGGCTCATCCAGAACGTCAGGCCGATGCTGGCGCCCACGGCGACCACAGCAAAGAACCAGCGCTGCCAGCCGGCGCCATCGGCGAGAAAGCTGAACGCCGCACCGGTGTTGTGCAGCAGCGTGAGGTTGAAGAACGGCAGTACCTCCACGGGCTGGCCGTAGCTCAGCAGGCTGGACATCAGCGCCTTGGTGCCCAGGTCGAGCAGCACCACGGCGATGGCAAGCCACAGCCAGCGTAGCGGCTTGCGCATCGGCGCCACCGCGGCGCCGTGGTTGGACTCCTGATCACGCATAATGGCGGGTCTCACCGGCGCCCTCCGGCAGGTTGGTGATGCAGCGCCCACACAGCTCCTCGTGCCCGGCGTGGCTGCCCACATCCTCGCGGTGGTGCCAGCAGCGCTCGCACTTCTTGTGCGGGCTCGCTGCCACGGCCACCTTCAGGCCCTCCAGCTCGGTGGCCTCGGCCTGCTGGCCCTCCGCCAGCGGCGCCAGGCGCACCTCGCTGGTGAGCATCACGAAGCGCAGCTCCTCGCCCAGCTTGGCCAAGGTCTCCTGGAGCCGGTCATCGACAAACAGGGTGACTTCGGCTGCCAGGCTGCCCTTGATCACCTTGGCGTTACGCGCATCCTCGAGACACTTGTTGACCGCTTGCTTGACCTCGAGCACCTGCTCCCAGAACTCACGCCCCATCTCGGCATCCGGTGCCAGGGTGGAGAGTCCGTCGTAGTAGGTCTCGAGCAGCACGCTGTCGCCATGCGTACCGGGGATATGCTCGTAGATTTCCTCGGCGGTGAAAGAGAGGATCGGCGCCACCCAGCGCGACAGCGCCTCGACCACGTGGTAGAGCGCGGTCTGGCAGCTACGCCGGGCCAGGGAGTCGGCCTGGGTGGTGTACTGGCGATCCTTGATCACATCGAGGTAGAAGCCGCCGAGCTCACGCGAGCAGAAGGTGTGTACCTGCTGGTAGACGTCGAGGAAGCGGTACTCCTCGTAGGCCTTCTCGATACGCGCCTGGAGCTGGGCGGCGCGGTCCACCACCCACTGGTCCAGCGCCAGCATGTCGTCGAAAGCCACGCTGTCGCGGGCCGGCTCGAAGCCGTTGAGGTTGGCGAGCAGGAAGCGAGAGGTATTGCGGATACGCCGGTAGACATCGGCGGTGCGCTTGAGGATCTCGTCGGAAACCGCCATCTCGCCGGAGTAGTCGGTGGAGGCGACCCACAGGCGCAGGATATCGGCACCCAGCTTGTCCATCACCTCCTGCGGCGCCACCACGTTGCCCAGCGACTTGGACTGCTTGCGCCCCTGAGAGTCCACCGTAAAGCCGTGGGTCAGCAGCTGACGATAGGGCGGATGGCCATCAATGGCGGAACCCGTCAGCAGCGACGAGTGGAACCAGCCGCGGTGCTGGTCGGAACCCTCCAGGTAGAGGTCGGCACGCGGGCCGCTCTCATGGCCATGGGGGTGCGAGCCGCGCAGCACGTGGCGGTGGGTGGTGCCGGAGTCGAACCACACGTCGAGGGTGTCGGTGACCTTGTCGTACTGGGCCGCTTCGTCGCCCAGCAGCTCGGCCGGGTCGAGGCGAAACCAGGCGTCGATGCCCTCGCGCTCGACGCGCTTGGCGGCCTCTTCCATCAGCTCGACGGTACGCGGGTGCAGCTCGCCGGTGCTCTTGTGCAGGAAGAACGGAATCGGCACGCCCCAGTTGCGCTGGCGCGAGATACACCAGTCGGGCCGGTTGGCAATCATGCTGTGCAGGCGCGCCTTGCCCCAGGCCGGGGTGAACTGGGTCGCTTCGATGCCTTCAAGTGCCCGCTCGCGTAGGGTGCGCCCATCCTTGCCCTTGAGGTCCATGCCCACGAACCACTGCGCCGTGGCGCGGTAGATCACCGGCGTCTTGTGACGCCAGCAGTGCATGTAGCTGTGGGTGATGACCTTGTGCGCCAGCAGTGCACCGACCTCGCGCAACTTGTCGACGATCTGCGGGTTGGCCTTCCAGATCATCTGGCCGCCGAAGAACGGCAGGTCGTCGGCGTAGACGCCGTTGCCCTGCACCGGGCTCTTGATCTCCTCGAACGCCATGCCGTGGGCGCGGCAGGTGACGAAGTCGTCGACGCCGTAGGCCGGTGCCGAGTGGACGATGCCGGTACTGCCCACCTCGGACTCGACGTAGTCGGCCAGATAGACCGGCGAGAGGCGATCGTAGAACGGGTGGCGGAACTCGATCAGGTCGAGCGCCTGGCCCTTGGCGGTGGCGATCACCTCGCCTTCGAGCTCGTAGCGCTGCATGCAGCTCTCGACCAGCTCTTCGGCCAGCACCAGCAGGCGTTCACCGGTATCGACCAGAGCGTAGGTGAACTCGGGATGCACGTTGAGCGCCTGGTTGGCCGGCACGGTCCAGGGCGTGGTGGTCCAGATCACGATGGCGGCAGGCTTGGGCAGCTCGGCCAGGCCGAAGGCGGCCGCCAGCCTGGCCTCGTCGGCAGCCGGAAAGGCGACGTCGATGGCGTCGGACTTCTTATCCTGGTACTCCACCTCGGCCTCGGCCAGGGCCGAGCCGCAGTCGAAGCACCAGTTGACCGGCTTGAGGCCCTTGAACACATAGCCGGCTTCGACCATCTCGGCCAGGGCGCGGATCTCGCCGGCCTCGTTGGCGTAGTCCATCGAGCGGTAGGGGTTGTCCCAGTCGCCGATCACACCCAGGCGCACGAAGTCAGCGAGCTGGGTCTCGATCTGGGCGGTGGCGTACTCGCGGCAAAGCCCGCGAGCCTGCTCGGGCTCGAGGTGCTTGCCGTGGGTGGTCTCCACCTTGTGCTCGATGGGCAGGCCGTGGCAATCCCAGCCTGGCACATAGGGGGCATCGAAGCCGGCCAGATTCTTCGACTTGACGATGATGTCCTTGAGGATCTTGTTGAGGGCGTGCCCGATATGGATGCTGCCGTTGGCGTAGGGAGGGCCGTCGTGAAGCACGAAGGTCTCGCGGCCGCGCCGCTCTTCACGCAGCCGCTGGTAGAGCTTCAAGTCCTGCCACTGCGACACCCGGCCAGGCTCGCGCTTGGGCAGGTTGCCGCGCATGGGGAAGTCGGTTTCAGGCAGGTTCAGTGTGTGCTTGTAGTCGCTCATATCCTGGGAGTCAGCCGTCGTCGTGGTCGGCGGAGCGTCCCGCCGAGAATTCGGAAGTCATGGCCTCGCGCGCCAGCGGCGCCGATGCCAATGGAAGAGAGTCGTCTGTTGCGCCAGGCTCCGAGGCGGCGTGACGCTCGTCGGCAAAGTAGCGACGGGCGCGCGCCTGGTCGGCCTGGATCTGCTGCTTCAGCGCATTGAAATCATCGAACTTCACCTCACCGCGCAGCCTGGCACAGGGAAACACCGTCAGCCGCTTGCCGTAGAGGTCACCCTCGTAGTCGAACAGGTGTGCCTCGAGCACCGGCCGGTCGCTGCCCACCGTGGGCCGCCAGCCGACATTGGCCACACCGGGGTGACGGCGCCCATCGGGCAGCTCGACCACTACCGCATAGACCCCGCGCAGCGAAAGCGGCAGGCGCTGCAGCGGCAGGTTGGCGGTGGGCACGCCTATCGTTCGACCCAGCTTCTGATCGGCCACCACGCGTCCACCCAGCCGATAGGGCCGGCCCAGCATTCTTGCCGCCTGGGCGAAGTTACCACTGGCCAGCAGGGTACGTACCCGGGTGCTGGAAACCCGCTCGTCGTCCAGCGCGAAGGTGCGCGTGTGCTCGACGCTGAAGCCCTCGCGGCCGCGCCGCTCGCCCTCCTCCGCCAGCAGGGAGAAATCACCGCTGCGATCGCAGCCGAAGCGGAAATCGTCACCCACCACCAGATGGCGCACGCCCAGCCCTTCGACCAGCACGCGATCGATGAATTCCACCGCGGTGAGGCTTCTCAACCGCTCGTTGAACGGCAGGCAGAGCACGTAGTCGACACCGCTCTCGCCCAGCAGGCGCACCTTCTCGCGCAGGCGGGTCAGCCGCGGCGGTGCCTGGTCGCCGGCAAAGAACTCCCGCGGCTGGGGCTCGAACACTACCACCGTGACCGGCAGGCGCAGCTTCGAGGCCTGCTCGCGGCACTGGTCGAGAATCGCCTGGTGGCCGCGGTGAACACCATCGAAATTGCCGATGGTGGCCACGCAGCCGCGATGCTCGTCGCGCAGATTGTGCAGTCCTCGAATGACTTCCATTAAATGGTCACTTGTCCTTCTGGTTGAAAAACGTGTAAAGGGGGTGATTATAGCGAACCCCTGCCCCCTTGACAGCCGGTTGCCCGGGATCGCGACACCAAGCGAACGGGGCAGACACGCGGCGTGTTCACCTCAGCCCTTCATACGAAAATGCCGCAGCCTGACACCCAGCGCCGCCAGCCAGGCGAAGTAGGCCGCCGCCCCGGCCACCACCAGCAGCGCCAGCCACTGCACCCGCGTCCAGACGCCCCAGCCGAGCCACTGCTGCCAGTCCGGCGCCAGCCAGGCGAGCCCCACGCCCATCACCGCACAGCCGCCGACAAGCTGGACCGCATAGCGCCCCCAGCCGGACTGGAACACCAGCACGCCCTGCTTGTAGAGCAGCCAGCCCAGCAGCCCGGCGTTGAGGAAGGCGGACAGTGCAGTGGCCAGGGCCAGGCCGGCGTGGGCCAGCGGCCAGACCAGAATCAGGTTGAACACCATGTTAGCGACCATGGCGATGATGCCGATCTTGACCGGGGTCTTGGTGTTCTGGCGGGCGAAGAAGCCCGGCGCCAGCACCTTGATCAGCATGAAGGCGACCAGGCCTAAGGCATAGGCGCGCAGGCTCATCGCCGCCATGGCGATGTCATGCTCGGTCATGGCGCCGTAGTGGAACAGCGAGATCAGCAGCGGCTCGGCCAGTATCGCCAGCGCCAGGGCCGCCGGCAGCCCCAGCAGCAGCACGGCACGTACCGCCCAGTCGAGCATGGCGGCAAAATGCTCGCCCGACTGCTCGGCGTGGCGCTTGGAAAGCGCCGGCAGGATCACGGTGCCGATGGCAATGCCGAAGACGCCGAGCGGCAGCTCGACGAGGCGATCAGAATAGTAGAGCCAGGAAACGCTGCCGGGTGCGAGCAGCGAGGCCAGCACGGTGTCGAGCAGCAGGTTGATCTGCGACACCGAGACACCGAACAGCGCCGGCGCCATCAGCACCAGAATGCGCTTCACGCCCGAATGGGCGAAGTTGGGCCAGGGCCGTGGCATCAACCCCAGCCGCACCAGGAACGGCACTTGAAAGGCAAGCTGCGCCACACCGGCAATCAGCACGCCCCAGGCCAGCGCCATGGCCGGCTCGCTCATCAGGGGGGTAAGCAGCAGTGCCGCCCCGATCAGCGAGAGATTGAGCAGCACCGGGGTGAAGGCCGGCACGGCAAAGCGGTTCCAGGTGTTGAGCACGCTGCCGGCAAAGGCGGTGAGCGACACCAGCAGCAGGTAGGGAAAGGTCAGCCGCAGCATGTCGGCGGTGAGCGCCAGCTTGGCCGGGTCGCGCCCGAACCCCGGGGCGAAGAGCCACACCAGCCAGGGCGCGGCGAGCATGGCCAGGGCGGTGATCAGCGCTAGCACTGCCGTGAGGCTGCCGGCCACGGCATCGAGCAGCTCGCGCACCTCGCGCTTGCTGCCACGGGTCGCGTATTCGGAGAGCACCGGCACGAAGGCCTGGTTGAAGGCGCCCTCGGCGAACAGACGACGCATGAAGTTGGGGATCTTGAACGCCACGAAGAAGGCATCGGCCCCGCTGCCGGCACCGAACAGGGTCGCCACCACCACGTCGCGCACCAGCCCCATGACCCGCGACAGCATGGTCATGGCACTGACCACCAGGCCGGAGCGCATCAACCCGCCGGCCTTGGGTGCCACGGCACGGTCGTCATCGGCCACCCTGGGGGTGGTCGACTCGGTGCCCTCGGGCAGCTTCTCGGGTTTCGTCACCGTTTCACTTCCTCAGCCATCCTCTCTCAGCTGACTCTTCTTCAGGCACAAAAAAACCGGCCGTAGCCGGTTTTTCGCGAGCGTCGCCGAGCGTGGCCCATGGCCGTTGCGTTCGCGACGTCTCCTGGCGTCCGGCTTACGCAGCCAGCGCCTTAATTCGCTTGTTCAGGCGGCTCTTCAGGCGCGCAGCCTTCTTCTTGGAGAGCACGTCCTTGTCGGCGATACGGTCGATGACCGGCTGCGCCTTCTGGAACTCGCTCACTGCGGTGGCGTGATCGCCGCCGTTGATGGCCTTGATGACGCGCTTCACGTAAGTACGCACCATGGCGCGCTGGCTCGCCTTCAGAACACGGCGACCTTCCGCCTGACGGGCACGCTTGCGGGCTTGCTTGCTGTTTGCCACTGACTATCTCCTGGAAAACTTTAACGCCGCCCGATCTGGGGCGGCATCGATAACGATTTGTCCGGCCTGGAAATTTCGCATCCCTGCCGGTCTAGCCTTTTCGACAACGCCAGGGTTGTCGACGGGCCGTGTCTGAGAGGATGGCGCATCCTACCACAGATGCGTGCCACCATGCTACAGGCCGCGAACGGCCTGGCTCACAGCACGACCAGGTTGTCGCGATGAATCAGCTCCGGCGCTTCCATGTAGCCCAGGATCGCCTCGATCTGGTGACTCGGCTGGCCAAGCAGCCGGCGCGCTTCGTCGGCGCCATAGTTCACCAGCCCCTTGGCGATTCGATGGCCCTGCTCATCGACACACAGCACCATGTCGCCGCGCACGAAGTCGCCGGTGAGCGCCTTGACCCCCACCGCCAGCAGGCTCGAGCCGCTACCGCGCAGCACCTTCACCGCCCCGGCGTCCAGCGTCAGGCTACCGCGCACCTGCAGCTGGCCGGCCAGCCAGCGCTTGCGTGCCGCCATGGGCGCCTCCTCCGGACTCAGCAGGGTGCCCAGCGACTCGCCTTCGGCCAGCCGGGTCAACACCTCGGGCTGGCGACCGCTGGCGATCGCCGTGACCGCGCCGGAGCGCGCCGCCAGCCGCGCCGCCTGTACCTTGGTGACCATGCCGCCGCGCCCCAGCGCTCCGCCGCCGCCGGCCATGGCCGCCAGTGCCGGGTCGTCGGCGCGCCCCTCGCTGATCAGCCTGGCCTCGGGGTCATGCCTTGGGTCGGCGTCGAACAGCCCCTCCTGGTCGGTGAGGATCACCAGCACCTCGGCCTCGATCAGGTTGGCTACCAGCGCCCCCAAGGTATCATTGTCACCGAAGCGGATCTCGTCGGTCACCACGGTGTCGTTCTCGTTGATGACGGGCACCACGCGCAGATCGACCAGGGTGCGCAGCGCCGAGCGGGCGTTGAGGTAACGCTTGCGGTTGGAGAGATCGTCGTGGGTCAGAAGCACCTGGGCGGTAAGCAGGCCGTGACGCGCGAAGTGGTGCTCATAGCACTGGGTCAGGCCGTTCTGGCCCACGGCGGCGGCGGCCTGCAGCTCGTGCACCGCCGAAGGGCGCACCTGCCAGCCCAGGCGCACCATCCCAGCAGCCACGGCACCCGATGACACCAGCACCACCTCGATGCCCTGACGATGCAGCACGGCGATCTGGTCGACCCAGCCGCCGATCGCCGCCTCGTCGAGCCCGCGCCCGTCGTTGGTCAGCAGCGCACTGCCGATCTTCACCACCACCCGGCGAGCGCCACGCAGCGCATCGCGACCCGGAACCCGCTCGCTCACACTCTGCTCTCCCATCCAGCAATAAGCCCCCATCTCAGCGCAACTGAGCGCCTCACTCTACATATTCGACTTCGACGTCATAATCATCATCGTCGAAGTCATCGTCGTCATGATCGCAGCGCTTGCGCTTGCGACCCAGCCGCGCCTCGGTGCGCGCCACCGCCTCGGCCTCCATGCGCTCGCGCATTTCGCGCTCACGCTCGGCGGCCTCTTCGTCCTCGTGCTCCAGCCGGCGCTGCTCGGTGAGCCAGCGGTGGGCCGCCTGCACCAGGGCATCGGTGCCCTCGCCGCTGATGGCCGAGATGCGATAGACCGGCCCCTCCCAGGCCAGGCCTTCGACGATGGCCGCCACCCGCGCCTCGCGCTCCTCTTCCGGCACCAGGTCGAGCTTGTTGATTACCAGCCAGCGCGGCCGTTCGGCCAGGGTCGGCGAGAACTGCTCGAGTTCATGAGCGATGGCCTGGGCCGCCTCGATCGGGTCGGACTCGTCGAAGGGCGCCACGTCGACCACATGGAACAGCAGACGCGTACGTGTCAGGTGCTTGAGAAAGCGCAGGCCCAACCCGGCCCCATCGGAGGCCCCCTCGATCAGCCCCGGCACATCGGCCATCACGAAGTGCTCGTGCATGCCCAGCTTTACCACGCCGAGGTTGGGCACCAGGGTGGTGAAGGGGTAGTCGGCGACCTTGGGCTTGGCCGCGGAAACCGAACGAATCAGGGTCGACTTGCCGGCATTGGGCATACCCAGCAGGCCGACATCTGCCATCACCTTCATTTCCAGGCGCAGGTTGCGACGCTCGCCGTCGGTACCCGGCGTGGTCTTGCGCGGCGCGCGGTTGGTCGACGACTTGAAGTGAATGTTGCCAAGTCCGCGACGCCCGCCCTGGGCCACCAGCACCTGCTGACCGATCTCGGTGATATCGGCGATCACCTCGAGGGTGTCCTCGTCGATCACCGTGGTGCCTACCGGCACCTTGACCACCAGGTCGCTGCCGGCGCGGCCGCTCATCTGACGCCCCTGGCCGGGGCGGCCGCTCTCGGCCTGGTAGAAGCGCTGATACTTGAAGTCGATCAGTGTGTTGAGCGAATCATCGCCCACCAGGTAGACGCTGCCGCCATGCCCGCCGTCGCCGCCGTCGGGACCACCCTTGGGCACGTACTTCTCGCGGCGGAAGCTCAGGCAACCGTTACCGCCCCTGCCGGCCTCCACGATGATCGAGGCTTCGTCGACGAACTGCATGTGTGACTCTCCCGACGGACGCTACCGTCATGATACAAGAAGGCCCCGCCTGGGCGGGGCCTTCCATTACCGGTCCGTGCGGTCTCAGGCAGAGACGACGCTGACGAACTTGCGGTTCTTCGGACCCTTGGTCTCGAACTTGATCACACCGTCGCTCAGGGCGAACAGGGTGTGATCGCGGCCGACGCCGACGCCGGTGCCGGCGTGGAAGCGGGTACCGCGCTGACGCACGATGATGTTGCCGGCGGTGACGACCTGGCCACCGTACAGCTTGACACCAAGGCGTTTGGATTCGGAATCGCGGCCGTTACGGGTAGAACCGGCTGCCTTCTTATGAGCCATTGCAAAGTCCTCGCTCGTTAAGGGGAAGCCGCTTAGGCGGAAATCCCGGTGATCTTGACTTCAGTGAACCACTGACGGTGGCCCTGACGCTTCATGTGATGCTTGCGACGACGGAACTTGATGATGCGGATCTTCTCGCCACGGCCGTGGGAGACGATCTCGGCAGCCACCTTGGCACCGTCGACCAGCGGGGCGCCAACGGTCACGTCGTCGCCATCGGCAACCAGCAGAACCTCGTCGAATTCGACGGTTTCGCCAGTGGGAATTTCCAGTTTCTCAAGTTTGAGAGTCTGGCCTTCCTGAACGCGGTACTGCTTGCCACCGCTCTTGATAACTGCGTACATGGATCTCTCTCCAGAACTCATCGGGGTTGGCTCTTCATCGGCCTGCTTCGAGTGGCGCCCCTTTCGGCAGCCATCTGACAGGGAGCATGATGAGTGGGTCGCGCATTATAACGATGACTTGCAGGCCGTTCAAGCACCTCCTGCCCTCGGCCACTCCCGCGAGACATCCTTCCACCAGGCGCACCGCGGCACAGCTTGACGCCCACATGGGGGGGCCATAGCATGAGCCGCAGCCCAAGGCCACTGCCATGCCCGGCATGCCGGCCCAACAGCCCAAGACACTGCCCCATGCCAGCCAACGCCTCTAATTCCTCGACCGACAGCAACGCCTCCGCCTCGCCCCTGCATGCGGCGGTCGCCGACGATTTTGCCGCGGTCAATCGCACTATCATGCAGCAGCTGGCTTCGCGGGTGCCGCTGGTGGAGACCATCGGGCAGTACATCATCGCCAGCGGCGGCAAGCGCCTGCGCCCGCTGCTGGTGCTGCTCGCCGCCCGCGCGCTGGGCTACCAGGGTGACAAGCACATCTCGCTGGCCACGCTGATCGAGTTCATGCACACCTCGACCCTGCTGCACGACGACGTTGTCGACGAGTCTCACATGCGCCGCGGGCGCGCCACCGCCAACGACGCCTGGGGCAATGCTCCCTCCGTGCTGGTGGGCGACTACCTTTACTCCCGCTCCTTCCAGATGATGGTGGAGATCGGCTCGCTCAAGATCATGGACGTGCTCTCCAGCGCCACCTGCGTGATCGCCGAGGGTGAGGTGCAGCAGTTGACCAACGTGGGCAATCCCGACATTGACGAGGCGGTCTACTTCGAGACCATCCAAGGCAAGACCGCCATGCTGTTCGAGGCCGCCACCCACAGCGGCGCCATCCTGGCCGGGGCCGACCCGCAGCAGGAGGCCGCGCTGCAATACTACGGCCGCTACCTGGGCCTCTCCTTCCAGCTCGTCGATGACCTGCTCGACTACCAGGGCGACGCCAAGACCATGGGCAAGAACGTGGGCGACGACCTCGCCGAGGGCAAGCCAACCCTGCCGCTGATCCAGGCCATGGCGGCCGGCACTCCTGACCAAGCCAGGCTAGTGCGCCAGGCCATCCGCAAGGGTGGACTGGACCACCTGGAAGAGGTGCTTGCCATCGTGCGCGATACCGGGGCGTTGGACTACACCCGGGCGCGGGCCGAGGAGATGTCGGCCAAGGCCCTGGAGCAGCTCGACTCGCTGCCGCCCAGTCGCTTCCGTGACAGCATGGCCGACCTCGCCCGGCTCGCCGTCGAACGCCAGAACTGAGCGTCGCCCCACCCCGCCCAGGGGCTTGCAAGGCCAGGGGTTTTGCGTATAATGCCCATCCGTCGGCTCTTGGAGAGTCGGCCTCGAGCAGCCGACTGAGCGGCTCGAAGCGCAAGAAACGGAGTATAGCTCAGCTTGGTAGAGCGCTGCCTTCGGGAGGCAGAGGTCGTAGGTTCGAATCCTGCTACTCCGACCAAAGAATTTAGCATAAACCGCCACTTACGGATCATACCGGGTGGCGGTTTTGCGTTGCGTCCCGCTCTAGGTAGCAAATAGGTAGCAAGCAGCGAAGCCTGCCTTCTGAGCAGACCAACCATGCGGCACGACTAAAGATACCTCGCCTTCGATTGCGCGAGAGTACCCGCCTGCCTAAGGTAACTGAACGTAACCTCTCATCCTTCAGACCTAAGGAAGATTCATGCTCGCCTTACCGTTACGTTCAGCCCTGCTGTGCTCAGTCGCCATTCTCGTTTCTGCATGCGCCGCACCCAAGCAACCCTACTGGTATAAAGAGGGCGTCTCGGCTGAGGACACTCGCTCAGCCTATGCCGAGTGCCGCTATGAGATCGGCATGTCCGACAAGACCCAAGCCGAGGGTCAGCAACTCCTGAACTATTGCATGGAGCGTCACGGCTTCCGGCTGCGCCGATAGAGGATTTGGCCAAAGATTTCATGGTCTTCCTGCGCCAAGTTTGGTGAGATGGGTGCCAGTCACCACGGCCGCTCGATGCGGCCGGCTCATCGCAAAGGGAACCGCTGTACATGATCCTCACCCTCAACCAGCTGGAGCGGCACCTGTTCAAGGCCGCGGACATCCTGCGCGGGCGCATGGACGCCTCGGAGTTCAAGGAATATATCTTCGGCATGCTCTTCCTGAAGCGTTGCTCGGACGTCTTCGAACAGCGCCAGGAGGAGGTTCGCACCCAGCTCAAGGAGGCAGGCGCCGGGGAGATCGATATCGCCCATCAAGTCGAGTTCCCCGACTGGTATCGCGCCACCTTCTACGTGCCGCCGCAGTCGCGCTGGTCGCACCTGCTGAAGGAGGCCCACCAAGGCGTCGGCAGCGCGCTCAACAAGGCGCTGGCCGGGCTTGAGGAGCATAACCAAAGCCTTAACGGGGTGCTTGAGCACATCGACTTCACCCGCAAGGTGGGCTCCACCACCCTGCCGGACAAGAAGCTCCGGGATCTGATCGTCCACTTCAGCGAGTACCGGCTGCGCAACGAGGATTTCGAGTTCCCCGACCTGCTGGGCGCCGCCTACGAGTACCTGATCCGCGACTTCGCCGATTCCGCCGGCAAGAAGGGCGGCGAGTTCTACACCCCGCGCCCGGTGGTCCGCATGATGGTACGGCTGATGGCCCCCCAGGAGGGCCACAGCGTCTACGATCCCTGCATGGGTTCGGGCGGTATGCTGATCCTCTCCAAGGAGTACCTCGAGGAGCAGGGCGGCGACCCGCGCCGGCTCAACCTCTTCGGCCAGGAGGCCTCCGGTTCGGTGTGGGCCATCGCCAAGATGAACATGCTGCTTCATGGAGTAAGTAGTGCCGACCTGCAAAACGATGACACTCTAACCGACCCGCAGCATGTCGAGGGCGGCGAGCTGAGGCGCTTCGACCGTATCCTCACCAACCCGCCCTTCTCCATCGGCTACACACCGAGCCAGCACTTCCCCGAGCGCTTCCACTACGGCAGCGTGCCGGAGGGGGCCAAGAAGGCCGACCTGATGTTCCTGCAGCACATGGTCGCCTGCCTCAAGTCCGACGGCCGCCTGGCCACCGTCATGCCCCACGGCGTGCTGTTCCGCGGCGGCGACGAGAAGCGCATTCGCGCCGGCATGTTGGAGGACGACCTGGTGGAGGCGGTGATCGGCCTGGCCCCCAACCTCTTCTACGGCACCGGCATCCCCGCGAGCATCCTGGTGCTGCGCGCCAAGGGCGCCAAGCCCGAGGAGCGCCAGGGCAAGGTGCTGTTCATCAACGCCGACCGCGAGTTCTTTGAAGGCCGCGCCCAAAACCACCTGTTGCCCGAGCACATCGAGAAGATCGCCAGCACCTATGACGCCTTCGAGGACGTGCCCGGCTTCGCCCGGGTGGTGCCCCTCGCGGAGCTGCGCGACAACGACTACAACCTCAACATCCGCCGCTACGCCGACAACACCCCGCCGCCGGAGCCCCAGGACGTGCGCGCCCACCTCAAGGGCGGCGTGCCGGTGGCCGAGATCGACGCCAGGCGCCCGCTGTTCGAGGCCCAGGGCCTCGACCCCATGGCGCTCTTTATCCCCAGGGCGAACGATCCCGATTATGTGGACTTCGCCGAGCCCCTGAGTGAGAAGCGCGACCTCAAGCCCGCTATCGAGGCCGACGCCGGCCTGCAGCACAAGGAGGCCAGCGTGATGGCCGCCTTCGAGGCCTGGTGGGCCGAGCACGGCGCCAGCATCACCGGCCTGACCGGCAACGGCGGTCGCCTCACCCAACTGCGCGACGAGCTGCTGGGCAGCTTCACCGCGGCCCTGGAGCCCACTGCCATGCTGGACCGCTTCGCGGTGCGCGGCATCATCGCGGGCTTCTGGTTCGACAACAAGAACGAGTTCCGCACCCTGCAGGCCCGCGGCTGCCTGGGCGTGGTGGACGCCTGGCGCACCAGCATCGTGAGCCTGCTGGAGGACGAGCAGAGCAAGGCCAACCCGCTGGACCACCGTCTGGTCCACTTCCTGCTGGAGGAGTACGTCGCCGAGCTCGAGGCACTCGCCGCCCGCAAGGCGGAGCTGGACGCCCAGATCAAGGCCGCCGAGGCAAAGCCCGAGGGCGATGACGGCGATGAAGCGGAAGCCAGCGACGGCGAGGACGACGACGCCCCGACGCCGGAGCAGATCAAGGCCTGGAAGAGCCAGCGCGCCCAGGTGCGCAAGCAGCACAAGGCCAAGGTCGCCAGCTTCGAGGAGCACCTCAACGCCGCCGTAGACGCCCTGGATGAGCCCGCCGCCGCCGAGCTGGTGGGGACCATTCTGCACAACGACCTCAAGGGCATCCTCGAGCGCTACATCCGCCAGCAGCGCCAGCAGGTGATCGCCGCCTTCGAGACCTGGTGGGACAAGTACCGAGTGACGCTGGCCGATATCGAGGCAGAAAGGGATGCCGCCGCCAGGGAGCTGCAGCAGTATCTGGAGGGGCTGGGGTATGTCTGAGTGGACCCACTGTCAGCTGTCTGACGTTTGTGAATTTTTCATCGGAGGCACACCGTCTAGAAACCAGCCGGAGTTCTGGGCGACACCACCCAACGGCTCGCCGTGGCTAGCTATTTCCGATTTAAAATCAAAATTTCTTTTGGGATCAAAAGAACATATTACTGAGCTGGGCGCCCTTTCTAGCAATGTAAAGCTGATACCTTCTGACTCGACGGTAATGAGCTTCAAGCTCAGCATCGGACGAACAGGCATTACAAAAAAACCCATGTACTGCAATGAGGCCATTGCTTTTTTCAAGCCGCATGAGGGTGAGCTGAGCTCCCGATGGCTCTACCACTCCATACCCACGGCAGCAAACAGGGTCGTCACTGACAGCGCGGTGAAAGGAGCAACCCTTAATAAGAAAAAAATTGCCGAAATTCCGCTTCACCTTCCTCCCCTTAATGAGCAAGTGGGTGTGGCTAATGTCCTCGACACCCTCGACATCCAGATCCAGAAGACCGAGGCGCTGATAGCCAAGCTGGAGAAGGTCAAGGAGGGCCTGCTCCACGACCTGCTGACCCACGGCATCGACGAGAGAGGCCTGTTGCGCCCTAGCCCCGAGCAGGCGCCGGAGCTCTACAAGGAGTCGCCACTGGGGTTGGTTCCGAGGGAGTGGGAGTGCGGCTCACTTGGCGAACTATCAACCAGCTCTGTTATCGGGCCCTTTGGCAGTGACTTGGTGGCCTCTGATTACCGGCCAGAGGGAGTCCCAGTCGTCTTCGTCAGGGATGTGGTATCCAAGACGTTTACATGGAAGAGCGAAGTATATGTTGACCATCTGAAAGCAGCTTCGCTGTCAGCGCACGATGTCATTGCTGGTGATGTACTGCTCACGAAGATGGGTTTACCGCCCTGCATTGCCTGCACCTATCCGAGTGAGTTTTCAGAAGGTATTGTCACTGCCGATATTGTTCGATTAAGGCCCGACAAAAGCATGGTTCTGCCGGACTGGATTTCCAATTATGCTAATTCTGAGCATGTTGCTTCCCAGGTGAGGGCTATAACGTCAGGAGTCACCAGGCCAAAGGTGACTCTAAGCGACGTCAGATCCCTAAAAGTAGCTGTGCCGCCATTGAAGGATCAACGCGCTATTCTTCTCAGGGTTTCTGAAGCCAGCCGGAGGGTTAATGCAGCTCGTACGAGCCTCAGTAAATTGCTTTCTGAAAAATCCGGCCTAATGGACGACCTCCTTACCGGCCGCGTCCGCGTCACTCCGCTGCTCGAGCAAGCCCAGGCCAGCACCCCGGCATAGACCGGGGCTTCAAAAAAATCAGGACCACATCGCACAGGGAACTGCTATGACCACCTTCGACAGCACCAAACGCTCGCTGCCCGAGCTGCTCAAGGACATCACCACCGGCAAGATCCAGCTCCCCGACTTTCAGCGCGGCTGGATACCAGAGGCGCATGGCGAGCTACAAGGCGGGCAACTAAAATGATAGTAAGACGACCAATGAATGAATGCAGGGAAGCCCCATGATCAACGTGCCGATTCCTGACTGGACCACTGAAGGCGTGCTGCCGCCGGTGGATGCGAATAGCCCGACATCGCCGGCTCGCTCTCCCTACGAGGTTTCGCTGGTCGATCTCGTCCAGCGCTACGGCACTTCACAGGAGCGCATCAGGATACTCGATGGCTTTCTGCGCTACCGCCAAGGCCTGCATGATGTTGGGCTAACCCAGGGGTTTCAGTGGCTGGATGGAAGCTATGTGGAGCACGTAGAGGCAATTGAGAGACGGCCTCCGAATGACATTGACGTGGTTAGCTTTATCGAGTTTCCCGAAGGAATGGATGAGCGAACAATTCGAGATCGCTTTTCTGATGCGATTGGTTTATCAAGAAGCAGCAGAATGCTCATCAAAAGGGCATTCATGGTTGATGCCTTCATGGTGCCTCTCAGTTCCATATCTGCGGGAGAGCTGGTGGAGCTTAGCACCTACTGGTATAGCGTCTGGTCTCACCGTAGAGATAGAGCGTGGAAGGGGTTTCTTCAGGTCTCACTTTCGCCAGCTCATGAAGCGAGGCAATGCCTTGATGCCCTCGCTGGTCAGGAGGATGGCTCATGAACCGTCAGGAATACATTGATCTTCAAGCCGAATGCAACACGCTCAGGGGGATGCTGGCAAAGATACCTGAAGACCGTGTGCTCTCAAGGGCCAGCTTGGAAATTCGCCTTGATGAACTTGAAGAAAAGCTGGCAGATGCCCCTGCCATAGAGTACGAGCCTGCCAAGGCGGTACTAACATTCAGCGGCCGCCCTGTAACAGGGTCAGAGGGAATTTTGGCTGCTTTCGCTTCCAAGGCGCTTTCTTCGTTTTCGGAGGCAATTACCGCTGTCGGCGCCTCGCTGCACGCCACGCTGGCAGCCACGGGACCGGTGCCTAATCGCGACCAGTATCAGATGATGATCACCGGTACTGCGCGTGGCTCATTTGGCTTTCAGCTTCAGGACGCTACAGCACAGCTAGAATTTGATGAGGAAAGCACCGTCGCCAAGGCTCTGGAGGCAACGCGCTCCTTGCTTGATGGAAGTATCGGCGTAGATGATGAGCAGCTGGCAGAAGCCGCCGCCGATATGGATCAGCGGGCTCTGGACAAAATCCGGGGCTTTGTCAGTGTTCTGAATGACTATGAGGCTGTTTGTTCACTCAAACACGCCGATAAATCATTCCGCTTCAGAGATTCGAGTCAGGTCAAGCGCAGCCTCGAACGGCTAAGCACAGAGTATCTATCCGAGAGCGAGCAGGTGCTCTCGGTAGTTTTCGGTGGCGCCCTGCCGCACAGGGGAAGCTGCGAGTTCCAGGTCGAAGGTGACAGGGAATGGCTCACGGCCAAGATAGGGCCAGGCGTTAAAGCTCCCGATTCCATCAATGACCATCGCGGCCAGGTGGTCAAGGCGAAGATGCTGGTGACCCAGGCAGGGCGCGGCAGACCCCGCTATAAGCTGCTGGCGCTACCTACATGGCCAGCCAGTCAAACGTCGGAATGAGCCTATGAGCCCCCACTCAACCATGGTGCCTTTATCACACACCCTGATGGCGGAGCTGGTTCGCCGCTATTGGGTGCTGGGTATCGAGTGTTCGATGCTTGAGGTGCAGGGCCTTGCCTGGTTGATGGCCCGCCAGTGTTGGCGCCATCAGCTACCAGTCCCTTTTGATGCCATCTTCCAGGCCCAGCGCTACGGGCCTTACGCCGACGCATTGAGAGAGAGCGTGTTTGATGTGGTTGGCAACCTGCTTTGCGGTGAAGGCGAGAGAGGTTCTGACACCGTGATCGTTTGGTTGGACCAAGACCGCTTAGAGGATCTCGCCGCTAGATTGGCAGTGTCGGATGCTTCACCTTATCGAGCACCAATCGAAGCCGTCGACCTGCTGATCGACGGCTTTCAGTCACCGCTGGGCATGGAGGCGTTGGCGACGCTGGACTGGCTCATCAGCCAGGAGCATGTCGAGCCGACCGTCGAAGCCATCAAGGAGGGCTTGCGACATTGGCCCGATGACATTGCCGGCCAGCGCAAGCTGCGGCTGTTCTCGGATCGCCTCATTGCGCTGGCATTAGAGCGGCTGAGAGAAGGGTCACCGACAGCGCAGGCAATATCCACCGCTCTATAAGCAGAGGCCCTCCTTACCGCTGTCGCTGCTCAAGACCCGGCTTTGCTCATGACTGGAGATAGCAAATGTCGCCCACACGTATCGAACGTGTACGCCTTTATGAACTGGTATGGTCGCGCCCGATGAGCCACTTGGCGAAGGAGTATGGCCTTCCGAGCCAGAAACTGAAGGAGGTGTGCGACAAGGCAGGAATACCCACTCCGGCACCAGGTCATTGGCAGCGTATCGCTGCTGGTAAAAAAGTATCCCAGCCACCTCTACCTGATGCGCCCCCAGAGAACAGTTTACTAGCAATTGCTCCCTATACCCCTCGCATGAGGGCGCCGGTACCATCCGGCAATGCGCATGGTACAGATCAGGGGCTAGAGCTAACACCAGCAGCAAGACCGAAACAGAAAAAGAGAGGGGTTAGGTCTGGCCCTGACTTGGAGGTTCCAGCCAAGCTGGGACGAGCACACCCGATAATCTCAGGCTGGCAGGAGGAACACAAGCGACAAACTGAAGAGGCAAAGAAGTACCGATGGGGAGGTGTAGGCTTCGCGCCTGCCCCGCTTACAGCTATGGATCGTCGTCGCTATCGCATCCTGAGCACCCTCTTCAAGGCTATCGAGAAAGTTGGGGGCAAGGCCATTGAGGAGGAGCGCAAGGCCACCGCTATCGAGATTGAGGGGGAAAAAATCCCCTTCCAGCTTCGTGAGAAACAGAAACAGGTACGCCGCCCACTCACCGAGAGCGAAAAGCGCTGGCGCAGCTCCGGAGACCGGGATTGGCGGCAAGAGCTCAAGCCCACTGGAAAGCTGATTTTCGAGATAAAAAGCTATCTCCCCTCAGGCTTTAAAAGCCAATGGCTGGAAACTGATGAGATCTCAATGGAAAACCTCCTGCCGGAGATTTTCGACACCATTCAAAGGGTCGCACCGATACTGGCGAATAGGACAAAGGAAAGGTTGGAGAAACGGCGCCTCGAGGAGATCGCTGCTCATGAACGCTATCTGGCCGAGCAAGAACGGAAGCGTGACAACAATCGATGGCAGCGTTTTCTTGAGCTGGCAGACTCATGGCAGCAACACGAACAGGCTCGCCATTTCCTGGCAGCCTTGACACAGCTCGAGATAGAAAGGGATACAAGCGTTGGCGATATGACTTTGGCGGAGTGGCTGACTTGGGCTGAGGGTCGCTTGGCAGCAGGCAACCCGCTGAGCCACGGTGTTGAAGCTCTTTTCTCGGATATCGAGAAAATCACCAGCTACACCTCCTTCAAAAAACCTATCTACTAATGAAGTGGGCACACCCACTCCGTATCATGCGGACAGGATCGTTCACGCTATGTGAATATAAGCCTTTGGCCTGTCGCAGGCCTGCTAGCCGAATAAAAAGTAAGGATGCCATGATATGGCGGGACCTGAGTACGCAGAGGTCGAGAAACCCTTTATCGACCAATTGGTGGATCAGGGCTGGGAATTTCTGGCCGGGTCGGTGGACAACCCCGGCACCACCCACCGCGACAGCTTCTCCCAAGTTGTAATGACCCCCTGGTTTCTGCACACCCTACGCAGCTAATGCCGGGTGTGCTCGGGGTGCCACATAGCCCAGAGAC
>NZ_JACEFT010000028.1 GCF_013697085.1 Billgrantia kenyensis
TCACCGGCAGCGGATGCGTACTTTACGGCTTTCCCCCGCCCCCTGCAAGGGGCGGTTGTAAAAATATTTCAGGCGCGTGACGCGAAGGCTTATCCACAGCCCCTCGCCGGCGAGGGGCTGTGGATGGCTCAGGCCGTCTCGACCGCTTCCCTGCGCTGGCGGCTGGCACGGTCGAGCAGTGACAGGATCGAACGATACGGGATGCCGCCATGCAGCGACAGGCCGATCTCGCAGGTACGCGAGTTGGAGTATCCCGCGTCGCAGTCGTCCACCTGCTCGGCGAGCCCCTTCAACGCCGAGGCGTTGAGCTCGGGCGTCATCAGTCCCTTGTCGCCAGCGAAACCGCAGCAGGTGATATCGGCGGGCACCACGACTTCCCGGGCGCAGGCCCGGGCAATGGCGATCATCCGCTCACCCAGCCCCATATGGGTGCTCGAACAGGTCACGTGCACGGCCACCCGCTCGTCGAGCTGAGTGATGTCCAGGTGCGGCAGCAGGTAATCATGGGCGAAGGCCACCGGCTCCTGCACCGTCAAGCGCTCATCCAGTCGCCCCTGCATATGCAATACGCAGGGGCTGGTGTCGCTGAGGATCGGGTAGCGGCCGTTCTGACTGGCCACCAGCAGCTCGCGGTTGAGCTCCCGCGCCTTGTGTGTCGCTTCCTCGAACTGGCCTTTGGACTGGAATGCCATCCCGCAGCAGAGATGCCCCGTCATTTCCGGCACGACCACCTCGAAGCCGGCCTTGTCCAGCAGCGAGAGGGTGATCTCCATGATCGAGCGACTCTCGCTGTCACCATGGGTGGCACCAAAGACACGAGTGGCGCAGGAAGGGAAGTAGACCACCTTTTCCCGCCCACTGCCGGATGCCGAGGCTTGCCTCAAGACGCGTACCGGCGCCGCCTTGGGCAGGGTCGGCACCCACTGCGGCACCCGGCCGCCACTGGCTTGGGTAATACCGCGACTCACCCTGGAGAGCCCCTTCTCGCCGAGCACGGCGCGCCCGACGCCGGCCAGGTTGAGCATGCCCCGCGCCAGCCGCGTAGTGCCGGAGAAATGGCGCCCCACCCTGCGTGCAGCCCCGGCATGAGATGCCAGCCGCTCGTGGCGCATCTCGCGAATCAACTCACCGGTGTTGATCCCCACCGGACACTGGGTAGCACACAGCCCATCCACCGCGCAGGTCTCGTCACCAGCATAGCGGTAGTCCTTGCGCAGCCGCTCCAGGCGCGCGGCGTTCTCTTGGTCGAGGCCGTCGCCAAGGGCTTCGAGCCTGGCCATTTCGCGTGCAGCTACTATGCGCTGCCGCGGTGTCAGCGTGAGATCCCGCGACGGGCAGACATGCTCGCAGAAGCCGCACTCGATGCACTTGTCGACGATGGGATCGGCCGCCGGCAGTGGCTTGAGATTCTCCAGGTGCAGGGTGGGGTTGCGACTCAGGATGACGTCGGGGTTGAGCAGATTTTCAGGGTCGAACAGCGCCTTGATCTGCCACATCAACGCATAGGCCTCGGGCCCCCACTCCAGCTCGACGTAGGGTGCCATGTTACGCCCGGTGCCGTGCTCGGCCTTGAGCGAGCCGCCGTACTCGACCCCGACCAGTTGGGCGACTTCGTCCATGAGCGCCTGATAGCGCTCCACCTCGCCGGGCTTTTCGAAGCCCTGGGGGAAGACGAAGTGCAAGTTACCCTCCAGGGCGTGGCCGAACAGGATCGCCTCGGGGTAGCCGTGACGATGAAAGGCGTCGGTCAGCGCCAACACGCCCTCGTCGAGACGCTCTATGGGGAAGGCCACGTCCTCGATGATCACCGTGGTGCCGGTATCGCGCACCGCGCCCACGGCGGGGAACAGCCCCTTGCGGATCTTCCAGTAGAGTTCGTAGGTGGCCTTGTCGTGCATGAAGCTGACCGGCTCCAGGGTCTGGATGCCCTCGAAGATCTCCTGCACGGCCTGGAGGCGCTCCTTCAGCTGCGCCTCGTCGTTGCCGCGCACATCGATCAGCAGCGCCGCCGCTCCCTCTGGCAGGGTCTCCAGCGCGGCGGGCATGCCCGGCTTCCCCTCCACCGAGCGCAGCGCGGCACGGTCCATCAGCTCCACCGCCGAGACCGGCGCCGGCTTGAGGGCAATGGTGGCGCGGCAGGTGGTCGCCATGTCGGGCAGGAAAACCAGCGCCGCCGCCTTGTGCGGCTCGTCGATGACGGTGTCATAGGTGATGGTGCTGATGAAGCCGAGCGTGCCCTCGGAGCCGATCATCAGGTGCTTGAGGATCTCGATGCCATCGTCGAAATCGACCAGGCTGTTGAGGGCGTAGCCGGTGGTGTTCTTGAGCCGGTACTTGTGGCGGACCTTCTCCGCCAGGGCTTCATTGGCCCGAGTTTCGGCGGAAAGTCGTTCGAGCCCTGCGACGAGCTCGGCATGGCTGCGCCGAAAGGCCTCGCAACTGGCCGGATCGGCGGTGTCCAGACGCGTGCCGTCAGCCAGTATCACGCGCATGTCACGCACCGTGCGGTAGCTGTTCTGCGCCGTGCCGCAACACATGCCGGAGGCGTTGTTGGCGGCGATCCCGCCCACCATGCAGCTGTTGATGGAGGCCGGATCAGGGCCGATCTTGCGCCCGAAGGACGCCAGCAGTTGATTGGCCCGGGCGCCAATGATGCCGGGCTGCAAGCGGATCGCACGGCCGTTCTCGAGAATCTCGTGCCCGCGCCAGCCCTCGCGCAGCTGGATCAGCACCGAGTCCGTCACCGCCTGCCCCGAGAGCGAGGTACCGGCGGCACGGAAGGTGACCGGAAGCCCACGCTGGCGGCAGCCGGCCAGCACCGCCATCAGCTCATCCTCGTCGGCGGGACGGACCACCAGCTTGGGAATGAGCCGATAGAAGCTGGCATCGGTGCCGTAGGTCAGGGTGCGCAGCGGATCGTCGATCAGCCGCTCGGCGGGCATGATCGCGAGCAGTTCCTGCTTGAGCGCCTGCCAGGCGTCGGCCGCAGGGGGTATCGTCGCAGCGGTCATGAGTGCTCCTTGGCGTGACGCACCAGCACCACCAGTTCGCGGGGGCCGTGCACGCCGTAGGCCAGAGTCTGCTCGATATCCGCCGTCTTGCTCGGCCCGGAGATCAGCAGTGCGTTGGTGGGCATGCCGCCAGCCCAACCGTGGGTCTCGATGACGTCGAAGAAGGTGTCCTCGATGCTGTTGGCATCGAGCACGGCGATGTGAATCGGCGGCACCAGGCTCAGCAGGCGCGGCTCGTCGGGCGTCGGCCACAGCCACAGGCTGCCGGTCTCGGCGATGGCGCCACGAGTGGAGGTCAGGCCGGCGTCGGTCTCATGAAATTGCTCGTGCTGCCAGGTTTCGATATCGCGATCGGCATCGAGCAGGGCCACGTCCTTACCGTCCAGCGCGGCGCGGGCCTCGGCGGCAACGGGGTGCTCGCGCCCCAAGGCCAGTCGCCGGATGCCCTTCGCATGCAGCAGCTCGACAAGCTCTGCCGTCCAGTTGGCCTGTGCCACATGCACCACTTCCCCATGAACCGAAGTGATCAGCCGCTCGAAGCGCTCGAGCCGGTCCGCCTGGCTCCAGCCGCGTCCGGTGACCACGGAGAAATCGCTCTGCGGTGCCGTCAGCGGGCCATCGGCACGCTGCCGCAGGCGCTCGAGAATGTTGTCACGGGCACTCATGAGCGCTTCTCCCCATCGTCGTCGGACTTGCCTGCCTGATGGCGCTTGGCCTTGTGCTGTTTAACCAAGGCATGCAATGAAACCTTGGCCGGCCTTGGCGCGGTACGGTGCTCGGTCCAGGGTCCCAGCTTCGACGGCACGAGAGCCTGAAGCTTACCGGCGATGGCCGTACCGCTGCGCCAGGCAGCGGGGTGGGTGGCCAGCCACTGGTACGTCTTCCACGCCGCCACCTCCTTTTTCGTCCGCTTGACGCCGGCGCCGGGCACGTTGCCGCGGCCTTCTCCCACCGCCTCGCGGCGCAGCCGCACCAGCAGGTCGGGAATCGGGATCTTGACCGGGCACACCTCGCCGCAGGCACCACACAGGCTCGAGGCGCTGGGCAGGTCACGAGTCTCCTCCAGGCCCATCATATGTGGCATCAGGATGCTGCCGATGGGGCCGGGGTAAGTGGTGCCGTAGGTGTGGCCGCCGACCCGGGTATAGACCGGACAGTGATTCATGCAGGCGCCGCAGCGAATGCAGCGCAGGGTATCGAGCAGCTCGTCGTCCTGGTAGATATTGGAGCGACCGCTGTCGACCAGCACCAGGTGGACCTCACTGGGTCCATCGTGCTCCCCTTCCTTGCGCGGCGAGCTGATCATGTTGAAGTAGGTAGTGACGTGCTGCCCGGTGGCCGATCGGGTCAGCAGCGCATAGAGCGGCGGCACGTCGCGCAAATGCTCGACCACCTTCTCGATGCCGGTCACGGCGATATGCACCGGCGGCACGGCGGTGGTCATGCGGCCGTTGCCCTCGTTTTCCACCAGGCACAGCGTGCCGGTCTCGGCCACGGCGAAGTTGACCCCTGAGATACCCACGTCGGCGGCCATGAAGCGTTCGCGCAGCTGGGCCCGGGCCGCGGCGGTCATATAGTCGACATCACGGGTACGCTCGGTGCCGGTCTTCTCGTGCATGATGTCGGAGATCTCATCGGTATTGAGATGGATCGCCGGCATGATGATGTGGGAAGGCGTCTGCTCGTTGAGCTGCACCAGGTACTCGCCGAGGTCGGACTCCAGCGCCTCGATGCCGGCCTCTTCGAGGTGGGCATTGAGGTGCATCTCCTCGGAGACCATCGACTTGCCCTTGATCACCGCCTTCGCCTCATGGCGCTCACAGATTTCTCGGATGACACGACACGCCTCGTCGCCATTCTCGGCCCAGTGCACCTGAATGCCGTTGGCCTGGCAGTTGGCTTCGAGCTGCTCGAGCAGGTCGGGCAGCTTGGCCAGCGCCCGCAGACGGATGTTGGCGCCAAGTTCACGCAGGGTCTCGAGATCCCAGTCGCTGAAGACGTCGCGGCGCTTGGCCATCAGGCCATCCATGGCGCGGCGGAAGTTGGCCCGGATCTGCGGGTTGCCCAGCGCGTCGTGGGCCTGGCGGTGAAACTCGCGGGGGGTGTACGTCTGTACGCCGGATGCACTCATGAGGTCCTCCGCCACAGATAGCTGGCAATGTGTTCGCCGGCAACCGCCTTGCCCTGATGCTCGAAGCGACCGCCGATATTCATCAGGCAGCCGCAGTCCGAGGTGACGAAGCGCTTCACACCCGTGGCCTCGATGGCCTGGGTCTTGTCCTCCACCATGGCCGCGGAAACCTCCGGGTGACGCACGGCGAAGGTCCCGCCGAAGCCGCAGCATTCGGTGGCACGAGCCTGCTCCACCAGTTCGACCTGCCCCATGCGGGCCAGCAGTGTGGGCCCGGTTTCTCCCAGACCCATCTCGCGCCGGGCACTGCAAGAGGTGTGCATGGCCACCTTCTCGGGCTGGCCACGATCCTCGAGCCTGAGCTGACAGACGTGCAACAGGAATTCGGTCAGCTCATAGATGCGACCCGCCACTTCGTTGGCTCGAGCCTCATGCCCAGTACCGGCAAACAGCTGCGGATAGTGGGTTCGCATCATGCCGCCACAGGAGCCGGAAGGTACGATGATCGGCCAAGGCTCGGGGAACAGGTCGAGCTGCGCTGCCGCCACCGCACGCGCCTCCTGCTGATAACCCGAGGTGTAGGCCGGCTGGCCGCAACAGGTCTGAGCCTGGGGATAGTGCACCTCGATGCCTTCACGCTCCAGCAAACGAATGCCATCCATTCCGGCTTCGGGATAAAACAGATCGATCAGGCAGGTGCCAAAAAAATAGACCTTTTCCGGCTTTGGGGGGTACAGCTTGACTGGCGTCATGAGGCTCCCTCACTGTCGGCCCGTAGGCAGTGCGGTCTTGCTGGATTATTGGTTTCGTTACGCCGAGAAAAATTGGTAAAACCAATTTACCTCGCAAGATCGTTGAACCTTAGGGCTCACGCCTGGCGGTGTCAAACGCTCGGCCACGAACTACCCGTTTCAACCGGGTATACTTTGGTCTACCCAAGAGGACTGATCCCAAGCCAGGCTTTCTGATCTTGCTCCAATGTCAATTGACGGGATTGCAAGGTACGCAATTTCGCGCCACTATTGGTAAGACCAATTTGGAAGAAATCGTTTCCAGGACCCTCAAGCATGACCTACCAGAACGTACGCCAGCCGCGCCTGGCAGATGTCATCACCGAACGCCTCGAAGCGATGATTCTCGAGGGCAGCCTGAAACCTGGCCAGCGGCTCCCCCCGGAGCGCGAGCTGGCCGAGCGCTTCGGCGTATCTCGCCCCTCGCTGCGCGAAGCCATCCAGAAACTGGCAACCCGCGGCCTGCTGACCAGCCGACAGGGCGGCGGTACCTTCGTCACACGAGAGCTCAACAGCGGCTACAGCGATCCCTTGCTCGACATGCTGTCGCGGCATCAGGAGTTTCACCTCGACCTGCTCGAGTTCCGCGACGCCATGGAGGGGATCTCGGCCTACTATGCCGCGCTGCGCTCGACACCGGCCGACCGCGCCATGCTGATCAAACGCTTCGAGGAGCTCGAGGCCTGCTTTGCCGGACGCAACCCCGAACTCGAGGCCAAGGCAGACGCTGCTTTTCACCTGGCCATCGCCGAGGCCGCGCATAACGTGCTGCTGCTGCATACCATTCGCGGCATCTTCCACCTGCTGGAAAAGAGCATCGTCGACAACCTGGCCCACCTGTTCGAAAAACCCCAGTCGCGGCCGATGCTGATGAAGCAGCACCGCGCCCTGCTCGACGCTATCCTCGAGGGTCGCGCCGAGGATGCCAGGGCCCGCGCCCACGAACACCTGGTCTTCGTCGAGGAAGAGCTGCTTGAGATGGAGCGGGCCGAGACTCGTGCCCAGCGCGCCCTTCGCCGTGCCCAGGCACTGCCGGAAGTCCAGCTGTAGACAAAGGAAGGCTGCATTTGAAAGGTCCGCATCGTCCTCCCCGCCTACCGCGCCCTCTGCGCCGACTATTGCTGCTGCTATTGCCATTGGGGCTGGTGGCGGTCATGTGGCAAGCGGCCCAGATGGCTCGCGAACAGGCCTTGCAGTCGATGGTACGAGAAGCAGAGAACGAACTGCGCCTCTCCGCAGCCGGGCTCGAAGGGCATCTGACGCGTCACGACTACCTCCCGCAGCTACTCGCCTCTCGCGAGATGGTCAAACGTTTCCTGAGTGGCCGGGGGCAGCAGAATCCGATGCCCCTGAACCTGCTGCTTGACCAGTTCCGCGCCGTTGCCAGCGTATCCGACGTCTACCTACTCGATCGTCACGGCACCACCCTGGCTGCCAGCAACTGGCACATGGACAATACCTTCATCGGCCACAACTACTCCTTCCGCAGCTACTACCAGGATGCCATCGAGGGGGGCCGTGGTCGCTTCTTCGGCCTCGGCACCCAGTCCCTGGAGCGCGGTTACTACTTTTCGGCCCCGGTCTGGCTGGATGAAACGACACCGGACGCTCGCCCCGACGGCGTCATGGTCATCAAGGTTCTGCTCGATGCCGTGGAGGAGAGCTGGGCCGAGCAGGACGCCGAGCTGATGGTCACCGATGCAGATAACATCATCTTCATGGCCAGCCGACCCGAGCTGCGCATGGCGGCCCTGCACCCGCTTTCGGAAGCAGAGCGTGAGACGCTGCTCGCCACCCGGCGTTACGCCGATGAGCCTCTCTCTCCTTCTCACCTCGATGTGTATGAGCAGCGCCCGGACGGCAGTCGCCTGGTGCGGTTCAGCCAAGGCCCGCTAATCGATGAGAGTTACCTCAGCCTGTCCCGACACATGGATGCCTATGACTGGGACATGCATATTCTCAAGCCGCTTGGCGGCGTCTACCAGGCTCAGTGGCTCGCTGCCGCGCTTGCCGGCGGCCTTTATGGCATGTTCGTGCTGGCCGGCGGCGTGGGCTGGCAGCGCCTGCGCCTGCGCCGCGAGCGAGAGCTTTTCGCCGAGCGCGAGCGCCACACGCTGGCCAAGGCGAGGGACGAACTGGAGCGCAACGTAGAGCTGCGAACACGGGACCTGACCGACACCAACCGCCTGCTCTCCGATGAAATCGAGGAGCGTCGCCGAGCAGAGGAGAACCTGCGCCGAACCCAGGACGAGCTGGTGCAGACTGCCAAGCTAGCCGTGCTCGGCCAGTTGGCCGCCGGTATCAACCACGAGCTCAACCAGCCGTTGGCGGCAATCCGCGCCTATGCCGAAAATGCCCGGACCTTCCTCGAGCGACAGCGCCTGGAGGCGGCCGATGCCAACCTGGCTCAGGTCGTCGAGCTGACCGAGCGCATGGCCGATATCAGTGCCCAGCTGCGTCAATTCTCGCGCAAGAGCGACAGTTCGTTGACGGCAGTGTCGGTACCGGCCTGCTTCGATTATGCCCTGCGGCTCTACCAGAACCGGCTGCGCAATATCGAAGTGGTACGCCATTGGGAGCAGGAGGTATGGGTCCAGGCCGACCTGGTACGACTCGAGCAGGTGCTCGTCAACCTGATTGGCAACGCCCTGCAGGCGATGGCTGACACTCCTTCGCCGAGGCTGACACTCAGCATCGAAACCCAGGAGGGGCAGGTGCGGATCGGCGTCACCGATACCGGCCCCGGCATACCTCACGCCCACCTGTCACGTATCTTCGAGCCCTTCTTCACTACCAAGTCGCCCGGCAGCGGGCTGGGGCTGGGGCTGTCGATCTCGGCCCGCATCATCAAGGACCTTGGTGGCAACATCGAAGCCGACAACCTACCTGGCGCCGGCGCCCGCTTTACCATTACCCTGCCCCAGGCACAGCGTCCCGAGGACGCCCGGCTTTCAGCCCAGGAGCAGCGTTCCCATGCATGACCCGGCGACCATTCCGGTACTGATCATCGACGACGAGCCCCACCTGCGCATTACCGCCGGCCAGACGCTCGAGCTCGCCGGTTACCAGCCGGAGCCCCACGCCAGTGCCGAGAGCGCACTGGCCGTCCTGACACCCGATTTTCCCGGGGTCATCGTCAGCGATATTCGTATGCCCGGCATGGATGGGATGGAGCTGCTGCGTGAGGTGCGGCTACGTGACCCGGACCTGCCGGTGATCCTGATCACCGGCCATGGCGACATTTCCACTGCCGTGGAAGCCATGCGCGAAGGGGCCTGGGATTTTCTGGAGAAGCCCTTTGCCGGAGAGCGCCTGGTCGAAATGGTCCGCCGTGGCGTCGAGAAGCGCCGCCTGAGCCTTGAGAACCGCCAGCTCAAGGCCGAGCTCGAAGCCCAGCAGTCCGCTCCCGGGCCACGTCTGGTGGGCAGGACTCCCATCATCCAGCGGCTGGCCTCCATGGTCCAGCGCATCGCCCAGGTGGAAACCGACGTACTGCTGTTCGGCGAGACCGGTACCGGCAAGGATCTGGTGGCACGCGCCATCCATGAGCGCAGCCCCCGGGGCGGCCATCCCTTCGTCGCCATCAACTGCGGCGCGGTACCCGAGAGCATCATCGAGTCGGAGCTGTTCGGCCACGAGAAGGGCGCCTTCACCGGTGCCGTGGAGCGCCGCATCGGCAAGTTCGAGCACGCCAATGGCGGCACCGTTTTCCTCGACGAGATCGAGTCGATGCCGCTGGCGCTGCAGGTCAAGCTGCTGCGGGTGCTACAGGAGCGTTGCATCGAGCGGCTCGGCGCCAACGAGCCCGTCCCCCTGGATATCCGAGTGATCGCCGCCACCAAGGTCGACCTGAAGCTGGCCTCCGAAGCCGGCGATTTCCGCGAGGACCTCTACTACCGGCTCAATGTGGTGACCCTGCCGATCCCTCCGCTGCGCGAGCGACGCGAGGACATTCCACTGCTGTTCCAGCATTTTGCCGTGGTCGCCGCCAATCGCAGCGGACTGGAGGCACCGCCGCTGGACACCCAAGGCATCTCCACCCTGATGGCCCACGACTGGCCGGGCAACGTACGAGAGTTGCGTAACCTCGCCGAGCGCTATGTGCTGCTGGGCTCGGCCTTCGACTACCGCATCGACCTGCTGCTGCAGGGGATCGAGGCCGATGCCGCAGAGCTGGCCCTGCCCCAGCAGGTGGAGCTGTTCGAGAAGAGCCTGATCAGCCAGTCGCTGGTCAGCCACCGCGGCCGCATCACCGAGGTCTGCGAGCACCTCGGCCTGCCGCGCAAGACACTCTACGACAAGCTCAAGAAGTACGGCCTAAAGGCGGAAGATTATCGCCATAAGGTGGCTCCCTGAGACAGCAGGCCCAGCAGCAGCGGCCAGGGCGGTAGCCAAGGTAGCAACGCGACACCGGTCATCAGCATGGCGACGGAGTTGCCCGGAGAGCGCAGATCGAAAGGCTTGATCGCCGTGCCGAACGAGCGCTTGATACGAGCCCCGGTGAGATCGACGCTGTAAAGCTCATCCAGCAGCAGATGGATGACGAACCCCAGGCAAATGGCTAACCCATGGGCCCAAGCCAGCCACGCCGACTGGGCAAAGAACCGGTAGCTCAGCGTTGCCGCCGCCAGACCGCAGAGGCCGGCGGCGAGCAACGAATGCCAGATGCCGCGATGTACGGTGAAGCGGCTGAATACACCACCTGCCACATGGCGCACCACGAGATAGAGCGCACCGCATACCAGCAGCAGGTGCCCCGGCGCCAACCTGGCCTGAAGCAGCAGCGCCGCAACCACCACGGCCGGTATGGCCAGGAGATTGAAGATCAGGCGTATCGCCCGGGAGCGGTCGGCGTCGATATCGGGCAAAATGCCGCCGAAAGTGACCAAGCCGAGAACAACCGCGCCTTGCCACAGATCCCACAGGCCCGCCTGCCAGCCCCCATGCGCCAGCACGGCGCCACCGGCGGCGGCCACGCCGAGATGGGTGCGAAAATCGGCCATGCCGGGGCAAGCCCTCTAAACTGGATAAATACCCAGATTATCGCCTGCACCCGCACCGGAAACAATGGCTTAGCGGCTCAAGCCGCAGCAGAATCGCAACCGAGTGTTACCCGCCCTGCGCAGCCAGGTACTGGTCCTTGAGCTTGACGTAATTTCCTGCGGTATAAGGGAAGAATTCACGCTCCTTCTGCTTCAACGGCCGCAGTGCCTTGGCCGGATTGCCGGCATACACATGGCCACTCTCGAGCCGCTTGCCCGGGGTCACCACGGCGCCGGCCGCGATGATCACCTCGTCTTCGACCACCGCACCATCCATGACGATGGCACCCATGCCCACCAGGATGCGATTGCCCAGCGTACAGCCGTGCAAAATCGCCTTGTGGCCGATGGTGACGTCCTCACCGACGGTGAGAGGAAAACCATCGGGGTTGAAGTCACTGGCGTGGGTGATATGCAGCACGCTGCCGTCCTGCACGCTGGTACGCGCGCCGATGCGGATGCGGTGCATGTCGCCGCGGATCACCGCCATGGGCCAAACCGAGCAATCGTCGCCCAACACCACGTCGCCCAGCACCACGCTGGCCGGATCCACGTAGACCCGTGCACCCAGGGTCGGCTGCGTACCCTGCCAGCTGCGGATGGGGTCATTCCAACTCATGCAAGCCTCCAGGCCGGCGTCTCGCCGGTCACATCAAGTCGTTACAGCAGTCCGGCCGCCAGCACCACGGCCGCCAGGGGAATCGAAACCCAGCGTACCACCGACCGCCACAGCAGGAAGCCGGGCTCGCTGACGCCAAGGGCCGCGCGAGCCTCCTGCTGCGGCATGACCCAGGCAGCAAAGATACCGATCAGCAGCCCGCCCACCGGCAGGAAGATCTCGGTGGGAATGGTCGTCACCAGGTCAAAGGCGTTCATGCCGAACAGCGGGCGCCACTCGGCCAGGGTAGAGAAGGAGAGCACTGAAAGCAGCCCCAGCAGCCACACCGAGAGCCCCACCACGGCGGCCGACTTGCCGCGGCCAAGGCCACGCCCTTGCAGCGTGGCGACCATGGGCTCAGCCAGGTTGATTGATGAGGTCCAGGTGGCCAGCAGCAACAGCAGGAAGAACAGACTCAGCCACACCGAGCCCCAGGGGAGCTCGGCAAAGGCGATGGGCAGGGTGACGAACATCAACCCAGGCCCCTCGCCGGGATCCATGCCCTGGGAGAACACCACCGAGAAGATGGCGATGCCGGCCAGCAAGGCCACGCTGACGTCGAGTACCGCCACTGCACCCGCTGCCCGCGGAAGGCTCTGTCGCTCCGGCATGTAGGCGCCATAGGCCATCAGCGCACAGGCCCCGACCGCCAGGGTGAAGAAAGCGTGCCCCATGGCATGCAGCACGACGAGCGGCGTGATGGCCGAAAAGTCCGGCTGGAACAGCCAGGCCAGTGCCGGGCCAAAGCCGTCGGTGGTGGCGGCATAGCCCGCCAGCAGCACCAGCAGCAGATACAGCATCGGCATCAACAGGTTGTTGAGCCGCTCCAGCCCCTTGGCCACGCCCGCCGCCACCACGGTCATGGTCATGAACAGGAAAAGCGAGTGGTTGAAGGTCATCCTTCCCGGGTCGGCGAGAAAGCCCTCGAAGCCGGCGGCGACTTCGGCAGCCCCCAGGCCGGTGAAACCGCCGTTGACAGCAGTGACGAAGAACTCGATGGACCAGCCCGAGACCACTGAGTAGAACGACAGGATGCAAAACACGGTGAAGGCACCGAACAAGCCCAGCAGCTGCCAGTGGCGGCTGGCTCCCGCCTGCCCGGCAAGGTAGCCCAAGGACTGTATCGGCGAGCGACGGCCGGCACGTCCGACGAGGATCTCTGCCATCATCGCCGGCAGCCCGAGCAGCAGCACGAAAATCACGTAGAGTACCAGGAAGGCCGCACCGCCATTTTCCCCTGTAATATAGGGAAAACGCCAGATGTTGCCGAGCCCCACGGCCGCTCCGGTCACTGCCAGTATGAAGGCTCGCCGGGTGCTCCAGCGCTCCAGGGTTGCGTTCATGCGGTCACCTCGACGTTCGTGGAGGCGCAAGCCTATCAGCCCGGCTCCCCACCACCAATCCCCGCCGGGATTGAAACCCGATCGTGCTGGCCGCATCTAATTGCTATTCCGATGATTCGAACCCCCAACACCGAGGTGAGCATGCCCCACAATCCCCTGCTCGAGTCCCATGAGCTGCCACCCTTCGCCGAGATCAAGCCAGAGCACGTGGTGCCGGCCATCGAGAAGCTGCTCGCCGACAACCGCAATACCACCGAGGCCCTGGTGCAGCGGGCAGAGCAGGAACCGCCCACCTGGGATAGCTTCGCCGCCCCGCTCGAGGCACTCAACGACAAGCTCTCTCGTGCCTGGTCGCCGGTCTCACACCTCAACGGCACCATGAACTCGCCCGCCCTGCGCGATGCCTACCAGGCCTGCCTCGGCCAGCTCTCCGACTACAGCACCTGGTTGGGGCAACACGAGGGATTGTTTCGCGCCTGGCAAGCGCTCAAGGAGGGACCGGCCTGGGCCGAGCTGGACGAGGCCCAGCGGCGCTGCGTCGACAACACCCTGCGCGATTTCCGCCTTGCCGGCGTCGACCTGCCCGCCGAGCAGAAGCGCCGCTACGGTGAGATCAAAGCGCGCCTGTCGGAGCTCGCCAATACCTTTTCCAACCAGCTGCTCGATGCCACCCAGGCCTGGCACAAGGACATAGGCGACAAGGAGCGGTTGGCAGGCCTGCCCCCGAGTGCTCTGGCAACGCTCGCCGCCAACGCCGAGGCCAAGGGGGGGCAGGGCTACCGCATCACGCTGGACTTTCCCAGCTTCTATCCGGTTCTCACCTTCGCCGACGACCGCGAGCTTCGCCGCGAGGTCTACACGGCGTTCGTCACCCGCGCCTCGGACCAGGGCCCCAATGCCGGGGAGTACGACAATGCCCCGATCATCGAGGAGACCCTTCGCCTGCGCCGCGAGCTGGCCGAGCTGCTGGGATTCGCCAGCTACGCCGACCTGTCGCTGGCCACCAAGATGGCCGAGTCGCCGCGCCAGGTGCTCGATTTCCTCGAAGATCTCGCCCGTCGCGCGGTACCTCAGGCCCGGGAGGAGTTTGCCGAGCTGGAAGCCTACGCCCGCGACACTCTGGGCATGAACGAGCTGGCCCCCTGGGACATCGGCTATGCCAGTGAAAAGCTGCGCGAAGCACGCCACGCCATTTCGCAGGAGCAGCTGCGTCCCTACTTCCCTGCTCCGCGAGTGGTCGACGGTCTGTTCCAGGTTGTCGAGCGCCTCTACGGCGTCACCTTCGAGGAGGATGCAGAGGCGCCTCGCTACCACCCGGAGGTGCGTTACTTCCGCATCGTGGAGCACGGCGAGCCAATCGCCGGCTTCTACCTCGACCTGTATGCCCGCGAGGGCAAGCGCGGCGGTGCCTGGATGGACGAGTGCCGGGTGCGCCGCAGCCGCGAGGACGGCGGCCTGCAGCTGCCGGTGGCCTACCTGACCTGCAACTTTACCCGCCCCGTGGGCAATGCACCGGCGCTGCTGACCCATGACGAAGTCACCACCCTGTTCCACGAGTTCGGCCACGGGTTGCACCACATGCTGACGCGCCAGACCGTTGCCGAGGTTTCCGGCATCAACGGCGTGGCCTGGGATGCCGTCGAGCTGCCCAGCCAGTTCATGGAGAACTACTGCTGGGAGCGGGAGGGCCTCGACCTGATCGCCGGCCATGTCGACAGCGGCGAGCCGCTGCCGGCCGAGCTGCTGCAGCGCCTGCAGGCGGCCAAGAACTTCCAGTCCGCCATGGGCCTGGTGCGCCAGCTCGAATTCTCGCTGTTCGACCTGCGCCTGCACCATGAACTCACCGCCCCCTCGGCGGCTGAAGTACAGGCGCTGCTCGATTCCGTGCGCGACGCCGTCTCGGTGGTCCCGCGGGCAGACTTCAACCGCTTCCAGAACGGCTTCAGCCATATCTTCGCCGGCGGCTATGCCGCAGGCTACTACAGCTACAAATGGGCCGAGGTGCTCTCCGCCGATGCCTGGAGCGCCTTCGAGGAGGCCGGTATCTTCGACCCCGATACCGGTCGCCGCTTCCGCAGCGAGATCCTCGAGCAGGGCGGTGCCCGCGATGCCGCGGAGCTGTTTCGCGCCTTCCGCGGCCGAGAGCCCAGCGTCGAACCGCTGCTGCGCCACAACGGCATCCGCGCCGCCTGACACCGTCCCCGCACCACGTTATCGTAGCCATATCCCCGCCGGGCCCACCCGGCGGCCTTTCACCTGGAGGCATCATGGCCGCTAAGAAACGCTTCATTGCCGGCGCAATCTGCCCCCGCTGTGCCGCGATGGACCGCATTCGCGCCTGGGAGCAGAACGGCATCCGCTATCGTGACTGTGTCAGCTGCGACTTCTTCGAACAGACAGCAATCGAAGAGGAGGCGGCAGCCGAGCTGGAAACCCGCGTCAACCGCGAACGTGAGGAGCAGCAGCGCAACGATGTGCAGACCGTGAGAATTCTCGACCCCGGGAGCCGCTGAACGTGACGCGCGAAGCAGCGCTCGGCGACAGGCAGCGCCAGGGCAGGCGACGTCACCTGGAGCTGCTTGGCCTTGCCGCCGCCGCGGCCCTGCTGCTGTCGCGCCCCGACCTTGCCACTCTCGCCGCCGGGCTGGGCCTATTCCTGTGGGGCATGACGCTACTGGAAGGGGCCATCAAGCGACTTTCCGGCGGCACCCTCGATCACTGGCTGCATGCCTCCACTCGTCACACGGGGCGGGCCATCGGCGTGGGAGCGCTGGCAACCGCCCTGGTACAGTCCAGCTCGCTGGTCACCCTGCTGGCGATGTCCTTCGTCAGTGCCGGACTGGTGACCTTGCCGGGTGCCATCGCGCTGCTGTTCGGCGCCAACCTGGGCACCACCACCGGCGCCTGGCTGATCGCCACGTTCGGCCTGCGCTTCGACCTGGCCCAGTACGCCATGCCGCTGCTCGCTCTCGGCCTGCTCGGTCAATACCGCCTGAGCGGCAAGCTGGCAGGCATGGCCGGGCTGCTGCTCGGCATAGGCCTGCTGTTTCTCGGCATCGACTTCATGAAGCTCGGCTTCGAGGCGTGGCAGGACGGTATCCGCCTGGACGGGCTGGCCGGCGACCGCGCCTGGCACTGGCCACTGCTGGTGCTGCTCGGCGTGATTGCCACCGTGGTGATGCAGTCGAGTCACGCCACATTGCTGCTGACCTTGACGGCGCTTGCCTCGGGCCAACTGCCTTACCTCCCGGCCCTGGCCATCGCCATCGGCGCCAATATCGGCACCACCGTCACCGCCGTGATCGGCGCCCTGCCAGCGGGGGTAGCGGCACGGCGTCTGGCCGGGGCGCATGTGATTTTCAACTTGGCCACGGCGGCCGTTGCCCTTGTTCTGCTCGTGCCGCTGGCATGGCTGGTGGACGCCATCGCTGAGGTGATCGGGCTCGCCGCTACCGCCTGGCCGCTCAAGCTGGCCCTGTTTCACACCCTGTTCAACCTGCTGGGCATCGTCTTGATGCTGCCCCTGATCCCTCGCCTGGCCGAGTGGCTCGAGCAGCGCTTTCCGGAACCGGCGCGCTTGCCGCTGACCCAGGCACGCTATCTCGACCCGGCCTCCCTCAACCATGCCGACACTGCCGTCAGTGCCATGGAGCAGGAGTGCCGACGTCTCGAGCGACGTGCCTATCACCTGCTGTGCAATGCCATCCTCATGCCCAGTGCGGAAGTGATCGGGCACCCACCCCAGCCCCACAGCGTGGCGGCCCCCATCGAGCGGGAGGCATGGCCCCTGGTCAATACGCGTTACCATGAACGTATCAAGCCGCTGCTGACCGAGATCATGGCGTTTCAGGCACGCATCGACGTACCGCTGACCGAGGCCCAGCAGCAGCACTTGGCAGTGCTGCAGGCTCGCTCCCTGCGCATGGTAGAGGCGGTACGCTTCGGCGAGGTGCTGCAACGCAGCCTGCTGCGCCACTCGGCACGCGTCAGCCCCCTGAGGGAGGCGCATGACGACCTGCGCCTGGCCGTCGCAATTGGCCTCAACCGATTGGCCGAGCAGGAAGATGGCCAGACGATTGCCGCCCCCCTCGAGGAGGTGCGGCGACATTGGCAGGACCAGCTCGCCAAGCGGCTGCGCGAGCACCGCCTCGACCCCTGGCTCGCCTCGACCCTGATGAACGACCTTCATCAGGCAAGCCGCATGATGGCGGCACTCAGCGAACGGGATGCTTCCGCCGAGCGTGCGGAAAACCACACATCCCCACAGTAACTTAGTGTGAAATCCCAGCCAGGCACGCCACCACCCGCTATCGACTTTAGTTGAAAAAAAGACATCCAATCCCTTGTTTTTCCAATTACCTTGCCAGCATGGCTCAGCATTTGCCTACACTAGGATGTATCACCACGGTTTTCATCAGAGCGCCGCGGTGCGCTCTCATAACGACAAGGCAAATCGGAGTACTTCCATGCGCTATACCGCCTCCAAACTGATCGCCACCTCCGTGCTCGGCGCGGCCCTGATCGCCACTGGCGCCCAGGCCGAAGACCGCAGCGACTGGCCCCGCAGCCTGACCGTAGGCACCGCCAGCCAGGGTGGTACCTACTACATCTACGGCTCTGGCTGGGCCAACATGGTGGGCGATGCTCTCGGCGTCTCCTTCGGCGCCGAAGTCACCGGCGGCCCGGTTCAGAACGCCACTCTGGTTCAGATGGGCGAGCACGATTTCGGCATGGTGACCATGGGCCCGGCCTATGAAGCCTGGACCGGCAACAGTGAGCTTGCCCCGGGCGTCGAGCACACCGACATCCGTGCCGTATTCCCGATGTACCAGACCACCCTGCAGATCGTCGCCCTGTCCGGCTCAGGCATCAACTCCGTCGCCGATCTGGACGGCAAGACCGTGGGCGTTGGCCCGGCGGGCGGCACGTCGGACATGTACTACCCGCAGCTGTTCGAAAAGCTTGGCCTTGACGTCGATACTCGTAACGGCGGCGCCTCCGACCAGGCAGGCCAGCTGCAGGATGGCCTGATCGACGCCTTCGCCTTCGCTGCCGGCGTGCCGATCTCTGCATTCAGCCAGCTCGAGGCCCAGGCCAACGTCAATATCTTCTCGTTCTCCGATGACGAGATGGGCCAGTTCCTGGACGACTTCCCCGAGCTGAGCCCGGCCAGCATTCCGGCCTCCGTCTACAACAGCCTGGATGAGG
Organism: Billgrantia kenyensis; assembly: GCF_013697085.1. GTDB lineage: Bacteria > Pseudomonadota > Gammaproteobacteria > Pseudomonadales > Halomonadaceae > Halomonas > Halomonas kenyensis. The sequence goes on from NZ_JACEFT010000028.1 coordinate 18,185, forward strand.
ATCTGCCGGCCGTCTCGATCTGGAACTTCGCCATCACTCACAAGGACATGCCGGAGTCGCTGGTCTATGAAGTGACCCAGACCGTCATGGAAAACCATGAGCGCATGGTCCAGATTCACGGTGCCGCTCGCGAGACACTGCCCGAGAACTTCGAGCACAACTCCTTCCTGCCCTGGCACCCGGGTGCCGTTCGCTGGTTCGAAGAGAACGGCTACGACATTCCGGAAGACCTGCGCGGCTGATCAACCAGCGCGCCATCGACGCCGGCCTGCGGGCCGGCGTCAACGCCTTGCCTCAACCAAGGCACCCGTAACCATCTAGGCACTCCGGCATGACTCACGAAACCCAACCCAACGAAGCGGCGGCGAAGCTCGGCACTGAAGGCGTCGCCGATATGCCCATTGCCCACAACGAGCGCGTGCTTTCCGGCTTGCTCGGACAGACGGTGTTCGCCGCCTGTGTGCTATTCACCGCAATGCATCTGTATGCGCTCAATGTCGCTCCCATCGAGACATGGGCCTTTCGCATCATCCACGTGGCCGGTGGCCTGGCCGTCGGTTTCGCCATCACCGCCGCCATGACATTGGATCGCAGTCCCGAGCCGGTGCGCATCAGCCGCCTCGAGTGGTTTGCCCTGATACCCGCGGCCGCTGCCATCGCCTATGCCACCTTCACCATCGGCTATGCCTGGTACATGCGCGAGACCGGCACGGCACCCGCCGAGTGGCTGGTCGTGCACATGAGCTGGTCGCTGGTGGTCGCGACCGCCATCGCCCTGGTCAGCAGTTGGATCTGGCAAAGCTCTAGCCGCTCCATCCACTGGGCCGATGCCATCCTGATCGTGGCCTCGATCATCGTTGCCGCCTACCTCATTCTCGTGCTCCAGCGCTGGCGCATGGCCGCCGGCACCCCGTTCGCCGGACAGACAGAGTTCATGATCGCCGCCGTCGGCGTGGCACTGATCATGGAGCTGACCCGCCGCGTGGCCGGCCTGGCCCTGATCGTCATCACCGCCGTGTTCCTGGTCTATGCCTTTGCCGGCCCCTATCTGCCGGGCCTGCTCGAGCATCGCGGCTACTCCGCCTCACGCTTCTTTACCTATCTCTACACCGACAACGGCATCCTGGGCCCGACCACCGCCGTCTCGTCGACCTATATCATTCTGTTCATCACCTTTGCCGCCTTCCTGCAGGCGTCCAAGGTGGGGGACTATTTCATCAACTTCGCCTTCGCTGCTGCCGGGCGCGCACGGGGCGGTCCGGCCAAGGTCGCAGTCTTCGCTTCCGGCCTGATGGGCATGATCAACGGCACCTCCGCGGGCAATGTGGTGGCCACCGGCTCGCTGACCATCCCGCTGATGAAGAAGGTGGGCTACCGGCCGCGCAGCGCCGGCGGCATCGAGGCCGCGGCCTCGACCGGTGGACAGATCGTGCCGCCGATCATGGGCGCCGGCGCCTTCATCATGGCCGAGATCACCGGCATTCCCTACACCGAAATCGCCATTGCCGCGCTGATTCCGGCCGCGCTGTACTTCCTCTCCATCTACCTGATGGTCGACCTGGAAGCGCGCCGCGACGGCATGCAAGGCATGCGCAAGGACGAGATCCCGCAGTTCCGTCGCTTGGTCAAGCAGGTCTATCTGTTCCTGCCCATCATCATTCTGATCGGCACCCTGTTCATGGGTTACTCGGTGATCCGCGCCGGCACCCTGGCGATGGTCAGCGCCGCCGTGGTCTCCTGGTTCACCCCGCACTGGATGGGGCCCAAGGCGCTGCTCAACGCCCTCTCGCTGGGCGCCCGCATGGCCATTCCTCTGATCGCCGTGTGCGCCTGCGCCGGCATCATCGTCGGGGTCATCTCGCTGACAGGCGTCGGCGCGCGCTTCGCCTCCATGCTGCTGGGCATCGCCGATGCCAGCCACCTGCTGGCGCTGTTCTTCGCCATGTGTATCTCGATCCTGCTGGGCATGGGCATGCCCACCACCGCCGCCTATGCGGTGGCCGCCTCGGTGGTTGCCCCGGGCCTGCAGCAGATCGGCATTCCGCCGCTGGTGGCGCACTTCTTCGTGTTCTACTACGCGGTGCTCTCGGCGATCACCCCACCGGTGGCCCTGGCCGGCTACGCCGCGGCGGCAATCTCCAATACCGATCCGCTGAAGACGGCCGTGACCTCCTTCAAGTTCGGCCTGGCCGCCTTCATCGTGCCGTTCATGTTCTTCTATAGCCCCGCGCTGCTGATGGACGGCACCTGGACGCAGATCCTGCGCGTGGCCATCACCGCCGGTATCGGCATCTACCTGCTGGCCTCGGCCGTGCAGGGTTGGTTCCTCAACGGCGTGGCCAACCTCGTGCAGCGCGGCCTGCTGCTTGTGGCAGCGCTCGCCATGATCGCCGGCGGCTGGATGACCGACCTGGTCGGTATCGGTCTCGGTGCGCTGGTGTTTGCCTGGCAGGCTGCCGCACTGAAGGCCAAGCCCTCTGCTTCGGCCTGAGCGATCCCCGGGTGGCCGCGGCCACCCGGGCTTTGCGACGCTAAGTTCGCAAGGAGGTTTAGCATGAACTCTGGATCCTTCCCCTCACGTCACTCCCTGCTGATCGCCTGCGGTCTGCTGGCCTGGGGCTCCCTTGCCCAGGCCGACGACCGCAGCGACTGGCCGGCGGAAGTGTTGCTGGGTACCGCCTCGCTTGGCGGTACCTATCAAGTCTACGGCGATGGCCTGGTCACCCGCATCAGCGAGGAACTGGGCATCACTGCCCTCTCCCAGGCGACTGGTGGCCCTTACCACAACATGACCTTGGTCCATACCGGGGAGGCGGAGCTGGGGCTGGTCACCCTGGGCCCTGCCAGGGATCTTTGGGAAGGCGAAGCGGAGTTTGCACGCGGCGAGGCCATGCGCAACGTACGTGCCCTCTTCCCCATGTATCAGACGCCGTTCCACGTGGTGACCCTGGCCAACTCGGGCATCGAGAGCCTCGAGGACCTGAGCGGCAAGCGGGTCGGTGTGGGCCCCATGGGTGGCACCTGTGCCTCCTACTGGCCGCGCTTTCTGGAGACGCTGGGCGTGGAGGACGTACAGCTGCAATATGCCGACGCCAACCACTTGGCAGACTACCTGACTTCCCGGCTCAGCGACGCCTTTGCCTTCTGTGCCGGTCTGCCGATCAGCGCCTTTGAGCGTCTCGAGCTCAACCGCAGTGTGCACATGTTCGGCATGACCGAAGAGCAGCAGCTCGCCTTGCTCGAGGCCTTCCCGGTCGAGCCTTTCGAGATCCCGGCCGACACCTATGCCAGCATGGAGGCTCCTCACGCCTCGGTCGCGCTGTGGAACTTCGCCATTGGCCACAAGGACCTGCCAGAGAGCTTCGTCTACGAGTTGATGTCGCTGGTACTCGATGCCCCTGAGGCGATGGAGACGATCCATCCCGCCGCGCTCGAGACCCGCGCCGAGCACCTCGACAAGAACACGGTGATGTGGTTCCACCCCGGTGCCGTACGCTATTACCAGGAACACGGCCTGGAAGTGCCCAGTGCCATGCTGCCTCCGGAAATGCGTACGGACGAGGACGCCGAAGCGCCTGAAGCAACCGACGTTGACGACACGCCCGATTAAGCACACCGTCAACCCGACAAAAAATACGCAGCCCCGCCATGGCGGGGCTGCGCTGTTTCAGGATGAGGCGTTGCACGGGGCCGCGGTCACGACTCAACCACGCCACAGGCCATGCGACCCCCGCCGCCGCCAAGTTCAGGCTCGTCGGAGTAGGTGTCACCGCCCTCGTGAATCATCAGGCTGCGGTCCTGGATATCCTCGACGGTCAGCCGCGGCGCCAGCACCGGCAAGTTGGCCTCGCCATCCTCGTTGACGATCAGCACCGGCAGGTCACCCAGATGCCCGTCGCCGTAGGGTCCCTGGTGGGTATCGGTTTCTTCCGGGTCGTAGTGTCCCCCCGCCTCGCCGGCGGCTTCCATTTCACCATCCTCGTTCTCACCCGGCTCGCAGCTGGGGTTCTCGTGAACGTGGAAGCCGTAGACGCCGGGCGGCATCTCGCGCAGGTCGGGGGTCAGCAGAAGACCGTGGTCGCTATCCTCGAGGGTGATGGTGCCGATGGAGTCCTCGATGCCATCGACGCTCACCCAGTTCATTTCCACTTCATGGCCTTCCTGGGCCTGGGCCTGTCCCACTCCGGCCAGCAGCAGGGAGGCGACAGCGACTCCCGTAAGGTTGGCATGGCGCATCTAGCGACCTCCTTTTCCTGATTCCATGGATATGCAGGATCAGGCTAGCCACAGATGCACTTCGGCGCCAAGAAAAAGCCGTCAAGCCAGGTTGTCGAGGATACGCAGGCAGGGAGTCGCCTGGTTGAGGGTATAGAAGTGCAGGCCCGGCGCGCCGCCGTCCAGCAGGCGCTGGCACAGCCGCGACACCACCTCGGTGCCGAACTCGGCGATGGCCTCGCTGTCGTCACCGTAGGCCTCGAGCTGCTTGCGGATCCAGCGCGGGATCTCGGCACCGCAGGCGTCGGAAAAGCGAGCCAGCTTGGTGTAGTTGGTGATCGGCATGATGCCCGGAACGATCGGCGCCTCGACGCCGAGTGCCCGGGCACGTTCGACGAAGTGGAAGTAAGCCTCGGCAGTAAAGAAATACTGGGTAATGGCGAGATCGGCACCCGCCTTCATCTTGCGTACGAAGTTCTCGAGGTCACGCTCGAAGCTCGGCGCCTGGGGGTGTGACTCCGGGTAGGCCGCCACGGCGATCTCGAAATGGTCGCCGGTCTCTTCACGAATGAATTCCACCAGCTCGTTGGCATAGCGCAGCTCACCGATTCCGCCCATGCCGGAGGGAAGGTCGCCTCGCAGCGCCACCAGGCTGTCGATGCCCTCTTCGCGATACTGGACGAGCAGGTCGCGAAGCTGAGCCTTCTCGCTGCCGATGCAGGAAAGATGTGGGGCGGTGGTGATGCCCGCCTCACGCACGGCCCTGACGGTATCCAAGGTGCGCCCCTGGGTCGAGCCGCCCGCCCCGTAGGTCACGGAAAAGAACCGGGGGTTCCGCTCAGCCAGGGCATCGCGCACCCCGACCAGTTTCTCGCGCCCCACCTCGGTATTGGGCGGAAAGAACTCGAAGCTGATGCCTAGCGGATATGAGGTGCTCATGAAAGTCTCTCTGGTTTGCCAGTGGCGATGCGAATCCCTGCATTCTGCCGTCCGGCCGGACGCCTGACCAATGAAAAGTTCCACACTGGCACATGAGCTTCCGTCATATAGAGCTGAAGGATTAGAACCTTTGGGCCTGATGCAGACTCTCTGGCATCAGCCTGGGGAAGTCCTGCCGAGGCAACACAACGGCTGACAGCCGCCCTGTCGAAAGGCATCATATCGGCTTTCAGCGATGGATGAGCTGGCATGATCGACCCCGGAGCCCTGCTGGGCCCCCTCTGGACGCTTCTGGCCTTCGTCGGCCTGGGTTGGCTGGCGGCACGACGACTGGCCATCGACCCGCGGCCCATCGCCACCTTGCTGATCTACATCATCGCCCCGCTGACCTTCTTCCGCGGCCTGCTGCTGGGCGGCCCGACGCCTCAGTACCTGCTGCTGACGCTGGCGCTGTTCCTGCTGGCGAGCCTGGTCGCCGCCACCATCAACCCCTTGGCCAAACGCTTCCTCTCCTCCCAGGAGAGCGCCGTGTTGGCCTTCTCCTCCGGCACCGGCAATACCGGCTACTTTGGCCTGCCCATCGCCATGCTCCTGCTGCCCCCCGAAGGGGTGACCCTCTATCTCTTCTGCATTCTCGGGGTGACGCTCTACGAGTTCACGGTGGGCTTCTACCTCAGTGCCCGCGGCCGGTTCTCGGTGCGCGAGAGCCTGGTCAAGATCGTGCGCCTGCCCCTGATCTACGCCTTTCTCGCCGCGCTGCTGGTGAGTGGCTTGGGCATGACGCTGCCGAGCGCCCTGATGGAAAGCCTGACGGTGTTTCCGGCCACCTATACCCTGCTCGGCATGATGATCATCGGTATGACCTTGGGTCGCGTGGCGATCCGCGAGATCGACCTGCGCTTCATGGCCGGCTGCGTGACGATTCGCTACCTGCTGTGGCCGTGGCTAATGCTGGCCGTGGTGCTGTTGCTCCAGACCATGATGCCCCTGCCCGGCGAGCTGGCCTTGGCCCTGCTGCTGTTCGGAGTGGTCCCGATGGCCGCCAACGTGGTGGTGGTCGCCATGGAGCTTGGCATCAAGCCGGAGAAGGGCGCCCTGGCTGTGCTGGTCACCACCCTGGCCGCCCCACTGCTGGTTCCCCTCTACCTGCCACTGCTGATGCGCCTGGCCGGCCTGTAGAGCGATTGGCCTTGAAGCCCGGCCCGGTAGAGCTAGCCTGAAGAAAGGTATCTTCGGAAGGAGGCCATCATGCATCGTCATGGATATTGGGCGCTCGCCATCGTCATGCTGCTGTTCCTCGCCCCCGCCCAGGCCCACCATGGCTGGGTCGGCGGCGAGACCATCGAGATCGAAGGCACCATCACCCATGTACGCTTGGGCAACCCCCACGGCGAAGTGCAACTCGACGTGGATGGCGAAACCTGGACGGTCGAGGTCGGCCAGCCCTGGCGCAACGAACGCGCCGGATTGGAAGAGGGCGACCTCGCCGAAGGCGTGGAGCTGCGCGTCTCGGGCGAATATGCCCGTGAAGGTGTGCTCAAGGCCGAGCAGCTGTGGATTGGCGAAGAACACTACGTGCTGTATCCCGGGCGAATCTGACCTGGCGACGTGGAAGCCCTGCTGACATCGCTCGCCGATACTGCCCTGGCCGAATGGATGCGACTCTCGCGCTGGGGCTATGCGGCGATCAATGCACTGCACGTGCTGGGCATCGCCCTGCTGATCGGTGCCATCCTCGCTCTCGACCTGCGCTTGCTGGGTTGGCGCCAGCGCTTGCCGGTGCGTGAACTGGGCCAGCTGCTGCAGCCGGTGGCGATCGCTGGGCTCCTGCTGGCAATGGCCACCGGGGCGCTGCTGTTTCTCGCCGACCCCAGCGGCTATGCCGCCATGCCGCTGTTCTTGCTCAAGCTGGCACTGATCGCACTGGCCATCGCCAATGCGCTGCTGCTCAACTTGGGGCCAGGGCTGGAAAATGCCTCGCCGCGGCGGCAGCTCGTGGCCGGCACTCTGTCGCTGCTGCTATGGCCGGCAGTGCTGCTGGCGGGTCGCATGCTCGCCTTCGTCGACGGCTGACAAATGGAAGCGCCGCCCGCAGGCGGCGCTTTCATTGCCTCGTGGGACACCTCAATAGCGATAGGCGTCCGGCTTGTAGGGCCCCGCCACCGGCACCCCGGTGTACTCGGCCTGCTGCTCGGTCATCTGCGTCAGCACCCCGCCGAAACCCTCGACCATGTAGCGCGCCACCTCCTCATCGAGATGGCGCGGCAGCACGGTGACGGCCAGACCGCCCTCCTTCTCGGCCGGCGGCAGGTCGGCGAAGCGCTGCTGGTAGAGGTGGATCTGCGCCAGTACCTGGTTGGCGAAGGAGCCATCCATGATCCGCGAGGGGTGGCCGGTGGCATTACCCAGGTTGACCAGGCGCCCCTCGGAGAGCAGCAGCAGGTAATCGCTGCTGGCAGGGTCGAAGTGGCCCGGCTTGCTGTCGCGATAGACCTTGTGCACCTGCGGCTTGATCTCTTCCCAGTGCCAGTGGCGGCGCATGTAGCCGGTGGCGATCTCGTTGTCGAAGTGGCCGATGTTGCAGACCACCGCTCCCGGCTTGAGGGCCTCGAGCATGGCGGCGTCGCAAGCCTCGATGTTGCCGGTGCAGGTCACCACCAGATCGATGCGCGACAGCAGCTCGCGGTCGACGCTCTGCTTGCCGCGGTTGACGCCATCGACGTAGGGCGAGACGACCTCGTAGCCGTCCATGCACGCCTGCATGGCGCAGATCGGGTCGATCTCGGTGACCTTGACGATCATGCCCTCCTGACGCAGCGAGGCCGCCGAGCCCTTGCCCACGTCGCCGTAGCCCACCACCAGCGCCTGCTTGCCCGCCAGCAGGTGATCTAGGCCGCGCTTGATGGCGTCGTTGAGTGAGTGGCGACAGCCGTACTTGTTGTCGTTCTTCGACTTGGTCACGGCATCGTTGACGTTGATTGCCGGCACCCTGAGGGTGCGATCGCGCAGCATCTCCTGCAGGCGATGCACGCCGGTGGTGGTCTCCTCGGAAATGCCGTGGATGGCGTCGAGCAATTCGGGGCGCTTTTCATGCAGCAGGGCAGTGAGGTCGCCGCCGTCGTCGAGCACCATGTTGGGGGCCCAGCCGTCAGGGCCCTCCACGGTCTGCTCGATGCACCACCAGAACTCCTCCTCCGTCTCGCCCTTCCAGGCGAACACGGGGATGCCAGCGGCGGCGATGGCCGCAGCGGCATGATCCTGGGTCGAAAAGATGTTGCATGACGACCAGCGTACCGAAGCCCCCAGGTCGATCAGGGTCTCGATCAGCACCGCGGTCTGGATGGTCATGTGGATGCAGCCGGCGATGCGCGCCCCCGCCAGCGGCTGCTCGTCATGATACTTGGCGCGAATCTTCATCAGCGCCGGCATCTCGGTCTCGGCGATGCGTATCTCGCGCCGTCCCCAGTCGGCCAGGCTGATATCGGCGACCTTGAAGTCCTGCGCGGTCGGGGCGGAAACGGCGGGCTGGTTCATGCGTCACCTCTCTCGAGCGAAAAACGGTGCCCTCACTATAGGCAGGGAACGCTGGCAGCGACAATCAACGCTCGCACCTCCCTGGCTGATCGACACACTCGAACGGCACCGGAGGTACCGAACGAAGTGGGGTGGCGCTCGGCTGAAGCCCAGGCCGGGGAGAGCCCGTCACGATGCCACCCCAGTGAAGGTCAGAACTGCAGCCCCAACGCAAAGCCGCCGAGCAGATAGCAGAACAGCGTGATCAAGACGACCCCGATGATGTTGAGAACGACGCCGCCGCGGGCCATCTGACCAATGGTGACCGCGCCGGTGCCGAACACGATGGCATTGGGTGGCGTACCGACCGGCAGCATGAAGGCGCAGGTCGCGGCGAAGGCCGCAGGAATCAGCAGCGTCATCGGGTCGGCGCCGATGCCCACTGCCACCCCTCCGAGCACGGGGATGAATGTCGCAGCCGTCGCCGTGTTGCTGGTGACCTCGGTGAGGAAGAGCACGATAGAGGCCACGGCGGCGACCAGCAGCAGGATCGGCAGCACATGCAGCCCGGTGATCTGCTCGCCGAACCAGCTGTCGAGACCGGTTCCGGCTACCGCACCCGCCAGGCTCAGGCCACCGCCGAACAGTAGCAAGACGCCCCAGGGCAGCCCGTCCTCGGCATCCTGCCAGGTCAGCACCATCTCGTCCCGCCCTCGCGCGGGGAGGAAGAACAGCGCAATGCCGGCAGCGATGGCAATGGCGGTGTCATCGAGATTACCCAGCGGCCCCAAGCGCTCTCCCACTCCCGGGATACTGGCAAGCAGGCCGGGCACGACCCACAGGAAGGCCGCCGAGCCGAACACCAGCATCACCATCTTCTCGCCTTGGCTGAGCCCGCCGAGTTTTTGGATCTCGCCGTCGATCATCTCCTTGCCGCCGGGAATCTCCGCGACCTTGAACGGGTAGAGCACCCGGGTCATCAACACCCAACCCACCAGGATGAAGGTGAACCCCAGGGGCACACCGAGCATCATCCATTCGAGAAAGCCGATGTTGCGACCCAACTCGTCGGCGGCGTAGCCGGCGACGATAGCGTTGGGGGGGCTGCCAAGCAGGGTGCCGAGGCCGCCCATGCTCGCCGACCAGGCGATTGCCAGGAGCAGGCAGAGACCGAAGCGCTTGACGTTCTCATCAACGATGAAGTCGACGTGGCCGGGCCGGTGATGGTCGTGCTCGTGTCCCGCCGGGTCATGTCCCGGCGCGGGTGTGGCCATCGACTCGCCGCTGCGTTCCGCGACCAGGGCCAGCACGGAGAGGCCGATCGGCAGCATCATCAGCGTTGTCGCGGTGTTGGAGACCCACATCGACAGGAACCCCGTGGCGAGCATCATGCCGAGCACGATCCGATGCGGCGAGACCCCGACCCGGGCCAGGGTCAAGAGCGCGATGCGCCGGTGCAGGTTCCACTTCTCCATGGCGATGGCGATCAGGAAACCGCCGAGAAACAGAAACACGATGGAGCTCGCGTAGGGCGCCGTGGCCTGAGCGACGGTTCGCTCCGTCAGCATCGGGATCAGCACGATCGGCAGCAGGGCCGTAGCCGAGAGCGGGATCGCCTCGGTCATCCACCACACCGCCATCAGGGCGCCGATCGTCGCCACCCAGCGCGCATCCGGCGACAGTCCTTCGGCCTGGCCCATGGCAAGCCAGACGATCAGCGCCACCAGCAACCCGAAGGCGCGCAGCCCCCATATCAATCTGGCGGAGCGCCCGCTGGCCTCTTCGCCACCCGGCGCCTCGCCCTGTCTCTGCTCGTGGGGTTGCTTGTCCATTGGTCGATCTCTCCATTACTTGCTTTTACTTTGCTGGCACAGCGAGCGACCGCTGCCGGGCCTCCGCATGGTGGCTCCGACAGCAGCTGCCCACTGAGATTCACTTCATGGGGGGTGGTCGACCCTCTATTTCGACCATAACAGCAGGCCCCGCACGGCTAAGCCGGCGGGGCCTGTCACTTCATGCCTGGGCGAGTGCTTACAAACCGGCGGCCTGACGCAGCGCCGCGGCGCGGTCGGTGCGCTCCCAGGGGAAGGCGGTAAAGGTCTCGGTGTGCTCCTGACCCTTGGTGTCCTTCCAGTGGTAGCTGGTCTCGAAGGGCTCACGACCGAAGTGGCCATAGGCTGCAGTGAGCTGATACATCGGGTGCAACAGATCGAGCATGCGCGTAATGGCGAACGGGCGCAGATCGAAGTGCTCGCGCGTCAGTTCGATGATGCGCGCCTCGTCCACCTTGGCCGTGCCGAAGGTGTTGATCGACACCGAGGTGGGCTCGGCCACGCCGATGGCATAGGAAACCTGAATCTCGCAGCGGTCGGCGAGCCCGGCGGCGACGATGTTCTTGGCCACGTAGCGTCCGGCGTAGGCGGCGCTACGGTCGACCTTGGAGGGGTCCTTGCCGGAGAAGGCGCCGCCGCCATGGCGCGCCATGCCGCCGTAGGTATCGACGATGATCTTGCGCCCGGTGAGGCCGCAGTCGCCCACCGGACCGCCGATGACGAACTTGCCGGTGGGGTTGATGTGGTACTTGGTCGACTCGGTCAGCCACTCGGCCGGGATCACCTCCTCGATGATCTCGCGCTTGACCATGCGTCGCAGCTCCTCCTGATCGATCTCCGGCGCATGCTGAGTCGAGAGCACCACCGCCTCGACGCCGCAGGGCATGCCCGCCTCGTCGTAGCGGAACGTCACCTGGCTCTTGGCGTCCGGGCGCAGCCACGGCAGCAGACCATGCTTGCGCAGCTCGGCCTGGCGCTCCACCAGGCGATGAGCATAGTGGATCGGCGCTGGCATGAGGGATTCTGTCTCGTTGGTGGCATAACCGAACATCAGCCCCTGGTCGCCCGCCCCCTGATCTTCCGGCTTGCTGCGATCGACCCCTTGGGCAATATCCACGCTCTGCTTGCCGATCAGGTTCAGCACGCCGCAGGTCTCACCGTCGAAGCCAACCTCGGAGGAGGTGTAGCCGATATCGATGATCACCTGACGCACCAGTTCCTCGAGGTCGACCCAGGCCGAAGTGGTAATCTCGCCGGCGACGATGGCCACGCCGGTCTTGACCAGCGTCTCGCAGGCCACCCTGGCATGCTTGTCGCGGGCGATGATGGCGTCCAGCACCGCATCGGAGATCTGGTCGGCGATCTTGTCCGGATGCCCCTCGGAGACGGATTCGGAGGTGAACAGGGAGTATTCGCTCATGCGTGTCGACCCTTCTATGTATCGGCAAGCGTTAGTATCGGTAAGGCGCGGCGCTGTCGTCGAAGCGGGGTGACGACGCCTGAGGCGGCATGATGCCTGGCTTCCTGCCCGGCGAGCATGCAGCGCTGTGAGCACACGAGTTTACATGCTGGCACCGGCAGTGGCACCCGTCATTTGATGACCGGCGGCAAGTCGGCGACAATAGGCGCCCGGATTCGACTGCGCCGTACCTTCTTGCGGCGCCCAGCCAGAACGCTACCGGCAGGCCCGGCAGGCCGCCGATGACTTGCCCCATTCTGCCGCAGGCGAGGAGCTAACCCAACATGCCATCCCGTTTCGAACTGGCCAACGCCATTCGCGCCCTATCCATGGATGCCGTTCAGAAGGCCAAGTCAGGCCATCCCGGCGCCCCGATGGGCATGGCCGACATCGCCGAAGTGCTGTGGAACGACTACCTCAAGCACGACCCCAGCGATCCCAAGTGGCCCGACCGCGACCGCTTCGTGCTGTCCAACGGCCACGGCTCCATGTTGCTCTACTCGCTGCTGCACCTGACCGGCTACGACCTCGAGCTCGAGCAGTTGCGCAACTTCCGCCAGTTGCACTCCAAGACTGCAGGTCACCCCGAATTCGGCTACGCCCCGGGCATCGAGACCACCACCGGCCCGCTGGGACAGGGCCTGGCCAACGCCGTGGGCATGGCCGTCGCCGAGAAGACCCTGGCGGCGCAGTTCAACCGCCCCGGCCACACCATCGTCGACCACCACACCTACTGCTTCGCCGGTGACGGCTGCATGATGGAGGGCATCTCCCACGAGGTGTCCTCGCTGGCCGGCACCCTCGGCCTGGGCAAGCTCACGGTGTTCTATGACGACAACGGCATCTCCATCGACGGCGAGGTGGAAGGCTGGTTCACCGACGACACCGCCAAGCGCTTCGAGGCCTACGGCTGGCACGTGGTGCCCAACGTCGACGGCCACAATCCCGAGGAGATCAAGGCCGCCATCGAACTGGCCCGCAGCCACGACGAGAAGCCCAGCCTGATCATCTGCAAGACGGTAATCGGCTTCGGCGCACCCAACAAGCAGGGCAAGGAGGAGTGCCACGGCGCCCCGCTGGGCGACGAGGAAGTGGCCGCCGCACGCAAGCAGCTCGACTGGCCCCACGCGCCGTTCCACATTCCCGAGCCTGTCTACCAGGGATGGGACGCCCGCGAGCGCGGCAAGTCGCAGCAGGACGACTGGCAGGCCCGCTTCGCCCGCTACCGCGACGAGCACCCCGAGCTGGCCAAGGAGTTCAGCCGTCGAACTCAGTGCAAGCTGCCGGCTGAGATTACCAGCGAGGCCTTCATCGAGAAAATGCAGGAGAAAGGCGAGACCATCGCCACGCGCAAGGCGTCGCTGCTGTGCCTCAACGAGCTCGGCCCGCAGCTGCCCGAGCTGCTCGGCGGCAGCGCCGACCTGGCGCCCTCCAACCTGACCTTCTGGAGCGGCGCCAAGTCGATCTCGCGGGAGAACCCGAGCGGTAACTATCTGCACTACGGCGTGCGCGAGTTCGGCATGGGCGCGATCATGAACGGCATCGTGCTTCACGGCGGCTTCATTCCCTACGGCGCCACCTTCCTGATCTTCATGGAGTACATGCGCAACTCAGTGCGCATGGCGGCACTGATGGGCAAGCGTGCCATCTACGTCTTCACCCATGACTCCATCGGCCTGGGCGAAGACGGCCCCACCCACCAGCCGATCGAGCAGCTGACCAACCTGCGCAGCACGCCCAACCTGTGCACCTGGCGCCCCTGCGACGCGGTGGAAACCGCCGCCGCCTGGGACGCGGCGATCAAGCGCAACTCCGGCCCCACCGCGCTGGTGCTATCGCGTCAGAACCTGCCGCACCAGCAGCGCAGCAAGCAGCAGCTGGCCGAGATCCAGCGCGGCGCCTATGTCCTCAAGGACAGTGAAGGCACCCCCGAGCTGATCCTGATCGCTACCGGCTCCGAAGTGGCGCTGGCGATGGATGCTGCCGCCGAGCTGGAAGGTCAGGGCCATGCGATACGCGTGGTCTCGATGCCCTCGGCCTATCGTTTCGACGGCCAGGACGCCGAATACCGCGAGAAAGTGCTGCCACGCTCGGTGACCCAGCGCATCGCCATCGAGGCCGGCCACGCCGACTACTGGTACAAGTACGTGGGCCTCGACGGCCGCGTGGTCGGCATGAAGACCTATGGCGAATCCGCCCCGGCAGGCGACCTGTTCAAGCACTTCGGCTTCACCGTGGAGAACGTGGTGAATCAGGCCAAGGAGCTGCTGGGCTGAGAGGCATGCCCTAGCGGTAGGCTAGCACCATGAAGAAAGGGCACGACCTGACGGTCGTGCCCTTTTACTTGCCTGTTTGCAGGATGGTGCTCAGGCCACTGTCACGCTCTGGTCGAGGTAGACGTCCTGGATGGCGTGGAGCAGCTCGACGCCCTCGCTCATGGGCTTCTGGAACGCCTTGCGCCCCGAGATCAACCCCATGCCTCCGGCGCGCTTGTTGATCACGGCGGTGCGTACCGCCTCGCCCAGGTCGGAGTGGCCCTTGGAGCCGCCGCCGGAGTTGATCAGCCCGGCGCGCCCCATGTAGCAGCAGGCCACCTGGTAACGGGCCAGGTCGATGGGATGATCGGAGGTCAGCTCGCTGTAGACCTTGGCGTGGGTATGACCGAAGCCGATGTCCTGATAGCCACCATTGGTTTCGGGCAGCTTCTGCTTGACGATGTCGGCCTTGATCGTCGAAGCGAGATGGTTGGCCTGGCCGGTGAGGTCAGCCGCCACATGGTAGTCCTTGCCCTCGTGCTTGAACCCCGGGTTGCGCAGGTAGGCCCACAGTACCGTGGCCATGCCCAGCTGATGGGCGCGTTCGAAGGCCTCGCTGATCTCCATGATCTGACGGCGGCTCTCGGGGGAGCCGAAGTAGATGGTCGCCCCCACCGCCACGCAGCCCATGTCGTGAGCCTGGTCCACCTCGGCAAACAGGGTCTGGTCGTACATCGCCGGGTAGCTCAGCGTCTCGTTGTGGTTGAGCTTGAGCATCATCGGGATGCGGTGGGCATAGCGGCGCGCCACCGACGACAGCACCCCAAGGGTCGAGGCCACACCGTTGCAGCCGCCCTCGATGGCCAGCTCGACGATGTTGGCCGGGTCGAAGTAGCGCGGATTGGGAGCGAACGAAGCGCCGGCCGAGTGTTCGATGCCCTGATCCACCGGCAGCAGGCTGAGGTAGCCGGTGCCAGCCAGGCGGCCGTGGCCAAACATCGCCTGCAGGCTGCGCATTACCGCCGGGCTGCGGTCGCTGTCGGCCACCACCCGGCTGACGAAGTCCGGCCCCGGCAGATGCAGCTGTTCGCGGGGAAAGCCTCGGCAGCGGTGATCCAGCAGGTACTCGGCGTCGTCACCCAGCAGTTGGGTAATGTCGGTCATGTCTTCCTCTCCATGGTGTCGTGAATCGCTATTCCCAGCGTAGTGAAAACCGTACCGAGCGTACGCTTCGCTTGCAAACGCAAGCGCCCTTCCACTGCGGAAAGGCGCTTACGAGCCCCGCTCAAGGACAGCTAAGCTGCCTTGATCTCGATCCTGCGGCTGCGATGCCGCTCCGCCTTGGGCAGGCGTAGCGTGAGCACGCCATTCTCCAGGCGCGCCTCGATGGCCGCAGTGTCGATCTCATGACTCAGCGTGAAGCGCCGAGCATAGCGCTGGGCTTGGGCCTCCGCATAGGTCGCGGTAATGCCCTCCGGCATATCAATGCTAATCTCGCCTTCGATGCTGAGCAGATGCCCGTCCACTTCGACGTTCAAGCCGTCTCGGGTCACTCCGGGCATGTCTGCCACGACCATCAGGACGTTGTCCTCCTCATAGATATCCACGGGGGGACGCATCGCCAAGCGCTCACGCCCAGGCATGGGCGCACCAGTCTGAGACTCATGACGAGTGACTTCGCTCATGCTCATCACCTCCCTATCAATGACCTGAACCCCCAGGCGCGCCATTCATGCCGCCTGGATCTCGATGCGACGCGGCTTGAGCTCCTCCTGCTTGGGCAAGTGAATCTCGAACACCCCGTCGTGACACCGCGCCTCGGCACGCTCGACGTCGATACCCTCGGGAAGGGCGATGGAACGGACGAACTCTCCGTCGAAGCGCTCGCGACGGAAGCTGGGTCGCCTGCTGTCCTCCTCCCCGTGCCCCGGCAGGGCATTTCTCGTGCCGCGCAGGATCAGCACGTTGTCCTGTACGCTGATGTCGAGATCGTTCATGCCCAGTCCCGCCGCGAGGACATAGACGCGCACGGCATCATCGGTGCGGCCAACGTTGATCATCGGAAAACTGCCGCGCGGTACGGAGCGAATGTCCGCTGCGCCACCCTCATTGAAGAGGTCTTGGAACCACTGGCGAAACCAGTCCGCCTCCGGCGAGAGGCCGGTATCGAAACGCCTGAGATCTCCGAACATATCGAACACCTCCTACGCTGATCAGGCTTTGTTCTCACGGGTTAACCCGAACCGCGGCACGACGCAGACTGAATTTGCCGTGCCGTAACGTTTCAATAGGGCCTTGCCGGTATTTTTCAAGGCCTCTCCCCAACTCCATGGCACCCGGCATCGCTACAGCCGGCAACACCGGCGCCAGTTGGGCAAGATCAGCGAAAATGCGCTAGAATCGCCGCTTTCCGCCGGCAAGAGAGTTCTGCTCCCGACATGCCCCAACGTATCGCCATCAATGGTTATGGCCGCATCGGCCAGTGCGTGCTGCGCGCGCTGCTGGAGCGGCAACTGCATCTCGCTGCCGGCGAACAGGCATTGGAAGTGGTGGCAATCAACGAGCTCTCCGACCTGGACACCATCGCCTACCTGACCCGCTACGACACCACCCACGGCCGTTTTCCCGGCAAGGTGGAAACGTCCGGGGATCGCATGGTCGTCAACGGCGCCTCCATCGAGGTACTGACGGAGCCGGAGCCGGACCGGCTACCCTGGGCCGAACTCGGTATCGACCTGGTGCTGGAGTGCTCCGGCAGCTTCAAGGACCGCACCACCGCCGACCGGCACCTCGACGCCGGCGCCGGACGCCTGCTGTTTTCCCAGCCCGCCGAAAGTGACGTCGACGCCACCATCGTCTGCGGCATCAACGACAGCGAGCTGGCCGCCGGGCATCGCATCGTCTCGGCAGCGTCGTGCACCACCAACTGCCTGATACCGGTGCTCACGGTGCTTGACGAGGCACTGGGCATCGAGCACGGCGTGACCACCACGGTGCACTCGGCGATGAACGACCAGCCGGTGATCGACGCCTACCATCAGACCGACCTGCGCCTGACGCGCTCGGCGATGCACTCCATCGTGCCAGTCGATACCAACCTGGCCCGCGGCATCAATCGCCTGATGCCGCACCTGGCCGGACGCTTCGAATGCCTGCACATGCGCGTGCCGACCATCAACGTCTCGGCCATGGACCTGTCGCTCTGCGTGCGCCGCGATACCACGGCCAGCGAGGTCAACGCCCTGCTGCGCGAGGCCAGCGCAGGGCGCCTGGCCGGCCTGCTCGGCTACACCGAGGAGCCCATGGCCTCGGTCGACTTCAACCATGACCCCCGCTCGGGTATCGTTGACGCCACTCAGACCCGAGTGGCGGGTCATCGCCTGATCAAGCTGCTGTGCTGGTTCGACAACGAGTGGGGCTTTGCCAACCGCATGCTCGATGTCGCCCAGCGCATGGCGGCCCTGCCAAGGGTGGCCAGATGATCCCGGCTGCGGTTTCCCTCAGACAAGGAAAGGAAGACGCTTGATGAACGTGCTCAAGAT
Source organism: Billgrantia kenyensis (assembly GCF_013697085.1). Taxonomy (GTDB): domain Bacteria; phylum Pseudomonadota; class Gammaproteobacteria; order Pseudomonadales; family Halomonadaceae; genus Halomonas; species Halomonas kenyensis. The sequence continues at coordinate 35,940 of NZ_JACEFT010000028.1, forward strand.
GACCGACCTCGAGCTTCGCGGTAAGCGGGTGCTGATCCGCGAGGACCTGAACGTACCCGTCAAGCACGGCAAGGTGACCAGCGACGCCCGTCTGCGGGCCAGCCTGCCGACCATCAAGGCGGCCATGGAGGCCGGCGCCAAAGTGATGCTGATGAGCCACCTGGGGCGCCCCACCGAGGGCGAGCCGGCGACGGAGTTCTCGCTGGCCCCGGTGGCCGAGCGCCTCGGTGAGCTGCTCGGCCGCCCGGTGCGGCTGGTCGAGGAGTACCTCGACAGCGCCCAGGACCTGGCCGATGGCGAAGTCGTACTGCTCGAGAACGTGCGCTTCAACGCGGGCGAGAAGAAGGACGACGAAACGCTGTCCCAGCGCTACGCCGCGCTGTGCGACATCTACGTGATGGATGCCTTCGGCACCGCCCACCGCGCCCAGGCCTCGACCCACGGCGTGGCGCGCTTCGCCCCCCAGGCCTGTGCCGGCCCGCTGCTGGCCGCCGAGCTCGACGCCCTGGAAAAGGCACTGGCCACGCCCAGGCGCCCCATGGCCGCCATCGTCGGCGGTTCCAAGGTCTCGACCAAGCTCGAGGTGCTCAACGCGCTTTCCGACAAGTGCGATCAGCTGATCGTCGGCGGCGGCATCGCCAACACCTTCATCGCTGCGGCCGGCCACAACGTCGGCAAGTCGCTGCATGAAGCCGACCTGATCGACCAGGCCAAGGCGCTGATGGCAAAGGTCGAGATCCCGCTGCCCACCGACGTGGTGGTGGCCACTGAGTTCTCCGAATCGGCGGAAGCCGTGGTCAAGCCGGTCGACCAGGTGGGCGACGACGAAATGATCCTCGACATCGGTCCCGATACCGCAGGAAGGCTTGCCGGCCTGCTCAAGGATGCCGGCACCATTCTATGGAATGGCCCAGTGGGCGTGTTCGAGATCGACCAGTTCGGCCACGGCACCGAGGCGCTGTCGCGCGCCATCGCCGAGAGTAACGGCTTCTCCATCGCCGGCGGCGGCGACACCCTGGCCGCCATCGACAAGTACGACATTGCGGATAAGGTCTCCTACATCTCCACCGGCGGCGGCGCCTTCCTCGAATACGTCGAGGGCAAGATCCTGCCCGCCGTGAAGGCCCTGGAAGACGCCGCCGCTCGCTGACCCCCAGCCGCCCGGCCCTGCCGGGCGGCACCCTACAGCTCCCAGATAGACTGCATAGAGAGAACAGGTGAGTTCATGGCACTGATCAGCATGCGCCAGATGCTGGACCACGCCGCCGAGCGCGGCTATGGCATCCCAGCCTTCAACGTCAACAACCTCGAACAGATGCGCGCCATCATGGAAGCGGCTGACGCAACCGATTCACCGGTGATCGTCCAGGCCTCCGCCGGTGCGCGGAAGTACGCTGGCGCACCGTTCCTTCGCCACCTCATCCTGGCCGCCGTGGAGGAGTTCCCCCACATCCCGGTGGTGATGCACCAGGACCACGGCACCTCGCCCGCGGTGTGCCAGCGCTCGATCCAGCTCGGCTTCTCCTCGGTGATGATGGACGGCTCGCTGGGCGAGGACGGCAAGACCCCGATGGACTACGACTACAATGTCGACGTCACCCGTCGCACCGTCGAGATGGCCCACGCCTGTGGCGTCTCGGTGGAAGGTGAGCTGGGCTGCCTGGGTAGCCTCGAGACCGGCATGGCCGGCGAAGAGGACGGCATCGGCGCCGAAGGCGTGCTCTCCCATGACCAGTTGCTGACCGACCCGGAAGAAGCCGCCGAGTTCGTCAAGGCGACCCAGGTCGACGCCCTGGCCATCGCCATCGGCACCAGCCACGGTGCCTACAAGTTCACCAAGCCGCCCACCGGCGACACGCTGTCGATCCAGCGCATCAAGGAGATCCACGCGCGCATCCCGGACACCCACCTGGTGATGCACGGCTCCTCCTCGGTGCCCCAGGAGTGGCTCGCCATCATCAACGAATTCGGCGGCGAAATCCCCGAGACCTATGGCGTGCCGGTCGAGGAGATCGTCGAGGGAATCAAGTACGGCGTGCGCAAGGTCAACATCGATACCGACCTGCGTCTGGCCTCTACCGGGGCGGTGCGTCGCTTCCTGGCCAACAACCCGGCCGAGTTCGATCCGCGCAAGTACCTCAAGGAAACCGTGACCGCAATGCGCGACGTCTGCATCGCCCGCTACGAGGCTTTCGGCACCGCCGGCAATGCCAGCCGCATCAAGCCGATCAACCTCGAGGCGATGTACGAGCGCTACGCCCGCGGCGAGCTGGATCCGAAGGTGCGCTGAACTGCGTCTGTCAAACCCGGGGCGGCCTGAACGGGCCGCCTTTTTTGTTCCCGGTTGCCGCGCCAATGGGCGAAGGCAACCCAGGCTATTGCATTGCAACAATCACGGCGCTCACACTAGCGACTGAGTGTTTCCCCCTGTACAAGGACGCATCGCATGAAGACGGTCTCGCCTTACTCGCTGGTTCCTCTCAACCCTGCGGCCATGATGGACGTATGGAAGCTCGGCGTCATGGCCTTCGAGCTCTGGTCGACTTCCGTTTCCACCATCACCCTGCGCCAGAGTCTGTGGCAGACACAGCCTCCCACCAGTGCCCGCATGCTGCGGGAGAACCGGCGTATGGTGACGGAAAAGTTCGAGGCCGGCCTGGAAACCGGATTCGAGATCCAGAAAGCCATGCTGCAGATGGCCTTTGGCCAGAGTTCGCCCTGGTGGGATACCGGCCTGCGCGCCATGACCCCCTACCATCGACGCAGCAGCGCCAACTCCCTGCGGCTCTCTCGCCGTCGCTGAGCTTGCGCGACGGCCCAGGGCCTACCTACAGTGAAGGAACATCGCCACGGAAGGTCGAGAGGAGAGATCGACATGATGTCACCTGCCCTGAGCGGCGGCCTCTTGGCCGCATTGATCCTGGCCGCTGCGAGCAGCGTCGCAGCGGAAGCCCGCGACGCCAACGGCGACGATCTGGCGCAGGTCGAAGGCATGCCCCCTGAAGAGTCGGAACAGCAGCTGGACCCCAGGGCCGATCCAATCAAGCAGGCTCGACCTGAAGTCGGCGAGCAGGAGCCCTTCGGGCGCTACCTGACCAACCAGGACGGCAAAAGCCTCTATATATTCGAACAAGACGAGCAGGGCGGCGATTATTCCACCTGCTACGAAACCTGCGCTATCGCCTGGCCGCCCTACACCACCGAAGAGCCCCCGGCTGCCGGCGAGCAGGTAGATGCCGAGCGCCTGGGCGTGATCGAGCGGGACGACGGCACCCGGCAGGTCACCTACGACGGCTGGCCGCTCTATTTCTTCGCCCGCGACGTCTATCCCGGCGACGCCTTGGGTCAGGGCCTTGACCACATGGGCGGCCCCTGGTACCTGATCTCGCCGGATGGCGACATCATCGAAGAAGCCGGCCCCGAGCAGGCAGACCCGGTGGAGCCAGGTAGCCCCTGACCCAACAGACAGGCCGGCGGACATGACCGCCGATTCCTTCGCCTGCTAAACTCTGCGGCCATGCCCGAGCCTGGAGTTTGCATGCCTGCCGCCGCCAAGTCGCTTCCCACCCCTCGTCACTGGATCTCTCTTGTCGCCACGCTGGCGGTGGTCCTGTTCCTGCTGGCGCTGCCCGAGGCGTCGATGCTGGTGCGCGCGGGTGCCGTCATCGGCCTGTGCATCGGGCTGTGGGCGACCGGCTGGCTGCCGCAGTGGCTGACCGCGCTGGTATTCTTCACCCTTTGCACCGTGGCCGGTGTGGCGTCGCCGGATATCGTCTTCGCCGGCTTCGGATCGGCGGCGACCTGGCTGGTCTTTTCAGGGCTGATCATCGGCGCGGCGATCCAGTACACCGGACTGGGTACCAGCCTGGCGCAGGGCGTCGGCCCCTGGCTGGAAGGTTCCTATCGACGGGCACTGATCGGGGTGATCCTGCTGGGTCTGGTCATGGCGTTCTTCATGCCATCCGGCATGGGACGCATCCTCTTGATGGTGCCGATTCTCACCACCCTGGCCGATCATCTGGGGTACGAGCCCGGCGAGCGCGGTCGCACCGGGCTGATACTGGGAGGCATGATGGGTACCTTCCTGCCCACCTACGCCATCCTGCCCGCCAACGTGCCCAATAACGTGCTGATGGGGGCCGCCGAGGCGGTGCTGGGAACGCCGCCCAACTACAGCGAATACCTGCTGTTGCATTTCCCGGTGCTGGGCCTGCTCAAGACGCTGCTGCTGATCGTCGTCATGCTATGGCTTTATCCGGCACATGCCCCCAGATCAACCGGCAGTGCAGCAGAAACCACGCCACTCACTCGGCCCGAACTCGGTCTGGCGGCCCTGCTCACGGTGGCGGTGCTGCTGTGGATGAGCGATGCCTGGCACGGCATCTCACCGGCCTGGATCGGCATGCTGGTAGCCTTGGTCTGCCTGTTCCCCGGCAGCAGGTTGATGGGCTCCAACCCCCTGCACTCGATCAGCTTCGACTCTTTCATCTACGTCGCCGGTATCGTCAGCCTCGGGGCGCTGGCCTTCCATAGCGGCCTGGGGGAACGCGTGGCTGGCAGCCTGCTTTCAGTGCTTCCCCTGCATGAAGCCACCGATGCTGCCGTCTTCGGCATGCTTTCGGGACTGGCCATGCTGCTCGGCACCTTGGTCACGCTGCCAGGGATTCCTGCCATCCTGACGCCGATGGCACCGGGTCTTGCCGCGATGACCGACTGGACGCCGGAAGCGGTCTACATGACCCAGGTGGTGGGGTTTTCCACCGTACTGCTGCCGTATCAGGCGCCGCCGTTGATCGTAGGCATCCTGGCCGCACGTATTTCCCTGCGCGAAACTGCCAGGCTGTGCCTGATCACCGCGCTGCTGAGCGTGGTGCTGCTGTGGCCGCTGAACTACCTGTGGTGGGAGTGGCTGGGCTGGATCTGAGCGTTTATCGTATCGCACAAACGCGTCGCCCCCGGCATGGCCGGGGGCGATGAGCGGGGATTAGCCGTTCAGGCGATTACCAATCCTGGTCGTCGTCCTCATCGATTTCCCACTCTTCCTCTTCATCTTCGGTTTCCCACTCGTCGTCAGCGGTTTCCCACTCTTCCTCTTCATTCTCTTCTTCCCACTCGTCAGCGTCCCACTCTTCCTCTTCGTTCTCGTACTCGATGCCCTCGATCACGGGAGCCTGGCCGCTGGTTTCCGGAGCGGTCTCTTCAGGGAAGGTATCGTCACCGTCCTTCTCTTCGTCATGGTAACCAGCCATTGCCAGCGGGCTGACACTCAGGCCAAAAGTAATACCGACAACACCGAGCTTCTTGAGAAATTCCTTGGACATCATGTTCGTACCTCCTACGAAGTTTGAACTGCTTCCTGAAAATTTACCGAAACCGTTTCGAAAATGATTCCGACAAGCACCTTGGACAAAGCGAAACCCAGGCCAACTCGACAGAGAAAACAATTAATAGTTTTATTTCAAAAGCTTAAGAAGCGTATGAATGAGCCAATGAACTTTCACCTGAGACGAGAAAGTGGTGAAAAATGTCACATGAGCACAGAATGACCGTGCCCGCCTGACCTCTCCGGCAAGCATTCCCGCCAGCTCCGCTCGTCACCCGCTTCACCTGCCACGCACACAAAACCACCCCCGGCTTAGAGCCGGGGGTGGTTCCGAGGCGGTTGATCTCATCAACCTTCAGGTGACACCGCTCTCATCCTTGAGAACGATTCCCCCTCCTTGGGGAGGACTTACCCATCCATGGGTAGGCAACCTTCCTTGGTCAGCATCGATGGCACTTTCCATGTGCGGCTACCCATCCATGGGTATCAGCGATTACCAATCCTGGTCGTCATCCTGATCCTCTTCCCATTCTTCCTCTTCGTTCTCTTCTTCCCACTCGTCATCGGCGTCATCGAAGCCGGTATCACCTTCAGCATCGAAGCCGGTGTCGCCTTCAGCACCAGCACCGGCGCCTACGCCAGTGTCGCCTTCAGCGTCCGCTCCGAAGCCAGCGTCACCTTCAGCCTCAGCGCCAGCGCCCATGCCAGCATCATCTTCGGCGCCCATGCCGGCACCAGCGTCAGTGCCTGCACCTGCTCCAGCTTCATCACCCGGAACCGTTTCCTGTGGAACGGCGCCGTCCTGGGTGTCCTCTTCGTCATGGAAATCGGCGAAAGCCAGCGGGCTGGCTGACAGGCCAAAAGTGATACCGACAATGCCGAGTTTCTTCAGAAATTCCTTGGACATCATGTTCGCACCTCCAGAGGTGTTGAACGTGAATTTTCCTTTGAAGCCGGAGCTTCGCTCATTGAGACCGATGACTGCAGATCCTGCTGCGTTACCATTCGGTCTGTCTTGCTCACCCTGAACGTTGCAGAGGCTGGGCCAACATCGGAATAAAAAATAAAAAATCTTTTAAATCAAAAATATAGCACCAACCCCACCATGCCAGCTTGGGACTTTAAACCGGCCTGACGTTGGTGATTTCTGACACATGGGTCGGTTCTAGGCAGACACAACCCACCTCTGCAGACCCGTTTTCAGCGGGACGCTTCACGTATGCGACCAAAGACGCAACGGCAACTTGAAAACGGAGTGGTTACACGCAATACTTAGGAAACAGCGTTCTTAAACATGCGCGGGCCTAAATTTCAACCCCTGCATGCCGATACAAGACATACGGTGTACGACAGTCACGAGACTGTGAGGAATCCAGGATGATGCGCCCCCTATGCCTGCTCTTCGATTGCGACGGCACGCTGGTCGACAGCGAGCCCCTGCTGGCCGCCGAAATGGCAGCCAGCTTGACCCGGCTGGGGCTGCCCTTCCAGGCCAGCGACTACATCGGCGAGTTTCGCGGCAGTCGCTTCCGTAACATCGTGGCGGTACTCGAAGGCCGATACGGCAGCATCGACCCACTGCACCTCGCCGAAGGCGAAAGCGAGATGCGCAGCAACCTCAACCGCCGTCTCGAGTCCGAACTGGGAGCCATTACGGGCGCGCGCGAGGCCCTCATGGCCTTGATCGACTATCCCCGCGGCGTCGTCTCCAACGGCCCCGTGAACAAGATCCAGACTTCGCTCAAGGCAATCGGCTTCGATGACTTCTTCGGTGAGCATCTCTATAGCGGCTACACCGCCAACTGCTGGAAGCCTGACCCACGCCTCTACCTCCATGCCGCCACCGAGATGGGCTTCGAGCCCGAGGACTGCATCGCCATCGACGATGCGCTGGTAGGAGTCAGGGCGGCACTGGATGCCGGCATGACGGTAATCCACCTGAATCGCTTTCCGGATGCCGAGGAGACACCGGAAGGCGCCATCATGATCAGCAGCATGTTCCAGCTTCCCAACGTAGTCGAGAACCTGGCCCATACCCGCGCCCTGGAGAATCGCCAGATCGCCTTTGGCAGTTGACTCCACCGACCCAGCCATTCCCACTTCCTGATCGCCCGAACCTGGCATAGCCAGCCCCTTCCGCGGGGCGTTATCATGGCCTGCATCGTATCGAAGCCAGGAGCTCTCCCATGGCCTCATTGCAAGACCAATTGCGCGGCCTGGTGTATTCCACGGAACACGGCGACATCTGCCCCGGCTGCCGCCAGCCGCAAGCGGCGTGCCGTTGTACCGAACTGGCCGAGCAGCAGCGTATCGAGGCCCTCGACGGGATCGTGCGCATACGCCGGGAAACCAGCGGGCGCAAGGGCAAGGGAGTGACCACTCTCAGCGGCCTTCCCCTTGCCAGCGCTGAACTCAAGGCGCTGGCCAAGACACTCAAGAAACGCTGCGGTACCGGCGGCTCGGTCACCGACGAGGGCGTGATTGAAATCCAGGGCGACCATCGAGAGCTCCTCAAGGCAGAGCTGGAGCGCCGAGGCTACACTGTCAAGCTCGCCGGAGGCTGATCCAGGGAGGAACCATGTCGTATCCACAGGCATTCGTGATCAATGCCGTGAAACGCTCACGGCTTGCCCTGGTAACGCTGGGGCTGGTGGCGCTGACGGGCTGCGCCGGTGCACCACAGTTCACCGAGCTGGACGCTCAGGTCGAGCCACCTGCTGGGCTCGAGCCGAGCGACGATGCCGAACTCCGTGTGCGCCTGAGCGACGACTCCGGCACCCTGGCAGAAACCCAGGCCACGCCGCACGATAGCGGCCCATGGCCTGTCACGCTGCGCTTCGACCGGCGCACGTTCGAGTCAGCTCGGTCTCCGCAGCTATCGGCCGAACTGCGCCAGCAGGGCAACCTGACACACATCACGCCTGAGCCAGTGATCGTGCCGGGGCCAGATGCCGGGCCATTCAGCCTGCCGCTCGCACCCCGCCCGTGAAGCTGGCGGCCACCGCGCCGAGGACCTCCCCGATGGGCGACTCGAGCTTGAGGGAATAGAACGCATCGCCGCGAGTGCGCCCCAGGTTGAGGCAAGCGATGGGCTTGCCGGCATGACTGGCCTGGCGCGCGAAACGGTAGCCGGAATAGACCATCAGCGATGAACCCACTACCAGCAGCGCTTCGGCTTCTTCAACCAGCGCCCGGGCCCGAGCGACTCGTTCGCGGGGCACGTTGTCGCCGAAGAACACCACATCGGGCTTCCAGATACCGATGCCGCAGCGCCGGCAGCCAGGCACCTCGAAAGTCGAGAAGTCCTGCTCGACGGCAGCATCCCCATCCGGCCGTGCCTCGGCCTCCACGGCGAGCCAATCGGGATTCCGCTCGGCCAGTTCCCCATGCAGGTCGTGACGCATGCGCAGCGCACCGCAGCCCATGCAGCGGACCTGCTCGGCGCGCCCATGCAGATCGATGACGCACCGCGAACCGGCCTTCTGGTGCAGGCCATCGACGTTCTGGGTAATGATACCGTGGATGACTCCCGCCGCTTCCAGGCGCGCCAATGCCAGATGTGCCGCACCGGGGCGAGCCCCATGCAGGGTACGAAACCCCACCAGCGCCCGTGCCCAGTAGCGCTGCCTGGCGGCATGGCTGGCCATGAACTGCTGGTGCTGCATGGGCGGCGCGCACTTCCATGCGCCCGAGGCGTCACGGTAATCGGGAATACCGCTCTCGGTACTCACCCCGGCACCGGTGAGTACGGCAAGGCGTGAGTGGCCTGCGATGAAGTCTCGCAATTGCGCTACCGCTTCTGTCACGGCTGGCTGTGGTGTATCGTTCATCATCTATCCATCATGCTGCGGCGCATATGCCTCTGTACCGAAGACATATACCGGAAACATAGTACCGAAGATGGCCCCGGGCGCCTCAGGTTGTCTAGAATGTGACGCTTATGTGCCCCTCACCGGCAAGGACGAACCCATGGCCTGGCTGGAATACCTGCTGCCTCTGATCTTCCTGTTCCCCCTCGGGGCCATGGCCGTCATCGTCATCGCCTTGCGCAACCTGCACGATGCCCGGGTACGCTCGCCGTTCAACTCACGGCCGCTGCGCGAACCCGGACAGGCACTGCGCGACCGGCTCGACCAGGCTTTCGCCACACTGTTCCTCAATGGTGCGCTGGGCCCTATCCTGACCCTGGCACCGCTGGTCTACGGCATGGGCCGGATGCTCTTTGCCAGCCGTCAGAACTGGATCGAATGGGCGCTCTACGGGGCCCTGAGCACAATCCTGGTGCTGATCTACTGCTTCCTGCTGATTCGTGACTTCCAGCATATCCGCCGCATCAAGCTGGGGCTGGCCTGTGAAATGGCCGTGGGGCAAGAGCTGGAGCGCATGGTGCGTCCCGAAGCCCACCCCTACTACGTGTTCCATGACGTGCCTACCGATGGCGACATCATCGACCATATTGCCATCACTCCCCACGGCGTGTTCGTGGTTGAGACACGCGCCCGGACACGGCCGTTCACCGCCGATGGGCGCGAGATCAACCTGGTGACGGTCGAACCGGAGCGCTTGCGCTTTCCGGGCTGGAGCGAGCATGCCCCGCTGGTCAAGACCCTGCGTGCCTCTCGCTGGCTGGCCTCCTGGCTAGAGCAGCGCTGTGGCCAGCCGGTACCGGTGATGGGAGTTCTCGCCTTGCCCGGCTGGGACATTTCCTGTGCCGGCACACCGGAAGGGCTGATGGTGGTCAGCGGAGAGACCTTGTCGCAGCAGCTCAGTGAGCGTCGCCTGGGCGAGTTGAGTGACGAGTTGCATGACGCGGTGATAACGGCGCTGGTGGAGCGGGCCGCGGAGCTGGACAGCAACCCGTCACTGAACGTGGCGCCATCGATCTGAGCGCGGCCTCGCCCGTGATCAGTCTCCCCTGAGCCGTCCGCCCATCTCCTGGGCCAGGTCGACGGCATAGTGATCGGTCATGCCGCCGATGAAATCGAGCATGCGCCGGTAGCTGTCGTAGAGCGGCCAGGAAGGGCGCGGGGTGTTCTCGCCGATCAGCGCCAGCACTCGTTGGTGCTTGAAGCTGGACTGCCCAGTGCAGTGCAGCTCGTGCGCGGCGCCAATAAAGGCCTCGAGCAGGATACCCAGGGTGGTGTAGGCGCCGATTTCCAGCTTGGCCTTGCGTTCGTTCTGGAAGATGCGCTCGCGGGCCAACTGCTTGGCCGCCGCCACCCCCCAGCCCAAGTCGGGATGGCAGAGCTCGAGCAGATCGCTGCTGAGGCTGCCGTTGAGCAGCGCCGTTTCGTGTTCTACGAAGACCGCTCCTACATCGTTGACCGCCCGCTCCATGGCAGCGCCGCGCAAGGCGGCGATGCGGCGCCGCTGGGAAACACCGTCGCGACTCATGCGCGCGTAGTCCGGTGGTGGGTCGCCGGCGATCTGCAGCAGCACGTCGGCGACCTCCTCGTAGCGCAGGATCCCCATCTCCAGGCCATCCTCGAGATCAAGCAGGGCATAGCAGATGTCGTCGGCAGCCTCCACCAGCCAGGCCAGCGGGTGCCGGCACCAGCGGCCCTCGCCGCGCGGCAGCAGGCCCAGGCAGCGGGCCACGTCTTCCAGCAAGGGCTGTTCCGACTGATAGCAGCCGAACTTGCCGGCCCCGCCGCCATGCTCCACGGTCCAGGGATATTTCAGCAGGGTGCCCAGCGTGGCAGCCGTCAGGCGCATGCCACCGCGAAACTGGTTGTATTCGATCTGGGTGACGATACGAAAGCCCTGGGCATTGCCCTCATAGGTCAGCAGGTCGGCTCGCTCGCGCGCGCTCAGCCCCTCGAGCAGCCCGCTGCCTTCCGCCTCCGCACACTTGAACCAGTCGCGGATGGCATATTCGCCGGCATGGCCGAAGGGGGGGTTGCCGATGTCGTGGCCCAGACAGGCCGCCTGTACGATCACGCCGAGATCGGCCGGGGTGATCCATTTGGGCAGTCGCTCGCGGAGCAGCTCGCCGACGATCATACCAAGGCTGCGCCCTACGCAGCCCACCTCCAGCGAGTGGGTCAGGCGAGTATGGATATGGTCGTTGTCGGTCAGCGGGTGGACCTGGGTCTTGCGGCCGAGCCGCCGGAACGAGCCGGAAAAGACGATGCGGTCGTGATCCTTGTGGAACGGGCTGCGGCCGATTTCGTCGCGACCGCTGGTAGGCTTTCCATGCAGCCGGGAAGGGTCGAGCAACTGCTGCCACTGCATCTGGGTCATGGGCTTCCTCCTGAAGGCCCCATTCTGGCATTGGCATGGGCAACATGGCCATCGCTGCTACGCTTCAGGATTAGCCCCACCTCCGTGCCCCTTCGCTCTGACGCGGAAGGTCGAACCCCCTGTGGCTCGACCTTCCTGACTCGACTGGCGGGTCCAGGCAGCAGGCAGCACGCAGGTGAAATACGTGCCGCTCAATCCTCCGCCAGTGAGGGCAACAGCGTCTTGAGCTTGCGGGTGAGGGTATTGCGCCCCCAGCCCAGCAGCTCGGCGGCTTCGCCCTTGCGCCCACCGGTGTGCTTGAGCGCGGTCTCGATCAGGATGCGCTCGAAGTCCGGTACCGCTTCCTCCAGCAAATGGGTGTGGCCGGCCGCGAGGGCACGGTCGGCCCACTCGCGGAAGGCCGCCCGCCAGTCACCGTTACTGACTTCGACTGAATCCCCCTGGCGCAGCTCCGGCGGCAGGTCCTCGACCAGGATCTCACGCCCCGAGGCCATCACCGTCAGCCAGCGGCAGGTATTCTCCAGCTGTCGCACGTTGCCGGGCCAGGGCAGGCGGGTCAGGTGGGTCTCGGCGGCCTTGGTCAACACCTTGACGTCGGTGGCGAGCTCCTTGGCCGCCTCGGCCAGGAAGTGCCGCGCCAGGCGGGGAATGTCCTCGCGCCGTTCGGCCAGCTTGGGCAGGTGAACCCGGATCACATTGAGGCGATGGAACAGGTCTTCGCGGAAGCGGCCGTCCTCCACCAGCGTTTCCAGGTTCTGGTGAGTCGCGGCAATGATGCGCACATCCACCTTGACCGGCGTGTGGCCGCCTACCCGATAGAACTCGCCATCGGCCAGCACCCGCAACAGCCGTGTCTGGGTTTCGGCAGGCATGTCGCCGATCTCATCGAGGAACAGCGTGCCGCCGTTGGCCTGCTCGAAGCGCCCCTGACGCTGGGCGGTGGCCCCGGTAAAGGCGCCCTTCTCATGGCCGAACAGCTCGGACTCGATCAGGTCGCGCGGGATCGCCGCCATGTTCAGGGCGATGAAGGGCTGTGCGGCACGTGGGCTGTGCTGATGCAGGGCCCGGGCCACGCGCTCCTTGCCGGTGCCTGACTCACCGTTGATTAGCACGGTGATGTGCGAGTGGGACAGTCGTCCGATCGCACGGAAGACTTCCTGCATCGCCGGCGCTTCACCGATGATCTCGGCGTCCAGCCCCTCTGGAACGCTCACCGGGCGCTTGCGCTCGCGGGCATGCGCCACGGCACGCCGCACCAGTGCCAGCGCCTCGTCGACATCGAACGGCTTTGGCAGGTACTCGAAGGCCCCACCCTGGTAGGAGGCCACGGCGCTGTCCAGGTCGGAGTGCGCCGTCATCACGATGACGGGCAGCTCGGGGTGAACTTCACGCACGCGTGACATCAGGTCCAGGCCATCGATACCCGGCATGCGGATGTCGGTCACCAGCACATCGGGGGGATCGTCGAGAAGACGGCTGAGCGCCACATCGGCTCGATCGATGCACTCGACCTCGAGGTCGGGCTGAGCCAGGGCGCGCTCCAGCACCCAGCGAATGGCGCGGTCGTCGTCGACCACCGCGACACGTGCGACATCAGTCATGGCGCCTCTCCAATGGAATAAGCAGACGGAATTCGGTATGTCCGGGGCGCGAGTCGCACTCGATCAACCCCTGGTGCTGGTGCAGGATGCCCTGGGCAATGGACAAACCCAGCCCACTGCCGTCTGCACGACCCGATACCATGGGATAGAAAAGGGTTTCCTGCAGGCTCTCGGGTATGCCCGGGCCGTTGTCGATCATGGCCACCTCGCAGACCAGCCGATGACGCTCCGCCCCCAGGGTGAACTGGCGGCGAGCCCGGGTGCGCAGCAGCAACCGTGGGGCCTTGGTGCCGGCCGCGGCCATCGCCTCCATGGCATTGCGTGCCACATTGAGCACCGCCTGGATCATCTGGGCCTCGTCACCGGGAAAGTCCGGCAGACTGGGATCATAGTCTCGCTCGACGATGACCCCGGGAGTTTCGGCCATCAGCAGCGTGCGCACTCGCTCCAGCACCTTGTGGATGTTGAGGGGGTCGTGGCGGGTCGGCTGGTTGGGGCCCAGCATGCTATCGACCAGGTCGCGCAGGCGATCGACCTCCTCGACGATAATCCGCGTGAACTCCTTCAGCGAAGGGTCGTCGAGGTCACGCTCGAGCAACTGGGCAGCGCCGCGAATGCCGCCCAGTGGGTTCTTGACCTCGTGAGCGAGCCCCCGCGAGAGCACCTTGATCGCCTCCTGGCGATTGAGCAGGGCTTCCTCGCGGGAGATTCGCAGCAGGCGGTCGCGGGGTTCCATCTCCACCAGCAGCTCGGCCGCGGAAAGCGGCGTGACCGTGTAGTCGATGGTCACCACGGTACCGCTCAGCAGCGCCAGGCGAACTTCACGCTGGGTAAAAGGATGCTGATCGTCCCGCGCCTTGGCCAGCACCTCACCCATGCCATCGTCACCCAGCAGCAATGAGGGCAGGTCGAGCCCCTTGACCCGCCCCAGGCTGACCGCCAGCAAAGCCTCTGCCGCCGGATTCATCCAGCTCAAGCGTAGCTCGCCATCCAGCAGCAGCACCGCCGTGGTGAGGTGTTCCATCAGGCGTCGATACATGTTCGACCTTCCAAGGTGAATACAGGGGGGATGGAAGCGCAACGCTTGCATCGGAATGGCGCAGCGGCCAATCCTGACGGCGGCCAGTCCGGTCCCCGGGCTGAACATACTCAAGCAAGAAGCGCGCCAACCCTTAATTCCCCGCTATGGCGCCATTTCGGGGCGAGCGCCCCACCCATCAATGCACCATGATGGTGCGAAAATAGGAGAGTTACCAGTTCAGCAGTTCAGCAGTTCAGCAGTTCGCTCAGCCTCCTCCATCTGGTGCAACACGCCACCAGGCACTTCAGGCCAAGGAAGTCGGGGATAGGGGCGCGTGGGGGATCAGCCGTCAGCGCCCTGCAGCTGCGTAGTGCTGGCTCGATGCACATGGAGGCTCACAGGTGAGGTGCGGTGACGCACCCGACCCTGAGCATCAAGCAGCTCCGCCTGAAGCACATACTCACCGTGCGGCAGGTCGGTCAGCATGAACGCTCGCGTGTGCATGGCAGTCTGGCTTACCTGGCCATCGACCAGCAGCCGCACGCTGTGGTCGGGACGCAGCTCCGGCTCGATCGCCAGTTCTACCTGCAGGTTACCGGCATAGCTTGCTGGCAGGTCGGCCCCATGTTCAGGCGCGCGAATGCGGAAGGCGTCGTAGGGCATGAAGGGTTGGCCCGGCGACTGACTGGCCCGCGGGGCGGCGCCTTCGACCCGGGGCGGCTCGGCCTGGCGCCCCTCAATGCGCGAAGGAATTACCGTGAGCGGGGCCAGCTCGACCGGCTCACCGCCGCGGTTGGGGTCATCGGTGAAAATGACATTGCCCTGAGCATCGGTGGTGCGATAGATGGTCGTGGCCAGCGCCATGGGCGCCACCAGGCTTCCCAGCAGGAACAGCACGATCGGCTTGAGCATGGGCAATTCCCCCTTGAGCTCCGCATCGCACCTGCTGCTCGAGGCCAGGCATGGGCATGTCGGAATTGGGCACGTGTAACGGAACGTTCCGCTCTAGTGTATGACAAAAAAGGCCCCGCGGTGCGGGGCCCTTGCGGCGAACCGGCGGCACTGCCACCGGGCGCGGCGGCTGCTTAGCAGCTGTAGTACATATCGAACTCGATCGGGTGCGTGGTCATGCGGATGCGCTCCACGTCTTCCATCTTCAGTTCGATGTAGGCATCGATCATGTCATCGGTGAACACGCCGCCTTCGGTGAGGAAGGCGCGATCCTTGTCGAGAGCTTCCAGGGCCTGGTCGAGGCTGTGAGCCACGGTCGGCACCTTCTTGCCCTCTTCCGGCGGCAGGTCATAGAGGTTCTTGTCCATGGCGTCGCCGGGGTGGATCTTGTTCTTGATGCCGTCGATACCGGCCATCAGCATGGCGGAGAACGCCAGGTAGGGGTTGGCAGTCGGGTCCGGGAAGCGGGCCTCGATGCGCTTGCCCTTGGGGCTCGCGGTGTACGGAATGCGGATGGAGGCAGAGCGGTTGCGGGCGCTGTAGGCCAGCATGACCGGCGCCTCGAAGCCCGGCACCAGACGCTTGTAGGAGTTGGTCGACGCGTTGGTGAAGGCGTTCAGGGCACGGGCGTGCTTGATGATGCCGCCGATGTAGTAGAGCGCCATTTCCGACAGGCCCGCGTACTGGTCGCCGGCGAACTGGTTCTGACCTTCCTTCCAGAACGACTGGTGGACGTGCATCCCGCTGCCGTTGTCGCCGACCAGCGGCTTGGGCATGAAGGTGGCGGTCTTGCCGTAGGCGTGGGCCACGTTGTGGACCACGTACTTCATTTCCTGCAGCTCGTCGGCCTTCTTCACCAGGGTATTGAACTTGACGCCGATCTCGTTCTGGCCGGCGTTGGACACCTCGTGGTGGTGTACCTCTACGGTCTGGCCGATGGCCTCGAGGGTGTTGCACATGGCACCGCGAATGTCGTGGAAGCTGTCCACCGGGGGCACCGGGAAGTAGCCGCCCTTGACCCGCGGACGGTGGCCCAGGTTGCCGCCCTCGAGCTGACGATCGGTGGACCAGGCACCCTCTTCGGAGGTGATCTTGTACATGGCACCTTCGATGTCGGCCTTCCAGTGCACCTCGTCGAAGATGAAGAACTCGGGCTCAGGGCCGAAGAAGGCGGTGTCGCCCAGACCACTGGACTGCAGGTAGGCCTCGGCGCGCTTGGCAATGGAGCGCGGGTCGCGCTCGTAGCCCTGCATGGTGGCCGGCTCGATGATATCGCAGCGCAGCACCAGGGTGGCATCCTCGGTGAACGGGTCGAGGAAGCCGGTGCCGTCTTCCGGACGCAGGATCATGTCCGATTCGTTGATGCCCTTCCAGCCATGGATGGAGGAACCGTCGAACATCTGGCCGTTCTCGAAGAACTCCTCGTCGACGTCACGGGCCGGGATGGTGACGTGCTGCTCCTTGCCACGGGTGTCGGTGAAACGCAGGTCCACCCACTTCACATCATGTTCTTCGATCAGGGCGAGAGTCTTGGCTGACATTGTGTCCTCCGTTTGAGCTGTGGCTCGATTCGGTTGGCTGAAGTCCACTGGTGCTGGTGCTTTCCAGCATGTGTTGTAGCACGTGGTAGAACAGGCTGCCCACGTCACTTGCACATCCATGGAGCTGGCAAACTTAAAGCATGTTACATGCCAACTTGCACCAACAAAGCCCCAAAAAATTGCAAGCAGTTATTATATATAGAAAATTTTTACGCCCCCTCGTGCACCACTCTGTTGCGGCATTTCGTAGAAGCATATTCCAGAAGCGAAGCCGAGGGTTGTCCGCACCAAGTTAGGGCATATATGCTCCAATTGCACCAATAGGGTTCAGCGTCGCTCTGTGGTCGAAAAACCCTTCTCGGTCGAGCGGAGACCCGCCCCCGTTGAATAAACGTCAGACACAGCAGATTGAGGCAAACGGATGAAGCGCATACGGTGCTTTGACCTGCACCCAGCCAGTCGATATTTTTGGCTTTGCTTTAGGTCACAATAATATTAGCTACCAGATCAGCTTGCTGCTTCAAGCAAACCTCAATCTACAAAAAGCCCCTCACTACAAGACGTATTCACATGACCGATACGCCACGCATGAACTTCTGGTCCGGCCTGGGCGTCGCCGCCCTCGCGGTGCTGCTGCTCACCTGGGTCGTCCCCACCTACG
>NZ_JACEFT010000029.1 GCF_013697085.1 Billgrantia kenyensis
GCCAGAATCAGGTAAATAGTATAAATACAATAAGTTGCCTGGAATTGATGCGGTTGGAGCTAAGTGGAATTAGGCAAGATCTTGCCCGGGGCGGGCAAGAAGTTGCCCAGCGGGCAAGATCTTGCCTAATTATTCTTAAGTTGGTGGTGATTGCAGCAGTGGTGCGAGTGTCTGTTGAGAGCGTGCGAAAGAGTACCTAACGGGCGTTGGGGTCGGGCGTCTCCTCGTCCAGCCAGGTGCCGCACTTGAGGCAGTAGCGCGCTCGCTTCTCGTGGCGGTCGTGGCCACAGCCGGGGCAGGCCTGGTCGGAGTAGCGGTCGGCGCGGATCGAGCGGATCACTTCGGCGGAGAACACCCCGGTGGGTACGGCGATGATCGAGTAGCCGATCAGCATCACCAGAGTCGAGATCGCCTGGCCCATCGGCGTTATCGGCACGATGTCGCCATAGCCCACCGTGGTCAGGGTGACGATGGCCCAGTAGACGGCAATGGGAATGCTGGTGAAGCCGGCCTCGTCGGGCTCGATCATGTAGACCAGGGCGGCGAACAGGGTCACCAGCAGGAAGACGGTGAACAGGAACAGGAAGATCTGGTGCCAGCTGCGCACCAGCGCATCCACCAGCAGGCGGCCTTCGCCGACGAACTGCATCAGGCGCAGTACGCGGAAGATACGCAGCACGCGTAGCAGGCGTACGATGACCAGGGTCTGGGCGCCGGGAATCAGCAGCATCAGCCAGGTGGGTAGGATCGCCACCAGGTCGATCATGCCGTAGAAGCTGCGCAGGTAGCGCATCGGCTTGTCGAGGATGTAGATGCGCACCAGTAGCTCGATGGTGAAGATGAGGGTGAAGCCCCACTCCAGCCAGTAGAACCACTCGCCGTAAGCGGCGCCCAGGTGATTGACCGAGTCGAGCATCACCACCAGCACGCTGGCCAGGATCATCGCGATCAGGACGATATCGAAGCCCTTGGCCAGGGGCGTGTCGGACTCGAAGATGACCTGGAACAGCCGCGTGCGCACCCCTTCGGCGGCAGGCCCGAATGGCTCGCTCATGCTGCACCTCCTTGCTGTGCTTTACTCATGGCACACGCCACCCTGGCTCGGGCTGCACTATGCCGTCAGCCGCTGCGCCAGGCGCAGCGCCGTGCGGCCGAAGCCGACATCGAGCCAGTCCGGATAGGCCAGCCTGGCGGCGAGATGGCTGGCATCGCTGTCGCCTGCTGTGGCCATCGCCTGCAGGGCCTGTTGGGCCTGCCTGTGGAATTCAGCATCGCCGGTATCCTGGTAGGCATCCAGTGCCAGCAGCGCGCGGTGCAGCTGCTCGCTGGCCGCGGTGGCCTCGGGCAGCGTCCAGCGGCCGCTGAGCAGGGCGCTGCCGCGCACGGCCTTGCTGGCATCGGCAGGGCGCAGGGGTACCGTCTCGGCGAAAGTCCGAGCCAGCTGCCACAGCACCCGCGGGTCGCCGTCCTTGAGTTCGAGTTCCAGCTCGCGGATCGGTACGTGTCGGCCAGCGGCACGGATCTCACCCTGGTCCAGCGCGATCTCGATAGTGGCCTCGGCCAGTTCCAGCCGCCACAGGCGGCGTTCGAAGTCGGTGGAGAAGCGCGGCTCGAGGCGCTCCAGAACCTCGCCGCCCAGTTCGGCGAAGGGGGGCAGTCCGGCCAAGCCGACCCGGTCGAGCGCGTCGCCCGCCACCGGCCACTCCCATTCGCCGCGGTGGCTGAGGCCGCCGCTGCCCTCGCCGCTGGTCTTGAGGGTCTGCACCCAGCTGCCGTCGCGGCGGCGCAGGCGCAGTGCCATCCGTGCTGTTTCGAGGTCGCCTTCGGGGGTGTCGTAGTAGGTATTGGCCAGATGATGGGCGCCATCGACGCCATTGCGCAGCAAGGGGTGAAGCAGCAGCCGTTCCACTCCCGACTCCCCCAGGGCCAGCTTCATCTCGATCTCGTGGCTCATCTTCTCCCTGCTCCCCTTGTGGTTCTCGCCAACCGCCCGTGCAAACGGATGAGTAAATATTTCAATGACGTGACAGGTCACCGTTCATTATACTGGCGCCGCCATTTCACAAGCGCATCCATGCCATGGTCAAACCCAATCCGTTTTCGGCGATGTTCGGACGCTCGCCATTCCAGCCCCTGCTGGCGCATATCGCCAAGGCCAACGAGTGTGCCGATCAGCTGTTGCCCTTCTTCGAGGCCTCGCTCACGGGCGACTGGGAGGAAGCTGCCAAGGTTCGCGAAACCATCACTCGGCTGGAACACGAGGCCGACAACCTCAAGACCGAGCTTCGCCTCAACCTGCCGAACACGCTGTTCCTGCCCGTCTCGCGCACCGACCTGCTCGACCTGATCACCGTTCAGGACAAGATCGCCAACAAGGTGCGCGACATCACCGGCATCATGCTGGGCCGTCGCATGCAGGTGCCCGCCGAGCTGGCCCAGCCCATGCGCGACTACATGCGTACCGCCGTGGCCTGCGTGGCCCAGGCGCGCCAAGCCCTCGAGGAGCTCCAGGACCTGCTCGAATCGGGCTTCGGCCGCCATGCCTCCGATGTGATGCTCAACATGATCCGCGAGCTGCACATCCTCGAGCAGCAGGCCGACCAGCAGCAGATCGCCATCCGGCGCGAACTCTTCGGTCTCGAGGATCGCCTCAAGCCGGTGGACGTGGTCTTCCTCTACAAGATCATCGACTGGGTCGGCGAGCTTTCCGATCGAGCCGAGCGCGTCGGAAGTCGACTGCAGATCCTCACTGCCCGGTAGGACACTGCCACCGGCGATCCCGGGGCGGTATGCCCATCACCCGACAGCTACATAGGAACCACCCCCTATGTCGATCATTGCGCAGTATGGCTTCGTCTTCATCGTCCTGGCCTGTCTCTTCGGCTTCTTCATGGCCTGGGGCGTCGGCGCCAACGATGTCGCCAATGCCATGGGGACCTCGGTAGGCTCCAAGGCCATTACCATCAAGCAGGCGATCATCATCGCCGTCATCTTCGAATTCCTTGGCGCCTGGCTGGCCGGCGGCGAGGTCACCGCGACCATTCGCGGGGGGATCGTCGACCCCGACCTGTTGCAGGCCAACCCCGAACTGCTTGTCTACGGCATGCTCTCGGCGCTGCTGGCGGCGGCACTCTGGCTGCTGATCGCCTCGGCCAAGGGCTGGCCGGTTTCCACCACCCACTCCATCGTCGGTGCCATCGTCGGCTTCGGCGCGGTGGGGCTGGGCATGGAGGCCGTGGCCTGGAATCGAGTCGGCATCATCGCATCCAGCTGGGTCATCTCACCGCTGCTGGCGGGCGCCATCTCGTTCCTGCTGTTCAAGTCGGTACAGCACCTGATCTTCGAGGCCAAGGATCCCTTCGCCGCGGCCAAGCGTACCGTGCCTTTCTATATCTTCCTGGTCGGTTTCATCATCTCCATGGTGACCCTGACCAAGGGGCTGACCCATGTCGGGCTCGACTTCACCTTTGGCCAGAGCTTCCTGCTCTCGGTGCTGCTGGGCATCGGCGTCATGGGCATCGGCATCGTGCTGGAGAACCGCGTCAAGGGCGAGCGACGCCTCGGCGACCAGTTCGGCTACGGCAGCGTCGAGCGGGTGTTCGGCGTGCTGATGATCTTCACTGCCTGTGCCATGGCCTTTGCTCATGGCTCCAACGACGTGGCCAATGCCGTCGGCCCCCTGGCGGCGGTGATCAGCGTGGTGCGCAGTGAAGGCACGATAGATGCCGCGGCGCTGGTGCCCTGGTGGGTGCTGGTACTCGGCGGCGGCGGCATCGTGGTGGGCCTGGTCACCTACGGCCACAAGGTGATCGCCACCGTGGGCACCGGCATCACCGAGCTGACCCCCAGCCGCGGCTTTGCCGCCACCCTGGCGGCGGCCTCTACCGTGGTGCTGGCCTCGGGCACCGGCCTGCCGATCTCCACGACCCACACCCTGGTGGGGGCGGTGCTCGGGGTCGGCCTGGCCCGCGGCATGGCAGCGCTGAACCTGCGCGTGATCGGCACCATCGTGATGTCGTGGCTGATCACCCTGCCGGCCGGCGCGGGACTGGCGATCGTGTTCTTCTTCATGTTCAAGGCCATCTTTGGCTGACCCCTGAGGGCAGGACCCGGAGACGGCGGCACCGCAGTGGTGCCGCCGTTTTCGTCGCTCTGGTATAGTCGAGCTATACCCCTCCTTTTTCACCTGCTGCCGGAGAGCGGCCTTGGATACTCGTTTCCCCTTTGTCGACTGGTTCCGTAATTCCTCCCCCTACATCAATGCGCATCGGGGCCGAACCTTCGTGATCCTGATCGAGGGCGAGGCCATGGCGCGAGGACGAGGCGAGCAGTTGATCCAGGACCTGGCGTTGCTGCACACCCTCGGCGTGCGGCTGGTGGTGGTGTTCGGCATTCGCCCCCAGGTGGAGCAGGCGCTGGACGTGGCCGGCATCGTGCCGCGCAGGCACGAAGGGCGCTGGGTCGCCGACGAGGCGATCATGGCCTGCGTCGAGCGGGTCGCCGCCGAACAGCGCCTGTGGCTCGAGGCGCGGCTGTCGCTGGGGCTGCCCAATACCCCGCTGCACGGGGTCGAGCTGACGGCCGTCTCGGGCAACCTGGTGATGGCCAAGCCGCTGGGCGTGCGCCAGGGCATCGACTATGACCACAGCGGCGAGGTGCGCCGGGTACGGGTCTCGGCAGTGCAGGGGCTGCTCGATCGTGGCTCGCTGGTGCTGCTGCCGCCGCTGGGCTTCTCCAGTACCGGCGAAGTGTTCGACCTTGACGCCGCCGAGGTGGCCCAGCATGCGGCCATGGCGCTGGCTGCCGACAAGCTGATTCTGATGGGCGAGGCGCCTGGGCTCTACGACGAGAACGGCGCCCTGCAGCGCCAGTTGAGCCCCGACGAAGCCGAGCCGCTGTTGAGCCACGCCGAGCCGGGCAGCGAGCAGGCGCGTCATATCGCTGCGGCATCCGCTGCCGCTCGCAACGGCGTGGCCCGTACGCACCTGCTCTCCTGGCACGATCACGATGCGCTGCTGGGCGAGCTGTTCACCCGCGATGGCGTGGGCACCATGATCACCCGGCATCGCTACGAGCAGCTACGCCCGGCCGGGCTCGAGGACATTGGCGGCCTGCTCGAACTGCTCGAGCCGCTGGAGCGGCGCGGCATGCTGGTACCGCGTTCCCGCGAGCGACTCGAGCACGAGATCGACGACTACCTGGTGATAGAGCGTGACGGCATGATCATCGGCTGTGCCGCGCTGCATCGCTTCGCCGATGCCGACATGGGCGAGCTGGCATGTCTGGCGATCCATACCGATTACCGGGGCGGAGCACGCGGCTCGCTGCTGCTCACCGGCATCGAACGCCGGGCGCGGCGACTGGGGCTGAATGCGTTGTTCGTGCTGACCACGCACACGGCCCACTGGTTCGTGGAACATGGCTTTCGTGCCTCGGACATCGAGGCTTTGCCGATGCTGAAGCGAGATACCTACAACCACGCCCGGAAGTCGAAGATCCTCACCAAGTCTCTCTCCTGACCCCTCCCGGGGCTCATCCGAAACCCTGACAGGAAGGGCCTCGGAGAGGCCTGCCGCCGCTCGGGAACAACCCTTGGAGCGGCGGCTGTCGCTCTGGGGCAACATGGGTCGAAAGCTTGTCTCCAAAAGGCAACATTGTAAGTTCCTGTTTTCATTTTTCTTTCTTTGGCCGGTATAGATCGGTGTCGCCAAAGGGTGACGAATCAGGGCTCGATAAGCCCCCCATTTCCTCGAAATTTTCTGCGGCGCGCCCCATGCCAACTTTTTTCTTTACTTAAGCTTTTGAAAAATATGATGAGTTGAAATTTTTGGCACGTAACTGGCACTACTCAAGGTGAGCAACGAAGAGGTGATTCAAACGGCTCGAATCACCTCGGATCGTCGAGAGGCTCGGGGAACACCACCCCCCCATGCCCTGTGCGACCCGAGCATCGAGACGATTGGCGTTCGCTCCGCGATGTGTAACTTAGGTTGCGATGAGACGGGTACCGCCGACAGGCATGGAATGGTACCAAGTGGGCAAGGATGCCCTTGGCTAGGATGCCTCATCCCCCTTCGGGGGATCGAATTTCGGGCCAGCGCTGACGAAGCTTCGTCGCGGTGGCGCCAAGGAACGAAGCAGAGCGGCTTGCCGCTCGCCCGAACCGACTGCTCCTGGTGGCAAACAAGGTCGGAGAGGGGCTTCGGGGCCTTAGGGCCCACGGAAAGTATGGGACATGGCTCGGCCAGGCGATCAATGCCTATATTTTCTACCCCTTCAGTTCCCTGCGTACTTGGGCCGGCACCAGCCGGCCCTCTTTTTTTCACGAGGGGTTACGCCCAAGGGGCGGTAGTCGAGCGCGGAACTCTGTTATCCTTCAGGAATGTGCCATGGTGGTTCCTTACCTTCTCCTGAATAGAACAATGGTCATGACCAAAAGGGTCTCGCGCCGCTGGCGTCCGCGCTCATTGCTGCAGCTCGTGCTTCTCGCTTTCCTGGTCGTCATGTTGCCCTTGGGTGTCCTCATGTACCAGGCGGGCCAGGCCTTGTCCGAATTGTCTCGGCTGGCTGATGTCAGCGCCCGCCAGGCGGTGGAAGAGAGCCGTCGGGCCAGGGTCATGAGCAATCTTGCCGTCGAGATGGAGCGTAGTGCCCGCCAGTATGCGGTGCTCGAGCAGGACAGTCTGCTCGACCTCTATGCCGAGCGGCACGCCGAATTCCAGGAGCTGCTGTCTCAACAGCGCCGCTTCCTGCCGGGCGATTCGGATGTCATCGCTCTCGAGGAGCAGCTGATGCTGCTTTCCCATCTGCCCAATCTCGAGCCCGAGGCGCTCGAGGTGTGGCTGGCGCTGTTCGTTCCGTTCGCCGAACACACCGAAGCGATGCGGCAGGCCACCAGCCGCCAGATCGACGCCAGTATCGAGATGATCAGCGCCAGGGCGGATGCGGTGCAGTCGCGGCTATGGCTGCAGACCACCGCGCTGGTCTCAGCAAGCCTGCTGCTGATGCTGCTGTTCAGCTGGCTGATCATTCGCCCCGTACGCCAGCTCGAGCGACGTATCCTGAGCCTGGGCAGCGGTATCGAGACCAACGACCGCGACACCATCCAGGGGCCTGCCGAACTGGTTCAGCTCGGTGACAGGCTCGACTGGCTCTCGACCCGCCTCAGCGATCTCGAGGCGCAGAAACAGCAGTTCCTGCGCCACATGTCGCATGAGCTCAAGACCCCGCTGGCCAGCGTGCGGGAAGGCTCGGCCCTGTTGGCCGATGGCGTGGCCGGGGAGATGACGCCCCGCCAGCGCGAGATTCTCACCTTGATCGACGCCAGCGGCAGCGAGCTGCAGCGCCTGATCGAGCAGCTGCTCGACTATAACCTGCTGCAACACAACCAGCGCATCATCCTCGAGCAGGTGGACCTGGCAACGCTGGTCAAGACCACCCTGGCCAAGCACCGGCTGGCACTGGAACACAAGGGCATGCGGGTCACGGCGTTTGACGGCCCGCTGGAGTGGGTGGTGGATCGCAACGCCGTCGGGCGCATCCTCGACAACCTGGTTTCCAACGCCATCGCCTATGGAGAGGATGGCGGCGACTTGACGATTCGCGCCCATGCCGGGCGCGAGCACCTGATCCTCGATGTGGCGAATACCGGTGAGCCCATCGCCGAGTACGACCGCCCGATGCTGTTCGAACCCTTCTATCAGGGCCGTTCACGGCGCAAGGGGCCGCTCAAGGGGTCGGGAATCGGCCTCTCGGTGGCTGCCGACTGTGCCCGCATCCAGCGCGGCGGCCTGGCTCTGGTCGAAGACAAGGATTTCGATGTGTGCTTCCGGCTGACGTTGCCGCGTCAGTCGGTTCCTTTGACAAAAGAAAAAACGGAGCCCGCTGGAACGGGCATATGCGCAAGGAGCGGAGAATGAAGAAGGCAAGAGTGTGCCTCTACGCAAGTGGCTTGGCGGTGGTGCTGGGCGGCTGCCAGTACCTGCCCGAACAGATGGGCATGACCGAACCGGAAGAACCGGAGCCGCCTGCGCAAGCCTGCCATGAAGTGGAGCCAAGCTTTGAGGACAACGCCTGTCTGCTGCCCAGTTGGGTGGCATTCGGCCTGGAATCCCAGCGCGGTGACAGCCAATGGCGCCGCGATACCCTGGATGAGCTCAGCAACGATTACAGCCGGAGCGAGGCCGAGCGCGAGTTGGCGCGTGCCGTGGCCTTGGCCTGGGGCAGCGAACGCCAATGGCGCGAGGCCTCCGAGCTCTACCAGACCCATGCGCCAGCAGCGCCGGCCGACCTTCAGCTACTGCTTCGCTATTGGCGCAATGAAGTCGAAGGGCGGCGTTCGCTGGCCCGCCAGAGCGCCGATGCAAGCGCTCGGGTGGCAGCCCTGCAGCAGGAAAACAGCGAACTCTCCGAAAAGCTCGAGGCGCTGTCCGCCATTGAGCAGAACATGAACTTGAGACAACAATCGCCCTGAGCGAATGGGGAGAAAAAGACGTGATGGAAGCGGCACGCCTGACCGAAACACGCAAGAACGAGGCTCGCAGGTCAGCGGGACGCACCTCGGGCGCGAAGGCAACCAATGCCCACGTTTTGCTGGTCGATGACGATGTCAGCCTGTTGCGTCTGCTGGGCATGCGCCTGGAGAGCCGAGGCTACCGGGTCACCACGGCCGAGAGTGGCTCGGAGGCGTTGCGCAAGCTGGAGGCGGAGCAGCCCGATATCGTGCTCTCCGACCTGCGCATGGACGAGATGGACGGCATGGCGCTGTTCCAGGCGATACAGCGCGAAGTGCCGGGCCTGCCGGTCATCATCCTGACTGCTCACGGCTCCATTCCGGATGCGGTCAGCGCTACCCAGCAAGGGGTGTTCAGCTTCCTCACCAAGCCCGTGGACCGCGACGAACTGTTCCGTGCCATCGACGAGGCGCTCGCCCACATGCCAACCGGCAGCAGCGGCGAGGTCGATGCCTGGCGAGCCAGCATCATCACTCGCAGCCCGGAGATGGAGCGGGTGCTGGAGCAGGCACGCATGGTGGCATCGTCCGACGTCAGCGTGCTGATCACCGGCCCTTCCGGCTCGGGCAAGGAGCTGCTGGCGCGCGCCATTCACGATGCCAGCCCGCGAGCCAGCAAGCCGTTCGTGGCGATCAACTGCGGCGCGTTGCCCGAGCAACTGCTGGAAAGCGAGCTGTTCGGTCACGCCAAGGGTGCCTTCACCGGCGCGGTCAGCGACCACAAGGGGCTGTTCCAGGCTGCCGAGGGCGGCACCCTGTTCCTCGACGAGATCGGCGACATGCCGCTGCCGCTGCAGGTCAAGCTGCTGCGCGCGCTGCAGGAGCGCCAGATCCGCCCGCTGGGCTCGACTCAGTCGATTCCGGTCAACGTGCGCATTCTTTCCGCCACCCACCGCGACCTCAGCCAGGCGATGCACCAGGGCGAGTTCCGCGAGGACTTCTTCTACCGCCTCAACGTGGTCAACCTCAAGCTGCCGGCGCTGAAGGACCGCGCCGAGGACGTGCCGCTGCTGGCGCGCCACCTGGTGGCCCAGGCGGCGGAGCGGCACAAGCCGTTCGTCAAGGGGTTCTCGCCGGAGGCGCTCAACCTGTTGGCCACCAGCGCCTGGCCGGGCAACGTGCGGCAGCTGGTCAACGTGGTGGAGCAGTGCGTGGCGCTGACCCGCTCACCGATGATCCCCGAGGCGCTGGTCGCTCAGGCGCTGGCCGCCGAGGACAGTGCGCTGCCCACCTTCAACGATGCCCGCGCCGGCTTCGAGCGCAGCTATCTGGTCAAGGTGCTCAAGATCACCGAAGGCAACGTGACCCAGGCCGCGCGCATCGCCGGGCGCAACCGCACCGATTTCTACAAGCTGCTGTCGCGCCACGAGCTTGAGCCGAGTACCTTCAAGCCCGACTGAAGCCGGCTTCGATGCCTGACTTCGATACTTGAAAGAGAGCGCCCGATGCCTGCCGCATCGGGCGCTTTCGTCAGCCTTTTTCGTCAGCTTTTTTCTTCACTTCAGGCGGCGCTTCACCTCCACCTTCAGCCGGCCTTCACCGAGCCGCGCGGTCAACGTCTGGCCGGGCTGAGTATCGCTTGCCCGGCGTATCACAGCGCCCTCGTCATTCTGCAGGATGGCATAGCCGCGCCCCAGCACGGCCAGCGGGCTCACCGCCTGCAGCTGGCGCGCCAAGCCGCCCAGGCGCTCGCGCTGCCGGGCAAGCTCACGCTGCGTCGCCTGCTCGAGCCGGGCCCGGAGACTGGCCAGGCGCTGCTCGGCGCGCTCGACCTCGCGCCGCGGGTGGCAGGCGCTGGTGCGTCGCTGCAGGTGGGTCAGCTGCTGGCGCTCGACCGCGAGCCGTGCACGCATGGCACGCTGCAGGCGGGCATCCAGCTCGCCCAGGGTACGACGGTGCTGCGCCAGCACCTCGCCGGGATGACGCAGCCGGGCGCGCAGGTGGTCGAGCCGCTGTGCCTCGCGCTCGAGGCGGGCCTGGGCGCAACGCTGGAGCTGGCTCTCGAGTCCCGTCAGGCGGCGCGCCAGGTCGCGCCTGTCCGGCACCAGCATCTCGGCGGCAGCCGAAGGCGTGGGCGCGCGCACGTCGGCGGCCAGGTCCGACAGGGTCACGTCTACCTCGTGGCCAACCGCCGACATCACCGGCAGACGCGAGTGAAAGATCGCCCGGGCCAGGTGCTCGTCGTTGAATGCCCACAGATCCTCCAGGCTACCTCCGCCACGCGTCATCAAGACCACATCCTGCTCAGGGTCCAGCGCCTGCTGGCGATTGAGCAGGCCAAGGGCGGCGATCAGCGCTGGCGCGGCCTCGCGACCCTGCACCGGCACGGCGATCAGCGTGACCCTGGCCAGCGGCCAACGCGCCTTGAGCACCGCCAATACGTCGCGGATCGCCGCGCCGCTGGGCGATGTGAGCACCAGCAGGTGGCGAGGCGGGCAGGGCAGGGGGCGCGAGTTGGCGAACACGCCTTCGGCAGAGAGGCGCTGCTTGAGCCGTTCGAGCGCCGCCAGCAGCTCGCCTTCACCGGCCAGCTGTACCGCCTCGGCAATCAGCTGGTAATCGCCTCGCGGCTCGAACAGCGACACCCGGCCGCGCACCCGCACGCGGTCGCCGTCGCGCATGGGGGCCGCCACGAAGCGGGCGCGGTTGCGAAACAGCGCACAGCGCAGCTGAGCCGAGGCGTCCTTGAGAGTGAAGTAGAGGTGCCCCGAGGCCGGACGCGACACGCCCGAGAGCTCGCCCTCGACCCATACCTCACCGATGCCCTGCTCCAGCAGCAGCCGGGCGCGGCGATTCACTTCGCTGACGGAAAGGGCGTTATCGGTGGGCGGCGGCATGGGTGGACTTCCAGGACCTGACAAGAGCCCCACAGGCTAGCACGATGGTTTCGCCCTGGCATGCCCGAGCAACCACGAAAAAGCGCCGGGGCGAGCCCGGCGCAAGGTTGCGTCATGGGAGGGTTGCTTCGTTCGAACGGCTATCAATCGAAGTCGTCGGCGATGTCCTCATCGGTGTACTCGGCATCGTCGTCGGCATCGTCACGATCAGTGCGATCCTCATCGACGCCATCGGTAGCACCCACGGTGTCGCCATCGGCCTCACCGTCGCGGAAGGCAGTGTCGCCATCGTCGCCCACGGCACCGGTGCCCGCGGTGCCGGTGGTCTGCCACACGCCATCCTCCTGGTCGCCGCGCTCCTGGTTGCGGCGGTCCTGCTCGTCGCCGAACCACTGCTCGTCATACTCGGGGAAGTTCTCGAGCTCATCCTCGGTGGCATCGACCAGAATGCGATGGGTCACCTGGTCCTGACCGAAGATGCCGTCATCGTCGCGGTCGGTTTCCATGGTGAAGTGCTCGATGCCCACGACAACGTCGTCGCCGCCCATGCCCCAGAAGCCACCGGCGCTGACGACCAGAGCGGCAACCTGACCGTCGTCATCCAGCAGGATGTTCTCGACGTTGCCGACTTCTTCATCGGTATCATCCACGTGGTAGACGTCGGCACCGATGATGTCATCGGCGGAGTAGAGGCCCTGTGCCGCTTGCGGGTCGTCCTGTGCAACGGCTTGGGTTCCGAAGGCGAGGCCACCGGCAATGGCCGCTACCGCGATAGTCAGTGCACGCTTCTGCATGATTACTCTCCTTGACCTGTCCTTAGACCTTGGATTGCTTTGGCTGCGCAAGCGTAATAGCTTGTTTCTTCAGAGCTTGTTTGCCCAGTCGTCGACCTGGCGTTCTGCTTCCTCGCGCTCCAGGCCATAGCGCTTCTGGATCTTCCCGATCAGCTCATCCTTCTTGCCGCCGACTTGATCCAGCTCATCATCGGTAAGCTCACCCCAACTGGTGCGGGCCTTACCTTTTACTTCCTTCCATTTGCCTTCGATCTGATCCCAATTCATCTTGCGTCACTCCTTTCCTTGAGTGGACCCGTCGTGCACTTCTCAACCTAGATCACGTTCTTGCCGCTGTAAGTTAAAGTCGGTGTCGGACTGTGTCGAAGAGTAATTAGGAAATGGCGATAGGGCGGAGCGATGGAGGCAGTGACAGGGATGGGCGGCAGCTCTGTCGAAGCCCGGACTCGCATTGCCCGCGCCTTGGCCCGAGCGCTATAATGGTCGATTAACTTTTCCCCTCCCCCACCAGCACTGGGTGTTGCCGACTATGCTACGTATGGCCCAAGAAGCTCTTACGTTCGACGACGTATTACTCCTACCCGGCTACTCGGAAGTCCTGCCCAAGGACGTCAGCCTGCGGACCCGCCTGACTCGCGACCTCTACCTCAACATCCCCCTCGTCTCCGCCGCCATGGATACCGTGACCGAAGCCCGCCTGGCCATCGCCATGGCCCAGGAAGGCGGCATCGGCATCATCCACAAGAACATGAGCGTGACCGCTCAGGCCTCCGAAGTGCGCAAGGTGAAGAAGCACGAGAGCGTGATCGTCAAGGACCCGGTGACCGTCGGGCCCAAGGCCAAGCTCGAAGACCTGCTCGCCATGGCGCAGGAATACGGCTTCTCCGGCTTTCCGGTGGTAGAGGGCGAAACCCTGGTGGGGATCGTGACCGAGCGCGACATGCGCTTCCAGCCCAACCACGGCGACAGCGTCTCCGACATCATGACCCCGCGTGAGCGGCTGGTGACGGTGTCCGAGGGCACCGGCCTCGACGTGATCAAGGCCAAGATGCAGGAGCACCGGGTCGAGAAGATGCTGGTAGTGGACGATGCCTTCCACCTGCGCGGCCTGGTCACCTTCCAGGACATCGAGAAGGCGCGCACCTTCCCCAACGCCGCCAAGGACGCCGACGGCCGCCTGCTGGTGGGCGCCGCCGTGGGCACCGGTCCGGAAACCCCCGATCGTGTGGCCGCGCTGGTAGAGGCCGGGGTCGACGTGGTGATCGTCGATACCGCCCACGGCCACTCCAAGGGCGTGATCGACCGCGTGGCCTGGGTCAAGGAGCACTTCCCGCAGATCCAGGTGATCGGCGGCAACATCGCCACCGCCGCCGCCGCCCGCGCCCTGGCTGAAGCCGGCGCCGATGGCGTCAAAGTGGGCATCGGCCCCGGCTCCATCTGCACCACCCGCGTGGTGGCAGGCGTGGGCGTGCCGCAGATCACCGCGGTGTCCAACGTCGCCGAAGCGCTCAAGGAGTTCGACATCCCGCTGATCGCCGACGGCGGCGTGCGCTTCTCTGGTGACCTGGCCAAGGCGATTGCCGCCGGTGCCAGCGCGATCATGGTGGGCGGCCTGCTGGCCGGCACCGAGGAAGCCCCGGGTGAAGTCGAGCTGTTCCAGGGCCGTACCTACAAGGCCTACCGCGGCATGGGCTCCATGGGCGCCATGGCCCAGAGCCAGGGCAGCGCCGACCGCTACTTCCAGGACAAGGACGCCGGCGCCGAGAAGCTGGTGCCGGAAGGCATCGAAGGCCGCGTGCCCTACAAGGGCGTGATGAGCGCCATCGTCCACCAGCTGATGGGCGGCCTGCGCGCCTCCATGGGCTACACCGGCTGCAACAACATCCAGGAGATGCGCACCAAGCCGGAGTTCGTGCAGATCACCGGCGCCGGCTTCGCCGAATCGCACGTTCACGACGTACAGATTACGAAAGAAGCGCCGAACTACCGAGCTGGATAACCGCCAGCTCGAAAGAAACAAACGCGGCGGGACTCATCCCGCCGCACGCTTTTCAGACGCCTTGCCCTTGGCCCGCCGCCATACGCTGCCAGTAGAGACGACCCGATGACCGACATTCACGCCCACAAGATCCTCATCCTCGACTTCGGCTCCCAGTACACCCAACTGATCGCCCGCCGCGTGCGCGAGATCGGCGTGTACTCCGAAGTGCGCGCCTTCGATATCACCGAGGAAGAGATCCGCGAATACGCCCCCAACGGCATCATCCTCTCCGGCGGCCCGGAATCCACCGTGACGGCGGGTTCGCCCCGTGCGCCGGAGTGCGTGTTCGAGATGGGCCTGCCGGTGCTGGGCATCTGCTACGGCATGCAAACCATGGCGGTGCAGCTCGGCGGCGCCGTGGAGGGCTCCAACAAGCAGGAATTCGGCTACGCCCAAGTCAAGGTCGACAGCGACGACGACCTGTTCCGCGACATCAAGGACCACGTGGACCACGACGGCAAGGCGCTGCTCGACGTGTGGATGAGCCACGGCGACAAGGTGGCCCGCGCGCCGGAGCCCTTCACCGTGACCGCCTCCACCCCCAGCTGCCCCATCGCCGCCATGACCTGGCCCGAGAAGCGCTTCTACGCCGTACAGTTCCACCCCGAGGTTACCCACACCCTGCAAGGCATGCGTATCCTCGAGCACTTCGTGGTCGGCATCTGTGGCGCCGAGAAACTCTGGACCCCGGCGCGCATCATCGAAGATCAGATCGCCCGCGTGCGCGACCAGGTGGGCGATCGCCACGTGCTGCTCGGCCTCTCCGGCGGCGTGGACTCCTCGGTGGTGGCGGCGCTGCTGCACAAGGCCATCGGCGACCAGCTGACCTGCGTGTTCGTCGATAACGGCCTGCTGCGCAAGAACGAAGGCGACCAGGTGATGGAAACCTTCGCCCGCCACATGGGCGTGAAGGTGATCCGCGTGGACGCCGAAGAGCTGTTCCTCGGCAAGCTCGAAGGCGAGAATGACCCGGAAACCAAGCGCAAGATCATCGGCAACACCTTCATCGACGTGTTCGATGAAGAGGCCAGCAAGATCGAGGGCGTCGACTTCCTGGCCCAGGGCACCATCTACCCCGACGTGATCGAATCCGCCGCCAGCAAGACCGGCAAGGCCCACGTGATCAAGTCGCACCACAACGTCGGCGGCCTGCCCGAGACCATGAAGCTGCAACTGGTCGAACCGCTGCGCGAACTGTTCAAGGACGAAGTGCGCAAGCTCGGCCTGGAACTCGGCCTGCCCTACGACATGGTGTACCGCCACCCCTTCCCGGGGCCGGGTCTGGGCGTGCGCATCCTCGGCGAAGTGAAGAAGGAGTATGCCGACATCCTGCGCGAAGCCGACGCCATCTTCATCGAAGAACTGCACAACGCCGACTGGTACCACAAGACCAGCCAAGCCTTCGCCGTGTTCCTGCCGGTCAAGTCAGTCGGCGTGGTCGGCGACGGCCGCCGCTACGAATGGGTCATCGCCCTGCGCGCCGTGGAAACCATCGACTTCATGACCGCACGCTGGGCGCACCTGCCGTATGAGCTGCTTGAAAAGGTCTCCAACCGCATCATCAACGAGATCCGCGGCGTCTCCCGCGTGACGTATGACGTCAGCAGCAAGCCTCCCGCAACGATCGAGTGGGAGTGAGGCAGGCCTAGGCAGAACGCCTGACGCGGCTAGGCTGACCGAGATCAAGGGCTTACCATTTGGTAAGCCCGTTTTCTTTGCATTTCGTTACAGGGTTTTGTTTACTCGGGTTAAGGTCGCCGAGACGACCGCCGATAGAACAGGTAGGTACAACGCAGACAGGGCTGTCGCAGGGAAAGGATGTCATCCCCGGGCGGTAGCGTGCTTTGTCAGATAAAGGCAGCTTTATTCGTTAATTTACCTTTGGAATTAATTGGGTGAAATCTTAGTGCAGACGACCCAAAGCGGCCATGGGCAAAGGCAGCATACGCGTTCATCCGATATCAAACCATGTAATCTAATAACAACTACACGAAAGGAAGATATGAAATTACCTATTATTCTTTCCGCTATTTTATTTGTAGTAGCAACGATGGCTATATTTTGGGTTGCAAGTCAGAGTTTTGATGCCGCGGATAAAACTACAATTATAGTCTATATTGTTACCGCTTTAGGTGGCTTGGTCTCGGCGGTGTTTGTTGTGTACGGGTATTTTGTGAATTTATCAGTATTTAAAGAATCTCAGAAACCGAAGCTCCTCTTGCAAGTACACAACGACCGACGAACCCTCGAAGGAACGAGTGTAAACGTTCACCAAACTGTCTTGCAGTATGCAAATTTGAGCCAAAACGAATGCCGCGGGCTCAATCTAGAGCTATCTTTGGTAAGCGATAGTGAGGTTATCAGAATTCCAAGTTTGTTTTCAAACAGTATGAATATTGGTCCAAATGATAGCAGAACACGGGATTTTCCTACATTGGTTTATTTTCGTGAGAACGGCATTCCAGCAGCTGTAATAAAAAATCTCGAAAAATACAAATTGAGGGCTGGTTATTCGTATGCAATCATGGGCGAAAAAGTTAGTAGTTATTATGACTACGCTTGGAATCCAAAAAAGGAATGGTGGTATATTGTATAACAAGCCGCGCCACTCGGACGCACTAATGTGCGCCGGTGCGCTCTGACGTTAACTTTTAAAGGCTGTTTGTGTGCCTTGTTCAAAATAAAAGGCGGCGATATTTTTGTATGATAGCAGAGACTATTGATAGGGAAGCTGGGGACTCTGGAAAAGGCTTTAGATTACAGCTCATAAGGGCGATAAAGCTGATGCTTAAGACAATTAGCCAGGATACAAACACTGTATTTTTTACTGCGGTTGAAAATCTTGAAGATGTCTCGCATCAGACTATCGTCGCTGGGGAAGTTAGCAATTATTTTGAAGAGGACAAGAATTATGATTTGAATGGGAATTTTACAATCTTCAGTCCGCCGGTTATCAATACCTTAGTCAGTTTTTTTGATATTTATGTGGACCAGTTTCGCACCAGTGATAAGGTTTACTTGGGCTTTTATACAACAAGAAATATTGGGAAAGAGAGAAAATCAAAACTCGATAGCGGTCAAGAAATAACTCTTCCCGATAAACCAATATTAGAAATTCTTCAGTCGTTAGGTGATGCTTCAGACGAGGTGGTTGGTTTAGTAAAAGACGTTCTTGTTGAAGAGTACGCGTCGCAATATAAAGATAAATGCAAATCAGGGAACTTGGAAACACTTCAAGGTCTAGCTATTGATAGATTTAAGGAGTTTTTGAGCAAAATATCGTGGTATTTCGGTCAGGAAGATGAGGATGCACTCAAGCAGACGGTTTTGAAAAATATTGAGACCTCACCCCTTCATAATAATGCGCACATAGGCAAAGAAAACATAATATTTTGCTTGCTAATGGATAAGTTGAGTGAAAGACAAAATAGTAAAAATTTAGTTGATAAATTGGTTCATAGCTCAGATGTGAAACTAATTTTTAAAGAAGCAGAGTCTCAAATCCCGGATGAAAGCATTGATCCTACATGGCGCTATATTGCTGAGTTAGAAAAGGATGTGACCGACAAGCGAAACCTGAAACAAAAGGTGCTTTCAGTAATAGAGGATATTTCAGATCGTCGAATCAAACTGTTGGCAAGGAAAGCAAGTGGATCTAAGTATGAAGAGCGAGAGGCAGACAAGTCTTTCTTGTCTTTGAAGTATCGTGTTTTTGAAGCTTGTGAGGAATATTTTTCAAATGATAGATATGAAGCGCCTGGAAGCGGGGATGATTTAGATGCAGTTCTTAAAGTCCTTGTATCTAAAGCTGTAGACGATATTTCTAAGTTAAAAGCTGATTATAAATATACGATTTCCAATGATAAAACAATAGAGGGAGTTATTTGGAATCTTTTTGATGAATGTTTTTTAGCTTTTGATGAGTGTAGCGATGAGTGAGCCAAGCAAAAAGAAAAGGCTAATGTACCTAAGCGGTGAAGATTTTTATCTATACTGCTACTCCGTTTTTGTTATTCTGGATAATTTAGGTTGCCGAGATGGAAAATACTTTCGAGACTATAGAAAGTTGGCATTTTTAACTGACATTATCAATGACGATAAGATAGTCTATTTGATTTCTAATTCTTCTGAAAGGGAATTGAATCCTAAAGACTATGAATGTTTGCTTGATAGCTATTCCAATGGATTAACTCGTAGAAGTGAAATACTTAAGTTATTATTTGTGCTTGAGAAGAGAGGCTATGTAAAGCTGAATAGAGGCAAGGCTCAAGAAATTGATGTGACTTTGGCTAAGCAAAACTTGCCTGATGACTTTTTGAGCAACAACGTCTTCGATTCGGAATGTAAGAATATAAAAAATGTATCAAAGAAGGTAGGGCGGTTGGCATCATTAACTCTGGATACCATGTTAAATAAAATTTATGTTGAAAACGGGGTTAGAACATGGGTCTGATGCGAGTCAATAAGGTTGTGTATGAGGGATCTAAATATTATTTTGAGTCTAAAGAGTTCGATAAAAACATCATATTAGTTGAGGGTGATAATGGGACGGGAAAAAGTACATTTTGCAATTTAATTTATTTTGCATTGGGTGGTGAGGTTCCAATATTTAGAAGAAATAACGATAAACGTCACGATGAAATAACATCAGATAGTAACAATTATGTCGATCTTTATATCTCGATCAATGATGGAAGCTATTTATTGAGACGCTACTTTGGGGATAATGAAATAACTATAATCCCCTATAGGCGGGTGACTGAAGAAATATACTCGGAAGATAAAAAGACCTTGCTTGAAGAGAAGGTAAGGTATGTACTTTCGGAAGATAAAACTGAAATATATCCTGTTAATAGAAGCAAGGATGCGTACATTTTTTCCGACTGGATTCTTGGAAAGCTGGAAATATCTGTAGTTGAACTTTTCCATGGATATAATACATTTAAGATAAATATATCAGATTTGATGCGGTTGATTTATCACGATCAACAACCGAACCCTGAAAGTATTTATAAAAAGCCAGACACGAACTCAATATATGTTTCTGATTCTGAGTTGGTTAGAAAAGCTATTTTCGAGCTCTTGGTCGGCAAGGCATATTCTGAGTACTACGACTCTATTGTCGAGGAAAAGAAGCTAACGAGAGAAAAGGGTTTAGCTAAGGAAGTGGTGAACGAGTATACGCGATTAGCCGATAAGATGCGGGAAAACGGCGAGGCAAAAAATGTTAGCTTTTTGCAGAAAGATATTTCTGACAAGGAGCAGCAGATAGACAAGCTTCATGAAGCTAGGCAAGCATTTAAACGTAATAGGCTTGGGACAAACACAATCAACCAAGATATAGAGTCATGTAAGTCTGAATTAATTGAATGTGAGCTGAAGCTAAGCCGATTAAAGGAGGTTTTAATTTCTACTCTTGATGAGAGATATAAGTTGAATGTAGTTAGAAATGAGGCTGCTTCAGAAATCAAACGAATTGAAAAAGTAATATTTTCCCACGATCAACTAAATCTTTTTACATCAGATACGTGCCCATATTGCTTAAGCCATGTGGATCGTATGGAAGGTCATTGTGTTTGCGGTGCTTCTATTGAAGAAGAGCAATATGAAAGATTTTTTTATACGTCAAAAGAGTATAAGGATATTCTAAAGACGAAGCTTAAGGCGCTATCAACAATTAAAACCGCATATGATGATTGTGATGCTGAAGTTCAAGAAGTAAAGAAAGAAATCGAATCGGTAGAGAAGAAAACTGTGGTGTTGCGTGACAAGCTGAAGGATATACTTGGGCGAGTTGATGAGATTATTGATGTTGAAAGCCTAAATGATATTGATGATAAAATATTGCAGCTTAGAGAAGAAGTGGCAAGCTTGAATCGGTTGTTAGAGATCGAGTCAAAGTTAGAGTGTTTCCAGAAGGATTTCGATCTGATTAGTTCCAAAGCAAAAGAAGCTGAGCTGGAAAGAAAAGGGCTTGAGATTAAAGCTCAGCAGGACGTAACTTCAAAAGTAAATGCATTTAGTGGCAAGTATGACGAATTAATGAAAAACACCTTGCCTGATTGCAGATCGGCGAAGATTAGGCTTGATAACTATTTGCCTTCAATCAATGACGGACTCTATCGTGAGACAAGCTCACTTGTCTCTATTCGGCTGATGTATTTTATTACTCTTATGCATTTGGCTTTGTCTGATGAAACGGTGACATTCCCCCGCTTCTTGCTTATTGATACTCCTGAAACTGCCGGAATTGAATTAGAACACCTGATTAATTGCATTAGTCAGTTAGAAAAGCTGCAGTGTTACGGGGTTGATTTTCAGGTCATTATTTCAACGGGCTTGAATAAGTATCCAGAGTCGTTAAGGGGGAATCGTGTGCTATTTATGCCAGATAAGCAAAAGGAGCACATGTTATTGAAGGAAAAGAATCTCGTTTAGTGAGTTTTCACATGTATAGTGAAGGTTATACAGTGATGGTGTTCGCCTGACAGATGCTCCCGTGGGTTCCCTACAGTTAAGCAGTATTTTCTGCCGTTTTGCCTGGGTTCCTTCTTCGTCGCTTTAGGGAGTCCTTGCTTGAAGACGGCATAGGGCGTCGCCTCGTTATTTTGCGGCCCTGATGCGGCCATTTTGTGTTGTAGGTGACAGTAGTCGTTTAGGTCCTGCTGCACTCTGTCCGACTTGGGCGCCTCCCTGGATACGGCTGCTGAGCCTAAATGGTGAATTTCGATGAGTGCGGCTACGCTGAATGGGAGAGGAGCGCTGGCACACTAAGAGCTGAGCTGCTTGATTCTATCGTATGGCAGCAGCTCCTAGTGAGACGCTGTACCGCAGCGGCACCTAAAAGAACAATGACAATACGCAGGAGATAGATCATGGAGCGTCCCGATTTCGTCAAGCGGGCTGATGTAGCCCGGCTCATACCCGTTGTTGCCGATACCAGCCGTGAGCAGCGAGCTGCTTCTGTCTTACTGGCCGCCCTGAGGGGCGTCCACGAGTTTCGTCAGCAAATGCTCGCGTCGTTGGGTGTGCGTGTGGGCAGCCGCGCGGCATTGGGGGCGTGGACGGAGATCGTTCTGGAAGCCGAGCCGGACGCTGCCAAAAATGACCGGCCGGATGGCTTGCTTGTGCTGAAATCGGGCCGTAAGACCTGGACGGCTCTGATCGAAGCCAAGATCGGCAACGCTGAAGTGGGCGAAGAGCAGCTGAAGCAGTACCTGCTGCAGGCCAAGAGACACAAGGTCGATGCCGTCATCACTATCACCAATCAGTTCGTGGCCATGCCTTCCCACCATCCGGTGAAGGTGCCCAAGTCGATGCTGAAGGGCATCGAGCTATACCACTGGTCCTGGATGTACGCCGTCACTCAGGCAACGCTGTTGCTGGAATCAGGAGAGATAGCCTCTCCAGACCAACGCTTCCTGCTGGAGGAGGTGCTGCGCTACTTGAACCACGAGTCCAGTGGCATTACACGCTTCGACAGCATGAACCGAGAATGGAAGGAGGTCGTCGGCAAGGTCAAGAGCGGTGCGGTGCTGGGCAAGAATACGGAGGAAGTGGAGAACACGGTGTCGAGTTGGCATCAGGAGCAGCGCGACCTGTGTCTGGTAATGAGCCGCCAGCTAGGCAGACCGGTGAAGCTGAAGCTACCAAGAGCACACCGTACCGATCCTGTCGCTCGCCTAAAAGAAGACTGTGAATTGTTGGCAAAAGAGAAGGTCCTCAGCTGCTGCCTAGACGTGCCAGATGCCGCAGCAGATTTGAATGTCATAGCAGATCTCACCAAACGCACGATAACCTGCTCCATGCGGCTAGCGGCACCGCAGGACAAAAAGCGTAGCTCAGCGAGGGTTAACTGGTTGGCGAAGCAACTATCTCGTGCTGAAACGGAGAGCATGTTCGTCAAAGCGGTGCGGCCAGGGCGAGCGGAAGAATCTCAAGAAACCCTGGCGCGCGTGCTGGAAGACGCAACCACCTTGGAGTCGCCCGCTACCGATGTGGTGCCTAGCGCTTTCGAAATCTTCTACATGGCGGATCTTGGGCACCGTTTCGCCGGGAACAAGATCTTCATCGAGGAACTGGAGAAGGCCGTACCGCATTTCTATCAGCAGGTTGGCCAGCGGCTCAGAGCTTGGGTAGCACCGCCGCCGAAGCTCCACCGGCGCGATCCTGCGGTGCAGAGTGAGGACGAAGCGGATGAGTCGTTGGAGCTAGCTGCCGCTGAGATGCCGCCATCTGCCTCTCCCTTGACCAAAATCGGTACAGGCCAGGCCTGAGGAATGTGAAATTGCTGACCTGGCTTTTATAGGGGCCCTTAAACGGGCCTCTTACTTTTCGGTGTGCTAGCGCATCAACACTTGGTCCACATAGCTTCCATCCTGGAAGCTCGCGATTGTCATCTCGGCAAACTCGGCTTCCATCTCGCCCTTGGCGTTTTCCTGTTCAAGATATGCTTTGGCCAGCTCAAGTGCAGCATGGCTGTCGGCAAGGACAGCCGCGCCCACCCAGTTGACGGGGATCTCTCCATCTGCTTCGTGCCGCTCGGCGTAACTTTCCTCGACTGCTGAGTAGCACTCCCTCGCGCTTTCATGACTCTCGACTTCTTCTATCAGCATGCAGCGAAAAAGTGGGAGAGAGTCGTTGCTCGGTGCGATGTCATAAGCTTGCTCCACAGTGCTTAGAGCAAGCTCGTAATTTCCCTGATAGATAGAAATTTGGGCTCTGTTGATCAGCGCGAAGTGATTCCCTGGATCGGCATCGAGTGCCTGCTCGATAAGAATTTTCGCTTTTTCTAGTCTCTCAATGTTCCCCTCTGCAATGCCGAGAGCAGTTTCTTCGTTGGCTTGCCTTTGAAGCTCGATAGAATCGCTAGCGATATCATTGCCCATACCTTCCTGGCAGGCCGTGAGGAGAAGAGTCAGCGAAGCGACTAGAAATAATTTACGGAACATGCTGTTTCTCAACTACCTGAATGGAAATCGTCTTGCTTGTGCTGGGTGGCATCGGTGCTGCTGATCCTGCGCTGGTCTGGTACTGGAAAGTCCCTTGGAGATAAAGAGAAAGCGACTTGCCAGGCTGTGGTTCGGGTAAGGAAAAGGAGGCGTGGCCTACCGGCCTATATAGAGGTTCATCTGGCCAAGCATTGATTCCGTCATTCTGAAGAACTGCCGATTCCAGTAACTGGTCGCCATCCCTGAGCTCCGCACGCATGCCTAGAATAGCTTTACCGCCCCCGGGGATCAGTGCTGCCACTGCTCCACCGCGTGCCGATAGATGAAGCGTGTTATCTCTAATCGTGACATGGACCCGAAAGATATATCCGCCATTGCTGCCGACACCTTCGACGAAGAGATAGGCAGGCTGGTTCATGATCACTTCAGATTCAGAGGCCACGTATTCGTATTTAGCTTCTGGGGAGCTTTCGGCAAACGAGGCCCTGAACGAGTCATCTTGATGACCGGTCATCCTAAGAGAAGTTGGATGAGTCATTGGGCCTGCTGCCCACATGCTCGCGCTGGTGGGCGAGCCGACTTCCGTGCTGCAACCGGTAATGACCTGGCCGCCGCAGGAAGTGGCGCTGCCATTGATGGCTGCGGCTGAGCCCTCGATGGGATACCACGCCACGCCAGCGGTGATGCTGGCGCCGCACGAAATCTTGTCACCGACCCTGGCGATGGGAATGCCATCCACCTTGGCCGTGCTTGCACCGGAAACGATCCGATGCGGTCCACCCTTGCAGGAGCAAGCCACCTTGTCGCCAACCTTCGCAAGATCCATGGTTTCTTCCCTCTATCCCATGCCCATGGTGCGGTTATCGATTATCGCTGGCTTTGTCGCCTTGGCTACCGCTGGGTGAGAATTTGAGAGATCGCTTACGGCAGAGAGCGAAATATCTTACAGAGCTAATGTACTGACGACCCAAATCCAGCCATGGCTTAACAGAACGGGCGCCTCAAGGGCGCCCGCTTTCGTTATGGGGTAGTTGCCTCAGCGTCAGAAGCGATCAACCCGGAACGGTGCCATATCCACCGCGGGCTCTTCGCCATCCATCATCTGCGCGAGCAGTTCGCCGGTGGCCGGGCCCAGGGTAAAGCCCTGGTGGCCGTGGCCGATGGCGAGCCATAGCCCATCCTTGCCGGTGGCGGGGCCGATTACCGGCTTCATGTCGGGCAGGCAGGGGCGGGC
Source organism: Billgrantia kenyensis (assembly GCF_013697085.1). GTDB lineage: Bacteria > Pseudomonadota > Gammaproteobacteria > Pseudomonadales > Halomonadaceae > Halomonas > Halomonas kenyensis. Next base: position 24,370 of record NZ_JACEFT010000029.1, read on the forward strand.
GCCTTTCCAGGGCTGGCTGTCGCGACGCTTGCCCAGCGGGAACAGCTTGCGTGCCACCTTCTCGGCGGCGGCCAGCTGCTTGTACTGGGGCGGCGATTCCAGGTCGGCCAGCTCGGCGCCGGTGGTCAGGCGAATGCCGGCGCGCATGGGTTCGAGCAGGAAGCCCTTCTCGGCGTCCATCAGCCAGTGGTTGAGCTTGGCTTCCCCTTCGGCGGAGTAGTGCATGTGGTAGCCGCGTTTGACGAACAGCGGCACTTTCACACCCAGCCTGTCCAGCAGCTCTCCGGCCCAGGGGCCCAGAGCCACCACCACTTCCTCTGCCTCCAGGGGGCCTTCGCTGGTAGCGACTCGCCAGCCGCCCTCTATCTGGAGTACATCCTCGACGCTGGCCTGTTTCACTTGGCCACCCTGTTCGGCAAAGTTGCGGGCGTAGGCCTGCACCAGGGCGCCCGGGTCCGAGACCATCCAGGGCTGTGTCCAGTGGATCGCCCCGACCAGCCCCTTGGCCAGATGCGGCTCCTTGGCGTAGAGCGCCTCGGCGTTGAGCACTTCATACTCGACCCCGTAGCGCTCGCGGTTCTCCTGGGCGACTTTCTGGCGCTCTTCGAACTCCTTGGGGGTGCGGTAAAGCTCCAGCCAGCCGCCCTTGCGCACCATTGCCTCGGCGCCGGCAGCCTCGATCATCGGCGTGTGGGTATCCTGGCAGCGCATGATCAGCGATGCCCACTCGTTAACGATGCGCTCGTAGCGCTTGCCGCCTGAGTTCAGCCAGTACTCCAGCAGCGGGCCCGCCGCGCTCAGCATGCCGGTGGGGCGGTAGCGGATGTCCACCTGGCGGTTGGGCACCACCCGCAGCAGGGTGCCGATATCGCGGGGGAAGGCGTAGGGGCGCACCGCCTCGCGCTGGATGATGCCGGCGTTGCCGAAGGAGGTCTCGAGACCCGGCTCGCGGCGGTCCACCAGCGTGACGTCATGACCGCGACGCACCAAATGCCAGGCCACCGATACGCCGACCATGCCGGCACCAAGAACGATGATTTTGCGGGCCATGAAGGTCTCCCTGCCGATGGAAAATGAAAGGCTCCGCCGCGGGCGGAGCCTGTCTTGGGCGGAGTTTATCAGTACTTCCCAGAAAATCGGCTACCTGCGAAAAATTAAGATAAAGTCGCCATAATTTCTCTTTCAGGCAGAATATTTACCCGGTGTGTAGGGCAGGAATAGATTTTTTGTTTGTGACGTGGCCCTTGAGCCTGTTCGTGCCATTACCGGGTAGTGTAGGCGCTGCAGTGAGGGCCGCCATGGTCCACTCAACCGCCCCCGACTGCCCACCGCTCTGGTAGCTTGTGGCAGTTGCTCAACAGCCGCTGCTGCAGCCTCTCCAGCAGCGTTTGCTCGGTGCCTTGCTGGGCCTCGGCGCTCAGGGTGGCGAGGGTAGCGTCGATGGCTGCCGGCATGCGTTCGGCGAGTTCGAGACCTTGCTTGACGAAGTAGCGCGGCTGGAATCGCATCGAGCGTGCCAGGGCTTCGAGGTGCGAGCGTTCGATGCTGCCGGGGCGATCCTCACCATTGATGCGAAACGCGAAGCGGCGTGCGAGGCCACTATAGAGCGTGGTGCTCATCAGGTCATAGAACGGTGCCAGGCGGGGGCCTTCCTCGGTGTAGAGGATGGCGAGGTTCTTGGCATGGCTGTCGTTGTTGCCGATCAGCAGGTTGTAGAAGAACCAGCCGATCAGGCGCTGCAAGTCCTTGGCCGGTGCTCCCACCTGCTGCATGAGCTCACGACAGCGCGCCAGGCCGGGGCCGCCGTCGCTTTCGTATTTGATCAGCGAGGGGGTACCGGCAAGCTGGCAGAAGTCGAGCTGGTGCAGGCGACGCAGCCGGCCCTGTTCGTCGGGTGCTCGGTCGTATCGGCGCACGAGGCAGGCGCAGGTGTCGGGCTGGTAGCTGGCTTCGGCGACTTCGAGCCCGAGTTCGCCGGCCAGCTGCATGCAGAAGGTCTCGTTGAGGGCGGTGGGCTTGAGGATATGGCTGGAAGGGGCCGATCCTTCCGGGATGGCGGGGCTTCCGTCTGCCTGCACCATCAGCAGCAACTTGTTCTGAGCGCCGGCCAGCGAGATCCGCGCCTCTTCGCCCTGCTGCGAGAACAGAGGCCCCCGTTCCCTGTGCCGCAGGTGTTCTGCCAGCGCTTCCCAACTGATGGGCCGATAATGCGGCGGAGCGGGTGTTTCTCCTGGCGGCAGCAGGGTGAAGCCGCTGGCCGTGTCTCCGCCGATGGCTTTAAGCAGTCCGAATACGGTAGTGGTGTGGTGGCGAAGCTCGAGGTGATGGCGCAGGTCGCCTTCCGGCAGCAGGTTCTCGAAATAGGCCAGTACCGCATCGCCGACGTGCACCTGCTGCGAGAGGGGCAGGGTGGGTGAGAGACTCACCGCTTCAGGGTGCTCCAGCCAAGCAGGGGCATACTCGAAGCGCAGTGGTTGTGCATCGTGCAGCCGGCCGACATGCGTGGCGCCGTGGTAAAGCTCCAGGGTAGCGTCACTCGCCATGGCGGTTGCCACCCTTGCGCCTCACCACTACTTCGAGCCCCATCAGGTCGAGTACATCCAGCACCTTCTGCAATTGCAGTGTCGGCTTGCCGCGTTCCAGGTCGACGATGAAGCGATTGCCGGTGCCGGCGAGGCCGGCCAGGTCGATCTGCAACAGCCCCTGCTCGGCGCGCAGCTGCCGCACCAGCTTGCCGAGATCTTCGCTATGGCGAATGCTGGCGGCCTGGGAGGGCGGGGAGTCAGTGGTCGGCATGGCGAATCCGCTTGTGATTACCGTTCGGTAATTCTAGGCATGGATTTACTGATTCGCAATGGTGAGATTACCGATCGGTAATTCTCGTGGCGATCAAAGCTCGATTTCCGCGAAAATTACCGGTCGGTAACTTTTTCAAGGTCACTCTTGCATTTATGCAGTATTTTCCGGGCTATCGCGCAATGCCGCGGATCTTCGCCTCACCTTCCGCCAATACGCTCCATGCCTGGCGCCTCAGCATCTCGTCACCGTCTTCCATCACTTCCAGCAGCCGGCGCTTTTCGGCCAGGTAGACCCGGGCGAAGCCGCGGTCCCGGGCGGCGATGCTGATGCTATTGTCGATCAGGTCGGCGTACTTGATGGTCTGCGCCTCTGGGGAGACCTGGGCCAGCCTGTTGCGCTCCAGCGCCTTGCGGTGAGCGCGGTTGCCGATTTTCGGATCGATGAATTGATCCGTCAGCTCCTGAACCAGCATGGCGACGCGTTGGCCGAAGCACGCCTCGATGTCCAGCGCCGTTACGGCGGTATCCTCGAGCACGTCATGCAGGTGGGCGGCGGCGATCATCTCCGCCGTTGCCGCCTCCACGGCTGCCACCATCTCTGCGACTGTCGCCGGGTGCTGCCAGTAGGGCTCGCCGGTGTACTTGCGTCGCTGCCCCACGGCCTGATGGGCGGCCCTGCTGAACAGCGCCGCCCGTTCGATCATGTCGTCCATCCTGGCAGTTCTCTCCGCTCCACCTTCTTCCGCTCCACCTGCATCAATCACGCGGGAGCTTCTTCAAGCGCTCAGCGGCGCGCTTCACCGTTTTCATCTTTTCCGGGCGCTTCATGGCTCTCCACAGGCGTATCTCGTCAACGGTGCGGCCGCAGCCAATGCACAGCTCTCCCTTCAGTCGGCATATCGAGGCGCAGGGGCTTTCGATTTCCTTGGCCATTCAATGCCTCGTTGAGTTGCTACGCAGCCTGCGCTGCCAGTTGCCGCCGTGCTCTCGTTCACAGGCTTCTTCACTGTCGAAATCGAGATGCCGCGAGGCGTCGCCGACATCGAGGCCGGCCGCGGCCAGTGCCTCGGCGGTCAGGTCGGCGACCTGGCGCCGGCCATCGCCCTTGAGGGCATTCGCCAGGTTGGGGTGGGTGTCGAACACCCAGGTCACCACCAGGCTTTCGGGAAAGCGCTGGTAATCGACCTCGTGGGTCAGCCAGCAGAAGCCGGGCAGCAGGAGTTTGGCCTGCTCGCAGGCGTGGGTCAGCGCAGCGCTCAGCCGTCGCTCCATCTTGCCGCGCTCTTTCTTGGCAATCATTGCATCTCCAAAACGTTGGCCGGCCAGCCAGGACTCATTGGCGACCATGATGCCCACTTTATCGGGCTCAGTCGCATAGTTCACTGCCCGACATTCTTTGGCTCGGGCAGGGTTGGAGGTGTTGGCCATCCGTGGCCCCATGGTGACCGGCCCTTCGGTGATCTCGATTTCCTCGCGTTCCAGCCATGCCACCAGCTCGTCGTAGAAGGCTTCGGCGATGGCGAGGTCGGTGACGCGGATGCCGATGTGGTCGAGACTAGGATGGTTCAGGCTTCGAGTCCGGCACGGGTGCGTTGGAAGGGGACGAAGCCGGGTCGTCATGGGCGACAGCCGGAAGTCCATTACTATGAGGACGAGGATCACCTGCCGGGAAGCGAGGGTGAGAATCGCCACTATGAGTTGCTAGTCGATTTCTTTGAGCGACACCTCAGCCAACGAGGCTATCTCGTTTTTCGCCGTGGCTGACCGTATTGCTTTTCCCTTGGGCGGCAGTGATCCTTGAACTCTTGCTTATTGGCGGGCCGTGACGGATATGGCCCATTGAACGTCGTGCGAGGAGCGCGTTATGCCGCTGGAGCTCTGGCTCTCATTCTGTCTGGCCTCCCTGTTGATCATTGCCTCTCCCGGTCCTGCGGTGGCCCTGCTGGTGACCACCGGCGTCAACCGCGGGCGCCGCGCCGCCCTGGCCATGCTTCCCGGCTTCTTCCTGGGCGATCTGCTGGCGATGACGCTGTCGTTCGCCGGGGTGGGCGCGCTGCTGATGGCCTCCGCCGAACTGTTCCAGCTCTTCAAATGGCTTGGGGCCGCCTATCTGCTCTACCTGGGCATCAAGATGTGGCGCGAATCGGGCCAACTGGGCGAGCTGGCGCCTACCGATACGGATATCCGGCTCGGTACTGCCAAGGCATTCCTGGTCACGGCGCTGAACCCCAAGAGCCTGGCCTTCTTCATGGCTTTCATGCCCCAGTTCGTTGCACCCAGCCAGCCGCTGTTGCCACAGTTGGCCATTCTGTTCTCGACCTTTCTGGTCCTTGGCGTGCTCAGCGATCTCGCTTTCACCTTTTTGGCCACCAGTGGTGGCCGCATGCTGAGCGCGCGGCTGCGGCGTATCCTGCACCGCACCGGCGCCGGCAGCCTGATCGGGGCAAGCGCCTTGGTCGCCGCCATGCGGCGGCCTTGAGGGGGAGAGCAGGATGAAAACGGCGGGTGAGGTGGTGCGCGAGTTCTGGCAGCTGATGGCGTCCAACGACTTCTACTCGGTGGTAGCGGTACTCGCGCCAGATTTCGTTCTCGAGTGGCCGCAGTCCGGTGAGCGTATTCGCGGTGGCGAGCGTTTCGCACAGATGAATGCCGAATATCCTGCGCACGGCCGCTGGCAGTTCACACTCAAGCGGTTCGTCGAGAGTGATAATGAGGTGGTGACGGAGGTCGCCATTACCGATGGCGTTCAGTCGGCAACGGCCATTTCGTTCTTTACGGTGGAGAAGGGCAGAGTTAGCCGTCTGGTCGAATATTGGCCGGAGCCTTATGTGGCCCCATCGGGGAGGGCGCATCTCGTCGAGTCCTGATCCGAGTGCACCAGCACTTTATCTATGGGACCTCAGTGCCAAACGACTGGAGTGATTTTATAACCGATTGATTAATCGCAAGGGATCTGATGCTTGGCATCGGAAAAGTACGCCTTGCCTGCCCATATATCGGTACTGCCCACTATGTACACGCGTTTTTTTGCCCGTGTGACGGCTACATTCAGCAAGTTGGGTTTGCTGGAAGCCCAGCCGGCGGCACCGGATGACTCTTTTGATAGGCCAAGGACAAAAATGACGTTGTCCTCTTCCTTGCCCTGGAACGTATGTACTGTTCCGACTCGCTCACGCAGCCAATCAACCAGTCTGCCATGTCCGCCAAAGATATCTGCGGGAAGCTCTTGTTCGAGGTGACGCTTGACGCCATTTGCCACGGCCTTGAAAGGCGAAATTACGTAGACGTTCGGCGGTTTGCGGGTCTTTTGGATATGCGGATTGAGCATACGTGCAACCTGTTTCGCCTGTTCAGGGACGTAGTGTTTACCCTGAACACTGCCTTCCACATTGAACCAGCGGCTGTCTCCTGGGCCAGGCGATAATTCGTCGTTCCCATGGATCATCTTGTCGTTATAGGCGATGCGATTCGCTATGCTGAACATTGGCTCATCGCAGCGTCGGTGAACGCGGAGTGGGCTGCCGACCCAGAACTCATGGGATATCTCGTTCGTGCCATATGGGTTGGCGCGATCCGCCACGACCTGAACGGATGATACCGTGGGTGACCATTTATACCAGTCACGGTCGAATTCGCCTTTGGCCATGGCCTCGACCAGGCCGGCAGGAACGGTGAAGACTGGTTCAATCTGCAGCGGGTCACCCACTATAACGGCTCGCTTGGCACGCCACAGCGCCCCTACTGCCTGTTGTGGTGATGCCTGACCCGCTTCATCCACGAACAGCCAGCCGATCTCGCCTTCGTGCAGGGCGCGAAACTGGTTGGATATCGACGCAAACGTCGATGACACCACTGGCACGATCATGAACAGTATCTGCCAAAGGGCTTTTGCCGCATCACGGTCATCGATGCTGCCATTCAGCGCGGGCATCAGGGAGCTTAGCGTCGGCCAAAGTGGGTTCTTCTTATCGGCATAAGCGGCAGCGAGCCACGCCTGATGCAGTTCGAAGGCACACGCCGTCAGATTTCCACGAGCCTGGTTCAGTACTTCGCCATGACCAAAGGACGTGCGCTGCACCGCCGGTGCCTCCAGGTCCAGCGTGTCGTCGGGCAGCAGAGCATCAGCGTACTTTTCTTTCAGGGGGGCGCATTCGCGACGCATCGCTTCCAGCCGTCGTTCCATTGAGACAAGGCGCCCCTTGCTCACGTCGGCTTGCCGCACGGCACGTTGCTCTCGCTCTGCTATCTGCCGCAATGCCGCTCGGTTCCTGCAGTATTGCCCCAATGGCCAGAAAGGCACCTTCATCGCCTGCCGTTTGCTTTTCCAGAGCGCAACACGAGCAGCGAAGCCCTGATGAGCTTCCGCCTGGCGCCGAACCTCATCGGTTTTGATTTCCAGGCGCTGAAGATCCTGCAGCTGCTTGAGTTCTTTTTGAACTGTTTCGACCTGACGTTCGGCTTCCTTGAAGGCTCGCTGCGCCGATTGGAAATCACGCGCTGTATCGCGGCCTTCCGCCAATGCCTTGAGTGCGGGAATCAGCGTTGAGTAATGCTCGGCATCGTCGTGAGCTGCGCACTGATGGATGGGCTTGAAAAAGACCCGCTCGCCAAAGGTATTGCGATTGCCCTTCTTGCCCAAAGACGTGGCAATCAGCCCCCAGCACTCCTTGTCTGGCGTGAGCGCGTCGACATGCAGTCTGCCATCGCTCTTTTTGTCATGACTGGCAGCGAGTTTCTGAGCCACCGGCTTCAGATAGGCAAGATCCTGGTAGGCTGCGCCCAGCGCTTTGGATTGCGGCAATTCCTGGGTAACGTTTTCGACCGCCGCATTGTTGCTGGACGCGACCACCATCTCGAAACCCATCAGCTCGGGAATGAGCGTCTTGATGGGTTTCAACTGATCATCGATATTGGCGTATATGTCTTCGCCGAACGCTGCCTCTGGTGATGAGAGCGAGGCTAGTACCTTCGCCCGCTTGACCACATTACGTGCTACCAGATCGCGCAGCATCGTCGTCTTGCCGGTACCGGGTGGGCCGTTGACGGAGTAGAGGCCCGTTTCGGCCAACTCTTCGTCGATGGTGTTGATCGCGAACTGCTGCATCAAACTCATCGAATGCGCATCTTCGCCCGGCCAGCGCCCGGCAGGCATGCGTTCAGTCGCCAGGTTGCGCATTAGCAGCGAGCGGCCTTCAGGTAGCAGCAGGTCAGGATGGCGGTCACATTCACCTTGAAGATATCGCGCCAATGGTGAGCCGGGCGCTAACCCTTTCGTTTTGGCTTGCGTGATGACCGTTTCCAAATCACGGATAAAGAAGCTGTTGAGAATGGCGATCTCGTTGATCGAGGGCAGCTCATCGTCTGATGGGGCGGGAGATTCCTGACCCGTCGTTGAGTCTTGGCACGCCGACTCCAGACGAGTGTCCAGCGTGCTCATCGCTGACCACGCCTGCGCGCTGCCTGCTGCTGACTCGACCTCAGCGCCTGTCTTGCCTGTAAACAGCTGGACGACCAGCGCAGGTGACTCGTCCTGTGGAGAAAATGCTGTCCAGCCCTGCATTGCCTTGAGCATCTCGAGCAGCTCGAAGGTAGTGAGCTTGGGTGGCAGCCCATGCTCCCGCTTGAGGTTATCGGCGACTGTCAGGATGGTGTTCAAGCGTTCCTGGAATAGGCCTGTCGCTTCATCGAACGCCTTGATCGTGACGTCATCCAGCGTTCCCTGCTGTAACGCACCCAGCACCCACGGGGCCGTAGAGATGGCGAAGCTCTCGCGGTCGACGACTCCGGTCGCATCGACTTCCACCGTCATCGAACAGGTCAGGCCCTCATCGCGGCTGCGCTCTACCCAGGCCTCGCTCTCTTCCTCGGTCCTTGCCGGGTACGCGTCACGGGCAACACGAAAAATTTCACTGCGTGCGAACAGGCCCAGGTAGAGCTTGAAACGATAAGACTTATCGGGTCGGTAATCCTTACCGGCGCGCCTGACCATCTCAGCGTTCAGCCACGGCAGACAGTTCGGCGCTTTCAGCAGCTCGTCGCTGCGGTAATGAATGGCGCCCTTGCCATTATCGATATCCTTGAGCTCGGCGGATTCGAAAAACTCGACCTTGTGCCAGAACGACAGAATGCGCTCAGCCTGAGAGGGTGAGGACAGAGAGGTTGACGTCATGCCGTTGCTTTCTTCCTTGTGCGTTTAGCTGCCACTTTCGCCGCCTGCTCTGCTTGGCATGGGGCAGTGGCGTCCCAGCGCTGCCTTTGCTGCCGATCAGCTTGCCGTCTATGTTCGGTCAAGTCGCTGTGGCACGTATTGGTGAGGGGTAAAGGCCAAGTATAACCTGGGTATTGTGCCCGGATGATCAAACCGCCTTTTGGAGTTATCCTCTGCTAGATTCAGGGAATTTTACGTTATGAACAGAGAGCGCATCCACTGGGTGCTGATCGTGGCCGAGATGCTGCTGCTGGCACTACCGGTCAGTGCGTTCTGCTTCGTGTTCGGCCTGGGTCTGCTGCTCACGGTGGGTTTTCCCTGGGGCATGCAGGAGGTGGCGATCATCCTCTTCGTTTTCGTCGGTACTCTGGGCATCGCTGGCTTGTGGTGCGTGGCGGTCGCATTCCTGCTGCGGCGGGAGCGCTCTCTCTGGTGGTGGCGGGTGGCCTGCGCCGGGGCGGGGTTGACGCTCGTCTCGCTGGTGCTGAGCGGGCTGCTGTCGCTGGGTTGGGAGCCGGCGGAGTGGGTGATCATCGTTGCCTTGGGCATCTTCGCCAGCCCGTTGCTGATACCGTTCCTGCACCTTGGCTATCTTTGCCGCTCTCGTCTGGGCCGTCCACAGCGGCCAGTACGCTGAGGCTACTGACACGACAAGGCCCGCCTAGGCGGGCCTCGATATGCGAACCTTGCGGTTCTCTCGCGTGATGCTGGATCAGGCGAGTTGCTTGATCTGCGAGGCCTGAAGGCCCTTCTTGCCCTGGGTTACCTCGAACTCGACGTTCTGGCCTTCCTGCAGGGTCTTGAAGCCGTCAGCCTGAATCTCGGAGAAGTGGGCAAAGAGATCATCGCCACCATCGGTGGGGGAAATGAAGCCGTAGCCCTTGGAGTCGTTAAACCACTTGACGGTACCCGTCGCCATAATTTCTTCCTTCGCGCCGTAGCGCCTTGCAACAAAATGCCTGGCCTTGGCCAGATGGGCGCGGCTGGGGCAAGAACCCGTGGGTGTCGTCGACTTCGTGGCGACAATGACCCTGTTGCTTGCTTTACCGCTGACCTCACCGTGGCACGCCTACGCAGTTGGGTCAAAGTCTTTCGCGATGAATTTTCTGCTACTTCGCTCCGAAATCGCCCCCGGCCGCGGCATGGCGGCGTCGGCTTGGCTGCACCTGGCCCATGGCTGAGGCGATGCGTTTGCGGGAAACTGGCCTGGCAAAGGGGGCGGACGGCGTCGTACGCTTTTGGTGTTATAATGTAACGATTGAAGATGCCGAGCGTTACCGCCTCGGCAGGCAACTTCCGAAACCGTTACGGTGCCCTGCATGAGCCTCGAGAACTGCGATCTGATCCCCGTCACCGTGCTGACCGGTTTTCTCGGCAGCGGCAAGACCACGCTGCTCAACCACCTGGTCCGCCAGCCCGAGATGAAGGATGCCCTGGTGGTGATCAACGAGTTCGGCGATATCGGCCTGGATCATCGATTGGTGGCCGAGAGCGACGAGCACACCGTGGTGGAGATGAGCAGCGGTTGCCTGTGCTGCACCATTCGCGGCGATCTGAGTCGCACCGTGCAGCAGGCCCTCGAGCAGATCGAACAGCAGGGCGGCAGTCCGTTCACCCGGGTGGTAATCGAGACGACGGGATTGGCCGACCCGGCGCCGATCCTGCACACCTTGATGACCGACCACTGGCTGGCCCACCGTTTCTCGCTGGATGCGGTGATCTGCCTGGTGGACGCCGCCAGCGGCGTCTCGACCCTCAATGCGCACCGCGAGTCCCAGCGCCAGGCGGCCATCGCCGACCGGCTGCTGATCACCAAGACCGACCTGGTGGACGAGGCACGTGTGTCCAGGCTTGCCGGCAGCCTGAGTGCGATCAACCCGGCCGCCGAGCAGCTGCATGTGCGCCATGGCCAGGTCGATGTGGCTCGGCTGATCGGGGGCGGGCTGCCGGCCAGGCAGTCGCGAGCCGACGAGTGGCTGCGTGCGGCCTCCTATGCTCAGGTCACCCCGGCCAGCGGCCAGGCACCCACCGCGGCCGACACTCTGGTGTCGATGGTGGCACCGACGGCGAGCCCGGTGCTTAGTCGCCACGGCGAGCAGATCCGCTCGTTCTGCTTTACCGTCGAGGCGCCCATCAGGCCCGAGGTGCTCGAAGACTGGCTCGACCTGTTGATGTCGCTGCTGGGGGAGAAGATCCTGCGAGTGAAGGCCATCGTCAACGTGGCCGGACGCGATGAGCCGCTGGCCCTGCATGGCGTGCAGCACATCTTCCACCCGCCGGAGCCGCTTCCGGTGGAAGCCTGCGCCGACGGCGTCTCACGCTTCGTTTTCATCACCAACGGCGTGGCGCCGGAGGCAGTCACCCGGCTGTTCGACTACTTCCAGCCCGGCCGGGAGACCTGACAGCAGCGCCCGTTGCCGGAAGGCCAGGCAGCGGGCGGCTTGCCGATCATGAGAACAGCACCGGTCCTGCGGCCGGCAGCGTGACGGCATGCCAGGCCAGCGACAGACCCAGCCATACCAGCGCTACGCCGCCGGTCAGTGCCAGCCAGCCGCCAAGGCGGCTCAGCTGTGCCAAGCGGCCGTTGCCGTGCTTGAGATCGTACTTGAGATCGTACTTGAGATAGAGCCGGGTGACCCAGTCGCGCGCCAGTACGCTGAGCAGGGCCAGGGCGGAAACGGTCAACGCCGTGCCCAGCGCCATGGTCATGACCGCAGCAGCCCCCAGAGCCATGTGGCCGAGCAGGCTCGCTGCCCCCATGAGTAGCACGGCGCCGCTGCAGGGCCGCATGCCGATGGCGACCACAGTGGCAGTGGCCGTGCGCCAGTCGCCGGTCTCCTCCGGTGCCACGTGATGACGGGCACCGCAGTCGCAACCGTGACCCGAGTGGGTGTGGAGGAGAGCCTGGCGTGAGCCCGCCGCGTGAGCATGAAACTGAAAGTTGGGCTGCTCCTCTGCCGCCTGGTCGTGGGCGGCCCCCGTCGGCACTGCCTGCAGGCTGAGTGCAGCCGGGGCAGGCGTGTGGGCATGGGGCCGTGAATCGCTGGCGCGATTCCCGGCGCGCAGTATCCTTCTGGCGCGCAGACACAGCCAGACGCCGAGCATGGCCACCATCAGGAAACTGGCCAGCTCCAACCCCGCCACGCTGCCCATGGCCTGACGGGTCAGCCAACCGAGTCCCTTCACCAGCACCAGTACCAGGGCGATCGCCATCAGCCCCTGCAGCATGGCGGCGCTGAACGAGAGCCCCAGGGCGCGCTTGATGCCGCCGCCCTGGGAGACCAGGTAGGTGGAGAGCACGGCTTTGCCGTGGCCCGGGCCGGCGGCGTGGAACACGCCGTAGCCGAAGCTTAGCGCCATCAGCCACCAGCCGCTCGACCAGGAGGGCGCGTCCGACCAGCCGCTGATAGCCAGGGTCAGGCTGCGGTGCAGCTCGCGCTGCCAGGCCAGCAGCTGCAGGCTCATGCCTTGCCATGCGTTTAGCTGGAGTAGCAGCAGGATGCCTCCAGCGGCTACCAGCAGTGCCGCCGTTGCCCAGCGGCGTCGGTAGAGGGTGTGTTGCGGCTTGGTTACCGCTACGGAGGGAGTGGGAGCAGGGGTGTCAAGGGTGTGTGGCGGCGTGTCGAAGCGCTGTGTCATGCCGGCTCCTGCGGGTCGGAAAGCTGAAAATGTTATGTTATAACATATGCGCACCGATAAGCGTAAAGGTCTCGACTCGATGAACAGGTTACCGCTGGAAGATATCGCCGCTGCTCCCGCCACCCGGCTTGGCACCCTGAGCTGGGTCGGCATGGAGGGGATCGCCCTGCCGTTCGAGGTCGCAGGGCAAGGGGTGACGGGCCAGGCCTCGGCTGGTGTCAGCCTGGACGATCCCATGGCACGTGGCATTCATATGTCGCGTCTTTACCTGCTGCTGGCCGAACTCGAACAGCGGGAACTCTCGCTTGCGCGTGTGGCGGCCGTGCTGGAAGGTTTTCTCGACACTCACCGGGGGCTCTCGCATTCCGCCTACCTCGATCTCAGCGGCGAGGCGATGCTCAAGCGCCCGGCATTGATCAGCCCACTGGCGGGGTGGAAGCGCTATCCCTTCGCGCTGCGCTGTCGGCGCGACAGCCAGGGCTTTCACGCCACCCTTGAGCTCACGGTGGGCTACTCCTCCACCTGCCCCTGTTCCGCGGCTTTGGCGCGCCAGTTGATCCAGCAGGCCTTTGACGAGGACTTCACCGACATGCCGGTTAGCCGCGAGGCAGTGCGGGCCTGGCTGGGCAGCGAGCAGGGCATCTTGGCCACGCCCCACAGCCAGCGCAGCCAGGCGCATCTTTCGCTGCGTCTGGCCCGCGACCTGGATGAACTGCCGCTGGTCAGGCTGGTGGATCGCACTGAGCGTGCACTGGGCACCGCGCTGCAAACGGCGGTGAAACGGATCGACGAGCAGGCTTTCGCCCTGGCTAACGGCCAGAACCTGATGTTCTGCGAGGATGCCGCGCGCCGCCTGCATCATGCCCTGCGCGAGCAGCCCGGTATCGAAGGTTTTCAGCTGCGTGTAGTGCATGCCGAAAGCCTGCACGCACATGACGCCGTGGCGCGCAGCGAGTGGAACTGGACTACCCCACTTCTCGACGATATCGAATAGCCGAAGGAGCGAGATGCAACTCTTCAATACCTTGACCCGCCAGAAGGAACCGCTGCGTACCGAAAGGGCTGACCGGGTCACGCTATATGTCTGCGGCCCCACGGTCTATAACTTCGCCCATATCGGCAACGCCCGGCCGGCGGTGGTGTTCGACGTGCTGGCACGCCTGCTGCGTCAGCGTTACCCGCAAGTTGTCTATGCGCGCAACTTCACCGACGTCGACGACAAGATCAACGCCGCGGCGGCAGCGGCAGGCGTGCCGATCGGCACCATCACCGAGCGCTACATCAGGGCCTACCATGAGGACATGCAGGCGCTGGGGGTGCTGGCGCCCGACCTGGAACCGCGGGTGACCGATCATATATCGGCCATCATCGAGCTGATCGAAACGCTGCTGGCGCGCGGGCATGCCTATGAGGCCGAGGGGCACGTGCTGTTTCATGTTGCTTCCTACCCCGACTACGGCAAGCTCTCCCGCCGCCGGCCGGAAGACATGCTGGCCGGGGCCCGAGTGGAGGTGGCCCCTTACAAGCGCGATCCGCTGGATTTCGTACTGTGGAAGCCCTCAACCGAGGATCAGCCGGGCTGGGACAGCCCCTGGGGCCGCGGCCGGCCCGGCTGGCACGTGGAGTGCTCGGCGATGATCGGCCGCCACCTGGGCCACACCATCGATATCCACGGCGGCGGGCAGGACCTGATCTTCCCGCACCACGAGAACGAGATCGCCCAGGGCACCTGCGCCCACGGCGCGCGCTACTGCAACACCTGGGTGCACAACAGTTTCGTCACCGTCGATGGGCAGAAGATGTCGAAGTCGCTCGGCAACGTGCTGCTGGTGCGCGACCTGCTCGACCAGGCCCCCGGCGAGGCGGTACGCCTGGCGCTGCTGTCGACTCATTACCGGCGGCCGCTGGATTGGAATGCCGAACGCCTCGACAGTGCTCGGCGCACCTTGCGGCGGGCCTATGTGGCGCTGGCAAAGGTGGAGGCGCTAGAGGCTGAGTCGGCTGAACCTGACCCGGCGGTGCTCGAGGCGCTGGAGAGCGATCTTAACGTCTCCGTGGCGCTGAGCCGCCTGCAGCAGCTGGTGGCCGAGCTGGAACGGGCCGAGCGCGAGGGTGAGCGTGCCGAGCAGGCCGAGCTCAAGGGGCGCCTACTGGCCTCCGCCGAGCTGCTGGGCCTGCTGCAGCACCCACCTTCCCTCGCGCTGCAGGCGTTGGCAGACGAGGTGCGCCCCGCTGCGCTGCCGGTGGCCCGAATCGAAGCGCTGATCGATGAGCGCAACCGCGCCCGTGAGCAGCGCGATTTCGCCCGGGCCGATGCGCTGCGCGGCGAGCTGGAGGCACTCGGCGTGACGATTCGCGACACGCCGCAAGGAACCGACTGGCAGGCGGCCAAGGAGGTCGCCGTGCAATGAGCGGCTGATGTGAATGGCCATAGCATCGGTGACGGTCGGCGGGTTCCCTCTGTTATCATGGGCAGTTTGGCAAACCTGATCGAACACCAAGGACTGACCATGCCCCTGCTTGATAGCTTCACCGTCGACCACACGATCATGAACGCCCCGGCCGTGCGCGTGGCCAAGACCATGCAGTCGCCTTCAGGCGATACCATCACGGTTTACGATCTGCGTTTCAACAAGCCCAACGAAGACATGATGGGCGAGAAGGGTATCCACACCCTGGAGCACCTGTTCGCCGGCTTCATGCGCAACCACCTGAACGGCAAGGGCGTCGAGATCATCGATATCTCGCCGATGGGTTGCCGTACTGGCTTCTACATGAGCCTGCTGGGCAGCCCCAGCGAGGAGCGCGTCAGCGAGGCGTGGCGGGCGGCCATGCAGGACGTGCTGAACGTCAAGCGCATGGAAGACATCCCCGAGCTCAACGAGTACCAGTGCGGCACCTTCGTCATGCACTCCCTGGAGGAGGCGCAGGAGATCGCGCGCAGCATCCTCGAGCGCGGCGTCGGCATCAACCGCAACGAAGAGATCACCCTGAGCGAGGATAAGCTGAGGTCGCTGGGCAATCCTGGCGCCTGATTCAGACCGCTGTATTGTCGTCAGGGACTGGACGAAGCACCTGCCGGTGAGCTGTACTGCGAGCAGCCACCGGGCCTGCTGGCCTCCGGCCCGATTGGCATGAACTTGCCATCAAAGAAGAGGCAGCGTACCCGCTTCGATCAGGAACACGCGTATGAAAGGATTCAGCGCATGGCGGCTGTCGCCACTACTCGCCGTATTGGCGATGGTGCTACTCATCTCTACGCCCGTTGCGGCGGAACTGCCGGAGGGCGTGGGCGAGAACGGCACTGAGAGAGAGGATGACGAGAGCGAGGAGCGAGAGTGGTTCCCTCTCGACTCCCTCAACGCCGGGCTCGATGAAGCCCCCGACGAGGTCGAGCGGCTGACGCCCCGGGATTCGGCCCGTAGCTTCGAAAGGCTCACCGAAAACGAAGAGTACGCGACGGCGGCTCATCTGCTCAATCTTTCCGAGCTGGACGAAGCGGAGCAGCAACAGAAGGGCCCCGAGCTGGCACGGCAGCTGGCCTCCGTGCTCAGGCGCGGCGAATGGTTCAGCGTCTCCAACCTTCCCAGCCGTGAGGATGCCGCCATTGAGGACCCCTCCGGCCAGCATCCACTGGTGGGTGAGCCGCGTCGCAGCCTCGAGCTGGCCTCGATGACGGTCGATGGTGAAACCTACGAGATTCGCCTTAGCCGCTACGGGGTAGACGACGAGCAGCCGGTGTGGCTGATCTCCGCTGACAGCGTCACCTCGATCCCGCTGCTGTATGAAGAGTTTGGCCCCTCGCCGCTGGAGGCCTACATTCCGGAGCGCTTCCAGACGTCGCTGGGCATGCTCCAGGTCTGGGAATGGATCGCCATACCGTTGTTCCTGCTGCTGATCGGATTGGTGGGTTGGGGCGTGCACGCCCTGGTCGGCCTGCTGGCGTACTGGTTTCCCCACGGCGCGCCCAGCATCTTCGCCGGTCGCATCGGCGTGCCCATGGCGCTGCTGGTCATGGCCTTCGTGGCCCAGGTGCTGCTTGACTACGTGGTCTCCTTCACCGCCGTGGCCACCACCTTCATTCACACTCTGCTGATCATCCTGATTGCCTGGGGAGTGGGCACGATTGCGCTGCGTCTGGTCGATACCGTGCTGCTCAAGGTGACGCGGCGCTTCGTGGGCGAGATCGACGACACCAAGCCGAAGGACGAGCGCCAGCTGCTCACGACGCTATACGCGGTGCGCCGGGTCATCATTCTGGTCACGGTCATCGCCGTCTCCGTCTACGTGCTGAGCCAGATCGAACTGTTCGAGACGCTGGGTCTGTCGCTATTGGCCTCGGCCAGCGTGCTGGCGGTGCTGGTGGGTATCGCCGGTCAGGCGGTACTCGGCAACATTCTCTCCTCCTTCCAGGTCTCGCTGGCCAAGCCCATCCGCATCGGCGATCTGGTGATGTTCGAAGGGCAGTGGTGCTATGTGGAAGGCATCTTCTATACCTTCATTCGCCTGCGGGTGTGGGACGAGCGGCGTCTGATCGTGCCGGTGACCTACTTTGTTTCCCAGCCGTTTCATAACCTCTCGGTCAAGAATGCCAAGATGTATCGAAAGCTGGAGCTGATATTGCATCTGAGCGCAGATATCGAGCTAATCCGTCATAAATTCTTCGAGTTCGCCGAGGAGGAGGATAACGTCGTCGAGCATCACAAACTGTGCTGCTATGTGACGGGACAAACCGAAAAGACCCAGACCGTGACCTGCTACCTGATGGCCTCCGATCCTTTCGCCGGTTGGATAGCGGAGATGCAGATCCGCGAACGTCTGATGAACTTCATCCGCACTTATCACCCCGAATGGTGGCCGCGGGATATCGTGGTGCTCAATCAGGACGATATCGCAACGGAAGAAAAGCATGAGAAGCCGCGCGTTCGGGCACCGGTGGGGGGTAAGAGTGATGGTGAAAACACCGAATGAAGCGGCTTGACCAACAGGGCGGGCGGTAGATGATATATCGCATTTGCACGATGCTGTTCGTGGGGGGAGTGGTTCTGGCCGGTTGCCAGGCACAGCAGGAGTCGGACGATAGAGCCGGGATGACGCATGAACCCGTTGAGGTGCACTTCGTGGAGTCCGACTGCCCGGAGGAGCAGTGCGCCGAGATGGAGGTGAGGGCGCTGCACTTCCCCGACTCGCCGGAGCTGAGTGAGGCGCTGCGCACACGGCTGTTGGCGATGGGGCAGGGCATAACCGATGGCGAGACCGAGTGGCCGCGGGACTCGTGGGAAGCCTATGCCGAGGCGTTTTTCGCGCTGGCCCGGGAGGATCGCCGCTACGCCCCACCACATGCCGCCAGCCAGGCCTCGCTCGAAGCGAAGGTGGTGGCCCGGCATCACGATCTGCTGGTCATCGAACTCGGCAGCTATGTCTACCACGCCGGGCAGGCCCACGGCATGCCGCTAACCGAGTTCATGGTCATCGATGAGCGCTTGGGGAGCGAGGTGACGCTCGAGGACATGTTACTCGACGGTCAGGCTCCGGCCTTCCAGGAGGCCCTGGCCCGGGCCCATCAGCGTTGGCTGAGAGATCAGGAACTGGACGAGGCGTTCGCCGCCAGCTGGCCATTTCATCCAAGCCAGAACGTAGCGCCGCTCGAAACCGCCTGGGTGGTGAAGTACAACGTCTATGCGATCACCCCCTACGCCCTTGGTCAGCCGGAACTGAGCATTCCCATGGCGGAGCTGGAAGGTATCGCCAAGCCGCGCTATCTGGGGCAAGAATAACGTACTTTCAAGAATAGGCCGCGGATCGCTGAGTTCTGCAGTGGGTGCGAGGGGGGGGAGGGTATGGATAAGGTACTGGTAAGTGCCTGCCTACTTGGCAAGCAGGTTCGCTATGACGGTGGCGCCAAGAGCTCTGGGTCGAAAATCCTTGCCCAATGGCAGGCCGAGGGCAGAGTGGTTGCGGTGTGTCCCGAGGTCGATGCCGGCCTACCCATACCCAGGGCGACCGCGGAAATCATCGCCGGTGATGGGGACGACGTACTGGCCGGCTCGGCGCGGGTCGTAGATCGTCACGGTGAAAATCTCACCGCGGCTTTCCTGAGCGGGGCCTCACTGGCACTACAGCTATGCCAGCGGCATGACATCAAGGTGGCAGTCCTGACTGAACACAGCCCTTCTTGCGGCAGCACGGAAATTTACGATGGTAGCTTCTCGGGTACCAAGCGACTCGGTACCGGCGTTACTTCGGCGTTGCTACTTAGCCATGGTGTGCAGGTTTTCAGTCAATATGAGATTGTAGAAGCGCAGCGGGCTATTCAGGTGCTGTGATATACAACAAGACTCAGTGCTCAGGAGTTGTTAGAACAAGATTGGCCATTTCGCGGCTAGGCATGGTCTGGCAACTGATGCGAGCAGTAATTGGACACTGAAGCCGGATGCCCTGGCCGAGTTACAGGACGTTGCCTATGTATAAGATCGACTCTGCACAAAATCGAATTGTGCCGCTGGACGCTAGGCGTTTTGGCGAGCTGGGCTTTTCCAAGCGTAAGCACTTGCAGGAGTGGCTGGAGAACTGCCCACAGGCGCTTGCCCAAGGGGACGGTGAGGAACTCCTGATCATTCAGAAGGAGTTCGACGGCTTCAGTGATACACGTGAACGGCTTGACTTACTGGCCATCGATGGTTACGACAAAGCCAACTGGCCGGAGATGATTCGCTGGCTGGTCGACCATATGACCCGATTGAAAAATGCATTGCGCGAGCCATTGAGAACGATCAGCCAGCAGTTGAAACAGGAGGCGCTGCCAGCGGTTGAGGTGCCCGGTGCTTGAAATCGATTCCTTGGAGGACATCGCCGCCCTGCGCGAGAGCGTGGACGTGGAGTGCAAGCTGGCACAGGGGCGAGACGGCAAGGGGGCACTGCCCAAGGAGTTCTGGCCGACTTACAGTGCCTTCGCCAATACCCAAGGTGGCGATATTTTCCTGGGTGTACGCGAGAAGTCGGGTGGCCGTTTCGAGCTGGAAGGCGTTGCCGATCCGCAGAAGGTGCTCGATGAACTTTGGACCGGGCTTAATAACACCCAGAAGGTCAGCGCCAACTTGCTGAGGGACCGCTGGGTGCGTGTCCTGGAGATCGAAGGCAAGACCGTCGTACATATCCATGTACCGGCCGCGACTCGCAAGCAGCGGCCGGTATTTCTGCGTGGCAATCCCCTGACCGGAACCTACCGGCGCTTCAACAGTACCGACCATTTGCTGGATGAGGAGCCGGTGCGGCGAATGCTGGCCGAACAGGTCGAGGACAGCCGCGACAACGAGATCCTGCGGGGCTTCGGGCTGGACGATCTTAACTTCGACAGCTTCAATCAGTATCGCCAGCTCTATGCCAACCTGCAGCCCGATCACCCTTGGAACCAACTGGATGCCCAGGCGTTTCTGTATCAGATCGGTGGATGGCGCAAGGACCGGGAAACCGAGCGCTCGGGACTGACCCGAGCCGGGCTGCTTATGTTCGGCCAGCAGGTTGCTATCATCGAAGCGTTCCCCAACTACATGCTGGATTATCAGGAGCGTCCCGAGCCCAAGGCAGAATTGCGCTGGGTCGACCGGCTGACCCTGGATGGTAGCTGGTCGGGTAACGTATTCGATTTTTATCGCCGGGTGATTCGCAAGCTGACTGCCGATCTCAAGGTGCCCTTCACTCTGGAGGGAGACCAGCGCCAGGACGATACCTTGGTGCACAAGTCGTTGCGTGAGGCTCTGGTCAATACCCTGGTGCACGCGGACTACACTGGGCGAGCCTCGGTCCTGGTCGTCAAACGACCGGATATGTTCGGCTTTCGCAATCCTGGCCTGATGCGTGTACCGGTGGATCAGGCCATGGCCGGGGGACACAGCGATTGTCGCAACCGGTTGCTGCAAAACATGTTCCGCTACATCGGTCTGGGTGAGAATGCAGGCTCGGGGTTGCCCAAGATCTTCCAGGGCTGGTCGAGCCAGCACTGGCGCAAGCCGGTACTTCGCGAGGCTCACTCGCCTTCCGACCAGACCTTGCTGGAGCTACATATGCTCAGCCTGGTGCCGGAGTCGGTGCTAGCTGAGCTGCGCGACTCTCTAGGGGAGCAGGTTTTCTCCAGACTGACCGATAAGGAGCGCTTGATCCTGGTGACGGCCGCTATCGAGAAGACGGTGGACCATGGCCGCATGATGTCCATTCTGGATATCCACCCTCGCGACCTTAGCCAGCTATTTGCGGGTCTGGTGGATAAGAGGCTGATGCTGAGGAATGGCGCCGGGCGGGGCACGGTGTACTTCCTTCCCAATGCGCACCTGGAGGATATCTTCACGGAACTGGAGATGGCGGAAGGGGAGGCGGATGCCAACTCTGAACCTTTCGAGGGCAGCTCTGAACCTTTGGACGTAAGCTCCGGACCTTTGGCGCCGAGCTCTGGACCTTTGGGTGCCAGCTCCGGACCTTTGGGTGCTAGCTCCGGACCTTGGGAGGAGCTGCGGGTACTGGCAGAGCCAGTTGCCACGAAGGGCAAGGCACCGAAAGCCAAGGTGGAAGGGGTGATTCTGGCACTCTGCTCGCGGCGTCCATTACGACTGGATGAGCTGACGCGCTTGTTGAATCGCTCGGCGGAATCGTTGCGCAAGCACTATCTGCAACCCTTGGTCAGGGCGCGGCGGCTCAAGTTGCTCTATCCCACCAAGCCCAATCACCCCAGCCAGGCCTATGTGGCCGAGGAGCCAGGCGATGATCAGTGAGAGCCAACTGGAACAGCTTTGCCTGGGGTGGTTCGCCGATAATGGCTGGGAGATCTCCCATGGCCCGGATATCGCTCCTGATGGCGATACGCCGGAGCGCCAGGATTACCGCCAAGTGATGCTGCTGGGCGATCTCGATGCGGCGGTCCGGCGCCTGAATCCACAGCTACCGGAGGATGCCGTGGAGCAGGTGCTGGCCCAGGTGGCGCATCCTGGGAGTCTTGATCTGGTGGTGAATAACCGCGCTTTCCAGCGTCTTCTGGTGGAAGGTGTGCCGGTCACCTATAAGTGTGAAGATCGACAAGTACATGACCACGCCTTCCTGATCGACTTTGCCCAGGTCGATGCCAACCGCTTTCGTGTCATCAATCAGTTCACCATCGCTGGAGGCAAGCAACTTCGCCGGCCTGATTTGCTCGCCTTCATCAATGGGCTGCCGTTGGCAGTGCTGGAGCTGAAAAGTCCCACCGACGAGAAGGTCGATATCTGGGACGCCTTCCACCAGGTGCAGACATACAAGGAAGAAGTGCCCGAGCTGTTCGTTACCAACGAAGCCCTTGTGGTCAGTGATGGCTACAACGCGCGGCTGGGTTCGCTGACAGCGAGTCAAGAGCGCTTCATGCCCTGGCGCACCATCAAGCACGAGGACGACAAGCCGCTGCTGGAGTGGCAGCTCGAGATCCTGGTAAGGGGATTCTTCAACCGTGAGCTGCTACTCGACTACATCCGCTACTTCGTGCTGTTCGAGAGCGACGCCGAGAAGCTGGTAAAGAAAATCGCTGGTTATCATCAATTTCATGCGGTCCGCGAAGCGGTGAGGGCCACGGTGATCGCCGCCAGACCGGACGATTCCCGGCAAGTGGCGGAGCGCCGTGCCAATTATGGCGACAGGGTAGTGCCAGGCAGCAAAAAGGCCGGCGTGGTGTGGCACACCCAGGGTTCAGGAAAGAGCATCTCCATGTGCTGCTATGCGGGTATGCTGCTCCAGCAGCCGGAGATGAATAACCCGACGCTGATTGTGGTGACCGATCGCAACGACCTGGATGGCCAGCTCTTCGCTACCTTCAGCGCTGCTCGCGAGCTACTGCGTCAGGAGCCGATGCAGGCCGACGACCGCGATACCCTGCGCGGCTTGCTTGCCGAACGCGAGGCGGGCGGGATCATCTTTACCACGGTTCAGAAGTTCACCCTGCTGGAAGGGGAGTCAAAACACCCGGTACTCAATGATCGCCATAATCTTGTGGTGATCTCAGACGAAGCCCACCGTAGCCAATATGGCTTGAAGGCCAACCTCAAGCAAAGTGGCCGCTACACCTTCGGCTACGCCAAGCATATGCGCGATGCGCTCCCCAACGCGTGTTTCATTGGCTTCACCGGCACGCCGATTGATAGTGAAGATAAGAATACCCGCGCTGTCTTCGGCGATTACGTTTCCATCTACGACATTCAGGATGCGGTGGAAGACGGCGCCACGGTGCCGATCTACTATGAATCGCGGCTGGCCAAGCTCGAGATCAACCAGGCCGAGATCGAACAGTTATCCGATCAGGTTGAGGAGGTCATCGAGGACGAGGAAGACATTGGCCACCGCGAGCGCACCAAGGGGGAGTGGAGCCGCCTGGAAAAGCTGGTTGGCTCCAAGCCACGTCTCAAGCAGGTGGCCGCCGATTTGATAGAGCATTTCGAGACGCGCAATGCCACCATCACTGGAAAGGCAATGATCGTAGCGATGAGCCGCGAGATTTGCGCTCACCTCTACAATGAGATTACCGCTCTGCGACCGGAGTGGCATGATCCCGATCCGGAAAAGGGCGTGATCAAGATCGTGATGACTGGCTCCGCTGCCGACAAGGCACTATTACAGCCGCATATCTATAACAAGAAGACCAAGAAACGCCTGGAGGCACGTTTCAAGAATCCCGACGATCCTCTCAAGCTGGTGATAGTGCGAGACATGTGGCTGACCGGCTTCGATGCACCCTGTTGTCATACCATGTATGTCGATAAGCCGATGAAGGGCCATAACCTGATGCAGGCCATCGCGCGGGTGAACCGAGTATTCAAGGACAAGCCGGGCGGCCTGGTGGTGGATTACATCGGGATCGCCAACGAGCTGAAGCAGGCGCTGAAGACCTATGCCGAGGCTCAGGGCCGGGGGGCACCAACCCACAGTGCCGAGGAGGCCTACGCGGTATTGCTGGAGCGGCTCGATGTGATCCATGGCATGTTCGCCAAGGGGCCCGGGGGCGAAGGCTTCGATTACAGTGGTTTTCAGGAAGCCCCGCAGAAACTGCTGGTACCTGCCGCCAACTACATTCTCGGTCTAGAGGATGGCAAGAAGCGCTTCCTGAATACAGTGTTGGCGATGAACAAGGCCTACTCCTTATGCGGTACCCTGGATGAGGCCCGTGCCTTGCACAAGGAGATTGCCTTCCTTTCCGCGATAAAGGCGGCCATCACCAAAGTGACCAGCGTAGACAGCAAGCTGAGTCAGGAAGAGAAGAACTCGGCGCTCAAGCAGATCCTGGACAACGCCTTGGTGGCGGAGGGTGTGACCGACGTGTTCGGCCTGTGTGGGCTCGACAAACCTAACATTGGGCTGCTCTCCGACGAGTTTCTCGAGGATGTGCGCCAGATGCCCTATCGCAACCTGGCGGTGGAGCTACTGGAAAAGCTGCTCAAGGACGATATCAAGGCCAAGACCCGCAGCAATGTGGTGCAGGAGAAGAAGTATTCCGATCGTCTCCAAGAGACGCTCCGTAAATACCACAACCGGGGCATCGAAACCGCTCAGGTAATCGAAGAGCTGATTGCGATGGCCAAGCAATTCAAGGTCGAGATGTCACGCGAGCAGGATCTTGGGCTAAGTCCTGATGAGGTCGCTTTCTACGACGCTTTGGCCACTAATGAGAGTGCCGTTCGCGAGCTAGGGGATGAAACACTGAAAAAGCTGGCGGTCGAGGTCACCGAGAAGTTGCGTAAGTCCACTACTGTTGACTGGCAGGTGCGCGAGAGTGTGCGAGCCCGATTGCGCATTCTGGTGCGGCGTACTCTGCAGCGATACAAGTACCCGCCCGACAAGGCGCCGGAAGCCGTTGAGCTGGTATTGAAGCAAGCTGAGACATTATCGAGCTACTGGTTGGCAGCATAGGGAAAACCATATGGTCTCCATTCGCCGTGAGCTGGTGGCGTTGATCGAGCGCGGCGCGATACCGCGTGAGCAGGTGGCGCGGGCGGTCGCGCTTTCCGGACTGCACCCTTCGGGGCGGGCCTGGGGGGTGTTCCTGGACCGGCTGCTGCTGTGGCTGGGTGCGCTGGCGCTGGTCTTCGGCGTGCTGTTTTTGGTCGCCTACAACTGGGCCGAGATGGGGCGAGGGTTGCGCTTTGGCCTGGTGCAAGCGGCACTGGTGGCGGCCATCGCGGTGTACGTATGGGCCGAGGTGCGCGGTGCCGCCAGCGACCTGGTGCCTCGGGTCGCGTTGATGGCGGCTTCTCTGCTGCTGGGCGTGCTGCTGGCGCTGGTCGGCCAGGTGTACCAGACCGGTGCCGACCCGTGGGAGCTGTTCTTCTTCTGGGCGCTGCTGATGCTGCCCTGGGCGCTGGTGGCGCGCTTCGATGCGCTGTGGATCCTGTGGCTGGGGTTGCTCAACCTCTCTCTTGCGCTCTATTTCCGCACCTGGGGCGGGCTCTTCGGTCTGTTCAGCGGCGATACGGGCGCCCTGTGGGGACTCTTCATTCTCAATACGCTGGCGCTCGCGGTGTGGGAGCTGGGTGCACGGCGCTGGCGTTGGCTGTCGCGAAGATGGCCCGTGCAACTGCTGGCGCTGGGCGGCGGTGTACCGCTCACGCTACTGATGATGAGCTGGGTCGTCGCTGAGCGTTTGGCATTTTCCCCAGTGCTGCCGGTGTATCTGCTGTGGCTGGTGGCGCTCTACGTCGTCTATCGCCACTGGCGGCCTGATTTGTTCATGTTGGCGGGCGGCTGCCTGTCGGTCATCGTCGTGGTCACGCTGCTGCTGGGTCGGCATCTGCTGTGGCAGGGCGGCGCGGAGAGCTTTCTGGTGCTCTCCATGGCGGTACTGGCGATGGGAGCCGCGGCAGTGTTCTGGCTCAAGCGGCTGCACCGGGAGATGTCGTCATGAGCCGTTCGCTGGAGAATAAGCTCATCGAAAGTGGGATTGCCGTATCCCAGCCCGACGTCGCAGCGCCAATCGAAACGCCCTGGTTCGTGCGTGCCATTCAGGCGTTCTCGGGTTGGCTGGCCGCACTGTTCCTGCTCGGCTTCATCGGCATGGGCGCGGTGTTCCTGCTCGACAGCAGCGTCGCCTCGGCCATCTTGGGCCTGATGCTGATTGGCGGCGCTTATGCGCTGCTGCGACAAACGCACAGCGATTTCCTCGAGCATCTGGCCCTGGCCGCGAGCCTGGCGGGGCAGATGCTGGTGGCCTGGGCGCTGGCCTCAGTGCTGGGCTCTACGCTGGGGTGGGACAACGCTGGGCTGTGGTGGGCGCTGCTGGTGCTACAGGCCGTGCTCGCCCTGGTCATGCCGAGTCTGACCCACCGTACCTTTTCCGCCTTCGCCGCGTGCCTGGCGTTCTATCTGGCCATGGTCGAAACCGCTTCCGCTCCTACGATGGCCGGCGGGCTGATGCTGCTGGGGCTGACCGTCCTGTGGCTGAACGAGTTTCGTTGGCCGGCCCATGTTCGCCAGTTGGAGGCGCTGGGCTATGGCCTGCTGTTGGGGCTGTTGGCGATACAGTCGGTCGGCTACTTCGGCCAGTCGTTGCTGCTGGGGCGCTACTTCGTGGGCAGCGGGCTCGACTGGCTGGAGCCCTGGGCTGGAGATGCCCTGGGCCTGCTGGCGCTATTGCTGCTGCTTCGGCATCTCTTTCAGCGTCATGCCCATGCGGTCGAACCGGGCATGCGGGTCGCCACTTATACCGCCGTGCTGCTGCTGGCGCTGCTCTCGCTGGAGGCGCATGGCCTGAGTCATGGTGCCGTGGTGGTCGCGCTGGGCTTTGCCATCGGTCATCGCGGGGTCATGGGGTTCGGCGGGCTGCTGCTGTTGCTCTCCATCGGCAGCTATTACTACTGGCTTGATGTCACCTTGCTGGCCAAGGCCATGACGCTGTTCGCGCTCGGCCTGCTGCTGCTGGCGATACGCTGGGTGCTGCTGTGCCGCTGGCACACCGGGGCAAGCGTCGCAGTAGAGGAGGGGGCGGACGCATGAAGTCGGCTACCAGACGGAACCTGGTCGTGGTGATTGCCGCCACGGCGCTGAGCCTGACCGTGGTCAACCTGGCCATCTGGAGCAAAGAGCGCCATCTGGCTCAGGGCGAGGCGGTATTTCTCGAACTGGCACCGGTGGATCCGCGCTCGCTGATGCAGGGCGACTACATGGCGCTGAACTTCGACATCGCCAATCGTATTCGCGACACGCTGTACCAACGGCGCCTCGCGGATGACGAGCCGCATGCTGCTGACGGCTACGTCATCGTGCGTCTCGACGACCGTGGCGTGGCCCACTTCCAGCGCTTGGGGTCTGCGGAGGAGTCGCTGGATGCCGACGAGAGGCGCCTGCGCTATCGACTGCGCAACGGCCGGGTACGCTTCGCCACCGATGCCTTCTTCTTTCAGGAAGGCCATGCCGAACGCTACGAGCCCGCCCGCTACGGCCAGTTCCGCGTGAACGAGCGCGGCGAACCGCTGCTGGTTTCACTGCACGGAGTTATCGTCAAATCTGGTGGATGGCAGTCAGGCCGCATTCCTGTCTGATTGATCGGCTACTTGCTCCCCGTCGTGGAACTTGACGTTGCTCACGACGAGTTCCAGCTTCTGGAAGTGTTTAATCCTCCTCCATCGCTTTTGGGCGCTCTGGAGCAGCTT
>NZ_JACEFT010000003.1 GCF_013697085.1 Billgrantia kenyensis
CACAAGGTGGTACTCGAAGCCGGCAGCGAAATGACGCTCAACGCTGGCGGCAGCTTCCTCAAGCTCGACGGCGGCGGTGTCACCCTGGCCGGCCCCAAGGTCAAGATCAACGCCGGGGGCAGCCCCGGCTCGGGCTCCGGCCAGGCAGTGGAGACACCGCTGCTGCCGGGCAGGGCCGTGCCGGAAGAGCATGAGGCGATACCGCCCACCGTGCTGCCCAAGCTCAAGGACTACCAGCTCAGCGAAGCCACGCTGCTGCCGCTGTGCGGCAAGATCAATGACACCCAATGCAGCCGCGAGGATTGTCCATGTCTAGCTGGCTGACGCGACTCCCCGAACGCACGCGGGATACGGGAGAACTGACATCCTGGGTCGACGCTCAGCGGCCCGCCTATCTCGTCCTCGACCAGCGTCGTTACCCCGAGGCCAGTGCTGATCTGCTGGGGCAAGCGGGCAAGTGCGACTTCGTCACGCTCTTCGCCACCACGCCATTGGCGCCGCTGATCGATGCCAGCCCCTGGCTCATCGAACTCGATGTCGGCAGCGAGGCCTGGCAGCACGGTGAGGCGCTATGCCGAGAGCAGCGCCTGGGCTGGGCCTTTCAGCCGGCGCATAACGCCGGGCTGGATGACCTGGCCGATCATCTACGCCGCCTGTTCGTGCTTGACGACTCCCACGGCGGGCAGTCGCTGATCAATATCCAGGACCCGACAGCCTGGACGGCGCTGCTCGCCGCAGGCAGCGACAATGCCTACGCCCAGCTCATCGGGCCGCTGGGGCAAGTCATCACACCCACGCCGCTGACGCACTGGCAGGCGTGGCAACCCGTCGATACCGCTGGCAAGCCCCCGGGCGGAACCATCCACGACGCCAAGGCGCCGCCTCTGACTCACGCAGTAGAGCAGGCCCTGAAAGACGGGCCACGCGCCTGGTGGCTCAGCCGGGTAACCCAGACGCCGCTTTCGGCGCTGCCGCCGGTGTGGCTGGAAAGACTGAAGCGGCTCGAGGCGGCAGGCATTCACCAGGCCCATCATATTCAGCGCCTGCTGCCGAGAGTGCGGCAAGCGCAGCATCCCGAAACGGACTGGTGGTCGCAGGCGAGTACCATGGAACGCCTTGACGCGGCCATGCCAGCCTGGCAGAAAGTCGACGCACTGGAGGCGCACGCATGACCCAGAAAACGTCAACCGAATGGCCTCCGTTCAGCGCGTCCGACAGCGACGGCGGCGCTATCTGCACAGAGAGCCAGCACGCCTGTCAGGCAACGGAGTGGGTGGATATCCTCTATCTGGTCGGCACCGGGCGCTTCTGGCTATTGACCAAAGAGGCCGCCGAGCTGCTTCACGAGGCCGCCCATGAGCTTCATCAGTGGGCCAGTATCGAAGACCCTGACCAGCGTAACGCCACGCTGTCCGAAAAGGCCGGGATCATGGAGTGCTTCCTGCCCGCCTCCCCCGGCAGTTTTCTCGCAGACGCAGAGCGCGATCGCTACACCGAGCTGGAACGGGAGCTGGCCAAGGCCAGGGTCTGGCACACCGGGCTGGACACCACCATCGAGACATCGCCTCTCCCCTCAGGGCGCGAAGCCGACGAGCGGCAATGCCGGTTGCGCTACCAACGCCAGCAGCAGGCCACCGAGATACGGCGCCTCGAGGATGAACTCAACGCCCTGCGTAATGCCGGACGGCGGGCCGGGCGTGACGCGGGCTATGTGGTTGACGGCGATGCCTACTACGGCCCCTGGGAGAGTGAGATCCAGCAGGCCCTGGAGACCTACCGCCGCACCCGCCGCGAAGCGATACGCCAGTACCAACAGGGGCCGGGCATGCGGGACGCCACAGAGGGCGACACCGAGCAGCGCTACACCCTGCAGGAGGTACTCACCGAGTACCAGGCATTCCTCGAGCACTGCGAGACGCAGCCCCCCAACGCCGCCAGCGCCCAGTGCCATCTCGCCGATATGATTCAAATGGCGGAGCTGCGTAGCGGCACGCTCTACGCCGCCTACCTGGAAAGCATTCTCCACCTGGCGGCACTAGGCATCGCCACGCCGGAATACGCCTTGGCCGCACCATCCGCATCGGACACCACCCTGCACGAGGGCGTCGGGGACTTCGATCACTACAACGACCTGCTACGCGAACAGGCCGATCTGCTGGCGGCGGTGGAGACCAAACTGGAAGAGTGGCAGACCGGCACCGCCGGCCACGCCGCCCTGCCGCTATTCCTGTTCGCCGACGAGCGTGAGCGCTACCAGCAGTTGAGCGAGCAGCTCGATGCCCTGCACGCACATGCCAAGCGAGCCGTGGACGCCATGCGCCCGCGGCGTGTGCTGTTCTGGCAGGCCGACCTGGCCGATGAGCGCAACGCCTTCGGCTATGAACAGCGCCACCTCGACCTGCTGGTGCGCAACGACTGGCCACTGCGTGAATATACCGCCGCCGGTGGCGAGCGCGAACTGTGCCATGTCAGCCTGCACCTGCTGATGGACTACATGAGCGATCCGGAGCGACGCCGTATCGCACCGCTACTCGACACCGACGGCGTGCTGCCGGCCACCCGCTCGGACGCCCCGGAAACGGCGCTGTCGCAGTGGCTCGATCTCAAGGGCTGCGAGCCCATCGACTGGCGCGGCGAGTGGCACGACGACCCGCTGGGCCTGTTCCAGCCCGAGGCGTTCTATCACTATCTCGATGAAGCGGGCTATGAAATCGACAGCCTGGCCAGCGACGACGCCAGAACCCGTTGGGGCGACACCCTGCAGCGCCTGCTGTTCACCGGCCCCGCCAGAGAGACCCTGCGGCTGTTCGACGCCAGCGCCCAGGCCCAGGCCCTGCGCCTGATCGGGCTGACCCAGGGCGAGCTCTCATCCACCATCACCCTCGACTTCCCCGAGCCGCTTCGCCTGGCCGACAACGCCAAGGCGGATGACGAATGGACGACCCGGCAAGGCAGCGTCGAGGCGTCCAGCGACTCGGGCCCCCTGCGCCGAGAGTGGACGCTCAAGGGCGACTACCATCTGGTGCGTGGCGAACTGATCCTGAACGTGCTGGACCTACCCGAGGAGGACGAGGCGCAATCCGCCACACTGCCGCTCAAGGATGGTGGCGAACTGGACCTGGGCCGCTACGCCCTGCGCCTGGAGACCGTGGCCAAGGGCTTCGCTGGCGCCAGCCTGGCTATGTCCGGTGCCCTGCGCCTCGCCTTCGACGGCGAGCCGAGCATCAGCGCCGATGAGCCGGTGCACCGCTTGGGCATCGGCGGCCGGCTCAACGCCTTTGTCGGCATGCGCGGCGGCCTCGAGCACCGCGGCGAGCTACGCTGGGAGCCGCCAGAAGACATCGCCATGCGTGCCCCCATGCACCAGGCGGTGGATGCCTTTACCCGGCGCAACCAACTGGACGAGCTGCAAGCGTGGCGCAGCCTGGGGGTGATCGCGTGGCACCGCGAGCATGGCGCGGGCTGGGGCGGCAGTGGCGACTTCCATCTCGGGCTGCGCAATGGCAAGTTCGTGCTGCGGGCCAAGGCCTCGGTGTTCTGCGGCAAGGGAGTCGGCGGCGGCGTGACCATGGAGCTCGACAATCGCCACCTGGACTTGTGGCTGACGATGCTGCACCGCGATCTGGTGGCCAGCGGATTCGAACGGGTCGACTGGCTGGATGACGACGCCTTCGAGGAACTCAGCAATCTCGGCTACGTGCTGATGATGACCCTGCTCAATGCCGGCCTGGTGATGGCCAAGGGGCGCGCCTGGCTCAGGCAACTGCGCGATGAGTTGACGGAAACGGATCGTGCGGGGCAGATCGCTTATGCACTGACCCGCCGTCTAAGGCGGGCCCAGGAAAACCTGCGTGTTGCCTGGGTCCAGCAGCTCACCCCCGAGGCCCTGGGTGCGCTGCTTTGGCTATTGACCAGCACACCGCGCGAATTTGAAGTCGAAGAGGCGGTTACCGGCGGTCGGGGCCGCGGGCCCAGGCGTAGGCGCTTTAACGAGCATGAGGCACGCGACCTGCAGCAGATGGCCATCGCCAACTGCGTGGGCTGGATTCACGACGGCATGCTCATCTGCACCTACGGCCCACTGCGGCCGGCATCCGGCCCCAACCCAGCTAGCCTGCTGTTCGAGAAAGCCCTGCTGCGGCTTGACCGCCATGGTCAACGCACCCATGACGTGCGTGGGCTTGGCTATTGCCGCAATCGTTATATCTTGGATCGGTTTATGAAAAGCTCGGCACTCTCAAACGAGCAATCCAATATTACGAAAGAAAGATATTTTACTGCCGCCAATAGTCTGGGCCGGCATGCCGACGCCCATTGCGAATACCTGCCCGATGGGCAAGGCGGTATGCGCGTGATCTACGAGGAACCCCAATGATCAAAGGATCTATAGCCCTGCTACTCTCTGCCCTGCTGCTTGGCCCGGCCAGCGGCTGGGCGCTGGATGCCGAGACCCAGGCCGCCAAGGACGAGGGCATGATTGCCTACAACCTTGGCTTTTTGCTCGATGCCGTCCCCCATCTGGAAGTGGCCGCCGAGGCCGGCGACGTCGACGCCATGTATTACCTGGGGGAATCCCATCGCATCGCCCATATGGGCATGACTCGCGAGGCCCTGGCGTGGTACCAGCGTGCCGCCGAACGGGGTGCCCCCTACGCCATGCTGCGCCTGGATGAAGGCGGCGCCTGCCGCCTGGGCGATGTGTGCCCCGAGGGCGGCGATGACTGGCGACAGGCGGCCCTGGAGGTCACCCTGCCTAAAGCGGAGGAAGGGGATCCCGGCGCCATGGGCGTGCTGTTCGATATCTATAGCGCTCTGGAGCAGCCCCAGGTGGCGGATGACTGGCTGGAGCGTGCCGGCAAAGCCGGCGACGCGGAGTCGCAGTACTGGCTAGGCATCCTGATCGGCGATGGCCTGGGTGACTACCCCGATGACGCACAGCGAGAGGAAGTCGCCGAGGCCTGGCTTCGCCGGGCCGCCGAACAAGGCCATGCCCCGGCCATGAACCGCCTCTCGGCCCTGCTAAGCCAGGAAGGTGAATATGAGGAAGCCTGGGAGTGGATGGATAATGCCTCGAATGAAGGGCATATCGATGGTCGCTTGGGCGTGGGCTGGTGCTACTTAGAGCCGGATCGTGATCAAAAGTGTCTGGTTAAACAGGACGTAGTGAAGGGATGGGCGATTCTATTCGCGATGGTTGAGGAATCGGGCAATGTCTCGGCGGAATGGTTGCTGAAGACCCGAGATGAATTGCTGACCAACGAACAGCTCGAAGAAGCCGAGGCTCTGGCCGAGGAGTGGCTGGCCAAGGAGCCG
Organism: Billgrantia kenyensis; assembly: GCF_013697085.1. GTDB lineage: Bacteria > Pseudomonadota > Gammaproteobacteria > Pseudomonadales > Halomonadaceae > Halomonas > Halomonas kenyensis. Next base: position 5,314 of record NZ_JACEFT010000003.1, read on the forward strand.
CCACTGTCCGAGTTCCCGCCCCGCTTTGGTTATTGACCATGCGCTGGATCAGTATCGGAGCCCTCGCCCTGCTGCTGCTTGGCCCGGCCAGCGGCTGGGCGCTGGATGCCGAGACCCAAGCCGCCAAGGACGAGGGCCTGCGCCTCTACAACGCTCATCTCCGCAGCCAGGCACCGCCCTACCTGGAGCCCGCCGCCGAGGCCGGCGATGCGGAGGCCATGTACTATCTCGGCGAGATTCACCGGCTGCGCCATATGGGCATGACCCGCGAGGCCCTGGCGTGGTACCAGCGTGCCGCCGAACAGGGCGACCCCTACGCCATGCTGCGCCTGGATGAAGGCGGCGCCTGCCGCCTGGGCGATGTGTGCCCCGAGGGCGGCGATGACTGGCGACAGGCGGCCCTGGAGGTCACCCTGCCTAAAGCGGAGGAAGGGGATCCCGGCGCCATGGGCGTGCTGTTTGACGTCTATAACACCCTGGGCCAACCGGAGGAGACCGTCGGTTGGCTCGAGCGTGCCAGTGAGGCCGGTCACGTGGAGTCACAGTACCGCATGGGGCATCTCATTCATGATGGCTATGGCGACTACCCAGGCGAGGCCGAGCGGCGAGAGGAAGCCGAAAGCTGGTATCGCCGGGCCGCCGAAGGGGGATATCCACCGGCCATGAACCACCTCTCTGCCCAATTAAGCCAGAGGAGGCAGTATAAGGAAGCCTGGGAGTGGATGGTCGAAGCATCTGAAGCAGGCGTTCTTGATGCTCGTCTGAGTGTTGGATGGTGCTATCTGGAGCCGGATACCGAAGAAAGATGCCAGGTCGAGCAGGATGTAGTGAAAGGATGGTCGATTCTGTCCGCGATGGTAGAGGAAACGAGTAACGACTCGGCAGAATGGGTACTTAAAACCCGCGGCGAATTGCTGAGCGACGAACAGCGCAAGCAAGCCGAGGTCCTGGCCGAGGAGTGGCTGGCCAAGGAGCCGCCGCTATCCCAGTTCCCACCCCGCTTCGGCTATTGACCATGCGCTATATCGGCATCGGAGCCCTCGCCCTCCTGCTGCTTAGCCCAGCCAGCGGCTGGGCGCTGGAGGCCGAGACCCAGGCCGCCAAGGGCGAGGAGACGCCCGACCCCAACACGGCGCAGGGCAAGGACAACAAAGTTCGCTGACGCTCAGCCACCGAACGGCGCGAGATCACCACGCCCTTCGCGCAGGATCTTGGGCGGCAGTTCGCGCAGGTCGATCACGCTGGTGGGCTCCAGGTGGCAGGCGCCGCCGTCGATGATCGCATCCAGATGGTTGTCATAGCGATCGCGGATATCTTCCGGATCGGTCATCGGCAGCGCTTCGCCCACCGGGATCAGCGTCACGCTCATCAGCGGCTCGCCCAGCGCCTCCAGCAGTGCGTGAGTGATGCGGTGGTCGGGTACGCGCACGCCGATGGAACGCCGCTTGGGATGCAGCAGCAGGCGCGGCACCTCGGAGGTAGCATTGAGGATGAAGGTGTAGGCCCCCGGGGTGTTGGCCTTGAGCAGGCGAAATACGCTGTTGTCGACCTTGGCGTAGGTGCCGATGTCGGAGAGGTCCGAGCACACCAGGGTGAAGTTGTGCTTGTCATCCAGGGAGCGCAGCCACTTGATCTTCTCGATCGCCTTCTTGTCGCCCAGGTGACAGCCCAGCGCATAGCCGGAGTCGGTGGGATAGGCGATCACCCCGCCCTGGCGCACGATCTGCACCGCCTGGTCGATCAGACGCTTCTGCGGATTGTCAGGATGGATCTGAAAAAACTGGCTCATGTCTGGATTCTCTTTCTGAATAGCTTCATGGCGCCCACTATAGCTTGCCGCGAGCCGACCCGTCGCAATTTGACGCGACGAAGTCGGCAAGCGAGGCGTGCGTCCATACCGGCGGCACGGCGGTGCGCGGCACCGGACTCATGCTGCCCGGCGCCAGGTGCCCGCCGGGGAAGTGAAAGTCGCTGCCGACCGAGGCGTGCAGACTGCGCTCGGCCAGCTGGCGTGCCAGGTCGCGCGTCACATCGGCGTTCTGAAAACCGCTGACGAGCTCGGCGGCCTGGCCGCCGGCAGCGGCGAAGTCGTCGAGCAGTAAGCCACGCTTGCGCCGGGTCAGGCCATGGCGCAGCGGGTGGGCCAGCACCGCCACCCCGCCCGCCTCGACAATCCAACCCACCACGTCGGCCAGGCCCGGCCAGTGGGCCTTGACGTCACCCGCCTTGCCATTGCCCAGGTGCTTGCGAAAGGCCGTGGCGATATCGGGCACCAGGCCCGCTGCCACCAGCGCCCGGGCAAAGTCGGGACGCCCCAGCGGGCGGTAGGGGCCGGCCTGCTCGCGCGCCTTGGCGAGGGCATCGTCGAGGCCGAGCTTTTCGATGCGCTGTGCGATCACCTCGGCACGTGCCTCGCGGGCCCGGGCCTGGGCCTGCAGGCCTTCGGCCAGGGCGCCCCGAGCACCGTGCGGCAACAGCCCTACCACATGGATCGAGATACCCTGCCAGCGGGTCGAGAGCTCGGTGGCAGGCAGCAGGCTGACACCGAGCCGACTTGCCGTCTCGGCGGCCTCAGCGACCCCATCCATGGTGTCGTGGTCGGTCAGCGCCATCAGCGTGACCCCACGCTCGGCACACAGCGCTACCAGGTTCGCGGGCGAGAGGGCACCATCCGAAGCGGTGGAGTGCATGTGCAGGTCGATCCCCAAGGGGCCGGGGTCCCCAGCGAATCGCTCGGGCAGGCAGGGCTTCAGCATGACGCAGGCAAGCAACTTTGTCAGAATAATGGCCCATGGTGCGCGTCCGACAAGGGTCGGTCAACGCACGGTTGGAGTCCGCGGTGAAACCGCCTGCCCGAGGAAACGCTGCGATGCTGTATGCAATCATCAGTGAAGACGTGAAGAACAGCCTGGAACGCCGCCTGGCTGCCCGCCCCGATCACCTGGCCCGACTGGAGAAGCTGCGCGACGAGGGTCGCCTGGTGCTGGTTGGCCCGCACCCCGCCGTGGATGCCGAAGACCCCGGCGAAGCGGGCTTCACGGGCAGCCTGGTTGTCGCCGAGTTCGATAGCCTGGAGACTGCACGGGCATGGGCCGATGCCGATCCGTACATGATCGCCGGGGTCTATGCCAAGGTAACCGTCAAGCCATTCAAGAAAGTCCTACCCTGAAGGCTGCCCCCCTGCCTCGCGCGATTATCCACAGGGGTTTTGCTCACAGCTTCTGTGGATAACGCTGTTGAAACGCCGCGGATGGCTTGCGTAATCCGCCATGCCACGCCGCCGCGACGCTATTGGTCAATTTTCAAGCAGCCCGCCAGGCCCTGGAGAACCCCGTGCCCCGCACTCCCGCCGCCCTACCACCGCTGGCCGCTCTCGAGCCCGCCCGCCTCGACTGGTGTTGCGACGACACCAGCGAGAGCGCCCCGCGCTCGACCCAGTTCGACGATGTCTACTTCTCGCGCCACGACGGCCGGGCAGAAACCGAGCATGTCTTCATCCAGGGCAACGACCTGCCCCGACGACTTGCCGCCTGGGACGAGGCGCGTCCCTTCGTGATCGGCGAGACCGGCTTCGGCACCGGGCTCAATATGCTCTGCGCCTGGGCCTGCTTCGACACCCATGCCCCGCCGCAAGCGCGGCTGCACCTGGTCTCCACCGAACGATTTCCGCTGCACCGCGACGACCTGTCGCGCGCGCTGGCCGCCTGGCCGGACCTGGCCAGCCGTGCCGAACGGCTGGTGCGCCAGTGGCCCGAGCCGGTGGCCGGAGTACACCGGCTTTGGCTCGACGAGCGGGTCACCCTGGACCTGCACTTCGGCGATGCCGCCGAGCGCCTGGCGCTGCTCGAGGGACGAGTGGATGCCTGGTTCCTGGACGGCTTCGCGCCGGCCAAGAATCCGGAGATGTGGCGGGCCGAGCTGTTCGAGGCCATGGCCGCCGTGTCGCGCCCGGGTGCAACCTTTGCCACCTTCACCTGCGCCGGGGTGGTCAAGCGCGGGCTGGCCGCGGCCGGCTTTACCTGGCACAAGGTGCCGGGCTACGGGCGCAAGCGCGAGATGCTCAGCGGCGAGATCGGCTCGCCGCCCGCCGACGAGCGCCGCGCGCAGACCCCCTGGTTCACCCCACCGCCGGCACGACCGCCGCGCCGCGTGGCGGTGATCGGGGCCGGGATCGCCGGCGCCAGCACTGCCGCCGCCCTGGCCCGGCGAGGTATCGAGGTCACGCTGATCGACCGCTTCGATCGCGCCGAGCTCGGCAATGTCCATCTGCAGGGGGCGCTCTACGTCAAGCTCGCGGTCGAGACCAACCTGCAGAGCCGCGCCTACCTGTCCGGGCTGCTCTACACTCGCCGCTGGCTGGACCAGCTCGATCCTGACCAGGCGCTGTGGCGCCCCAGCGGCGTGCTCCAGCTAGCCATGAACGAAAAGGAACAGGCGCGACAGGCGCGCTTCCTGGCCAACCACCCGCTGCCGGAAAGCGTGGTGCGTGGCCTCGACGCCGAGGCAGCCAGCGCCGCCGCGGGCATCCGCATCGAGACGCCAGCGCTGGACTATCCCGATGCCGGCTGGGTCAAGCCGCTGGAGCTGTGCGCACGCCTGGCCGCAACGCCGGGTATCACGCTGCGCCTCGGCGAAGTGGCGGCGCTGCAGAGTGGCGCGACGGGTTGGACCCTCGCCCTGGCCGACGGCGAGCGTATCGAGGCCGACCAGGTGGTGGTCGCCGCCGCCGGCGAAGCGGCCAGATTCTCCCAGCTATCGGCGCTGCCGCTGCAGCCGGTACGCGGCCAGGTCAGCCAGTTGGCCTTGCCCGAGGGCGCTCCGGCGTTGGGCCGCGTGGTGTGCGCCGGCGGCTACGTGCCGCCCGCCGCAGACGGGGTGCTCAACTTCGGCGCCACCTTCGCCCCCGGCGACACCGACATGACCGAGCGCGAGGGCGACCACGCCGCCAACCTGGCGGAGCTCGAACGCGGCCTGCCCCACTTCGTGGCGGCACTGCGCGAGGCTGGCGCCGAACTCATGCCCGAGCGACTCACCGCTCGCACAGGGGTACGTGCAGCTAGCCCCGACAAGTCGCCCTACGCCGGGCCGGTACCCGATACCCAGGCCTGGCGCGAGGCTTACGCCGTGCTGGCCAAGGACGCCAGCCGTGTTCCCGACGTGCCCGGGGAGCATCACAGCGGCCTGTGGATCAGCGCCGCCCACGGCTCGCGGGGACTGGCCAGCGCGCCGCTATGCGCCGAGCTGATCGCCTCGCGCATGTGCGACGAGCCGCTGCCGCTGGAGTGGCCGCTGGTGGATCACCTGCATCCGGGCCGGCGCGTGATTCGCGACCTGATCCAGGGCAAGTCGCCAGCCTTGCTACGGTGACTCCTCGACCAGGACCGACGGACAGCGCGTGACGAATCGCGGCCCCGGCCTGCCCAGGTGATAGCCCTGGCCGTAGTCGATGCCGAGTGCCTCGACGGCGGCCAGCACGTCCTCGTCCTCGATGAACTCGGCGATGGTGCTCACGCCGAGGCTCTGGGCCAGGGTGACGATGCTCTTGACGAAGGCCATGTACTTCTCGTCGCCGAGCATGTTGCGGATGAACTCGCCCTCGATCTTGATCACATCGATGGGGAACTGCTTGAGATAGCGGAATGAAGAGTAGCCCGAGCCGAAGTCGTCGATGGCGAAATTGAAGCCTTCCAGCTTGAGATCGAGGACGAACTTCTCCAGCAGCTTGAGGTTGCTGACCGTCTCGCGCTCGGTCAGCTCGAAGACGATGCGCTCCGGCAGGATGTCGTAGTCGATGGCCAACTGGTGAATATGGCTGATGAACTCGCCGATGATCAGCGACTTGGGCGAGAGGTTGATGAACAGCATGCCCTCGTAGCCCTGCTCACGGACCTGAGCGAAGGCCTTCTCGATCAGTTGGTAGTCCATCTTGTGAATCACGCCGATGCTCTCGGCGATATCGATGAACTCGCCGGCCGGCACCAGGCGGTCGTCGAGCTGGATGCGCATCAGCAGCTCGTGAATGTTCACCTCGCCGGTGCTGACGTTGGCGATGGGCTGGAAATACGGCACGATGCGCTGCTCTTCCAGCGCACTGAGCACCATCTGGTTCTTCTCGCCCGCTTCGCGGAACACCTCTGCCACTTCCTCCTGGTCCGGTAGCGCCACACAGTTCTTACCCTTGCGCTTGGCCTTGTACATCATGTTGTCGGCCATCAGGAAAAGATCGTGTGGGTTGGTGGCATGGCTGGGATAGCTGGCGATGCCAATGGAGCTCGTCGCCCTTACCGTGCTGCCATCGGGGGCAGTGAGCACCAGGCTGCTCAAATTGCCGGCAATACGCAGCGCCACCGAATAGGCCTGCTCCTCCTCGGTTTCGGGCAGGATGATGGTGAACTCGTCGCCGCCGTAGCGGGCCAGGAAGTCGCCGGGCCGCACCGACTGGTACAGGGTGTCGGCCACCGCATGCAGGAACTGGTCGCCGAAGGCATGGCCGTGACGATCGTTGACCGTCTTGAAGTTGTCGAGGTCGAGCATCAGCAGGCTGAAGTGATACCGATGCCGAGTCGCCCGGCCCACCTCGTAGACCAGCATGTCCTTGAAGATACGCTGGTTGTGCAGGTTGGTCAGCGGATCGCGGGTGGCGTAGAACTCCAGATCCTTGGTGTACTTGTAGATCGCCTTGACCGACCCCACCAGATTGAGCAGCGTCGACAGGATACCGTCGATGACGATATGCCGGATCGGATCCTGGGCCAGGTCGGACTGCACGCCAATGCCGACGATACCGCCGATCTTGGGCGTCTCGAGCAGCAGTGACTTGGTCTGCAGGCGAATGTCTTCCGGCGACAGCTGAGCCATCACCTCGCTTTCGCTGCAGCTGATCGCCGTATGGTGATACACCTTGATGATCGTACCGCCAGGCTGCCCGGCGTGCTTCTGCTCGAGCAGCTGGGTCAGCACCTTCTCGAAGGCGTCTCGCGTCTCGGCCGCCACCTCGCGATACCAGAAGACCTCAAGCTCGTAGCCCTCATCCTCCAACTGGAAGACGGTCACCAGGGTGTGCGCCTGGATGATGGTGTTGATGTCGGCCAGCAGCTCCTTGATGAACTCGCGCCAGTCGCGCACCACTTCGGAGGTGATGATGAACTTGCTCAGCAGGCGTATCTCGAATTCGAGGATATCCTTGTCCACCGCCACGTTCCTGAGCCGGCCGACCAGGGCATTGACCTGCTGCATGGCATCGTTGAGCTCGTGAAAGCGCACCGGGGTATCGCTGAGGTCGAGGTTGCGGAAGTCGGCTACGGAGTTGACCGCAGCCAGCCTGCCGCGGAACTGAACGAGGGTGGCCTCGATACGCTCGGCGAACAGCTTGGACATGCCCAGCGCCAGCAACAGGACCACCAGCGCTGAGACGATGAACAGGGCGACGTAGTTGAGCCGCATCTCACGGCTGATCGGCGCCAGGTCGTGCTGGATGTCGATGACGCCAAGGACGTCCCCCGTGGTGGCAACCAGCGGCATGATGCGCCGTACCTTGCCGTCTTCGCGCCACACACGATCAGTGCCCGAAGCCATGGCGGAGCGGATGACGATGTCCATGGGAGACGGGTCGGGTGACCCCAGGCGCTCGGATGCCCCGTTGCCACGGTAGAACTCGAAGCGGTAGCCGGAGTCCTCATGGGCCAGCCGGGTCTCCTCGATGAAGGCTTCCATCTGCTCGCCGCTCCACCCCTGGCTCATCACTTGCCGCATGGCATTGTAGCTCTGACGGGCCAGCAGCTCGGAGGTCTGCTCCGCCTTGCGGGTCAGGATGTTCTCGTAGAGCAGCGAGGAGACCAGGGTGACACCCAGGAAGACGGTCAGCGAGGCAGAAATGACCGCCACCAGGACGAATCCCTGGAGGGTTTTCAGGCAAGCAAGAAGCGAACGAGCAAACGACAGCATCACGAGACCCTGCACAAGGGCGCCAGCTCCGTCCCTGGAGGAGCCGCCGTCAGCAAAAATGAGAAGTGCCATTCTTGCTGGTGCAGGACTCTCAGCACATGACCTATATCAATTTACAGTTACATTTGCGACCAATTGCCACACATCGGGGTGCTGTCATTGGCTCAGTCCTCTTCGTCGTCGGCCAGGTCGCGGCCGAATTCGCGCCATTGGGCCAGCGTCATCACCTCGGTGGTCTCGGTCTGCAGGTCATGGGCAATCAGCAGATCGCCGCGCTCCAGCTGACGCTTTAGCTCGCCGACCCAGCCGCGCATGCCCTCGCCGGTGTCGGTGGTGTCGTAGCCCTGGCGGGTGACGAAGGCTTCCAGCAGGGCATCGAGGGTCTCTCCCGGCAGCATGCGGTAGGGCACCTCGATGAAGCGACCGCTCATGACGGCTCTCCTTCGCTGGCCGCGGCGCCCTCACCGCGCTCCCAGGCCGCCAGCCGCTCGAGGAAGGCGGCCTCGTCGAGGACCTCGACGCCCAGCTCCCGGGCCTTGGCCAGCTTGCTGCCGGCGGCCTCGCCGGCCACCACGCCGGTAGTCTTCTTGGAGACGCTGCCGGCCACCTTGGCCCCCAGCGCCTGCAGGCGCTCCTTGCCTTCGTCGCGGGTCATGCTTTCCAGGCTGCCGGTGAGCACCCAGGTCTGTCCGGCCAGCGGCTGGGGCCGCTCGCCAATGGTTTCCTCGGCCCAGGTCACGCCCTGTTCGCGCAGCGCGGCGATGGTCTCGCGGTTGTGCGCCTGTCGAAAGAAGGTATGCACGTGCGCGGCCACCACCGGACCGACATCCTCCACCGCTTCGAGTTCGGCCTGCTCGGCGGCCATCAGCGCATCCAGGGTGCCGAAGTGGCGCGCCAGATTGGCCGCCGTGGCCTCGCCCACTTCACGGATGCCCAGGGCGAAGATGAAGCGCGGCAGGGTGGTCTGCCTGGCCTTCTCGAGCGCTGCCACCAGATTGTCGGAGGACTTCTGGGCCATGCGCGGCAGGGTGGCCAGGTGCTCGGCCTCGAGGCGGAACAGGTCGGCAGGCGTCTTGACCCAGTCGCGCTCCACCAGCGCCTCGATCAGCTTTTCCCCCAGGCCGTCGATGTCCATGGCCCGGCGCGAGGCGAAGTGCTTGAGGGCCTCCTTGCGCTGGGCGGCGCAGTAGAGCCCGCCGGAGCAACGCGCCACCACCTCGCCCTCGAGGCGCTCGATCTCGGAGTCGCACACCGGGCAGCGATCGGGAAAGACGATATCGCGGGCATCTTTGGGGCGCCGCTCGGGTAGCACTCGCACCACCTGGGGAATGACGTCCCCGGCCCGCCGGATGACCACGCTGTCGCCGATCTTGACATCGAGGCGGGCGATCTCGTCGGCGTTGTGCAGGCTGGCGTTGGAGACGGTGACCCCCGCCACCGAGACCGGCTCGAGTCGCGCTACCGGTGTAATCGCCCCGGTACGCCCGACCTGGAATTCGACGTCGTTGAGGCGGGTGGTCTCTTCCTGGGCGGGAAACTTGAAGGACGTGGCCCAACGGGGAGCCCGGGCAACGAAGCCCAGCTCGCGCTGCAGGCGCAGGTCGTCGACCTTGATCACCACACCGTCGATATCGTAGCCGAGGCTGTCACGCTGCTCGCCCAGGCGACGACAGTAGTCGATGATGCCCTGACTTCCCGTGACCACCTGGAGCTGGGCGCTGGTGCGAAAACCGAAGCGCTTGAGGTGAGCCATCAGCTCACTGTGGCTGGCATCGCCCGGATCCGGCTCGATGCGCGCCACCTGGTAGGCACTGAACTCCAGCGGCCGGGTGGCGGTGATCCCGGGGTCGAGCTGCCTAAGGCTACCCGCCGCCGCATTGCGCGGGTTGGCGAATACCTTGCTGCCCTCCTCGCGCGCCCTCTCATTGAGGCGCTCGAAGCCTTGGTGGCTCATGATCACCTCGCCGCGCACCTCCAGTAGCTCGGGGGCATCGCCACGCAGCTTGAGCGGGATAGAGCGCAGCGTGCGCAGGTTGGAGGTAATGCCCTCGCCGGTCCGACCGTCGCCCCGAGTCGCACCGCTGATCAACACGCCGCGCTCGTAGACCAGCGCCACAGCGGCGCCATCGAGCTTGGGCTCGCAGCAGAAGCGAAGCGTCTCGCCATCGGCTTCCAGGCGGTCGGCGACACGCCGAACGAACGCCTCGACCTCCTCCTCGCTCAGTGCATTGTCGAGCGAGAGCATGGGCACCGCATGTTCGACCTCGGGAAAGCCGGCATCGGGAGGCGCCCCGACCCGCTGGGTCGGCGAATCGGGCGTGACCAGCTCGGGGTGGGCCTGCTCCAGCTCCTGCAGGCGCCGCAACTTGCGGTCATACTCGGCGTCGGTGAGATGCGGTTCGTCGAGCACGTAGTAGCGGTAGTTGGCGTCGTCGAGCTCGGCACGCAGCTTGGCGACTTCATCAAGAACGGTCTTGTCGGGCTGGCTCATTCGGTTGCGGATCTCAATGGCTGTTGTCTTGCCGCCCCTGAACACGACAACCCCGTGATCGCTCACGGGGTTGTCGTCGGGGTGCGGCATGGCACTCGAACAGGTATCAATTCACCTGATAGCGGTTGAGGCGGTTGCGGCGCTCGAACTCCTGCACGCGCTGGCGGGCAAACTCCACGGTCTGCGCAGTCATCACGCTGTGGTTCTCGTCCTTCAGCTCGCCACCCAGGTTACGCACGATGACCATCGCGGTCTCGACCATCGCCTCGAAGGCCGCAGCGGTATCCAGCGCTCCCGGCAGAGGCATCAGCAAGGTGACGCCGGGAGTACGAAACTCGTCCATTGCCTCGATCGGGAAGGTACCCGGCTTGAGCACGTTGACCATGGAGAACTGCAGCTCGCTGTCGGGATCCTCGGTCTCGAAGCGGTGGAAGATCCCCATGTCGCTGCTGTAACGCAGGCCGCAGGCCAGCATCAGGTCGAGCAGTGCCTCGCCGGAGAAGCCTTCGTCGTCGCGCGATAGCACGCTGATGACGATGATCTCGTCGGCCTGGCTCAATGTCTCGCGGGCGCGCTCGGCGCTGACGTTGTGGCGCAGCGCCCGGGCCAGGGTCGGATGGGCGCGAACCACCTCGTCGTCGATGTTGACGGCTTCGACGGTGGCGGCTGAGGCCACCGGCTGAGGGTGTTCGACGGGCTCCTCGAACGCGCTCTCCCGTGACCTTGCACGCGGCGGGGCGAACAGCGGATCGTCGTCATCGGCCATTTCTATGGCCTCGGCTTCCAGGCGACGTCGCTCGGCTTCCCGTGCGGCCTGGGCCTCGGCGGCCTCACGCTGACGCTGGGCTTCGAGGGCAGCCTTCTCGGCTCGTGCCTTCTCGCGCCGCGCCTTTTCCTCCTGCTTCTGCTCGCGGCGCTTCGCCAGACGCTGCTGCATGGAAAGGCCGAAGCGCTGGACCGATTGCCCCATGCGAAGCGAGCCGCTCTTGATCGAATGGCCCATGCCCTCGAGGTCGACCAGCCGGTAACGCTCGTCCTCGTCCTCGTCGTGGCGCGTGTCATGATCGTCGGGGTCGGCGGCCAGCGGCTCGGCGCTGACCCGCGGCGCCGTCTCTTCGAGCTCGGCATCGTCCAGGGCGGAAAGGGTGGGCTCGCGGCGCGGCTCGGCAGGCTCCGGCTCGGCCTGCTGCTGGACAGCCGCTTCAGGTTGGGGATCGGGAGCGGGGGTTGCGCTTTCAGCCTGGCGTGAGGGGGGCGTATCGGCATTGCCCAGGCCAACCTCAGGCTCGACGCGCTCGCGGCTCACCTCGACCTCGGCAGGTTCTGCCGCTGCCGCTTCACTGGGGGCTCCCGTCATGGCGCTGGCTCCAGCGGCCTCGGCAACGGATGCCGGCCCGGGGTTTGCCCGCGCCTCGGCTTCGGCGCCTTTCAGGCCCGCCAGCACCCGCGAAGGCCCGGGGTGCTCCTGGCGTTCGAGCTTGGGTTTCGTCTGCACCTGCGAATAACTCGCCGGCTTGACTACCCGAGCACCGCCATTGGGCAGCTCCCAGTTGGCATCGTCGCCGGCCTCTTCCTGGCCTTTGACTGGGTTGTTGTTATCCCCTACCTGGTCCAGGCGGGGCACTCGGCGCTGGCGTTTGAGGCGACGCACTCCATCAATAACGATGAGCGTCACCAGGGCCAGCCCCAGAATGATCAGCCATTCTCTAAGTTCCATGGGTCGTCTTGCCTATCACTAGGGCGCCATGCCGGATGGATGTTCGTAAACAGCATAGCGCGATTGCCGAAAAAAAGGCCACTTTTTTTGTTTGTCAAGCCCCGGCATTATCGCCTGAGAGTCAAAATGACCCTGCGCCTTTCCCTGTCAATTCGCTTCTTCTAACTGCTGCATGACCGTGATGTGTCTTCTGATATCGCGTTTGGCGCTCGCTTTCAAGCCCTTTTCATGCCTCGGCCAGCGCCGCCGCTTCTTCCACGCCGACCGCCACCAGACGTGAGACGCCGGGCTCTTGCATGGTGACTCCCATCAATCTTTCGGCGGCCTCCATGGCGATCTTGTTGTGGGTGATATAGATGAACTGAACCGAGTCGGACATGTCTTTCACCAATTTGGCATAGCGTCCTACGTTGGCATCATCGAGCGGGGCGTCGACTTCATCGAGCATGCAGAAAGGAGCCGGATTGAGCTGGAAGATAGCAAAGACCAGCGACAATGCCGTCAATGCCTTTTCCCCTCCCGAGAGAAGATGAATCGTGCTGTTCTTCTTTCCCGGAGGTCTTGCCATGATGGCAACACCAGTGTCGAGCAAATCCTCTCCGGTCAGCGTCAACCATGCGGTTCCACCACCGAAGACTCGCGGAAAAAGCGACTGCAGACCCTCGTTGACTCGCTGGAAGGTGTCGCGAAAACGCGTCCGGGTCTCCTGGTCGATGCGACGTATGGCTCGCTCGAGGGTCTCCAGTGCCTCATTCAACTCGGCCTGCTGGGCCTCGAGGTAGTCCCGCCGCTCGGCCTGCTGGTCATACTCCTCGATGGCCGCCAGGTTGATCGCCCCGAGGCGGCGGATGCGCTCACCGACCTCCTCGAGGCGGGTCTGCCAGGCCGACTCGGTGGCGTTGAGATCCAGCTGCGTCTCCAGCGCCTCAGCCTGATGGCCCAGCTCGGCTAGCTGTTCGTCCTGGGTCTCTGCCTTCAGCGCCAGCGCCTGGACCTGCATGCGCGCCTCCTGCAGGCGTTCGCGGATGCCCTCGAGATTGCGCTCGTGGTTCTGCCGCGCCAGCTCGTCCTCACGCAGCCGCTCGACCAGTTCGGCGGCACGCGCCTTGGTCTCGTTGAGGGCACGCTCGTCCCCTTCGCGCCGATACAGCAATTCATCAAGCCGTTCGCGCTGCTCTTCATCGGGCTCGCGCAGCTGCTCGAGGGTTTCGGTCAGCTCCTCACAGCGCGCCAGCAGGCGTTCGCGGGTGTCTCTGCTGCGCCCTTGCTGTTCGGCCAGGCCGGCACGCTCGGTGCTCAAGCGCTGGTACTCCAGCGCCAGCTGCTGGGCTCGCTCCTGCAACGGACGCTGGCGGGCACGCAGCGAGGCCAGCCGTTCACGCGCCTCACCGCGCGCGCGCTCCAGCCGCTCGCGCTGCTCGGCACCCGCCTCCAGCCGGGCCATGGCCTGCTGCCAGCGCTCGCGTGCCTCCTCGATGGCCAGCCGTGTCTCCTCTCGGGCCTCGTCCAGAGCGGCCAGCTCTTCGGCCAGCTCACCGGCGCGCCCCTGCAGGTGCTCGAGGCGGCTGGCCAGCCCGCTGTCCTGTACGGCCAGCTGCTGTTGCTCACCGGCCAGGCGCCGTTCCTCCTGGCGGATTGCCTCGAGTTCGTGCTCGGCCCGTTCGGCACGCTCGCGCTCGGCCTCGATCGCCTGGTCGCGGGCAGCCAGGCGGGTCTCGAGCTTGTCGAGCTCTGCCGCCGCCTGCTCGAAGCGCCGTCGGCTGACCAGCAACGCATCCGGACCGGCCCCCTGGCCGCGGTGCCGAACCCAGTCGCGCCCCAGCCACAGGCCCTCGGGTGTGATCAGGCTCTCGCCGGCGTCGAGGCCTTGGCGCTCGGCCCAGGCCAGCTCGTCACTCTCCACGCAGCGGATCGGCGCCAGCCAGGCCGCGGCGGCACCGGCACCGCGCACCCGGGCGGCCAGGCTGTCCGGGGCGGCTTCGATCTCGGCATGAGGTGCCAGGGCGCCGAGTTCGGCAGGTGGCCCAACGCTGGCCGGGCGGAAAGTCTCGAGGGATGCCAGGCGCGCCTTGAGCCAGGGAGCCAGAACCCAGGAGACACTGGCCTCCCAGCCCGGCTCGACTTCGAGGGATTCGCCCAGACGGGGCAACTCGCCCAGCTCATGAGCGGCCAAGTGATCGGTCAGGGCGTCATCGGGGTCATCGAGGGCCGCCTGGATCAAGGCGTCGAGTGAGGCCAGCTCGCCCTGCAGGCTGCTGCGCCGGCTGCGCTCGGTCTCACGCTCACCCTCCTGGGTGGCGATGCCGTCACGGGCCTCTTCACGGACGGCCTGGAGCCGTTCACGACGCGACTCGAGCTCCTCCTGGGCCAGGCCAAGCTCTGCCAGGCGCTCCTTGAGTTCGTCGCGCCGCGCGGTCAGCTCGGCCAGGTCAGGCAGCTCATGCTGCTGCTGGCGACGTCGCTGAGCGTCGGCCTCGGTTCGGGCAAGCCGGCTCTCCAGCTCGCGCAGGCGGTCCTGGCTGCGCTCGGCATCACGACTGGATTCACGCCAGCCTTCGCTGAAGACGTCAAAGGCGTGGTCGGCCTCTTCCGCGGCAGGCTCGGCCTCTTCCAGCATCGCCTCGAGTTCGGCCAGCTGTTCGGCCACTTCCTCCTGCTCGGGCTGCAGGCTTTCGAGGCGCTCGTCGAGACGCGACAGCCGTTCGCGGTCGTGCTCGCCGAGACGGTCGAGCTCGGTCAGCTCCTGGCGAGCGCTTTCCAGATCGCGTGCCAGCTGCCCCTCGCGACTGCGGGCATGCTCCAGGCTCTGCTCTATCCGGGCAATGGCCCCGGTGGTCTCGAAGAAACGCGCCTGGCGAGCTTCGAGCGTCTCGGCAAGGGTGTCGTGATCGGCGCGGGCTTCCTCGAGGCGGGTCTCGCACTGGCGCAGGCCGAGAACCTCACGCTCGACGGCGGTCTCGAGGTCCCGCACGCGGTGCTCTTCTTCACGCTGGCGAGCCCGCAGGGCGCGGCCACGCAGCAGCGCCAGCTCGCCCTTGAGACGGTGCTCCTCCTGCTTGAGGGTCTGGTAGCGCCGCGCGGCTTCCGCCTGACGGCGCAGCCGCTCGAGCTGCTTGTCGAGCTCCTCGCGTATGTCGTCGAGACGTTCGAGGTTTTCGCGGGTACGCCGCATGCGGTTTTCGGTCTCGCGGCGGCGTTCCTTGTACTTGGAGATGCCGGCCGCCTCCTCGAGGGTGGCGCGCAGCTCCTCCGGCCGCGCCTCGATCAGCCGCGAGATCATGCCCTGGCCGATGATGGCGTAGGAGCGCGGACCCAGGCCGGTGCCCAGGAACAGGTCGGCGATGTCACGGCGGCGACATTTCTGGCCGTTGAAGAAGTAGCTGGACTGGCCGTCGCGGGAGACCTGCCGCTTCACGGCTATCTCGGCATACTGGGCGTAGATGCCGCCCATGGTGCCGTCGCTGTTGTCGAAGCGCAGCTCGATGGCGGCCTGCCCCACCGGCTTGCGCGCGGTGGAGCCGTTGAAGATGACGTCGGACATCGACTCGCCGCGCAGGGTCTTGGCCGAGGATTCGCCCATGACCCAGCGCACCGCGTCGATGACGTTCGACTTGCCGCAGCCGTTGGGCCCGACGATGGCGGTCATGTTGCCATCGAAGGGAACCGTGACCGGGTCGACGAAGGATTTGAATCCGCTCAGGCGGATCGAGGTGAGTCGCATCCCGCTATTCTATGACACGGTCGATCACGACCTCCACGGGATCTCCTTCGACGTTGCCCACTCTCACCCCTTCCAGGTCGCCATACATGTCGCCGGTTTCGGGCGTAGTGCCACCGCTGCGGGTGGCGCGAACCAGCAGGCGCACTTCGCTGACCTGGGACAACGAGGCATCGCTGGACATGGCATGGCGGTCGTCCATGATCAGCGTCGTCGGCAGGTCACCCAGCGTGACCCGGGCCACGGCCAGCGGCGGCAGCTCACCCTCCATGTCGCGGGCGATGATGAACACCTGGGTCTCGTCGTCGAGCAGACCCTGCAGGCGCTCCTCCAGACTGACGCTGAGATGGATGCCGTTGCCCTGAACGATCGCCTCCTGCTCCTCGGGCACCACGCCCATGCGCTGCTGGGCGATCTGGATGCCTTCACGCAGGGCCTCGGCGGAGCTGGAATCAGACATCCCGGCGATGGCCCGGCGCCAGCGATCCACGGCCGTCTCGTAGTCGCCCCGGTCGAAGGAGTGCACACCCAGCATGCCGAGAATCGTAGGCTCGCTGGGATTCTGCGCCAGGGTCTCGTCGACCAGCGCCTGCACCTCACCGGTGAGGCTGCGGCCGGCCTTGAAGAACTTGAGCTGCGCCTTCTGGGCCAGCAGCGACGTGAGCCGCCCCTCGATGGCGATCAGGTTCTCCAGCGCGTTCAGCGCCGCCTCTCCCTGGCCGGAATCACGGTAGATCGGATAGAGCGAAGACCAGACGTTGGGGTTGCCCGGCTGGCGCTCGGCCTGCTGCTCGAGCTGGCTTACCAGGGTCGGCAGGGAGTCGCTCTCCTGGAAGACGTTGAACAGGACAAGGTCGCCCTCGGCACCGTGCTGCTGATACCACAGCACGCTGCCAGCCACCACGGCCACCGCCACCAGTGGCACGACGAGGCGCCCGGCAGCCGGCGCCTGCAGCGGCCGGCGCTGCAGGCCCTCGGTATCTTCCAGCAGGCTGCGGTCGAGATCGAGCCGATCCTCCTCGTAGCGCGCCTGGTCGATGTCGCCACGCTCGAGCGCCGCCTCCAGCGAGGCCAGCCGGCGCTGATAGATCGCCACGTTCTGCTCGGCGGACTTGTCGCTGGTTTCGAAATCGAGCTGGGCGTCATGCACCAGGCGGGCTCGACGCAGCGGCGCCACCAGCAGCCAGAGGGCGGGCAGCAGTAGGATGGCAAAGGCTAGCCAAAGAAGAGTCATTCGGTCCTCCCGCGATTGATCAGGGCCTCGAGGCGAGCGCGCTCCTCGGCGCTGAGCTCACGGGCTGAGGCATTCCGCCGTGCACGCACCACCAGTGCGACCAGCACGCCTCCAAGCAGCACCAGGCCGGCGGGCAGCCCCCAGAGCAGGAAGGTGCGCCCTTCCAGGCGCGGGTTGTAGAGCACGTAGTTGCCGAAGCGCTCGACCATGTGATCGCGTATTTCCATGTCGGCGCGGCCATCCTTGAGCATCATGTAGACGCGATCGCGCATGTCGCGCGACACCGGCGCATCGGAATCGTTGATGGCCTGGTTCTCGCAGGTGGGGCAGCGCAGCGAAGCGGTGAGACTGCGGTAGCGCTGTTCCATTACCGGGTCGTCGAATTCACGCACCTCGATGCCGCCTGCCTGAAGGGTGCCCGCAGCCAGCAGCATCATGAGGCCGGCGAGGACGAATCGAATCACTGCCATTTCTGCACCTCCGGCAGGACGTGGTCACGTATGTCACTGGCCGAGATATAGCCAGTATGGTGATAGCGGATGATGCCATCGCGGTCGACCAAGAAGGTCTCCGGCGCGCCGTAGACACCCAGCTCGAAGCCCAGCTCGCCGTCCGGGTCGAAGATGTTCACCTCGAACGGGTTACCGAAGTCCTGCAGGAAGCCGATGCCCTTCTCGCGGGTGTCCTTGTAGTTGACCCCCACCATGCGAATGCCGCGATCCGCCAGGTCGAGCAGTTGGGGCATCTCGCGCCTGCACTCCGGGCACCACTCGCCCCAGACGTTGACCAGGGTGACTTCACCGTTGGCCAGCAGCGAGCGGTCGACGCGTCGCTCCGGATCTTCCAGCGTTGCCAGGTCGAACTCGGGGAAGTCGCGGGCCATCAGCGCCGAGTCGCGGTGGAAGGGATCCAGCGACAGGCCCTTGTAGAGGAACAGCGACAACCCCAGGAAGCCGATCAGCGGCAACAGGAGTAACAAACGCCGGTTCATGCGGTCGCCTCCCGGCCCTTGCCTTCGGGCTTGGCTGTCGCCGCTGCCTGCTCAGGATCGGGCGCGGTGGCCAGGCGCCGATAGCGCTTGTCGACCACCGCAAGCACGCCACCGATGGCCATCAGCAGGCCACCCAGCCACAGCCAGCGCACGAACGGCTTGTACTGCACGCGCATGGCCCAGCTGTCGTCGCCGAGATCCTCGCCCATGGCCACGTAGAGGTCACGGAAGAAGCCCGGCCGCAGGGCAACCTGGGTCATCGGCATGCCGCGGGCGATGTAGAGCCGCTTCTCGGGGTGCATGTTGAAGGTACGACTGCTGCCGTCGCGCTGCACCTCGATCACCGCGCGGTCGGCCAGGAAGTTGGGCCCGCGGCGGCTGGCAAGGTCGGTCATGGTGAAGGTGTAACCGGCCACGCTGACGTGGTCGCCGACGCTCATACGCACGTTGCGCTCGATGTTGTAGTTCGATACTACCGCTACGCCGACGATGGTCACCGCCACGCCCAGGTGGCCCAGCTGCATGCCCCAGTAGGCCAGCGACAGCTTCTTGAGGCCGGCCATGACCGACGTGGAGTGGCGGGTCTTGTCGTAGAGGTCGCGCACCATGGGTAACACGATCCACAGTGCGGCGATCAGGCCGATCGCCACCGGCGCGCTCCAGCGCTCGGCAAAGATCAGCGGCAGCGCCATGCCCAGTACCACCGAGACGGCAGCGGCGAGCCACAGGCGTTGGATCAGCAGCTTGCTGGTGGTGTCCTTCCAGCGCGAGATCGGCCCCAGCCCCATGAACACGCACATGAGCAGCGTCAGCGGCACGAACAGGGCGTTGAAGTAGGGAGGGCCAACGCTGATCTTGCCCAGGTCGAGGGCGTCGAGCAGCAGCGGGTAGACGGTGCCCAGCAGCACGGTGACGGTCAGGATCACCAGCATGATGTTGTTGATCAGCAGCATGGCGTCGCGGGACAGCCAGCCGAAGCCCACCTTGTGGCTGACCCGCGGCGCGCGCAGGGCGAAGATCAACAGCGACAGCCCCACGGTAATCCCCAGCAGCATCAGGATGAAGAAGCCGCGCGAGGGGTCGTTGGCGAAGGCATGCACCGAGGTCAGCACGCCGGAGCGCACCAGGAAGGTCCCCAGCAGCGACAGCGAGAAGGTGGTGATCGCCAGCAGCAGGGTCCAGCTCTTGAACGAGCCGCGCTTCTCGGTCACCGCCAGCGAGTGCATCAGCGCGGTGCCGGTCAACCAGGGCAGCAGCGAGGCGTTCTCGACCGGATCCCAGAACCACCAGCCGCCCCAGCCCAGCTCGTAGTAGGCCCACCAGCTGCCCAGCGCGATGCCCACGGTAAGGAAGGCCCAGGCGAGGTTGGTCCAGGGGCGTGCCCAGCGCGCCCAGGCGGCGTCCAGGCGACCGCCGATCAGTGCGGCGATGGCGAAGGCAAAGACCACCGAGAAGCCGACGTAGCCCATGTAGAGCGCCGGCGGATGCATGATCAGGCCGATGTCCTGCAGCAGCGGGTTGAGGTCCGCGCCGTCCTGCGGCATTTGCGGCAGCAGCCGCTCGAACGGATTGGAGGTGACCAGGATGAACAGCAGGAAACCCACGCAGACCATGCCCAGTACACTGATGACGCGTGCCACCATGTCCCGCGGCAGCTCGCGTGAATAGCGCACGGCAAAGTAGCCCCAGCCGGCCAGCATCAGGCTCCACAGCAGCACGGAGCCCTCATGGTTGCCCCATACCGCACTGAACTTGTAGTACCAGGGCAGCATGGAGTTGGAGTTGTTGGCCACGTTGAGCACGCTGAAGTCGTCCAGCATGTAGCTGGCGGTCAGCGCCGCATAGGCGATGGCGACGAACAGGAACTGGCCGGCCGCCATGGGCCGGGCATAAGCCATCCACAGCGGCCGGCGCAGCGTCGCACCGGCCAGTGGCACCACCGACTGCACTACGGCGAACAGCAGCGCAATGACGAGGGCGAAGTGGCCGATTTCGGGAATCATCTGGATCTGCATGGGTACTCCGGCTCAGTACTGGCTAGCGCCTTCTTGCGCCTCACCCTCTTCGATGCGTTCGGCTATCTTGGCGGCCTTCTGCTGGAAGTCCGCGGGTGAGTAACCGGCGGCCTCCAGCGCCTCTGCCACCTCGGGGGGCATGTAGTTCTCGTCGTGGCGCGCCAGCACCTGGTCGGCCTTGATGTAGCCGTCATGCTGAAGCTGGCCCACTACCACCACGCCCTGCCCTTCACGGAACAGGTCGGGGAGGATACCACTATAGTGGACGCGCACGTCCTCGACGTAGTCGGTCACGGTGAACTCCACGTCCAGGCTGTCCGGATTGCGATAGACGCTGCCCTCGCGGACCATGCCACCGGCACGGATCTGACGTTCGAAGGGGGCATCCCCCGCGGCGATCTGAATCGGACTGAAGAACAGGTTGATATTGGCCCTCAGCGCATAGAGCGTCAGACCCACGGCAATCGCCGCGAGTGAGACCAGGCCGAGGAACATGAACAGCTTCTGCTTGCGTTTAGGCGTCATTGGTACACCCACCCTTGCTAGTTTGAACCGGTATTGGCCCGGCGGTACGTCCGCCGTGGCGCGCCTCGCGGCGAGCGCGACGCTGCAGCTGACGCATCAGCTGGCGGCGCTCGGCGCGAGCATGAAAGACGATGCCCAGCATGAGGGCGGCGGTCACGCCCCAGGCCGACCAGACGTAGGGCGCGTGACCGCCCATGGCGAGTAGTTCCTGGAAGGTGTCGAAAGCCATCAGTTGACCTCCTCGGCCAGTTCACGTACCCAGCGCTTGCTGGATTCGCGACGCAGAATCTCGCTGCGCGTGCGGGTCAGGACCAGTGCAATGAAGAAGCTGTAGAAGCCGAGCACCATGATCAGCAACGGCAGCCACATCTCCATCGGCATGCCGACACGCCCGGTGATGGTGAAGGTTGCCGGCTGGTGCAGGGTGTACCACCAGTCCACCGAGTATTTGATGATCGGGATATTGATGACACCCACCATGGCCAGCACCGAAGCCGCACGCGAGGCGCTGTCGCGACTGGAGAAGGCGCCACGCAGGGCGATCACGCCCAAGTAGAGGAACAGCAGGATCAGCATCGAGGTGAGACGCGCGTCCCACATCCACCAGGTGCCCCAGGTAGGCACGCCCCACACCGCCCCGGAGAACAGCGCGACGAAGGTCATGGCCGCGCCGAACGGCGCCATGACGGTGGCCGCCATATCGGCGATCTTGATTTTCCAGACCATGAACACCAGCCCGGTGATCGCCATGGAAACGAAGATCGACTGGGCCAGGAAGGCCGCCGGCACGTGCACGTAGATGATGCGGAAACTATTGCCCTGCTGATAATCGGCCGGTGCGAAGGCCAGCCCCCAGATCGTGCCGGTGACGATCAGAATCAGTGCCGCGGCCCAGAACCAGGGCTGCAGACGTGCGCTGATGGCATAGAACCACTTGGGGGAACGCAGCTTGTTAATAAAAGCCCACATTGGCTCTCACCCTCTCAACCGTTGATGCTGATGCGCAGCGATGCCGCGATCGCCAGTGGCGCAAGGCTCAGGGCCAGCGCCAGCAGCGCGCCGAGAATCGCCAGATGCGCCAGTACGCCATCGCCGAGGATGGCCGCCTGGACGGCTCCGGCGCCGAAGATCAGCACCGGGATGTAAAGGGGCAACACCAGCAGCGAGAGCAGCACGCCGCCACGAGAGAGCCCCACCGTCAGCGCCGCTCCGATGGCACCAATCAGACTGAGACTGGCGCTTCCCAGTGCCAGTGAAATTGCCAATACCGCATAGCTGCCTGCCGGTAGTGCCAGCATGATCCCGAGGATCGGCGCCATCAGCGCCAGGGGCAGCCCGGTGAGCAGCCAGTGCACTGTCACCTTGGCCAGGGCCAGCAGCGCCAGCGGCTGGGGCGTCAGCAGCAGTTGCTCCAGCGAGCCATCGTCGTAATCGGCCCGGAACAGGCTGTCCAGCGACAGCAGGGCCGCCAGCAGTGCTGCCACCCATAGCAAGCCGGGCGCGATGGCCGCGAGCAGCGCCGGATCGGGGGAGATACCGATCGGGAACAGGGTGATTACCAGCGCGAAGAACACCAGCGGATTGAGCACTTCGCTGCGCCGCCGCAGCAGCAACACGAGATCCCGCTTGAGCGTGGCCCACACTGCGACAGCGAGGCCGCCACGAGGTTCCTCGCGCGTCACCGCGACCTCCTTGGCGAGCGTGCCTTCAGACACCGACATCGTCCCCTCCCCCGCCGAGACGGATGCGGCGCAGTTCGGCACATGGCGATAGCTCATGGTGCGTGGTGACCAGTACACAGCCGCCACGGCGGGCATGCCCCACCAGGCGCTGCTCGAGCGCCGCGACACCGTCGCGGTCGATGGCGGTGAAAGGTTCGTCGAGCACCCACAGCGGACGCGGGGTAAGCAGCAGCCGCGCCAGTGCCACGCGGCGCTGCTGCCCGGCCGAGAGCTGCCCCGCCGGGACGTCCTCGAAGCCTCCCAGCCCAACCTCCTCGAGCGCCGCGTAGCGCGACTCCTCATCGGGCCCGTGTCCGGCCAGCGCCTGGTACCAGGCCAGATTCTCCAGTGGAGTCAGCGCCGCCTTGACGCCGGGCGCGTGGCCCAGGTAAAGCAGGTTCGAGAGGAAGGAGTCACGCGCTTCACGCATGGGCAGCTCATTCCAGAACAGCTCGCCTTCATAGTCCGCCAGTTGACCGGAGAGGATCTTCAGCAGAGTGGTCTTGCCACTGCCGTTGGGACCCTCTACACGGACGATCTCGCCGGCGTGGATGTCCAGGTCGAGATCCTGGAACAGCCAGCGGTCATCACGTTCGCAGGCCAGGCTTTGCGCTTGTAGACGCAGGCTCAACGGCACTCTCCAGATATGGGTAAATTTCCAGCAAATGCTACACTGAAATGCCGTTTTCCTGCCAGCAATCGAGGTGCGGCACGGCGCCACCCTTGCCCCAAGTCAAGGCAACAGCGAGGCGACGGAACTTGCCAGTGCCGTAGCGCCTGATATGATGCAAGCAACCTGTACATTTCAACAGGTTCGTAGACAGGGGGGAACTGCCAATGCCAACACCTTCCATGCACTACCTTTTCCGACGCCCCAACCTGCCCATCGCGACCTCCTGGGCCAGCGTCGACGCCAACGACCTCGTCGAAGTGCCCCTGCTGGGGGACGTCTCGGCGGGCCTGCCCATCGAAGCCTGCCCCAGCGGGGGCGCCATTCGTGCACCGGCCTGCATGGTGAGGCGCAACACCTACGCCCTGCGCGTGCGCGGCGACTCGATGGTCGACTGCAATATCTTCGACGGCGACGTGATCATCATCGAGCGTCAGGAAAGCGCGGAAAACGGCGAGACCGCCGTGGTGCTGATCAACCAGCAGGAAGTGACGCTGAAAAAGCTCTATATCGAGAAGAACGGCGTTCGCCTGCAGCCTGCCAACGAGAACATGGCGCCGATCTACCTCAAGAACAGCGATATCCAGGTACTGGGCATGGTGATGGGCGTGGTACGTCAGCAGGACGGTCCCGAGCTGACCCACTGATGCGCTATCCGGTACCCGACCTAGCTCCCGATGCCTGGCAGGAGAGTGTCATCGAAGTCGAGCGCAGCCGCTTCATCGCCTGGCTCTGCCATGCGCCCGACGTAGCCGCCTTCGACGCTCTGCTGACGGCAGCGAGACGCACCCACCCCAATGCCAGCCATCACTGCAGCGCCTACATTGCCGGCCCACCCGGCGAACAGAACGCCATCGGCTTCTCCGACGACGG
The DNA here is from genome assembly GCF_013697085.1 of Billgrantia kenyensis. GTDB lineage: Bacteria > Pseudomonadota > Gammaproteobacteria > Pseudomonadales > Halomonadaceae > Halomonas > Halomonas kenyensis. The sequence goes on from NZ_JACEFT010000003.1 coordinate 29,213, forward strand.
CGAGCCGGGAGGAACGGCAGGCCGTCCCATGTTCCAGGTGTTGGAAGGTGCCGGCCTGGGCCAGGTAGGCTGCGTTGTGACCCGCTATTTCGGCGGCACCAAGCTCGGCACCGGCGGGCTGGCCCGCGCCTACGCCCAGGCCGTGGCCAGGGCGCTGGAGTCACTGCCCAGGCGGGAAATGGTCGAGCGCACCGCCTTCAGGCTCAGGGTCGACTTCGCCGGCGAGGCCGAGGCCCGCACCTGGCTAGAAAGCCGCGGCACGCCGGTGATTGCTGTCGATTATGCCAGCGACGGAGTCATTCTCACCGTGGGCTGGCCCAGCGACATCGAGGCCGACCTGAGTCCGCTGGAAGCGCGATTACGCGGCCGCGTGACCCGGATCGACACCCCTTGAAGCGGCATCCCTATACCTCCCGATAGGGCACACAATCTTGGTATACCACATCAATTGGTATACCGTACTCCTGCATAGGATCTAACCGCACCCTTTCTTCTCCCCATGCCCCGATACCGAACAGGCGGCCACCAGCCGCGCAGCAGCGCGGCCCTCCTGCCAGCAACAGAGCCTTACCGCAAGCGCACATAGAAAATATTGACCCAGGTCAGAAAAAGCCTTGACAGGCCAGCCGAGGGGAAATTACGCTGCATTCATGGCTTTTGGTATACCATGAGCCATTCAGCGAAACCCGGCGAATGGCCGGCACCATGACAGCCAACAACAAGAGCGCGGCCTGATGGTCAGGCGGCGCAAGAGCGACGAACAGGAGTCCTCCCCATGGCACAGTTGATGAATCGCGACGAATTCCGCACCGCACTCGAAGAAGCCATCAAGGGCAAGAGCGCCAACAAGGCCCCGTTCAGCGTGGCCTGGGCCAGCGGCAAGCTGTCCCGTGACCACCTCGCCCGCTGGGCCGAGAACCACTACCACTACGTGGGTCCGTTTGCCGACTACCTGGCCTACATCTATGCCAACACCCCGGAGAGCTACACCGAGGCCAAGGACTTCCTGCTGCAGAACATGTACGAGGAAGAGCTCGGCGGCGATCGTCACACCGACCTGCTGATCCGCTTCGCCGAGGCCTGCGGCACCACCCGCGAGCGTGTCGAGAACCCGGACAACATGTCACCCACCACGCGTGGCCTGCAGAGCTGGTGCTACGCCGTCGCCATGCGCGAGCATCCGGTGGTTGCCGTGGCCGCCCTGGTCGTCGGCCTGGAGTCTCAGGTGCCGTCGATCTATCGCCGCCAGACCCCGACCCTGCGCGAGAAGTACGGCTTCACCGACGAAGAGGTCGAGTTCTTCGATCTGCATATCGTCTCCGACGAGATCCACGGCGAGCGCGGCTACCAGATCGTGCTGGAGCACGCGGACACCGTCGAGCTGCAGCAGCGCTGCCTGAAGATCTGCGAGATCGGCGCCCAGATGCGCCTGCTCTACACCACCGCGCTGTACTACGACTATGTCGCCGAAGAGCTGCCGCTCTCCGAGCTCGACATGGCGGCCTGATCGAGCCCTCCCCAGCCTCGTGTCGCGTCATCTGCTGGCCTGCTGCCGGCAGATGGCCGCCACGCGGCCGGGACCATGAAGACAGCCCGTGAAGACAGCCAGCGACGACAAAGAGGTAAGCGTCTTGGATAACGCAACCCAGTTTCTCAACTATATCGACGGCCAGTGGGTCGCCAGCGCCTCGGGGGAGACCTTCGAGAACCGCAACCCCGCCGATCAGGACGAGCTGCTCGGCCGCTTCCAGGCCTCCAGCGCCGACGATGCCCGTCGCGCCATCGAGGCCGCGGATCGTGCCTTCGCCGCCTGGCGCGAGACCCCGATCTCGCAGCGCGCCAAGATCCTCAATCAGGCCGCCGACTATCTGATGCAGAACGTCGAGCAGTTTGCCGAGGAGCTGACCCGCGAAGAGGGCAAGCTGCTGGGCAACAGCCGCGACGAGATCGCACGCTCGGCCCAGACCCTGCGCTTCTACGCGGTGGAAGGCCAGACCATCACCGGCGAGACCTTCCCCCAGGACGACGCCAAGATGATGGTCTACACCCAGCGCGAGCCGCTCGGCGTGGCCACCATCATTTCGCCGTGGAACTTCCCCATCTCGATCCCGGCACGCAAGATCGCCCCGGCCCTGATCACCGGCAACACCGTGGTGTTCAAGCCCTCCTCCGACGCACCGCTGATCGGCTATCGGCTGGCCGAGGCCCTGCACCATGCCGGCGTGCCGGCAGGCGTGTTCAACTTCATCACCGGTGCCGCCTCGGCGATCGGCGAGGAACTCACCGCCAACCCGACGGTCAAGGCGATCTCCTTCACCGGCTCCACCGCCGCAGGCGAGCGCATCCATCGCGCCGCGCCCATGGCCACCCGCACCCAGATGGAACTCGGCGGCAAGAACCCGCTGATCGTGCTCGACGACGCCGATATCGACACCGCGGTCGACCTCACCGTCAAGGGCGGCTTCTCGCTGACCGGTCAGGCCTGCACCGGCACCAGCCGCGTACTGATCAGCCGCGGTCGCAAGCAGGAATACCTCGCGCGGCTGGTGGAGAAGGTCAAGACCCTGAAGATCGGCAACGGCATGACCGATGGCACCCAGATCGGCCCGCTGGCCACCCGCCAGCAGCTCGACAGCGTGCTCGGCTACGTCGAGGCGGGCAAGCAGGAGGCCACCCACGTGCATGGCGGCGAGCACCTCACCGAAGGCGACTACGCCAAGGGCTTCTACGTGGCACCGGCCATCTTCAGCGACGTGACCCAGGAGATGCGCATCTCTCGCGAGGAGATCTTCGGCCCGGTGGTCGCGGTGATCGAGGTCGACGGCTACGAGGATGCCATCGCCAAGGCCAACGACACGCCTTATGGCCTCTCCGCCGCCCTGGTGACCAACGACATCGGCTATATCCAGCGCTTCCCGCTCGATATCCAGGCCGGCACCGTCAAGGTCAACCGCACCACCACCGGCAACCTGGTCAACGCCCCCTTCGGCGGCCTGAAGCAGTCGAGCACCTCCACGTTCCGCGAGTCGGGACGCGCCGGGCTGGACTTCTTCACCCAGACCAAGACCGTCTACATCGGCCGCTGAGCGCGGTCGCTACAACGACAACCTGACGACGAGACGAGACCCATGAAACAGGTATTTCGACTGGAACTGGAAGAAGCCAAGCTGATGGTGGAAGCCGCCAAGAAGCGCTCCGAGGAGATCGGCGTGCTGGAGACCATCTGCGTGGTGGACGACGGCGGCTACCCGCTGGCACTGGAGCGCATGAACGGCGCCCGCGTCACCGGCCCGCAGATCGCCTGGAACAAGGCCTTCACCGCGGCCGGCCACAAGCGCTCGACCCACCTGTTCAACACCGCCCCCAACGGCCCCGCCCTGCCGGGCAACGAGGCCTTCGGCATCCAGTGGAGCTTCGAGGGCAAGTTCGCCGTGTTCGTCGGCGGCTTCCCCATCGTGGTCGACGGCGAAGTGATCGGCGGCGTGGGCCTGAGCGGCGGCAACGGCGAGCAGGACACCCAGGCCGGCCTGGCCGCGCTCAAGGCGCTCCAGGATCACCTGCGCGAAGCCGGCCACGAAGTGGTGGTCGAGGCCGACATCAAGAAGTAAGCCCGGCCGAACCGAACGACCGTCGGCAAGGCGCTCCCGCCCTTGCCGACACCCCAGACGACCGGCCAAGCACCGACACGGCAACAACGACAACGACCCTGCCTTGATCGGGTGCACCCTCAGGAGGCTGCCATGAGTTATCGTATTACCCTCTCCAACACTTCAGCCGACACGTCAGAAAGCTTCGAGGCCCAGCCGGGTGAACCGCTGCTCGAGGCTGCAGAGCGGGCCGGCTATCCGCTCGCCCACGACTGTCGTTTCGGCGGCTGCGGCGCCTGCCGCGTCAAGCTGGTGGAAGGCAGCGTCGAGTACGAGGAGTTCCCCTTCGGGCTGACCGAGGAGGAGGCCGAGGAGGGCTATGCGCTGGCCTGCCAGGCGTGCGCCCAGAGTGACCTGACCATCAGCGCCAAGCTGCTGCCGGCGGGTCACATTCCTGCCGACTTCCATGTCGCCACCATCGAGACACTCGAGAAGCTGAGCCACGACGTGACCCACCTGGTGCTGCGCATCCCCACGGCGAGCGAGGTGGCCTTCCACCCAGGGCAATACCTCAACGTCATGCTCGACGACGGCAGCCCGCGCAGCTTCTCCATGGCCTCGCCCCACCGCGGCGAGCTGTTCGACTTCCACGTCCGGCGCGTGCCGGGCGGGCACTTCACCGGCCGGCTGGAGACGCACTACCAACCTGGCGACACCCTCGACGTGGAGCTGCCGCTGGGTAACTTTCGCCACGATGCCGAGAGCCCGCGTGACCTGCTGATGGTAGGCGGCGGCACCGGCCTGGCGCCGCTCAAGAGCATCATCGAGTCGTTGCTCGACAGCGACGACCGTCCGGCTATCAGCCTCTACTGGGGGGTGCGCAGCGCCGAGGACCTCTACCTCGACGACCAGCTCAGCGAGTGGGCTCGGACGCTGCCCGGTTTCCGCTACGTGCCCGTGCTCTCGGAACCCGACTCCGAATGGGGCGGGCGCCGCGGCTTCGTGCATGAGGCGGTATGCGAGGACCACGACGATTTGAGCGCCTTCGATGCCTACCTGTGCGGCCCGCCGCCGATGATCGCCGCCGCCAAGACGAGTTTTTCCCAGCGCGGTATCGACATCGAACGGATCTACGCCGACAGCTTCAACTTCACCCATGAGCTCGAAGGCAGCGTTGCCTGACGCATCCCCGGAACCAGCGAGGTAATCGACATGCCGGATATCACTTTTATCACCAACGGCGGCAAGGTCATCACTGCCCCCGAAGATTCCAACCTGCTGCGCATGTCCCTGCGCGAAAAGGGCGGCATTCCATTCAAGTGCGGCGGCGGGCTGTGCGGCACCTGCAAGTGCCTGGTCGAGGAAGGCCTGGAGAACACCGACGCCGTAAAGAAGAAGGAAGAGAAGCTGCTCACCAAGGAAGAAATCGAGCAGGGCTACCGTCTGGCCTGCCAGACCTTCCTTAAGGGCGACGTCAAGGTCTCCTGGGAGGAGTCGCCCAAGGGCGGCAATGCCGGCGCAGGCCAGGTCAAGCCCAAGGCAGAAGCGTAGGGAGCCATGACGATGCTGAACGTAGGACTCATCGGCTATGGCACGGCGGGCAAGGATGTCGCCGGGGCTATCCTTGGCGGCCAGGCAGGTAACACGCGCCTGGCCGCCGTGCTGGTGCGCAACGCGGCCAAGTACGCCGACGTCGCCCTGGACGACTGCCTGATCACCGACAGCGAGGCGGCCTTCTTCGAGCGCCGCCCCGACGTGGTGGTCGAGACGGCCGGACATGAGGCAGTGATTCGCTATGCCGAATCATCCCTGGCGCATGATTGCGACTTCATGGTGGTCTCGGTCGGTGCCTTCTGCGACGAGGCGCTGTACGACCGGGTCATGGCCAGCGCCAGCCGCCACGGCAAGCGGGTGCTGGTGCCCTCGGCGGCCATCGCCGGGCTGGACCGTATCGCCGCCGCCGCCCAGGGGCCATTGGATCGCGTTACGCTGACGACCCGCAAGCCGGTCAAGGCCTGGCGCGGGACCTTCGCCGAAGAGGTGGTCGATCTCGACACTGTGGCGCAGCCGACGGTGATCTTCGAGGGCAACGCCCGCGAGTCGTCGCGGGTGTTTCCCGAGAGCGTCAACGTCTCGGCGGCGCTGAGCCTGGCCGGCATCGGCTTCGAGGCCACCCAGGTGCGAGTCCTGGTCGATCCCACCATCGACAAGAACGTGCACGAAGTTTCCGCCAAGGGCCGATTCGGCGAGGTGCGCATCGAGGTGCAGAACACCCCTTCGCCCAACAATCCCAAGACCGGCTATATCGTCGCGATGAGCGTTGCCAGGGCGCTGAAAAACCTCTCTTCACCGCTGGTGATCGGCTAGCCTCCCCGCCGAATTTCTCAAGGAGCTCGCGAAATGAAGAAAGCCTACTGGGTCTCCTGCTACCGTGAAATCAGCGACAGAGCCAGGTATGCCCGCTACATCGAGCTTGCCCTGCCCGCCATCACCGCTGGCGGCGGCCGCTTCCTGGCCAGGGACGTTGCCGCCTTCGCCTATGAGGAGGGCCTCAAGGATCGCACCATCATCATCGAGTTCCCCGATCTCGAGAGTGCCCGTGCCACCCATGATGGCGAGGCGTACGGGGCGGCGCTGGAAGCGCTCGGCGACGGCGCGGTCAGAGACATTCGTATCGTCGTCGGCGCCTGACCCTCAGGGCGCCGCCAGGCGGCTGGCGAAAAACAGCAACCCGGGCGCCATTGGCGCCCGGGTTGCGTTGTGCTGAGCGACGGGGCGTCAGACGTGGGAGCGGCTCATGTAGGCCTTGCGCGACTTCTCGAGGTGGATGCGGGTAAAGCTCTCGGCCAGATCCTCCTCGCCGTTGCGAATGGCGCCGAGGATGTCCTTGTGCTCGCGCAAGGCTTCCTTGGTGCGTCCCGGAAGCGCGCTGCTGAGGTTGGAGAAGGCGCGTACGTAGTCCTTGAGGTCGACCAGCATCTCGTGGAGTTTGGGGTTGCCCGCGGCTCGGCCGATCAACTCGTTGTACTGGACGTTGAGCTCCACCTCGTCGCCGCCGCCATTGTCGAGCGCCGCGTCGATCTCGGCGATGAGCCGGTCGATATCGCCCGCGATCTCGTCATTGACCTTCTGCGCGGCCAGGCGTGCCGCCAGCGACTCGAGCGAGGCCAGGATCATGAACACCTCGAGGATCTCGGCCTGGGTGATCTCGTTGACCACCACCCCCTTGCGCGGCACCGTGCGCACGAAGCGCTGGGTCTCGAGGCGAAACAGCGCCTCCCGAATGGGCGTGCGGCTGATATTGAGCTTCTCGGCCAGCACCCGCTCGACCAGGCGATCCCCCGCCTTGTACTCGCCCCGCAGGATGGCGTCCTTGAGGTAGGCGTACACCTTGTCGCGGATGGGGGAGAGGTCTTCCTGGGTCCAGCTTTCGGCCATTCGGGCTACCATGAGCGTTCTCGGGGAATAGTAAATTACGTTAACAGTTTAACATTTTACCATGATAGGGAGGCCCAGTGGTATGCGGCACACCAAGGACCAGAGTCAAACGCAAGCAGCCCTCGGCCATGCGGCACGAGGGCTGCTTGCGTTGGCGGGAGTGGCGTCACTGCAGCGGCGCCTTCTCCAGGCGAGCATCGATGGAGCCGAAGGTGACCAGCTGCTCCAGCTCGGCACGAGCCGCCTCCACTGAATCGAAGCGCTCGAAGAACTTGAGCGGCACGCTGTTGGTCTTGCCGTCCTCGGCGGTCTCGACGATGCTCACCCGCCCCTGGTCACCGCTGACCTCGGCAATGGTGAAGTCGGCCTTCTTCTTGCCATAGAAGAAGTACTCGTAGGTTTCCACAGGGGAGATCCCCTGCCCGGGGCGGGCATCATACTCGCCCAGCTTGCTTGTCAGGATGATGTACATATCAGTGCTCTCTTGTTAGTGGGGGTCTTCGCCTTGCGCGGGTCAACGCGCGGGGCAATGCGCAGGCTCAGCCGGCAAGCTCCCGCTCGCGAGCTGGCTGCGGGTCCGTCGAATCGCTGAGCAGGGCACGCACCGCAGCGCCAAGCTCATCAAGCGCTTCCTCGACGATGGCCTTGCCGATCTCGTAGCTGCCCTGGGTGGCATCGCCGATACAGCCGTTACGGGTCATCTCCTCGTAGCGATAGAAGCCCTGGATGGGGTTGCCGGGGCGCATGCCTTCCCAGCGCCCGCCATGGACGATGTCGCCCTTCACCAGCCGCTCGGGGCGCACCAGGTGCGGGGCGAGGTAGTACGCCTCGGAGACCTCGCGCTCGCAGCTGTGGCCGAACAGGGTCGAGGAGATATGCGCCTTCATGGCCTGCTTGGCGGAGGCCGTGGTCTTGGCGTAATAGCAGTCCACCTCCAGCTCCTGGGCGAAGCTGGCGCAGGCCAGGCCCAGCGTGCCCTGGTTGCCGCCGTGACTGTTGAGGAACAGCACCTTGTCGATGCCGTGACGCTTGAGCGAAACCACCATGTCACGCAGCACGGCCAGCAGGGTCTCAGGGCGCAGGCTGATGGTACCGGGGAAGTTCAGGTGATGCGGGGAAACCCCCATGTTGACCGTCGGGGTCACCAGCACCAGGGGATGCAGGCGTTGCGCAAGATGCTTCGCCATTTCGGTGGCCAGCACGGCATCGCAGCTCTCGTTCATGTGCGGGCCGTGCTGCTCGTGGGCGCCGACCGGCACGATGGCCAGCTTCACGGTCTTGAGCGCCGCTTCGACCTCCGGCCAGGTCATCTCTGTCAGCAGGTAGCTTTCCATCCCGCTCTCCTTCGTGCGCCTGCTCAGCGAGTGTCAGCAAGGGCAGGCAGTGTTGTCAGGGGGCAAGCGTCTTGGCGCTTGGTATACCATAAACCAACACTAGCCGAATCCCACCGCTCCTGTAAAGCCACATGTGCCGACACTCCTCCAACCTGAGGCATCAGGCCTGGCGGCAGCTCAGCATGGCCACTTCACTGGAGAGGGTGATGTGCTCCTCGATCAGCTCCCTGGCACGCCGTGCATCGCGTGCCAGGGCCAGATCGACCAGCTCCTGATGCTGGGCATCAAGCTGATGGCGCAGCTCCAAAGCGCGCGGCGCCACGCGGCGATAGCGGTCGAACTGGTCATGCAGCTGACTGATGAAGCGCAGCAGCCAGGCCGAACCGCAGGGGGCCACCAGGGCATTGTGGAAACGCGAGTGCAGTTGCTCCCACTCCACCACGAAGGTGCGCTTGTCCGTCAGCGACAGCCGGTGATTGGCTGCCAACAGCTGGGACTCCCACTCCTCGTCGCCGTGGCGCACGGCCAGCTCCAGCGCCCTGCCCTCCAGCTGCCGTCGCATCTCGGTGATATCGGCAAGCTCCTCCCGGCTCAGCTCCAGCACGCGGAAACCGCGCTGATTCTCCTGGCGCAGCAGACCATAGGCCGCCAGGCGATTGAGCGCCTCGCGCAGCGGGCTTAGCCCCACCTGGTAGGTTTCCCGCAGCCGCGTGATCGATAGACGCTCACCGGCGCGGTAGCGGCCATTGAGCAGGTCCTGGCGTAGCGTCTCGTAGATCCGACTCGCCGCGGTCGCACTGCCCTGTTTCAACATATCGGTCATGGCGTGACTCCAAGCATTTTTTGGAATTTGGTATACCTTTCTTGACGGATGCCTATTGCAGTCATATTCTAGGTCAAATAATCGATTATTTCTAGAAAAAATACAGCGGCCGACACAGCAAGCCACTGATATTAAAGAAATGATCATACGGAACCGACAAGGATTCTCGCTGACATGGCGGCATCACAACAGGGCAAGATATTCTTTTCCTTCCTCCGAATCGGCCTACTGGGCTTCGGCGGCGGCCCTTCGATGATCCCTCTGGTACACCAGGAAGTCGTCAAGAACCACGGCTGGATGACGGATGAAGAGTTTGCCGATGTGCTGGCGATCGCCAACACCCTGCCGGGCCCCATCGCCACCAAGATGCCCGGCTATATCGGCTTTCGTGTCGGCGGTGCGCTCGGCTGCATCAATGCCGTGCTGGCGGTGATCCTGCCGATGATCGTGGCCATGATCCTGCTGCTCGGCCTGTTCAGCCGCTATCGCGACGTGGCCTGGATCCACGGCATGAGCCAAGGCATGGTGCCGGTGGTCATGGTGATGATGGGCCAGCTTGCCTGGGACTTCCTGAACAAGTCGCGGCTGGCGCTGGGCTGGGGGGTCAGCCTGATCATGGCCGGCGTGGCGGGGGTGTTGATCTACTGGATCGGCCTCCACCCCGGCCTGGTCATCGGCGCCCTGCTGGTCGCCGCCATGCTGCCGCTGACGAAAGGCAAGGTGTCCAAGGAGGCGACCCAGTGATTTACGTACAGCTCTTCCTGGCCTTCTTCATCCCCAATATCGTCGGCTACGGCGGCGGCCCTGCCATCATCCCGCTGATCGAGGCGGAGGTCGTTGGCCGCTACGGCTGGATGAACTCCCAGGAATTTGCCGAAGTCCTCGGCCTGGGCAACGCCCTTCCCAGCCCCATCGCCACCAAGATGGCAGGCTATGTCGGCTACGAAGTGGCCGGCGTCGGCGGCGCGGTCATCGCCGTGCTGGCGACCGTGGTGCCCACTCTGCTGCTGATGCTGGGCGCCCTGGGCCTGCTCTATCGCTACCGTGACTCGCCCCGGGTCAAGCGCATGAGCCAGTGGGTTCGCCCGGTCATCGCCATCATGATGGCCGGCATGGTACTGAGCTTCTTTTCCGAGGGCCTGGCCGGCGCCGGGCTCGTCCACACCCTATTGATCGGTGTAGCGGCCGCCATCGCGCTGCTCCGCTTCAAGGCACACCCCGCTCTCGTGGTAGTTGGCGCACTGGCCTATGGCGGCCTGATGCTGGGCTAGCGCTGCGCTACCGATCACCTCATGGATAGCCACCCTGCACTGGAGGAAAGGAGTATGCAACGACGACCATCCCAATGACGAGTACTCATGCGCGAAAGACGTCAGCACCGCTTTCGTGACATGCAAGGCGACACACGACCGACCGTGGCAATTCAGCAACCGACAACTACAAGCAGACGATGGCCGCCCTGCCTTCCCCGGCCCCATCGTCCAAGCCTGACGACACGACAAGGTGCAATATGGAACAGATCGAACAGGTACAACTTACCGCATCGCACTGGGTCTTCCTGCTGTTGATCCTGGCGATCTTCATCTCCATCGGCTTTCGCAAGGGGGTCATCGTCCCCTCCATCGCCGGTATCTTCATGCTAGGCCTGCTGGCCGACGCGCCCCATGAGGGCGTACTCAATCAAATGATCTTTGCGGTGCAGGTGGTCTTCCGTGCCCTGCTCAATGCCGGCACCGAGCTCTTCGATATCATGCTGGTCATCGCCTTGATGGTTGCCATGCTCAAGTCGCTTCAGCACCAGGGAGCCGACAGACTCATGGTGGCACCGATGAAGAAGCTCATGGTCGGGCCCTGGACCGCCTTCTTCGTGGTCGGCATCACCATGTACATCGCCGCCGCCTTCTTCTGGCCGACACCAGCCGTGGCACTGGTCGGCACGGTACTGATCCCCGTCGCCATGCAGGTGGGGCTGCCGGCCATCGGCGCCGCCATGGCGGTCAACCTGTTCGGCCACGGCATGGCACTGTCCGCCGACCCGGTCATACAGGGCGCGAGCCGCCTGACCGCCAGTGCCGCGGGCATCGAAACCACTACACTGGTGCCCTATACCCTGCTGTTCTCGCTGGTCGTCGGCGGCGTGGCCATCACCATGGCCTGCCTTGCCCTGCGTCGCGACATGCGCTCCGGTGCTCTCGAGGCGCCCAAGGGCGATGAGGTCTTCACTCCCCGCTCGGCCGGTGCCGCTGCCGTGCAGACCGATACCGTCAAGGAAGAGGAAGAGCCCGAGGCCGGCCCCTACGCACGTATCTTCGCCATCGCGGTGCCCATCATCCTGCTCGGCATTGCCGGCCTGATGATCTATCGCGCCGTGTTCATGCCCGACCAGGCAATTCGCGGCGGTGGCGCCACGGCGCTGCTGGGGGGCACGGCGACCCTGCTGCTGGTGCTCTCCTCGTTCGCCTCCCACGGACACCATGCACTGGACGGCATCAGTACCTACACCCGCGAGGGCTTCTTCTTCGCCATCAAGATCTTTGCCCCGATCATTCCGATCGCCGGGTTCTTCTTCCTCGGCCACCCCGGCCACTCGGCTGAAGTCATCGGCGCCGGTGCGGCCGGCTTCCTGTTCGATATCGGCCACAATATCGGCAACTACATCGATGGCAACGTGTTTCTGCTGACCTTCGGCATGGCCTTCATCGGCCTGCTCTCGGGCATGGACGGCTCAGGCTTCTCCGGCCTGCCGTTGGTAGGCTCCCTGTCGGGGGCGCTGGGCACCGCCGCCAACGTCGACATCCACGTGCTGGCGGCCCTGGGCCAGGTGGCGGCGATCTTCGCCGGCGGCGGCACGTTGGCGGCATGGGCCTTCGGCGTGGCAGCCGATGCCGGTATCGCCGGGGTCAGCCCTGCGGCCCTGGTACGGCGCAACTTCGTGCCGGTCATCTCTGGCATCATCGTGGCCTCGCTGCTCGCCGTGTTCCTGTTGATATAGCGGCGCGGAGCCTGTCCAGGCAGTGAAACCACCTCACCCGGCGCCCCATGGCGCCGGGTGAGTTCGTTGAGGGACATCAATCATGAGCAGACCCCTAGGAATTAGCGCAATGGAGGGTTGACGAATGCCATCAAGTGGCACATGGTATACCATATGCCATGAGGCAAATCGACACGAACCAAGCGCACCCCGATGCGCAACCTGACGACAATGAGCTAGGTGACGACTATGCCCCTGATCAAGATTCACAAGAACGGCGAGGTCTTCGAAGGCGAAGTCCAGCCCAACACCAACCTGGTGGTGCGCGCCGGCATCCGCCAGTTCCCCTACCCCCACCTGAGCTACGGCTGCGGCATGGGCAAGTGCGCCAAGTGCATGTGCAAGGTCATTTCGGGTGGTGAGGCGCTGCCGGAGCCCAACTGGAAAGAGAAGAAGATGCTCGGCACCCGCCTCGAGCAGGGCTACCGGCTGGCTTGCCAGCTGTGGGTGGAAGAGGACCTCGAACTGGCCCAGGAGAGCGCCACTGCCGCAGCCAGCCCCAAGCCTGCCGGCAGTACCACTGCCCCCTGAGCCCGACGTGGCGACTCCCCTGCCGGGAACCGACACGCAAGAGCCCGCCGACGCAAGCCGGCGGGCTCTTTGCATTGGGGAGTGTCAGCCCAGGAACTTGATCATCACCCCGGCAGCCACCGCCGAACCGATCACCCCGGCCACGTTGGGTCCCATGGCGTGCATGAGCAGGAAGTTGTGCGGATTGGACTCCAGCCCCACCTTGTTTGCCACCCGAGCCGCCATTGGCACCGCCGAGACACCGGCTGCGCCGATCAGCGGGTTGATGGGCATACGGCTCATGACGTTCATCAGCTTGGCCATGAGCACCCCGGCCGCCGTGCCGATGGCGAAGGCCACGATACCGAGCGCCATGATGCCCAGCGTTTCCATCGCCAGGAAGCTCTCGGCCATCAGCCGCGAGCCCACGGCCAGCCCGAGCACGATGGTGACGATGTTGATCAACGCGTTCTGCGCGGTGTCGGTCAAGCGCTCGACCACGCCGCATTCACGCATCAGGTTGCCAAAGCAGAACATGCCCAGCAGCGGTGCGGCATCGGGCAGGAACAGGCCAGCCAGCATCAGCAGCAGCAGGGGAAAGACGATCTTCTCCAGCTTGGACACCGGACGCAGCTGCGTCATGGCGATCTCGCGCTCACGGCGGGTGGTGAGCAAACGCATGATCGGCGGCTGGATCATCGGCACCAGGGCCATGTAGGCATAGGCCGCCACGGCAATGGCGCCCAGCAGTTCCGGGGCCAGCACGCTCGACACGTAGATCGAGGTCGGTCCGTCGGCGCCGCCGATGATGCCGATGGCGGCAGCCTGCTGCAGCGAGAAGTCCATGATCCCCAGCGACGACAGCCCCACCGCTCCGAACAGCGTGGCGAAGATGCCGAACTGGGCCGCAGCACCCAGGAACAGGGTGCGCGGATTGGCCAGCAGCGGACCGAAGTCGGTCATGGCCCCTACGCCCATGAAGATGAGCAGCGGCGCGATACCCGAAGCCACGGCCACCTGATAGAAGACGTAGAGCAGGCCATCGCCGTAGCCGACATTCATGGCGACGTCTCGTGCGGCGCGGATCTGATCCGGGGCAGCGCCGTTGTCGACCAGCGCCTTGAGCGTAGCCCGCCACGCCTCCTCGCCGGCCAGCGGATCGAGGGTTGCGCCCAGCGCCGTGGCCATCTGGTGCAGCACTGCCGGTCGCGCCACTTCGATCGCCTGATCCAGCGCCGAGATCGCCAGCCCCGCCTCGGGTACGTTGGCCAGGATCCCGCCAAAGCCGATCGGCACCAGCAGCAGCGGCTCGAACTTCTTGGCAATGGCCAGGTAGAGCAACCCGAAGCCCACCAGGATCATGACGGCCTGCCCGGGGGTCAGGTTGTAGAGGCCGGAACCCTCCCACAGGGTCAAAAGCTTGTCCATTTGGCAGACCCTTAGAGTACGATCAGCGTATCGCCAACGGCGACGCTATCGCCTTCGCTGACCCTGACCTCGGAGACAGTCCCACCGCTGGCGGCGCGCACCTCGGTCTCCATCTTCATGGCCTCGAGGATGATCACGACGTCCCCCTCCTCGACCGTGTCGCCTGGGCGCACATTGACCTTGAAGATGTTGCCGGCCAGCGGTGCGGTGATCGTCTCGCCAGTGGCGGCCGGCACACTCTCGGCGGCGGGGGCGGCCGCCTGGCCACCCTGCCCCTGCACGGCACCGATTTCGCCACCCTCGGCGACCTCTACCACGTACTGCTTGCCGTTGACCTTGACGGTGTAGGTCTCGGGGCCGGTAGGTACCGCGGGGGCCTTGGCCTCGCTCTTCCTGGCAGAGACCGGCAGGTTGGCACTGGCGCTCTCCTTCCCAGGCGCCTGGGGCACCGGCTCGAAGGCGTCGGGATTGTCACGGTTCTTGAGGAACTTCAGCCCGATCTGCGGGAACAGCGCATAGGTCAGCACGTCGTCGATCTCGCGCTCACCTTCGGCGAGGCGAATGCCGTCGGCCTTGGCCTTCTCCTTGAGCTCGGCGGCGAGCCGGTCCATTTCGGCTTCGAGCAGATCCGCGGGACGACAGGTGATCGGCTCGCCGCCCTCCAGCACGCGATTCTGCAGCTCCTTGTTGAAGGGCGCCGGCGCAGCACCATACTCGCCCTTGAGCAGCGCCTGAACCTCCTTGGAGATCGACTTGTAGCGCTCGCCCATCATCACGTTCATCACCGCCTGGGTGCCGACGATCTGCGAGGTGGGCGTGACCAGCGGGATGAAGCCCAGGTCCTCGCGAACCCGGGGGATCTCGGCCAGCACGTCGTCGAGCTTGTCGCCGGCGCCCTGCTCCTTGAGCTGGCTCTCCATGTTGGTGAGCATGCCGCCGGGCACCTGGGCCACCAGGATGCGCGAATCGATGCCCTTGAGCGAGCCCTCGAAGGCCGCGTACTTCTTGCGCACCTCGCGAAAGTAGCTGGCGATGTCCTCCAGCAACTCCAAGTCGAGGTTGGTGTCACGCGGCGTGCCCTTGAGGATCGCCACCACCGATTCGGTGGGGCTGTGACCATAGGTCATCGACATGGAGGAGATGGCGGTGTCGACGTTGTCGATACCGGCTTCCACGGCCTTGAGGATGGTGGAAGTGGACATACCGGTGGTGGCGTGGCACTGCATGTGGATCGGAATCGACAGCGCCTTCTTCAGCCGCGTGACGAGCTCGAAGGCATCGTAGGGGGTCAGCAGGCCGGCCATGTCCTTGATTGCCAACGAGTCGGCCCCCATGTCGGCAATGGTCTCGGCCAGCTCGACCCAGCTGTCCAGGGTATGCACGGGACTGACGGTGTAGGAGATCGTGCCCTGGGCGTGGCCACCCACCTTGCGTACGGCCTGGATGGAGCGCTCCAGGTTGCGCGGATCATTCATCGCGTCGAATACGCGGAACACGTCAACGCCATTGGTCTTGGCGCGCTCCACGAAGCGGTCGACCACGTCGTCGGCGTAGTGGCGATAACCCAGCAGATTCTGCCCGCGCAGCAGCATCTGCTGGGGGGTGTTGGGCATGGCCTCTTTCAACGCCCGTATCCGCTCCCACGGATCTTCTCCGAGGTAGCGGATACAGGCGTCGAAGGTAGCCCCGCCCCAGGACTCCAGCGACCAGAAGCCGACGCGGTCGAGCTTCTCGGCAATCGGCAGCATGTCGTCGAGCCGCATGCGGGTGGCGAACAGAGACTGGTGGGCGTCGCGCAGTACCACGTCGGTGATGCCCAGCGGGCGTTTGGTCTCACTCATGACTATGACCCCGTGAATAGCGTGTTGTGTAGTAGTATTGGCCCCGCCGCCGGGCGTCATTGGCGATGGCGGCGACGATAGCGTTGAATGGCGGCGCTGATGACGGCCAGAGTTTCGGCGTCATCGGCCTTGTCAGAGGAAGTCGAGGTCGGCGCGGGGGCGGAGGAAGCGGGAGCAGGAGCCGGCGCCAGGCGGCGTACCAGCATCGACATGAGGGTGGTGGAAAGCACAAGCATGGTAAGAAAAACAAAAACGATCCCCATGCCTACGCCCATCAGGCCCAAACCGTCGATTAGCAATTGTGGATCCTGCATGCGATCTTCCCCCAATTCTTCACGACATGCTTACGAATTGCTGCAAACATGCCGCCAAGCGTTAAAAAGTCGGCCATATAAACTGCCACAATCCAGATAGAATGCAAGCACCCTATGGTGGAAGCCAGCGTTGTTGCTTTACTACAAGGAAAGGTCGGGCTCGCCCCAATGGAGGGCGTGATCGACGCCCATACCCGCGATCTGCTGACACGCCGACCGGGCTTCGACTGGACGGTGACGGAGTTCGTGCGGGTCGTCGATGCACGCCTGCCACCGCGGGTCTATTACCGCCACTGCCCCGAGCTACACGGGCGGATGATTACCCCTTCCGGCGTGCCGGTCACGCTCCAACTGCTGGGCAGCGACCCGGCAGCCCTGGCCGTTAACGCCGAGCAGGCGGCAGCGCTTGGAGCCGGCGTCATCGACCTCAATTTCGGCTGCCCGGCCAAGCTGGTCAACCGCCACGACGGCGGTGCTTCGCTGTTGCGCGACCCACGCCGCGTGCATGCCGCCGTGTCAGCGGTACACAAGGCCGTGGGCAGCGAAACCAAGGTCACGGCCAAGATCCGCCTGGGCTTCTCGCACCGTCGCCTCGCGCTCGACTGCGCCAAGGCTGCGGAGGATGGCGGCGCCAGCCAGCTGGTAGTACATGCACGCACCCGGGACGAAGGCTACCGGCCACCCGCGCACTGGGAATGGATCGGCCGTATTCGTCGCCACCTGAACATTCCCGTGGTAGCCAATGGCGATATCTGGTGCCTGGAGGACTACTGGAAGGCCCGCACCTTGTCCGGCTGCCGCGATGTGATGCTCGGTCGCGGCGCGCTAGCCGATCCCCTGCTGGCCCATCGCATCCGCCACTGGCTGAATACCGGCGAACACCTGCCTCCCACACCCTGGCGAGTGCGTGCTGCCATCCTCAGCGACTTTGCTGCATTGCAACGTACCACACTTTCGGGGCGACTTGTCACCTCTCTGATCAAGCAGTGGCTGAACCATATGAGAAAACGGAACGCTGAAGCCGAGAGGCGCTTTCAAGCGCTGAAGCGCATCAACGAGCTCGATACGCTGCTGGCAGGCCTGAATGACGAGCGCGAAACCGCTCTCGAGACCACGGCGCACGGGAGTGAGCCCACCCCAGCGTAATCCCCCGGGCAGGCCTGCGCGCATGCGATTCGTAAAGCAGGAGTGGTAAGCACTGGCGATAAAGGGGTTGCGCTAGTGAAAAAAGGGTGTCCTTCGTCACGCGAGGACACCCAAACGATCGCAAGGCCGACGGCAGTGGCTACCGGCCCGGCTAGTCGAGACACACCCTACGCCGACATACACAGGGCAGAAAGCAGAAGACCCGCCCTCGAGGGAGGACGGGTCGAAATCTGGCGCGCCCGGGAGGATTCGAACCTCCGACCACCTGATTCGTAGTCAGGTACTCTATCCAGCTGAGCTACGGGCGCTAAGGGCAAGATCCGGGATCCTGCTTTATTGGATACCACTGCAGAAGTCGATGCGAACTGCCACGCGGCCGAACCACCTGCGATGATCGATTAACCGTACTGCTTGGCGCGCCCGGGAGGATTCGAACCTCCGACCACCTGATTCGTAGTCAGGTACTCTATCCAGCTGAGCTACGGGCGCTCGATCATACCTTGTACAGCAATACCATGTCGCATGGCGGAGAGGGAGGGATTCGAACCCTCGATGGGGCTATAAACCCCATACTCCCTTAGCAGGGGAGCGCCTTCAGCCACTCGGCCACCTCTCCCTCAACGACACGGCGCATATCCTATCGCTTCCCTACCCCTTTGTCCAGCGTATTCAGATATTTGTTTCGCTGTACTCAAGGAAAGTCACACTCGCTCAGGATGCCGAGCCGCCACCTCCCTCCTCAGACTTCTCGCGCTGGATACGCTGGTAGATTTCCTCGCGATGTACGGCGACATCCTTCGGGGCATTTACGCCGATACGAACCTGGTTGCCCTTGACGCCAAGGACGGTCACGGTGATGTCATCACCTATCATCAGCGTTTCACCGACACGGCGGGTCAGGATGAGCATGACTGATCTCCTTCTCAGACGACTTGCAACGGGATGCGCGTCGATCCCATCGACGCAAAGTTGCTTTCATTATGTAACACAATTGCCACTGTGCACCATCACCACCAACCCAACCATGACATCATGAGTGCGTTGAAGGGAAGCCGAGCAGCTCATCGCAGCAGACTTCCCCTAGCGTAGAAGATGCAGTTCGTTCAGTCGTCCGTACCTGTTGTTTTTTCGTTATAGTTTCTTATTCGCTTTCGATATCGCTCTTGTCGAGTCCGAAAGCGGTATGCAGGGCACGGACCGCAAGCTCCATCTGCTTCTCGTCGATCACCACCGAAATCTTGATCTCGGAGGTGGAGACCATGCGGATGTTGATGTTTTCGTCGGCGAGCACACGGAACATCTTGGAGGCCACGCCGGCATGCGAGCGCATGCCCACACCCACCAGGGAGACCTTGGCGATATTGTCGTCGCCGTTGACCTCACCGCCGCCCAGGTCGGGAATCACCTGCTCCTCGAGGATCTTCAGGGTCTTCTTGTAATCGCCCTTGGCCACGGTGAAGGTGAAATCGGTGTAATCGCCGGCCGGCGCCACGTTCTGCACGATCATGTCGACTTCGATGTTGGCATCGGCAATCGGGCCCAGGATGCGCGAGGCCACGCCCGGCACGTCCGGGGTGTTGAGCAGGGTCAGCTTGGCCTCGTTGGCAGTAAAGGCGATACCGGAGATCAGCGGTTCTTCCATGGAGTCCTCGTCTTGGTCGGATTCAGCAACGATCAGGGTGCCGGGGCCATCCTGGAAACTGGACAGCACGCGCAGCGGGACATTGTACTTGCCGGCAAACTCCACCGAGCGGATCTGCAGCACCTTGGAGCCAAGGCTCGCCAGCTCGAGCATCTCCTCGACGGTGATGGTGTCGAGACGCTGCGCCTTGGAGCAGACCCGTGGATCGGTGGTGTAGACGCCATCCACGTCGGTGTAGATCTGGCACTCGTCGGCGCCCAGCGCCGCCGCCAGCGCCACGCCGGTGGTGTCGGAGCCGCCGCGGCCGAGGGTGGTGATGTTGCCCTCCTCGTCGACGCCCTGAAAGCCGGCCACGACGACCACCTTGCCGTCATCGAGATCCTCGCGCATCTCATCGGTTTCGATACGCTGGATTCGCGCCTTGGTGTGGGAGCTGTCGGTAAGGATGCCCACCTGGGAGCCGGTATAGGAGGTGGCCGGCACCCCCAGCTTGTGCAGGGCAAGCGCCAGCAGCGAGATGGTCACCTGCTCGCCGGTGGAGACCAGCATGTCCATCTCCCGCGGCGTGGGCTCGTCGTTGATCTCGTTGGCCATGCCGATCAGCCGGTTGGTTTCACCGCTCATCGCGGAGACCACGACCACGACCTGATGGCCGTTGTCGCGAAACCCCTTGACCTTCTCGGCAACGGCCTTGATGCGCTCTACGGAGCCCACCGAGGTACCACCGAATTTCTGTACGTAAAGTGCCATCTACGGTTTTCCCTCGCTTGTCGAGCGCAATGCGCCCGGATGAGTGAAAGTCGTCCAAGAGCAAAGGCCGAAGCACGACGGCTCGGCCCGAAACCCTGTTACTGGAGCCGCTGCTCGACCCAGCCTGCAACGCTCTGCAGTGCTTCCGGCAGGGCGGCGACGTCGCTACCCCCGGCCTGAGCCATATCGGCGCGACCGCCGCCCTTGCCGCCCACCTGGGACGCCACGTGATTGACCAGCTCCCCTGCCTTGACCCTGGCGGTCAGGTCGTCGGTGACCCCGGCGATGAGACTCACCTTGCCGGCCTCCTTGTCCGCCACGCCGAGCACTACGATACCCGACCCCAGCTTGTTCTTGAGCTGGTCGAGCACGCCCCTCAGCTCCTTGGCCGAGACGCCCTCCAGGCGCGTGGCCAGCACCTTCACGCCGGCAACCTCACTGGCCTGGCTGAGCATGTCGCTGCCGGCGGCGCTGGCCAGCTTGGCCTTGAGCCGCTCGAGCTCCTTCTCCAGGCCGCGGTTGCGCTCGACCAGCGACTCGACGCGCTCCTCGACCTGCTCCGGCTTGGCCTTGAGCCGCTCGCCGATGCGCACCAGTCGCGCTTCCTGCTCGCGGAAATGGGCCAGCGCACCCTCGCCGGTAATCGCCTCGATGCGGCGCACCCCTGACGCGATGCCCTGCTCGCTGACGATATGGAAACAACCGATATCGCCACTGCGCGCCACGTGAGTCCCGCCGCACAGCTCGATGGAGAAGTCGTCGGCGCCGATGGTCAGCACCCGCACGCTGTCGGCGTACTTGGCCTCGAACAGCGCTGCCGCCCCCCTGGCCTTGGCCTGCTCGAGGGTCATCTGCTCGATGCGGGTCGGCGCGTTGGCCAGGATCTGCTCGTTGACCAGACGCTCCACCTCGGCAAGCTGTTCCTGCGTCATCGCCTCGAAGTGGCTGAAGTCGAAGCGCAGCCGCTCGGGGGTGACCAACGAGCCCTTCTGCTGTACGTGGTCGCCCAGCACCATGCGCAGTGCCTTGTGCATCAGGTGGGTGGCGGAGTGGTTGCGGATGGTGGCGCCACGCAGCTCGGCGTTGACCTGAGGTCGCACCTCGGCGCCCACGGCGAGGCTGCCCTCGAGCAGCACGCCATGGTGAAGGTGGTGCCCGCCCTGCTTCTGGGTATCGGTGACCAGGAAGCGGCCGCCCTCCACGTGCAGGTAGCCGGTGTCGCCCACCTGACCGCCCGACTCGCCGTAGAAGGGGGTGCGATCGAGCACCACGATGCCGCGCTGCTCTGGCTCGAGCGCCGCCAGGGCGTTGCCCTCGCGGTCGACGATGGCCATGACCGTGGCGCGATCCTCGAGCTGGTCATAGCCGGTGAAGGCGGTCTCGCCCTCGAGCTCCAGTGCGGCATGGTAGTCGGCGCCAAACTGGCTGGCGGCCCGAGCCCGCTCGCGCTGTGCCTCGAGCGCACGCTTGAAGCCGACTTCATCGAGGGTCACGCCGCGCTCGCGGCAGACGTCGGCAGTGAGATCGAAGGGAAAGCCATAAGTGTCGTAGAGCTTGAACACGGTTTCACCCGGAAGTACCTCGCCATCGAGCTCGGCCAGCGCCTCCTCGAGCAGCCCCATGCCGTGCTCCAGGGTACGGGCGAACTGCTCCTCTTCCTTGAGCAGCACCCGCTCGATCTGGTGACGCGCCTCGCGCAGCTCCGGATAAGCATCGCCCATCTCGACGTCCAGCGCACCCACCAGCCGGTGGAAGAAATTATCCTTGGCGCCCAGCTTGTGCCCATGACGGATGGCACGGCGGATGATACGGCGCAGTACATAGCCGCGGCCCTCATTGGAGGGCAGCACCCCGTCGGCGATCAGGAAGGCGCAGGAGCGGATATGGTCGGCGATCACCCGCAGCGAGGGGTGGCGAGTGTCGGCATGGCCGGTACGCTGTGCCGCCGCCTCGAGCAGGTTCTGGAACAGGTCGATCTCGTAGTTGGAGTGCACACCCTGCAGCACCGCGGCGACACGCTCGAGTCCCATGCCGGTATCGATGGAGGGCTTGGGCAGCGGATTCAGGTTGCCGGCCGCGTCGCGGTCGAACTGCATGAACACCAGGTTCCAGATCTCGATGTAGCGGTCGCCGTCCTCTTCAGGGCTGCCGGGAGGGCCGCCCCACACGTCGGGGCCGTGGTCGTAGAAGATTTCCGAGCTGGGGCCGCAGGGGCCGGTGTCGCCCATCTGCCAGAAGTTGTCCTCGTCGAGCTTGGAGAAGCGCGCCGGGTCGACGCCAATCTCTTCCTTCCAGATCTTTTCCGCTTCGTCATCGCTGATGTGGACCGTGACCCAGAGCTTCTCGGCAGGCAGCCCCAGGCGCTGGGTGAGAAACTCCCAGGCGAAGCGGATGGCGTCGCGCTTGAAGTAATCGCCGAAGCTGAAGTTGCCCAGCATCTCGAAGAAGGTGTGGTGGCGCGCGGTATAGCCGACATTGTCCAGGTCGTTGTGCTTGCCGCCGGCGCGCACGCAGCGCTGGGCCGAGGTGGCCCGCACATAGGGGCGCGGGTCGCGGCCGAGGAAGACATCCTTGAACGGCACCATGCCGGCATTGGTGAACAGCAGCGTCGGGTCGTTGCCCGGCACCAGGGAGCTCGACGGAACGATAGTGTGGCCGTGCTCTTCGAAGTAACTCAGGAAGGCCTGTCTGATGTCTGCGCTTTTCATGGCATATCCGTGGCGATGAGCGGGGTCACCCGACGGGCAGGCGCGCCCGGCAGCGTTTCGCGTGGCCGAATTCGCACGCCTTGGCGTGTCAGGAGCGCCACCAAGGGCGTTCGCAAAGGGAGGCATTATAACGCAGTTGTCAAGCGACTAAAGGGGAGACGCCCAATTGCCCGGGCTCATTCGGCGGCGCCAAGCCGCTCTAGGGCATGACGGACCTGGTCGAAGTCGAAGCCACGAGCCGCCAGGAAGCGTTCGCAGCGGGCGCGTTCACGGGGGGAGTCGCCGGGAGGGGAAAAGCGTCGGGCCAGGGTCACGGCGGCAAGCTCGAACCAATCGACCTCACCCTCCCGCTCCGCCTCGGCCAGCGTTGCGGTCACCAGCTCGCGCTCGATACCTCGCCGTGCGAGCTCGGCACGCACCTTCGCCGGGCCCTGTCCGCGCATCACCCGTGAGCGCAGGAAGCTCTCGGCGAAGCGGGCATCGGACTGCAGCCCTTCGGCCGCCAGTGCATCGAGACAGCCGCCGATGTCCTCGGGAGAATGGGACCGTGCCGCCAGCCGCTGCGCCAGCTCGGTACGGGAATACTCGCGCCGAGCCAGCAGGCGGATGGCGTCGTCCCGCGGGGACGACGCTCGCTCGCTTGCGGACCGGATCGACATGGCTTAGAGCAGGTCGTCCTCGCGCTCGGCGGTGACCGGCTCCTCGGCTTCCTCTTCCTTGGGTGCGGCCGTGACCAGCAGTTGGGCGCGGATCTGGCTCTCGATCTCTTCCATCACTGCGGGGTTATCCTCGAGGAACTGCGCGGCATTGGCCTTGCCCTGGCCGATCTTGTTGCCCTTGTAGCTGTACCAGGCCCCCGCCTTGTCGACCAGGCTGCATTGCACACCGAGGTCGACCACCTCGCCGGCATGGTAGATGCCCTTGCCGTAGAGGATCTGGAACTCGGCCTGGCGAAACGGCGGCGCGACCTTGTTCTTCACCACCTTGACCCGGGTCTCGTTGCCGACTACCTCGTCGCCCTGCTTGACCGAGCCGGTACGGCGGATGTCCAGGCGCACGCTGGCGTAGAACTTCAGCGCGTTGCCGCCGGTGGTGGTCTCGGGGCTGCCGAACATCACGCCGATCTTCATGCGGATCTGGTTGATGAACACCACCATGCAGTTGGCGTTCTTGATGTGGCCGGTGATCTTGCGCAGCGCCTGGGACATCAGGCGCGCCTGCAGGCCGACGTGGGAGTCGCCCATCTCGCCCTCGATCTCGGCTCGCGGCGTCAGCGCCGCCACGGAGTCGATGATGATCACGTCGACGCCGCCGGAGCGCACCAGCATGTCGCAGATCTCCAGTGCCTGCTCGCCGGTGTCCGGCTGCGACACCAGCAGGTCGTCGAGATTGACGCCAAGTTTTTCGGCATAGCTGGGATCGAGGGCGTGCTCGGCGTCGATGAAGGCACAGGTCTTGCCCTGGCGCTGGGCCTGGGCGATGACCGACAGGGTCAGGGTGGTCTTGCCCGAAGACTCCGGGCCGAAGATCTCTACCACGCGGCCATAAGGCAGGCCACCGATACCCAGGGCGATGTCGAGCCCGAGTGAGCCGGTGGAAACCGACGGCATCACGACCCGCGGCGCATCGCCCAGGCGCATCACGGTGCCCTTGCCGAACTGGCGCTCGATCTGGGAAAGGGCGGCATTCAATGCCTTGGAACGGTTCTCATCCTGTGCCATGAGGCTCTCCTCGCAGAACTTGCAGACGCTTGCAGGTGCATGATGGATGGCGGGCTGCCGAGGGGAGCTCGCCTGGACACTGTATGGTTGGACAGTAGTATGACGAAAAAAAAGCCGCGCGACTAGCCACTCGATGAATCCTGTCAGCTAGTCGGCTTCCAGGTAGCGAATCAGGCCGACGATGGCCTCGCGCACCGCCCGTTCGCGCACCGCCCGGCGATCGCCGGGAAACTGGAAGCGCTCGGACCGTTGCTCCTGCTCGCTGCCCCAGGCCAGCCACACGGTGCCCACCGGCTTCTCCGGCGTACCGCCGCCCGGGCCAGCCACGCCGCTGATCGCCACGCCAAGCCTGGCCCCGCTGTCGCGGCAAGCACCGGCCACCATGGCCTCGACCACCTCACGACTGACCGCACCGTGCTGGGCGAGCAGCGCCTCGGGCACGCCCAGCAGTCGGGCCTTGGCGGCATTGGAGTAGGTCACGTAGCCGGTCTCGAAATAGTCCGAGCTGCCGGCTACCGAGGTAATGGCACTGGCTACCCCGCCGCCGGTACACGACTCGGCGGAGGTCACATTGACGCCACGTTCGCGACAGCGCCGCCCCAGCCGCTCGGCGAGGGTGGCGAGGTCGAGGTTGGCCAGGCTGGAGGCACTATGAGGCATCGTATCGCTCCTGGTTCGAGGGGGACGGCGGCCAGCGCCGCCGTTTGGTCCTTGGGCTGCCCGCTACCATAGCGCATCCGCCGCGCGCTGAGCAGGGCATCGACCTCGGGCCGCTCCACGCAGCATGTCTAGCATCCACTGCTCATGCTAACCTTGTCCTTTTCCATGCCCCAGACAATCGACGAGCCAGCCGAGAACGCATGAACGACGCGGTCAAGACGGCCCCCCCGGCCCATACCCCGATGATGGCCCAGTTCCTGAAGATCAAGCGCGAGCACCCCGACGTGCTGCTGTTCTACCGGATGGGCGACTTCTACGAGCTGTTCTTCGACGACGCCAAGCGCGCCGCCGCCCTGCTCGACATCACCCTGACTCAGCGCGGCCAGTCGGCCGGCAAGCCGATTCCCATGGCCGGCGTGCCCTACCACAGCGCCGAGGGCTACCTGGCGCGACTGGTCAAGGCCGGCGAGTCGGTAGCGATCTGCGAGCAGGTCGGCGACCCGGCGACCAGCAAGGGGCCGGTGGAGCGCAGGGTGGTACGCATCGTCACCCCAGGCACGCTCTACGACGAGGCGCTGCTCGATGCCCGCCGCGACAATCTGCTGGTCGCCGTGCATCCGGCCGGCGACTGCTGGGGCATCGCCTGGCTGGAGCTCTCCAGCGGCCGTTTCAGCGTGCTGGAAGTCGAAGGCGAGAGCGACATGCTGGCCGAACTGCAGCGCCTCGATCCCGCCGAGCTGCTCATCGCCGAGAGCCTGTCGCTGCCGCCCGCCCTCGAGACGCGCCCCGGCCTGCGCCGCCAGAGCGACTGGCTGTTCGATCTCGAATCGGCCACGCGCCTGCTGTGCGACCAGTTCCAGGTACAGGATCTGCGTGGCTTCGGCTGCGCTCACCTCGAGGCTGCGCTCACCGCCGCCGGGGTGCTGATCGAGTACGCCCGCGACACCCAGCGCTCGCGCCTGCCTCACGTTACCGCCGTGGGCGTGGAAAACCGCGACGACGCCGTAGTGATCGACGCCGCCAGCCGGCGCAATCTCGAAATCGACATCAATCTCGGCGGCAGCGGCGACAACACGCTGGCCAGCGTGCTCGACACCACCGCCACGGCCATGGGCTCGCGGCTGCTCAAGCGCTGGCTCAACCGCCCGCTGCGCGACCGCAGCCAGGTGCAGGGACGCCAGGCCGCGGTTGCCCTGCTGCTGGAGCAAGAGGGCTACGTTGCCCTGCGCGAGCTGCTCAAGGCGATCGGCGATGTGGAGCGCATCCTGGCGCGGGTGGCACTGTATAGCGCCCGGCCGCGGGATCTGGCCCGCCTGCGCGACGCCCTGCTCGCCCTGCCGGAGCTCCAGGGCGAACTGCAGGATTACAGCGAAGGCACCGCGCTGGACGAACTGGCCCACCATATTCGTCCCTATCCCGAGCTGGCCGACATGCTCGCCCGGGGCCTGGTCGACAACCCGCCGGTGGTGATCCGAGACGGCGGTGTGATCCGCGAGGGCTTCGACGCCGAACTCGACGACTATCGCGGCCTGGCCGAGCATGCCGGCGACTACCTGCTGCAGTTGGAGGCCCGCGAACGCGAGCGCACCGGTCTGTCCGGGCTGAAGGTGGGCTACAACCGGGTGCACGGCTATTACATCGAGATTCCCCGCGCCCAGGCCCGCGAGGCGCCGGTCGACTATGTGCGCCGCCAGACGCTGAAGAACGCCGAGCGTTTCATCATTCCCGAGCTCAAGGAGTTCGAGGACAAGGCCCTGTCGGCAAAGTCCCGCGCCCTGGCTCGAGAGAAGCTGCTCTACGACGGCCTGCTCGACTCGCTCAACGCCGAGCTTGGTGCCCTGCAGGGCACCGGGCGGGCACTCGCGGCACTGGATGTATTGGGAGCCTTTGCCGAGCGCGCCCAGGCGCTCGGTTTCTCGCGCCCCAGGCTCGCCGAGGCGCCGGGCATCGAGATCCGCGGTGGCCGACACCCGGTAGTGGAGCACGTCAGCGACACCCCCTTCGTTCCCAACGATCTGGTACTGGACGAGCAGCGCCGCATGCTGGTCATCACCGGCCCCAACATGGGCGGTAAATCGACCTACATGCGCCAGGCGGCACTGATCACGCTGCTTGCCCATACCGGCAGCTTCGTGCCGGCCGATGAGGCCTGCATCGGCCCGGTGGACCGCATCTTCACTCGCATCGGCTCGTCGGACGACCTGGCCGGCGGGCGCTCCACCTTCATGGTGGAGATGACCGAGACCGCCAGCATCCTGCACAACGCCAGCGACCACAGCCTGGTACTGATGGACGAGATCGGCCGCGGCACCAGCACCTTCGACGGGCTTTCGCTGGCCTGGGCCAGCGCCGAGCACCTGACCCGTACGCGTGCCTTTACCCTGTTCGCCACCCACTACTTCGAGATGACCGCCCTGGCCGACCAGGCCGAAGGGGTGGCCAACGTGCATCTCACTGCCGCTGAGCATCGCGACGGCATCGTCTTCATGCACCGGGTGGAAGAGGGCCCCGCCAATCAGAGCTACGGCCTGCAGGTGGCGCAGTTGGCCGGTGTGCCCCAGTCCGTCATTGCCCGGGCACGCGACAAGCTGGCCCAGCTCGAACAGCAGGAAGTCGACCAGACCAGCCGCTTTGAGGAAGGCCGGCAGGCCGACGCAGTGAGGCCGATGCAAAGCGACCTTTTTGCCAGCGCACCCCACCCGCTGATCGATGCCCTGGCCGGCCTGGACCCGGATACCCTTACGCCACGCCAGGCACTCGAATTGATCTACGCCTGGCGAGAGGCACTCTAGGTGTCGTGTCGCTTGCTCAGGCCAGGAGGCATGACTAGAATGAAGCGTCCAATATTTACAGGCTTATAAAAAGCCATTTTTTTATAACTTCCGGCTTTAAGGCTGACACCGATTATCACCAACCGGGAGCCGCAGACCCGGCTTCGAGGAGGGAGACAGGCATGACCTTTGTCGTCACTGAAAACTGCATCAGGTGCAAGTACACCGACTGTGTCGAGGTCTGCCCGGTGGACTGTTTCTATGAGGGGCCCAACTTTCTGGTCATTCACCCTGACGAGTGTATCGACTGCGCCCTGTGCGAACCGGAGTGTCCCGCAGAGGCGATCTTCTCGGAAGACGAGCTACCCGAGGGGCAGGAGGAGTTCATCGCCCTCAATGCGGAGCTTTCCGAAGTGTGGCCCAACATCGCCGAAAAGAAGGATCCGCCGGCCGACGCCGAAGAGTGGGATGGCAAGCCCGGCAAGCTGCAGCAGCTCGAGCGCTGAGCACCGCCTACACTCCCTGCCGCCACGCCGGAAGCCATTCGTGCCTCCGGCGTTGTTGTAGTGGGGCTGCCCTGAGCCACCTGACTAGCGCATGACGGCCAGACAGAAGAAGCCTGTTCGCTGAAGAAAAAAAAGGCGGCCCAAAGGCCGCCCGGCTCCCAGCATTTTCCTTGGGCGGCTCCTTCCGCCCTATCTCCAGTGGCCTCTTCCCTGCCCGGAGGCGACTTCCTGTCGCACCGGGCGTGCCACGAATCAAGCATCCCGTTGCGTCCTGCTGGAGAGCCTCCCGCTCTGCCTTGTCCCACTCGCATTTTGGCATTTCCCCTCATGGACGCAAGCAGCCCCCAGGCAACCAACTGCCCTGGCCAAGGTTTACCAGCAAACACAAGATCCCAGCAAAAACAGTAAGATAAAAAAAGGCCGACACGGGTAGTGTCGACCTTCTCAGGCAAAATAAGCTTAGATCGTCGCTTCTTTGTAGTCGATTTCCTACAACTTTGTCAGAAATATCGTCGGCCGGAAGCGATGGGCCACATGCCTCACTGCCCCTTGATCGCGGAAAGCCCCGGGTAGCCGACACGCTCACCGAGCTGCGCTTCGATCACCAGCAGACGGTTGTACTTGGCGACCCGGTCGGAGCGGCACAGCGAGCCAGTCTTGATCTGACCGGCGGAGGTCCCCACGGCCAGGTCGGCGATGGTGGTATCCTCGGTTTCGCCACTGCGGTGGGAGATTACCGCAGTGAAGCCGGCGTCCTGAGCCATCTTGATCGCATCTAGCGTCTCGGAGAGCGAGCCGATCTGATTGAACTTGATCAGGATGGAGTTACCGATCTTCTCGTCGATCCCGCGCTTGAGGATACGGGTATTGGTGACGAAGAGGTCATCACCGACCAGCTGCACCTTGTCACCCAGCTTGTCGGTCAACGCCTTCCAGCCGTCCCAATCGGACTCATCCAGGCCGTCCTCGATGGAGACGATGGGATACTGATCGCACAGCTCGGCCAGGTAGTCGACGAAACCTTGGGCATCGAAGGCCTTGCCCTCACCCGACAGGCTGTACTGACCGTCCCGGTAGAACTCGGAGGCGGCGCAATCCAGGGCCAGAGTCACGTCCTTGCCCAGCTGATAGCCGGCATCTTCCACCGCCTGCTTGATCACCGCCAGCGCTTCGGCGTTGGAGGAAAGGTTGGGCGCGAAGCCGCCTTCGTCGCCCACCGCGGTGGAGAGGCCCTTGGCGGAGAGTACCTTTTTCAGCGCATGGAAGATCTCGGCCCCGACGCGCAGCGCCTCGGTGAAGTTGGGTGCGCCCACCGGCTGGACCATGAACTCCTGGATGTCGACGTTGTTGTCGGCATGCTCGCCACCGTTGAGAATGTTCATCATCGGCACCGGCATGCTGTACTGGCCCGGCTGGCCGTAGAGTTCGGCAATATGGGAATACAGCGGCATGCCCTTGGCATTCGCCGCGGCCTTGGCTGCCGCCAGCGACACGGCGAGAATGGCGTTGGCGCCAAGCTTGGCCTTGTTCTCGGTGCCGTCGAGCTCGAGCATGGCGTTGTCGAGGCCGCGCTGATCGCGGGCATCCATGCCGACGAGCCGCTCGCGGATAGCGCCATTGACGGCCTCCACCGCCTTGAGCACGCCCTTGCCCAGATAACGCGACTTGTCGCCGTCGCGCAGCTCAAGAGCCTCGCGCGAGCCGGTAGATGCACCGCTCGGGGCGCAGGCCACACCGACGGCACCGCTTTCCAGGCGCACTTCGGCCTGCACGGTCGGGTTGCCGCGGGAGTCGAGCACCTCGAGGGCGTGGATATCGACAATCTTGGTCATCTCTATCGTCCTTTCATTCAGTCAGCGTTGATTGAGTCGTGGGAACCGCTTTTTCTCTCTCGGCGTTATTCGATGTTCAGCGCCGGGAAGCCCTTGACCAGATCGTCGAGCGCTTTTGCCTGGGTCAGGAAGGGTTCGAGCTGATCCAGCGGCAGCGCGCAGGGGCCGTCGCACAGGGCATTGTCGGGGTCCGGATGCGCTTCGAGGAAAAGCCCGGCCAGCCCCACGGCAATGCCGGCGCGTGCCAGCTCGGCCACCTGCTGACGACGCCCGCCGGCGCTGTCGGCGCGCCCGCCGGGGCGCTGCAGCGAATGCGTGACATCGAAAAACACGGGGTATCCCGTCTGCTTCATATCACCGAAACCGAGCATGTCGACGATCAGGTTATTGTATCCGAAGCTCGAGCCACGCTCGCAAAGCAGCAGGCGGTCGTTCCCCGCCTCTTCGCACTTGCGAATGATGTGGCGCATCTCATGGGGCGCCAGGAACTGCGGTTTCTTGATGTTGATCACCGCCCCGGTCCTGGCCATGGCCACCACCAGGTCGGTCTGTCGCGCCAAAAAGGCCGGCAGTTGAATGATGTCGGCCACCTCGGCCACCGGCTCTGCCTGCCACGGCTCGTGCACGTCGGTGATGATCGGCACGCCGAAGCGCTGCTTGATCTCGGCGAGTATCTCCAGCCCCTTTTTCAGGCCGGGGCCGCGGAAGGAGTGGATGGAGCTGCGATTGGCCTTGTCGAAGCTGGCCTTGAACACGTACGGCATGCCTAGCCTGGTGGTCACGTCGACATAGGTCTCGGCCACTTCGTGTGCCAGCTCGCGGGACTCCAGCACGTTCATGCCGCCGAGCAGCATGAGCGGCAAAGAATTGCCGGCCTCTAGGCCGGCAATGGAGATGTGGCGTTCATGCTGCTGGGATGCGGACGGAGTCATGATAGACACGGGCCTCATTCCTGATGCGAGGAGAGCGCGCGGGTGCGCGCTGCCTTGTGCTCCAGCGCCGCGTTGACGAAGCCGGTGAACAGCGGGTGGCCGTCACGCGGCGTGGAGGTGAACTCGGGATGGAATTGGCAGGCCACGAACCAGGGATGGTCGGGCAGCTCGACCATCTCCACCAGCGAGTTGTCGACGCTCTTGCCGGAGACCACCAGGCCGGCCTGCTCCAACTGCTCGACGAACTGGTTGTTGACCTCGAAGCGATGGCGATGGCGCTCGACGATCTCGTCGCTGCCGTAGGCCTCACGGGCCTTGCTGCCCGGTGTGAGACGGCAAACCTGGCCACCCAGGCGCATGGTGCCGCCCAGGTCCGAGGCCGCGTCGCGCAGCTCGATCTTGCCCTCGGCGTTGATCCACTCGGTGATCAGGCCCACCACCGGATGCTGAGTATCGTGAGTGAACTCGGTGGAGTTGGCGTCTTCCCAGCCGGCTACATGCCGGGCGAACTCGATCACCGCCACCTGCATGCCAAGGCAGATACCGAGGTAGGGAATACCGTTCTCACGGGCGTAGCGGGCAGTCTCGATCTTGCCCTCCACCCCGCGCTCGCCAAAGCCGCCGGGCACCAGGATGGCATCCTTGCCGGCCAGGCGCTCGGTGCCCTGACGCTCGATGAGTTCGGAGTCGATGTAGTCGACGTTGACCTTGACCCGGGTCTGGATGCCCGCATGGATCAGCGCCTCGTTGAGCGACTTGTAGGCGTCGAGCAGCTCCATGTACTTGCCGACCATGGCAATGTTGATCGATTTCAGCGGATTGAGCTTGGCGTCGAGCACGTGGACCCACTCGGTGAGGTCAGCCTCGCTTGCCTCGAGGCGCAGCTTGTCGCAGACGATCTCGTCGAGGCCGTGCTCGTGCAGCATCAGCGGGATGCGGTAGATGGTATCGGCATCCTGCAGCGGGATGACCGCGCGCTCCTCGACGTTGGTGAACAGGGCGATCTTGCGCCGCTCGCTCTCCTCGAGCTCCACCTCGCTGCGGCAGATCAGAATGTCGGGCTGGATACCGATGGAGCGAAGCTCCTTGACGCTGTGCTGGGTCGGCTTGGTCTTGGTCTCGCCAGCGGTCTTGATGTAGGGCACCAGCGTCAGGTGCATGAAGATCGCCCGGCTGGCGCCCAGCTCGCTTCTGATCTGGCGAATCGACTCGAGGAACGGCAGCGACTCGATGTCGCCCACGGTGCCGCCGATCTCCACCAGCGCCACGTCGAAGCCCTCGCCGCCGGCATACACCCGCCGCTTGATCTCGTCGGTGATGTGCGGGATCACCTGCACGGTGCCGCCCAGGTAGTCGCCGCGCCGCTCGCGACGCAATACGTGCTCGTAGACGCGGCCGGTGGTGAAGTTGTTGCCCTGGGTCATCTTGGTGCGGATGAAGCGCTCGTAGTGGCCCAGGTCGAGGTCGGTCTCGGCGCCATCTTCGGTGACGAACACCTCGCCGTGCTGGAAGGGGCTCATGGTGCCCGGATCCACGTTGATGTAGGGATCGAGCTTGAGCATGGTGACCTTGAGGCCGCGCGCCTCGAGAATCGCCGCCAGCGAGGCCGACGCAATGCCCTTGCCGAGAGAGGACACAACGCCGCCGGTCACGAAGATATATCGTGTCATGGAGAACCTGTCGAAACGTGATCATGAGGCACGACAGAAAGCCGCGCCAGGATGGGACGACAGCGTAGCAGATTACGACCAATGGCTCAATTTCGAGCCGCCCAACGCCGATTCACAGCCACCAGCACGCCGCCTTTCCGCCCAGTGGGTCCCGGGCCGGGTGCGAGACCTTGGCGATGCGCGCCACGGCCGCATCGTGCTCGGCAGGGTCGGCGGTGAGCAGGTCGAGCCGCGGCTGGTCCTCGGGGTAGGCGGCCAGCAGCAGGAAGTCCCGGCTGGCCTCCAGATGGCAGTGGCCGGTGCCCGCCGGCAGCACCAGGGCGTCACCGGTTCTCAGCTCGAGGTCATCGCCCTGCTCGCCGCCCAGGCGCAGCCTGCCCCAGCCGGAGAGCACGCCGAACGCCTCGTGGGCGGTGGAGTGGTAGTGATGATAGTCGAACACGCCTCCGCGCCAGCTCGGCTGCCAGTCATTGGCACTGAACAGCCGCTCGAAGCGCTCGGCGATGGCCTCGCGGTCGAGCACCGGGTTCACGCCCCGTGAACGAAAGACCAGCGTCGCCAGCCTGCTGTTGGGGATGCGGCCATCATCGGCAAACACCCTCCGTTCGGGCGCCACCGGCTCGCCTGCGGCATCGGCCAGCCCCAGGTCCATGCGCGTGTCGTCAACGCTTGCCTCGTCCATGAAAGCTCCTCGCTCTCTTGTGCCTGCCCCGAGTCTAGGCAAGGAAGCCGCATGACGAAAATGCCCCGGCACCAGGGCCGGGGCAGACGCTTGTCGATGACGGGGTCTTAGACGCCAAGGTAGTCGAGAATGCCCTCGGCGGCCTCACGCCCCTCGTAAACGGCGGTGACCACCAGATCGGAGCCGCGCACCATGTCGCCGCCGGCAAAGATCTTCTCGTTGCTGGTCTGGAAGGCGTAGGCGCCCTTCTCGGGTGCCACCACACGGTCACGTTCATCGAGCTCGATGCCGAACTGCGCGAACCAGGGCGCCGGGCTCGGCTGGAAGCCGAAGGCGATGACCACGGCGTCGGCCGGCAGGATCTCCTCGGAGCCCGGCACCACCTCGGGACGCTGGCGACCGTTTTCGTCAGGCTCGCCCAGGCGGGTACGCACCACCTTGACGCCTTCGACCTTGCCTTCGCCGACGACGGCTACGGGCTGGCGGTTGAACAGGAACTCGACGCCCTCCTCCCGGGCATTGGCCACCTCGCGCTTGGAACCGGGCATGTTATCCTCGTCGCGGCGATAGGCGCAGGTCACCGTGGCCGCCCCCTGGCGGATCGCCGTGCGGTTGCAGTCCATGGCGGTGTCACCGCCGCCCAGCACCACCACCTGCTTGCCCTCCAGTGAGACAAAGTCCGCCGGATCCTTCTCGAAGCCCAGGCAGTGGTTGACGTTGGCGATGAGGTAGTCGAGCGCCTTGTGCACGCCGGGCAGGTCCTCGCCGGGGAAGCCGCCGGTCATGTACTTGTAGGTACCCATGCCGAGGAAGACCGCGTCGTATTTCTCGAGCAGCTTGTCGAAGGGAATGTCCTTGCCCACCTCGACGCCCAAACGAAACTCGATCCCCATCTCCTCGAACACCGCCCGGCGGCGCTCCATCACCGTCTTGTCGAGCTTGAACTCGGGTATACCGAAGGTCAGCAGCCCGCCGATTTCGGGGTACTTGTCGTAGACCACCGGCTTGACGCCGTTGCGCACCAGGATGTCGGCGCAGCCCAGCCCCGCCGGGCCGGCGCCGATGATGGCGACCTTCTTGTCGGTCCAGGTGACCTGGGACATGTCAGGCCGCCAGCCCATGGCGAAGGCGGTGTCGGTGATGTACTTCTCCACCGAACCAATGGTCACTGCCCCGAAGCCGTCGTTGAGGGTACAGGCGCCTTCGCACAGGCGGTCCTGCGGGCACACCCGTCCGCACACCTCGGGCAGCGAGTTGGTCTTGTGGGAGAGCTCGGCGGCCTCGAGGATGTTGCCCTCGGCCACCAGCTGCAGCCAGTTGGGGATGTAGTTGTGCACCGGGCACTTCCACTCGCAGTACGGATTGCCGCAGTGCAGGCAGCGATGCGACTGGCTCGCCGCCTCCTGGGGCTTGTACGGCTCATAGATCTCGCCAAACTCACGCGAGCGGGTGCGGGCATCCTTCTTCTGCGGATCCTGACGACCCACGTCGATGAATTGGAAGTCGTTTCTGGTCAATCGATTGGCCATGGTCGTATCTCCTGGAAATCCGGCTTACTCGGGACGTCTGCGCGATTCGTCGAGCAGGCTGCCCAGGCTCGCCGCCTTGGGCTTGACCAGCCAGAAATGCCGCACGAATTCGCTGAAGTCGTCGAGAATCTCGCGCCCGCGGGCGGACCCGGTCTCGGTGACGAACTCCTCGATGATCTCCCGCAGATGACGCCGGTAGGCCTCCATGGCCTCGGTATTGACGCGGTGGATCTCCACCAGCTCATGGTTGTAGCGATCGACGAAGGAACGATCCTCGTCGAGCACGTAGGCAAAGCCGCCGGTCATGCCGGCACCGAAGTTGACGCCGGTTTCGCCAAGCACGCAGACCAGGCCGCCGGTCATGTACTCACAGCAGTGGTCGCCGGCCCCCTCGATCACCGCGTGGGCGCCGGAGTTGCGCACGGCGAAGCGCTCGCCGGCGGTGCCTGCGGCAAACAGCTTGCCGCCGGTGGCGCCGTACAGGCAGGTGTTGCCGATGATCGCCGTCTTGTGGCTCTCGAAGCGGCTGCCCTTGGGCGGCACCAGCACCACCCTGCCGCCGTTCATGCCCTTGCCGACATAGTCGTTGGCGTCGCCCTCCAGGTAGAGGTTGAGACCGCGGGCATTCCATACGCCGAAGCTCTGCCCGGCCACGCCGGTGAAGCGCAGCGTGATCGGCGCGTCCTCGAGGCCGGCCTCGCCGTAGTGCTTGGCCACCGCACCGGAGGAGAGCGCCGGCACCGAACGGTCGCAGTTGGTGATGGCAAAGTCGAACTCGCCGCCGCTCTTGTCGGCGATGGCCTGCTCGATGGCGGCCAGCACCTCCTGGTTCTTGGCACCCGGGTCGTGGGGCACGTTGCGGCTGACCTGGCAGAACTGCGGCGCATCGGCGGGCACGAAGTCGTTGGCCAGCAGCGGCGTCAGGTCGAGCTTGCGCTGGGAGGCGGTGTTGCCCTCCAGCACCTCGAGCAGATCGGTGCGGCCGATCAGGTCGGTCAGCTTGCGCACGCCCATCATCGCCATCAGCTCACGCACTTCCTCGGCGATGAAGCGGAAGTAGTTCTTGACCATGTCCACGGTACCGCGGAAGTGCTCGTCGCGCAGGTACTGATGCTGGGTGGCCACGCCGGTGGCGCAGTTGTTGAGGTGACAGATACGCAGGTACTTGCAGCCCAGCGCCACCATCGGCGCGGTGCCGAAGCCGAAGCTCTCGGCGCCGAGAATCGCCGCCTTGACCACGTCGAGGCCGGTCTTCAGACCGCCATCGGTCTGCAGCCGGATCTTGTCGCGCAGGCCGTTGATGCGCAGCGCCTGGTGCACCTCGGGCAGCCCCAGCTCCCACGGCGAGCCGGCGTGCTTGATCGAGGTCAGCGGGCTGGCTGCGGTGCCGCCGTCGTAGCCGGATACCGTGATCAGGTCGGCGTAGGCCTTGGCCACGCCGGTGGCGATGGTGCCGATGCCGGGCTCGGAGACCAGCTTCACCGACACCTGGGCCTCGGGATTGACCTGCTTGAGGTCGAAGATCAGCTGCGCCAGATCCTCGATGGAGTAGATGTCATGGTGCGGCGGCGGCGAGATCAGCGTCACGCCCGGCACCGAGTAGCGCAGCCGCGCAATCAGCGCGTTGACCTTGCCACCGGGCAGCTGGCCGCCCTCGCCTGGCTTGGCGCCCTGGGCCACCTTGATCTGCAGCACTTCGGCGTTGACCAGGTAGGCCGGGGTGACGCCGAAGCGGCCGGATGCGATCTGCTTGATCTTGGAGCTGCGAATGGTGCCGTAGCGCGCCGGATCCTCGCCGCCCTCGCCGGAGTTGGAGCGACCGCCGGCCTCGTTCATGGCCTGGGCCAGCGCCTCGTGGGCTTCGGGCGAGAGCGCGCCCAGCGACATACCGGCGCTGTCGAAGCGCGGCAGCATCTCCTCGACCGACTCCACTTCCTCGAGCGGCAGCGCCGTGTCGGCCGCCTTGAGCCTCAGCAGGTCGCGTATGGTGGCGACCGGGCGCTCGTTGACCAGCCGGGCGAATTTCTTCCACTTGGCGTAGTCGCCCTCCTGCACGGCCTCCTGCAGCGACTTGATCACGTCAGGGTTGTAGGCATGATATTCGTGGTCGTGCACGTACTTGAGCAGGCCGCCCTGGGTGATGCCCTTGCGCGGAATCCAGGCGTCGCGGGCCAGCAGCTCCTGCTGCAGCTGAAGCTCACTGAAGCCGGTACCTTCGATGCGCGAGGCCATGCCGGTGAAGCACAGCTCAACCACCTCGGATGAAAGGCCCACCGCCTCGAACAGCTGCGAGCCGCGGTAGGAGGCCAGCGTCGAGATGCCCATCTTGGAGAGGATCTTGTACAGCCCCTTCTGCATGCCCTTGCGGTAGTTCTCGCGGGCATCGGCCGGGTTGCCGGTGAGCTCACCCGTACGGTGCATGTCGGCCATGACCTGATAGGCCAGCCAGGGGAATACCGCGGTGGCACCGACGCCGAACAGCACTGCCATCTGATGGGCGTCACGGGCGTAGCCGGTCTCGACCACCAGGTTGGCACGCGGGCGCAGCGCCAGCTTGCCCAGATGGTGATGCACGGCACCCACCGCGAGGGCGGCATGAATCGGCAGCTGCCCCTTCTCGAGGTTGGCGTCAGACAGCACCAGGATCACCTTGCCCTCGCGCACCGCAGCCTCGGCCTGGCGGCACAGCTCGACAATGGCCGCCTTGAGGCCCATCTGTTCCGGGTCGTAGCCCAGGCCCAGGCGATGATGGCTGAAGGCCGGGTCGTCCTGTTCGAGCAGCGCGGTGAACTTGCGCGGCGACAGCACCGGCGTGGTCAGGATGATACGGTGCGCGTGCTCGGGGGTGGCCTTGAACACGTTGAGCTCGGCGCCGATACAGGTCTCCAGCGACATCACGATCGCTTCGCGCAGCGGGTCGATGGGCGGATTGGTGACCTGGGCGAACTTCTGGCGGAAGTAATCCGTCAGCAATCGACTACGACCGGACAGCACCGCCATGGGGGTGTCGTCACCCATGGAACCCACCGCCTCCTGCCCGCTCTCGGCCAAGGGCCGCAGCACCTGATCGCGCTCCTCGAAGCTGACCTGGAACATCTTCTGCCAGGTCTTGACCGCGTCGGTATCCATGTTCTGGAAGCTGGCAAGCTCCGTCAGTGCCGACTCGAGATAATGGGCCTCTTCCTTCAGCCAGCGCTTGTAGGGATAGGCCGATTTCAAGCGCTCGTCGATGTCCTCGGTGTGCAGCACCTCGCCGGTCTGGGTGTCGACAGCCAGTATCTGCCCCGGGCCGACGCGCCCCTTGGCCACCACGTCGTCGGGCTTGTAGTCGTAGGTGCCGATCTCCGAGGCCAGGGTGATGTAACCGTTCTTGGTGATCACCCAGCGCGCCGGACGCAGGCCGTTGCGGTCGAGCATGCAGAGCGCCTGGCGGCCATCGGTCATTACCACCCCGGCAGGGCCATCCCACGGCTCCATGTGCATGGAGTTGAACTCGTAGAAAGCACGCAGCTCACCGCCCATGGTTTCTACGTTCTGCCACGCAGGCGGCACCATCATGCGCACGGCGCGGTGCAGCTCCATCCCCCCCATCAGCAGCACTTCGAGCATGTTGTCCATGCTCGAGGAGTCGGAGCCCACGGTGTTGACGATCTCGTCGAGCTCGGCGATGTCGGGAAGCCGCTCGTTGACGAAGTTGGCCTTGCGTGAATTGGCCCAGCCGCGGTTGGCCTCGATGGTATTGATCTCGCCGTTGTGCGCCAGCAGGCGGAACGGCTGCGCCAGCGGCCAGCGCGGTGCGGTATTGGTGGAGAAGCGCTGGTGGAACACGCAGATCGCCGTCTCCAGGCGCTCGTCGCCCAGGTCGTGATAGAAGGCCGGCAGGTCGACCGGCATCACCAGGCCCTTGTAGGAGAGCACCTGGGAGGACAGCGAGCAGACGTAGAAGTCTTCCTCCTCGCGCAGCATCTGCTCGGCACGGCGACGGGCCATGAACAGGTCGACGTCGAAGCGCTCGGGCTCGCTGAGCTTGCCCGGCTCGACGAAAAGGTGGCGGATGCGGGGCAGGCAGGCCTGGGCGATGGGCCCGCAATAGGAGGGGTCCACCGGCACGTCGCGCCAACCGCGGATCACCAGGCCACAGGCGCGCAGCTCACCCTCCAGGATGCCGCGAGCGCGAGCTTCCTGCGCATCGTCATCGGGCAGGAACACCGCGCCCACGGCGAATTGCTCACCCAGCTCGACGCCCAGCGACTCGTAGGCCACCTCACGCATGAAGGCCTCGGGCAGCTTGAGCAGCAGGCCGCAGCCGTCACCGGTCTTGCCGTCGGCAGCGATGCCCCCACGATGGGTCATGCAGGTGAGGGATTCGATGGCGGTGCGCAGCAGGTCGTGGCTGGCCTGCCCCTCCATGTGGGCGATCAGGCCGAATCCACAGTTGTCACGGAACTCGCCTGGATGGTGTAGGCCTTGGTTCATGGGCGTGCCTCAAAGAAAGTCTATTGACCAAACGGCGTCGCTGAATTATTTTAGTCGGTTTTATTTTAATTATACCCACTTGCAGCGGTCAGCCAGCGTCGCGAGAAAAGGACGCCCAGCATAGACACTTACCCCCCCGACGCGCAATCTCCCACCCTCCACCTCACCCCGAAAACTCTCGCCAAATCCGCAACTTGCTGTGAGAGGCGAAGCAAAAAAAACCACCAGTTCAACGACTTGCGCAGCACATAAACGGATTTCAAACGCTTCCAACAAGACATTCGACTTTAGTCTAGGATCGACCATTTTTGCCATGCCGATGCGGCATGAGGCATGCGGATTTGATGCCTGAGGTGCAACACGGGTCGTCCTGAAACGCTCGAAACAGCGCCTGAGGAACAGCGAAGAAGGCCGCACGAATCGCTTCGCGCGGCCTTGTTGCACCCAAGAGGGGAAAAGCGTCGGAACGTCAGCTGCGGGGGAACGTGGCCAGCAACTCCTCAAGCAGCTCGCGAGGGGTCTGGTCGTGGATTACTGCCCGACCCAGCGTTTCGAGCAGGATCAGGCGCAGGCGCTCGTCGACGTTCTTCTTGTCCAGGCGCATGCGCGAGAGGAAATCCTCCACGCCCATGTCCATCGGTGCCTCGAGCGGCAGGCCGGCCGAAGCGATGATGGCTGCACTGCGCTCGACATCGTATTGCTCGAGCCAGCCAAGTCGGCGCGAAAGCTCAGCCGCCATCTGCATGCCGGCCCCTACCGCTTCTCCGTGCAGCCAGCTGCCATAGCCCTGATGCGCTTCGATGGCGTGACCGAAGGTGTGGCCAAGATTGAGCAGCGCCCGCACCCCTTGCTCGGTTTCGTCCTCGGCCACGATCTCGGCCTTGAGGGCGCAGCTGCGCTCGATGGCCCAGGCCAGCGCCTCGGGCTGCAAGGTCCGCAGCGCGGGCATTTCGGCCTCCAGCCAGGCGAGGAACTCGGCGTCACGAATCAGGCCATACTTGATCACTTCGGCCAGGCCCGCTGAAAGCTCCCTGGACGGCAAAGTGCGCAGGGTATCGATATCGATCAGCACCGCCCGGGGCTGCCAGAAGGCACCGATCATGTTCTTGCCCAGGGGGTGGTTGACCCCGGTCTTGCCCCCCACCGACGAATCCACCTGGGAGAGCAGCGTGGTGGGCACCTGAATGAAGGACACGCCTCGCTGGTAGCAGGCAGCGGCGAAGCCGACCATGTCACCGATCACTCCCCCCCCCAAGGCAACCAGCGTGCAGCGCCGATTGAAGCCGGCCGCCAGCAGGGCATCCCAGATGCGGCTGACGCTCTCCAGCGTCTTGGCTGCCTCGCCGTCGGGGAGGATCAGCTCCTGCACCTCGATGTCAGCGGGCATGCCACGCCGCACGGCGTCCAGGTAGAGCGGCGCCACGGTCTCGTTGGTCACGATCATGACCTGGCGTCCGGCCAGGTAGGGAGCCAGCACGGCAGGATCGCCGAGCAGGCCGGTGCCGATGTGAATGGGGTAGCTGCGCTCATCCAACGCCACCTGGAGAGTGCGCTGGACGGCAGTGGTTTCGCTCAGGGTCATGGGTCAGGCCTTGGCTTGAAGGGGGTCGATGAGCCGCTGCACGCGCCGCACGATCTCGTTGACCACCGCTCGCAGGCTGCGCCGGTCGGTGCGGACCACGACATCGGCCGTGGCACGATAGAGCGGATCACGCAGCTCGAACATTTCACGCAGTACCTGCTCACGATCGGGTCGCTGCAGCAGCGGGCGATTGCGATCCTTGGCCACGCGCTTGAGCTGCTGCTCGACCGTGGTGAAGAGATAGATCACGGTGCCTCGTTCGCGCAGCCGGCGACGGTTTTCCTCGCTCAGCACGGCCCCGCCACCGGTGGCCAGAACGATGCCCTCCTGCTCGGTCAGCTCCTGAATCATCTGCGCTTCGCGCTGACGGAAACCCGCCTCGCCCTCGACATCGAAGATCCAGGGAATATCCGCACCGCAGCGGGCCTGGATTTCGTGGTCGGAGTCGAAAAACTCACGCGAAAGTTCGGCCGCCAGAAGGCGGCCGATGGTACTCTTGCCGGCCCCCATGGGGCCGACCAGTATCAGATTGGGCAAATCCTGCATCAGCGAATCGCCATGCCGTCCTCGAGTA
This sequence comes from Billgrantia kenyensis, assembly GCF_013697085.1. Taxonomy (GTDB): domain Bacteria; phylum Pseudomonadota; class Gammaproteobacteria; order Pseudomonadales; family Halomonadaceae; genus Halomonas; species Halomonas kenyensis. Next base: position 70,700 of record NZ_JACEFT010000003.1, read on the forward strand.
TTCGTGGAGTGATGAAGACCAGCAGCTCCACTTTCTGATTGCTGCTTTCATTGTAACGGAAAAGCCTGCCCAGCACAGGCAGGTCCCCGAAGAACGGCGTCTTGGCCAGGCGGCTGAGCTGCTCGGTGGTGAGGATGCCGCCCAGCACCACGGTCTCGCCGTTGTCGACCAGCACCTGGGTCTCGATACGGTTGGTGTCGATCGGCGGCGCCTGCCCGGGAAGAGCCTCACGGAAGCTGTCGTTGGTAATCACCAGATCCATGATGATGCGATTATCCGGAGTGATCTGCGGCGTGACCTCCAGCGACAGCAGCGCCTCCTTGAAGTCGGTTTCGGTACCCTGATCGCTGACGGTCTGGAAGGCCCGCTCCTCACCCTGCTGGATCAGTGCCGTGCGCTGGTTGGCGGTGATCACCCGCGGCTGGGAGATGGTCTGACTCTTGTTCTCGCTCTCCAGCGCACGCAGCTCCAGGTCGAGCAGGATGTCGCCGGAAAGGTAGCCGAAGCCGAAGCTGGTCATCGGGTTGGCGCTACCCAGGTCCACTGCCAGGCCACCACGCTCGAAGCGGCTGCCCGACGGATCGTCGAATCCACCGGTGAACTGGCCCCGCGGGTCGCGTTGGCCGGTGAAACCTTCACCGGTCACGACCGTAGAGCTGCCGCTGGACGCTCCCTCCAGATTGAGCCGGCTGCTGCCGCGCGACGATGCGCCCCAGTTGACGCCGAGCTCCTGGGTCACCCCATCGCGGGCAATGACGATGCGCGCCTCGATCTGTACCTGGCGTACTGCCACGTCGAGTCGGTCAAGCGTGCGCATGATCTCCTGAATCTGGTCGGCGGTGTCCTGGATCAGCAGCGTGTTGGTACGCTGATCCACCGCCACCCGGCCGCGCTCGGTCAGCAGGCCAAAGCCGTCGCCACCGCGCAGCAACTGGGCAAGGTCCTCGGCGCGGGCATAGCGCACCTGGATGTACTCCGAAACCAGCGGCGCCAGCGTCTCGACCTGGGCGCGCGCCTCGATCTCCTGGCGTTCGATGTTGGCCAGCTCGCTGGCCGGCGCCACCATGATCACGTTGCCTTCCTGGCGGCTGGCCAGGCCATGGCTCTTGAGCACCAGGTCGAGCGCCTGGTCCCAGGGCACATCCTGCAGGTTGAGCGTCACCTGGCCGGTCACGCTGTCGCTGGCGACCAGGTTGAGACCGGTGAAGTCGGCGATGATCGCAAGTACCGAACGTACCTCGATGTCCTGGAAGTTGAGCGTGATGCGCTCCCCCGTGTAGGGAAACTGCTCGCGCACGCGCTGCTCGCGTTCCCGCTGGGTGACCGGCTGAGCCTCGATGGTGAGCTGGCGCCCGCTCTGGGTCGAGAGCATGGCAAACTCGCCGCTGCCCTCGATCTCGAAGGTGACGCCGTCGCGGCTGACGCGAGGCGTGATGCGCTGCAGCGGCGTACCGAAATCGCTGACATCGAGGACCTGGTTATGGGACTCCGGCAGGTCGACGTCACTCAGTTCGGCCACGATGCGGTTACGGCCCGCTTCGCGCACACGAGCATCGACCCCGGCCCGGTCGAAGGTCACGATCAGCCGGCCGGCGCCGCCCTCGCCGCGACGGAAATCGATGTCGGCGATCGCCGGCAGACCGGATGGCGCGGGGGATGCATGCTCCGGGGCTGCCGCAGCCGGCTCGGCGCGTGTCGCCGCAGGGGCAGAGACGCCACCTCCTATCGCCAGCCGCAGGCGATCGCCCTCCTGGGTCGTCTCATAGGGCAGCGGACCGTCCATGTTGAAGACCAGGCGCGTGCGGGAGCCAGCCTCCAGCGCGGTGACCTGCTCCACGCCGCCAACCCCCAGGTCGAGGCGACGACGATCCAGCCCGTTGGTGGTATCCACCAGATCGATGGTCAAGCGCGGCGGCTCGTCGAGTCGATAGCCACGCACCTCGGGCACGCCACCTGAGAACTCGAGGTCGACCAGCAGCTCGCCGCGCTCGCCCTGGCGAAAGTTCAGGTCGGTCAACGTCGATGCCGCCAGGGCAGGCAACGCCACCATCGCCAGGCATACCGCCGCCAGCCTGCCAATCAAATGTTTCATCGTTCCCCTACCCCCTGCCTGTTTCCCCATTCCCCTGCGTCGGGCTAGTGCAATTCCTCAGCGACTGATCTACTCCAGCGCCATTCGTGTCGTTCGTTCCGTCCAGTTACCCCCACCGGTAGGCACCAGCTCGACCAGTTGTACCGTCGAATCGGTAACACTGACGATGCGACCGTGGTTCCTGCCCAGGTAGTTGCCGGCACGCAACTGGTGCACCTCGCCACCCGGGGCCCGCACCAGGGCATGGGTACGACTCCCCATGGTCAGGATACCCACCAGCCTCAGCGCCTCCAGGTCGTACTCCTCCAGCGGCTCCATGGTTCGACCGGGATCGGGAGCCAAGCCAGTGTCGCCTGCCGGGGCATCCTCCACCTCGGGCAACTGGGGCCTGAAGGGGCTGCGGCGATCGCTCTCCCGATAGGGAACCGGCTCGAAGCCCGGCACCTCTGGCATTTCCAACGCTGGCGGCGTGCCCGGGTCGTTGCGTATGTCGGTCAGCCGTCGCTCCAGCTCACCCAGCTGCGGGTCGGCACAGCCTGCCAGCAGCAGGCCGAGCGGAACCCAGAACCAGCGCCCCTTCATTGCCCCTCCTCCCCGCCCTGGGGACGATAGCTATAGGTGCGGGCCAGCATCGACAGCCGCAGGCGATCGCTGTCCTCCACGGGTGCCAGGACGAAGTCGTGCAGCGTAACGATGCGCGGCAGCGCCGCCACGCTGGCGAGGAAGCCGGCAATATGGTGGTATTCGCCCTCGACCTGCAGATCGAAGGGACGCTCGATATAGAAGTCGCTCTCTATGGCGCTGCGCAGGCGGATAAAGTCGATCGTGAGGTGATGATCGAGAGCGCTCTCGCTGATGCTGTCGATCAGTGAGGGGATCTCGGCACCGGAGGGCAGCATCGCCATGAGTTCGTCCATGCGTGACTCGAGCATGGCCATCTGCTCGAGCATGTCCGGCAGGCGTGCCGCCTGGGCCGCGCGATTGCGATAGTCGACCAACAGCCGGCTCTCCTCGGCCTCGGCGCGCTGCAGCTCATCGGCCCTGGGGCCTGCCAGGTACCAGTAGGTGCCGGCCAGGGTAAGGATCAGAACCAGCAGGCAGCATATCCACTGCAGCAGCAGCGGCCAGCTACCCGACTCCTTGAGCTCCAGCTCGCGCCAGTCAAGCTCCCGAAGGCGCCGAATCTCGGCCTGCATGTTCATGGCTCTCCCCCCGACTCGCCTTCCCGCCCCTCTTCGGCGGCCCCATCGATGAGCTGCGTCATTCCCAGGCTGAAGCGGCGTCGCAGGCCGCCATCCGACTCGACTTCCGACAGCACCGGCTCGGAGAAGGCAGGCGCCTGGGCAAGCGAGCGCATCTGCTCGGAAACCTGGCGGTTATTCTCGGCACGCCCCGCCAGACGCAGCTGGTCGCCCTGGCGGCTCAACTGGGTATAGTGCACGCCTTCCACCAGGCTGAGGGTCAGGTCGCGAAACACCCTGACGGTCTGGGAGCGCCCCTGCTGCAGATCATTGAAGACCTCGACCTGGCCGAGCATGCGCTCGCGTATCGCCTCATGCTCGCCGATCGAACGAATATCGCCTTCGAGCTGAGCCATGCGGTCACGAATATGCGCGTTGCGCTGCTGCTGCGACTCCATGGCCGTGTCGTAGTAGTGCATCATTCCCAGCCCACCCGACACGCCCAGCAGCACCATGACGACCAGCGCCAGATAGAAACGCCGGCTGCGCCGCCCACGCTGCCGCTCTCGCCACGGCAGGAGATTGATCTCGATACTCATGTCGGCGACCTCATGGCCAGGCCGCAGGCGGTCACCATGGCCGGCGCGTCGCTGGCCAGGGTCTGGACATCAATGCGGGAATTGATGCGCATGCGCAGGAAGGGGTTGGCGATGACTACCTGCATCGCGGTTTCCTGGGCCAGCCGTTCAGCCAGGCCCGGGATCACGCTCGAGCCGCCGGCAAGCACCATGCGCTTGACCTCATGCTTGCGCCCAGCGGTGTAGTAAAGCTGCAGCGAGCGCCCGATCTGCTGCACCAGGGTGTCGATGAACGGTGCCAGGACGCTGGTCTGGTAATCTTCGGGCAGGCCGCCGCGCTTCTTGGCCAGGCCGGCCTCCTCCAGGGTCAGCCCGTAGCGCACGCGAATCTCCTCGGTGAGCTGACGGCCGCCGAACACGGTGTCACGGCTGTAGACTATACGGCCGCCCCGCAGCACGTGGAAGGCGTTCATGGTGGCACCGACATCGACCAGCGCCACGCAGTCGTCGTCTCCTGCGGCGGGCGGCAGCTGCTGGCGCAGCTCGCCGAAGGCGCGCTCCATGGCGAAGGCCTCGACGTCAACCGCCGCCGGCGTGAGGCCCGCCTGGTTCAGCGCGTCGGTGAGCTGATTGACGTCCTGCTGGCGACAGGCCACGAGAAGCACATCCTGCTGGTCACCGTAGCGGGCATTGAGCCCCAGGCGCTGGAAGTCAAAGGCAACCTCGCTGAACGGAAACGGAATATGCTTGTCTGACTCGAGTTGAATGCGCGCTTCGATCTCGTCATCGTTGAGCGAAGCAGGGAGCGTCAGGGTCTTGGTGATGGCGGCGCTGGCCGGCACGGCCGGCACGGCAAGCCGCGAGGCGGGGCGGGCACTTTCCACGGCACGCCTCAGCACATCGGCGACTTCACGCATGTCGCGGATTCGCCGCTCCACCACGGCACCCTCGCGCAAGGGCCTGACGGCATAGCTTTCTATCTGGTAGTGGGATCCCACCCGCCTGAGTTCGATCAGCTTGACCGTGGCCGAGGTAATGTCGACGCCGATCAACCCTTTACCTGAGGCCCTGAATCGCATCAAGTATTGCCCTTGCGTATTCGCTGCGTTGAGTTCTTATTTACCACCTTCTTGCGCCCTAGGAATTTGCATCACCGAGGCTGACAAAGATCATACCTGCTCTCCACGACCGAGGTTACATGATATTTTGTCAGCCCACACAAAGTTGCACGGTTCGCCTTATCAACGCTGTTGGCGGGCCGCGTGGATTCCTTATAATGGGTAGGCCAGTGAAGGCTACCTTTCATCGCCACGTTCTTCACGCTCTCACCACGGACAACGCCTTTTCATGAAGTGGATCAAGACTCTGGTTTTCTCGGCCTTCTGGCTGTTGGTATCGCTGTTCACCGCTGCCCTGCTCAGCGTGGCCGGCGCGGCGCTCTACTTTACGCCGGGCCTGCCGGACGTGCGCCAGCTGCAGGATTTCGAGCTGCATACCCCACTACGCATTTTCACCCGTGACGGCAAGCTGATTGGCGAGTACGGTGACGAGCGCCGCATGGCGGTCTCCTTCGACGAGATTCCCGATGATTTCATCCAGGCACTGCTGGCCGCCGAGGACGCCAACTTCTTCGAGCACCGGGGGGTCGACCCCCGCGGCCTGGCCCGAGCCGGCCTCGAGCTGGCGGCCAGCGGCGGCGACATCCAATCCGGCGGCTCCACCGTTACCATGCAGGTAGCGCGCAACTACCTGCTGACCCTCGACCGCACCTTTACCCGCAAGATTCGCGAGATTCTCCTGGCCCTGCAGATGGAGCGCATCCTGACCAAGGAGGAGATCCTCGAGCTCTACGTCAACAAGATCTTCCTTGGCCATCGCGCCTACGGCATCGCCGCCGCCGCGGAGATCTACTACAACAAGCCGCTGGATGAGCTCACCCTGGCGCAGAAGGCAATGATCGCCGGCCTGCCCAAGGCGCCGTCGCTGTTCAACCCGCTGGCCAACCCTGAGCGCTCGTTGATTCGCCGCAACTGGATCCTCTACCGCATGCGCCAGTTGGGCAACATCGACCAGGCGACCTACGAGGCGGCGGTGCAGGAGCCGATCACGGCCCGGCGCCACGTGGCCCAGATCGAAGTCGATGCCGCCTACGTCTCGGAGATGGCACGCCAGTACGCCATCGAGCGCTTCGGCGAGGAAGCCTACACCGGTGGCTATCGTATCCACACCACGCTGGATAGCGAGCTTCAGCCTTACGCCCGCGAGGCCCTGGCCCGCGGCCTGATCGACTACGATACCCGCCATGGCTGGCGCGGACCGGAGGAGCGCGACATCCCTTCGAGCATTGCCGAGGCCCAGGAGCGCACCGAAAGGCGTGGTCTGGAAGAGGAGCTCGACGAATCCCCCGAGATCATGCAGACGGCCCGCCAGGCCGCTGAGCGAAGTCAGACCCGGGTCGAAGGTATCGAAGGCGACGTCAGCAACTGGGTACGGGTGCTCGAGCGCACCCCGGGCTTCGGACCGCTGCGGCCAGCCATCGTGGTGGCAAGCGAAGGACGTGAAATGCAGGTGCTGGCACGCGACGGCGAGCTTATCAGTCTGGACTGGGATGGCCTCTCCTGGGCGCGCGAGTACCGCAACCCCCGCTCGCGTGGACCGGAGCCGAGCTCCGCCGAGCAGATCGCCACCCGCGGCGATCTGGTGCGCATCCTGGAGCGCGACGACGGCAGCTGGCGGCTCTCCCAGCGCCCCGATGCCGAGGGCTCGATCGTGGTGATGGACCCCGACACCGGCGCCATCCTTGCCTTGCAGGGGGGCTTCAGCTTCAATGCCAGCAGCTTCAATCGCGCCGTGCAGGCCCAGCGCCAGTCGGGCTCCATCTTCAAGCCCTTCGTCTTCCTCGCCGCGCTCGACACCGGCCTGATGACCGCTTCCAGCGTGGTCAACGATGCACCGGTGGTCATGCACGACGGCAGCAGCCTGTGGCGGCCGGTCAACGCCAGCGGTGACTTCCTCGGCCCGACCCGCCTGCGCGTGGCGCTGGCCAGGTCGCGCAACCTGGTCACCATCCGCATCCTGCAGACTCTGGGCCTCGACAGTACCATCGAGTATCTGGAAGGCTTTGGCTTCAGCCCCAGCCGCCTGCCTCGAGGCCTCTCCCTGGCGCTGGGCAGTGCCGACCTGACCCCGCTGGAGATGACCAATGCCTATGCCGTACTGGCCAATGGCGGATACCGCGTCTCGCCCTGGTTCATCGAGCGGGTCGCCCGCGGCAGCGACGAGAACGTCCTCGACGAGGCCCGCCCGGCCATCGCCTGTCGCAGCTGCGACGACGGCCAGACGGAGGTCGTGATCGACGGCAGGACCTATGATGTCGCCCCACGGGTGGCCGACCCCACCGCCGTCTATATCCTGCGCGACATGCTGCGAGATGTGATCGAGAGCGGCACCGGGCGTGCCGCACTGTCCCTCAATCGCAGTGACGTGGTAGGCAAGACCGGCACCACCAACAATCAGCGCGACGGCTGGTTCGCCGGCTACAACGACGATCTGGTGGCTTCCGTGTGGATCGGCAAGGACAACAACGAAACCATCGCAGAGTATGGCGGCAACGCCGCCCTGCCGATCTGGATCGACTTCATGGGCAATGCGCTCAACGGTCGCCCGGAAGCCAAGCCCGAGCCTCCTGCCGGCCTTGTCACCGCTCGCGTCGACGCCCAGACCGGGCGCCGCCTGACCGATGGCCAGTCCGGCGGCATCACGGAGATCTTCCACCCCGACTTCTTGCCGGACATGGAGCCGCGCCGCGTCGAGCAGGATATTGAGCAGCGCAGCGGCTCACAGGGCACCGGAAGCTACGAGGCGATCTTCTAGGCATTCGACCACCAACGGGCGGCAAGGATGCCGCCCTCCGTCTTGCAACCGCCGTACTGTCGCCTCTCGGGGCGACCCGAAACCGGGACAACAGGACAGATCCGTTGCTATGTCACGATTCAGGTCATGGAGCCTAATAGGGCTTGCCCTTCTGCCGGGCTCCACCCTCGCCGCCAGCGTCTTCTATGCCCCTCCGCCACCCGAAGAAGACGCTCCCACTTTCAGCGGCGAAGCCGAGCTTGGCTATACCCATCTCGCCGGCAACACCGACAGCCAGACCCTGATCGGCAAGAGCCGATTGACCTGGCTGACCGGCCGCCTGACCCACACGCTGCGCGGTGAAGTCCGTAACGTGACCCGCGACGGCACCACCAGCGCCGAGCAATACCTGCTCTCCCTGCGCGAGCGCTACGACTTTCACGGCCCCCACTACTTGTTTGGCTTCGGCCGCTGGGAGAGGGACCGCTTCAGCGGTTATGACCACCAGCTCACCGGGATTGGCGGTTACGGCCGGGACGTCATCGATGGCGAGCGGCATCGCCTTTCGCTGGAAGCAGGGCCCGGCTATCGACATGACCGCATCAGGGACGAGGAGAATGACAACCTGGGCCTGGCCTACGCCGCGCTCGACTACCAGTGGACGCTATCGCCTCACTCCTACGTACGCCAGGAGGTGTCGGTGGAAGCCGCCAGCGAGAACACCACGTCACGCTCGATCTCCTCGCTCACCGCCAGGCTCAACTCGCGCCTGTCGATGCGCCTCTCCTACGAGGCGAGGCACAACTCGGACCCACCGGAAACGGCCGATGCCCGCACCGACCACACCACCAGCGTGACGCTGCTCTACACCTGGTAAGCGAGCACACCGGCGTAACGCACTGCGCCGGCCCGGGGCCGGCGCAGTCAATGCGGGCGAAGCGGACGCTCAACTGCCGTAGACGTCGTCGATCGAACTCAGCGGATAGTGTGCCGGGTAGGGGCGGCGCGCCACACCGGAGTCCACCGCAGCCTGAGCCACCGCCGCAGGGATGCGCTCCAGCAGGCGGATATCGACAGGCGTGGGAATGATATATTCCGGGCCGAACGCCATGTGGTCACGCTCGTAGGCATCGAGCACCTCCTGAGGCACCGGCTCGCGAGCCAGATCCTTGAGCGCATGAACCGCAGCCACCTTCATCGCCTCGTTGATTCGCGTGGCACGAACGTCCAGCGCACCGCGGAAGATGAAGGGGAACCCCAGCACGTTATTGACCTGATTGGGGTAGTCGGAGCGGCCAGTGGCCATGATCACATCGGGCCGGGCCTCGCGGGCCACGTCGGGATGGATCTCCGGGTCGGGGTTGGTGCAGGCGAAGACGATGGGGTTCGGCGCCATCTTGCGCATGTGCTCGGCGGTAACCAGATTGGGCCCGGAAAGGCCGATGAAGACGTCGGCACCGTCGATGGCATCATCCAGCGTGCGCTTGTCGGTGTCCACCGCGAACATGGCCTTGTAGGGGTTGAGGCCTTCGCGACCGGCATGGATCACGCCGCGCCGGTCGAGCATGATCAGGTTCTCGGCACGCGCACCGCAGGAGAGCAGCAGCTTCATGCAGGCAATGGCCGCAGCACCGGCGCCCAGGCAGACGATCCTGGCGTCCTCCAGACGCTTGCCGGCGATCTCCAGCGCATTGAGCATGCCTGCCGCGGTGACAATGGCAGTGCCATGCTGATCGTCATGAAATACCGGGATACTGCACTGCTCGATGAGCGCCTGCTCGATCTCGAAGCACTCCGGCGCCTTGATGTCTTCGAGATTGATGCCGCCCCAGGAATCGGCGATCCGCGCTACCGTATCGATAAAGGCCTGCGGGCTCTCGGCGTTGACCTCGACGTCCACCGAATTGATCCCGGCAAAACACTTGAACAGCACCCCCTTGCCTTCCATCACCGGCTTGCTGGCCAGCGGCCCGAGGTTGCCCAGGCCGAGAATAGCGCTGCCGTCGGAGATCACTGCCACCAGGTTGCCCTTGCCGGTGTAGCGATAGGCATTCTCTGGGTCGCGGGCGATCTCACGAACGGGCTCGGCGACACCAGGACTATAGGCAAGGGAGAGATCACGAGCGGTAGCAGTGGGCTTGGTCAGCTCCACGGATAGTTTTCCGGGAATCGGCTTGGCGTGATAGTCCAGCGCTGCCTGCTTCTTGGCGTCTGTCATGCTTGGGTCCGGTATCCATCATTGGGAAAGGACAAATACCATATAGAAAAACCTTCCACACCTCAATAAAACGGGCGTTCAAGGATTTTGCCCATCCTTTCGCGAAACTTAGCAGCCATTTGCTGCAACTTATGCTAACCCTGGCAGGCATAAGCCATTGCTTATCGCTAACCGCCCTCACCCAGGCGCTGCAAAAAGAAAACCCGCCGTGAAGGCGGGTTTTCCGAGATGGCGCTGCGTCGCTGCCTAGAGTCAGCCCCGCTTGATGGCGGCCCCGAAACGCTTGTTGAAACGCTCGACGCGACCACCGGTGGTCGCCTGCTTCTGCTTGCCGGTGTAGAAGGGATGGCACTGCGAGCAGACGTCGAGTGACAGGTCATGGCCGGCAGTGGAACCGACCTCGAAGGTCGCGCCGCAGGAGCAGGTCGCGGTGACCATCTTGTAATCCGGGTGAATACCTTGTTTCATCTTGAGCCTCATGAGCGGTATGCCGCCACCTGATCCAATGCCAGGCACCGCATACGGGTTGTCTTTCGTCGCTACTCGTTCAACGTTAAGTCGTTCAAACCAACCGGTAGCCGCAGGCCCAGGCCCTAAACAGAGCCTGGTGCCACGACGGCCGGACATTCTAGCAGAGCCGACGCCGGAGGCCAATTGCCCAACCCGAACTCCTCGCCCCCACCTCGCGTGCTGAGGGTGGCGGTTCCCACCCCCCTGCGACGCCTGTTCGATTACCGCCCTGGCCGCGATACACCGCCATGCGGCTGGCAGCCAGGTATTCGCGTGCACATACCGTTCGGCCGCAGGCAGGTCGTCGGGGTCGTTGTGGCATGTGCCGATCGAAGCGAATTGCCGCTTGAGCAGCTCAAGCCTGTGACACGCTGCCTCGACAGTGAGCCGCTGCCCGAGGACTGGCTGTGGCTCTGCAGCTTCACGGCACGCTACTACCAGCATTCGCTGGGCGACACCCTGCATCAGGCGCTTCCCGTGCTGCTGCGCCAGGGTCGCCCGCTGGCCGGGCGCGTGCGCGAGCGCTGGCAGGCCTTGGCGAAGCCCGATGAAGATGACCCTCGCCTCAAGCGGGCCCCGCGCCAGGCCGAACTGCTGGCCATGCTTCGCCAGCACCCGCACGGCCTGCCTACCCAGGCGGTACTGGCCCAGGGCTATTCCCGCGAACAGCTGCTCGCCCTGGTGGAAAAGCGGCTGGTCGAGCGAAGCGAGACTCCCCTGGCGGCAGCCGAGCCTGCCGCGGAAAAACTGCTGGCCGAACCGGCTCTGCCGCTCAACCGCGAACAGGCCGAGGCGCTGGGGGTGTTGCACGAGCGTCTGGACGCCTTCCACCCCTGTTTGCTTCACGGTGTCACCGGCAGCGGCAAGACCGAGGTCTACCTGCAACTGATCGAGGCAGTGGTTGCCAAAGGGCGCCAGGCGCTGCTGCTGGTCCCGGAAATCGGCCTGACGCCACAGACGCTGGCGCGCTTCCGCAGCCGCTTCCGGGTCCCGGTAGTGGCACTGCACTCGGGGCTGACCGACAACGAGCGCCTGGACGCCTGGGAAGCCGTGGCCAGCGGTCGCGCACCTATCGTCATCGGCACACGCTCGGCGATCTTCACGCCGCTGGCCCGCCCCGGCGCGATCATCGTCGACGAAGAGCATGACGGTTCGTTCAAGCAGCACGAAGGCCTGCGTTACCATGCACGCGACCTGGCCGTAGTCCGCGCCCAGCATCACGGCATCCCACTGCTGCTGGGCAGCGCCACGCCTTCTCTGGAAAGCCTCTACCACGCCGGACGCGGCAACTATCGCCACCTGCGCCTGACGCGCCGTGCCAGCCGCCATGCCCCCGCCAGACTGGAGCTGCTCGACCTGCGTGGCCGCCCACGCCAGGGCGGGCTCATCCCCCCCGCCATCGAGGCGATTCGCGAGACCCTGGAAGCCGGCCACCAGGTCCTGGTATTCATCAACCGGCGCGGTTTCGCACCGACGCTGGCCTGCCACGCCTGCGGCTGGCTGGCCGACTGCGACTCCTGCGATGCACGCATGACCCTGCATCGCCAGCCGCCGATGCTGGCCTGCCACCACTGCGACAAGCGTCGCCCGGTGCCGGATGCCTGCCCCAGCTGCGGCAGCGCCGACCTGCGACCGCTGGGCAGCGGTACCGAGCGCACCGAGGAAACCCTCGGCGCCCTATTTCCCAAGGTGGCGGTGCACCGTATCGACCGCGACAGTACGCGGCGCAAGGACGCCCTCGAGCAGACCCTCGCCCAGGTGAGGCGCGGCGAGCCCTGCCTGCTGGTGGGTACCCAGATGCTGGCCAAGGGCCACCACCTGCCGCATGTCACTCTTGTGGTGGTGGTCAATGCCGACGCCGGGCTCTATGCCAGCGACTTTCGCGCCCTCGAACACAGCGCCCAGCTGCTGGTGCAGGTGGCAGGCCGGGCCGGTCGGGCCGCGCATCCGGGACGTGTGCTGGTCCAGACCCTGCATACCGACGATCCGCACCTGCGACTGCTCGCCGAGCACGGCTACGATGCCCTGGCCGAACAGCTGCTCGCGGAACGGCGTGCCGCCGCCCTGCCGCCCTATCGTTTTTTCGCCCTGCTGCGCCTGGAAAGCCCGCGAGAGGAGACGGCGAGCGCCCTTGGCCGCGAGGCAGCCACCATGCTGCGGGGCTGGATGCACGAACATGCCCCCGACGTGAACTGCCTGGGACCGGTCCCCGCCCCCATGGAGCGGCGCCAGAATCGCTACCATGTTCAGCTGTTGCTGAGCGGGAGTCGACGCAGCCAGTTACACGCCGCCTGCGCCCGACTCACCGCCTGGCTCGAGCGCTCACCGGAGGCGCGCCGGGTGCGCTGGTCGCTCGACGTCGACCCCCAGGCATTGGGCTGAGCCTGCGGCCTTTAAAGCCGCGGCACAATTGCCGATAATGGTCGATCAGCCCATTCTTCGTGGCCGCGCCATTCGCAAGTGCCGTCTGTCATCGACATCACCTCGTGCGCCCGTCGCTACAGGACATAGCCGCTTCATGAAAGAGACGATCATTTCCCTGCTCGAGAACGCCATTGCTACGCTCAAGCAGCAGGGCACGCTGCCCGCAGACACCTCGCCGACCATCAAGGTCGACCCCACCCGGGACAAGGCCCACGGCGACTACGCCACCAACCTGGCGCTGATGCTGGCCAAGCCCGCCGGCAAGAAGCCCCGCGAGCTGGCCAAGGCGCTGATCGCCGCGCTGCCGCACAGCGACGCCGTGGAGAAGGTGGAAATCGCCGGCCCCGGCTTCGTCAATTTCTTCGCCGCCACCGACGCCGCCGCCCAGGTCGTACGCGAGGTGCTCGATTCCGGGGACACCTTCGGACGCAGCCTGGTGGGCCGCGGCCAGAAGGTGCAGGTAGAGTTCGTTTCCGCCAATCCCACCGGCCCCTTGCACGTGGGACACGGCCGTGGCGCCGCCATCGGCGACTGTATCTGCCGTCTGCTCGAAGCCACCGGCCATGACGTCACCCGCGAGTTCTATTACAACGACGCCGGTGCCCAGATCGCCAACCTCGCGCTGTCGGTCCAGGCCCGCGCCAAGGGCCTGACCCCGGATGACGCCAGCTGGCCCGAGGATGGCTACCGCGGCGACTACATCACCGAGGTGGCCAACGACTACCTGGCCGGCGAGACGGTACATGCCGACGACCGCCACGTCGCCGCCAAGGCCGATCCCGAGGATCTCGATGCCATCCGCGACTTCGCCGTGGCCTGGCTGCGCCGCGAGCAGGATCTCGACCTCAAGGCCTTCGGCGTCTCCTTCGATGTCTACTTCCTCGAATCCTCGCTGTACCGCGAAGGCAAGGTGGAGGAGGCCGTCGAGCGGCTGGTCGCAAATGGCCACACCTACGAACGTGAAGGCGCCCTGTGGCTGCGCACCACCCGCTTCGGCGATGACAAGGACCGGGTCATGCGCAAGTCGGACGGCAGCTACACCTACTTCCTGCCCGACGTCGCATATCATCTGAACAAGTGGCAGCGCGGCTATACGACCGTGATCAATGAGCAGGGCGCCGACCACCACTCCACGGTGACCCGGGTGCGCGCCGGCCTGCAGGCCCTGGAAGCGGGCATTCCCCAGGGCTGGCCGGACTACGTGCTGCACCAGATGGTGATGGTGACCCGTTCCGGCGTGGAGGTGAAGCTCTCCAAGCGTGCCGGCAGCTATGTCACCGTGCGCGACCTGATCGACGAGGTAGGACGCGACGCCACCCGCTTCTTCCTCGCCGCGCGCAGGGCCGACTCCCAGCTCACCTTCGACATCGACCTGGCTCGCTCGCAGTCCAACGACAACCCGGTCTACTACGTGCAGTATGCTCATGCCAGGGTATGCAGCATGCTGCGCAAGGCCGAGGCCCAGGAGCTGGGCTTCGACCACGATCTGGCCATGGTCAGTCTGGGACGGCTCGAGGAAGACCAGGAGAAGGCGGTAATGAACCGGCTGGCCCGCTACCCCGAGGTGGTCGATCATGCCGCCGCCTGCCGCGAGCCGCAGCAGGTGGCCCAGTACCTGCTCGACCTGTCGGCGGAGTTCCACTCCTGCTATAACGCGGTGAAGGTCATGGTCGAAGATGACGAACTGCGCAACGCGCGACTGGCGCTGGGCCTGGCCACGCGTCAGGTACTGCGCAACGGCCTTGACCTGCTGGGTGTCAGCGCTCCGGAGGAGATGTAAGCCATGGCCGCCCGTCGCACGCCGAAGAAACGCGGCGCCACCACCAGTCGCAAGCGCGCTCCCGCACGGCGCCAGGGTTTTCGCCTGCCCGGCTGGCTATGGGGCATCGGCGGCGTCATCGCGGGCTTCCTGCTGGCGCAGCATCAGCACGGCACCGCGCCCTGGCAGGAAGGCAGCGACTCGCCGCTGGCCAACCTGATCCCGCGCACGCCCACCGAGGTGGCCGACCCCACGCCGACCGTCGAGCCACGCGAGCCGCGCATGCCGACCTTCGAGTTCTATACCCTGCTGCCCGAAGAGGTCGTGGCCCCGCGCGAAGTCGCCTCCACCGCCTCACCGCCGGAGCCCACCGTCGATGTGCCGCCTCCCGTCGAGCCGCAGGCCGCCTCCGAGCCCGCCCCTGCCGAGGACCCCATCGCCCAGGTGATCTCCGCCAACCTCCGCGATGAGGTCAGCGCAACGCCGGCCAACGAAACGGACTCACCGGCAGGCACCCGCTACATGCTGCAGGCGGCATCGTTCCGCCAGCCCGAGGATGCCGAGCAGCTGCAGCAGCGCTTGCGCAACTTGAGCCTGGTGGCCCAGGTCAGCCAGGTGCAGTCCGCCGACGGCCAGACATGGCACCGGGTCATGGTGGGCCCCTACGAGGACACCCGGGAGCTCAACCGAGCCGAGGACTTGATGACCACCCAGGGAATCACCCCCCTGCGCCATCGGGCCACCAACTGAAAATGGACGCATGAACGAGCCGCCACCATGCGCAAGCGCCAGCCGGCAGCGCTTGAATTCGCCGACTGGCGCCCGCACTTACCTTGAACGCTCATTCACGGCCCCCCGGGCAGCCCCGGGGGCCGAAAGTCACCGGGAGCCAAGGCTCCCCGTTACGGAGTTATCTCCATGACCACGATCGTTTCCGTGCGCCGCGGTGACCAGGTAGCCCTGGCCGGCGACGGCCAGGTATCGCTGGGCAACACCGTGATGAAGGGCAACGCCAGCAAGGTACGCCGGCTCTATCGCGGCGAGGTACTGGCCGGCTTCGCTGGCGGCACCGCCGATGCCTTCACGCTGTTCGAGCGCTTCGAAGCGCAGCTGGAGAAGTACCAGGGCAACCTGGTCAAGGCCGCCGTGGAGCTGGCCAAGGACTGGCGCACCGACCGCGCCCTGCGCCGCCTCGAGGCCCTGCTGGCCGTGGCAAACAAGGACGCCTCGCTGATCATCACCGGCAACGGCGACGTGGTGGAGCCGGAGCGCGGCATCATCGCCATCGGCTCGGGCGGCAACTATGCGCTGGCCGCTGCCCGCGCACTGCTGGAGAACACCGACCTCTCGGCCAAGGAGATCACCGAGAAGTCGCTGGAAATCGCCGGCGACATCTGCGTGTTCACCAACCATCACGTCACCCTCGAAACGCTCTGAAGGCCGCCCCCATGTCCCAGATGACACCCCGCGAGATCGTCCACGCCCTGGATCAGTACATCGTCGGCCAGCAGGATGCCAAGCGCGCCGTGGCCATCGCCCTGCGCAACCGTTGGCGGCGCATGCAGCTCGACGACGACCTGCGCCCCGAGGTCACGCCCAAGAACATTCTGATGATCGGCCCCACCGGGGTAGGCAAGACCGAGATCGCCCGCCGCCTGGCCAAGCTCGCCCGTGCCCCGTTCATCAAGGTCGAGGCAACCAAGTTCACCGAGGTGGGCTACGTCGGCCGCGACGTGGAGTCGATCGTTCGCGACCTTACCGAAGCCGCCATCAAGCTGGTGCGCGAGCAGGCCAAGGGTGAAGTACGCCACCGCGCCGAGGACGCCGCCGAAGATCGCATCCTCGACGCCCTGCTGCCGCCGCCCCGCGGCCAGGAAGACAACGCCCGCAGCGACAGCTCCACCCGCCAGATCTTTCGCAAGAAGCTGCGCGAGGGCGATCTCGACGACAAGGAGATCGATATCGAGATCACTCCGCAGGGGCCGGGTATCGATATCATGACCCCGCCGGGCATGGAGGAGATGACCAGCCAGCTGCAGAGCCTGTTCTCCAACATGGGCCGCCACAAGACCGAGAGCCGCCGGGTCAAGGTCAAGGATGCCTTCGCCCTGCTGCGCGACGAGGAAGCCGCCAAGCTGGTCAACGAAGAGGAGATCAAGCACCGCGCCATCGACGCCGTGGAGCAGAACGGCATCGTCTTTCTCGACGAGATTGACAAGGTGGCCAAGGGCAGCGGCCAGTCCAGCGGCGGCGAGGTCTCCCGCGAGGGCGTGCAGCGCGACCTGCTGCCGCTGATCGAGGGTTCCACCGTCTCGACCAAGTACGGCATGGTCAAGACCGATCACATTCTGTTCATCGCCTCCGGCGCCTTCCACCTGTCGCGCCCCTCCGACCTGATCCCCGAGCTGCAGGGCCGCCTGCCGATCCGGGTCGAGCTCGAGGCGCTCACCCCGGAAGACTTCAAGCGCATCCTCACCGAGCCTTCCGCCGCCCTGACCAAGCAGTACAAGGCACTGCTGGCCACCGAAGGGCTCGACATCGACTTCACCGAGGACGGCATCGAGCGCATCGCCGAAATCGCCTGGAAGGTCAACGAGGGTACCGAGAACATCGGTGCACGGCGCCTGCACACGGTGATGGAGCGCCTGCTCGAGGAGGCCTCGTTCAAGGGTGCCGACCTCGGCAGCCCGCTGTCGATCGATGCCGCCTACGTCGACTCCCAGCTCGGCGAGCTGGCCATGGACGAGGATCTGTCGCGGTATATCCTGTAGGTGTGAGACGCGCCGCTGTGAGCGGCACAGGGCGAGCGATCAAGCGACCTTGGCAAGCGCGCTGGCCCAACGCAGCAGCGAGGCCTACATGAGCGTAGCGACGGGGACAGATCGTAGCAGAGGTCATTCGCCAGGGATGGTGAATGTAGCGCCCAGGGATGGGTTCACAGCGCCTCCGCGAAGTGCCTGTCGCCGGACAGCTGCGCTTCACCAATGCAAGCGGAGTCCTGCATGACAGTCCCCATCCCCAGCAAGATTCACTACCACAAGAAGGCCCGCGAGCTGGAGCTCAGCTACGCCGACGGCGAGAGCCATCGACTGCCGGTGGAGTATCTGCGGGTCTACTCCCCCTCCGCCGAGGTCCGCGGCCACCACCCCAGCCAGGCCGTGCTGCAGGTCGGCAAGAAGGACGTCGGCCTCAAGAACATCGAGCCGGTGGGCCGCTATGCCGTCAAGCTCGTCTTCGACGACGGCCACGACAGCGGCATCTTCAGCTGGGAGTACCTGTTCGAGCTGATCGAGCACCGCGAAGCCTACTGGGCCGATTATCTCCAACGCCTGGAAAAGGCCGGGGCCAGCCGCGAACCGCTGGGCATCGAGATCAAGCAGCTCTAAGCCCTGGCGCCATCGCCAAGCATATGCATGACGATGGCACTCGCCTCGCTTACTCCCGACTCAGGGGGGAAGAGAGGAGCAGGGTGTCGGGCGAAACCTCGCTCACCTGGAAATGGCCGATGAGCGCCTCCATGGCAGCAGCCCGCTCGTCAAGCGAGCGACTCGCACTGGCCGCCTCCTGCACGAGCCTCGCATTCTGGTGAGTCACCTGATCAAGCTGGGAGATGGCCTGATTGATCTGCTCGATGCCTGCCGACTGCTCCTCGGTAGCATGAGCAATCTCTCCCACGTGATGTGTCACACTCGAAAGACTGTCGACAATGCTCTTGAGATGGTCGCTCGTCGCCGCTACCAGCTCTGCCCCCTCTTCCACTCGACGAACGCTCTCGCCGACCAGCTGACGGATCTGCTCCGCTTCCTCGGCGCTACGCCCGGCCAGCTTGCGAACCTCGGCCGCTACCACGGCAAAGCCGCGGCCCTGCTCACCGGCACGTGCCGCCTCCACCGAAGCGTTGAGCGCCAACAGGCTGGTCTGGAAGGCCAGGTCGTCAATGGCAGTAATGATCGAAGTGATCCGCTCACTCGACTGCCGTATGCCCACCATGGCCGCATCGGTACGGGCCGCGACATCACCGGCCTGGTTCGCCCTGCGGCTGACATCGCCGCTGGCGTCCCTGGCCCGATGGGCGTAATCGGCCGTCTGGCGCACGGTTGCAGTGATCTGCTCGAGACTCGAGGCGGTCTCAGCCAGCGAAGCCGACTGCTCTTCGGTGCGCTGAGACAGGTCTTCATTGCCGGAGGCAATCTGCCGGCTGCTTACGGCAACCTCACTGGCGCTGCGACGAACGCTGGCGACGATGCCTTCAAAGGTTGTCATCATCTGATTGAATGCTTGTGCCGTCCGTCCAATTTCATCGCCACGGGTCACATCGAGCCGCTTGGCCAAATCGGCACTCGTCCCCGCTGCACCGCCGATACTCTCCATCTGCTGGCGCATCTGACCCAACGGTCCCAGCACCCTGATCATGGTCCGCCAACCGAACACGACCATGACCAGGATCACGACCAGCATCACGGCGAGCTGCAGGAGCTGCCCGGCGCTTGCCAGCTCTTCGGCACGACCGGCCGCCTCGTCCGCCTGAGCCACACTGAATGCCTCGACCTCGGAGAGGACTCCCCGCATTGCCGACATAGCTTCGCTGACAGCATCGAGCGCCCGCTGCTGCTGGGTTTCGAGCTCCAACTGCTGCAGGCGCAAGTCGTAGACCGCATCCTCACGCCCCACGAGCATGGCTTCCAGCTCGTCGACGATGTCACGCAGTGCGACAGCCAATGCCTCTTGCTCGCTGTCGGCCTGGGTGGACCCCGCGATACTGGCGAGCAACTGCCGGGCCAGCGTGATCTGCTGATTGATCTGGTTATAGCGCAAGTCGGTGAGGGTATCAGGAGTATCCGCCTGGGTGAGCTGACGGCCCATATCGGCAAGCAAGGCGACCGCCATGCGCACCTCTCCGCTGAGCTGAGCGATATTGGTTCTCTCTCCGACAGACTGCACCAGCAAGGCGGTCGGCAAGGTCGTCATGCCTTCTTCCTGCCAGGCTTCGATTTGTTCACGCAGCGTGATCTGCTCTCGAACGCCACGCAGCATGGCCCGCCCGGCCATATTTTCAGCGCTCTGCATGACCTCTCCGATCCGAGCCTGCATCTCACGGATTCGCTCGCTCATACTGGCTCCGAGCACGATACCGTCGTGACGCACTCGCTCCAGCGAGGCGTCTGCCTCGAGAAGTTCACGATAGCTCCTGTCCAACTGGGCCAGACGGGCTGCCAACTCGGCATCACTTTCAGTCTGTAATGAACTGCGCGAACGCTGGAATCGTGCAGCCAGATCTTCCTGAGACAGAGCCGCCTGCAAATCAGCTTCAGTTCGGGCCACCAGCAGCTCGGCATGACGCTGGCCGAAGAAGCCCATGCTTTCTACCATGCCGCGGCTGGCAGCCTGTAGGGGTAGCACCTCCTTCAATATGAAGTGCTGCGAGCCGACCAGGCGCTGGCTGGATAAGAGGCCGGTCGTGGCCAGCACGACCGACCCGAGAACGGCTGCCAGAAACAGGCCAACCAGCATGGCTCTTATACTGAGAACTCTTTTCATATCGGTACCTTCGGGTTGCGCTTGATTGCAAGTACGCCTTCCGCTGGCCCCTTGTCTCAGATAAGGATGGGATTCATGGCAGCAGGCCGGACGACCAGTCCAGCAGCTCGAAATGTCCGTGTCGGATACGCGTAGGCCAGACGGCATCGCTCGCCTGGTGATCCCCGATGCCGAGCGAGACCGGGTCGCCCAAGCCAAGGTCTACCTCTCCCAGACCCAGAAGCGCATCCACCAACTTCTCGCGGTCGGGGTTCTCACCTGCAGCCTCGAGCCCCTTTATGAAGAGTGATGCGGCAAGGTAGCCTTCGAGAGAAATGAAGCCGGGCTCGGCACTCTGGTCATGTCGCGCAAGGGCATCGCGGTAGGCATGCACCGCTGGAAGATCGGCATCCAGGGGCGGCACCACCTGTGTCACGATCACCCCCTCGGCCATTTCTCCCAGCTCATCCGCCAAGGCCTGGCTTCCGACGAAGGAAACGTTGAGGAAGAGTGCTTCCGGAAGGTCTGTTCTAGCTTCCCTGATGAAGTCCGCCGCAGGTCCATAGGTTCCAACGATGATGATGGCTCGGGGCGTGACAGGAGCCTGAAGGATGGTAGCCAGCCCCTGGTGGATGTTGCGCGTGTTGCGCGTATAGCGCCCATGGGCAAGATCCTGCGCATCGTCGAATCCATGGGCCTCCAGTGCCCGGATGCCACCGATGTAGCCAGCATCACCGTAGCCATCGTTCTGGGTGAAGAATGCGATCTCTTGCGGCGCTATCCCCGCCTGGAGCAGGCCTTCAATCATGGCGGCCGTTTCCTGGACGTAGCTAGCCCGGTAGTTGATGACATAACGATCGGGCGGCTCCAGGCGCAGCCCCCCGGCGCCTGTAAATGCCCCATAGAGCAGAGTCTGGTGCTGCTGATGCAGCGGTATGGTCACGATCGCCGTAGGGGTGCCCACATTGCCGATCGAGGCCAGGATCTCTTCCTCTTCGATCAGTTGCCGTGTCTCGGGCGCTGCTCGCAGAGGCTCGTAGTGGTCATCCCTGCTGAGCAGCACGAGTCGCTTCCCATGTACCCCGCCAGCGGCATTCACTTCGGCGAAGCGAGCCTCGATTCCCTCGCGCATTCCTGTTCCCAGCGAAGCAGAAGCGCCACTGAGAGGAGCCACCAAGCCCATCTTTAATTCGCCCGCTGAAGCAAACGGGAGCCACAGCAGCCCGAGAACCCCCACGAGCTGCCAGCACAAGAGCCTTCCGCCTAGACGACATTTCTTCATTTCCCTCACCTCCCGATATTGGCTACTACCTATGACAATATCGGAATGGCCAAAGGATTCTTTATTAGTGGAAAGGCCTCTGAGGCGTTATGTCGCAGCCTGGCCACTGTCTATGCCTCCCAAGACAAGGACGCTGAGGGAAGGCTACAATGTGGCCCAACATGAGGCCCGGCCTCACCTTTCGCAGCGATTCGGGAGCCTTTCACGCATGAGCCCTCACTCCACTCCGGGAGACCAGCGCACGACTCACTTCGGCTATCAGGAAGTGCCGATCGAGGAGAAGGCCTCGCGCGTGGCCGACGTCTTCCACTCCGTGGCGGCGCGCTACGATGTCATGAACGACCTGATGTCGTTCGGCGTGCACCGGCTGTGGAAGCGGCTCACCATCGAGCGCTCGGGCGTCAGGCCCGGTCACAGCGTGCTCGATATTGCCGGCGGCACCGGCGACCTGACGCTGAAGTTCTCGCGCATGGTCGGCCCCCGCGGCCGCGTGGTGCTGGCCGACATCAACGAATCGATGCTGCGGGTCGGCCGCGACAAGCTGCTCGACAACGGCGTCGGCGGCAACGTCGAGTACGTGCAGGCCAACGCCGAATGCCTGCCCTTCCCCGACAACAGCTTCGACTGCATCACCATTGCCTTTGGCCTGCGCAACGTCACCGACAAGGATGCCGCGCTGCGTTCCATGGCTCGCGTGCTCAAGCCTGGCGGCAGGCTGCTGGTGCTCGAGTTCTCCAAGCCGACCAACCCCCTGCTCACCCGGGCCTATGACGAGTACTCCTTCCGCCTGCTGCCCCTGATGGGCCAGATGGTGGCCAACGACCCCGACAGCTATCGCTACCTGGCCGAGTCGATTCGCATGCATCCGGACCAGGAGACGCTCAAGGCGATGATGGAAGGGGCGGGACTGGAGCGGGTCGAGTACACCAATCTCACCGGTGGTATCGTCGCACTACATCGCGGCATCAAGCTTTGAGGTCGCAATGACGTTGACTCCGTCCCTGCTGCTGGCCGGCATCGAGCGCTCCCTCAATGCCCTGCTCGCCCGCGACCTTGCCGCGCCAGCTCGTCTTTCGCGCCTGGCCGGCAGCCGGCTGTTGCTGCGCCTGGAGCATCCCGCCCTGACGGTGCTACTGAGCTTCCACCATCACGGCGTCGATCTGATGCGCCAGGAAGAGCCCGACGAGGGCATGGCCGACACCGTGGTCGAGCTCGATTGCGAAACCCTGGGAGAACTGCTCGGCGGTGAAAGCATGGAGCGACTCATGTTCCACGGCAAGCTGGCGGTTCGTGGACGCGTGCACCTGCTCGAGGAGGTACGCGACCTGTTCTTCGATCTCGACATCGACTGGGAAGGCGAGCTGGCCCGCTGGCTTGGCGATGTGCCCGCCCACAGTCTCGCCGAAGGGTTGAGGCGTATGGCCCGCTGGGGGTTACGCGCGCAGCAGGAGATGCGTGCCGACATTGCGGAATACGTGTTCGAGGAGGCCCGCCTCTTGCCCGGGCGCCAGCAGATCGAGACCCTGCGCGATCATCTCACCGAACTCGAGGTCGCCGCCGACAGGCTCGAAGCCCGCCTTGCCCGGCTGCGCCGGCGGCTGGAGAGCGAGGCAGAATCATGATGGGGTTTCGCCTGCTGCGCATCCTCTGGGTGATCACACGCTACCGCCTGGATACCCTGCTGCCGTTGCAACGCCTTCCCTGGTGGCTGAGGCTTGCCTTTCTCTTTTCACCACTGAGGCTGGTACCGGTGGGCCGCTGCAGCGGCGGTGAGCGCCTGCGCCTGGCGCTGGAATCGCTTGGCCCGGTGTTCGTCAAATTCGGTCAGTTGCTCTCCACCCGCCGCGACCTGTTGCCGGAGGAGATCGCCGACGAGCTCAGGCGCCTGCAGGACCAGGTGCCCCCCTTCCCCGGCGACGAGGCGCGTGCGCTGGTAGAGTCCGAGCTGCGCATGTCGGTCGAGGTCGCCTTTGCCCACTTCGAGCCCGAGCCACTGGCCTCGGCCTCCATTGCCCAGGTCCATGCTGCCCGCCTACACACCGGCGAGGACGTGGTGGTCAAGATCATACGCCCCGCCATCGACAACATCATGCGCCAGGACATGGCCCTGATGTACCGCGTGGCCGGCGTGCTGACGCTGATCCCCGAAGCGCGGCGCTTGCGCCCGGTGGAAGTCGTTCGCGACTACGAATCGACCCTGTTCGACGAGCTCGACCTGCGCAAGGAAGCCGCCAACACCTCGCAGCTCAAGCGCAACTTCCTCGATTCCCCGCTGCTTTACGTGCCGAGCATCCATTGGTCGCTGACTCGCAAGCGAGTCATGGTGCAGGAGCGTATTCACGGCATCCCGGTGGCCGACATCGCCGCGCTCAAGGCCCAGGGCACCGATCTCAAGCGCCTCGCCGAGCGCGGCGTGGAGATCTTCTTCACCCAGGTCTTTCGCGACAACTTCTTCCATGCCGACATGCACCCGGGCAATATCTTCGTCGCCCGCGAGCGCCCGCAGGATCCGCAGTACATCGCCATCGACTGCGGCATCGTCGGCAGCCTGACCCGCGAGGACCAGGACTACCTGGCGCGCAACCTGCTGGCCTTCTTCCATCAGGACTACTATCAGGTGGCCGCGCTGCACATCGAGTCGGGCTGGGTCGGCGAGGAGACCCGCGCCAACGAGTTTGCCGCCGCCATTCGCACGGTGTGCGAGCCGATCCTGGAGAAGCCACTCAAGGACATCTCCTTCGGGCAAGTGCTGCTGGGGCTGTTCCAGACCGCACGACGCTTCAACATGGAGGTCCAGCCACAGCTGGTGCTGTTGCAGAAGACCCTGCTCAACATCGAGGGCCTGGGCCGCCAGCTCTACCCCGATCTCGACCTGTGGAGCACCGCCAAGCCCTATCTGGAGCGCTGGATGGAGGAGCGTGCCGGTGCGGTAGGCCTGTGGGAATCGCTCAAGCGGCAGGCACCGGAGCTGTCGCGCCAGCTGCCAGAGCTGCCCTCGGTGGCCCATCAGGCACTGTCTCGCATCGAACACGAGCATCGCCAGCGCCGCCGCCAGGCGCTGGCACTGGGTGGGATCCAGCGCCAGCTGCGCGAAGGTCGACGCGGCGGGCGCCGGCTGCGCCTGGGCGTGCTGCTGGCCGGCCTGGCCCTGGCCTGGCAACCCTTGACCGAGTGGGCCGCAAACCAGCCCTGGCCGGTGCTGATCGCCGCCTTCATCGGCCTCCTGCTGCTGGCCTGGCAATGAACTTGATCCATCGCAATCGGAGTCGCCCGCATGCGTGATATTCTCGATGAACTCTTCGACGTCCTGCACCAACGCCGCAGCGCCGACCCCGCCGATTCCTACGTCGCCGCCTTGCATGACAAGGGGCTGAACAAGATACTCGAAAAGGTCGGAGAGGAAGCCACGGAAGCCCTGCTGGCAGCCAAGGACGCCGAGCACGGAGGTGAAGCCGAACGCCAAGCGCTGGTCGCCGAAACCGCCGACCTGTGGTTTCATAGCCTGGTGATGCTTTCGCATCTCGGACTCGACCACCGGGACGTGCTCGACGAACTGGCCCGGCGCTTCGGAATCTCAGGGCACGAAGAGAAGGCCGCAAGGTCAAAGTGAACATGACTTCCGGATCCGCCGGAAACACGACTCAGAGGTAACCTTCATGTTAGGTGGCATCAGTATCTGGCAACTGCTGATCGTACTCGGCATCATCATTCTGATCTTCGGCACCAAGAAGCTGCGTAACGTCGGCTCCGACCTGGGAGGTGCGGTCAAGGGCTTCAAACAGGCCGTCAATGAGGAAGAGAAGGACGACAAGCCTCAGGCCAAGGTGACCCACGAAGAGCAGCCCAACACCTATGACGTTCGCGCCGAGGAGAAGAAGGCAGCGGACAGCGTCGAGGAACGGGAAGAGCGCAAGTAATCCCTCATGTTTGATATCGGCTTCCTGGAACTCCTGATTCTTGGGGTTGTCGCGCTGCTGGTGCTCGGCCCCGAGCGCTTGCCCAAGGCTGCACGTACGGCAGGGCTGTGGATCGGCAAGATCAAGCGCACCGTATCGGGCATGCAGCGCGAGATAAACTCGCAGCTCGAGGCAGAGGAACTGCGCCAGAAGCTCAAGGAGCAGCAGTCCAAGCTCGACGAGAGCCTCAACAAGGCCAAGCGCGACGTGGAGAGCATTGCCCAGCCCTACACGTCGTCGACGCCGCGCAAGGGCGATGGTGAACGCAGCGACACCTCCCGGCAGAAGCCGGACGACGAGCCGACACCCGCGCCGGCATCGGCGCGCCTCGACGATGCCCTGAACAACGCCAGGGCTGCCGGCGACGACGCCTCCCCCTCTGATAATGACAAGGATGCCGCTTCACGATGAGCGACTCCGATGACAAGCAGGAACTTGGCCAGGCTCCCCTGATCGAGCACCTGATCGAGCTGCGTTCGCGTCTGCTGCGCTCGATAGTAGCGATCTTCGTGATCTTTTTGGGGCTCTACCCGTTCGCCAACGAGATCTATACCTTCGTGGCCCAGCCATTGATGGCCCTGCTGCCGGAAGGCTCGCAGATGATCGCCACCGAGGTGGCCTCACCGTTCCTGGCCCCGTTCAAGCTGACCCTGGTGGTGGCGGTGTTCGTGGCCATTCCCTATGTGCTGCATCAGGCCTGGTCTTTCGTCGCCCCGGGACTCTACGATAACGAGAAGGCGCTGGCCCTGCCGCTGCTGGCCTCGAGCGTAGGGCTGTTCTATGCTGGCGCGGCCTTCGCCTACTATGCGGTCTTCCCGCTGCTGTTCCAGTTCTTCACCCAGACCGGGCCGGAGAACGTGGCGGTGATGACCGATATCAACCAGTACCTGAACTTCGTCCTGAAACTCTTCTTCGCCTTCGGCGTGGCCTTCGAGATACCCATCGCCACCTTCCTGCTGGTGACCACGGGAGCCACCACGGTGGAGAGCCTGTCAAGAAAGCGTCCCTATGTCATCCTGGGCTGCTTCGTGGTGGGCATGCTGCTCACCCCGCCTGACGTGATCTCCCAGAGCCTGCTCGCCGTGCCCATGTACCTGCTCTACGAAGTGGGTATCCTGTTCGGGCGCCTGGTTCGTCGACGTCGCAGCAAGGCAGCCCAGGCGGAAGCCGACGAGAAGCAGGAGGAGAGCTGAGCAGGCCACCCGCTCGACCTTGCAACGCAAGCGCCCCCGCTTCGCAGGAAGCGGGGGCGCTTTTCGTTACCGCACTGGATCAGAGGTCCATCAGCTCGTCGATACGCTCCACCAGCTTGAATATCCCAGTGGCTGCCTCGCCGATTCGCGTGGCAAGCATGTAGGCCGGCGTGGTCACCACGCGGTTCTCGAAATCCACCACGATGTCCTCGACGCCACAGCTGCGATGCAGGCCACCCATGGAGCTGATGGCGCCGGAGACGCCGGGGTCGTGGCCGACGGTCACGGCGATGCCCGGCCCCAGCAGCTTGGGCACCAGCGCCGGCGCGATGCACATCAGGCCGATGGGCTTGCGCGCCTCATGGAAGGGCGCCAGCGCCTCGACCAGTTCGGGCAGCGGCTCCATGTCGCTGCCTGCCTCGGCAAAATTTGACAGGTTCTTGGCCGCCCCGAAGCCCCCAGGCAGGATGACGGCGTCGAATTCATCGGCCTCGAGCTCGTCCAGCGGAGCGATGTCGCCCCGTGCCAGCCGCGCCGACTCCACCAGCACGTTGCGCGCTTCCCCTTCGAGTACGTCCCCGCTGCGATGGTCTATCACATGATGCTGCATGATGTCCGGTGCGAAGCAGCGATGACCGATACCCAACTGATCCAGCCGGAGCAGGGTCAGAGTGGTTTCGTAGATCTCGGAACCATCCTGCACGCCGCAGCCCGACAGGATGACCGCCACTTGTTTGCTCATGCGTTTCTCCTTGTTGTGCACGCGCCTCAGGCGCAAGGCACTGCCTATAATCCGAAGCCAACACTGTAGTGAGTCGCGGCGGGTGCGACAAGGCGCGACTTCCCGCAAGAGGCGTCACTGATATACTCCGTGCATACCGCTTTCGCTTTCATTGAACTGTCACTCTTCCCGGGCACACTGGCGCCAGCTGACCCATGGCGACCGTGGCCCCCAGCCGGAGTAACCATCTTGAGTTTCATGACCACGCGCCAATTCCCCGCCACCCGCATGCGCCGCATGCGCCGTGACGACTTTTCGCGCCGCCTGATGCGGGAATCGACCCTCACCGCTGCCGACCTGATCTGGCCGG
Source organism: Billgrantia kenyensis (assembly GCF_013697085.1). GTDB lineage: Bacteria > Pseudomonadota > Gammaproteobacteria > Pseudomonadales > Halomonadaceae > Halomonas > Halomonas kenyensis. Next base: position 98,353 of record NZ_JACEFT010000003.1, read on the forward strand.
TGTTCGTCCTCGACGGCGAGAAGCGCCGCGAAGCCGTGCCCTCGATGCCCGGCGTCGAGCGCCTGTCGCTGGATCTGCTGATCGAGGAGGCTCGCGAGGCACGCGATCTCGGCATCCCTGCCCTGGCGCTGTTTCCGGTGGTGGAGCAGGCGCTGAAGAGCGAATACGCCGAGGAGTCCTACAGCGCCAACGGGCTTGTCCAGCGCAGCGTGAGGGCGCTCAAGGACGCCGTGCCGGAGCTGGGCATCATGACCGACGTGGCCCTGGACCCGTACACCATCCACGGCCAGGACGGCATCATCGACGACAGCGGCTACGTACTCAACGACCGCACCGTGGAGACACTGCTCAAGCAGGCCCTGTCCCACGCCGAGGCTGGCGCCGATGTCGTCGCGCCATCGGACATGATGGACGGGCGCATCGGCGAGATTCGCCAGGTACTCGAACAGGAGCACCTGCCCAACGTGCGCATCATGGCCTACAGCGCCAAGTATGCCTCGCGCTACTACGGCCCCTTCCGCGACGCGGTGGGCTCCGCGGCCAACCTGGGCAAGGCGGACAAGCGCACCTACCAGATGGACCCGGCCAACAGCGACGAGGCGCTGCACGAGGTAGCCCTGGACCTGGCCGAGGGCGCCGATATGGTGATGGTCAAGCCCGGCATGCCCTACCTCGACGTGGTACGTCGCATCAAGGATGAGCTCAAGGTGCCCACCTACGCCTATCAGGTGAGCGGTGAATACGCCATGCACATGGCCGCCTTCGACAACGGCTGGCTCGACCCCGACGAGGTGATACTGGAGTCGCTGATGTGCTTCAAGCGCGCCGGCGCCGACGGTATCCTGACCTATTTTGCCAAGCGGGCGGCAACACTGCTCGCTTCCTGAGCGCAACACCGGTCGGCACGGACGTCCTGCCGGGTTCGCACGCTAGGAGCCGGGGTAGCCCCGGCTCCGTTCAGCTCTTGCGGAAAGCCGACAGGTCATTGGGGTCGAAGCCCTCGACCCGCTCGGGCAGTCCGCGCTCTTCGCGCAGTCGGCCGATCCTGGCACGCTCGCCCAGCAGCTCGGCATCATCGTCCAGGGTGCGCCCGTTGAGTTCGGCCAGCTGCGCCATGCCCTGGTGATAGGCAGTCAGCAAGTGCAGGGCGACGTGGTTACCCTGCTCCGTTTCCCGGCGCAGGGTGGAAAGGTAGCCGCTCAGCCGGGAGAGATGATGCTTGAGCTGCCAGACATATCGCATCTCCGTCATCCAGGGGCGCTCGCGCAGCACGGCAAAGGTCAGGCTGGTGACCAGCAGCCCGAGGAACACGCCAAGGGCGTTGAGCCACAGGCTCGAGCCGAAAGCCGCCACCAGCAGTTGGGAAAAAATCAGGCCGAAGACGATCAGCTGGCCGGCCATGGCCAGGCTGATTATCCTCGCCTTGCGGCGATAGGTTTCCGGATCGTGGTGCTCGAAGGTAAAGGACATGCGGGCTTCCTGTTGCAGCGAGATGCCGGGATTATCCCGGCATCGGCCGCCAAGGTACAGCCACACCGGCCAGGCTCAGCGCAACCGCCCGGCCGCCTCGAGCAGCAGGGCTTCGGTGGCCTGCCAGCCCAGGCACGGATCGGTCACCGAAACGCCATGGCGCAGCGCACCTGGCGCAAGGTCCTGGCGCCCCTCTTCCAGGTGGCTCTCGAGCATCAGCCCCATGAGGGCCGTCTCGCCCGCCTCCCGCTGGGCCACCACATCGCGCAGCACCTCGGCCTGGCGGCGGTGATCCTTGCGTGCGTTGGCGTGGCTGCAATCCACCATCAGACGCGCAGGCAGCCCGGCCGCTTCCAGACCCCTGCGGGTCTCCGCCACCGAACGACTATCATGGTTGGGCCCAGGACGACCGCCCCGCAATACCACATGGGTGTGGGCATTGCCGCTGGTCTCGCGCAGCGCTGGCCGGCCCTGCTCGTCAAGCCCGAAGTGCTGGTGAGGGTATGCCGCGGCACGAATGGCATCCACGGCGACGCCCACATCGCCGCTGGTGGCATTCTTGAAGCCGACGGCCGCCTCGAGGCCGCTGGCAAGCTCGCGATGCAGCTGCGATTCGGTGGTCCGGGCGCCGATCGCGACCCAGGAGAGCAGGTCGTCGAGGTAGGCGGCAAGCATCGGCTGCAGTACTTCGGTGGCCACCGGCAGGCCCAGTGCGGCGACCTCATGCATCAAATGGCGTGAAAGGTGCAGACCTCTGGCCATGTCGCCGCTGCCGTCCAGATCGGGGTCGTAGGCGAGCCCCTTCCAGCCCACCGTGGTACGCGGCTTCTCCACGTAGACCCGCATGACCGGAAGCAGGCGGTCACTTATCCTGGGCGCCAGCTCGGCCAGGCGATGGGCATACTCCAGAGCAGCCAAGGGGTCATGGATCGAACAGGGTCCAACCACCACCAGCATGCGGTCATCGTGACCGCTGACGACAGCGCGGATGGCGCGTCGCTGGGCTGCGAGGCGCTCACTCACGTCGGCAGCCACGGGCAGTCGACGGCGCAGCTCTGCAGGTGTCGGCAAGGGCATCTCGACCCGGCTGGGGCGTGCGGCAAGCGCTTCGATGCGACTATCGGCAAGGCGTTCGGCGAGGGTAGCAGGGGCATTCATGTGAGTCATCTCCGTGAGCGTGGCAAGCATCGTGTCGTCGTGCCACCGGTCATCTCACGGTCGGAGGTGGCGCACTGAACCGACCGCGCAACGCTAAATCGCCAACCATAGCCCCAGCCATAATAGTCGTGGCGAGCGTGGTTGGCGAAAGTGGCGTTACGTGCGTTCATGATGCGTCTCCTCGGGTTGTATCCTTTTGGGGCCACTCAACGTGAAACCCCCGGTCGGGGTTGCCGACCGGGGGTTTCAGGGGAAGGCAACCCGCTTGGGGTGTGCCTTGACGACTGTCCTGCTTCAGCAGCCAGCCGCCAGCACACCGGCGCTAAACCAGTACCAATACTGACCGTCGAAACCGACGCCGCGCACAGGCGCCGCGCAAAGGGCGCGGTCACTGGCTATGGCAATCGAGGGTCGCTTCGAGGTCATGGTCGTCTCCTGATGATCTTTCTTCATCCTGCCGCATCGCGGCAAGCTTGGCAAGCCCGGCGTCAGGCCGCCACGGCACGGGTCACACCAATGATCAGCGGCAGCAGGTTGAGCGCCAGTATGGCCAGCAGGGGCAGCAGCCACAGCAGCCCGGTATCGTCGTGATAGTCCTTGAGGGGAGCCATATGAGCCTCCTTTTCCAGCAACTTTCCGTTGGCTTGCTCGTCATGTCGTGCTGTTGCCTGCGCTCCGGCAGGCAGCGTTGCTGATAGACAGTCTAGCGAAGATGGCAGCCGCCATCGACCGGCAGGGTGATACCGGTGACATAGCGGTTGTCGAGCAGGTAGCGCAGGCTCTGGTAGATCACCCCCGGCCCCGGCACCATCTCCATCGCCGACTTGGCCCTGGCCTTGTCGGCAGCGTTCTCATCGTCGCCTTCATCGAGCATGATCAGCGCCGGTGCGATGGCGTTGACCTGGATCTCGGGGGCGTACATGGCGGCGAAAGAGAGCGTCAGGTTTTCCAGTCCCGCCTTGGTGGCAGCGTAGCCGGCGTGTTTCCTGGAGCCCTTCTGCACCACGTAGTCGGTCATGTGAACGATATCCCGCTGGGGCTCGCCGCAGGCCTCGAGCAGCACGCGGCAGTGCAGGTTGATCAGGTAGGGCGCGAGCATGTGCACGCGAAACAGCCGCTCGAAAGTGGCGCCAGCCTGCTCATCCATTCTGTCCGCGGCACAATCGCTGGCGTTATGTACGATCGCTCGCAGCGATGCCGTTTGGCCCTTCAGTCGGGCGATGAAATCGAGAATGCCCGCCTCGGTGGCGAAGTCCGCCGCCAGGGTGACGATACCGCGGCTACGCAATGCCTCGAGTTCCGGCCGCTCGCGGCGATAGCTGACGATCACCGGGTGACCGTCCTCGACCAGGCGCTCGGCACAGTGGCGACCCAGGCGCTGAGCGCCACCGGTAATCAGGATCGGCGAAGCGCTCACCGCTCGCCACCCCGGCGAAGCACACCCGCGGTAGGCACCAATGGCTGGCGCGGCGCATAGGCAAAGACGTCGGAGAACACCCGCGACGGCTCCAGTCCCAGCGAGGCCAGCACGTCGACGCAGGCGTAGACCATGCCGGGCGACCCGGAAAGATAGACATCACTGGCACTGACATCCTCGAGGCTCTCCGCCAGGGCCTGGTCGATGCGGCCTCGGTGAGACTCGATGCGCTCTCCGCTTACAGGTGGCTCCGGCGCCACCTCGGTGACGAGATGGAAGCGCATGTTCTCGTGGCTCTCGGCCCACTGTCGCGCCAGGCTCTCGAGGTACAGGTCGCGCCGTTCGCGTGCCGCCCACCAAAGGTCGATGGGGCGCTCGGGGGCCAGGTGCAACGAGGCCTCGACGATCGCCTTGATCTGAGCGAAGCCGGTTCCGGCTGCCACCAACAGCAGGGGTCGCTCACTGGTGGTGTCCAGTACGCAATCCCCGCCCGGCAGGCGCAGCGTGAGATGGTGGGCAACCACGACCTGTTCACGCAACCGGGCTGAATTCTCGCGCTCCGGCCAGTGCTGGATATGCAGTTCCAGGGTACCGTCGCCAGTGTGGGCACTGGCAATGGAGAACGGCACCCAGGTCTCGTCGTCCAGCTTGAGTTCGAGATACTGACCCGGCTCGTGGGCCATGGCCTCGGCGCGCCCTTCCAGGCGCACACGGAACACGTCGGGGGTCAGGTCCTCCACTGCCGTCACCAGGCAGCTCAGGGTCCTCGGGGTCATGCAGGCCTCTTGTCGTCAGGGTGTGGGGGCAGCTCGATGCCCAGCTCGTTCCAGCGCTCGCTGACGCGGGCCTTGACGGCCTCGTCCATGACGATGGGCGTGCCCCATTCTCGATCGGTCTCGCCGGGCCACTTGCTGGTGGCGTCGAGCCCCATCTTCGAGCCCAGCCCCGCCACCGGCGAAGCGAAGTCAAGGTAATCGATGGGGGTGTTTTCGACCATCACGGTGTCCCGGGCGGGGTCCATGCGGGTGGTGATGGCCCAGATCACGTCTTTCCAGTCGCGGGCATCGACGTCATCGTCGAGCACCACCACGAACTTGGTGTACATGAACTGGCGCAGGAAGCTCCAGACCCCCATCATCACGCGCTTGGCGTGGCCCGGGTACTGCTTCTTCATGGTCACCACCGCCATGCGGTAGGAGCAGCCTTCCGGGGGCAAGTAGAAGTCGACGATCTCCGGGAACTGCTTGCGCAGGATCGGCACGAACACTTCGTTGAGTGCGACGCCGAGAATCGCCGGCTCGTCGGGCGGTCGCCCGGTGTAGGTCGAGTGGTAGATGGCATCGCGGCGCAGGGTCATGCGCGTCACCGTGAACACCGGGAACTCGTCGACTTCATTGTAGTAGCCGGTATGGTCGCCGTAGGGGCCTTCCGGTGCCGTGTCGTCGGGGTAGATGAAGCCTTCCAGAATGATTTCTGCCGACGCAGGCACTTCCAGATCGGCGTGGCCGCACTTGACCAGCTCGGTGCGCGAGCCTCTTAACAGCCCGGCGAAGGCGTACTCGGAGAGCGAGTCCGGTACCGGGGTCACCGCGCCGAGAATCGTCGCCGGGTCGGCGCCCAGCGCCACCGCCACCGGGAAGGGTTCGCCGGGATTGGTCTGCTGGAACTCCAGGAAATCGAGCGCGCCGCCGCGGTGCGACAGCCAGCGCATGATCAGGCGGTTCTTCGACAGCTTCTGCTGGCGATAGATACCCAGGTTCTGGCGCTTCTTGTGTGGCCCGCGGGTGACCACCAGCGGCCAGGTGACCAGCGGCGCGGCGTCGCCCGGCCAGCAGTGCTGGATCGGCAGGCGGTCGAGGTTGACGTCGTCGCCTTCGAGTATTACCTGCTGCACCGGGGCACTGCGCACCGTCTTCGGGCCCATGCTCATCACTTGCTTGAAGATCGGCAGCTTGTCCCAGGCGTCGCGAAAGCCCTTGGGCGGGTCGGGCTCCTTGAGGAAGGCGAGCAGCTTGCCCACCTCGCGCAGCGCCTCGACGCTGTCCTGACCCATGCCCAGGGCGACCCGCTTCGGCGTACCGAACAGGTTGCCCAGCAACGGCATGTCATGGCCCTTGACGTTCTCGAACAGCAGCGCCGGGCCGCCGGCACGCAGGGTGCGGTCGCAGATTTCGGTAATCTCGAGGTAGGGGTCCACCTCGGCTGAAACTCGTATCAGCTCGCCCTGGGCCTCCAGGGCGGCGATGAAATCGCGCAGGTCCTTGTACTTCATTGCAATTCCCGTTTCCGGAACGACGAAAGGGGCAGCTTAGCATGCCGCCCCTTTCTGCACCGCCGATCCCGCTTAGCGGCGCTTCATGGCTTCGAAGAACTCGAGATTGGTCTTGGTATCTTTCAGGCGGTCGATGAGGAACTCGGTGGCCGCGGTGTCTTCCATCGGGTTGAGCAGCTTGCGCAGGATCCACATGCGCTGCATCTCGTCCTCGGAGGCGATCAGGTCCTCACGACGAGTGCCGGAGCGGCGGATATTGATCGCTGGGTAGACACGGCGCTCGGCGAGCTTGCGGTCCAGGTGGGCTTCCATGTTGCCGGTGCCCTTGAACTCTTCGAAGATCACCTCGTCCATCTTCGAGCCGGTATCGACCAGCGCGGTGGCGATGATCGTCAGGCTGCCGCCCTCTTCGATGTTGCGCGCTGCACCGAAGAAGCGCTTGGGCTTCTCCAGGGCGTGGGCGTCGACACCGCCGGTGAGCACCTTGCCGGAACTCGGCACCACGGTGTTGTAGGCACGCGCCAGACGGGTGATGGAGTCGAGCAGGATCACCACGTCCTTCTTGTGCTCGACCAGACGCTTGGCCTTCTCGATCACCATCTCAGCAACCTGCACGTGGCGCGCCGGCGGCTCGTCGAAGGTGGAGGCAACCACTTCACCGCGCACGGTACGCGACATCTCGGTCACTTCTTCCGGACGCTCGTCGATCAGCAGCACGATCAGGTGACACTCGGGGTTGTTGCGCGTGATCGAAGTGGCGATGTTCTGCAGCATCAGCGTCTTGCCCGCCTTGGGCGGCGAGACGATCAGGCCGCGCTGGCCCTTGCCGATCGGGGCAGTGAGGTCGATGATGCGAGCCGTGAGATCCTCGGTGGAGCCGTTGCCGATCTCCATGCGCAGCCGCTCCTGGGGAAACAGCGGCGTGAGGTTCTCGAACAGGATCTTGTGCTTGGCGTTTTCCGGCTTGTCGAAGTTGATCTGGCTGACCTTGAGCAGCGCGAAATAGCGCTCCCCTTCCTTCGGCGGACGAATCTTGCCGGAAATGGAATCGCCCTTGCGCAGGTTGAAGCGACGAATCTGCGACGGCGAGACGTAGATGTCGTCCGGGCCGGCCAGGTAGGAGCTGTCGGCGCTGCGCAGGAAGCCGAAGCCGTCCTGCAGGATTTCCAGAACACCGTCGCCGTAGATGTCCTCGCCGCTCTTGGCGTGCTTCTTGAGGATGGCGAAGATGATGTCCTGCTTGCGTGAGCGGGCGAGGTTGTCGATGCCCATCTCGCGGGCAATCTCCAACAGCTCTGGCACGGGTTTTTGCTTGAGTTCGGTAAGATTCATCGGTGTGTTCGGAAGTGGCTCATGTCAGCGTGGCGGCACGGCGGCCGTGGGAAACGGTACGGAAAGAACGGTACGCCGCTTGGGTGCGTTCAGGGCCCGGGAAAGCTGCCGCTCATGCGCGATGTTCATTGCGGTACGACCACTGTGCGCAAGGGTCGCCGCATGGAATCGTGTTCGAGGGAGCAGCGCTTCTTGTCGCCTGGACTCATCGCCTGGTGCGTTTCAAGTGCCACTATGATTTCAGACACATGACAACGAGCGACAAAAAGGGGCTGACTGACGACTTGATGTTGACCGCGACGCGGTCGGAAAGCATTCGGAACAGGCGAACGCCTCGATGTTAGACAAGCCAGGCGTCGAACGCAAGTCCATGAATCAAGCCTGCACGATTGACACGCTACGGCCGGCGCCGCAACCTTTAGTCAATCGCCATCAGGATGCCTCGATGAACTCACCCATGGACCGGCCCCAACCTAGCTGTGATGAACCTGAGGAGCTACAGGCTTCGGGTATGCAACGCCTGGCGGCGATCGATCTCGGCTCCAACAGCTTTCACCTTCTTGTTGCCCATTACCAGGACAATCGCTTGCAAGTGGTGGCACGCTGCGGTGAGAAGGTCCAGCTCGCCGCGGGACTCGACGCCGAGGGGCGGCTCGATGAGGCCGCCATGCAGCGGGCACTGGACTGCCTGGCCCGGTTCGCTCCTCTGCTGGAGGGCGTCCCTGGAGACAGCTTGCGCGTGTTGGGCACCAGTGCACTGCGCACGGCACGCAACCGGCAGGCGTTCCTTTCCCGGGCTGAAGCGCTGCTGGGCTGTCCCATCGAGGTCATCGCGGGACAGGAGGAGGCCCGGCTGATCTATCTGGGTGCAGCTCACACCCTGGCCGAAAGCGGTCGCCGCCTGGTCGTTGATATCGGCGGCGGCTCCACCGAGTTCATCATCGGCGAGCGGATGCAAGCACTCAAGCTCGAGAGCCTGGACATCGGCTGCGTCACCCATACCCGCCGACACTTCGGCAACGGCGTGCTTAGCGAGGCCCGCATGCGCCGCGCCGAAGCGGACGTACTGGCCCAGCTCGAGTGCATCCAGCCCGCCTACCTCGAGCTGGGCTGGGACGAGGTCCTGGGCTCCAGCGGGACCATCAAGGCCGCCGCCTCGGTACTCGCAGCCAGCGGCGGCACGCCGGACGAAATCAGCAGAAGCGGCCTTGAGGCGTTGCGCCAGCGCCTGATCGACTGCGGCCATCTCGACCACGTCGCCCTGGAGGGGCTCAAGCCCGATCGCGCACGAATCTTTCCCGCCGGGATCGCCATCCTCGGCGCCATCTTCGAGGCATTCGGCCTAACCCGCATGCGCTATGCCGATGGGGCACTGCGTGAAGGAGTGCTGCATGACATGCTGGGGCGCCGAGCGGGGCGCCGCTAGACAGCGTCACCGGGGGAGGCGCGCCACCCCTCAGCCACCACCAGCCAGGCGAGTCGATCGAGCCGAAGTGCCGCTACCGGCTCTTCCCCGCTCCAGGCCACCAGCACCCGCTCCCGCTCCCAGGGCGGCATCCCTGCCTCCTGCAGCAAGCGCTTGAGATCACGGCTGCCGCGACCGGGCAGGCGCAGCCGCTCACCGCCCCGGCGAGGCATCAGGGTCAACCTGACCGGGGAGGATTCGGCAGGCGACAGCGAGACCTTCACCCGTCCCCATGGAGTCGCGAGCGGCTCCACACCGCTCCAGTCGACGCGCCAGTCGGCAGGCAGCGGGGCAAGGTGAGGCCGTAGGTAGAGATGGTCACGCCAGATCCGCGCCTCGACTTCTGCCCAATTCACCCGCACCTGGGCGTCATTCCGCGCCCCTAGCTGGGTGAGCAGGCTGTCGAGGCGTGCGAGCGGTGGCAACGACAGACCCAGCCGCTCACAGCAGTGGCGCAACAACAGGCGCTGGCGAGGTAGCGAGAGGAGGCTCAGTGGCGCCACCGGCAGGCGACCAGGTTCACCGCCGAGACCGGCCAGGTCCTGTGTTGCCAGCTCGCCGAGCAGCGCCTCGCCCTCACCGGCATGGACCGCACTGCTCGCCAGTGCCTGCGCGGCATGGGGCCAGCGCGACTGCAGCGCCGGCAGCACGCGATGACGCAGAAAATTACGATCAAGTGCTTCGCTGTCATTGGAAGGGTCGTCGATCCAGCGCAGCCCGAGCCGCTCGCCCTCGGCTTCGAGCTCGGCTCGGGAGCGAGCGAGCAGCGGGCGCTCGAGGCGCCTGCCCTGCCACTCACGGCTCCGGGGCATGCCAGCCAGCCCCCGCATGCCGCTGCCGCGCAGGGCGGCAAGCAGGAAGGTTTCGGCCTGGTCGTCCTGGTGCTGAGCCAGCCACAGCGTTTCTCCCTGCGACACGCGACGGGCAAAGGCTGCATAGCGTGCCTCCCGCGCTGCCCCCTCGAGGCCCTTTCCGGCGCCGAGATCGACCTTCACCCGTTCGACATGGAGCGGCACGCCGAGGCGTGAGGCAAGCCAATGGCAGTGCTGCGCGAAATCGTCGGCGGCATCCTGCAGGCCATGATGCACGTGAAGGGCATGCAGCGGGCGGGGATAGCGGCGGCAGGCCTGGGCCGCCAGGGTCAGCAGCAGGCTCGAATCCAGCCCGCCGGAGAGTGCGACCCAGACGACACGCCCCGGCGGGGTCTCCGCCAGGGCGTCGTCTATCAGGGCTTGCAGCGATTCTCTCTTAGGCTGGAGCGCCATAGCTCATCAAGCGCTCATACCGGCGCTCCAGCAGGGCGTCGGTCTCCATCGCCTCGAGTCGATCCAGGCTCGCCAGCAGCGACTCCTTGACTCGCTCGGCGGTGGTCAGCGGCTGGCGGTGCGCGCCGCCCAGCGGCTCCTCGATCAGGGTGTCGACGAAGCCCAGCTCCTTGAGCCGCTCAGCGGTAATCCCCATGGCCTGGGCGGCATCGGCGGCCTTCTCGGCGCTCTTCCACAAGATCGAGGCGCAGCCCTCGGGCGAGATGACCGAATAGGTTGAGTACTGCAGCATGGCCAGCTCGTCGCATACGCCGATGGCCAGTGCGCCGCCGGAACCGCCCTCGCCCACCACGGTGGAGAGGATCGGGGTCTTGAGCCGCGACATCACCGCCAGGTTATAGGCGATGGCCTCGCTCTGGCCGCGCTCCTCGGCGTCGATGCCGGGGTAGGCGCCGGGGGTGTCGATAAAGGTGAGCACCGGCATCTTGAAGCGCTCGGCCATCTCCATCAGGCGGCACGCCTTGCGGTAGCCTTCGGGGCGTGGCATGCCGAAGTTACGCCGTACCTTCTCCTTTACCTCACGCCCCTTCTGGTGGCCGATCACCATCACCGGACGGCCGTCGAGGCGAGCGATGCCGCCGACGATAGCCGGGTCATCGGCGAAGCGGCGGTCGCCGTGCAGTTCGTCGAAGTCGGTGAAAATATGCTCGAGGTAGTCCAGCGTATAGGGCCGCTGGGGGTGACGCGAAAGCTGCGACACCTGCCAGGGGGTGAGGTCCTTGAAGATCGACTCGGTAAGCTTGCGGCTCTTTTCCTCCAGGCGACTGATCTCGTCGCTGAGGTTGACCTGGCTGTCGTTGCCGACCAGGCGCAGCTCTTCGATCTTGGCCTGGAGTTCGGCGATGGGCTGTTCGAAATCGAGATAGTTGGGATTCATATTGGCTGGGCCGCCTTGTCATTGCTGTCGCCGGGGCATGATGAACGCTGTTCGTCCCGGAAGCCATAAAATCGAGTGTCGGGCATTATCGCACCCTCAACGCGCTGCGCAAGGCGCGGAACAGCGGCTTTTCCGGCGACAGGTCGCTGCGGAGGCGCTGTAAACCCATCCCTGGGCGCTATTTTTGCCCTGCTTCGCTCTCGCATCCTGCTCCGCTTGCAGGACCGGGGCTGGCCATCCATGGCCAGCCCGTTCGGAGCAGAGCTCCTCACCCATGGCAAAAGACCTCCGCTGCGACCTGTCCCCGGCGCCGCTCGCAGCCAAGGTGGTGAGTCCAGGTCCTGTCGAAAAGTCGGCGAGCGATGGTCAGACAAGGCAAAAAACGGCGCAAAAGCGGAGTTTACTTTAGTAAATGAGCATTTTAAGCCGTTTTTTAACGCCGTATGACCGAGCGCAGGCACTTTTCTTAGGCCTAGCGGTATTTGAGGCGCACGCCATCTTGCCCCTCTACCTCGCGCAGCGCGATCAGCAGCTCGTCGCTGGGGGCCACGCGCCACTGCGCGTCCAGCTCCAGCCAGCCGGCGGCGGCCTCGTTGCGGTAGCGCAGGCGCACCGGCAGGCCGCCGTCGTCGCGGTGCGGCACAAGGCTATCCCTCAAGCTCTCCACCAGGCGGCCGTTGACCCGGGTGCCATCCAGCGACAGCTCCACCGCCTCGCCGTAGCGGGCACGGGCGGCCACCATCGGCGTGACCTCCTTGCCGCGCAGGCGCAGGCCGCCGGAGAAGTCGTCGCTGGAAACCTCGCCCTCGACGATCATCACCTGATCCGCCTCGATCTGGCCGCGCAGCTGATCGTAGAGCTCGCCGAACAGCGACGCCTCGATGCGCCCGGTACGGTCGTCCAGGGTGATGAAGGCCATGGTGTCGCCGCGCTTGGACTTCATGGTGCGCACCGCCACTACCAGCCCCGCCACTCGCTGCGGCTCCCGCGACGGCTTGAGATCGACGATACGGGTGGAGACGAAGCGGGCGAGCTCCTTCTCGTACTCGTCGATGGGGTGACCGGTGAGATAAAGGCCGAGGGTCTCCTTCTCGCCGGCCAGGCGCTCCTTGTCGGTCCACTCGCGGGCGCGGCGGTAGGCCTCGTAGGGATCGCTCTCGGCCTCGTCGTCGGCGAAGGCTTCGCCGAACATGTCGATCATGCCCAGGCTCTGGTTGCTCTGGGTCTGCGCCGCGGCCTTGAGGGCATCCTCGAGGGCGGCGGTGAGCACCGCTCGATTCGGCCCCAGGTTGTCCAGCGCGCCGGAGCGGATCAATGCCTCCAGGGTGCGCTTGTTCATGCGCTTGGGGTCAACCCGACGGCAGAAGTCGAACAGGTCGCTGAACGGGCCGTCGGCCTCACGGGCCTCGACGATGGCGCCGATGGGACCCTCGCCCACCCCGCGAATCGCGCCCAGGCCGTAGACCACTCGCCCCTCGGGATCGACGGTGAACTTGTAGGCGCCAACGTTGACGTCCGGCGGCGTCACGGTGAGGCCAATGCGCCGCGACTCCTCGATCAGCGGCACCACCTTGTCCAGGTTGTCCATCTCGGTGGACATCACCGCCGCCATGAACGGGCCGGGGTAGTGGGTCTTGAGCCAGGCGGTCTGGTAGGAAACCAGGCCGTAGGCCGCCGAGTGCGACTTGTTGAAGCCGTAGCCGGCAAATTTTTCCACCAGGTCGAAGATGTTGCCGGCCAGCTCCTTGTCGATGCCGTTGGCCGCACAGCCTTCCATGAAGCCGGCGCGCTGCTTGGCCATCTCCTCGGGCTTCTTCTTGCCCATGGCGCGGCGCAGCATGTCGGCCTGCCCCAGGCTGTAGCCAGCCAGCACCTGGGCAATCTGCATCACCTGCTCCTGATAGAGGATGATGCCGTAGGTGGGCTCGAGCACCGGCTTGAGCCATTCGTGCTGGTAGTCCGGGTGAGGGTAGGAGATCTCGGCGCGGCCGTGCTTGCGGTTGATGAAATCATCGACCATGCCCGACTGCAGCGGGCCCGGACGGAACAGGGCGACGAGGGCGATCATGTCCTCAAGCGAGTCGGGCAGCAGGCGCTTGATCAGCTCCTTCATGCCCCGCGACTCGAGCTGGAACACTGCCGTGGTCTCGGCACGCTTGAGCATCTCGAAGGTGGGGCTATCGTCGAGCGGGATGCTCTCGATGTTGAGCGGACCCTCGCCCTTGACCGCACGCACCTTGTCGACCATCTCCAGCGCCCAGTCGATGATGGTCAGGGTACGCAGCCCGAGGAAGTCGAACTTGACCAGCCCGGCTTCCTCGATGTCGTTCTTGTCGAACTGCACGACCAGGCCGTTACCCTCCTCGTCGCACAGCAGCGGCGAGAAGTCGGTGAGCTTGGTCGGTGCGATCACCACGCCCCCGGCGTGCTTGCCGGTGCCGCGGGTTATGCCCTCGAGCTTGACCGCCATCTCCCAGATCTCGGCGGCCTCCTCGTCGTTCTCGATGAATTCCTTGAGCGCCGGCTCCGCCTCGATGGCCTTGGCCAAAGTCATGCCGACCTCGAAGGGGATCAGCTTGGAGAGCTTGTCGCCCAGCGAATAAGGTTTGCCCTGGGCACGGGCCACGTCGCGCACCACCGCCTTGGCCGCCATGGTGCCGAAAGTGACGATCTGCGACACCGCGTCGCGCCCGTAGCGGTCGGCCACGTACTCGATCACCCGGTCGCGCTTCTCCATGCAGAAGTCGACGTCGAAGTCGGGCATCGAGACCCGCTCGGGGTTGAGAAAGCGCTCGAAGAGCAGGTCGTACTCCAGCGGATCGAGATCGGTGATCTTCTGTGCGTAGGCCACCAGCGAGCCGGCACCGGAACCACGCCCCGGCCCTACCGGAACATCGTTGTCCTTGGCCCACTGGATGAAGTCCATCACGATCAGGAAGTAGCCGGGAAAGCCCATCTTGATGATGATGTCGAGCTCGAAGTCGAGGCGCTCGCGATAGCGCTTGTCGATCTCGGCATACGCTTCGCCGTCACGCGGGTACTGCTCCGCCGGATAGAGAAAGTCGAGCCGCTCGGTGAGGCCGTCGTGGGAGACCTTGCGGAAGAACTCGTCCTGGGTCATGCCCTCGGGAATTTCGAACTCCGGCAGGAAGATCTCGCCCAGACGCACGTCGACGTTGCAGCGCGCGGCAATCATCACGCTGTTTTCCAGCGCCTCGGGAATATCGGCAAACAGCTCGGCCATTTCGGCCGGGCTCTTGAGGTACTGCTCCTCGGTATATTTTCGCTCGCGCCGCGGGTCGTCCAGCGCCTTGCCCTCGCCGATCGAGACCCGGGTCTCGTGGGCCCAGTAGTCGTCACGCTCGAGGAAACGCACGTCGTTGGTCGCCACCACCGGGGTGTCGCTGGCCACGGCCAGCTCTACCGAGAGGTGCACGCACTCCTCTTCCAGCGGTCGCCCGGTGCGGGTCACCTCGAGGTAGAAACGCTCGGGAAAGGCCGCTTTCCACTCCTCGAGCAGCGTGCGCGCCTCAGCGCGATGATCGGAGAGCAGATGGCGACCGATCTCCCCCTCACGGCCGCCGGAAAGCGCGATCAGCCCCTCGCTCTGGGCCAGCACCCAGGCTTTCTCCAGCACCGCCCTGCCCTGACGCTGCCCCTCCATCCAGCCCCGCGAGATCAGCTCCGTGAGGTTGCGGTAGCCCGTCTCGTCCATCGCCAGCAGCGTCACGCGGTAGGGGTGGCTGTCGTCATATGGGTTCGCAAGCCAGAGGTCGGCGCCTATCACCGGCTTGAGCCCGGCCCCCTGGGCGCCGCGGTAGAACTTCACCAGGGAGAACAGGTTGGCTTCGTCGGTCACGGCCAGCGCCGGCATGCCCTGCTCGGCGGTGGCTTTGAGCAACGGCTTGAGTCGCACCAGCCCGTCGACCAGGGAGTACTCGGTGTGGACGCGAAGGTGTACGAAAGGCGTGGTCATAAGAGGCTCGGGGCTTTGCGGTAAGTGGGCTAGAGCAGCTCGAGCTGTCCCTTGAGCGGGGCGAAGGAGCGACGATGCTCGGGCAGCGGACCGAGGCGCTCCAGCGCGTCCAGGTGCTCGGGGGTGGCATAACCCTTGTGGCGGGCGAAGCCGTACTCGGGAAACAGCCCGTCGAGCGCGACCATCTGGGCGTCACGAGCCACCTTGGCGAGTATCGAAGCCGCAGCGATGGCTGGATGGCGAGCATCGCCCTTGACGACGGCCTGGCCGGGAACATGATGCCCGGGCAGCCGATTGCCGTCCACCAGCAGGTACTCAGGCGTCAGCCCCAGGCCGTCGATCGCCCGCCGCATGGCCAGGTGCGTGGCGTGATAGATATTGAGCTCATCCACCTCGGCATGGGTGGCTTCCGCTACGGCGAAGGCCAGCGCCTTGGCGCGAATCTCTGCGTCCAGTGCCACGCGACGCTGTGGCGTGAGCTTCTTGGAGTCGGTCAGGCCGGCAATGGGACGCAGCGGGTCGAGGATCACCGCGGCGGCCACCACCGCGCCAATCAGCGGGCCACGGCCCACCTCGTCGACACCGGCCAACAGGTGCCCCTGGTAGTCGATGACCAGCGGTGGAAAGGGGGAGTCACTCATGCTTCGCTCCTCTTCTCATGCTTGCTGCTATCCTGCGCCAGGCTGTCGCTGGCCACCGACTCGGGCAGTGGCCGACCGGCAACCACCGCCTCGATCGCCTCGACCGCCCTGGCGCTGGCATTGCGCTGCAGCCCGGCATGCATGGCGGCGAAGCGCTGCTCGAGCTCGGCTCGTGCCTGGGCGTCATCGAGCATGGGCGCGAGATGCTCGACGATCGCCTCAGGGGTGACGGCATCCTGAACCAGCTCCGGCACCATCGATTCCTGGGCGATCAGGTTGGGCAGCGAAATCCACGAGGTCTTGACCAGGCGGCTCAGCAGCCAGTGGGACAGAGGCGCCAGGCGGTAGCCTACCAGCATCGCCCGGTGGCAAAGCATCGTCTCCAGAGCGGCGGTGCCCGAGACGAGCAACACGGCGTCGCTGGCCACCATCGCCTGGCGCGCCTGCCCATCGAGCAGCGTCAACCGTTCGGCAAGCAGCGGCCGGCGCTCGAGCAGCGCTTCGAGTTCCTCGCGGCGCAGCGGGGTGGCCGCTGGAATCACCACCCTGAGGGTAGGGCGCTGGCGACACAGCGCCTCGGCGGCCTCGAGGAAGGGCTCGCCAAGAAAGCGGATCTCGTTGGCCCGGGAACCGGGCAGCACGGCCAGTACCTGCCCCTCTGCCGGAAGGCCCAGCGCCTTGCGGGCAGCAGCTCGGTCGTTGACCAGCGGCAGTTCATCGGCCAGTGGGTGACCGACGAAGGCCACCGGCAGGCGATGCTTCTCGTAGAAGGCAGCCTCGAAGGGCAGAAAGGTGAGCATGGCATCGACCGACTTGGCAATGCCCTTCACCCGCCCCTGACGCCATGCCCATACGGTCGGGCTGACATAGTGCACCGTGGTGAGGCCCGCCTCACGCAGCTGTCGCTCGAGGCCGAGGTTGAAATCCGGTGCGTCGATGCCGATCACGACGTCGGGTTTCCAGGCCAGGGCATCGGCACGCAATGCACGGCGCACCCGAATGAGCTCTGGCAGGTGCTTGAGCACTTCCACCAGGCCCATGACCGAGAGCGTTTCCAGCGGAAAACGCGTGTCGATCCCCTCGGCGATCATCCCCGGACCACCGATACCGCGAAACTCCACCTGCGGATGTCGCGCCTTGAGGGCACGCATCAGGCTGGCGCCGAGCAGGTCACCCGACATTTCGCCGGCGACGATGTAGACGCGAGCAAGCTGGCTCATATCAGTCCCGTTCCGCGGCGCCTCAGCGAACGATTCCGCGGGTCGACAGTTCGATGGAAGCGGCAAAGGCTTCTGTTTCGGCAAGCGCGTAGCGACTGCGGATTTCCGCCAGTGCCTGGGCCACGGTGAGCCCCTGGCGATAAACCAGGCGGTAGGAGTCGTTCAGGGCCCTGATCGCCTCGGCCGAAAAGCCGCGCCGCTTCAAACCCACCAGATTGAGACCATGCGGCTTGGCCGGGTTGCCGTTGATCATCAGGAAGGAGGGGGTGTCCTTGGTGATGATCGAGCCGCCTCCCGCCATGGCGTAGTCGCCGAAATGGCAGAACTGGTGGATCGCCGACAGCCCGCCGAGAATGACGAAGTTGCCCAGGGTCACATGGCCGGCGAGCGTCGCCTGGTTGGCCAGCACGCAGTCGCTACCGATAATGCAGTCATGCCCAACGTGGACATAGGCCATGAACAGGTTGCGCGAACCGATGGTGGTCTCGCCGCGATCCTGGGCGGTGCCGCGATGCAGCGTCACGCCCTCGCGAATGACGTTGTCGTCGCCCATGACCAGGCGCGTCGGCTCGCCGGCGTACTTCTTGTCCTGACAGTCTTCGCCTACAGAGGCGAACTGGAAAATGCGGGTCCTGGCCCCGAGCACGGTCGGCCCCTTGATGACCACATGCGGGCCGATGCGGCTGCCGGACCCGATCTCAACGTCTGGTCCGATAACGCTGAAGGGTCCAACTTCCACATCCTCGGCCAGACGTGCCCGAGGGTCGACGATGGCAGTGGTATGAATCAAGCAACCTTCCTCTCGGCACAGATGATATCGGCCTCACAGGCCAGCTCGCCGTCTACGGTAGCACGGCAGGCGAATTTCCAGATGCCGCGCTTTTCACGCTCTACCTTCGCTTCCAGTTTCAGGCGATCTCCCGGCACCACCGGGCGCTTGAAGCGCACGTTGTCGCTACCCACCAGATAATAGACATAGCCATCAGCCGGTAGCTTGTTGACGGTCTTGAAACCCAGGATGCCGCACACCTGGGCCAACGCTTCCAGCACCAGCACGCCGGGCATGATCGGGTGATGGGGGAAGTGGCCATTGAAGAACGGCTCGTTGATGCTGACGTTCTTGTAGGCAACGATGGATTCGCCAAGGCTCAGCTCCGTTACCCGGTCGACCAGCAAGAAGGGGTAGCGGTGCGGCAGATAATCACGAATCTCGTTGATGTCCATTACCATCGTAGCGACCTCTGAAATGAAGTAGGGAAGCCATTGCGAGCGTCCAGCAACGTCGCCCCGGCTTCCCGAAAAAACCGCCTGCATCGGGCAGGCGGGCATTATAGCGCCGCCCGAACCTGTCTCAACCCTGCTGGCTACGCTTCTCGAGGCGCGCAAGGCGACGCGCCATGTCATCGAGCTGCTTGAAGCGCACGGCGTTCTTGCGCCATTGGCCATTGCTCATGGCGCCGGTTCCCGAGGAGTAGACACCCGGCTCATGGATCGAGTTGGTCACCAGGCTCATGCCGGTGACGTGTACGCCATCGCAGATCGTCAGGTGACCCGAGAGCCCTACGCCCCCGCCCAGCATGCAGTTCTTGCCGACATGGGTCGAGCCGGCGATACCGACACAGCCGGCGAGCGCCGAATGGTCGCCAATATGCACGTTGTGGGCGATCTGTACCTGACTGTCGATCTTGACGTCATTGCCGATCACCGTGTCCTCGAGTGCGCCACGGTCGATGCTGGAACAACTACCCACCTCGACATCATCACCCAGCACTACCCCGCCGAGCTGCGCGATCTTGTGCCAGCGGCTGCCGTCATGGGCGAAGCCAAAGCCGTCCCCGCCTATCACGCAGCCGCTATGCAGGATGGCCCGCGCACCGATGATCACGCCGTGACAAACGGTAGCGTTGGGATGCAGCCGCGAGCCGCTGCCGATGCGCGCTCCCGCACCGATGACACAGCCGGCGCCGACCACGACATCGTCGCCCAGCACCACCCCGGCTTCAATCACGGCATTGGGCCCGACCTCGACCCGCTCGCCCAAGGCCACATCCTCGGCTACCACTGCCGAGGAGTGGATGCCTCCCGGCGACGCCGCCAGCATCGGATCGAACAGCTGTGACAAGTGCGCGTAACCCAGGTAGGGATTATCGAGCTCCAGGCGGGGCACCGAACAGTCGGCCGCATGCTCGGGGTGCAGCAGTACGGCACCGGCCCTCGTCTTGGCCAGGTCCTTCACATAGGAGCGGTTGGCAACGAAGGCCACCTGGTCAGGTTGGGCCTCCTTGAGAGTGGCAAGACCCCTGACTTGGCGACTGCCATCACCAACCAGGCGGGCACCGAGCCGTTCAGCCAGTTCGTCGAGGGTGAATGTCGGGGTAGCAGGGTGCGTCATGGAAACCCGTTTCAGTGACGAGCGGCAGCTTCCTGCCGCCATGGTTCAATTGAGTGAATTGAGAATCTCGAGGACTTCACCCGTCACGTTGGGCAGGTCCCGCTCGGAGTGCAGCACACCCTGGGGCTCCACCAGCACCTGGATGCCATGCCGGGAGATGACCTGCTCCACTGCCTGTTCGAGCTTGGGCTCGGCCTGCTGCAGGAATTCCTGCTCGGCGCGCATCTGCGCCTCCATGATCTGGCCGCGCAGC
Source organism: Billgrantia kenyensis (assembly GCF_013697085.1). Lineage (GTDB taxonomy): Bacteria > Pseudomonadota > Gammaproteobacteria > Pseudomonadales > Halomonadaceae > Halomonas > Halomonas kenyensis. The sequence continues at coordinate 118,151 of NZ_JACEFT010000003.1, forward strand.
TGCTCGAAGCGACTGCCCTTCTGCTGGAACTCCTGAATCAGAGCCTGACGCTCGGCATCAGGCAGGTTGCCCCCCTCCTGCTGCAGCCGCTGCTGCAGCCGCGACAGCTCCTGCCCCAGCGATTCCGCCTCCTGCTGCTGTCCGGAAAGGCGGTTCTCGAGCTCTTGCATCGAGCGCTGCGCCGAATCCGAGGAAAGCAGCGCCCCGCGCCAGTCGAGGACGGCAACCTCGGCCGAGTAGGCCGGAGTGGCCAGAGCGGCGAACAGACCCAGACACAGTAAGACAGTCAACTTGCGCATGCAAAATTCCTCTTGGCGGGCCGACTCAGAATGTCTGGCCCAGCGAGAACTGGAAGAACTGGGTATCGTCGCCGCTCTTGTCGTTGAGTGGCTCGGCAATGCTGAAGGTCAGCGGTCCCACCGGGGTCAGCCAGGAGAGCCCCACACCGATGCTGTAGCGCAGTTCGCCGAGATCGACGCCTGACGAGCAGCGCGACGGACCGTCCCCTTCCATGACCGGGTAACAGTTGGTCAGGAAGGTGTTGCCGGCGTCGAGGAAGAAACCGGTCTGCAGGGTGCGCTGGTCTTCGACGAAGGGCAGCGGGAAGAGCAGCTCGGCACTGCCTTCGATCAGTACGTTGCCGCCCAGGGTACGATCTCGACCGGCCTCACGGGGCGTGGTGCGCTCACCCAGGGTATTGGCGGTGAAACCCCGCACCGAGCCGAGGCCGCCGGCGAAGAAGTTCTCGTAGAACGGATAGGGGTCGCTGCCGATGCTGTCGGCGTAGCCCAGGGTGGTGCCGAACTTGAGCGCCCAAGTCTCCTCCTCGTTGAGGGCGAAGAGCTGCTGGGCGCGAGCACGCAGCTTGTAGTAGTCGGCGTCGCTGCCCGGGGCCGCGGTCTCCAGTGCAAGGCGCTGGTAGTTGCCCGAGGTGGGCATGATGCCGCGGTTGAGATTGTTGCGCGTCCAGCTCGCCGTGAGTTTGAGACTCTGGGCATTGCTGCCCTGCTCATCGACGTAGCGCACGATCTCGGAAGCGGTATCGCGGTAGGTCTTGACAGTCAGGTCCTCGATGCTGGCGCCGAAATTGAGTCGCGACAGCTCGCTGACCGGGTAGCCGAAGTTGATCCCCGCGCCGTAGGCATCGGTGGAGTAGGTCGAGATGTCGGAATCTTCGTAGTCGGTTTCGCGATAGAAGAGATTATAGCCGCGCGAGATACCGTCCAGCGTCCAGTAGGGGTCGGTGAAGCCGAAGTTCACGCTGGTGAAGGTGTCGCTGCGCTGGGCTCCGACGTTGACGCGATTGCCGGTTCCCAGGAAGTTGTTCTGGGCCAGCGACGCGCCGTAGATCACCCCGGCACTCTGGGAGAAGCCGACACTCGCCGAGATCGAGCCGGATGGCTGCTCCTCGACGGTATAGGTCACATCCAGCTTGTCCGGCTCGCCGGCCACGGGCTGGGTCTCCACGTCCACCTGGCGGAAGAAGCCCAGGCGCTCCAGGCGCCGGCGCGACTGGCTGATCGAATCCGTCGAGGCCGGCGCGCCCTCCATCTGGATCATCTCGCGACGCAGCACCTCGTCCTGGGTGCTGGTGTTGCCGATGAAGCTGATGCGCCGCACGTAGGCCCTGCGACCGGCGTCGACATTGAAGGTGAGGTCCACCGTGCCATCGGCACGCGGCTCGGGGATGCCCTCGACCCGGGCGAAGGCGAAGCCTTCGGCACCCAGGCGTGAGCGAATCGCCTCGCTGGAAGCGGTGACGTCGCGGCGCGAGAAGATCTCGCCACTATCCAGCTGCAGCAGGTTTCTTGCCTCACGCTCGCTGATTTGCAAGTCGCCGACGAAGCCGACGTCACCCAGGCGGTACTGGCTTCCCTCATCGACGTTGATGGTGACGAAGATCTGGGACTTGTCCGGGCTGATCGAAACCTGGGTGGAGGTAATGTTGAAATTGACGTAGCCGCGGTCGAGATAGAAGGAGCGCAGGCGCTCCAGGTCGCCGGCCAGCGCCTCACGGGAGTACTCGTCGCGGGAAAACCAGCCGAAGATACGCCCGGGGCGGTCATTGAGCTCGAACACATCGCGCAGCTCGTCGTCGTCGAACTGGCGGTTTCCGACGATGTTGATCTGGCGGATCTTGGCCACCGCGCCTTCGTTGATCTCGATGTCGACCTGGACACGGCCCTCATCGATCTCGCGCACGTTGGTCTCGATACGGGCGCTGTAGCGCCCCTGGGCCTGGTAAACGCCCTCGAGCTCGCGCTGGATGTCCTCCAGAGTGGAGAGCTGCAGCACCTGGCCCTCGGCCAGACCACCTTCGCGCAAGCCTGTGCGCAGGTCCTCCTCCGAGAGCCGCCGGTTGCCGCTGATGTTCAAGCGCGAGATGGTCGGACGCTCGACCACCTGGATGACCAGCACGTCGCCATCGCGGGCAAGTTGGATGTCGTCGAACAGGCCGGTGGCGAACAGGCTCTGCGCCGCCTCGGCAAGCTCACGATCATCCACCTGATCTCGTGCGCTGATGGGGAAGGCGTTGAAGACCGAGGCGGCGGATACCCGCTGCAGCCCTTCCACGCGAATGTCCGATACTTCGAAAGATTGGGCCAGCACTGTACTGGAACTGGCCAGCAGCAGTGCCGCCAATCCAAGGTGTTTGATTTTCATGCAGTCGCTTCGCTCGCGTTGATCCGCCTGCCTGTCCAGACAGGCACCATATACATATGTGCGGGTGACTGACAAGGCGAAGCCCAGCTTCGCCGCCTTCGCCCCTTCCGGGACGCTCGCTACCAGAGCCGCATCAGGTCGAAAAATAGCGCCATCAACATCAGCATGCCGACCAATGCCAGGCCGATACGCAGCCCTATTGCCTGGGTTCGCTCGGACACCGGTCGCCCGCGAACCGCTTCGACAAAATAATAAAGCAGATGCCCGCCATCGAGCACCGGGATCGGCAGCAGATTCAACACTGCCAGACTGATCGAGAGATAGGCCAGGAAACTGACGAAACTCTCGAGCCCCGTGCGGGCCGTATCCCCCGCCAGCTGGGCGATGGTGATGGGCCCGGACAGGTTGGTCGGCGAAATCAGCCCCACCAGCATCTTGCGGATGGCGTCGACGGTGAGCAGCGTCATTTCACCGGTACGACTCATGGCCTGGCCGACGGCCGCCACGGGCCCATAGCGAATCTCGCGGCGATACTCCTCGGGCCACTCCACCGGCTCGACACCGGCCCCCACGTAGCCGATGGCGCCGCCCGTCTCGAGCTCGCGGGAGCCCGGCGCGAGCGTCAGTTGACGGCGCTCGCCGTCGCGCTCTACCTCGAGCTCCAGCGTCTCGCCGGGGCTGGCGCGCACCACGCTGACGAAGTCCATCCACTCATCGATGGGCGTGCCGTTCACCGCCAGCACCCGGTCGCCGGCCTCGAGTCCCGCCTCGGCCGCCGCCTCGCCGGGCAGGATCTGCCCCAGCACCGCCGGGAAGCGCGGCTGCCAGGGCGTGATGCCAAGCGTGGGCAGCGGCTGGGGCGGATCCTGGCGCACCAGGTAGTCCTGTACCGGCAAGCGGTACGTGCTCGGGTCGCTGGCAGCATCGTCGCGCGCCAGGAGCTCCAGTTCGCCGCTATGGCCTATATGTGCGATCAGGCGCAGGTTGATCTCGTCCCAGGAACGCACGGGGTTGCCCTGTACCGCGACGATCTCCTGACCGCCCTGCAGGCCGCTGCGGGCTGCCGGCGAGTCGGGTGCCACCTCGCCTACCACCGGGGCCACTGTCGTGGTGCCGGCGACGAACAGCGCCCAGTAGGCGACGATGGCGAGCAGGAAGTTGGCCAGCGGGCCGGCCGCGACGATGGCGATACGCTGCCACACTGTCTTGCGATTGAACGTCTCGTGGAGCTGCTCGTCGGGCACCGGTGCCTCGCGCTCGTCGAGCATCTTGACGTAGCCGCCGAGAGGAATCGCCGCCACGGCGAACTCCGTCCCGTGACGATCGACGCGGGACCAGATCGGCTTGCCGAAGCCCACCGAGAAGCGCAGCACCTTCACGCCGCAACGGCGCGCTACCCAGTAATGACCATACTCGTGGAAGGTGATCAGCACCCCCAGCACCACGATGACGGCCAGCACGTTCTGGATCAGGCCCAAGTCAGTCTCCTTGAAATGCAACCATGTCGGCTCACGAGAGCCGACTCAACGTCTATCCAACCGCGAGCGTGCTGCCTCACGTGCACGGGCATCGGCAGCGAGAAGCGTCTCCAGGTCGTCACCGACCTCGACGGGCAGGCTCTCGAGCACCTCTCCTACCAGCTCACCAATGCCGGGAAAGCTCAGCCGGCCCGCCAGGAAAGCCTCGACGGCCACCTCGTTGGCGCCATTGAGTATCGCCGGAGCCGTCCCCCCTGCCTGCATCGCCTCCCGCGCCAGGCGCAGGCAGGGAAAAGCCGACTCGTCGGGTGCTTCGAAGTCGAGCCGGGCGATCTGGAACAGGTCCAACGCCTCGACGCCGGCATCGATGCGCTCCGGCCAGGCCAACCCGTAGGCGATGGGGGTGCGCATATCGGGGTTCCCCAGCTGCGCCAGCACCGACCCGTCACTGTAGGCCGCCATGGAGTGAATCACGCTCTGCGGGTGCACCACCACCTGCACCTGCTCGGGCCTGGCGTCGAACAGCCAGCACGCCTCGATCAGCTCGAGCCCCTTGTTCATCAAGGTCGCGCTATCCACCGAAATCTTGCGCCCCATCGACCAGTTGGGGTGGGCGCAGGCCTGCTCCGGCGTCACCGTAGCCAGGCGCTCGGGCGTCCAGCCGCGGAAGGGGCCGCCGGATGCGGTCAGCAGCAGCTGGGTCACGCCATGACGGGACAAACCGCCTCGGTGCTCGGGTGGTAGACACTGGTAGATGGCATTATGTTCGGAATCGATCGGCAACAAGGTGGCACCGTGACGCGCAACGGCATCCATGAACAGCGCGCCGGACATTACCAGCGCCTCCTTGTTGGCCAGCAGCACGCGCTTGCCGGCACGCACCGCGGCCAGCGTCGGCAGCAAGCCCGCGGCGCCGACGATAGCTGCCATCACCACGTCGACCTCGGCGGCGCTGGCTGCCTCGACCAGCGCGGCTTCGCCGGCGCGCACCTCGGTGGCCAGCCCCGCATGAGAGAGGCAATCACGCAGCCACGCCGCATCACGCTCTTCGGCAAGCACCGCCACGCTGGGGTGGTGCACGAGGCACTGTGTCAGCAGTCCCTCTCGAGAGCAATGCGCGGTCAGGGCGTGCACCTGATAGCGGTCGGGATGGCGAGCGATCACGTCCAGGGTACTGGTGCCGATGGAGCCGGTCGCACCCAGCACCGTGACGCGCTGCCGCCGCAGAGGCTCGCTCATCCTAGAGGACCCCGAGGGAGAGCAGCGCGAACAGCGGCACCGCTGCGGTCAGGCTGTCGATACGGTCGAGCACGCCGCCGTGGCCCGGAAGCAGGTTGCTGGAGTCCTTGATGCCGCGAAAGCGCTTGAGCATGCTCTCGAACAGGTCGCCGAGCACCGAGACCAGGGTCACGATGGCCGTCACAACCACCAGGCCCAGGCCAGCCGCCATGCCCAGGCCCTGCCAAATGGCGAACAGCAGTGCCAGCACCAGCGTCACGCCCACACCGCCGGCCACCCCTTCCCAGGATTTCCCGGGACTGACAGCCGGCGCCAGCTTGCGCCGGCCCCAGGCACGGCCGCAGAAGTAGGCGCCGATGTCCGCCCCCCACACCAGCAGCAGCACATAGAGCAGCCAGACACCGCCGGTATCCCGCAGCACGTTGAACCCGACCCAGGCCGGCAGCAGTACCCACAGCCCCATTGCCAGACGCACGGCCGTGGATTGCCACTGTTCGCGCTGCGCCGGATAGCGGGTGACCCAGTAGCCATTGAGCGCCCAGCCGCCCACTGCCAACCACAGCGGCCAGGCCGCCACCGCGGCCCCGAGCGCCCAGAAAGCGCCCATCAGCAGCCCCAGCCCGGCCACCAGCATCAGGCGCCGGCGGCTTTCGGCAACGCCGGACAGGTTGGTCCACTCCCAGGCAGCCAATAGCACGATGATCCCGGTAAAGGCGGCGAAGGCGCCGCCCGAAAGGCCGAACAGGCCGGCCAGCATCAGCGGCGCAAGCCACGCCGCCGTTATGATCCGCTGTCTAAGCACCTTGCGTCTCGATCTGTTCGTCTGTCATTCCGAAGCGGCGCTGCCGCCGACGGAAGTCGTCCACCGCCAGGTCGAAGGCTTCACCATCGAAATCGGGCCACAGCAGCGGGGTGAAATAGAGTTCGGCATAGGCCATCTGCCACAGCAGGAAATTTGAGATGCGCTGCTCGCCGCTGGTGCGAATGCACAGGTCCACGGGAGGCTCATCGTCAAGGCAGAGCTCGGACTGAAGCCTGTACTCGTCGATCGCGCCAGGGTCGATCTCGCCGGCCACGGCCCGTTCGGCCAGGCGCCGCGCCGCCTCCGCGATGTCCCAGCGACCGCCGTAGTTGGCTGCGATCACCAGGTGCATGCGCCGGTTGTCCCGGGTCAGTGCCTCGGCCTTGTCGATGTATTTCTGGATCGAGGAGGAGAAGGCGCTGCGATCGCCGATCACCGAAAGACGGATGCCGTTGTCATGCAGCTTTCTCACCTCACGCTTCAGGGCGATCAGGAACAGCTCCATCAGGGCGCTGACCTCGGCTTCGGGGCGGCGCCAGTTTTCGCTGGAAAAGGCGAACAGGGTGAGGGTCTCGATGCCACGCTCGGCGGCGCGTCGGATGACGGCACGTACGGCCTCGACGCCGGCCCGATGCCCCCGAATGCCGGAGAGTCCACGTGCACGCGCCCAGCGATTGTTGCCATCCATGATGACCGCCACGTGGCGTGGCAGGTCGTCGCCCGGTGGCTTCGGCGGCATGTTCGATGCAGAGGTCTGCGCTGACGTCATGATGTCTCGCAATGGCGGTGGGATGACCGGGCGGGCCTTCAGGCAGGTACCGCCCGGCGCTGCTCAGACCTGCATCAGGTCGTGTTCCTTCGCTTCGAGCTGCTTGTCGATCTCGGCGATGTACTTGTCGGTCAGCTTCTGAATCGCATCCTCGGCGCGGTGCTGCTCGTCTTCGGAGATCTCCTTCTCCTTGAGCAGGGCCTTGATGTCGTTGTTGGCATCACGGCGCACGTTGCGTACCGCCACCCGGCCATTCTCGGCCTCGGCACGAGCCTGCTTGATATAGCCCTTGCGCGTCTCCTCGGTGAGCATCGGCATGGGCACGCGAATCACGTTGCCGGCGCTGGCAGGATTCAGGCCCAGGTCCGAAGTCATGATCGCCTTTTCGATCTTGGGCACCATGTTCTGCTCCCACGGCACTACCGAAAGCGTGCGGGCATCTTCGACGTTGACCGAAGCGACCTGGTTGAGGGGCACCTGGCTGCCGTAGTACTCCACGGTGACCGAATCGAGAATGCTGGAGTGAGCACGCCCGGTACGGATCTTGTTGAAGTTGGCATGAAGGGCATCAAGGCTCTTCTTCATGCGGCTCTCGGCATCTTTCTGGATGTCATTGATCACGGTATCAACCTCTGTCTATCAGCGTGCCTTCCTTGCCGCCCACTACCAGGTTCAGCAGGGCGCCCGGCTTGTTCATGTTGAAGACGCGAACCGGCATGTCATGGTCCCGCACCAGGCAAATCGCGGTCAAATCCATGATGCCGAGCTTCTGGTCCAGCGCATCATCGTAGCTGAGATGATCGTACTTGACCGCATCGGCGTGCTTCACCGGATCCTTGTCATAGACACCGTCAACCTTGGTGGCCTTGACCACCACGTCGACGTCGATCTCGATGCCGCGCAGGCAGGCCGCCGAGTCGGTGGTGAAGAAGGGATTGCCGGTGCCAGCGGAAAACAATACCACGTCACCCGAGGTGAGGTAGCGGATCGCCGTGCGGCGATCGTAGTGCTCCACCACGCCGCTCATGGGGATGGCGGACATCACCCGCGAGCGGATATTCGACCGCTCCAGGGCATCGCGCATGGCCAGGGCATTCATCACCGTGGCCAGCATACCCATGTGGTCACCGGTGACCCGGTCCATGCCCGCCTCGTTGAGCGCCGCCCCGCGGAACAGGTTGCCGCCGCCGATCACGATACCCACCTGCACGCCAATGCCTACCAGCTGGCCGATCTCGAGCGCCATGCGATCCAGCACCTGCGGGTCGATGCCGAAGTCGTGCTCGCCCATCAGGGCCTCACCGGAGAGCTTCAGCAGGATGCGCTTGTACTTGGATTTTTCGCTGCGGGACTTGTCGGAGCGGGGCTGGGCGGAGCTATCGACGTGATCGGTCGGGGGCATGGCAACTCTCCTGGACGTCAAGGGGATGAAGCAACTCTACTACGTCCGACGCGGCGGCCGGATACGAGAAGGCGTGCGCTCACGCGCACGCCACTCATCGAACTGGAACCTCTGACCTTAGCGGCGGCCAGCCTGTTCCATCACTTCCTTGGCGAAGTCGACCTCTTCCTTCTCGATGCCCTCGCCCACTTCGAAGCGGGTGAAGCCGATGACTTCACCGCCCGCAGCCTTGACGAACTCGGCGACGGACTGATTCGGGTCCTTGACGAAGGGCTGCTCGGTCAGGCTGTTTTCGGCCAGGTACTTCTTGAGACGGCCTTCGACCATCTTCTCGGCGATCTGCTCGGGCTTGCCGGCCATGTCGGGCTGGGCCAGGATGATCGCCTTTTCCTTGTCGAGCTGCTCCTGCGGCATGTCCTCGGGACGCGCCACGGCCGGGTTGATCGCGGCCACGTGCATGGCGACATCCTTGGCCACTTCGGCGTTGCCGTCCTTGAGCACGGTGAGCACGCCGATACGGCCGCCGTGAACGTACTCGCCCACCAGCGCACCTTCCGACGCCTCGACCACGGCGCAGCGGCGCACGCCGATGTTCTCGCCGATCTTCTGCACCAGCTGCTCGCGAGCGGTCTCGAGGGCACCCTCCATCACCGCGGCGACGTCTTCGCTCTTGGCGGCGAAGAAGGCGTCGGCGACCTGATCGGCGAAGGCCTTGAAGTTGTCGTCACGCGCGACGAAGTCGGTCTCGGAGTTGATCTCGACCACCACGCCATAGCTGCCGTCCCCGGCGACACGGGTCGCCACGGCGCCTTCGGCGGCGGTACGGCCAGCCTTCTTGGCGGCCTTCAGCCCGGAGCTCTTGCGCAGGTTCTCGATGGCGACATCGATATCACCACCCGCTTCGGTGAGCGCCTTCTTGCACTCCATCATGCCGAGCCCGGTACGCTCGCGCAGTTCCTTGACCTGGGAAGCGCTGATCGCTGCCATGGTATTCACCTCTTGATAGTGGAACCCGTTCAGGTTCGACCTGGGAATAAGGGCGCCGGGCCCGAAGGCCCGGAACGCTCGCCCCGCCGCGGCGGAACGGTAGCGGGCGGCCGCTGATATCGGCCACCCTCCCGGACCGGCAGCGCCGGCCCGGGCGATTCGCCGTTACTCGGCAGCGGCAGTCGCGTCGCCGCCTTCACCTTCGGTGACCTCGACGAACTCGTCGGGGCGGCCTTCTTTCGCGCGCGCGCAGGCGTCGGCGATCGCCTTGACGTAGATCTGGATGGCACGGATGGAGTCATCGTTGCCGGGAATCACGTAGTCGACGCCGTCCGGGTCGGAGTTGGTATCCACCACGCCGATGACCGGGATGCCGAGCTTGTTCGCCTCATTGATGGCGATGCGCTCGTGGTCCACGTCGATCACGAACAGGGCGTCGGGCAGGCCACCCATCTCCTTGATGCCGCCGATGGAGCGCTCGAGCTTGTCCTGCTCGCGCGTGGCCATCAGGACTTCCTTCTTGGTCAGCTTCTCGAAGGTGCCATCCTCGCGCATGGCCTCGAGGTCGCGCAGGCGCTTGATCGACTGACGAATGGTCTTGTAGTTGGTCAGCATGCCACCGAGCCAGCGATGGTTGACGAAGGGCATGCGAACGCGGTTGGCCTCTTCCTTGATGATCTTGCTCGCACTGCGCTTGGTGCCGACGAACAGGATCTTGTTGTTGGCCGCCGCCATCTTCTCGACCACGTCGATCACCTCGTTGAGGGCCGGCAGGGTGTGCTCGAGATTGATGATGTGGATCTTGTTACGCGCGCCGAAGATGAACTTGCTCATCTTCGGGTTCCAGTAACGGGTCTGGTGACCGAAGTGTGCGCCTGCCTTGAGCAGGTCACGCATATTGACATGTGCCATGGATGACTCCTGAAAATCGGGTTAGGCCTCCACGCACCCCATGGATCCGACCGCCGGGACGAGCCGCGGCAGCACCCGGGACCATGTGCCGGTACGTGTGTGTTTTCAAGGCTGTTTTGTTACGGCGAAGCCGTGAGGCACTTGGTTGCCCCATCGAGTTCGCTGCCTGCGCCAGCGCTGCCTCGCCAGCCCGCCAAGCGGCGACGATTGCAGGAAAGCGCGCGGCTTTATACCATAGTTCGCCAATGAGATGAAGTCGCCTGCTGCCATTGGCCCACGCTGCCGGCGCTGCAACCCCTCTGAACCGAGACTCCATGAACATACCCATCAAGACGCCCGACGAGATCGAGAAGATGCGTGAGGCCGGCCGCCAGGCCGCCAGCGTGTTGGAAATGATAGCACCCCATGTCAAGGCAGGAGTGTCCACCGGCGAGCTGGATCGCCTGTGCCATGACTATATCGTCAACGAACTGGGCTCCACTCCGGCACCGCTCGACTATCACGGCTTTCCCAAGTCGATCTGCACCTCGCTCAATCACGTGGTCTGTCACGGCATCCCCGACCCGGCCAAGAAGCTGAAGAAGGGCGATATCATGAACATCGACATCACCGTGAAGACCGCCGACGGCTACCACGGCGACACCAGCGTGATGTTCGTGGTGGGCGAGAACATCCAGGGCGAACGGCTGTGCCGCGTGACCCAGGAGTGCCTCTACAAGAGCATCGCCCTGGTGCGTCCGGGCGCGCGCCTTTCCGAGCTTGCCCGCGCCATCCAAGGCCACGCCGAGACCAACGGCTACTCGGTGGTGCGCGACTTCTGCGGCCACGGCATCGGCGCCACCTTCCACGAAGACCCCCAGGTGCTGCATTATGACGGCTACGCGCCCGAGGCCGACGCCATTCTGGCTGCCGGCATGTGCTTCACCATCGAGCCGATGATCAACGTGGGCGGGCACCAGACCAAGGTGCTGCGCGACGGCTGGACCGCGGTGACCCGCGACAAGAGCCTTTCGGCGCAGTGGGAACACACGCTGCTGGTCACCGACACCGGCGTCGAGGTACTCACGGCGCGCCACGAGGAAGACCTCTCCTTCCTCGACCACTGAGTCGAGACGCCATGCTGCTGCATCACTATCGCTTCGCGCCCGATGAGACGCTGTTCGACGCCGACACCTTCCGGCGCGAAATGGCCGGCACCCGCTCGCCCATCGCCCCCTTCAAGGCAGCGCTGCGCGAGATTCAGCAGCGGCTCGACGAGCGCTTCCACGCCGGGGCCGACATTCGCGACCTCATCCACGGCAGGGCCTGGTGCCTCGACCAGCTGCTGAGCGTGGCGTGGGCGCTGCATGACTGGCCCGACGACGGCGTGGCGCTGCTGGCGGTGGGCGGTTATGGCCGCGGCGAGCTGCACCCGCACTCCGACGTCGACCTGATGCTGCTGCTGGAGCAGGACGATGACACGCCCTACCGCGAGGCGCTGACCGCTTTCATCACCCTGCTGTGGGACATCGGCCTGGAGATCGGCCACAGCGTTCGCTCGCTGGCCGACTGCGAGCGCGAGGCCGCAGGCGACATCACCATCATCACCAACCTGATGGAGTCGCGTATCCTGGCCGGCCCCGAGTCGCTGCGCGAGGCGATGAAGGCCCGCATCGCCCCTGCAAGCATGTGGCCCGCCGACCGCTTCTTCGAGGCCAAGTGGCAGGAGCAGATCGCCAGGCACCATCGCTTCAACAACTCCGAGTATCATCTCGAGCCCAACATCAAGAGTTCGCCGGGCGGGCTGCGCGACATCCAGATGATCGGCTGGGTGGCCAAGCGCCACTTCGGCAGCCAGCGCTACGAGGACCTGGTGGCGAACGGTTTCATGAACGACGCCGAGCTGCGCATCCTGAGCCAGGGCCAGGCCTTCCTGTGGCAGGTGCGCTATGCGCTGCACATGCTCACCGGCCGCGCCGAGGATCGCCTGCTGTTCGACCACCAGCGCACCATCGCCGAACTGTTCGGCTTTCGCGACACCCCCGAGCGCCTGGCCGTCGAGCAGTTCATGAAGCGCTACTACCGGCATGTCACCGCCCTGGCCGGACTCAACGACATGCTGCTGCAGCACTTCGACGAGGCCATCCTGCGCGGCGGCGAGCGACTGGAGACGACCGACCTCAACGAGCGCTTCGTGATCGAGGGGGGCTATATCAAGGCCCGCACCCGGTCGGTGTTCCGCGATCACCCCTATGCACTGCTCGAGCTGTTCCTGCTGATGGCGGAACACCCCGAGATCGAGGGGGTGCGTGCCGACACCATTCGACTGATCCGTGACAACCGTCACCTGATCGACGACCTGTATCGCGACGACGTACAGCACCAGCACCTGTTCATGTCGCTGCTGCGCTCGGGTGGCAACGTGGCACGCCAGCTTCGGCGCATGAATCGCTACGGCGTTCTTGGCAAATACCTGCCGGAGTTCGGCCAGGCCGTCGGCCTGATGCAGCACGATCTGTTCCACATCTACACCGTGGATGCCCACACCCTGCGCCTGCTCAAGTTCATCCACCAGTTCCGCAAGCCCGAGGCGCGCGAGGAGTTCCCGGTAGCGGCGGCGCTGATGCCCCAACTGCCCAAGCTGGAGCTGCTGTGGATTGCCGGGCTTTACCACGACATCGGCAAGGGTCGCGGCGGCGATCACTCGGTCCTCGGTGCCCGCGACGTGGAGCGCTTCGCCGAGCGCCACGGTCTCTCCAGCCGCGACACCCGCCTGGTCAGCTGGCTGGTGGAAAATCACCTGGTGATGTCGATGGTGGCCCAGAAGCGCGACATCACCGACCCCGACGTAATCCGCGAATTTGCCGCCCAGGTGGGTGACGAAATCCGACTGGACTACCTCTACGTGCTGACCGTGGCCGACATCAACGCCACCAACCCGACGCTGTGGAACGGCTGGCGCGCCTCGCTGCTGCGCCAGCTGCACGCCGAGACCAAGCGCGCCCTGCGCCGCGGCCTGGACAACCCGCTGGATCGTGAAACCTGGGTCAGCGAGACCCGCAACGAGGCGCGTTCACTGCTCGCTACGGTAGGCGCCGATCTGGAGCGGGTCGAGCGCCTGTGGGAGCAGCTCGGCGAGGAGTACTTCCTGCAGTACGCACCCAGCGAGATCGTCTGGCAGACCCTGGGGATTCTCGACCACGGCGGCTCGCAGCTGCCGCTGATCCTGATCAGCGCCCCTACCGACGACATGTCCGACGGCGGCACCAAGGTGTTCATCCATACCCGTTCGGTGGACGATCTGTTCGCCGCCACCGCCGCCGCCATGGAGCAGCTCGGCCTGTCGATCCACGACGCCCGCATCGCCACCTCGAGCAACGACTGGACGCTCAATACCTTCATCGTGCTCGACGACCTGGGGCGGCCGATTCGCGACGCTGCGCGCATCGAGGAGATTCGCTCCCACCTGGTGGAGGAGCTCGACGACCCCGACGACTACCCGCAGATCGTCACCCGGCATACGCCGCGCCAGCTGCGCCACTTCAAGGTGCCGACCGAAGTGCTGATCGAACAGGACCCGGCCAACGAGCGCACCCTGCTGGAGCTGACCGCCCCCGACCGCCCCGGCCTGCTGGCCCGGGTTGGCCGCATCTTCATGGAGCAGGACATCTCGCTCTCGGCCGCCAAGATCGCCACCCTGGGCGAGCGGGTGGAGGACGTCTTCTTCATCACCGACAAGGCCGGCGCACCGCTGACCGACCCCGAGCGCCAGCAGCGCCTGCGCGAGCGACTGATCGAAGTCCTCGACGTGGCCGGCTGATACCTTGCCGCACTGGAGTTTGAGGCCGGCCGGGGCCTTCCCTATAATCGTCGGTCTGCCCGCAGTCACGACAACGACGCCGACCCACGGCGCCTGGACACCATGAACCCCGATCTCGACGCCCTCAAGCCCTATCCCTTCGAGCGGCTGGCCAAGCTCAAGGCCGGCGTGACGCCCCCGACAGGCCTCACTCACATTCCGCTGACCATCGGCGAGCCGCAGCACGCGCCCTTCGCCGCCGCCCTGGAAACGCTCCAGGCACACCAGCTCGAATTCGCCCGCTACCCGGCCACCGCCGGCACGCCCGAGCTGCGTGAAGCCATCGCCGGATGGGCGACTCGCCGTTTCGGCCTCGAGGGGCTCGACCCGGAGCGCCAGGTGCTGCCGGTCAACGGCACCCGCGAGGCGATCTTCGCCTTCGTCCAGGCGGCGCTGGATCGCGGTCGCCCGGCCCGGGTGGCGGTGCCCAACCCCTTTTATCAGATCTACGAAGGCGCCGCCCTGCTGGCCGGTGGTCAGCCGCTCTACCTCGACTGCCGGGTCGAGAACGGCTTTCGCCCCGACTTCGACGCCGTGCCGGCAGAGACCTGGCGCGAGGTGCAAGCCGTCTTCCTGTGTTCGCCGGGCAACCCTACCGGCGCGGTGACGCCGATTGCCGAGTTCGAGAAGCTCATCGCGCTGGCCGACGAGTTCGACTTCCTGATCGCCTCCGACGAATGCTACTCGGAGCTCTACCTTGACGAGGCAGCGCCGCCGCCAGGGCTGCTCGAGGCCTGTGCGAAGCTCGGCCGCCACGACTATCGCCGCTGCCTGGTGTTTCATTCGCTCTCCAAGCGCTCCAACCTACCCGGGCTGCGTTCGGGCTTCGTCGCCGGCGACGCCGAGGTGATCAGCGCCTTCAAGCGCTATCGCACTTACCACGGCTGTGCCATGTCGCTTCCCGTTCAGCACGCCTCGATCACCGCCTGGAACGACGAGGCCCACGTGCGCGCCAACCGCGACTCCTACCGTGAGAAGTTCGCCGCCGTGACGGAGATCCTCGGCCCGGTGCTTGATTTCCCCATGCCCGAGGCCAGCTTCTACCTGTGGCCGGCGGTGCCGGGTGGCGACGACGAAGCCTTTACCCGGGAGCTTTTCGCCGTCGAGCACGTCAGCGTTCTGCCAGGCTCCTACATGGGCCGAGTCAACGCCTCGCACGGAAACCCCGGTGCGGGGCGCCTACGCCTGGCCCTGGTGGCCGAGCTCGAATCGACCAAGGAAGCGGCACACCGAATTCGCCGTTTCATCGAAAGGAGGGCATGATGGCGACCCTGTTCGTGATAAAGAACTGCGATACCTGCCGCAAGGCACGCAAGGCCCTGGAAGCGAGGGGGCTCCCCTTTCAGGTTCACGATCTGCGCGAAGATGGCCTTTCCGCCGCCCTGCTCGAGCACATTCTCGCCCGGGTCCCGGTGCTTGAGGTGCTCAACCGCCGCAGCACCACCTGGCGCAACCTCCCCGAGGAGGACAAGCAGGAGCTCGACGCCAACAAGGCCCGCGAATTGATCATGGCCAACCCCACCCTGCTCAAGCGGCCGCTGCTCGATACGGGCGACGAGATGCGCGTCGGCTATCGCGAGGGTGACTATGACGACCTCAAAGGTTGACCCCATTACCATCTAGAGCGAGGACACTTCATGCTGAGTTTTGCCTTCGGAATCGGTACCCAGAACACCCAGGGCGACTGGCTGGAAATCTACTACCCGGCGCCGCTGCTCAAGCCGGAAGCCAGCCTGGTGGAGGCCGTTGGCAAGGTGCTCGACGTCCCCGCCGGCAACAGTGCCGTGAGCTTCCTGCCGGAGCACTGCGGCAAACTGGCCGAGGCACTGCAGTCGGCAGGCCATGTGGCCCAGGCCGAGCTGGTCGAGGCGCTGGCCGCAAGCCAGCGTCCGCTGGTCGCCACCTTCCTGGAGAGCGATGCGGCTCCGCAGAGCGCACCCGAGGTCTACCTCAAGCTGCACCTGCTGTCGCACCGCCTGGTCAAGCCCCACGGCCTCGACCTTACTGGCATGTTCGGCCTGCTGCGCAACGTGGCCTGGACCAGTGAAGGCCCGATCGACATCGAGGAGCTGCCCGCCCGCCGCCTCAAGGCGCGCCTGGAGGGCCGCACCCTGTCGGTGGACTGCGTCGACAAGTTCCCCAAGATGACCGACTACGTGGTGCCCGGCGGCGTGCGCATCGGCGATACCGCGCGGGTGCGCCTGGGCGCCTACCTGGGCGAAGGCACCACCGTGATGCACGAGGGCTTCGTCAACTTCAATGCCGGCACCGAGGGGCCGGGCATGATCGAGGGGCGCATCTCGGCGGGCGTCATGGTGGGCAAGGGCTCCGACCTGGGTGGCGGCTGCTCGACCATGGGCACCCTCTCCGGCGGCGGCAATATCGTCATCAAGGTGGGCGAGGGCTGCCTGATCGGCGCCAATGCCGGTATCGGCATTCCGCTGGGCGATCGCTGCACCGTGGAGGCCGGCCTCTATCTCACCGCCGGTGCCAAGGTCACCCTGATCGACGACCAGGGCCAGGAAGTCAGGAGCGTGGCCGCCCGCGAACTGGCTGGCCAGAGCGACCTGCTGCTGCGTCGCAACTCGCAGAACGGCCGCATCGAGTGCCTGACCAACAAGAGCGCCATCGCGCTCAACGAGGCCCTGCATGCCAACGACTGACCCCCAGGGGCTCTCGCCGACGCTACAGCTCGCCTTCGAGCTGATTCGCCGGCCCTCGGTCACCCCCGATGACCTGGGCTGCCAGGCGCTCATGATCGAGCGCCTGGAGCGGCTCGGCTTTCATGTCGAGCGCCTGCCCTTCGGCGACGTGGAGAACTTCTGGGCCACCCACGGCCACCATGGCCCGGTGCTGGCCTTCGCCGGCCACACCGACGTGGTGCCCAGCGGGCCCCATGTGCACTGGGACTACCCTCCCTTCGAGCCCTGCATCGACGACGACGGCATGCTGCGCGGGCGGGGCGCCGCCGACATGAAGGGCAGCCTGGCCGCCATGCTCACCGCGGTGGAGCGCTTCGTCAGCGCCCACCCCGACCACCATGGACGCATCGCATTTCTGATCACCTCCGACGAGGAGGGTCCGGCGGTGGACGGCACCCGGGCCGTGGTCGAGCACCTGCGCGAATGCCACGAGCGACTCGACTACTGCGTCGTCGGCGAGCCCTCCTCCACCGACGTGCTGGGTGACGTGATCAAGAACGGCCGCCGTGGATCGCTGGGCGCCGTGCTGCACGTCAAGGGCAAGCAGGGACATGTGGCCTATCCGCACCTGGCACGCAACCCGATCCACCAGGCAATGCCTGCCCTGGACGCCCTGGTCCGCGAGCACTGGGACAGCGGCAACGACTTCTTCCCCGCCACCAGCTTCCAGGTCTCCAACATCCGCGCCGGTACCGGAGCCACCAACGTGATTCCCGGCGACGTGGAGGTGGTCTTCAACTTCCGCTTCTCCACCGAGGTCACTCACGAGCAGTTGCGTGAACGTACCGAGGCCATCCTCGACGCCCACGGGCTCGAGTATCAGCTGGATTGGACCCTGTTCGGCGAGCCCTTCCTGACGTCCGAGGGAGAGCTGGTGGAAGCTGCACTCCACGGCGTGGAGGCGGTACTCGGACGCCGCCCCAGCCTCTCCACCAGCGGCGGCACCTCCGACGGGCGCTTCATTGCCACCCTGGGCAGCCAGGTAGTGGAACTGGGCCCACGCAACGCCACCATCCATCAGGCCAACGAGTGCATACGGGCCGCCGATCTCGACGACCTTAGCCGGATCTACGAAGCCATCCTGGCCAAGCTCTTCGTCAACGGTACCGCTCAGCCTTGACCGCGCCGAGAGAAAACGCCATGCCAGATCCGCACGACAGCCATATGCGCTATCCGGACATCGAGGTCTACCTGCGCCAGACCCCGTTCGAGGCCATCAACGCCTGGCTCGGGGACATGCTGGATGCCGCTCCGCTGCGGGCAGCCGGACGCAACAAGTGGCAGACCCGCGGCAGCCGAGACGGCCATGCCGTCCCGGTGCTGCTGGTGGAGAAGGCGGCGGACGGATTCGCCAGCCTGTGGTTCGACAGTGCCCACACCCCCTGGCCGCGGGACACCGACTGCGCCCGGGACGCCGCCACCCGACTCGGCTGCGAGGTACGCTGCTCGCTGGGCGGCTGGCAGCCCGGCGACGATCCCGACCGCTTCTGGCAGGTGCTGCCCGACGGCCGCGAAGGCGCCATCGACTGGCCCGACTCCGGCCAGTGAGCCGAAACGACATCGCCCCGCCGAAGCGGGGCGATGGTAACCAAGCGGTGTCCACGAGAAAGAAGCTGCCGAGCGATGGCCAGGCTAGGCGGAAGGACAGCGAGAGAGCGGAGTTTACTTTAGTAAATGAGCATCTCGCGCTGTGCTTCCAACAACGCCTGGTCGAGCGCAGGCGCTTCGTTCAAGTTATTACCGTGACGTCGTCGGCCTGCAACCCCCGCTCATTCTCGATCACGTGATAGCGCACCTTCTGCCCCTCGGCCAGGGTGCGATGCCCGCGGCCGCGAATGGCGCGAAAGTGCACGAACACGTCCTCCCCACTCTCGCGCTTGATGAAGCCGTAGCCCTTGTTGACGTTGAACCACTTGACCTCGCCGATCTCGCGGTCGTCATCCTCGACCTCGGCCAGCACGGCCAGCCGGGGGCTGAAGGCATGCAGCGTCAGGGTGGCGATGAGCAGAAGCACGAAGACAGCAGCAGCGGCGGCGAGATAGACCTCCGCCACCCCGCCGACCTCGAGCGCGGTGAACAGTTGGCGTGCGGTTTCGCCTCCGACCAGCGAGACGAACAGGGCGATCAGCAGCGGTGCCGGCAGCGCCAGCAACAGGCTGATCAGCGAACAGCGAATGATAACCTTGCGATTCATGGATCCGTATTGCTCACTTGTTATGTGGAATTGATAAAGCGAGATGTCACATGACGACGCGACCCAAGGCCCCGTCGACCAATGAAGGTGTCACGATGAACAGCGACACGCAGCGCGACGATTCTAGCATGAGCCCCGAGAACGCGCTCGCCGCCCGTCTCGAGGCGCTGGAGAGCCGGATTGCCTATCAGGAGCACTGGCTGGATACACTGGACGAGGCCGTTGCCACCCAGGAGCGGCGCCTGGCCCAGCTGGAGCGAATCAATACACTGATGCAGGAGAAGCTGAGCGACCAGCAGCGGGCGCTGCAGGAAGCGGAGATGGGGGCACCGTCAGCGCAGGATGAGGTGCCACCGCACTATTGACCCGCCTAGCCAGAGATCGACGCCACCAACACAAGCGGCGCTGGGGGCAGGCCTGAGAGGGGGTCCGATGCCATGGATGGCATCGGTAGCGCCCAGGGATGGGTTCACAGCGCCCCCGAACGGGTCTGACGCCAGGAAGCCGCTGGCTCATAGCCAAGCAGCTTCCAGGTTTGTTTACAGATCGTCTAGGTAACGCTCCGCATCCAATGCCGCCATGCAACCGGTGCCGGCGGAGGTCACCGCCTGGCGGTAGACGTGATCCATCACATCGCCGGCGGCAAACACGCCGGGAATGCTGGTGGCGGTGGCATTGCCCTCGAGGCCGGACTTCACCTTGATGTAGCCGTCGTGCATCTCCAGCTGGCCCTCGAAGATGCCGGTGTTGGGGCTGTGGCCGATGGCGATGAACACGCCGGGGGCCTCGAGCTCCTTGACGCTGTCGTCGAGGGTGGAGCGGATACGCACGCCGGTCACGCCGCTGGCGTCGCCCAGCACCTCTTCCAGCACGTGGTTCCACTCGAGCACCACGTTGCCGCTCTCGGCCTTCTCGCGCAGCTTGTCCTGCAGGATCTTCTCCGCGCGCAGGCTGTCGCGGCGGTGCACCAGGGTCACCTTGGAGGCGATGTTGGAGAGGTACAGCGCCTCTTCCACGGCGGTATTGCCGCCACCCACCACCACGACCTCCTTGTTGCGATAGAAGAAACCATCGCAGGTGGCGCAGGCCGATACCCCCTGACCCATGAACTGCTGCTCCGAGGGCAACCCCAGGTAGCGGGCGCTGGCGCCGGTGGCAATGATCAGCGCATCGCAGGTGTAGCTGCCGCTGTCGCCCTTGAGGGTAAAGGGGCGGTTGCGCAGGTCCACTTCGTGGATGTGGTCGAACAGCACCTCGGTATCGAAGCGTTCGGCGTGTCGCTTCATGCGCTCCATGAGCTCGGGGCCCTGCACGCCGGCATCGTCACCCGGCCAGTTGTCGACATCGGTGGTGGTGGTCAGCTGGCCGCCGGCCTGGATACCGGTGATCAACACCGGCTTGAGATTGGCTCGCGCCGCATAGACGGCGGCAGTATAGCCGGCCGGACCGGAGCCCAGGATGATCAAGCGTTCGTGACGCGCTTCGCTCATGAAGAGACCCTCGCTACTCGAAACGGATAATTGGACATTGCGCCTCGCTGCTTGTCGTGCAAGAAACGCCGGCACATGGATGGCCGCCATTGTATCAGCACGCGTTGGCCCCGGGGTGTGTCATGTTGCCTACAAGGACGCGCACCGACACTGCCCTTCCGGTTCGAGCTACAGCACTTCGTCGTCGCGTCCCAGCGTCAGCGCCGTCAGCTCGTCATCGAGCGGCGAAACCTCGACTCTCAGCTGAATCGGCGCACAGCAGTAGGGGCAGTCTTCCCAGGTCTGGTGGCTGCCCTGGGAGGTATCCACCAGTAGATCGAAGGGCATGCTGCAGTAGGGACAGTGAACAGAATGACTGTCGAGGCGCTCTTCATGCATCCCAGAAACTCCCCGGCGCGCATCCGTCTGGACAATGCGCCATGCAAACGACTTCCATTCAGCATAGAAACCTCGGGCAGTGCTTGAAAGGGCGACCTATCATGACCATGTGAAAAAGACGAGAGTTTGAAAAGGACCGTTCTCAACCGTGACAGGAGGCCTTCAATGAGCCGTGACGAGATGCCGGATACCCTGCAGAGCCTGGAGGCGGGCGGCACCACCTATCACTACTACAGCCTGCCGAAGGCGGCCGACGCGCTGGGCAGCATCGACCGGCTGCCCAAGACGCTGAAGATCCTGCTGGAGAACCAGCTGCGCTTCGCGTCGGAGCCCAGCGTGGCGCGCGAAGACATGCAGGCACTGGTCGACTGGCAGCAGGGCGGACGCTCCAGTCGCGAGATCGGCTATCGCCCGGCGCGGGTCTTGATGCAGGACTTTACCGGCGTACCCGGCGTGGTGGACCTGGCCTCGATGCGCGCCGCGGTCGAGAAGCTCGGCGAGGAGCCGTCGCGCATCAACCCGCTCTCCCCGGTGGACCTGGTCATCGACCACTCGGTGATGGTCGACAAGTTCGGCAACCCCACCGCCTTCAAGGACAACGTCGCCATCGAGATGGAGCGCAACCGCGAGCGCTACGAATTCCTGCGCTGGGGCCAGGACGCCTTCGACAACTTCCGCGTGGTGCCGCCCGGCACCGGCATCTGCCACCAGGTCAACCTGGAGTACCTGGGCCGTACGGTGTGGACCAAGCAGGAGGACGGCAAGACCTTCGCCTACCCTGACACCCTGGTGGGCACCGACTCTCACACCACCATGATCAACGGCCTCGGCGTGCTGGGCTGGGGCGTGGGTGGCATCGAGGCCGAGGCCGCCATGCTCGGCCAGCCGGTATCGATGCTGATTCCCGAAGTGGTCGGCTTCAAGCTCACCGGCAGGCTCAAGGAAGGTATCACCGCCACCGACCTGGTGCTGACGGTGACCCAGATGCTCCGCAGCCGCGGCGTGGTGGGCAAGTTCGTCGAATTCTACGGCGACGGCCTGGCCGACCTGCCCTTGGCCGACCGCGCCACCATCGCCAACATGGCACCGGAATACGGGGCCACCTGCGGCTTCTTCCCGGTCGACGACGAGACCCTGGCCTACCTGCGCCTGACCGGCCGCGAGGATGGCCAGATCGCCCTGGTGGAAGCGTACAGCAAGGCCCAGGGGCTGTGGCGCGAGCCGGGCGACGAGCCAATCTTCAGCGACACCCTGCACCTCGACATGGGCGACGTCGAGGCCAGCCTGGCCGGCCCCAAGCGCCCCCAGGATCGCGTAGCACTGAAGGACATGAAGGCCACCTTCGAGAAGTTGATGCAGGGCGAGGAGAACGACAAGGCCCCGCCCAGCGAAGAGAAGGGCCGGCTCTTCTCCGAAGGGGGACAGACCGCCGTCGGCGTCCATGACAGCTACGAGCACCACGACAGCCAGAGCGTCGAACTGGATGGCGAGCAGTTCAGGCTCGATCCAGGTGCCGTGGTCATCGCCGCCATCACCTCCTGTACCAATACCTCCAACCCCAGCGTCATGCTGGCCGCCGGCCTGCTGGCGCGCAATGCCCATGCCAAGGGCCTTACCACCAAGCCGTGGGTCAAGACCTCACTGGCACCCGGTTCCAAGGTGGTCACCGAGTATCTCGCAGCCGGCGGCGTGCAGGGTGACCTGGACGCCCTGGGCTTTAACCTGGTGGGCTACGGCTGCACTACCTGTATCGGCAACTCCGGCCCGCTGCCACCGCCCATCGAGAAGGCGATCGAGGATGGCGACCTCACCGTGGCCTCGGTGCTCTCCGGCAACCGCAACTTCGAGGGCCGCATTCATCCGCTGGTGAAGACCAACTGGCTTGCCTCGCCGCCGCTGGTGGTGGCCTACGCCTTGGCCGGCAACGTGCGCCTGGATCTGACCCAGGACCCGCTGGGCGAGGACCGGGACGGCAACCCGGTCTACCTGCAGGATATCTGGCCCTCCCAGGCGGATATCGCCAACGCCGTGGAGAAGGTCAAGACCGAGATGTTCCGCAAGGAGTACGCCGAGGTCTTCGAGGGCGACGAGACCTGGAAGGCACTGCAGGTGCCGCAGAGCCAGGTCTACGAGTGGTCGCCCTCTTCCACCTATATCCAGCACCCGCCCTTCTTCGAGGGCATGGGCCGCGACCCGGAGCCGATCGAGGACGTCAGGGACGCCCATATCCTCGCCCTGCTGGGCGATTCGGTGACCACCGACCACATCTCGCCGGCCGGCTCGATCAAGCCCGACAGCCCTGCCGGACGCTACCTGCAGGAGCGCGGGATCAAGCCGGTGGACTTCAACTCCTACGGCTCGCGGCGCGGCAACCACGAGGTGATGATGCGCGGCACCTTCGCCAACGTGCGTATCCGCAACGAGATGCTTGATGGCGTGGTAGGCGGCGAGACCCGCCACGTGCCCTCCGGCGAGCAGATGGCGATCTACGACGCCGCCATGAAGTATCAGGAGAAAGGCACGCCGCTGGTCGTGATAGCCGGCAAGGAGTACGGCACCGGCTCGTCGCGGGACTGGGCGGCCAAGGGTACGCGGCTGCTCGGCGTGCGTGCGGTGATCGCCGAATCCTACGAGCGCATCCACCGCTCCAACCTGATCGGCATGGGCGTGGTCCCGCTGCAGTTCCCCGAGGGCGAGAGCCGCCAGACGCTCGGCATGAGCGGCGACGAGACGATCTCCATCGAGGGCCTGGCCGACCTCACCCCGGGCGGCAAGGTGACGGTCACGGTGAAGAGTGCCAAGGGCGAGAAGAAGCTCGAGGCCCTGTGTCGCATCGATACCGCCAACGAGCTGGAGTACTACCGCCACGGCGGCATCCTCCACTACGTGCTGCGGCGCATGATCGGCGCGGCGTAGGCCAGCCTCCTGCGCTCAAACGAAAGGCCCTGCCGGAATATATCCGGCAGGGCCTTTGCCATTGCAGGGGCTAGTGCTTCTGCGCTATCAGAACGAGCGGCGCCGATAGCTGCGATACTCCGGCGTCCAGCTGCTGCGCTCGATGGCCCGGCGCAGCTTGATGCCGTCGGTGCGCAGCGCCACGCCTTCCTGCTGGGCCTGGGCGGCGACATCGAAGGCGATGGACTTGGAGAGTTCGCGGATCTGCGACAGGGCCGGCAGCAATGAACCCTCGCCCTCCTTCACCAGCGGCGCCTCGCGGGCCAACGCGCGGGAGGCGGTCATCAGCATGGTATCGGTGACCCGCCGGGCGCCGCTGGCCACCACGCCCAGGCCGATACCGGGGAAGATGTAGGCGTTGTTGCACTGGGCGATGGGATAGGTCTTGCCGTCATGCTCCACCGGCGGGAACGGGCTGCCGGTTGCGACCAGCGCCTGGCCATCGGTCCACTCGATCACGTCCGCAGGCGTGGCCTCGGCGCGGGAGGTGGGGTTGGAGAGCGGCATGATCACCGGACGCTCACAGCCGGCGTGCATGGCACGGACCACGTCCTCGGAGAACAGTCCTGGCTGGCCCGAAACGCCGATCAGCACCGTGGGCTTCACGTGGCGCGCCACTTCCAGCAGCGACTGGTTCTGCCAGTCCTCGACGAGTTCCGGATCATGGGCCAGGCGGCGCTGGAAGTCGCGCAGCCATGCCTGGTCACTGGTCACCAGGCCTTCGCGGTCGACCATGTAGACCCGGCGGCGCGCCTCCTTCTCGGAGAGCCCCTCGGCCTGCATGGCTACCACCACCTGCTCGGCGATACCGCAGCCGGCAGAGCCGGCGCCGACAAAGACCACGCGCTGGTCGGCGATGGTCTCGTCGCGGGCCTGGCAGGCGGCCATCAAAGTGCCCACCGCGACCGCGGCGGTGCCCTGCACATCATCGTTGAAGCAGCACAGCTCGTCGCGATAGCGCTCCAGCAGCGGCACGGCGTTGGCCTGGGCGAAGTCCTCGAACTGCAGCAGCACGTTGGGCCAGCGCCGCTTCACAGCGGCGATGAAGTCCTCGAGGAAGGCATCGTACTCCTCCTGGGAGATACGCGGATGACGCCAGCCCATGTACATGGGGTCGTCGAGCAGGGTCTGGTTGTTGGTGCCCACGTCGAGCATGATCGGCAGCGTGTAGGCGGGGCTGATGCCGCCACAGGCGGTATACAGCGCCAGCTTGCCGATGGGGATGCCCATGCCGCCGATGCCCTGGTCGCCAAGGCCGAGGATACGCTCACCGTCAGTAACCACGATCACCTTGACCCTGTCCTTGGTGGCGCTGCGCAGGATGTCATCGATACGCTCGCGGTCCGTGTAGCTGACGAACAATCCACGGTGGCTGCGATAGATGTTGGAGAACTCCTCGCAGGCCTGCCCCACCGTGGGGGTGTAGATGATCGGCAGCATCTCCTCGAGATGCTCCATCACCATGTGATAGTAGAGCGTCTCATTGTCGTCCTGGATGGCCCGCAGGTGGATATGCCGATCAAGGTCGCTGTGGCACTGCCGGTACTGGCGGTAGGCGCGCTCCGCCTGCTCCTCGATCGACTCCACGTTCTGCGGCAGCAGGCCGATCAGGTTGAATTCGAGACGCTCCTCGCGAGTGAAGGCGCTGCCCTTGTTGAGCAGCGGCATCTCGAGCAGCGAAGGACCAGCGTAGGGAATATAAAGTGGACGTTTGCTTTCGGGCATCTCTGATCTCGATACGGTGACTGGAACCGGGCCGTAGGGAAACGCTCGACGGGCGGGTTTCCCAAAGCGCTCTGCCGGCGCTTTCCCGGCAACTCTACCACGGCTTCGCCGTCCTGGCTCACAGGCTCAGCTCGACCTGGCCCGCGCCGAGCCCCCCGGCGGGGGGCCGAAGAACAGTGGGCGCAGGCGAACCCCGGCCATGTTGCCGGCAAAGCCGGCCACCAACCATACCCAGCCGTGCAGGCTGCCCGAGGCAATGCCGCTGAAGTAGGCGCCGATGTTGCAGCCAAACGCCAGCCTCGCCCCATAGCCCAGCATCAGCCCGCCGATCACCGCTGCCATGATCGAGCCTAGCGGAATGCGCAGGGTGGGGGCGAACCGCCCAGCCAGGGTAGCGGCCATCATGGCACCGAGGATGATACCCACGTTCATCACCGAGGTGATGTCGCTCCAGATGCTGGCGCGAAGCGCCTCCGCGTTGGCCGGGCTCTGCCAATAGCTCCACTGGGTGACGTCGCCGCCGACGAACTCATAGATCTTCGCGCCCCACAGGGCGAAAGCCGAGGTGATGCCCCAGGGTCGGCCGGCCAGCGCCAGGGTAGCGAAGTTGAGCAGCGCCAGCGCCACGGCGCCCAGCAGCAGGGGCCAGGGACCGGTGAGCCAGCGGCTGTCGCGCAGGTTGAAGCGCGGTGCTTCCTCTAGCCCGCCATGGCGGCGCCTTTCCATTACCAGGGTCAGCGCTGCAATCAGCCCGAACAGCGCCAGGCTCACGCCGATGCCACCACCGGCACCGAAAACCTGCACCAGCGACACCGGCTCGAACGCCGGCAGGCTCTGCCACCAGGCGAAGTGGGCGCTGCCAATCACCGAGCCGACAATGAAGAAGATCAGGGTGATGACCATGCGGGCATTGCCACCGCCGGCGGTGAACAGGGTGCCCGAGGCGCAGCCTCCGCCGAGCTGCATGCCGATGCCGAACAGGAAGGCGCCGAACACTACCGACACGCCGATGGGCGAGACGAAGCCAGTCACGCTCTGGCCCCACAAGGTGCCCGCCCCCAGTGCGGGAAAGAACAGCAGCACGGCGATGGCCAGCATCACCATCTGAGCGCGCAGCCCGCGTCCGCGACGTTCGCTGATGAAGACCCGCCAGGCGGCGGTGAAGCCGAAGGCGGCGTGGTAGAGCGAAACCCCGAGCAAGGCGCCGACGATCATCAGCAGACCCAGGCGGGGCCCATAAGCCAGACCGATCAGCAGAGCGCCTGCCAGCAGCAGCGCCACCAGTGCCAGGGAGAACTGCCGGGGCCGTTTTGCTTCCAGTGCAGTGGCCATGTGACTCCTCCATCTTGATTCGCCCCTGCAGCTTGGCAAGTTCGGCCGCAGTCCGCCAGCGTGCACACAACACAACGGGGCGCCCTCAGGCGCCCCGTTCAGTTCCCTTCCAGGTCAAGTTTCGAAGGCTAGACGAAACGTCCCAGGCCCACGGCCTGGCGCAGTCTATCCATGAATGGCGCGGCCTCGGCGCGGGCCCGCTCGGCGCCCTTGAGCAACACGCTCTCGATGTGGCCGGGGTCCTCCATCAGCGCCTGGTAGCGCTCTCGCGGTTCGCGCAGCTGAGTGTCGAGCTGCTCGAACAGGCGGTTCTTGACCTCGCCCCAGCCGATGCCGTTGGCGTACTCGGCACGCATCGCTTCGCGCTCTTCGCGGCTGGCGAAGGCGGAGTAGATCTGGAACAGGGTGCAGCCTTGCGGATCCTTGGGCTCGCCGGGCTCCAGCGAGTTGGTCTTGATCTTGCGCACCAGCTTGAGCAGCTTCTTTTCCGAAACGAACAGCGGAATGGTGTTGTTGTAGCTCTTGGACATCTTGCGCCCGTCGAGACCGTTGAGCACCGCCACCTCGTCGTCGACCACCGCCTCGGGCAGGGTAAAGTATTCGCCCTTGAACAGGTGGTTGTAGCGTCCGCCGATGTCGCGGGCCATCTCGATGTGCTGGATCTGGTCGCGACCCACCGGCACCTTGTGGGCGTTGAACATGAGGATGTCGGCGGCCATCAGCACCGGGTAGCCGAACAGGCCCATGGTGATGCCCTTGTCGGGGTCCTGGTTGCCGGCGGCTTCGTTCTCGGCCACCGCTGCCTTGTAGGCGTGGGCGCGATTCATCAGGCCCTTGGCGCACACGCAGGAGAGCATCCAGGTGAGCTCGGGGATCTCGGGAATGTCCGACTGGCGGTAGAAGATGGCGTTATCGGTATCGAGCCCGAGCGCCAGCCAGGTGGCGGCGATCTCCAGGCGCGACTCCTGAACCCGCTTCGGATCCTGGCACTTGATCAGTGCGTGCAGGTCGGCGAGAAAGTAGTAGGACTGCACGCTCGGGTCCTGGCTCGCGGCGATGGCGGGCTTGATGGCGCCGACGTAGTTGCCGAGGTGCGGGGTACCGGTGGTAGTGATACCGGTGAGAACGCGTGTCTTCTGGGAAGCTGCACTCATGGGAAAGCGGACTCTGCTTGTCGGAAATGCCCGCTATGGTAACGCGAGGGGGCGGTCAAGGCGACCTGGCCGAGACCACCCCCGAAAAGAGATTCCTCATGGCCGTGAGACGTTGCGACGAGCGGAAGGGTCCCGGCGACAGGCGCTACGCGGAGACACTGTAAACCCATCCCTGGGCGCTACATTCTTCATCCATGAAGAATGATCTCCGCTTCGACCTGTCCCCGGACCCTAACTCGACGCCCTAGGATACCTCAGTCTTCATCGCACCAGAGTGGCGGGATCGACGCTTTCCAGGCCAAAGGCCTCGGCCACGGCGCGGTAGGCGATCTGCCCGTCGTGGACGTTGAGCCCGGGCAGGAAGTGGGCATCGTCGGCCAGCGCCCGCTTCCAGCCCTTGTCGGCCAGGGCGATGACGAACGGCAGGGTGGCGTTGGTCAGCGCCTGGGTCGAGGTACGCGCCACCGCGCCCGGCATATTGGCCACGCAGTAGTGGACGATACCGTCGACGATATAGGTCGGCTCGGCATGGGTGGTGGGCTTGCTGGTCTCGAAGCAGCCGCCCTGGTCGATGGCGACGTCCACCAGCACGCTGCCGGGTTTCATGTCGGCGAGCATGGCCCGGGTAATCAGCTTGGGCGCGGCGGCGCCGGGAATCAGCACGGCACCCACGATCAGGTCGCTCTCGCGCACCGCCTCGTCGATGGCGTCGGCAGTGGAGAATACGGTCTTCATGCGACCCTGGTAGCGTTCGTCGAGCACTTCGAGACGTGGAATCGACTTGTCCAGCACGGAGACTTCGGCACCCAGCCCCAGCGCCATGCGCGCGGCGTTCTCGCCCACCACGCCGCCGCCGATGACTGTCACCTTGCCCGGTGCCACGCCAGGCACGCCGGGCAGCAGCACGCCGGAACCGCCCTGGGCCTTCTCCAGGCTGTGAGCGCCGGCCTGAATGGCCATGCGACCCGCCACGGTGCTCATCGGCGCCAGCAGCGGCAGGCCGCCCTGCCGGTCCGTCACGGTCTCGTAGGCAATGCAGGTGACACCGCTTTTCATCAGTTCGCGGGTCAATTTCTCCTCGGCCGCCAGATGAAGATAAGTAAACAAGACCTGGCCCTTGCTCAGGTGAGGCAGCTCTTCCGGCTGCGGCTCCTTGACCTTGAGGATCAGCTCGGCCTCGCCCCATAGGGTATCGACGTTCGCTTCGAGCCGGGCGCCAGCCGCTTCGTAATCGGCATCGGAGAAACCCGCTCCCTCTCCGGCACCCACTTGAACGGTCACCGAATGGCCGCGCGTCGCCAGCTCCCGCGCCCCGGCGGGAGTCAGGGCGACGCGATACTCATGGTTCTTGATTTCCTTCGGCACGGCGATCTGCATGGGTTACCTCCTGCGGCACTCTTGTTAGGTATCGTTCTTGTCAGGGGATCGTCACGCCCATTACAGCACAGTCAGTCCATACACGAAGTACCAACGACAAAGAACGGCAAAAATTTATTCGCAAGGCAAGATCAGCAGAAAATCGTTGTTTTTTAAGAGTGTGATGACCAAAAAATCACGGCCTCACTCGGCCACGAGCGCTCCCCCGTAGATCGCCACGTACTCCTCGGGCAGGCGGCGTGGCCGCCCGCTGGAGAGCTCGATACAGGCGAAGCGGGTGCGAGCACGCAGCAGAGTGCGACCGTCGGCGGGCCGTACGAGCTGGAAGCGGCGGGTCAGGGTCAGGCGGCCGTCGCAGCCGACGATCCAGGTGGCGAGCGCCAGGCGATCGCCCTCGAAAGCAGGCGCCAGGTAGTCGAGTTCGTGGCGGTGCACGGCCATGGCCCGATCCAGCTCACGATAGCGAGCCAGATCGAGGCCGAGATGCTCCGAATGCGCCCAGCTCACCTGCTCGACCCAGCGCAGGTAGGCAGCATTGTTGGCGTGACCGTACTCGTCGATGGCCGAGGCCTGCACCTCGAGGTCGATCACGAACGGTTCGGGAAGGTCCCACTCCTGGGTCATGGTGCGCTCCCTTGCAGGTTCAGGTTTTGGTCGTGCCGCAGCGCCAGCAGGTATCGAAGACGCCCTCCAGCGCTTCGCCGCAGTTGGGACAGGTCCAGCCAGGCTCATTGCCGGAATCGGCCATGGCCTGGTGAATCAGCGCCTCGGCGCGCTCACGGTTGTGCGCCGCCACCCACACCTCGGGTTCGCACTCGCCCAGGGGCAGCTCACCCGCACCGCCGCCCAGCACCATGTTGCGCAGCTCCACGGGAATGCCCGCCGCGTCCAGCACGTTGCGCACGTGGCTGACCAGCAGCGCATTGGAGTGGGCGAAGACGCGGACATAGCCTGACATATCAGTCCCTGAAGACCCTGACGCCAAGCGCTTTCAGATAAGCAGTCTCAGGAATCGCCGGATGCACCGGATGGTCCGCCGCCTGGTGTCCCTGATAGACGATCTGACCGTGGCGGTCCTGATGGCGCACTGCACCGCGCACCACTTCCACCAGACGCTCGGGGGCCAGATGCATCGAACAGGAAGCCGAGAGCAACAGGCCGTCGCGTCCCAGCAGCCGCATCGCTTCGCGGTTGAGCCTGGCGTAGGCGCGCTCGCCGTTGGAGATGTCCTTGCGCTTCTTGATGAAGGCCGGCGGATCGAGGATCACCACGTCGAACTGCTCGCCGTCGGCCTTGAGGGCGGCCAAGGCCTCGAAGGCATCGGCCTCGCCCACCGCCACCTGTTCGTGCAGGCCGTTGAGCGCCGCGTTCTCGGCCACTCGCTCCAGGGCCTGGGCGCTGGCGTCCACGCACAGCACCTCGCGGGCACCGTGAGCCGCCGCCTGCACGCCCCAGCCGCCGATGTAGCTGAACAGGTCCAGCACCCGCTTGCCAGCCACCAGGCCATTGAGCCAGGCGCGGTTGGTGCGATGGTCGAAGAACCAGCCGGTCTTTTGGCCGTCGAGTACCGGTGCATGAAAACGCACGCCGTTCTCTTCCATCGGCACCGGGCCGTCGAGCTCACCCTTGGCAATGGTGACCTGACGCTCCAGCTGCTCCTGGCGACGCCCGGAGGAATCGTTCTTGAACACGATGACCCGCGGCGACAGCACCTTGTCCAACGCGGCCACGACCTCCTCGGCCAGGCGCTCCATGCCCAGGGTGTTGAGCTGCACCACCACCACATCGTCGAAGCGGTCCACCACCAGCCCCGGCAGCAGGTCACCCTCGCCGTGCACCAGCCGGTAGAACGGCTTGGCGTAGAGGCGTTGGCGCAGCGACAGCGCCTGGTTGAAGCGATGCACCAGCAGCGAACGGTCGAGGCGCATGCCGGGGTCGCGAGACACCACCCGGGCACAGATCAACGAGTTGGGGTTGACGTAGGCCACACCCATGGCCTTGCCGTTGGCGGCCTCGACGACCACCTGGGCCCCCGGCTCGAGCCCCTTGAGCGGCGTCGCCTCGATGTCGACCTCGTTGGAGTAGAGCCACAGGTGACCGGCCTTGAGGCGGCGGTCGGCGTTCTTCTTGAGGCGCAGGGTCTGGGTCATGGTCGGTCTCGTGGAATGGGGGTCATTTTTGACAGATAGGGCAGAACACACTGGCCCGCTGGCCCAGCGTCACCAGCCGCAGCTCGCCGTTGCAGCGACGGCAGCCCTGGCCGTGACGACCGTATACATTGAGACGCTGCTTGAAGTAGCCCGGTTCGCCGGTGCCGCTGACGAAGTCGCGCAGCGTCGTCCCGCCTTGAGTGATGGCTGCGGCCAGCACCTCGCGAACGGCTGCCGCCAGGCGCGCGTAGCGCTCGAGCGAGATGCGCCCCGCTGCCCGGCGCGGATCGATGCCGGCCAGGAACAGCGCCTCGCTGGCGTAGATGTTACCCACGCCCACCACCACGGCATTGTCCATCAGGAACGGCTTGACTGCCATGCGCCGGCCCCGGGAGAGCCGGTAGAGGCGTTCGCCGTCGAAGGCATCCGACAGTGGCTCGGGCCCCAGGTTCGCCAGCCGTGGGTCGCGCTCGGCGCTGCCCGCCAGCCAGTCGACGAAGCCGAAGCGGCGCGGATCGTGGTAACGCAGGATGGCGCCGTCGTCGAACACCAGGTCGACGTGGTCGTGCTTCTTCGGCAGCTCACCCAGGCGAGCGATGCGCAGGCTGCCCGACATGCCCAGGTGCCAGATCAGCGTGCCGGCACCCTCCTCCTCGCAGCCGCCTTCGATCGACAGCAGCAGGTACTTGGCCCGGCGCGCGATGGAGCCGATGCGCGAGCCCACCAGGCGGTCGATGAAGTCCTCGGGCACCGGTACGCGCAGGCGTGGCTGGCGCACGATCGCCTCGACGATCTCGCGCCCCTCCACGTGGGGGGCAATGCCGCGCCGGGTGGTCTCGACTTCGGGAAGCTCGGGCATGGTGAAAAATCCCGGAAATAGATACGCCTGAACCCGGTAAAAACCGGGTTCAGGAGGACAGGTCTTGCTACCTGCGGCTGGAAGCCGTCAAGTCGCCAGGGTCGCCCGCCAGCGGCGGACGCCGGGTCGGCTTACTTGATCTTGGCTTCCTTGTACATCACGTGCTTGCGGACGACCGGATCGTACTTCTTGAATTCGAGCTTGTCCGGGGTGTTCCGCTTGTTCTTGTCAGTGGTGTAGAAGTGGCCGGTACCGGCACTGGACACCAGCTTGATCTTGTCACGCATGACTGCTTACTCCCTGATTGGTCGCTTAGACGGCTTCGCCGCGCTTGCGAATGTCGCTGAGCACCGCGTCGATGCCCTTCTTGTCGATGATGCGCATGCCCTTGGAGGAGACCCGCAGCTTGACGAAGCGGTTCTCGGACTCCACCCAGAAACGGTGGCTGTGCAGGTTCGGCAAGAAACGACGACGGGTCTTGCGCTGGGAGTGTGAAACGTTGTTACCAGTTACCGGACGCTTGCCGGTAACCTGACATACTTTGGACATGGGAGCCTCCAACCGCTTGGCCAGGTGGTCAAACCTGTGTGTTCAAAACCTGTCGGGCAAACCGGGAACGACCCCGTTGTCATTTGACCCAAGGGAATTCAAAGGCTGCACTTTATAGCAGAGTGCACCCCTACAGGCAACAAGTAGCCGCATATTCTACACTGCTTGCCCCCTATCCCCGCAAGCTTTCATGAGCAGTCGCACTTCCACCACAAACAATGGGCCTTCTCCACCCAGCCAGAGAACCGAGCGAGCGAAGGCCAGGCTAGGCGAACCTTGCTGAGCAAGCGGAGTTTAGTGGGCTAAATGAGCATTGCGAAGCAAGGTTCAACGCCGCATGGCCGAGCACAGCCGGTTCCCCACCTAAATCCACCCTCTTTCGGCAAATGAGACAACCTCTCCGTCACCCACGACGAAGTGATCCAGCACGCGGATCTCGAACAGCGAGAGCGCCTCGCGCAGCCGCTCGGTGATGCGCCGGTCGGCGTCACTGGGCTCGGCCACGCCGGAGGGGTGGTTGTGGGCGAAGATGATCGCCCCGGCGCCCAGCTCCAGCGCGCGTCGCGCCACCTCACGGGGATAGACCGAGGCGCTGTCCAGGGTGCCGCGGAACAGCGACTCGAAGCGGATCACCCGGTGCTGAGTGTCAAGGAACAGCGCGGCGAACTCCTCGTGGCCCAGGTGACGCAATTGGGTGGCCAGATAGGCACGCACCAGGGTCGGGGAGGTCAGCGCATTGCCGCGAGCGAGCTGGGCCGCCAGGTGGCGCTTCGACAATTCAAGGGTGGCCTGCAACTGCACGAACTTGGCCGTGCCCAGGCCGCGCTCGGCACAGAAGCGCGCCTGATCGGCCTCGAGCAGCTGGCGCAGCCCGCCGAACGAACCCAGCAGGTCGCGGGCCAGGTCCACGGCCGAACGCCCTGACACCCCAACGCGCAGGA
The DNA here is from genome assembly GCF_013697085.1 of Billgrantia kenyensis. Lineage (GTDB taxonomy): Bacteria > Pseudomonadota > Gammaproteobacteria > Pseudomonadales > Halomonadaceae > Halomonas > Halomonas kenyensis. The sequence continues at coordinate 152,048 of NZ_JACEFT010000003.1, forward strand.
AGATCGCCAACAGCTCGGCGTCAGACAGCGCCTCGGCGCCCAGCGCCAGCAATTTTTCCCGCGGGCGCTCGCCCTCCGGCCAGTTGCGAATCGACATCCTGTGTCTCCTTGCCAAGCTTCCCTGGTTGGTAAAGCCCCTCATTCTAAACGAACTGCCCGGCAGGCGGCGGCTGCGCAACTTCAACGGCAGTGGTAAGGTAGGCGGTCGAGTTCCAGTTCAGGAAATGACCATGACGAGGCTGTCCGCCAGTCGGCTCGCCGGCCGACGCATCCTGCTCGGCATCAGTGCCGGCATCGCCGCCTACAAGAGCGCCCAGCTCGCCCGGCTGCTCAAGCAGGCGGGGTGCGAGGTCCGCGTGGTCATGACCGAGGGCGCCCAGGCCTTCATTACACCACTGACGCTGCAGGCACTTACCGGCGAGCCGGTGCGCACCTCACTGCTCGACCCCGAGGCCGAGGCCGGCATGGGCCACATCGAGCTGGCCCGCTGGGCCGACGTCATCCTGATCGCCCCGGCCACCGCCGACCTGATGGCGCGGCTGGCCCAAGGCATGGCCGATGACCTGCTCACCACCCTGTGCCTGGCCAGCGAAGCCGAGAAAGTCATGGCGCCGGCCATGAACCAGGCCATGTGGCGGCATGTCGCCACCCAGCGCAACGCCGCCCGCCTGGCGCAGGACGGCTGGCAACTGCTGGGGCCGGACAGCGGCGACCAGGCCTGCGGCGACGTGGGCCCGGGACGCATGCTCGAGCCCGAGACCATCATGACCCGGCTCATCCAGCCACTCGGCGAGGCGCCCCGGGACCTGCCCCCCTCGTCGGCGGATGCGCCGGCACGAGGCCTGCATGTGGTGATCACCGCCGGTCCCACCCGTGAGCCCCTCGATCCGGTGCGCTACCTCTCCAATCACAGCTCGGGAAAGATGGGCTTTGCCCTGGCGACTGCCGCCGCCGAACTCGGCGCCAAGGTCACCCTGATCAGCGGGCCGGTCAGCCTGCCGACACCCGAAGGCGCGACACGCATCGACGTCGAGACGGCACTGGAGATGCACGAGGCGAGCCGCCGGCTTGCCGAAGCGTGCGACCTTTTCATCGGCTGCGCCGCCGTGGCGGACTATCGTGCCGAGGCGCCGGCGGAGCACAAGATCAAGAAGACCGAGGGTGAGGACGACCTGACCCTGAGGCTGGTCAAGAACCCCGATATCATCGCCGATATTGCTGCCGAGCGGGACACGAGGAACGGTCGCCCCTTCGTGGTGGGCTTTGCCGCCGAAACTCGCGATCTCGAGGCCTACGCCCGCGACAAGCTCGAGCGCAAGCGCCTCGACATGATCGTCGCCAACGACGTCTCTGCCGCCGGCCTGGGCTTTGGCTCCGATGACAACGCCGCCCTGCTGATGTGGCGCGACGGCGATGGTGAAGGCGGGGAAAGCCTGCCGCCACAGCCCAAGGCCCAGCTGGCCAGGGCGATCCTCGAGCGGGCGCTCGGCTGCCTGCCGACCCGCCCGGTCCATTGACGAAACGACCCACGCAACCCGACGGAACGACCATGTCCCAGCCAGACAAGCCATCCGCACGCCCCCGCCTCGAGGTCAAGGTGCTCGACGCGCGGCTGCACGACTACATGCCCAATTACGCCACCCTGGGCTCCGCCGGCATGGACCTGCGCGCCCTGCTCGAGGCACCGCTGACTCTCGAGCCCGGCCAATGCGAGCTGATCCGCACCGGGCTTGCCATCCATATCGGCGACCCGGGGCTGGCCGGGCTGATCCTGCCGCGCTCAGGCCTCGGCCACAAGCACGGTATCGTGCTGGGCAACCTGGTAGGACTGATCGACTCCGACTACCAGGGCGAGCTGATGATCTCCACCTGGAACCGCGGCAACGCCCCTTTCGTGCTGGAGCCCTTCGAGCGACTGGCCCAGTATGTATTGGTACCGGTGGTTCAGGCCGAGCTGCAGATCGTCGATGACTTCGAGGCCAGCCTGCGCGGCGCGGGCGGCTTCGGCAGCTCGGGACGCCAATGATGAGCACCTCGACGCTGCCGCAAGACCCACGGAACGGGCCCTGCGGCAGGGTTTTCGCAACCAGGCACATGAATTCACACCTGTCTGACAAGGAACCGTTATGAGCCAAGCCACGAACAGTACCGTACCGGCCTCTATCTTCCGCGCCTACGACATTCGCGGCATCGTCGACGACACCCTCAGCGAGGAAACCGTCGAAAAGATCGGCCGCGCCATCGGCTCGGAAGCCGCGGCGCGCAACGAGTCCACCGTGGTGGTGGCCCGCGACGGCCGGCTCTCCGGCCCGCGGCTGAGCGAGGCGCTCATGCGCGGCCTGACCGCCGCCGGACGCGACGTCATCGACATCGGCATGGTGCCCACCCCCGTGCTCTACTTCGCCACTCACCTGCTCGAGGGCACCGCCTCGGGCGTGATGGTCACCGGCAGCCACAACCCGCCCGACTACAACGGCTTCAAGATCGTGCTGGGCGGCGAGACCCTCTCCGGCGAGGCGATCACGGCGCTCTACCGCCGCATCGAATCCGGCGACCTGGAGCAAGGCCAGGGCAGCGTGCGCCAGGAGGATGTACGCGATGCCTACCTCGAACGTATTGTCGGCGACGTCACGCTTGACCGCCCGATCAAGGCCGTGGTGGATTGCGGCAACGGCGTGGCCGGCGAACTGGGACCCAAGCTGATCGAGAAGCTCGGTGCCGAGACGATTCCGCTGTTTGCCGAGATCGACGGCAACTTCCCGAACCATCATCCCGATCCCGGCAAACTCGAGAACCTGCAGGACGTGATCCGCACGGTGAAGGAAACCGGCGCCGACATCGGCCTGGCCTTCGACGGTGACGGCGACCGCCTCGGCGTGGTCACGCCTAGCGGCGAGCTGATCTATCCGGACCACCTGATGATGGCGTTCGCCGAGGACATGCTGTCGCGCAACCCGGGCGCCCGGGTGATCTTCGACGTCAAGTGCACCGGCAACCTGGCCCAGGTGGTCGAGCAGGCCGGCGGCACCCCGGAGATGTGGCGTACCGGCCACTCGCTGATCAAGGCGCGCATGAAGGAAACCGGCGCCCAGCTCGCCGGCGAGATGAGCGGCCACATCTTCTTCCAGGAGCGCTGGTACGGCTTCGACGACGGCATCTATGGCGCCGCCCGGCTGCTGGAGATTCTCTCCAAGCAGGACCAGGACGCCGACACCTTCTTCGCCCGCTACCCGCAGGATATCGGCACGCCCGAGATCAACGTCCACGTCACCGACGAGAACAAGTTCGAGCTGGTCGACAAGCTGGCCCGGCAGGGCGACTTCGGCGACGATGGCGTCAAGACCACCCTCGACGGCATCCGCGTCGACTACCCGGACGGCTGGGGCCTGTGCCGCGCCTCCAACACCACGCCGGTGCTGGTCCTGCGCTTCGAGGGCAAGAGCGACGCGGCGCTCGAACGTATCCGCCACTGCTTCGCCGACGCCCTCAAGCAGGTCGACCCGGCGCTGACGCTGCCAAGCTGACGGCAGCGCCTCGTTCATTGAAGGAAGGACCATGACCGAAACGACTCGTGACCCGCGGCTGGTAGTGGAAGTGCTCTCCGAAGCACTTCCCTATATCCAGCGCTTCACCGGCAAGACCGTCGTCGTCAAGTACGGCGGCAATGCCATGACGGAAGACACCCTGATCGACTCCTTCGCGCGCAACATGGTGTTGATGAAGGAGGTGGGCATCAACCCCGTGGTGGTGCACGGCGGCGGGCCGCAGATCGGCGATCTGCTCAAGAAGCTCAGCATCGAGTCGCGTTTCGTCAACGGCATGCGGGTCACCGACTCGCAGACCATGGACGTGGTCGAGATGGTTCTCGGCGGGCTGGTCAACAAGGGGATCGTCAACCTGATCAATCAGTGCGGCGGCAAGGCGATCGGCCTTACCGGCAAGGACGGCGCCCAGATCCGTGCTCGCCAGCTCAAGGTGGAGCACCAGACCCCCGAGATGACCGCCCCCGAGATCATCGACATCGGCCACGTGGGCGAGGTGGAGCATGTCTCCACCGATCTCATCGAGATGCTCGCCGAGCGTGACTTCATTCCGGTCATAGCGCCGATCGGGGTCGACGCCGAGGGCCACAGCTACAACATCAACGCCGACCTGGTAGCAGGCAAGGTGGCCGAAGCGCTGGGGGCGGAGAAGCTGATGTTGCTGACCAACGTGGCCGGCCTGATGAACGCCGAGGGCGAGGTGCTGACCGGGCTGACCACCACCCAGGTGGACGAACTGATCAGCGACGGTACCATTCATGGTGGTATGCTACCCAAGATTCGCTGTGCCCTCGAGGCCGTCAAGGGGGGCGTGCGCAGCGCTCACATCATCGACGGGCGCGTGCCACACGCCACGCTGCTGGAGATATTCACCAACGCCGGGGTGGGCACCCTGATTACCGATGCCGCCCAACAAGGGAACGATAACGCCTGAGGGGTCTTTTCACCCGCGACATGCCGGGCGGAGGCCAAAGGCCATCCAATAACCAGAAGACATACTTCAACATGACGCAGGCAACACCGATATCAAGCCGGCGCGAGCAGATCTTGCAGGCGCTTGCCCTGATGCTGGAAGAAGACAGCGGCAAGCGCATCACCATCGCCGCACTGGCGCGCCAGGTGGGCGTTTCCGAAGCCGCGCTCTACCGCCACTTTCCGAGCAAGGCACGCATGTTCGAGGGGCTGATCTCGTTCATCGAGGAAACCCTGTTCGAACGCATCAACCGGATCCTCGAAGAGGCCCGGGAAGCCGTGCCGCGCTGCGGACAGATCCTCGTATTGCTGCTGGCCTTCGCCGAGAAGAACCCAGGCCTTTCACGCTTGCTGGAGGGGGACGTGCTGACCGGCGAGACTGCCCGTCTGCGACTGCGCATCCACCAGCTGTTCGAGCGCGTGGAAACCCAGCTCAAGCAGATCCTGCGCGAGGCGGAGCTCCATGAACGGCGTCGTACCGTGCTGCCGGTGTCGGCCACCGCCAACTTGCTGATGGCCGTAGCAGAGGGGCGCATCTCGCAGTACGTGCGCAGCGACTTCCAGCGCCGCCCCACCGAGCACTGGGACGACCAGTGGGCCTTGCTCTCGGCCCAGCTGATGCGCGCGCCGATCACCCAGAGCGCCTAGTTCCCGAGCAATACGCAAAAGCCCCGGTTCACGGAACCGGGGCTTCCTGATTGACACGCCAACAGGATCAGGCGGCCAGGGCGTCGCCCAGCTGCTGGCGAATCTTCTTCATGGCGTTCTTCTCGAGCTGGCGAATACGCTCGGCGGAGACGCCGTAGACGTCGGCCAGCTCGTGCAGGGTGGCCTTGTCTTCGGCCAGCCAGCGGCGCTGCAGAATATCGCGGGAGCGCTCGTCAAGCGCCTCCAGCGCCACCTTCAGGCGGCGGTTGGCGTCGTCCTCCCAGTCACTGTCCTCGAGCTGGGTGGCGGGATCGGCCCCGGCGTCATCCAGGTAGTGGACCGGCGCCTGGTAGACCGCATCCTCGTCATCGCTAGGCGAGGCGTCGAAACCGGCATCGTGAGCCGAGAGCCGGCCTTCCATCTCGCGCACCACCTCGGGCTTGACGTCGAGATCGCGGGCGATGGCATCGACCTCGTCGTTGTTGAGCCAGGCCAGGCGCTTCTTGGCGCTACGCAGATTGAAGAACAGCTTGCGCTGGGCCTTGGTGGTGGCGATCTTGACAATGCGCCAGTTGCGCAGCACGAACTCGTGGATCTCGGCCTTGATCCAGTGTACGGCGAAGGAGACCAGCCGAACCCCCTGGTTGGGATCGAAGCGCTTGACGGCCTTCATCAGACCGACGTTGCCTTCCTGGATCAGGTCGGCCTGGGGGAGGCCGTAGCCGGAGTAGCTGCGCGCGATGTGAACGACGAAGCGCAGATGCGACAGCACCAGGCGACGCGCCGCCTCCAGGTCGCCCTCGTCATGAAGGCGGAAGGCGAGCTCGCGCTCTTCCTCAGCGGTGAGCATGGGGATGCCGTTGACCGCCTGGATGTACCCGTTGAGGTCATGCCCCGGGGAGAGCTGACCCACCGGTAGAAGACTGGTGCTCATTGCAGGTTGTCTCCTTGAAAACCTAATATAAGTTCCAACCGCCTGGTTAGACGAACAATAGCCAAAAATGTTCCGTGGCTGGCGATAGCGTGGCAGACGCCTTGCCGGCATGCCAGCGCAGCGGCCGAACCTCCGCGCCTTATCGTGGCCGAACCTCCGCGAGGTGGCGGCTCACCGCGATCCAGGCACCCAGCCAGCCCAATAGTGTACTGCACAGAAGCAGCGTTGCCGAGCCCTCCGGGCCCAGGCTGGGCAGCGTATAGGTGGCGCCGTAGCTGGCCGCCAGCGCACTGACCGGCATTGCCAGCCACTGGTTGCCGAGCCCCAGCAGCCCCCAGGCAAGCAGGCCACCGCCGAGGCCGTACCAAGCGCCGCTATAAAGGAAGGGACGGCGTACGAAGCCGTGGGTCGCCCCAATCAGCATCACCACCTCGATCTCCTGGCGGCGGCTTTCCACCGCCAGGCGGATGGTATTGCCCACCACCAGCAGCACACCCAGCCCGAACAGCACCCCCAGCGCCAGCGCCAGGCGGCTGCCGAGCTCGGCCAGGTTCCTCAACCGCTCGAGCCAGGCCAGGTCGAGGCGCACCTCGTCGACGCCGCTCAACGCCTCGAGCTCGCTCGCCAACTCCCGCACCGCCTCGGGCGCCGGGTCGATCGGCACCACCACGATGCTGGCCGGCAGGGGATTGTCCTCGAGCCGGCCCAGGGCGTCAGCCAGGCCCAGGGCCTGCTGGAACTCGGCCATGCCCTCGGCGGCAGTGATCAGCCGGGTACGAACGATACCTTCGTGGGCAGCCACCGCCTCATCGATGCGCTCGGCCTGGGCGTCGTCGACGTGATGCTCCAGGTAGACGGTGAGCGTGGCGCTCTCCTCGAGCTCGGCATCCAGCAGGCGGGCGCTGTCCAGGGCCAGCCACAGCGCCGCCGGAAGCACCAGGGCGATGGCAATGGCCAGCATGGTGAGCAGGCTGCCGACAGGCGCGCGCAGCAGCCTTCGGGCGCTGTCGAGGCACATCGCACGATGATGCCTCAGCCAGCCGCGAACGCGGCTCGATGAGCGAGTGCGCTGGCTGCGGGCGCCACGCGGCGACGCGGAAGGCTGGCGGCTCATGCGGCGTCCTCGTCGCCCACCAGGCGCCCATCGCGCAGGCGCAGCACGCGATGACGCAGGCGCGCGATCAGCGCCAGGTCGTGGCTGGCGATCATCACCGTGGTGCCGATGCGATTGAAGTCCTCGAACAGCGCCATGATGTCGGCCGAGAGCTGCGGGTCGAGGTTGCCGGTGGGCTCGTCGGCCAGCAGCAGCGACGGCTTGTTGACCACCGCCCGGGCGATGCCCACGCGCTGCTGCTCACCGCCGGAAAGCTCGATCGGCAGCGCCTTCTCGCGATGCAGCAGGCCGACCTTGTCCAGCGCCGCCCGCACCCGGCGTGCCGCCTCGCGGGGATCGAAGCCGCGTATCTCCAGCGGCAGCGCCACGTTGTGAAAGATCGAGCGGTCGTGCAGCAGCTGATGATCCTGGAACACCACGCCGATCTGGCGCCGGTAGAACGGCACCTGGCTGGGGTGCAGGCGACCGATATCGTGCCCGGCGACCAGCACTCGCCCACGGGTCGGCCGCTCGAGCAGCATGATCAGGCGCAGCAGCGAACTCTTCCCCGCGCCGGAATGACCGGTCAGGAAGACCATTTCGCCGCGCTGAACGCGGAAGTCGATGTTGGCCAACGCTTCGAAGCGCCCGCCATAGCGCTTGCCCACATGCTCGAAGAGGATCATGACGTGGCGTCGCTACCCTCCTCGCCCTGATCGAACAGCGCGTCGACGAAGTCGCGGGCCTCGAACGGGCGCAGGTCGTCCAGCCCCTCGCCTACGCCGATGAAGCGAATCGGCGTGCCGAGCTGCTTGGCCAGGGCGAAGATGATGCCGCCCTTGGCGGTACCGTCGAGCTTGGTCAGGGTAATGCCGGTGACCGGCACCGCCTCGTTGAAAGTGCTGGCCTGGGACAGCGCGTTCTGTCCGGTGCCGGCATCGAGCACCAGCATCACCTCGTGGGGTGCCGTGTCGTCGAGCTTGCCCATCACCCGGTGCACCTTCTTGAGCTCCTCCATCAGGTGCGCCTTGTTGTGCAGGCGCCCGGCGGTGTCTGCGATCAGCACGTCGACCTTGCGCGCCTTGGCCGCCGCCACGGCGTCGTAGACCACCGAGGCGCTGTCGGCGCCGGTATGCTGGGCGATGACCGGCACGTCGTTGCGCTCGCCCCATACCTTGAGCTGCTCGACCGCAGCGGCACGGAAGGTATCGCCGGCGGCGAGCATCACGCTGCGCCCTTCACGCTGGAAGCGCTGGGCCAGCTTGCCGATGGTGGTGGTCTTGCCCACGCCGTTGACGCCCACCACCAGGATCACGAAGGGACCTGCACCCTTGGCCGGCAGGGCCAGCGGCTTGGACACGGCATCGAGCATCACTGCCAGCTCATCCTGCAGCGCGCGGTAGAGTGCCTGAGGCTCCTTGAGCTCCTTGCGCGAGACGCGCTCGGTGAGGCGGTCGATGATCTCGGTGGTGGCCTCGATGCCCACGTCGGCCATCAGCAGCTGGGTCTCGAGATCCTCGATCAGCTCGTCGTCGATCTGCTTCTTGCCCAGGAAAAGCCCGGCGACACCCTCGGCCAGGTTGGCGCGGGTCTTGCCCAGGCCCGAACGGATGCGCGCAAACCAGCCCTTCTTCTCGGCGACGGGTTTCTCCTGTAGCGGCGCACGCTCGGGTTCGGGCGCGGGTTCCGGATCGGGCGCCGGAGGCTCAGCCTCGGCTGGCCCAGACGCGGTCTCGGGCGCAAGCGCCTCCTCGCGGAGCGCGGCGTTCTCCTCTTCCTGGCCTAACGTCTCCACCGCCTCGGTCTGTTCGCGCGTCTCGTCGGCAGCGGGGCCGGCCATGGCCCGCTCCTCGGGGGCAGGGGCGTCGACGACATCCGGTTCGGCGGGGGCCGCTTCGGGGCCGGTTCGCTCCTCGTCGACAGGTCCCTCCTCAAACGGCGCAGGCGACTCGTCCCGCTCCTCGCTCGCCCGCTCTTCTTCGGACGGCGCTTCGGACTGCTCTTCGGGCTGGGTCGGCTGCTGATCTTTCAGCTCGTCCTGCTGCTGTTCCTGCTGCTTCTTGCGCTTGAAAAAACCGAACATGGGGGAATTCAGCCTCACGGGTGAATGATCGCTACATCCTAACACCGCGCATCATGACTGTGGACAAGACGGCGGGTACAATTCGCGCCCATGACACGTCGCCGCTCCTCTCCCCGTTCCCGCCCCCGTCCCGGTGCTCGCTCGCCCAAGGGCAGCGGCCGCCTGCGCATCATCGGCGGCGAGTATCGCCGCCGGCTGCTGCCGGTACTCGACAGCCCCGGCCTTCGTCCCACGCCCGACCGGGTGCGTGAGACCCTGTTCAACTGGCTGGCCGCCGCCACCCCCGGCGCCCGCGTGCTGGACCTGTTCGCCGGCACCGGTGCGCTGGGCCTGGAGGCGCTCTCGAGAGGCGCTGCCAGGGCGCTGTTCGTCGAGCGCGATCCCAAGGTCGCCGGGGCGCTGGAGGACAACCTGCACACCCTCGGTGCCGCCGACCGGGGCCAGGTCCTGACCGGCGACGTCCTCGCCCACCTCGCCGCCGGCCCGACCGGAGATTCCGCCTTCACGCTCGTCTTTCTCGACCCGCCCTTTCGCCAGGGCCTGGCGACACCCTGCTGCAAGCGCCTGGAACAGGGCTGGCTGGCGCCGGAGGCCTGGATCTATGTAGAAACCGAGACGGAGCTCGAGGTGAGCGTCCCAGACCGCTGGTCGCTGCACCGGGAAGTGCGTGCCGGCGACAGCACCGGCAGGCTCTACCGCCGCCTGCCACCGGGCATCGATTAAACCGGCGTCGCCGTTCGGCTACGCTTGCCGAGCCGAGGTTCTCGGCGGTACGCTGCGCAACGGAGTCATCGCGGGCAGGGCCCGCTATCGCAGCATGTCATCTCAGGAGAATACGATGAGCACCGATCTCTTCAACCGGCTCGAGCAGAAAGTGGCCAGTGCCGTCGAGGCCCTGGAGTTGCTGAAAATGGAGGCGGAGGAGCTGCGCGAGGAAAACAGCCGGCTGAAGCAGGAGCGCGAAGAGTGGGAGCGCCGCCTCACCGCCCTGCTGGGCAAGTTCGACGAAGTCGAGACAGAAAAAGCCGAGCCCTGACCGAGCTGCCCTCGAGGCTCTGTCACAGAGGGCGCGACATCAGGATGGCATCCTCTCTTGTCGCGTCGGTCGCCCCGGGATGCGGCGGGTAGTAGCCTCGCCGCCGTCCGTCCTCGCCGAACCCCGCCTTGCGGTAAAGGCCGATGGCCACAGCATTGCCCGCCCTCACTTCGAGCAGCAGCCGTTCGCTGCCCCAGCGCCGGCCCTGCTCGATGACCTCCTGAAGCAAGCGACCTCCCAGGCCATGCCGACGCATGCCAGGCGTCACCAGCATGGCCTGCAGCTCGGCCTCGAAGGGCAGCCTGGCAACCACCGCATGACCGATCAGTTCGCCCTCGATCGCTGCGCCCAGCACGCAGGCGGCTTCGTCTTCGAGTGCCGCGGCGAGCTGATCACGCGACCAGGGCTTCGCCTGTTGCCGCTCGAGTGCCTCCAGTCGCTGCAGATCCACGCGTTCCAGGACACGCAGGACGGGTTCAATCATCGGCCTCGGTGGCCTCCGACCAGACCCGCTGCCATTCGAGCAGGCTCGGCCACAGCTCACGCTTGGCCTGCGCGCTGCGCGCCAGCTCGGCCAGGCCTGGCCCCTGCCACCCGACTAGCCCCTGGAGCTCGAAATGTCCCTGCTGCAAATCGAGCAGGCGCTCGAGGTCGGCATCCCGGCCGAAAATCAGGATTCTCTCGGGTGCCCAGCCGCGGCGACGCGTGCCTTCGATGAAGGCGTGCAGGCCCTGGCGCGCCTCGTCCAGCGGTGCCTCGACGGGCAGGTTCTCCATGGGTGGCCAACGAAACGTTTCGAAGACCAGGGGGGACGGAATCGGGATACCGCCTGCCTGCAGCAGGTTGGACAGCAACTGTCCCTGGCTGGCGTCCGGCGCCGCTTCCCCCGGCACGATGACCAGCCAACGCCCTGCCAGACTGCCGACCTGAAGGGTAAAGCGCAGCGGCTCCTGGACCTGGCGCGGCAGTTCCTCCACCACCTCGCTGTCGGCTACCGGAGCTGCCTCGTCGTTGGCGGGCTCGATACCCAGCAGCTGCCTAGCCCTCCTGGCCGGCACCGCACGCGGCGGCTCCGCTGCCGGTTTTGGGGGCTGCTGGGCTGCCTCTTCGGCCTCGTCGAGCAGCGCATGCAGGCGCTCGGCCGGCGGCGCGGGCGCCTCCCGCTCGGGCAGCTGCCACTCGCACGCCTCGCTCGGTCGCGCATGAGGCAGCTGGTAGCGCGCCACCCAGGCGGTCAATCCCATTGCCTCCAGGTACTGCAGGCGCTGCGGCTCGGTCGTCACGCGCCGGCGCCACGACAGTCGGGAGAATCGGGACGAGCCTCGCCGCGGCTCTGCCATTCACTGGGGGTGTAGAGGTGCAGCGCCAGAGCGTGCACCGGCCCAGCCAGCTCATCGGCCAGCAGCGCATAGAGGCGCTGGTGGCGCTTTACCGGCATCAGTCCCTGGAAGTGCTCGGAGACTACCGTGACCTTGAAGTGGGTCTCGGAATTGGCAGGCACCGCGTGCCGATGGCTCTCGTTCTCCACCGCCAGGTAGGAGGGCTCGAGGGCCTGCAGTTTCTCTTCGATGGCGGCCTGAATGCTCATGAGGGCTCCTCGGTCATGCGTGGAGAGTTCATTGTACTCGCTTGGGCGGCGACTGCACCCGGGATGGCGCCTCGCCGACACTCGCCTTGCGCGCGGCGCCGGACACACGGATTCGCGCCAGGCTGAAGCCAAGCGCCAGCAGGCAGGCCAGACAGCCGACCCACAGGGTGATCTGCACCGGGGCATTGGCGGCCATGAAGGCTCCTACCAGCGCCACGCCCAGCGACTGGCCCACGGTGCGCGTGGTACTCAGCACGCCCGAGGCGCTGGTGCTGAGCTCACGCGGCGCGCTGGTCATCATCTCGCGGTTGTTGGGCGGCTGGAACAGTCCGAAGCCGATACCGCAGAGGGCCGTTCGCCACAGGCTGTCGAGGATGCCGGCATCTTCAGGCAGCAGCGCCAGCGAGGCGAGCCCCAGCATCAGCAATACCAGCCCCAAGCTGGCCATGATGCTGGGGTTGGTGCGATCGGCTAGGCGCCCGGCGATGGGCCCCACCAGCATGATGGCAAGCGGCCAGGGGGTGAACAGCCAGGCCGTGTGCAGCGGCGAGAAGCCCATCTCCTGCTGGTAGAGAAACGACAGCGCGACGAAGGCGAGCCCTTGGCCGACGAAGGCCAGGCCCGAGGCGGACACTGCCAGGCGAAAGCGGCTGACCTGGAACAGCCGAGGCGGCAACAGCGGGTGGCTGGCCCGGCGCTGGCGGCGCAGGAACAAGTAGCCGGTCACGAGGCTCAGCGCTAACCAGGCCAGGGCCTGCCACAGCGGCGCCCCGTGTGCCACGGTGTCCATGGCCAGGAAGAAACTGCCCAGCATGATCACCGAGCCCAGCGCACCGCGGCCGTCGAAGCCCCCGCGTCGCCCCTTCTCGCGCGGCATGGCGCGCCAGGCCAGCCACAGCGAGACCAGGCCCAGCGGCAGATGCAGGGCGAACAGCCAGGGCCAGCTCGCCACCGACAGCACCAGCCCGCCCACCGCCGGCCCGGCGGCATAGCCGCCCGCCACCACCAGCGCCGAGAGGCCCAGGGCACTGCCCAACAGCCGGGTGGGGAAGATCGAGCGGTAGAGCGACGGACCGATGGAGAGCGTGGCCGCCGCTCCCAGCCCCTGCAGGGCGCGAAACACCAGCAGCCACTCCAGGCTGCGCGACAGCGCCGCGCCCAGCGAGGCGAACACGAACAGCGCCAGGCCCGCCACGTAGAGACGCCGGCGGCTGATCATCTCGCTGAAGGAGGCGCACACCAGCAGGAAGGCGGCGCAGACGATCTGGTAGAGATTGGTGACCCATACCGCCCGGGCGGCAGACACATCGAGGTCGCGCGCAATGGAGGGCAGCGCGATATTGACCATGGTGACGTCCACCACGGCCATCAGGGTACCGAGAATCAGCGCCAGTACCGCCAGGCGCCGCTCGGGTCCCGGCAAGCCGTCGTCGCCGGGCCGAGTCGAAAAGAGTCGGCTCATTCTATTCCATCATCAGGTGTCGTAACGAGAAAACCGGCCGCAGCCGGTTTTCTCGTGATGCTTCAGAAAAGGCGGTTAATCCTGGTCGGTTTCCAGCAGTAGGGTATCGTCGACCTCGGAGATCTCCAGCGCGGTCTCGTCGTCCAGGTCGATGGCCAGATAGCTGTGCTCGACCTGCAGGAAGCGCTGGAACAGGACCCAGTCCAGAGCCTCGGGCCACTGCCGCTCATCCTCTTCCCAGGCGCGCAGCTCGGTCTCGAGGATCTCGAGATAGCGCTCGCGCACGAAGGCCTCCAGGGCCTCCGGGGTGTCCATCTCGGGAATCAGATAGACCGTGCTTTCACGTTCGACGTCGGCCAGGGTGAGGTCGTCCTCCCCCATGGTGGGCTCCAGCGCATTGATCCATTCCACGAAGTGCCGGGTCGGCCTGACGCTCAGGGCGGAGCGGTTGAGCAGTTTCATCACGGTCTCCTCGACGTCGAAACGGTGATCATTATGGGCGCTAGCGCCGCCGCTTACCAATACTTCCGCCTTTTCACTCAGTCGGCTACAAGGCGCCGAGCGAGTGATTGCAGGTCGTGCGTGAGCGAACCTCATTTTTCATGGGTGAGGAGTTCGCTCCGAACGGGCTGGCCATGGATGGCCAGCCCTGGCCCTGCACGCGAAGCAGGATGCGAAAGCGTAGCAGGAAAATTGGAGCGCCCAGGGAAGGGTTTACAGCGTAGTTCGCGATGCACGACGTGCAATCGCCCCGCCAAGGCCGGAAAAGCGAGTCAAGCCTCGGCCAGGCAAGCAGACGCCTGGCCGAAGCGCAGCCCCTTCACTCCACCTCGGGGCGCATGGCCGGGAACAGCAACACATCTCGAATTGAAGCGCTGTCGGTGAACAGCATCACCAGGCGGTCGATGCCGATGCCTTCGCCGGCGGTGGGCGGCATGCCGTACTCCAGCGCGCGCACGTAGTCGGCGTCGTAGTACATCGCCTCGAGGTCGCCGGCCTCCTTCTCCGCCGCCTGGGCGCGGAAGCGTTCGGCCTGGTCCTCGGCGTCGTTGAGCTCCGAGAAGCCGTTGGCGATCTCGCGCCCGCCGACGAAGAACTCGAAGCGCTCGGTGACGAACGGGTTGCTGTCGTTACGCCGCGCCAGCGGACTCACCTCGGTGGGGTAGTCGGTGATGAAGGTCGGATCCTTCAGGCGGTGCTCGACGGTCTTCTCGAAGATCTCGATCTGGATCTTGCCCAGGCCCCAGCCATCCTTGACATCGATGTCCAGCCGCTCGGCGATCTGCCGCGCGGCGGCCTCGTCGGACAGCGCCTCGGCGTGGATGTCGGGGTTGTACTCGAGAATCGAGTCGAACACGCTGATACGCTTGAGCGGCTTGCCGAAGTCGTACTCGTAGGTCTCGAGTACCTCGCCCTCGGCGTTGCGCACGGTATTGACCACGGTGGTGGTGCCCAGCACCTGCCGGCAGATGCCGCGCAGCATCTCCTCGGTGAGATCCATCAGGTCATGATGGTTGGCGTGGGCCTGGTAGAACTCGACCATGGTGAACTCGGGGTTGTGCCGGGTCGACAGCCCCTCGTTGCGGAAGTTGCGGTTGATCTCGAAGACCTTCTCGAAACCGCCCACCACCAGGCGCTTGAGGTAGAGTTCGGGCGCGATGCGCAGGTACATGTCGATGTCCAGCGCATTGTGGTGGGTGATGAAGGGGCGCGCGGTGGCACCGCCGGGAATCGGCTGCAGCATGGGGGTTTCCACCTCCATGAAGCCGCGCTCCTCGAAGAAGCGGCGCATGGCGCTGATCACTCCGGCACGGGTCTCGAACACCTTGCGCGAGTCGGGGTTCATGATCAGGTCGACGTAGCGCTGGCGGTAGCGCGCTTCCAGGTCGGTCAGGCCGTGGAACTTGTCCGGCAGCGGGCGCAGGCTCTTGGTCAGCAGCCTGGCCTCCTGCATCATCACGTAGAGATCGCCCTTGCCCGACTTGTGCACCGGCCCCCGCGCCGCCACGATGTCGCCGATGTCCCAGCTCTTGATGTCCTCGAGCACCGCTTCCGGCAGCCCCTTCTTGTCGACATAGAGCTGGATCGTGCCGGAGGGGTCCTGGATCACCAGGAACGGCCCGCGCTTGCGCATGATGCGCCCGGCCACCGCCGCCGGGCGATCAAGCGCTTCCAGCTCGCCCTTGTCCTTCTCGCCCAGCTCGGCAATCAGGTCGGCTGCCAGGCTGTCGCGGCGAAAGTCATTGGGAAAGGCGCTGCCGCCGGTGGCGGCGGCAAGCTCGCGGCGCGCGGCCAGCTTGGCCCGGCGCTCGGCGATCAGGCGATTATCGTCGGTCTGGGGGCTGTCCGGTGAAGAGCTCTCGTTGGCCATGTCGCTACCTGTTAGCAGTCACAATATGCGGTGGTGTAAGCGCGACCAGAGCCGCGCGAGCGAAGCTGAGACAAGGCGCCCCTCAACACTCTGCCCGGGTTCGCAGGCCGAGCAGTGGAGGGGCTTCGCAGCAGCGGCGTGTGCAATGGGCGCCGGTTACAAGCCCTGCTTCAAGCTGGCTTCGATGAAGGCGTCAAGATCGCCGTCCAGCACACGGTCGCAGTTGCTGGTCTGCACGCCGGTGCGCAGGTCCTTGATGCGCTGATCGTCGAGCACGTAGGAGCGGATCTGGCTGCCCCAGCCGATGTCGGCCTTGGAGTCTTCCGCCTCCTGCTTGGCGGCATTGCGCTTCTCCATCTCGTGCTCCCACAGCTTCGCCTTGAGCTGCTTCATGGCGAAGTCGCGGTTGGCGTGCTGGCTGCGCTGGCTCTGACAGGCCACCACGATGCCGGTGGGCTCGTGGGTGATGCGCACCGCCGAGTCGGTGGTGTTGACGTGCTGGCCGCCGGCGCCGCTGGAGCGGTAGGTGTCGACGCGCAGGTCCGCCGGGTTGATCTCGACCTCGAAGCTGTCGTCGATCTCCGGCGACAGGAACACCGAGGCGAACGAAGTGTGGCGGCGGCCGCCGGAGTCGAACGGGCTCTTGCGCACCAGGCGGTGCACCCCGGTCTCGGTGCGCAGCCAGCCGAAGGCGTGGTCGCCCTGCACGTGAATCGTAGCCGACTTGATACCCGCCACCTCACCGGCGGAGAGTTCGGTAATCTCGGCCTTGAAGCCGTGATGCTCGGCCCAGCGCAGGTACATGCGCAGCAGCATGTTGGCCCAGTCCTGGGCCTCGGTGCCACCGGAGCCGGCCTGGATGTCGAGGTAGGCGTTGTTGGCGTCCATCTCGCCGGAGAACATGCGCCGGAACTCGAGCTTCGCCAGGCTCTCCTGGAGCCCGTCCAGCTCCTTCTTGACCTCCTCGACGGTCTCCTCGTCCTCCTCCATCTCGGCCAACTCGAGCAGGTCGCGACTATCCGCCAGGCCCTGGTCGAGCTCGTCGATGGTCTCGACCACCAGCTCGAGGGAGGCGCGCTCCTTGCCGAGCTTCTGGGCGTAGTCGGGGTCGTTCCAGACGTTGGGGTCTTCCAGTTCGCGGGAGACTTCTTCTAGCCGATCCTTGCGTTCGGCATAGTCAAAGATACCCCCTCAGGACGTCTGTCCGTTCGGCCAGGTCCTTGATGAGGTTGTGAATGGGGTTGGTTTCCAGCATGGGCTCGCTCGCCTGAATCGCTTGGGAATAACGACGCCGCCCGAAGGATACGAACCATGTGCGGACGGCGCGGAAAAGGCGATTATTGTAGCGAACTTGCCGCTGGGGCGCATCCTTGTCGGCTGACACTGTCATAGATCTCCTACAAACCATCGGGAGGATATCGCACAGATTCGCTATGGTTTTTTCTACTATCTTTCATGGGATCTGGCAGTGGATATGCCGCCCAATAACAAGATCCAAGGAGAAACATTCTAATGATTTCGTTCGTTCGCCTACGCCCCGCCCTGTGCACGGCAGTTATGGCAGCAGGCCTCGCCGCGCTGCCTCTCCAGGCCGACACCCTGCGTATCGCCACCATGGGCGAGCCCTCCTCCCTCGATCCACACAAGATCAGCGGGACCTGGGAGAACGATGTGGCCGGCGATCTCTTCGAGGGGCTGATCACCGAGGCCGCGAATGGCGAGAGAATTCCCGGTGTGGCCGAGTCGTGGGAGATATCCGAGGACGGCACGGTCTACATCTTCCGGCTGCGCGAAAACGCCCGCTGGTCCGACGGCGAGCCGGTCACCGCCGAGGACTTCGTCTTCGCCTTCCGGCGCATCCTCGACCCGGCCACGGCCGCAGACTACGCCTACCTGCTCTACCCAGTGAAGAACGCCGAGGTGGTCTACGGCGGCGACGCGGAGCCCGAGACCCTGGGCATCGAGGCGCTGGACAATCATACCTTGCGGATCACCCTGGAGCGCTCGACCCCCTATTTCCTCGACCAGCTATCCCACTACACCGCCTATCCGGTACCCCGGCACGTGGTGAAGGAGCACGGCGATCGCTGGTCGCGGCCGGCCAATTTGGTCTCCAACGGTCCGTTCAAGATCCAGCGCTGGCAGTCACAGACCCGCATCGAGGTAGTACGCAACGAGCACTTCCACGATGCCGACAACGTCGCGCTCGACCAGGTGATCTACTTCCCCATCGAGGAGCGCAATACCGCACTCAACCGCTTTCGTGCCGGCGAGATCGATGTCGCTCGCGACTTTCCCACCCAGCAGTATGGCTGGCTGCGCGACAACCTGCCCGAGGCTACCCACACGGCGCCTTTCCTGGGCATCTACTACTACACGCTGAATACCCGCGAAGGACACCCCACCGCCGACCCCCGTGTACGCGAGGCCCTCAGCCTGGCCGTGCGCCGCGAGGTGATCACCGACCGGATTCTGGGCACCGGAGAGGTGCCGGCCTACAGCTTCGTGCCTCCGGGTATCAGCCACTACGAACCTGCGATGCTGGAGTTTTCCGAGCTGTCACAGGATGAACGCATGGAGCGTGCCCGGGAGCTGATGAGCGAGGCTGGCTACGGCCCCGACAACCCGCTGCAACTGCGCCTGCGCTACAACACCAGCGAGGACCACCGCCAGGTGGCCATTGCCATCGGCGCCATGTGGGAGCCGCTGGGCGTTCAGGTAGACCTGTTCAACTCCGAGGTCGCCGTGCACTACACCGACCTGAGACAGGGCGACTTCGACGTCGGCCGCGCCGGCTGGATCGGCGACTACAACGATGCCCAGAACTTCCTCAGCCTGCTCGAGAGCGGCGTGGGCAACAACTACGGCGCCTACAGCAACGAGCAGTTCGATGCGCTGATGCGCGAGGCTGCCGAGACCCAGGACCTCGAACGCCGCGGCGAGATCATGGCCGAGGCCGAGCGCATCGCCCTGGCCGACAGCGCCACCCTGCCCATCTACTACTACGTGTCACGCAATCTGGTGAACCCCGCCCTGCAAGGCTGGGAGAACAACATCGAGGACATCCACCGCTCGCGCTGGGTCTCCTTCGAAGAGTGATCTCGCCATCCGCCTGACGAGGCCCCGGGCAACCGGGGCCGGGGAATGCCATGCTGATCTACGTTTCCAAGCGCCTGTTACAGGCGATTCCGACCCTGTTGATCGTCATCACGCTGTCGTTCTTCCTGATGCATCTGGCGCCGGGTGGCCCGTTCGACGGCGAGCGTCAGCTGCCGGCCGAGATCGAGGCCAACCTGCGTGCCGCCTATCATCTCGACCAGCCGGTGTGGCGACAGTATTTCATCTACCTGGGCAATCTACTGCAGGGCGACTTCGGCCCCTCTTTTCGCTACAAGGACTTCACCGTCACCGAGCTGATCGCCCAGGGCTTCCCGGTCAGCCTCGAGCTGGGCCTGTGGGCCATCGCCCTGGCCATCGCCGTGGGCCTGCCGCTGGGTATCCTGGCCGCACTGCATCGCAACTCGAGCATCGACTATCTGGTGATGGGCACCGCGCTGGCCGGGGTCGCCATTCCCAATTTCGTCATTGCACCGGTTCTGGCGCTGGTGTTCGGCGTGCTGCTGGCCTGGCTACCGGTGGGGGGCTGGAACGACGGGCATTGGCGCAACATGGTGCTGCCGGTGATAGCGCTGTCGATCCAGCAGGTGGCCTATATCGCCCGCATGAGCCGCGCCAGCATGATCGAGGTACTTGGTAGCCACTACATTCGTACGGCCCGCGCCAAGGGGCTCTCCGAACGCGAGGTGATCTGGCGCCACGCACTGCGCCCCTCCCTGCTGCCGGTGGTGTCCTACCTGGGGCCGGCCATTGCCGGCATCATCACCGGCTCGGTGGTGATCGAGCAGATCTTCGGCATTCCCGGCATCGGCCGCTATTTCGTCCAGGCCGCGCTGAATCGCGACTACACCCTGGTGATGGGCACGGTGGTGTTCTACGGCATCCTCATCGTGCTGCTCAACCTGATCGTCGACCTTCTCTATTCCGCCCTCGACCCGCAGATCCGCTATGACGACTGATACCACGACCCTTACCTCCGATACCGGCGACCTGTCGGCGGGCGACAGCCTGGGCCGCGATGCCTGGCGGCGCCTCAAGCGAAACCGTGCCGCCATGGTCAGCCTTGTGCTGCTGATCTTCATCGCCGCCGCCTGCGTAGCGGGCCCCTGGCTGACGCCCTGGGGCCTCAATGAAGTCAACTGGGACGCCTTCCGTTCACCCCCCAGCCTGGAGGACGGTCATCTGGCCGGCACCGATGCCAACGGTCGCGATCTGCTGACCCGTACGCTTTACGGCGGCCAGATTTCACTGTCGGTTGCCCTGGTAGCCACCTTCGTCTCGCTGGTGATCGGCGTGCTCTACGGCGCCGTGGCCGGCTACCTGGGCGGACGCGTGGACAACCTGATGATGCGCTTCGTCGACATCATGTATTCGCTGCCCTTCATGTTTCTGGTGATCCTGCTGATGGTGGTGTTCGGCCGCAACATCCTGCTGATCTATGCCGCCATCGGCGCGGTGGAGTGGCTGGACATGTCACGCATCGTGCGCGGCCAGACGCTGGCGCTGAAGCGCCGCGAGTTCGTCGAAGCCGCCCGCGCCCTGGGGGTCAGATCACGCACCATCGTCATGCGCCACCTGATTCCCAACACCCTGGGGCCGGTGATCGTCTACGTCACCCTCACCGTGCCCAAGGTGATCCTACTGGAGAGTTTCCTGTCGTTTCTCGGGCTAGGGGTGCAGGAGCCGATGACCAGCTGGGGCGTACTGATCAGCGAGGGCGTCGACACGATGCAGAGCGCCCCCTGGATGCTGCTGGTGCCGTCGACGTTCCTCGCCGCCACCCTGCTGTGCCTGAATTTCCTCGGTGACGGGCTGCGCGACGCCCTCGACCCCCGTACCCATTGATGGAGGCCCACATGCCCAAACCGCTGCTGGAAATCGAACGCCTTCAGGTCGACTTCGAACTGCACAATAGCCGGGTGAACGCGGTCAAGGACGTCAGTTTCACTCTCGGCGAGGGAGAGACGCTGGCTCTGGTAGGGGAGTCCGGCTCGGGCAAGTCGGTCTCCTCCACGGCCATCTTGCGCCTGCTGCCGGAGTTCGCCTCGACCCAGGGCGCCATTCACTGGCACGGCAGCCAGGGCCGGGAGGAGCTGCTAAGCGTCAGTTCCCGGCGCATGCGCCGCATTCGCGGCAACGAGATCTCGATGATCTTCCAGGAGCCGATGACCTCGCTAAACCCGCTGCAGCGCATCGGCCGTCAGGTACGCGAAGTGCTCGACAAGCACACCACGCTGCGTGGCCAGGCGGCCAGGCAGCGTGTGGTCGAGCTGTTCGAGCAGGTCGGCATCCCCGACCCGCACAGACGGGTGTCGAGCTACCCTTACGAGCTTTCCGGCGGCCAGCGCCAGCGGGTGATGATCGCCATGGCGCTGGCCTGCGAGCCGCGACTGCTGATCGCCGACGAGCCCACCACGGCGCTGGACGTGACCGTGCAGGCGCAGATCCTGAGCCTGCTCAAGAGGCTCCAGCGCCAGTACGGCATGGCCATCCTGTTTATCACACACGACCTGGGTATCGTGCGCCACTTCGCCGACCGGGTCTGCGTGATGCGTCACGGCGAGGTGGTCGAGAGTGCCACTACCCGGGAGCTGTTTGCCTCGCCCAGGCACGATTATACGCGCATGCTGATCGACGCCGAGCCCCATGGACGCAAGGCGCCGATAGCGGAAAGCGCGCCGGTGATCATGCAGGCGCGCGATCTCAAGGTTCGTTTTGCCATCAAGAAACGCCTGTTTCGCCCCACCGACTACTTCGATGCCGTGCGCGGTATCGACCTGACCATCCGCCAGGGCCAGACGGTAGGCATCGTCGGTGAATCGGGATCCGGCAAGTCGACCCTGGGTCGCGCGCTGCTCAGGCTTCTGGAGAGTTCGGGCGAGGTGCATTTCGAGGACACCGACCTGACCCACCTCGACAGCAGCACGCTGCGTCCGCTGCGCTCACGCATGCAGGTGGTGTTCCAGGACCCGTTCGGATCCCTGTCGCCACGCATGACCGTCGGTGAGATCGTCAGCGAGGGGCTGCGCGTGCATCATCCGGAGCTGACTCGCAAGCAGTGCATCGAGCGTGTTGCCGAAGCCCTTCAGGAGGTCTCGCTCGATCCCGCCATGCGCCAGCGCTACCCCCACGAGTTTTCCGGGGGCCAGCGTCAGCGCATCGCCATTGCCCGGGCGCTGGTACTCAAGCCCCGCTTCCTGCTGCTGGACGAGCCCACCTCGGCGCTGGATCGCTCCGTGCAGGCCACCGTGATCGAGCTGCTGCGCACGCTACAGCAGCGCCATGAACTGACCTATCTCTTCATCAGCCACGACCTTGCCGTGGTTCGCGCGCTGGCCGATACCGTCGTGGTCATGAAGGAGGGACGCGTCGTCGAACAGGGCGACACCGAGGCGCTCTTCCATTCGCCGCGAGAGGCCTACACCCGCGAGCTGATCCGGGCGGCCTTTCTCGACCAGGCGGCCTAGCCGTTTACTAACGAACTAGGCCCGACAGTCAATGAACTGCCGGGCCTTGAACGAACGCTTGGCCTTCACCAAGCGTTAGACCGACTCAGAAGCGGTAGGTCAGCTGAGCGCCGAAGCCGTGGGCTTCGTTCTTGTAGTCGGCGGTGTAGGTGGAAGTGATGGCGCCACCCTGATCTGTTCGTTCCTGGTCGACGTGAGTGCTACGCTCAGTCAGGTAGGAGTAGGCAAGATCCAGCGTCAGGTTATCCACCGGAGTCCAGCCGGCACCAACTGAGAAGATCCGACGATCATCAGAGGGGATCCGCGCGCTGCGGAACTCATCGCTGGTCGGCGTGAAATCCAGCGTCACACCCGCACGCAGCGCCAGCTGCGGGTTGAGCTGGTATTCGCCGCCCAGAGCATAGGCCCAGGCATTGGAGTAATCCTGCTGCTCAAGGGTAATCGGATCACCGCCCGGATCGTTCGGATCGATCACGCGAATTTCATCGAAACGGCTCCAGCGAACCCAAGAGGCGCCTGCCATGAGCTTCAGGCGATCGCTCATCTGCTGAGTGATGGAGAAATTGATCGTTTCTGGGGTCGTCAGATCAAGCTGGGCATCTCTAGCGCTGAGCTCAGTTCCAGCAGGAACCGGACCCGGCCCAAATACTCCAGGCGGCATGTCGTTGGTTGTTCTAGCCCGAAAGTCACCCGTCAGCGTGTAATCGACCTTGGAGCGATAGGTCAGGCCCAAGGTGGTTTCCGGGACAGGCTGGAAAATGACACCCAGGTTATAGCCCCAAGCATCGTCGTCGCCCTCAATTCGCGCATCCAGATCGGTTGCCGGATCCATGCTATTAGGTACTTGACGATGCAACTCCCCATCCACACGGTTATAGGTAACGCCCGCACCAACGGACCACTGATCATTGAAGCGATAGGAAACCGTCGGCTGAGCGCTCATGACTCTCAGCTCAGTGTAATTACCCAGGTTACGGCCAACGAAGCCGTCCTCGTACTCGGTCTTGGATCCGAACGGGACATAGACACCGAAGCCGAAGGCGAGCTGTTCGTTGACCGGATGGGCATAAAAGGCAAAGGGAATCAGCGTACCCGGAACAATATCTCCTTCCGCTGTTCCATCGGTGTGAACCGGCATTCCATTACGCGTAGCTGTGGCGTTGTCGATATCGGTATTAACGTTTAGATAGGTCCCACCGACGGTGATCTGGGCGCGGTCGAGGAATGACATGCCCGCCGGGTTGCCGAAGACGATGGTGGCGTCGTTGACGTTGGAGCTCCGCCCGGCATGGCCGTAGCCCTGGCCACTGACGCTCTGTTCGTTGATCTGGTAGCCGCCGGCATTGGCCTGGCTGGCAAAGGCGGCAGCGGCGATGGCAACGGCCCAGGTGATCCTGTTGAACTTGTTCTGCATGTCTCGACGTCCTCTTCCAGATGCGAGCTGGAGCTTGGTTATAGTTCCGCCCTCACAGCGGAGCGGTGCCTTACCTAACCAGTCTTCGACAAACATTCGTTCGGATCAAGGCCAAACGTTCGTTTTAATGCGATTATTTATAATACTTTAGTTGTGTTTTCGGCTAAGCCACTGAACTTTTCCATTGTGCGGCGCAACAGGCACCTCCACGAACACGCTTGACCTTTGTGTTACCCATAGGTTTTACACTGCTCTCCAGACTCTTTTCAGGAGGCGCTTCCCATGAAGGTGAGCGAATTGGCCCGGCGTGCCGACGTCACCGCCGAGACGGTGCGTCACTACACCCGCGAGGGGTTGCTGAGCCCGCGGCGCGACCCGGACAACGGTTACCAGCTCTTCGACCAGGCCGACCTGGAGCGACTGCGCTTCATCCAGCGCGCCCGCACGTTGGGCTTCAGCGTAGCGGAGATCGGCGACATCCTCTCCCATGCCGACCAGGGCGACTCGCCCTGCCCCATGGTGCGAGACCTGCTGGCCAGCCGGTTGCCGCAGATCCGTGCTCGGATTCGCGAGCTGGAAGCGCTGGCGGCGCGCATGGAGCAGGCACTCGATACCTGGGCCGAGATGCCCGACGGCACGCCAGATGGGCACAGCCTGTGCCGCCTGATCGAGAGCTTCCCCGAGGCGACACACTCCCACTGCTGCCGAGCCGGCGAGGAAAGGCAATGAACACTAACGAACTCGAGCGCAGCGTACCGGGCATGAACTGCCAAGGCTGCGTAAAACGCATGCGCGAGGCGATCCAGGCCATCGATCCCGAGGCCGAGGTCACCGGTTTTCCCGCCGAGAAGCGCTTGGTGGTGAACACCACCCTCGACGACGATCAGCTCGATGGTGCCCTGGAAGGGGCTGGCTATCCGCCCGGGGCCGTCTCCGACGATGAGCCCGACGCAGCAGCTGTCGAAGCGCCAGCCGGCGAGGCAGTGACCCGGGAAAGTGAAGCCGCTGTGACTTACCGCCTGTCGATCTCGGGCATGACCTGCGCCAGCTGCGTGAAGAGCGTGGAGCAGGCGCTGGCACGCACGCCGGGGGTGGCGACCGCTTCGGTGAACTTCGGCACCCGGGTCGCCCAAGTGCACGGTCGCGTCGATGCCGAGGCGCTGGTCGAGGCCGTTCAGGCGGCCGGCTACGATGCCGAGCCCATCGTCGACCTGCGTCAGGCCGAAGAGGCCCGGACCGCCAAGGATGCCGAAACCTATCGCCGCCGCCTGCGCGGCAGCTTCTGGTCGCTGGCGCTGGCGGTGCCGCTGATGGCCAGCATGTTCTTCTATCACCCCCACCCGGTCGGCACCGGCCGGCTCTTCTGGCTGGTGATCGGCCTGCTGACGCTGGCGGTCCTGGTCGTTCCGGGCCGGCACTTCTTCGTCAACGCCTGGAAAAACCTCAAGCATCACCAGGCCAACATGGACACCCTGATCGCCATGGGCACCGGCACCGCCTGGCTCTACTCCATGGCGGTGGTGGCCTTCGCTCCCTGGCTGCCCCATGTGGCCCACGGCATCTATTTCGAGGCCTCGGCCATGATCATCGGCCTGGTGCTGCTGGGCAATGCGCTCGAACTGCGTGCCCGCGGGCGCACCAGCGAAGCGCTCAAGCGCCTGCTCGACCTGCAGAGCCGCACGGCGCGGGTCATCCGCGACGGCGACGAGTGCGAACTGCCCATCGAGGAGGTGCGCGAGGGCGACCACATCCGCGTGCGCCCCGGCGAGCGCCTGCCGGTGGACGGCGTGGTCACCAGCGGCGCCAGCCACATCGACGAATCGATGCTCACCGGCGAGCCGCTGCCGGTGGCCAAGGGCGAAGGCAACGACGTCAGTGCTGGCACGGTGAACGGTCGCGGCGGCCTGGTCTACCGTGCCACCCGCGTGGGTGCCGACACGCGCCTGGGGCAGATCACCGAGCAGGTCGCCCTGGCCCAGAACTCGCGCCCGCCGATCGGCGAGCTGGCCGACAAGGTGTCGAGCATCTTCGTGCCCACGGTGATGATCATCGCCGTGCTCACGGCCCTTGCCTGGTTCAACTTCGGCGTCGAGCCGCGGCTGATCCACATGCTGGTCACCGCCACCACGGTGCTGATCATCGCCTGCCCCTGCGCCCTAGGGCTGGCCACGCCCATCTCCACCATGATCGGCGTGGGCAAGGCCGCCGAACACGGCGTGCTGGTAAGAAACGGCGAGGCACTGCAGACCGCCAGCCGCCTCACCACCCTGGTAGTGGACAAGACCGGTACCCTGACCGAAGGCAAGCCCCGGGTCACCGAGGCGCACGTTCTCTCGGGCGACGAGACGACGCTGCTGGGGCTGGTGGCAGCCCTGGAGCGTGGCTCGGAACATCCGCTGGCTGCCGCCCTGCTCGCCTACTCGGAGGAGCGCAGCGAGCAGGCCGGCGCCGGCAGCGTGCCGCAGATCAGCAACTTCGACAGCATCACCGGCGGCGGCGTGAAGGCCGTCGGGCCGCAGGGCGAAGCGCTGCTGCTGGGCAATGCACGATTGCTGCGCGAGGCGGGGCTCGACCTCTCCGCCGGTGACGAGCTGGCCGGCGGGCTGGAGCGCAAGGCACGCACCGTGGTCTACCTTGCCGTGGATGGCCGGCTGGCCGCGCTGTTCGGCATCAGCGACCCGCTGCGAGCCGACACCGTGGAAGCGGTCAAGCGGCTCCAGGCCGACGGTCTCAGGGTGGTGATGCTGACCGGCGACAACCAACACACCGCCGCGGCCATCGCCCGCGAGGTGGGCATCGACGACTTCCGCGCCGGGCTCTTGCCCGAGGACAAGCACGCCGAGATCGAGCGCCTGCAGCAGGCCGGGGAAGTCGTCGGCATGGTGGGCGACGGCATCAACGACGCCCCCGCCCTGGCCCGGGCCAACGTCGGCTTCGCCATCGGCCAGGGCACCGACGTGGCCATCGAGAGCGCCGGCATCACGCTGATGCGCAGCTCCTTGCACGGCATCGCCGATGCCATCGAGATCAGCCGCATCACCCTGCGCAATATCAAGCAGAACCTGGTGGGGGCCTTCGGCTACAACACCCTGTGCATCCCCATTGCCGCCGGGGTGCTCTACCCCTTCACCGGCATGCTGCTCTCGCCGATGATCGCCGGCGCGGCCATGTCGCTCTCCTCCATCACCGTGGTGAGCAACGCCAACCGCCTGCGCCTGCTCAAGACGAAGGGCGATATCCACGCCGGACGCGATGCGGCGCCGGCCGAATCGAAGGAGGTACTGTCATGAGCTGGATCGTCAACCTGACGGGGCTGGCGCTGATCGCCCTTATCGTGTGGTGGTTCTGGTGGCAACGCTGAGCCGGGCGGCAGAGCCATGACAGCAAGCTGCTACGCTTAAAGCAACTGAGAGCAAATGGCGGAAGGAGAGAATGCCATGCCCAGGCTCAATGGGGTTCTGGAGACTGCGCTCTACGTTGACGACATGGACCGGGCGCGGGTCTTCTTCGAAGGCATCATGGGGCTCGAGCCCTTCAACGCCGACCATCGCTTTACCGCCTACGACGCCGGCGCCGGCTCGGTGCTGCTGCTGTTCCTGCAGGGCGAGACGTTGGAAACCGTGGTGCTGCCCAACGACATGGGCACCATCCCGCCTCACGACGGCAAAGGGCGAGTACACCTCGCCTTTGCCATCGCCGCCGACGAGCTGTCCGCCTGGGAGCG
Organism: Billgrantia kenyensis; assembly: GCF_013697085.1. GTDB lineage: Bacteria > Pseudomonadota > Gammaproteobacteria > Pseudomonadales > Halomonadaceae > Halomonas > Halomonas kenyensis. The sequence goes on from NZ_JACEFT010000003.1 coordinate 179,499, forward strand.
CCAGCTCGACGACCACGGAGTCACCATCGAAGGGCGCACCCACTGGCCCCGCGGCGGCGAGAGCCTCTACTTCCGCGACCCCGACGGGCACCTGATCGAGCTGGCCACTCCCGGGGTCTGGCCCAACTATTAGGCTCTGCCCGAAAACTGGCTGCGCTCGACCATACGGCGTTAAAAATCGGCTCAAAGTACTCATTTACACCCCGTAAACTCCGTCTTTTCGCCGATTTTTGCCTTGTCTGGCCTTCGCTCGCCAACTTTTCGGGTAAAGCCTAAGAAACCCCCATATAGCGGCCTGGCTTGTGGTTGAGGGCAATGATCAGGTTGAGGGCGACGGCCCCCAGCACCGAGAGCCCGACCCGGTCGGCCGGTAGCACCAGGAAGGCGGCGAGCATGATCAGCCCGTCGATGCCGAGCTGCACGTAGCCGGCGCGCCAGCCGTATCGGGCCTGCAGAAACAGCGCCAGGATATTGATGCCGCCGAGGCTGGTGCGATGACGGAACAGCACCAGCATGCCGATACCGATCAGGCTGCCGCCCATCAGCGAGGCATACAGCGGGTTGAGACTGTCGATGGCGATCCATTTCCCGGTCAGTTCGGAGAACAGCGACACCAGGGCGATGGCGACGAAGGTGCGCAAGGTGAACGACCAGCCCATGCGCTTCACCGCCAGATAGTAGAACGGCAAGTTGATCAGGAAGAACCATATGCCGAAGCGCCAGCCGGTGGCGTACTGCAGCAAGAAGGCCATGCCGGCGGTGCTGCCGGTCAGCAGCAGCGCCTGGGTATAGAAGGTGACGCCGAGGGCGACGAACAGCGTGCCCACCAGCATCGCCATCACGTCCTCGTAGGGGCGATGGGGATCGGTAGGGAGATCTTGTGGATCCATTCACGTTTCCTTGGGAGACAGGCAGTGCGCCCGGAAGTGCCGGGATTCTAGCGGGTCGAGCCCGGGAAATCATTGATCTCGCTTAGGTCGCCTGACGACTCTCCGTCATCGGCTCGGCATGCTCGATCATCAGCTGCAGCGACTCCCTTCCCCGCCAGCGGTTGCGGTTGAGACGGAAGGCACAGCGCAGCCGATCCCCCAGGCCAAAGGCAGGCAGCTCCCCCGGGGTCAGGGCGCGAAACCAGATCGCCTTGAGGCTCGTCGGCCCCGTGGACAGCGTCATCGACAGGTGCGTGCCATCGGCGCCGACCGGGCGCAGCGCCTCGACCAGGAACGCACCCTCGAACAGCGGGGCATCGAACTCGCGTCCATAGGGGCCCAGCGCTTCCAGCTCGTCGAGGGTGGCAAGCTGGAACTGCTCGGGAGCTAGCGTCCCGTCGGTCAGCAGGTGGGGGAACAGCTCGATACCGCCAAGCTGCTCATCGACCGCCTGCAGGAAGGCAGCACGGAACACCTCGAGCTGCTCGACGGGCACACCAACCCCGGCGGCGCCACGGTGGCCACCGAAGCGCGGCAGCGCCTCGGGGGCCAGCTCATGGGCACGCTGCAGGGCATCGCGCATGTGCAACGCCTCGATGGAGCGCCCCGAGCCGGTGAGCATGCCGGGCGCCGCGGCCGGGGTGAGCACCAGCGCGGGCCGGCCGTAGGCCTGGACCAGCCGCGAGGCGACGATACCCTGCACTCCCGGATGGCCGCTCTCGAGGAACATCACCAGTGCCGGCTGTTCGCTGGCGAGCTGGGGCAGGGCCAGGGCACGGGCCTCCTCGACCATCTCCGCCTCGATCGCCTTGCGCGACTGGTTGTCGTCGTCCAGCGTCTGCAGGTGACGCAGCGCGGTGGCGTCGTCCGTCGCCAGCATGAAATGCAGCGCTGCGTAGGGATCGTCCAGGCGCGAGCGGGCATTGATGCGCGGTCCCATCTGGAAGCCCAGGGTCTCGGCGTTGAAGGGCACGCTGTCCTCCCCCAGGCGCGTGGCCATGGCGCGCCAGCAGGCCGCCTCCATGCGGTTGATCAAGGCCAGGCCATGGCTGACCACGGCGCGGTTGGCCGGGCTCGCCCCCAGGGAGACACAGTCGGCCACGGTGCCCAAGGCCACGTAGGAGAGCCAGGAGGCGAGCTTGGGCGTGGATGGGGGAATCACGCTCCATTCCACCAGCACGCTGCGTGTCAGCGACATGACCAGCCATGCCACCATGCAGCCGGCAATGGTGCGGTCGGGGTACCGGCAGTCGTCACGCGTGGGATTCACCACGGCATGGGCCGAGGGCGGCGGCCCTTCCACCGGAAGGGCGTGGTGGTCGCTCACCACCACGTCGATGCCTTCCGCCTTGAGCCGGGCGATGCGCGGCTCGTCGGAGCTGCCGCAGTCGGCGGTGATCACCAGCGTCGGCCGCGGCGAGAGCCCGAGCGTGCGCTCCACCAGCGGCAGGCTGATGCCGTAGCCGTCGTGGATACGATGGCCGATCAGGCTGTGCAGGCGCGCTTCGGGCACGCCGAAGAGCTCCACCAGGGTACGTCGGATGACCACGTGGGAGGTGATGCCGTCGACGTCGTAGTCGGTGAGGATGCCGATGTGCTCGCCTTCGGCCACGGCAGTGGCGATACGCTCGGCGGCGCGACGACCGTCGACCAGGCGCTCCGGGTGCTCGAGATAGCGCAGGCTGGGCCGGGTCAGCGGTGCCAGCTCGCCTTCGTAGTCGGTCAGGCGACCGGCCAGCACTCGGGCCTGGAGCTCGGTGAGCCCCTCGGCGCAGGCGCGGGCATAGAGCGCCTCGTTGCGTGGGCGCAGTAACAGCCGCGGCTTGAGTCGAGCGTGCAGGTCGGGCGGCGCGATCACGTCCAAGCGTGGCTCCTGTTGCAGAGGGGGTTACGGTCTGCCCCGATGCAAGGGGCGCAGGGCAGCGTTCACCGCTCGGGCTGCCTCGAAGCGAGGGGCGCAGGGCCTATCTTCGCCGACACTGACCATCGCTCGGGCTGCCTCGAAGCGAGGAGCGCAGGGGACAGGTCGTAGAGGAGGTTATTTGCCATGGATGGCAAATATAGCGCCCAGGGATGGGTTCACAGCGCCTCCTCGAAGACCTGTCGCCGGCATAGCTCCGAGCCAGCCAGCGACGGTCGATGAAGGTGTTTAACGCCGGTTCTCGGCCACGAACTCCTGCACCTTCGCCAGCTCCGCCGGCAGCACAGTGTAGCGCTCCTCGCGCTCCAGCAGGTCGTCCATGTGCGGCGGCAGCGGCACACCGGGGAAACCCGCCTTGACCACCGCCTCGGCGAACTTGGCCGGGTGGGCCGTGGCCAGGGTGATCATCGGCGTCTCGGCATCGGCCCGGGCGCGCTCGGCGGCACGGTAGCCGGTGGCGGTGTGCGGGTCGAGCACCTCCTTGGTACGGTGGTGCGCCTCGCGGATCACCTCGAGGATGGTAGTGTCGTCGACGCTGTGACTCGAGAAGAGCTCGCGCAGCCGAGCCAGCGGGGCGTCGGCCAGGGCGGTCGGCTCGGCCTGGAAGCGCTCGAGCAGCGCGGCCACGGCGGCACCGTCGCGCTCGTAGGCCTCGAACAGCAGCCGTTCGAAGTTGGACGACACCACGATGTCCATGGAGGGCGCCAGGGTCGCCTTGAGCTCCTGCTTGGAGAAGTCGTTGGCGGCGATGGTGCGGTGCAGGATATCGTTGGCATTGGTGGCGATGATGAACTGCTTGACCGGCAGCCCCATGCGGTAGGCCACGTAGCCGGCGAAGACGTTACCGAAGTTGGCCGAGGGCACGCAGAAGCTGACCTGACGGTGCGGCGCGCCCAGCGCCACGCCGGCAGCCACGTAGTAGACGATCTGGGCCATGATGCGCGCCCAGTTGATCGAGTTGACCGCCACCAGGCGGGTGCCGTCGAGGAACGACTGGTCGGCGAAGCTGGCCTTGACCATCGCCTGGGCGTCGTCGAAATTGCCCTCGATGGCGATGTTGAAGACGTTGTCGGCCAGCACCGAGGTCATCTGGCGACGCTGTACCTCGGAGACCCGGTTGTGCGGATGCAGGATGAAGATGTCGAGGTTGTCGCAGTGGCGGCAGCCTTCGATGGCCGCCGAGCCGGTGTCCCCGGAGGTGGCGCCCATGATCACCGCCCGCTCGCCGCGCTTGGCCAGGAAGTGATCGAGGATGCGCCCCAGCAGCTGCAGGGCCACATCCTTGAAGGCCAGGGTCGGTCCGTGGAACAGCTCCAGCAGGAAGTGATTGGCGTCGAGCTGGTTGAGCGGCACCACGGCGTCGTGACTGAAGGTGGCGTAGGCGTCGTGCACGATGCCGCGGAAGGTCTCGTCGTCGATCTCGCCGTTGACGAACGGCTTCATCACGCGGAAGGCGATTTCGGCATAGGAGAGCCCTGCCATGCCGGCAAGCGCTTCGCGGGAGAGCTGCGGGATGCTCTCCGGCACGTAGAGGCCGCCGTCGCTGGCCATGCCGGTCAGCACGACCTCCTCGAAGGAGAGCGCAGGCGCCTGCCCGCGGGTACTGATGTAGCGCATGCCCTTACTCCTGCTCGTCCAGGGACTCGACGCGAATCCGCGTGACCGGCCCGGCGATGTCGGCCATCGACTCGATCTGGCGGATCGCCTCGTTCATCTGCTTTTCGCGGCAGCTGTGCGTCAGCAGAATGATCGGCACCAGCTCGCCTTCGGTGGCCTCCTTTTGCACCAGCGCCTCGATGGAGATGCTCTGCTCGGAGAGGATCGTCGCCACCCGTGCCAGCACGCCGGGACGGTCTACCGCCAGCAGGCGCAGGTAGTAGGCGGTGACGATATCCTCCATGGGCAGGATCGGCAGGCCGCCGTCGTCCTCACCGATGCCGCTGAAGGCCAGGTAGGGCACGCGGTAATGGTGGTCGGTGGCGATGTCGCGGGCCACGTCGAGCAGGTCGGCCACCACCGCCGAGGCGGTGGGTTCGGAGCCGGCGCCGGCACCGTAATAGAGGGTCGGACCCACGGCGTCGCCCATGATGGCGATGGCGTTCTTGACGCCGTGCACATTGGCCAGCAGGCGCTCCTTGGGAATCAGCGTCGGGTGCACTCGCAGCTCCAGGCCCTGCTCGGTGCGCTTGGAGATACCCAGGTGCTTGATCACGTAGCCCAGGTTGTCGGCCTGCTCCACGTCGTCAAAGGTGACGCGCGAAATGCCCTCGGTGTAGGCCTTCTCGAACTGCAGCGGCACACCGTAGGCGATGGAAGCCAGGATGGTCAGCTTGTGGGCGGCGTCGATACCTTCGACGTCGAAGGTCGGGTCGGCTTCAGCGTAGCCCAGCGCCTGGGCCTCGGCGAGCACATCCTCGAAGGCGCGGCCCTCGCTGCGCATATGGGTGAGGATATAGTTGCCGGTGCCGTTGATGATGCCTGCCACCCACTCGATGCGGTTGGCCCCGAGGCCCTCGCGCAGCGACTTGATCACCGGGATGCCGCCGGCCACGGCCGCCTCGAAGGCGACGATCACGCCCTGCTCATGGGCGGCCTGGAAGATCTCGTTGCCATGCACCGCGATCAGCGCCTTGTTGGCCGTCACCACGTGCTTGCCGTTGGCAATGGCGGTCAGCACCAGTTCGCGGGGAACGTCGTAGCCGCCCAGCACCTCGACCAGTACGTCGATGTCCGGGTTGCGAGCCACCTCGAACACGTCGTGGGTGGTCTTGATGCCGGTGAGGTCGCACTCGGGATTGGGACTGCGCAGTGCCACCTGCTCGATAATGATCGGGCGACCGGCGCGCCGCGCAATCTCGTCGGCGTTGCGTGTCAGCACATTGAAGGTACCGCCACCGACGGTACCCAGACCACAGATTCCCACTCTCACCGGTTTCAATTTGCTGCTCCCCTGATGGTGTCAATGTCCAGCGTTCTGGTTGCGACGGCAGTCACTTGGCTGCCGCCGCTTGCTGCTCTTGAGTTACCTCTGCCAGTTACTCGGCTAGGCCAAGCATGTCGGCAAGGCGCTCTGCAGGTACATAGCCCGGCACCAGCCGGCCGTCCGGCAGTACGATGGCCGGCGTACCCTGGACGCCCACGCTCATGCCCAGATGATACTGTGCCTCGACCGGATTGTCGCAGTCCGTGCCCCCCGTCAGCGTTTCCTGCCGCTTGCCCGCATTCATCGCCTCGCTGGGGTTGTCGTCACACCAGATCTGCTCGAGAATCCCCGCGCCCTGTGAGTTCATGCCGGCACGCGGAAAGGCCAGGTAGTGGACTTCGATGCCCATGTCGTTGAGCGCGGGCACCTCCTCATGGAACTGGCGGCAGTACGGGCAAGTGGTATCGGTAAACACGACGATCTCCGCGCGAGTCTCTCCCGTCCCGCGGAATATGACCCGCTCACTCTCAGGCACCTCGGTCAGCTCCCTGGCGCGGTCGGCGTTGCGCGACTGCTCGGTGAGGTTGGTGAGACCGCCCTCTGCGTTCTCGTAGAGGTCTCCCACCAGGAAGTACTTGCCATCGGCGTCGCTGTAGAAGGCTTCGCCGGTCTCCAGCCGCACCTGATAGAAACCCTCCAGCGGTGTCTCGTGCACGCTGGCAACAGGCATCGGCTGGCCGTTGACCTCCAGCCGCTCGGCCAGGCGGGCGGCGGCATCCGCCCAGGCAGAGACAGGCGTGAGCAGGGCGACAGCAAGCAGTGAGCCGGCAATACGATGGGATAACGCAGTCATGTGTCAGCCTCGAGGATGATGATCGGCATGCAGGGCTTCGAGTCGCGCCTGCGCAATGTGTGTGTAGATCTGGGTGGTCGACAGGTCGCTGTGACCGAGCAGCAGCTGTACGACACGCAGATTGGCTCCATGATTCAACAGGTGCGTGGCAAATGCATGCCGCAGGGTGTGCGGCGACAGCGGGCGCGTGATGCCAGCCGTACGCGCGTGCGTCTTGATCCGGTGCCAGAAAGTCTGGCGGGTCATGCAGTTATCGCCACGCCCCGGAAACAGCGCCGGCCGGGTCACGTCCTTCATCAGCGCACCACGGGCACTGCGCAGATAGCGCGTCAGCCAGTGTACGGCTTCCTCCCCCAGCGGGACCAGCCGATCCTTGTCTCCCTTGCCCCGCACCCTGACCACGCCCTGGCGCAGGTTGACGGACTCCACGCTGAGCCCCACCAGCTCCGAGACGCGCAGGCCGCAGCCGTAGAGCACCTCGAGCATGGCGCGGTCGCGCAGGCCGAGGTCGGTGGCGAGGTCCGGCGCCGCCAGCAGGCGTTCCACTTCGGCCTCATCCAGGGTCCCGGGCAGGTTGGGTCTCACCCGCGGCAGGCGCACCTCCGCCAGCGGATCATGCGCAATGCGCCCCTCCGCCAGCGCCCAGCGGTAGAAGCCGCGCAGGCTGGAGAGCAGCCGGGCATTGCTGCGCAGCTGATAGCCGGCACCGCGCCGCTCGTCGAGCCAGGCGGGCAGCAAGCCAGCCTCCGGCGCAAGCAGCTCCCCGCCCGCCTCAGTGAGGTGGGCAGCCCAGGCCTCCAGATCGCGCCGGTAGGCCGCGAGCGTATGCTCGCTCGCGCCGCGCTCGAGCCACAGGGTATCAAGGAAGGCCTCGATCAGGGCAAGGGATTGGCTGTCGTGTGTCATTTCACCACCCCAAAACGAAGAAGCCCCGCCCCGCGTGAGCGGTGGCGGGGCTTCCAGCCTGCGCAACGAATCCAGCAGCGGGCCGGGCCACGGGGCTCAGCCCACGCAAGATCGTTACGACAGCTTTTCCTTGATGCGGGCAGACTTGCCGCTGCGCTCGCGGAGGTAGTACAGCTTGGCCTGGCGCACGTCACCGCGACGCTTGACGCTGATGGAGTCGACCAGCGGGCTGTAGGTCTGGAAGGTACGCTCGACACCGACACCGTGGGAGATCTTGCGCACGGTGAAGGCGGAGTTCAGGCCGCGGTTGCGCTTGCCGATCACCACGCCCTCGAAGGCCTGGAGACGCTCGCGGTTGCCTTCCTTGACCTTGACCTGCACGACGACGGTGTCGCCCGGAGCGAATTCCGGCACCTGCTTGCTCATCTGCTCGGCTTCGAGCGCCTGGATCACCTTGTTCTTGCTGCTCATGACAAAACTCCTCACTAATCGGCGCCGCCACTTCATCGGCGGCGCGTGATCCCGGCGCCCGAGCCTGGCTCGAGAGCGCGGGAGATGATGGGTGACGCAGGTCGACGATGCATGCCCCCAGGGCTCAGCGCCTCGCGTCCTGCACCTCCGCCCTGTCACCTGACAGGGCGTATTCTTCGATGAACTCTTCGAGCAGCTTCTGCTGCTCGGCGCTCAACGTCCTGCCCTCGAGCAGGTCGGGGCGCCTCAGCCAGGTCCGCCCCAGCGACTGTTTCAGCCGCCAGCGCCGGATCTCGCCGTGATGACCGCTGAGCAGCACATCCGGCACCCGCCGCCCGTCGATCTCCTCGGGGCGAGTATAGTGCGGGCAGTCCAACAGCCCCTCGTTGAAGGAGTCCTCGACCGCGGAGTCCTGATGTCCCAGTACGCCGGGAACCAGTCTTGCCGCGGCGTCGATCAGTACCATGGCCGGCAGCTCACCGCCACTCAGCACATAGTCGCCGATCGACCACTCTTCATCGATGTCGCTCTCCACGATGCGCTCATCAATGCCTTCGTAGCGCCCGGCCACCACCACCAGCGGAGAACCGCAAGCCAGCTCGCGGGCGCCCTGCTGGTCGAGCCTGCGCCCCTGGGGCGACAGGTAGATGACCCTGGGCCGCTGACCGGTGGCCTCGCTCGCCCGCTCGCGAGCGGCATGGATGGCCGCGCGCAGGGTGTCGACCTTCATCAGCATGCCGGGACCACCGCCATAGGGCCGGTCATCCACGCTGCGATGCCTGTCGGTGGCGTAGTCGCGCGGGTTCCAGAACTCCAGCGCTACACGCCCCTGGCTGACCGCTCTCCCGGTGACACCGTGCCGGGCAATGGCCTCGAACATCTCGGGAAACAGCGATACCACACCGACCCACATGTCCGGTGCTGCGCTCGCCCCGGCCTCTGACTCGAGGCTCAAAAGTCCGGGTCCCAGTCGACGGTCATGGTGCCGCCCGCCAGGTCCACCTCGACGATCACCTCGTCGGGCAGGAAAGGCAGCAGACGCTCACGATCGTCGATGGCCGGCGGCTCCCCCTGTGGGTCACCCTTGACCACCAGCACGTCGTTGGCGCCGGTTTCGAACAGGTAAGCGACACGTCCCAGCACCGCGCCGTCGCGAGTCACGACCGTGAGCCCTTCGAGCTGGTGCCAGTAGTAATCGTCGCCTTCGAGCTGGGGCAGCTCGGTCTTGGGCAGCAGGATCTCGGCACCGGCCACGCTTTCGGCGGCCTCGCGCGAATCGACGCCTTCCAGCAGGGCCACCAGGCCCTTGCCGTGACGCCGCCCCTGCAGCAGACGATGGCGACTCAGGGAGCTTCCCTGGCGCAGCACCCATTCGGAATACTCGAGGATGCCGTCCATCGGGCCGGTATGGGAGTAGACCTTGAGCCATCCCTTGACGCCGTAGGGGCTGGTCAGCTTGCCCAGCACCACATGGTCGTCGCGTTCACTGCGTTCGGCCTGCTCACTCATGACGTCACCGGAGTACGACAGGCTCAGGCCTGCTTGCGGGCTTCCTTGACCAGCTCGGCGACGCGATCGGACATCTGTGCGCCCTGCTCCTGCCAGTGGGTGACGCGATCCAGATCGACGCGCAGACGCTCTTCCTGACCGCGGGCGATCGGGTTGAAGAAGCCCAGGCGCTCGATGAAGCGGCCGTCGCGGGAGTTGCGTGAATCGGTCACGGTCAGGTGGTAGAAGGGACGCTTCTTGGCGCCACCACGTGCCAGACGAATGGTAACCATGGCGTTGACTATCCTTCGGTTGAGGTTACGTTTAATACCGATGCGCCGGACCCGGCGAACGGCCGGGGTTCTCGGCATCTGCCAGGAGAGCGGGCCCTTGGACCCGCTCTCGCGTCATTCGGTCACTATCTTTACTAGCGCTTCTTTACAAGCGTGCAGCCGGGCAGAGCCACGGTCCTGCCATGAAGACGCAGCATTCTACGGAAATCAGCCCCGCTTTGAAACCCTTTTCTCAAGCTCCGCCGACACCGCCCGCAGACCGCTTGCAAAGCCACTCCCGGCCTAGCGCCAGGGGAAGCCACCGGGACCGCCCATGCCGCCCCCCATGCCCCCGGGACCACCCGGGCCGCCCGGGCCACCGCCGCCCATCATGCCGGACATGCCGCGCATCATCTTCTGCATGCCGCCCTTCTTGCCCGCCTTCTTCATCATCTTCTGCATCTGCTTGTGCTGCTTGAGCAGGCGATTGAGGTCGGGAACCTGCAGGCCGGCGCCGGCGGCGATGCGCCGCTTGCGTGAGCCGTTGATGATCTCGGGCTTGCGCCGCTCCTGGGGGGTCATCGAGTTGATCAGCGCCTCGAGCTTGCCCAGCTCCTTCTCGGGGCCCGGCCCCTGGGCCATTTCTGCCATCTGCCCCATGCCCGGCAGCTTGCCGAGCAGGCCGCCCATGCCGCCCATCTTCTTGAGCTGCTGCAGCTGGTCGCGGAAGTCCTCGAGGTCGAAGCCCTCGCCCTTCTTGACCTTCTTGGCCAGCTTCTCCGCCTTCTTCTTGTCGACGGTGCGCTCGGCCTCCTCGATCAGCGACAGCACGTCGCCCATGCCAAGGATCCGCGAGGCCACCCGGTCCGGGTGGAAGGGCTCCAGGGCATCGACCTTCTCGCCGACACCCATGAACTTGATCGGCTTGCCGGTAATATGGCGTACCGACAGCGCGGCGCCGCCACGGGCGTCGCCGTCGGCCTTGGTCAGGATCACGCCGGTCAGCGGCAGGGCCTCGTGGAACGCCTTGGCCGTGTTGGCGGCATCCTGGCCGGTCATGGCGTCGACCACGAACAGGGTTTCCTGCGGCCGGCAGGCGCGGTGCAGCTCGGCGATCTCGGCCATCATCGCCTCATCGATCGCCAGGCGACCGGCGGTATCAACGATGACCACGTCATGGAACTGGATCTTGGCGTGCTTGATCGCCGCCTCGGCAATCGCCACCGGCTTCTGGTCGCTGCGCGAGGGAAAGAACTCGACGCCCACTTCACCGGCCAGCGTCTCGAGCTGGTCGATGGCCGCCGGGCGGTAGACGTCGGCGGAAACCACCAGCACCTTCTTCTTCTCGCGCTCACGCAGGTAGCGCGCCAGCTTGGCCACGGAGGTGGTCTTGCCCGCCCCCTGCAGGCCGGCCATCAGCACCACGGCGGGCGAGCCCTTGAGCGCAAGCCCCTCGTTGGCCTCGCCCATGATCGCCTCGAGCTCCTGCTGGACGATCTTGACGAACTGCTGGCCCGGCGAGAGGCTTTGCGATACCTCCTGCCCCACGGCACGCTCGCGCACCCGCTCGATGAAGGCCTTGATCACCGGCAGGGCAACATCGGCCTCGAGCAGCGCACGGCGAACCTCGCGCAGGGTATCCTTGATGTTGTCCTCGGTCAGGCGTGCCTGACCCTTGATGGACTTGAGCGTCTGGGACAGCCGCTCGCTGAGATTCTGGAACATGGGCCACTCCGGCTGTCAGGCTGTCGGCTCGATGCCTCGCGGGTTTCGGAGGCAGCTGCGACAAGGCGTCACACTCGTCATGACACGGTGGCGCACTTGGCGAGGAAACAGCCCTGATAAAGCAGTTTGAAGAGTCTGGGCGACATTATACGCCCTGTGGCGGCCAGTCTCCATGATGCCGCCATGCGCTCGGCTGTGCGCCGCAGCGAGGATTGGGTATAGTGGCCTCGGCAGATTCCATCCACACGAGATGCACTGACGCCGTCGACGGCGCACGGACGACACTGATGCAGGCGCTTCCTCTGGCCATCATGGCCCTCATCCTTTACCTGGGCGCTGCCTCCTGGCAAGGGCTCACGCTGCTGCGGCGCGTACCCCAGCGCCCGGCCCTGGTCCGCGTGCTGGGCCTGCTGGGGCTGCTGTTCCACCTGCCGGTAGCCTTCAAGCTGATCGATCAGAGCCCCGGCCTGATGCCCGGCCTGTCGACCGCCGCGGTGGTGCTGACCGCCATCATGGTCATCCTGCTGCTGGCCGTGAGCCTGGCCAAGCCCGTGCTCAGCGTGGCCGTCGGTCTGTTTCCCGTGTCGGGGGTGGCACTGTTGCTGGCCGTGGGCCTGCCAAGCCCGGAGCGTACCGGCGGCATGACCCCGGGCATCGCCCTGCACGCCATGAGCTCGGCGCTGGCCTTCGGGGTGCTGTTCATCGCCGCCTGCCAGGCCATGCTGCTGTGGCTGCAAAATCGCGCCCTGCGCCATCACCACACACGCGGCGTGGTGCAGGTCCTCCCCCCGCTGACCACCATGGAGCGGGTGCTGTTCGAGCTGATCTGGGCCGGCATGGCGCTGCTGACACTGTCGATCGTCAGCGGCTTCCTGTTCGTCGACAGCATGTTCGCCCAGCACCTGGCCCACAAGACCATCCTGTCGCTGGCCGCCTGGGTGATCTTTGCCATCCTGCTGATCAGCCACCATGTCCTGGGCTGGCGCGGCAAGCGTGCCGTGCACTGGACCCTGGGCGGCTACAGCGTGCTGCTGCTGGCCTATTTTGGCAGCAAGTTCGTGCTCGAGATCATCCTGAGTCGCACCTAGGAGGGAAGTCGCCTTGACAGTGCCAGGCCGAATCCCTACAAACGGGGCTGACACGCCAGCGAGGATCCAACCACCTTGAGCGACGACTTCCCATTGGGATTGCTGTTCGGCCTGCTTTTCCTGCTCGTCTGTCTTTCCGCTTTTTTCTCGAGCTCCGAGACCGGCATGATGTCGATCAACCGCTACCGCCTCAATCACGAGGCCAATAGCGGTGACAGCCGCGCTCGCCGGGTGCTGCGGCTGCTGGCGCGCCCCGACCGCCTGATCGGCGTGATCCTGATCGGCAACAACCTGGTCAACAACCTGGCGGCCGCGATCGCCACCGTGCTCGCCATCCATTTCTTCGGCGAAGTGACCGGCCCGGCAATCGCCCCCCTGCTGCTGACCATCGTGATCCTGATCTTCGCCGAGGTCACGCCCAAGACCTATGCCGCCATCAAGCCCGAGCGTATCGCCTACCCCTCGTCGCTGGCGCTGGAGCCGCTGCTCAAGCTGCTCTACCCGCTGGTATGGCTGGTCAACATGATTTCCAACGGCCTGCTCCGCCTGCTGGGCATCAGGAGTCTCGAAGGTGGCGCCGACAGCCTGACCCGGGACGAGCTGCGCACCGTGGTGCACGAGGCCGGCACGCTGATCCCCCATCGCCACCAGGCCATGCTGCTGTCGATCCTCGATCTCGAGAACGTCACGGTCAACGACATCATGGTGCCGCGCCACGAGGTCGTGGGGATCGATCTCGATGACGACCTGGAAGCCATCCTGACCCAGGTCCGCACCAGCCAGCACACCCGCCTCCCGGTCTTCAAGGGCGACATCAACAACATCATCGGCATGCTTCACCTGCGCAATGCGGCGCGCTTCCTGTCGCGAGAGGAAGTGACCAAGGCGTCGATCGTGCAGGAGGCCCGCGAGCCCTACTTCATTCCCGAGTCGACGCCGCTACACACCCAACTGCTCAACTTCCAGAAGCAGAAGCGCCGCATCGGCATCGTGGTCGACGAGTACGGCGACGTGGAGGGGCTGGTCACGCTGGAGGACATTCTCGAGGAGATCGTCGGTGAGTTCACCACCGATGTGGCTGGCCAGGACCAGGAGATCCACCGCCAGGAAGATGGCAGCCAGGTGATCGACGGCACCGCCAACATCCGCGATATCAATCGTGCCCTGGGCTGGAAGCTGCCGACCGACGGGCCCAAGACGCTGAATGGCCTGATCCTCGAGCACCTGGAGGCGTTTCCCGACGGCCCAACCTGCCTGCAGATTGGCAGCATCCGCATGGAGATCCTCGAGGTACGTGACAACCTGATCACCTCGGCACGCTGCTGGCAGACGCTACGTGGTGGTCGCCAGCGGCAGTAGCGGTCAGCGGCGTGACGCGGCGACCCTTGACTGACAGACCCAGCCGTCGGCCTCTGCCTTGAGTGCACGAACATTCGCCTCCAGCCGGTCGCGACGGGCTAGCCTGGAAGGAATCGGCCTGCCGAAATAGAGCGCCACCCGGGCACGGAAGCGGCGCGGGCGCTTGGACAGCGCCGGGCCATCGCGATGCGAGGTCCACGATCCCCATAGCCCGGCCAGCCCGGCAGGTATCACCGGCACCGGATCCCGCGCCAGGATCGTCTCCAGCCCCCGGCGAAAGGCGTGCACTTCACCATCCGGTGTCAGGCGACCCTCGGGGAAGAGCATCACCACCTCGCCACTGCGCAGCGCCCGGCTGACCTCGTCCAGCGCCCGACGCACGCTCCCCGGGTCGCGGCGATCGGACTCCACCGGTATTGCCCCCACCAGGCGAAACAGCCAGTTGAGCCACGGCGACTCATAGATCGGCCGGTCCATCAGGAAGCGCAGCGGCCGCGGACTCGCCCCGCCGACCACCAGCGCGTCCATGAAGCTGACGTGATTGCAGACCACCACGGCCGGTCCCGAGGCAGGGATATTCGCCAGCCCACGCAGGCGCAGCCGATAGCAGCAGTGAACCAGCAGGAAGATGAGAAAGCGGATGTATGGCCGCGGCGAGCGAGCCACGCGCCAGCCTCCCAGGATCAACAGGAAGCCAAGCAGCCCGTACAGGACAAGCTTCACGCGATATGGGACCTATGCTTCAGGCCGGCGAGAATGGTGGTGAGCAGTTGGTCGAGCAGTTCCGGCACCTCCAACTGCTGACCCTGCCAGTAACCCAGGCGTTCATTGAGGCCCAACTGCACGAGGCCGTGTACGCTGCCCCACAGGGTGCGCCCGAGGCGTCTCGCCTCGAGGTCGCCCAGTGCAGGCTGGTACTCCTTGAGGCCATTCTCGACCCGCAGGAAGAGCGCCTCGATCATGTCCGACTGACGCTGGTCGAGCTCGCCCTCCTGGGCCAGCGGGTAGTCGAACAGCAGCTGCCAGCGAAACGGCTCGCGCTGGGCAAACTGCCAGTAGGCCAGCGCCAGGGCGCGCATCTGCGCTTCCGGCGCCACACCCTCGGTCAGCGGCTCGATGACCATGCGCAGCCGCGCCAGGGTCTCGATGTTCACATGCTGCAGCAGGTTGCCGAAGCTACCGTAGAGCTTGAGCAACGTACTCGGGGCACAGCCTACCTCGCGTGCGAGTGCGCGCAGCGACAGCGCATGGACGGGGTTTCCCCGCAACCACTCATCGCAGGCAGCCATGACCTGGGCATGTAGCGCTTCGGGCGCATGCTGTCGGGGACGAGCCATCGAGTTCCTCGCAAGACGTTACCAATCTCGGGGCGGATTGCTTCGCAAGATAGCCTAGGATAGCGCAGATCGAACACTGTTTTCGACCTTTAACAGCCAAGCCTTTTCAGTCTTCTTCGACTTGGCTACTCTGACGCCACCCCACACTCGGAGACTTCATGGCCGGTCGCCTCTACATTCCCCAGCTCGACATGGCTCGTCTGCTGCCCGGGCTGTGCCAGGAGACTCCCCTGCTGACCGCCAACAACATGGCGCCGAGGCACCCGGTATCACATATACGTTGGGAAGCGGGCAGGCCTTGCCTGCAGCAAGTATTCTGGGGGCTCACCCCTGCCTGGCTCACCGTGCTCGATCACGCTCCCCACTGCGCCAGGGCCGAGTCACTGGACGAACGCCCCATGTTCCGCGAGGCCTTCGCCTCGCGCCGCTGCCTGGTACCGGCAGGTGGAGTCTACCTGTGGAAACTGCAGCCACGCTTCAAGCAGCCGTTCCTGGTGACGCGGGTCGACCGTGGCCCGATGCTGCTGGCCGGGATCTGGTGTCGCTACCATACCAACCTGACCGAACATAGGGATTCAATGGCGCTGGTGACGGTCCCGACCAACGACTTCCTGGCCCCCCTGGGCGACCGCCTGCCGGCGCTGATCGACGCTCACGACACTGCGACCTGGCTCGACCCGAACACCCCGCCGGAGGCCGCCCGGACCCTGCTGCGATCCGCTCCATTGGAACTGTTGGGCGCCTTTCCGGTATCAAGAAGGGTAAACAACCCTGCGAATCAGGATGCCGCCTGCGCACACCCCACGGGGCCCATGCTGCGCTGGAACGAAGAGGAGACATGATGCCAACGTCCCACCCAAACCTGCTGGGCCGCCGCCGGCACTCGCTGCCCGGGCTGGCGAGCCTGATGCTGGCAGGACTGCTGGTACCCGGCCTGGCCCAGGCACAGCAAACCGACGAGGCGTACACCGGCGATGCTGCCATCGATGAAGTCGTGCAGCCTCATGTCAGCCCGCATGATGCTCGCGACTATCGAGTGCTGACCCTCGAGAACGGCCTGACCGCGCTGCTGGTCAGCGATGTCGAGGCCGACCGTGCCGCAGCCTCGATGAACGTGGGCGTGGGCAGTGCCCAGGATCCGGACGACCTGGCCGGTTTGGCGCACTTCCTCGAGCACATGCTGTTCCTGGGCACCGAGCCTTTCCCCGAGGCCGATGCCTACCAGGGCTACCTGCGCCGCCATGGCGGCAGTCACAACGCCTTCACGGCACCGCAGGACACCAACTACTTCTTCGAGATCGAGCCGACGGCATTACCCGGCGCACTGGACCGCTTCAGCCAGTTTTTCCTGACCCCGCTGTTCAATCCCGACCAGCTGGAGAGCGAGCGCAACATCGTGCACTCCGAATACATGGCGCGGATACGCGACGACGGCCGGCGCGAGAATGATGTACTCAACCAGATTCTCAACCCCGACAACCCCACCACCGGTTTCTCGGTAGGCAGCCGCGAGACGCTGGCAGACCGCCCGGAGGGCGAGCCTTCGCTGCGTGACCGTGTCATCGACTTCTACGAACGCTACTACGATGCCAACGTCATGCACTTGACGCTGGTCGCCCCACAGCCGCTGGATGAACTGGAAGCCATGGTGGCCGAGCGTTTCGCCGATATCGCCGACCGCGGCCTGGAGCGCCCGGTGATCGAGGAGCCGCTGATCGACGAAGCGAACCTGCCACGGCATGTGGAGCTGCAGTCGGTGCGCGACAGCCGCCATGTACGCTTCATGTTCCCGGTACCGGACTCGCTCCAGTACTACCGCCACAAGCCCGCCGACTACCTCGCTCACCTGCTGGGGCACGAAGGCGACGGCAGCCTTCTCGCGGTATTGCGCGAAGCCGGGCTGGCCGACGGGCTTTCTGCCGGTGTCGGGCGCGGCGACGAGCGCCACGCGCTGTTCACCGTCAGCATCAGCCTGACTCCTGCCGGGGCCGAGCACATCGACGAGATCGAGGCCACACTGTTCGCCGCCATCGAGCAGGTCCGCGAAGATGGGCTGGAAGCATGGCGCTACGACGAGCAGGCCCAGCTCGCCGAGCAGCAATTCCGTTTCCAGCAGCATGGCTCGCCGCTGCAGAGCGCCATGCGCCTGGCCATGAACCTGGCCCGCTTCCCGATGGAGGACGTGCAGTACGCCCCCTACCGCATGGATGGCTTCGAACCCGAGCTTGTCGCCACCTATCTCGACGCCCTGCGTCCTGAACTGCTGCTCCGCGTCTACAGCGGTCCTGAAGTGGAGGGCGATCAGACATCACCCTGGTTCAACTCCCCCTGGCGCGAAGTCGAGCCCGAGCCGAGCACGTCTCAACCCTTGGCGGGGCTGGCCCTGCCCGAGCGCAACCCCTTCATCGCCGAGGACCTGGCGCTGCTCGACGAGCAGGATGAACGCCCCACCCAGCTGCTGGACGAGCCAGGCTTCAACCTGTGGCACATGGCGGACGCCAGCTTCAGCACGCCCAAGGTGGAGTGGCGCTTCAGCCTGCAGAACCCTCTGGCGAGCAGCGACCCTCAGCATGCCGCCCTGGCCAACCTGCTGGCAGGCTGGCTGGACGACAGCCTCAACGAGGAGTTCTACGCGGCACGACTGGCCGGGCATAATATCGATGCCTACCCGCATGCCCGCGGCATCACACTGGCCTTCTCGGGCTGGCGCGACCGGCAGGACCGGGTCATGCAACGCACCCTGGAGCAACTCCAGGAGGGTGAGATCAGCGAAGCAAGCTTCGAGCGGGTCCGCTATCGACTCCAGCGCGAATGGCGCAATGCGCCCCAGGCGGCGCTGTTCCGCCAGGGCCATCGCACCCTGGCGGAGGCCCTGATGCGCCCGAGCTGGCCGTCGCAGAGCCTGCTCGAGGCCAGCCGCGAGCTGACGGTGGAAGACCTGCGGGAGTTCCGCCAGACCTTCCTTGGCGAGCTGCGCCTGCAGGCACTCGCCATCGGCAATATCGATGCCGAATCGGCCCAGCGCGAGGGCCGCCGCGTCGCCGAAGTGCTTGCCCCGACGCTGCCACAGAACGCAATTCCCGACCTGACGCCCCTGCGCATCGACGATGTACTGCCCACCTTGCACCCGCATACGACGCGCGAGGAGTCCCTGGTGCTGCGTTACCTGCAGGGCAGCGATCGCTCACTGGACGCCCAGGCACGCCTGTCTCTGCTGGGCCAGGTGATCGATACTCCCTTCTATCAGCGCCTGCGAACCGAGGAGCAGCTGGGCTATGTGGTCAATGCGGGCTATTCACCGCTGCTGGACGCACCGGGACTCAGCCTGCTGGTGCAGTCGCCGGATACCACCAGCGAGGAGATCCAGGACCACATCGATGCTTTCCTCGAGCAGTTCGGCGAATACCTGGCGGAGGTCGACGATGCCGATCTGGCCCCCTATCGCCAGGCCGTGCACGACAGCCTGCTACAGCGAGATACCAGCCTTTCGGGGATGACCAACCGGCTGTGGCGAGCGCTGTCGTTCGGCGACACCGAGTTCGACCGCCGCGAGCGACTGGCCCAGCGCGTGCTGGCGGTGACGGCAGACGACCTGCGCGAGACCTGGCCGACCCTGCTTGAGTCGGCCATCGCCACCATCGCCTACGACCCGGGTGACGAACCCAGCGACGTGGCGGCCCTGACGCAACACCTCGAGCCGCTCCCGGAAGCCGACGATTAATTCGACAGCGGCACCCAAATGACGATGCCCGGCCATTGGCCGGGCATCGTCATTTCTTGGTCGGAAGTCAGGCAAATGCCTGGGCCGGCATCATCGCCTCAACGTGCATGACCAGCTCCTCGAGTATCAGGCGGTCACGGTCGCTCAGGGATACCTGGTTGAGACGTTCGATTTCTCGCGCGAAATCTTTCAGCGTGAAACCAGCCACCGCGGCATCGTTCATGCGTTCCCAGCGATAGGCCTCCCAGCGCGCCTGCTCCTCGCTGCTGAGGGTGTCGGGGTAGTTGCGTGCCCGGAAGCGGAACAGCATTTCCTCCAGCCGAGGATCCTGGAAAGCAAATCGTGCGTCGACGAGATCCCAGGGAGTGGCATCGCGTACCCGCTGCATCTCCCGGCGGTCCGCCGGCGAGAAGAAGCCACCGCTATAGAGCATCAGGTCCGGATCATGAGGCCCCTCGGGGGGCGACTGAGAAAATACTTCGGCGACCTTGCGCCCCACCTCGGGGCTTGCCATCAAGCGTTTCCAGTGGGCGCGGCAGGCTGCCAGGTCTAGCCCCAACCGCTCGACGATCTCGCCATACTCGCCCTGCCGCGGCCCCTCGACGTCCTTGAGCGCCGCCGTAGGCAGGATCACCGGACTGCGATTGACATGGATGACCTTGAGCGGAATCCGTGCCTCGCCCTCGGCGAGGTCGTCGCTGCTGACGAATACGCGCTGGCGAACCTGCTCGGCGTCCATCTCGATCAGCGCCTGGGGGTCCACGGAGAGGTCGTAGACGATCACCCCATTGGGATTGGAGGGGTGCTCCGCCAGCGGAATGACCAACGCACTGCAGCCCCGGCTGGCCGGATAGCGTCGCGATACGTGCAGTACCGGCTTGCGCCCCGGTATGTCCAGACGCTTGGCCACCTCGCGCTTGTTACGCAGTTGCAGCAGATGGTCGAAGAGGCGGGCATTGCGCTGCCTGAGCAGCCTGGCAAGCGCGATGGTGGCACGCACGTCGGCCACGGCATCGTGCGCCCCCTCATGGGCGATACCGTTGGCAGCGGTCAGCTCTTCGAGCCGGAAGCTTGGCGAGCCATCTTCACGCTGCGGCCACTCGATGCCCGCCGGACGCAGGGCGTGGAAGGCACGCACCGCATCGATGAGATCCCAGCGCGAGTTGCCGTTCTGCCACTCTCGCGAATAGGGATCGAGCAGGTTGCGGTAGAACAGGCAGCGGCTGACTTCATCGTCGAATCGCAGCGAGTTGTAGCCCAGCGCGCAGGTGCCCGGTTCGCTCATCAGCGCGTGGATGCGCCCGGCGAAGTCGGTTTCGGGAACGCCGCGTCGGCGCGCCTGCTGCGGCGTGATCCCGGTGATCAGGCACGCCTGGGGGTGCGGCAGGTAATCGTCCGCCGGCTTGCAGAAGAGCTCGACCGGCTCGCCGAGCTCGTTGAATTCCGCGTCGGTGCGTATCGCGGCGAACTGCGAGGGCCGGTCACGACGCGGGTCGGCGCCGAAGGTCTCGTAGTCATGCCACAGGAAGGTCATCGGGGCGGCATCTGGCTTTGCCATGGGCGCGGTGTCTCCTGACTGCGACCTGAGCGGCACAGCCTAGCATAGCCCTGCGCTTGGCTCAGCCTCGCGGCAGGGTTACATTGAGCTCCAGCACCGAGCAGTTGTCTTCGCTGTCCAGGCTGATGTTGATGGCGTCGTCATCCACCTGCACGTAACGCCTGATCACCTCCAGCAGCTCCTTCTCGAGCATCGGCATGTAGTCGGGCTGGCCTCGCTGGCTGCGCTGATGCGCCACGATGATCTGCAACCGCTCCTTCGCGACCGAGGCGGTCTTCTTGCGTTCACGCTTCAGGAATTCCAGTAACTTCACCGGCGACCTCCTCCAAACATTCGGCTCAGCAGGCTCTTCTTCTGAAGTTCGTGGAAGCGCAGAGGCACCTCCTCTCCGAGAAGGCGCGAAACCGTATCCATGTACGCCTGACCTGCGTCAGTGTTGTCATCATGCGTGACGGGAACCCCCTGGTTGGAGGCCCGCAGCACCGCTTCGGATTCGGGAATGAGGCCGATCAGGTCGATGGCGAGAATCTCGCGAATGTCCTCGAGGTTGAGCATATCGCCATGATCGACGCGCGCCGCATTGTAGCGAGTGATCAGCAGGTGCTCCTTGACCGGGTCCTCGCCACGCTCGGCGCGGCGCGTCTTGGAGGCGAGCAGACCCAGAATGCGGTCCGAGTCGCGCACCGAGGAGACTTCGGGGTTGGTGACCACGATCGCCTCGTCGGCGAAGTACATGGCAAGTTGCGCACCACGCTCGATGCCGGCGGGAGAGTCGCACAGGATATAGTCGAAGTCCTTGCCCAGGGTCTCGAGCACCTTCTCGACGCCTTCTGCCGTCAGGGCATCCTTGTCGCGGGTCTGGGAGGCCGGCAGGATATGCAGATTATCGACCCGCTTGTCACGAATGAGCGCCTGGTTGAGACCGGCCTCGCCCTGGATCACGTTGACCAGGTCATACACCACGCGGCGCTCGCAGCCCATGATCAGGTCGAGATTGCGCAAGCCCACATCGAAGTCGATGACGACTGTCTTGTTGCCCCGCAACGCCAGCCCGGTGGCGATGGCCGCTGCGCTGGTCGTCTTGCCGACCCCACCCTTGCCTGAGGTCACTACGATAATCTTGGCCAAGTTACACATTCCTTTGAAAGACGGTGAATGACAAAAGGCAGGTGGCCACCGCTAGTCCAGGGAGGTAATCCCCAGTTGGTCATCGCGCAGGCTGACCTGAACCGAGCCCCCCAGCAAGTGCGGGTCGATATCCTCGAGACGCTTGTAGTTACCCGCCACCGAAAGCAGCTCGGCACGCAGCTCACGGCAGAAGATACCGGCGGCGTTATCGCCGTGTATGCCGGCCAGCGCTCGACCGCGCAGGGGGCCGTAGACATGAATGCTACCGGCAGCCAGGACTTCGGCTCCGGCATTGACGGCGCCAATCACCACCAGGTCGCCTTCGGGGGCGCTCACCTGCTGCCCCGAGCGCACCGTGCCGCGGTAAATGCGCCCGCCAGTGGTGACAGCAGCCGCTACCTCGGGCTCACCCACGCCCGACTCGGGAGCCACCATGGGGGGCACCTCCTCGAGCGAACGCGCTCGTGTACCGTCCGAGGGAGGAAACCAGCCCAGGCCCAGCGCCCATGCCGACTGCTTGACCGGATCGGCACCGCCACGCACCGCCACCGGAAGCAGCTTGTGGGTGCGGCACACGGCACAAATGCGCTCCAGGGCGAGGTGGGGCTCGTCGAGTTTCTCGACGCTGAGGACCACGGGAGTGTGCTGAAAGAAAGCCGGGGCTTGGCTGAGCTTGCCCGAGAGCTGTTCCCGGATCTGCTCCGGATCCGCGCTCGCCAACTCCATGACCGTCATGGGCAGCATGCCCCCCTTGAAGGTGAATGCCATGCTTGCCCTGTCCATTTTGAGGCTCATTGCCGGACTCCACTCGAGTGTTGTCGGGTCGTGAGGACTAAGCTAAGCGACTCGCATCCCCCCTGCAACTGGTGATACGGCCAGCCAAGACTTGACGCCCCGGGCCCTGAGTTACCTGCACGCGGCTGTTGCAACAGGCTTTTCCCCAGCCTCAGTGCGTGCTTAGATAACATACATTAGCCGAAAGACGCCGAATCGACAGTAATAATAAGGCTCGCGCAGTCCACGGGCTGCGCACCCCATTTTCAGGATGTCTCATGCACGCATTCCTTCGCCGCTTTCTCGCTCCGCGCTGGCAGCACCCCGATGCCGAGGTTCGATGCCAGGCTGTCAGCCGGCTCGACCCGGCACGCCCAGAGCAACGCCAGGCCCTGGAAACACTTTGCCTCGACTCGGCCTCCTCGGTACGCCAGGCGGCACTGGAACGAATCGTTTCCCCCGATACGCTCATCAGGCTGCTGGAGCAAGCACCGGACTCTCCCGAGATCCAGCATCGCCTGGCCACCCTGCTAGCCGGCACTGAGGGCGGCATCGATCTGGCCCAGCGCCTGCACGTCGTAGAGCGACTGGACGACAGAAAGCTGCTGGCCCGCATCGCCTTGGAGGGAGACAACCAGCAGCTGCGCCTGGCCGCCGTGGCGCGCCTGAAGGAGGAAGACGACCTGATAGCGCAGGCCTGTGACAATGGCATTGCCGCAGTGCGCCACGCCGCGGCGACGCGGGTGACCAGCGAGGCGGGCCTGCAGCGCCTTGCCCAGCAGGCCCGTCGCGACCGCCAGGTCGTGCGCCATGCCCGGGAGCGCCTCAATCGGTTGCGCCACGATGCCGCTACCCTGGCAGCAGCTCACCAGCAGCGCGAAACGCTGCTGTCAAAGCTTGAAGCCCACGCCAGGGCGCTGTGGGAACCGCTGTATGGCGGCCGCTATCGCCACCTGGCACGTGAATGGGAAGCCTTGGGCGACTTGCCCGATGCCGAGCAAGAGCGGCGCTTTCAGGAGGCCAGCCTGGGTTGTCGCAAGGTCATCTCCGACCACGAGGCGCAGGAGCATGCCATCGCCGAGTCGGACCGGCGACGAGAGCAGGCCGCCGAGGCGCGCGAGTCACTGCTCGAGGCCCTCGAGGATAGCCTGGCCAGCCTGCCTCGCGGCGACCGCCTGACCGGGCAGGATATTGCCAGCCTGCGTTCACAGAAGGTGCTGTTGGCCAACCGCTGGCAGGCCCTCTCCGACCTGCATGTCACCGATGAAGCGTTGCGCGAGCGCTATGACGCGGTGCTGGCGGACTACGACAGCATCCTGCATACCTGGGAGCGTTACGAGCGTCACGCCGGCGAGATCGAGCAGGCACTTAAGGCCGAGGATACCGAGCGACTGGCGGCAGCCGTCAAAGCCTGCCAATGGCCTCGCGAGCTCCCATCCACGCCCCTGCTGAGCCGCGCCCAATCCCTGCTGGCCGGGCAGCAGCAGCCAGTGGAAGGGGACCCGGAGGCTCGCATAGAGCGCTTCGGCCAGGACCTGGAACAGTTGGAAAAGCTGCTTGATCGTGGCGCCTTCAAGGGGGCCAGCCGCCTGCACCAAAGCCTGCGCCATCGGGCCGACACACTGCCCTCGGTGAGTCTTCGCCCCCACCAGGCCAGGCTCAAGCGGCTTGGCGCACGGCTAGCCGAGCTGCGCGACTGGCGCGGCTTCGTGGCCGGCCCCAAGCGCGAGCAGCTGTGCAAGGCCATCGCCCAGCTCGCTGATACTCGCGAGATTACCGAGGCCGAGCTCGACCGTCGCCATCGCCAACTGGTACGTGACTGGAAGGGTCTGGGCGATGCTGCCGCGAGCCGCGAGCTCTCCGATCACTTCCGCAGCAACTCCGACCGCATTCACGAGCGCCTGGCTCCATGGCGTGAACGCCAAGCCGCAGAGCGTGCACGCAACCTTGAGGCGCGCACCGCCCTGTGCGACCAGCTCGAGGCCTTGCTCGACTCTCCTGCCACCAACGCCGACCCGGACGCCCTGAGGCGCATCCGCGACCAGGCGCGGGAAGAGTGGCGGCGTCACTCCCCCGTACCCCGCGAGCAGGCCCAGATCATTGCACGCCGCTTTGGCCGTATTCGCTTCGCTCTGCAGGGGCTGATCGACCAGCGGGCCAAGGAGGTGGCCGATGCCAAGCAAGGCCTGATCGATGAAGCACGCAAGCTGCTGGAGGAGCAGTCTCTCTCCCCCGCGATGCGTGCAGAGAAGGCCAAGACGCTGCAACAGCGCTGGAGGGAGCTGGGCCGCGCCCCCCGAGGCGAAGAACAGACGCTGTGGCGTGAGTTCCGAGCGCTCTGCGACCAGATTTTCGCCCTTCGCGAAGCCCAGCGCGACGATCGCGCCCAACAGGCACGCGAGCGCCTCGACGCGATGCAGGCCCTTATCGACCGCCTCGATGCCTGGCAGCCGGCCCGCAGCGGGGATAGTCCAGTGCTGGAAAGTGCCATCGAACAGGCTTCGGCCCTGGAGCCCCTCCCGCCAGGCCGCCGGGCGGAAGGCATGCGCCGCCGCTGGAGCGGCATCGTGCGGACTCGCCGTGAGCGCCTCTCCCGCCTGGCGATGCTGGAGGAAGTCCAGCGCTGGCAGGCCTGCCGGCCGCTGCTCGATGCCCATCTGGCCGCAGACGCAGCTTGTCTTGAACAAGGCCGCTGCGAGGATGTCCCCCTGGACAGCGCCCTGGACCTGTCTCCAGCAATACGCAAGGCCCATGAGCAACGCAATCACGCTCGACGACACCCGGCGCCTCGGGAGACGGTGAGTGAACGGCTGGCACGCCTTCGCGTTCACCTGTCACTGCTGGCAATGGGACGCATCAGCCAGCACGACGAACCACTGCGCCTTGCCATTCAGGTCGAACGCCTCAATGAGGGCCTCGGTCGTGAACTCAGCCGTGCCGAAGAGATTCGCATCGTGCTGTGCAACCTGCTGGCGACCGGCCCCGTCTCCTCCGAGCAGTGGGAGCGTGAAGCGAGCGAGCTCGATGCGCTGCTGACACGCCTGACTCGCCTGCCGCCGCCCTGAACGAAAAAAAGGAGGCTCGAAAGGCCTCCCGTACAAGACTCAGATCAGCAGGTAGCGATCAGCCCATGAACTGGCCGCCATTGATGTCGATATTGGCACCGGTGATGAAGCCGGACTCCTTGTCGGCCAAGAACACCACCAGACGAGCGATTTCTTCCGGTGTGCCATAACGCTTGACCGGAATGGTTTCGCGAATGGCCTCCCTCACGTTCTCTGGGATCTTCATGATCATGTCGGTGGCGATATAGCCAGGCGACACGGTATTGACGGTAATGCCCTTGGTGGCGGTCTCCTGGGCCAGTGCCATGGTCAGGCCATGCATGCCGGCCTTGGCCGCCGAATAGTTGACCTGGCCGAACTGGCCCTTGCGGCCGTTGATCGAGGAGATGTTGATGATGCGACCATGCTTCTGCTCGAGCATGCCCTCGATGACGCTGCGACAGGTGTTGAATACGGTGTTGAGGTTGGTGTCGATGACTTCGTGCCACTGCTCGGGCGTCATCTTTTTCATCGTACCGTCTCGGGTAATCCCGGCACAGTTGACCAACACGCTGACCGGACCGTGGGCCGACTCGATCTCCTTGATGCCGGCTTCACACGCCTGGTAGTCGGTGAGATCGACCCCCGACAGCGAAATGTTGTCGAATCCATCGGCCTTCTGGGTCTCGAGCCAGGTCTTGGCCTTCTCCGGGTTGTGGTATCCCGCCACCACATGATAGCCCGCTGATGCAAGCGCGCGACAAATCGCCGAACCGATTCCGCCGGTTCCACCGGTGACCCACGCGACGGGTGCTGTTTGAGCCATATTCCACCTCCCTGATCATGACGCTTGTATTCGCATTGCTTGACCTAACGCAACAGGCCAGCCGTAACAGGATGCTGACAGAAGGCAGCGCCTTCAAGCTCCCCTTTATGATTATGGACATAAGTGCAAAGCCTGCACGAACAACGTTGCCCCTCTTGACACAGCGCAGGAAAAATGTAGAATACGCCCCACGTTGATGCGGGGTGGAGCAGTCTGGTAGCTCGTCGGGCTCATAACCCGAAGGTCGTCGGTTCAAATCCGGCCCCCGCTACCAAGTTCGAAAAAGCCGAGGCCACAAGCCTCGGTTTTTTTATTGCCCGCATGGGCGCCAAACCGACGACCGTCGGTTCGCTCCTGGTTTAAAGGTCAGGTTTCAAGGTCAGCGGCCCCGCTACCAAGTTCGAAAAAGCCGAGGCCACAAGCCTCGGTTTTTTATTGCCCGCATGGGCGCTAAACCGACGACCGTCGGTTCGCTCCTGGTTTAAAGGTCAGGGTTTCAAGGTCAGCGGCCCCCGCTACCAAGTTCGAAAAAGCCGAGGCCACAAGCCTCAAAGCAGATCACGCGCTGCCAACGCTATGCTGCGGTCGTCGCCGCTGGTGCCGCGACAGAAGCTCTCGCTGTAGAAGCGGCGCACCAGGTCGCGCTGGCGCAGCCGCCCCTGACGCAGGTCATCGAGCCAGTGGCTGAGCTGGCCTGCGACCCGCCGGCCATCGTGGGCCACCAGCTTCTCGGCGGCGCCATCGCTCATCAGGGCAATGCCTGTCAATGCCGTCATCGGCTCGCTGCCGTACTGTACCTGCTCGAACGTCAGCCGTTCGTCGACGAACTGCGTCTGGTTGGCGAATTCGCCCTTGCCACGCTCGCCCAGGGTGGCGAGTTCAGGCATCAGCGCTGGCTCGTCACCCTCCGGGGGCTCGACGGGCACCGCCTGCTCCAGCACGATTTCGCCATCCCCCACCTTGAGCCATAGCAGTCTTTCACGTCCCCCCAGCGCCAGCAGTAGTGTACAGCGCAGGTCGCGCACCGGGCGGTGCACTTCGGCGGCGCGATCCTGCAGGGTACCCTTGGCGTGGCGCACCAGCAGCTCGGCGAATTGGCCCATGGCCTCGGGCGCCGGCTCGACAGCGCCATCGAGCAGCCAGGAGAGCTGGGGTTCCAGGCTATCGGCCAGGCGCAACATGGCGGCAACCAGCGTGCGTGCCCCCATGTCCGAGGCCGGCGAGCTGCCGGCGCCGTCGGCCAAGGCCAGCACCGGGCGCGAAGCGACCGTAGCCCCTGCCGCATCCTGGCAGGGTAGCGGCGGCAGGCTCTCGAGATGCGCCAGCCCGGCGGTGGCAACCGCCAGGGCCGACCAGGTCGGCATCGTTTCGCCTTCGATCCGGGTCGGTTCAGCGGGCATGCATCACCTTCGAGCGCTGCGGCCGCCCCGGCGTGGCCAGGCGCACGGCATGCTGGCCAGCCGCCAAGGCATCGCGATATTCGCTGAGCGCGGCGTGCCATTGCGACAGGGTGGCGCGTTGAACCGGTGCCTCGGCCCCCACCGTGAAGGTGGTGACGAACATGTCGCGGATGGTGTCGGGCAGCTCCTGCCACAGCTCGTACCATACGCCTTGAGGCACTTCGCGCTGACCGCGCCCATAGGCGAAGTTGCCGCGCCGTAGGTTGCGCACCGGGTCGTCGCCTCCCACGATGTCGTAGGGATGGCGCCCCAGCATCAGGCACTTGAAGAGCACGATGGCCAGCGAGAAGACCTCGCTGCGCGGTGAGCGAACGGTATGGCGGAAGGAGACGCCCTGATGCTCCTTGGGGGTCATGTCCGGGCTGCCTACCGGGCAAGGGTAGAAGGTGCCGTCGACCCTAAGCTGATAGCTGTCGCAGTCGATCAAGGTCACCTGGTCGGAAGAGGGAACACAGAAGACGTTGTTCAGGTTGTAGTCGCCGATACAGACCCCGGCTTCGTGCAGCTGCTGGACGATCTCGACGAAGCGTAGCAGGTAACCGACGATGCGGCGGCGATCGAGGCCGGGAAAGTAGCGCTGGTAGAGCAGGGCATGAGCCAGGAAGCTCATCTTCACGCCGCGCGCCCGATACATGGCAAAACCGATCCAGCGATGCTGCTCGTCGAAGACCCGGATCAGCGGCCAGCAGACATCGCGAGTCATGTGGGCATCGCGTAGGCCGAGCATGGCTTCGACCTTGCGATGCAGTTCCTCGCCACGCTTGTCGAGCACCTCGGGATAGTACCATTTGACGATCACGTCGGGGCGCTCACGCAGGGCGTAGATCTCTCCCTCCCCCCCGCGTTCGAGGCGCTTGCCGAGCCGGCGCTCCTTGCCCTGCGAGTCCCTGACGACCAGTGCGCGTGTGATCACCCCACCTCCTCGATTGGCGCCGCTTCTCCCATTATCGAACCAGAACCGGCCTTGTGGTAGTCAAGGAGCATGCTGTCGGGAGGGACAGGCAGGCGGGCGTCACGTCTCGCATCGGGCTCGACCACGCTTAGATACTGTCCCAGCTGTCGGTAGGCGGCAGCTTGACCTGATCGGTGGTGAACGATGACGCCGAGACTCGACTCATGCTGGCCGACAGCCAGAGGAAGAACTCGCGGAACTTCAGGCCATCGAGGCGCTTGGCCGGCCGGGTGGAGAAGGCGCCGAGTGCCTCGAGGTCCGCCTCCTCGACGCCGACCGGCATCACCACCAGCTTGCGCTGCTGGGCCAGGGTACGCGCCCGCGCCGAGGCTGCCTGCCATTGGTCGGTCGGCACACCGTCACTGATCACCACCAGCCAGGGCTGATAGTAGGCGACGCCCGCCTTGCGGTAGGCCTCGGTCCGCTCCTCCAGGCGGTCGAGCGCCAGCTCCATGGCCTCCCCCAGCGGTGTCAGGCCGGAGGCGGTGAACTGGCGGCACTGGGATATGTTCATCGCCGTGGTGAAAGGCAACTGCTCGGTGACCTTGCCGCCGGCGGTGATCACGCCGAGCTCGACGGAGCAGGCGGCCATGTCGTCCTCCTGAATGGCCGAAATGAAGGCCTGGACACCGGCGTTGAGCTCACGAATCGGCGGGCCGAACATCGACGCGGAGGTATCCAGCACCAGCATGCAGGCGCAGCGAGGTGAAGGGTTGTCGATCAGGTCACGATCGCTGTTGAGTCGGTACGTTGCCATCCCACGGGTCCTCATGTCTGGGTGCCCGGCCTTTGACATGGCCGAACGATCATGAGCCTATCACAGCCCCGGAACGGATGCCGCGCTCAGCGCCGCCGGAACGCCAACGGCTGGCGAGGCACAATGCCCAGCCACTTGAATCCCGCCGCCTTTACCCGCATCTTTCGAAACATACCCACCCTTTCAAGGCCACAGCCATGTCCATCGTCGACCCTCGCAGCGGCGCGCCACTGACGCCGCCCCAGGATACTCCTTCTCCCTCGCAGGAAGCGGCACCCGGCGACGAACAGCTGATCATCGATGTCGATCGCAACAACATCCAGCAGTTGCTGGAGTTCTCCATGCAGGTGCCGGTACTGCTCGACTGCTGGGCCCCCTGGTGCCAGCCCTGCAAGGCCCTGATGCCGATCCTCGAGAAGCTGACTCGGGAGTATCGCGGCACCTTCATTCTGGCCAAGCTCAATATCGAGGAGAACCAGGAGATCGCCGCCCAGCTTGGCGTGCGCTCGGTACCTGACGTGAAGCTGATCAGCCAGGGTGGCCTGGTGGATCATTTCCAGGGGGCCCTGCCCGAGAAGGAGATCCGCGAGTGGCTGGCCCGGTATTTTCCGGCCCCGGAAGACGCCCCGGCCAGCCCCGAGGAACAGGCTGCCGAAGCCCTGGCCCAGGGCGATGCCACCACGGCTCGAGAGATCTACGAGCAGCTGGTCCAGCAATCCCCCGAAAACTATCCCTTCCAGGTGGAACTGGCCCGCGCGCTAGTCGCGGAAGGGCGCAGCGAGGAAGCGATCGCCCTGCTCGACAACCTCCCCCCCGAAGAGCGCGATGCCGCCTCGGCGCGCGGCGTACGCGCCAGCATCGAGTTCCGCGAGGAGGCGCCGTCGGATGATGGGCTCGCGGCCTTGGCCGGGCGCGACGACAGCGAAGCCAATTACCAGCGCGCCCTGCGCCAGGTCGCGGATGGCGATTACGCAGCGGGCCTCGAGGGGCTGCTCGAGGTGATGCGCAAGGACCGCAGCTACGGCGACGACGCCGCGCGCAAGACCCTGCTACGGGTCTTCGATGCCCTGGGGGCCGACCACCCCCTGACCGTCACCTATCGCCGCAGGCTGTTCACGCTGCTCTACTAGTAAGTCGTGATCGAGGGCGGCCCCACTGGGCCGCCGCTTGGTTCCCTTTCAGCGCCTCAGCACCCCATCGAGGCGCGTCAATGCCTCCTCGAGTTGACGGGCCGTCGTGCCGAAATTCAACCGGGCGAACCCCGGCCAGCCAAAGTCCGCTCCGTCGGAGAGTGCCACCCCCGCCTCCTTCAACAGCACCTGCTGCAGCGATCCTCCCCGGTGCGCGAGCCCTTCGGCCCGGCGCAGGTCGAGCCAGGCCAGGTAGGTCGACTCCGGCGCACCCATCGCAACCCCCGGCCATTGGGCCACTCGCTCGATGAGTGTCTGGCGATGCCCACGCAACACTTCGAGGAGCGCATGGCGCCAAGGGTTGCATTGCCCGTAGGCAACCTCCGCGGCCACCAGTCCCAGCACATTGACGTCCGGCAGCAGGCCGCGCGCCGCCGCGGCAAAGCGCTGGCGCAAGGAAGCATCCGGAATCACCGCACAGGCGGCGGTGAGGCCGGCGAGATTGAAGGTCTTGGAAGGCGCCCACAGCGTGATGGTGCGTGACGCCAGCGAGGGAAAGGCTGCCGCCAGCGGCCGGTGTCGCGCCCCTTCGTCGATCAGCAGGTCGCAGTGCAGCTCATCGGAGACCACCAGCAGGTCGTGCCTTTCCACCAGCGCCGCCAGCCCGGCCAGTTCTTCGCGGCGCCACACCCGCCCGGTGGGGTTGTGTGGGTGACACCAGAGCAGCAGCCGCGTCTCGGGCGTGATCGCTGCCTCCAGCGCTGCCAGGTCGAGCCGCCACGGCTCGCCGGGCCCTTCCGGCTCAGCCAGCGAGGCCTGCTGCGCCAGGCGCCCGGTGCGCTCGGCCACCTTGAGAAAAGGCGGATAGATGGGCGTGACGGTCAGCACCCCCTCTCCCGGCTCGGTCAACGCCAAGCTGGCCAGATGCAGGGCCGGCACCACACCGGGCAGCCATAGCTGCCATCCCGGTTCGATCTCCCAACCGTACTCCTCCACACTCCAGCGACACAGGGTTTGCTTGAGGCTGTCGGGTACGAGGCCATAGCCGAACACACCGTGATCGACCCGCGTGCGCAGCGCCTCCACCACCTCCGGAGGGGAGAGAAAATCCATGTCGGCCACCCAAAGCGGCAGGATACTGGCATCATAGCGGTGCCACTTCTGCGACGGCCAATCGCCTCCCGCAGGGTGGCGACGCTCAACGGGCGTGACGAAATCGAACTCCATGTTCTCTCCTCGGGGAAGCAGCGATATGAGCGAAACCATGCCGCAAAGCGGCTTCTATGCCAAGGTGCGCCAGGGCATGCCGGCACTGATCGACCAGTGGCGACAGCTGGGCCAGGGCGACCCTGACCGCCTCGCCCTGATACTCGCCGAGACGGCGCAAGTGGCACACTTGGGCGAGCCCGAGGTCACGCCCGATGGCGAAGCCTTGGCCGCATGGAGCCAATCCGAGCAGGGCGACGATATCCCGCTTTGGGCGGCACGCACGGCGACCTTCCTGCTGATACAGATGCCGGCGCGGCCGGAACCGAAGAGCGACGAGGAAGCCTGTGCCTGGGCCTACTGCTGGCTACGCAATCGCGATTTCGAAAACGTCGACGCAGCACGGGCCGCCCTGCCCATGCACCTGCAGGAAAAGCTGACCCATGCGGTGGGAGCCGCCTGGGCCGATCGCCAAGGCCTGCGCCTCGTATAGCCTGACGATAAGGAAACTCCATGGACGTCCCCATGAGCTGGCAACTGGCCAAGCTCGCGGTATCGATCGGCATCGTGCTCGGGCTTGCGATGGTCGCCGAACGCGTCAGCACCCGTGTGGCGGGACTTCTCGCCGGCTACCCCTTGGGCACGGCGATCGCGCTGTTCTTCATCGGCCTGGAGATCTCACCGGGATTCGCTGCCGAGAGCGCGGTGTTCAGCCTGGCAGGGTTCACGGCCACCATGGCGCTCGGTGGCGGCTACCTGATATGCGGGCGTCGCGACGGCCTGCACGGTGTGCTCAGCGGTACGGCAGGCGGCCTTGCCGCCTGGTGGCTGACGAGCCTCGCCCTGACCCGCTTCGACTTCGACCGAACGAGCGGCACGCTGATGACCCTGGCGGCCATCTTCGTCTTTACCTGGCTCTATCGACACCTGCCGGAAACGCGGACCACGGTTCGCCCGGGCGGCTCGCGTTGGCAGCCGCTGGCCCTGCGGGCCGGACTCGCCACCGTTATCGTTTTCCTCGTCACCGGCCTGGCTCACGTGCTACCGGCTTCCTGGGCCGGCATGCTGGCTGCCTTCCCGATCTCGATGTATCCATTGCTGGTAATACTCCACCTGACCCACGGTGCCGCACCGGCCGCCACGGTAATCAAGCACTATCCGGCCGGGCTGGGCGCGCTGCTCTGCTATACGCTCTGCGTGTCGCTCACCTACGCCGCGCTGGGTCTGCTTTGGGGCACCCTGGCGGGCTTTGGCGTGGCCACCCTGTGGCTGCTGGGATGGATGCGGCTGCAGGCCTGGTACGCTGCGAGACGGGCCGACGCCACTTGACCTAGCGTTTGCTCGGGGCAATGCTGTCAACCTGCCAGCATCCGCCAGACAAAAAGGAAACTCCCATGTTCGTGCGTACCATCGAACCCGCCTTCTACGACACCGACGCCCTCGGACACGTCAACAATACCCGCCTGCCGGCCTGGTTCGAACTGGCGCGCAACGACCTGTTCCGACTGTTCACGCCGGACCTCGACCCGCGCAAGTGGCGACTGATCATGGCCCGCATGGAGATCGATTATCGTGCCGAGCTGCACTATGGCAGCGACATCGAGCTTCGCACCTATCTATCACGGCTGGGCAACAGCTCCTTTACCGTCACCCAGGAGGCCTGGCAGAAAGACGAGCTGACCAATGTAGGCCACACCGTGCTGGTACATTTCGATCACTCCACCAAGCGCGCCGTGCCCATCGAAGGAGCGCTGCGCGAGGCGCTGGAGGCTCATCTGCAGCCAGCCGAGGAGACCAGCGACGCATGACCCCCGCGGTGAAGGCGCTCGAGCGTGACGGCGCTGCATTCGAGCTGCTCAGCTACGCGCACGATCCCCGCGCCCCGGCCTACGGCGAAGAGGCTGCCAACGCCCTGGGGCTCGACCCGCAAAGCGTGTTCAAGACCCTGATCGCGCGCCTCGACGATGGGCGCCTGGCGGTGGGCATCGTGCCGGTGACCGGCCAGCTCGATCTCAAGGCGCTGGCCAAGGCGGCCGGTGCCCGGCGAGCGGGCATGGCCGAGGCGGCCGAGGCCGAGCGCGCCACCGGCTACGTGCTGGGTGGCATCAGCCCGCTGGGTCAGAAGAAGCGCCTGCCAACCTTTCTCGATGCGAGCGTCGCGGACCTCGAGCGCGTGCACGTCAGCGGCGGGCGCCGTGGCCTGGAGATCGCCCTGGCACCTGCCGACCTGCTCCGCTTGTGCCAGGCGCGCCTGGCCCCACTGGCCCGGATGTGATTCCATCGTGAGCCGAAGTCAGTCTCCTGGGGTCAAAATTGCATGACCCGTCAGACGGGCCACTCATCGCCAGCAGGAGTCTGTCATGGCCATTCGCTACAACCTCTGGCTCGACCCTGACAATGTCGCCCAGCATCGTGCCGTGGAAGCCGACCTGGAGCGCTACTTCATGGAGCGTTTCGCCGACTACCCGCACATCCGCTTGTTCGGCGCCGACCCCTACGATTATGATGCGCCGTTCAATCGCCTCTACGACGTGCTGATGGCGCGGGCCAACGAGTACTGCGAACGCCAATGGCGCGGCTACGTGCCCTCGCCCGAGCAGCTCAACCGGACCTTCTTTCGCGCCGTGGGCCGCTCCAACAAGTTCATCCAGGACCGCAACGATGGTGATCCAGACAGACCAGATGCCTGACGACCGCCAGCTCGCGATCATCTCCGAGCAGCTGGGGCGCGCTCCACGAGGCATCGAAGCCGTCGCCGCCGTGGACGGCGAAGGCACCCCGCTGGTACTGCGCATGGCTCCCGTCGTCGACGGCAAGCCCTTCCCCACCCTGTACTGGCTGAGCTGCGCCCGTCTCAAGGTCGCAATCTCGCGCATCGAAGCCGGCGGCGCCATCAAGCAACTCGAGGCAAGGCTCCAGCACGAGCCCGGTTTTCTCGCCGTCTATCACGCCAGTCATCGCGACTACGTGGACCGGCGCTGGCGCTACATGAGCGATGCCCAGCGCGCCGAAGTCGAGCGGCTCGGCTATGCGGACGTCATGCGCGAACGCGGCATCGGCGGCATCGCCAACTGGGATCAGGTCCGCTGCCTGCACACCCAGTACGCCCACCACCTTTGCGGCAACAACGTCGTCGGTCAGTGGCTCGACGCCGAGTTCGGCGTGGCCGACTGCCTGCCCTGACCCCTGTCTCGACGCCTCCGACGCCTCTCCCTGACGCCTGGCAGCTGCTACGATAAGCGCTTGCCAAGGAGAAGCGCATGTCGAATTTCTGTGTCTACCTGGGCTCCCGCGACGGTCGGGATCCCGCCTTTCTGCGAGCCACCCGCGCCTTGGGCCATGAGCTGGCCGCTCGCGGCCACGGCCTGGTCTATGGTGGTGCCCGCATCGGCCTGATGGGTGCACTGGCCGACGCCGTGCTGGAAAAGGGCGGCAGCGTGATTGGTGTCATGCCCGATCATCTGGTCGAGCGCGAGCAGGCCCATGAAGGGCTGCCGACGCTGATACGCGTCAACAACATGCACGAGCGCAAGGCCAGCATGGCCGCCCATGCCGACGCCTTCATCGCCTTGCCTGGAGGAATCGGTACGCTGGAAGAGCTGTTCGAGGCCTGGACATGGCAATACCTGGGGCTTCACGACAAGCCCATCGGCGTGCTCGATACCGCCGGGTTCTACGCCCCACTGCTGACCTTCCTCGACAGTACCGTGGAGCAAGGCTTTCTCAACGCAGCGACCCGCGACTGCCTGCTCGATGCCGAGGAGCCCGCCGCCCTGCTGGACAGGCTGGAGGCACGGCTGACCAGGGCCGCAATTTAGGAGGATGCCCATGCACGCCATCGCCATCGAACACGGTTGCTTGCGCTGGACAGAGCATCCCCGCCCACCAGGCCCCGCTGCCGGTGAAGTGCGCCTTCAGGTGGCCTGGGCCGGGGTCAATCGCGCCGACCTGATGCAGCGCGCTGGCCACTATCCCCCTCCCCCCGGCGTCTGCGAGATCCTCGGCCTCGAAGTCAGCGGCACCGTGACCGAGGTCGGCCCCGGCGTCGACAGTCTGAACCCCGGGGACAAGGTGTGTGCCCTGCTGGCAGGGGGCGGCTATGCCGAGGAGGTCGTGGTCGACGCCCGCCAGGTTCTGCCGGTGCCTGAGGGCATTGGCCTGCGCGAAGCGGCCGCGCTGCCGGAGGTGTTTGCCACGGCCTGGCTCAATCTGTTCATGGAAGGCCAACTGGCCCCCGGCGAGCGGGTGCTGCTGCACGCCGGCGCCAGCGGTGTCGGTACCGCCGCGACCCAGCTCTGCCGGACTTTCGGCCATCCGTGCTTCGTCACGGTGGGCAGCGAGGCCAAGCTTGCTACCTGTCTGGAACTGGGCGCTGAAGACGGCTTCAACCGCCACGAAGGCAGCTTCGTGGCGGCCGTGAAGGCCTGGGGCGGTGCCGACCTGATCCTCGACCCGGTAGGCGGCGCCTATCTCGCCGACAACCAGCGCGTACTCAATGCCGACGGCCGCCTGGTACTGATCGGCCTGATGGGTGGACGGCTCGCCGAGCTCGACCTGGGCCGCATGCTGATGAAGCGTCAGCGGCTGATCGGCTCGACCCTGCGAGCCAAGCCGGCCGCCGCCAAGGGCGCCATCCTCGACGCCCTGCTGGCACATGTCTGGCCACGCCTGGCCAGCGGCGAAATTCGGCCGCTCATAGACCGTACCTGGCCGATCGGCGAGGCCGAAGCCGCCCACGCCTACATGAGCAAAGACGCCAACATAGGCAAGGTGCTGCTGTCGGTGAGCGGCGAAGGTTGACGCCAGGTAGGTTGCGGGCCCGCACCTGGCGACATGGGGCGAAGGGAAAGCCTAGTCGCAGCCGGCCAGTTCACGGGTCCGTTGATAGGTCAGCTGCAGCAGGCGGGCATCCTCACCGGCGCGGTGCCGGTGGATGCCCAACTCCTTGACCAGGGCCTCACGAGTCCGGTGCCACAGGGAGAGCTGGCTCTCGCTGAGCAGGATGCGCAGCGCCTCGAGGCGGAAAGCCGGTAGCATGCCGGCATGATGGAATAGCAGCGAGAGCCAGGTATTGTCGTAGCCCCAACTGTCGCTGTAGGCCACGCCGATGTCAGCCAGCTCATCATTCAGCCAACGCGCCACCTGATCGACAGGCAGCCCCTCGCGCTGCAGCCGGGCGCGGGAAATACCGTGCAGCAGCTCCGCCTTGGGATCCCAGTGCTGCCACTCTGCCAAAGGCTGGACGAGGAACGCGCAGCAGCTGCCGTCGGCCCGTGCCAGGCCAACCTCGATGGGGTAGCTACCGCGCCCGAATCCGGACGCCTCGATATCCAGCAGTGTCGGCAGCGTCACGAATGGGGGTGTCCTCGAAAGCGGGGCTGCGTGGCGTGAAGGGTCAGTGTCGGGCCTGGGAGGAGTCCATGTCCAGCGCCTCCCTCTCCCACCCGGCGTGGCGGTCGGCCAGCGCCTGCCAGCGCTCGGCCTGCAGTGCATCCACCGGCAGCCCCAGCTCGCCCAGGCGATAGGCCTTGGCCAGCCGCTGCGCGGCAAGAGGGTGCCCCGCCTCGCCTGCACGAGCATACCAGGTCACCGCCCGCTGCTCATGCCGGGGATACTGAGCACAGCCGCACTCCAGGATCTTGCCTGCTTGATATTGCGCCTTGAGGTTGCCGGCCTGTGCCGCCTCGAGAACATAGCGCGCACCGCGCGCCTTGTCCTGGGGGCTGGTGCCGCGCTGGAAGAGCATATGTCCATAAAGCGAGAGTGCCGCGGGATGGCCGGCATCGGCGCAGCGCTGGAACAGATGCATGGTCAAGCGCTGGGTCCGCGGTGAATGCGGCAACCAGCGGTTATGGAACAGCTGTTCCGCAAGACGGTACTCGAGCCGGGTGAACAGCGATGACGCCTGCGTCATGAGCCTACAACCTTACGTTCATCTGGAGCCTCATGACGTCGCGCGCTGTCCCGAGGCGGCGTCATGGCTTGTCTAGGTTTGCCACGGGACTCCGCCGGGGCTACCGAGGGTGGCCAGCATACGCCCGCCCTCGCCACGACTCAACCCCTACAATTTGCCGCCTTGTAAGGCCTCGGCTAGCATGGCTTTGAACGAGCGATAACGACGTGACGAAACTCTACCTCAACAGGAGCGATGATGCAGACGCGACCGCTTGGTGACACGGGCATCGAGGTCAGTCGCCTGTGCCTGGGCACCATGACCTTCGGTGAACAGAACAGCGAGCAGCAGGCCCACGAGCAGCTCGACCGCGCCGTGGCCTTTGGCATCAACTTCATCGATACCGCCGAGATGTACCCGGTGCCGCCTCGCGCCGAGACCCAGGGCTTGACCGAAGCCCATGTCGGCAACTGGCTCAAGCGACGCGACAGTCGCGACGACGTGATCATAGCCACCAAGGTCACCGGCCCGGGACTCGAGCATATCCGTGACGGCACCCGCCTGAGCCGGGAACAGATCCACCGGGCCATCGACGAAAGCCTCAGGCGGCTGCAGACGGACTATATCGATCTCTACCAGCTACACTGGCCCGAGCGCACCACCAACTACTTCGGCCGCCTGGGCTACGAGCATGACGACGAAGAGCAGCCCACCCCTCTGGAAGTATCCCTGGGCGCACTCAAGGAACTGGTGGATGCTGGCAAGGTGCGCGCCATCGGCCTTTCCAACGACACCCCTTGGGGCGTGATGAAGGCGTTGGAGTTGGCCGAACGCATGGACTTGCCCCGGGTTGCCTCCGTTCAGAACCCCTACAACCTGCTCAACAGGACCTTCGAGGTGGGACTTGCCGAGGTCGCTCACCGCGAAAACGTGGGGCTGCTGGCCTACTCCCCGCTGGCGTTTGGGGTATTGTCGGGCAAGTACCTTGACGGTAAGCGCCCGGAGAAAGCCCGCCTGACGCTGTTCGAGCGTTTCAAGCGCTACCTCTCACCGCTGGCCGAAGAAGCCACCCGCGCCTACGTCGACATCGCTCTCGAACATGACCTCGACCCGGCACAGATGGCACTGGCCTTCGTCAATTCGCGCAGCTTTCTGACCAGCAACATCATTGGCGCCACCACCATGGAGCAGCTCGAGGACAACCTGGAGAGCGAATCGCTCAAGCTCGAGCAGAGCGTGCTGGACGCGATCGACGAAGTGCACCGTCGCCTTCCCAACCCCAGCCCCTGACTCCTGTTGCTCTCGCGAGGCCGGGGCTATCGAGACGATAGCCCCGGCCTCGCGAGAGCCCTGATATAATCGGGCCATTGCCGACTTGCCCACTCAGGTACAGGAGCGACCCAATGCTGAGCGTGATCTCGCCCGCCAAGACGCTGGATTTCGAGACCCCTGCCACCACGACCATTCACTCGCAGCCGGACCATCTCGAACGCAGCCAGCAGTTGATCGAGATCCTGCGCGACTATTCGCCCCAGCAGCTCAGCGAACTGATGGGCATCAGCGACAAACTGGCCGGATTGAATGCCGCCCGCTTCGCCGAATGGCAGCCTCCTTTCACTGCTGACAACGCCAAGCCCGCGGCACAAGCCTTTCAGGGCGACGTCTACGTGGGACTCGAGGCGACTTCCTTCAGCGACGCCGACAACGCCTTTGCCCAGCAGCACCTGCGCATTCTCTCCGGCCTCTACGGCCTGCTGCGCCCCCTCGACCTGATCCAGCCCTATCGCCTGGAGATGGGAACCCGACTGAGCAACCCGGCCGGCAAGGATCTCTACGCCTTCTGGCAGGACACCCTCACCCAGGCGCTCGACGATGCCATCGCCGACAGCGGCTCGAAGGTACTGGTCAATCTCGCTTCCAACGAATACTTCAAGGCGATAAATGCCAGACAGCTCGGCGCCCGGGTGATCACGCCGGTATTCAAGGATGAAAAGAACGGCAAGTTCAAGATCATCAGTTTCTATGCCAAGAAGGCACGCGGCCTCATGGCAGCCTGGATGATCCGCCAGCGACTGGACGATCCAGAGCAGCTGAAGGCTTTCGATGTCGCCGGCTACGCCTTCAACCCGGCCATGTCGGAGGGTGATACCCTGGTGTTCACCCGCCCCGAGACACAGGACTGAGGCTCAGAAGAAGCGCAGCGGATGCGCAGCGCGCGGCTTGAGAAAACGCTTGTGAACCTGGCGAAAGCGTTCGTCGTCGCAACGGTCGAGCCACTCATAGGCCACCATGTCGGCGCTTACCGGTATGGCCCCGGCACGCATCATGCGCTCGCGGGCAAGGCTCGCCTCCGTTGCGCGCCGGCTGACCGCGGCCTCGCTGAGCCAGTAGACCTCATAGCCCGCCTCCAGCAGGCCCAGCCCAGTCTGCAGCACGCAGATATGCGCCTCGCTGCCGCATAGCACAACCTGGCGCCGGCCGCTTGCGGCCAGTGCACCGGAGAAATCGGCCTCGGCATGGGCGTTGAAATGCACCTTCTGCCACAGCCGGTGCTCCGGAAGCGCCTCGAGCAGCCCGGGGTCGCTGCCGCCGAGACCTTGAGGGTACTGCTCGGTCAACCAGACCGGAACGCCTACTTCACCGGCAATGCCACCCAGCCATGCCGCCGCCGCCACCGCCTGCGCGCCCCCGTCTATGACCGGGAGCAGCCCGGCCTGGAGGTCGACGACCAGCAGCAGGCTCGACTCACTTCTCAAGCGCATGCTTTTCTCCCCATTGTTGTCATCACTTCCGTCAGCATAGACGGTAGAATGTTCCGACCCAATTCGACCTTCCCCACACATTCAAAGAGGGCACACGATGCGCCACTTTCTTGTCATGCTCATGGTTGCCGTCATGGGCGTCGGCCTGGCCGTGGAACATGCCGAAGCCCGCCGCATGGGCGGCGGCGGCAACGTCGGCAACTTTTCACGCTCGGCCGACCGTCCGGCTGCGGCACCCAACCAGGCCGCGCCTGCCCGCCAGGCCCAGTCAGGCCAGGCTGCTGGCTCGCGCATGCCGGGCATGCTGGGCGGAATGCTCGCCGGGGGCCTGCTCGCCGCGCTGTTCTTCGGCGGCGCCTTCGATGAGCTGCGCCTGATGGACATCCTGTTGATCGCCGGCCTCGGCTTCCTGCTGTTCCGCCTGCTCGCCCGCCGTCGCACAGCCGTTGCCGGCACGACGCAGCAGCCTGCCCAGCCCCATGCCGAGCCACAGGCCTTCCAGCCGGCTCCTGGCGCATCCATGGGCGGTGCTGCTGCCTTCGACAGCCTGCCGACCTGGTTCGACCGCGAACGCTTCCTCTCCGGGGCCAAGGAGCACTTCATGACGCTGCAGCGCGCCTGGGACAACAACGACTTCGCCGGTATCCAGGAGTACGTCACGCCGGAGCTCTATAATCTACTGCGGGAAGAGCGCAGCAAGCACCCGGCCAACAACCGTACGGAAATCGTTCGTCTGTTTGCGGAACTCGGCAACGTACGCGAAATTGGCAGCCAGGCCGAAGCCACGGTCATCTTCCACGGTGTCCTCGAGGAAAACGCCGAGCAGACCGAGTTCAACGAAACCTGGCACCTCGTCCGCGACTTGCGCGACGGCGCTCCGTGGTACCTGCAAGGCATCGAACAGAACGCAACCGGCTGATATCCAGCACTTTGGGCCACTTACGGCGTATCATGCCGGAGGTGGCCCAATGACGAAGTGGCACCGCTCAGGCCAACAGGCGTGCCACCAGAGCTTACTCCTCCTCGGCATCTTCCTCGATTTCCTCGCTGACTTCCCCCAGGCGCTCATCCAGCTCCTCCATGGCCTCGTCGATGTTCCGCTCAGTCGTTTCGCCGGGGCCGGCACCGTCACAGCCCGCCATTCCCAGGCTTGCGAGCACCAGCCAGACGCTCAACAGCCACTTTCCCGATAGCATTCTCTCAGCCTTGCTCCACCACCATGTGAGTTGCCACCCTAGCTGCGAACATTCCGGCCTGCCACTGGTCCCGGTGTACGCCTGTTTGTAACGAGTTGCCAGCGTGACTGGGCAGGGTTGTGCGCTGCGCCTGGCAAGCTCAGGGATCGACATGCAGGAAAAAGAAAACCGGCCCCCATGGGAGCCGGTTTGTTACTTCTACTGCTACAGCACTACCAGGCCAAGCCAAGCCTGCAGCCGGGAATCAATCCTCGGCGGCTTCCTCGGCCTCATCTGCCACCTCGACGACCGGACGGTCGACGAGTTCGACGAAGGCCATGGGGGCGTTGTCGCCGGTGCGGAAACCGCACTTGAGGATACGGACGTAACCGCCCGGACGCTCGGCGTAACGCGGACCCAGCTCATTGAAGAGCTTGCCGACCGCTTCCTTCGAGCGGGTGCGGCTGAAGGCCAGACGACGATTGGCGACGCTGTCCTGCTTGGCCAGGGTGATGAGCGGCTCGATGACGCGACGCAGCTCCTTGGCCTTGGGCAGGGTTGTCTTGATCACTTCGTGCTCGATCAACGACACGCTCATGTTCTTGAACATGGCCTGGCGATGCGAGCTGGTACGATTCAGGTGACGACCACTCTTACGATGACGCATGGTTGTGATTCCTTACCAAACTTGGACTCGAGTCGACGCTCACGCGGAGGCCTTGTCGTCCTTCAGGCTCGCCGGCGGCCAGTTTTCCAGCCGCATGCCAAGGGAAAGACCACGAGCAGCCAACACGTCCTTGATTTCATTCAGGGACTTCTTGCCGAGGTTCGGCGTCTTCAGCAGCTCAACTTCGGTGCGCTGGATCAGATCGCCGATGTAGTAGATATTCTCGGCCTTCAGGCAGTTGGCACTGCGGACGGTCAACTCGAGATCGTCTACGGGACGCAGCAGGATCGGATCGACGTGATCCTCTTCCTCCTCGACCTCCTGTTCCTTGTCGGCTTCCAGGTCGACGAACGCAGCCAGCTGCTCCTGCAGGATGGTCGCGCTGCGACGGATCGCCTCTTCCGGATCCAGGGTGCCGTCGGTTTCCAGGTCGATGATCAGCTTGTCGAGGTCGGTACGCTGCTCGACACGCGCGGCATCGACGGCATACGAGACGCGACGCACGGGGCTGAAGGTGGCATCCAGCTGCAAGCGGCCGATGCCACGAGATTCGTCTTCGGCACTCATGCGCGCATCCGCCGGCTCATAGCCGCGGCCACGAGCGATCTTGAGCTGCATCTTGAGCTCGGCACCCTCGTTGACGTGGGCGATGACGTGATCCGGATTGAC
The DNA here is from genome assembly GCF_013697085.1 of Billgrantia kenyensis. Taxonomy (GTDB): domain Bacteria; phylum Pseudomonadota; class Gammaproteobacteria; order Pseudomonadales; family Halomonadaceae; genus Halomonas; species Halomonas kenyensis. The sequence continues at coordinate 222,493 of NZ_JACEFT010000003.1, forward strand.
GATCTCGACGTCGTGATCGAGGACGATGTCGCCCGCGGTCACCACGGCCGGGCCCTGCTTGTTCAGCGAGAGCACCGCCTCGTCGCGACTGTGCATGCGGATGGCCACGTCCTTGAGGTTCAGAAGAATCTCGATGACGTCTTCCTGAACACCCTCGATCGCGCTGTACTCATGCTCGACACCCGAGATCTCGACTTCCACCACGGCACAGCCGGGCATGGACGAGAGCAGAATGCGACGCAGCGCATTGCCCAGGGTATGGCCAAAGCCACGCTCGAACGGCTCGAGCACGATCTTCGCGTGATGCGCGCTGATCTCTTCGACCTTGATATCGCGCGGACGGAGAAACTCTGTCACTGAACGCTGCATAACTACACCTTTGAGGCTGCCTAACGGTTACTCGGTACTCGTTGCCGACCCCGAAGGGTCGGCACGACGCGATCAGCGACGCTTACTTCGAGTACAGCTCGACGATCAGGTTTTCGTTGATGTCGGCCGACAGGTCGCCGCGCTCCGGGATAGCCTTGAAGGTGCCTTCCATCTTCTTCGCGTCCACCTCGATCCAGGCGACGTCGCCCCGATTGGCAGCGATGGAGAGTGCACTCTGGATGCGCGCCTGGTTCTTCGCCTTCTCACGAACGGAAACCACGTCACCGGGCTTGACCTGGTAGGAGGCCACATTGACGGTACGGCCGTTGACCGAAATCGCCTTGTGGCTCACCAGCTGGCGCGCCTCGGAGCGAGTGGAGCCAAAGCCCATGCGGTAGACGACGTTGTCCAGTCGGGTTTCAAGCAGCTGCAGCAGGACTTCGCCGGTGGCGCCGGAGCGACGGGCGGCTTCCTTGTAGTAGCTGCGGAACTGCTTTTCGAGTACGCCGTACATACGACGTACTTTCTGCTTCTCGCGAAGCTGCAAGCCGTAGTCGGAAAGACGCTGACGGCGCTGGCCGTGCACACCCGGGATCTGCTCGGATTTGCACTTCTTCTCGAAGGGAGTCACACCACTCTTGAGGAAGAGGTCGGTGCCTTCACGACGAGACAGTTTGCACTTCGGTCCAATATAACGAGCCATGAATCTGTCTCCTTAAACGCGGCGTTTCTTCGGCGGACGGCAGCCATTGTGGGGAATGGGCGTCGCGTCAGTGATGCTCTGCACGCGGAAGCCGGCGGCACTCAGAGCGCGCACGGCGGATTCACGGCCAGGACCGGGGCCCTTGACCAGCACGTCGACGTTTTTCACACCATACTCGGCTGCAGCGGTCGCTGCACGTTCGCTTGCCACTTGAGCAGCGAACGGGGTGCTCTTGCGAGAACCACGAAAACCCGAACCACCGGCAGTTGCCCAGGAAAGGGCGTTGCCCTGGCGGTCTGTGATCGTCACGATCGTGTTGTTAAAAGAGGCGTGGATATGCGCAACGGCATCCACTACCTGCTTTTTAACCTTTTTACGGTTGCTACGCGGGTTAGCCATGTTGATGTCTATTCCTGTCTTTACGCCAGAACGTGCGTGTTACTTGCGGATCGGCTTACGCGGGCCCTTACGGGTACGCGCGTTAGTCTTGGTCCGCTGACCACGCAGCGGAAGACTACGACGATGACGCAGACCACGATAGCAACCCAGGTCCATGAGACGCTTGATGTTCAGCGTCACATCACGACGAAGGTCACCTTCCACGGTGTACTTGCCAACCTCGGCACGCAGGGCATCGACCTCTTCTGAGGAGAGCTCCTGAATCTTGGTGGTCGGCGCGATGCCGGTAGCGGCACAGATTTCCTGTGCACGCGTGCGGCCAATCCCGAAGATATAGGTCAGCGAGATCGCCGCATGCTTGTTGTCCGGGATATTGACGCCTGCAATACGGGCCATCAGCTTTCTCCGAAATTTGAGCGGCTTGCTCGATTAGTTGCTACAAAAGGCGCAACAGCATACCCCTTTACCCACCTTGGGGCAAGGGGTATGCATGCACCACTTTTCCCAGACGCCAGAATCAACCCTGGCGCTGCTTGTGCCGCGGCTCAGTGCAGATGACGCGTACCGCGCCATTGCGCCGAATGATCTTGCAGTTGCGGCACATCTTCTTGACGGAAGCTCGAACTTTCATCGTTCCTTCTCCAAAATCGGCGCGGCGCGCCGGGTCAACGGCAGCGCCACTCAGCGCATGATGCCGCCGCTGCCATAGCCTTTCAGGTTGGACTTCTTCATCACCGACTCGTACTGGTGCGACATGAGGTGCGACTGCACCTGGGCCATGAAGTCCATGATGACCACCACGATGATCAACAGCGCGGTACCGCCAAAGAAGAACGGCACGTTCCACGCCACGATCAGGAACTGGGGCATCAGGGAAACCGCAGTGATGTACAGGGCGCCGCACAGGGTCAGACGGGTCATGACCTTGTCGACATAGCGAGCGGTCTGCTCACCAGGACGAATACCCGGGAGGAAGGCCCCTGACTTCTTGAGGTTGTCAGCGACATCCTTGGGATTGAAGACCAGTGCTGTGTAAAAGAAGCAGAAGAATATCACCGCCGCGCCGAAAAGCAAGATGTAGAGCGGCTGACCCGGGCCCAGGGCCTGGGAAGCACGCTGCAGCCACTCCATGCCGTCACCCGCTCCGACCCACTGGCCGAGGGAGGCGGGGAACAGCAGGATGCTGGAGGCGAAGATCGGCGGAATCACGCCCGCCATGTTCACCTTCAGCGGCAGGTAGCTGCTCTGCCCAGCATACATCTTGTTGCCGACCTGGCGCCGCGGGTAGTTCACCGTGATGCGGCGCTGGCCGCGCTCGATGAAGACCACGAAGGCCACGGTGGCCACGCCCAGTACGGAGAGGGCCAGCAGCGGCAGCACGTTCCACGCGCCTTCGTTGCGGGCCAGCTCGAACGCCTGACCCACCGCACCCGGCAGGCCGGCGACGATACCGGCGAAGATCAGCAGCGAGATACCGTTGCCGATACCCTTCTCGGTGATCTGCTCGCCAAGCCACATCAGGAACACTGCACCCGACACGAAGGTCACGATGGCAGTGAAATAGAAGCTGAAGTCAGCGGTATAGGCGATGCCTTGGCTCGCCAGGCCCACCGACATGCCGGTGCCCTGGACGAAGGCCAGCAGCACGGTACCGTAGCGGGTGTACTGGCTGATCTTGCGGCGACCGGCCTCGCCTTCCTTCTTCAACTGCTCGAGGTGGGGCGAGACGGCGGTCAGCAGCTGCATGATGATCGACGCCGAGATGTAGGGCATGATGCCCAGCGCCATGATGCTCATGCGCTCCAGGGCGCCACCCGAGAACATGTTGAACATGCCAAGGATGGTGCCCTGCTGCTCCCTGAACAAGGCAGCAAGCTGGTCAGGATTGATACCGGGAACGGGGATATGGGCACCGATTCGGTACACCACGATGGCGAGGAGCACGAAGCGCAGGCGCGCCCACAGTTCACTCAGACCGCTGCCCATCGCCGGCATGTTTCCTGACTTGGCCATTTAGTCCTCTACCTTGCCACCGGCGGCTTCGATCGCGGCACGGGCACCCTTGGTGACCTTGAGACCGCGAACGGTGACCGCCTTGTTGACGTCGCCGGAAAGAATGATCTTCGCGTGCAGAGTCGCGTCCTTCAGCACGTTGGCCTGCTTCAGGGTCTCCAGGGTGACTTCGTCACCGGCGACCTTGGCCAACTCGCTCAGGCGCACTTCCTCCGACACCAGCGACTTCATGGAGGTGAAGCCGAACTTGGGCAGGCGCCGCTGAAGCGGCATCTGACCGCCCTCGAAGCCGGGCTTGACGCTACCGCCGCTGCGCGACTTCTGGCCCTTGTGGCCACGGCCGCCGGTCTTGCCCAGACCGGAGCCGATGCCACGGCCAACGCGCTTCTCGGCGTGCTTGGAGCCCGGTGCCGGGCTCAGGCTGTTGAGTTTCATGGATTACTCTCCCTCTACCCGCACAAGGTAGTTGACCTTGTGGATCATGCCGCGCACGGCAGGGGTGTCTTCCAGTTCGACCGTATGACCGATGCGGCGCAGCCCCAGGCCCTTCATGGTGGCCTTGTGCTTGGGCAGTGTGCCGATGGTGCTACGGATCTGGGTAACCTTGAGTGTGGCTGCCATGGTATTTACCCCGTGATCGCTTCGACAGACAGACCGCGCTTGGCGGCGATGTCTTCCGGCGACTGCATGGAAGCGAGACCCTTGACGGTCGCGCGCACCACGTTGACCGGATTGGTGGAGCCGTAGCACTTGGCCAGGACGTCGTGGACGCCGGCCAGCTCGAGCACGGAGCGCATGGCGCCGCCGGCGATGATCCCGGTACCTTCGGAGGCCGGCTGCATGTACACCTTGGAGGCGCCGTGACGGGCCTTCACCGGGTACTGCAGCGTGTGCCCCTTGAGGCTGACCTTGACCATGTTACGGCGCGCCTGGTCCATGGCCTTCTGGATCGCAACCGGCACTTCACGTGCCTTGCCGCGACCGAAGCCGACACGACCATTGCCGTCGCCCACGACGGTCAGAGCGGTGAAACCGAAGATACGGCCACCCTTGACCACCTTGGCGACACGGTTGACCTGCACGAGCTTTTCCTGCAGGTCGCCGGTGTTCTGTTCGTTCTTCGCCATCGTTAAACCCTTTAGAATTCCAGGCCGCCTTCACGTGCGGCGTCGGCCAGGGCCTTGACGCGACCGTGATACTTGTAACCGGCACGATCGAAGGCCACCTGGGTGATGCCAGCCTGCTTGGCGCGTTCGGCAATCAGCGCACCCACCTTGGCGGCAGCGTCGGCGTTACCGGTCGCACCCGCACGCAGGTCCTTGTCCAGCGTGGAAGCGCTGGCCAGCACCTTGCCACCATCCGGCGAGATGATCTGCGCGTAGATGTGGCGCGGGGTACGGTTGACGCACAGGCGAAACACGCCCAGCTCGCGCATCTTGGCACGAGCGCGGCGGGCACGACGGAGACGAGATTCTTTCTTCGCGTTCATAACCCTGCCTTACTTCTTCTTGGCTTCTTTGCGACGCACCTGCTCGTCGGCGTACCGGACACCCTTGCCCTTATAGGGCTCGGGCGGACGGAAGGCGCGGATTTCCGCAGCCACCTGACCGAGCTTCTGCTTGTCCGCGCTCTTCAGCACGATGACGGTGTTCTTCGGTGTTTCCACCGAGACACCCTCAGGCAGGGAGTACTCGACCGGGTGTGAGAAGCCCAGTGACAGATTCAGCGTCTGGCCACTTGCCTGGGCACGATAGCCGACGCCAACGATTTCGAGGGTCTTGGTGAAGCCCTCGGAGACGCCGGTGACCAGGTTCTGGACCAGAGCACGAGTGGTGCCGACCATGGCCCAGGACTTGGCGCTCTCGCTCGGGTTGAAGGTCAGCTGACCCTCTTCCTGGGCGATGGCCACGTCCGGGTGAACGGTCATGGACAGCGTGCCCTGGCCGCCCTTGACGGTCAGCTGGTCGGCGTCAAGCTTGACGTCGACGCCGGCGGGCACTTTAACCGGATATTTGGCTACGCGGGACATTCCAGACTCCTAGAATACGGTGCAGATGACTTCGCCACCGACGCCCGCCTGGCGAGCGGCGCGGTCGGTCATCACGCCCTTGGAGGTGGTGACGATCGCCACACCCATGCCGTCAGCCACCTTGGGCAGTGCATCCTTGCCCTTGTACTGGCGCAGGGACGGCTTGGACACCCGCTGCAGGTGCTCGATGACCGGCTTGCCCTCGAAATACTTGAGGGTCACGGTCAGCTCGGGCTTGGTACCTTCAGCGACCGCGAAGTCGTTGATATAGCCCTCTTCCTTCAATACGCGGGCCACCGCGACCTTGAGCTTGGAGGACGGCATGGTAACCGTCTCCTTGGTGGCCATCTGCGCATTGCGGATACGGGTGAACATATCCGCCAGAGTATCTTGCATGCTCATTTAGTTTGCGCTCCTGATGTTTCCGTGGCGGCTTACCAGCTGGACTTCTTCAGCCCAGGGACCTCGCCACGCATAGCGGCTTCACGCAGCTTGTTACGGCCGAGGCCGAACTTGTTGTAGTAGCCGTGCGGACGACCGGTGATCCGGCAGCGGTTACGCTGACGCACCGGACTGGAGTCGCGCGGTAGCTGCTGCAACTTCAGCGTTGCTTCGAAGCGCTCTTCATCGGAAGCGTTCACGCTCTGGATGATCGCCTTGAGCTCGGCACGGCGGGCCGCATACTTCGCGACCAGCTTGGTGCGCTTGAGCTCACGCTCTACCATGCTCTTCTTTGCCATGATCCAACCTTTATTTCTTGAACGGGAAGTTCAGCGCGCTCAGCAGCGCACGACCTTCCTCGTCGGTGTTGGCAGTAGTGGTGATGGTGACATCCAGACCACGAATCCGGTCGATCTTATCATACTCGATCTCCGGGAAGATGATCTGCTCACGCACACCCATGGAGTAGTTGCCGCGACCGTCGAAGGACTTCGGGTTGAGACCACGGAAGTCACGTACGCGGGGGATCGCGATGTTGACCAGTCGATCGAGGAATTCCCACATGCGCTCGGAGCGCAGGGTCACCTTGATACCGATCGGCCAACCTTCGCGCACCTTGAAGCCCGCGATGGACTTGCGTGCCTTGGTCACCAACGGCTTCTGACCGGAGAGCTTCTCCAGGTCGCCGATGGCATTCTCGATCAGCTTCTTGTCGCTGGTCGCGTCACCGATGCCCATGTTGAGGGTCACCTTGGTGATCCGCGGCACCTGCATCACGTTGGCGTAGCTGAACTGCTCTTGGAGTTGAGCCACCACCTCGTTCTGATAACGTTCTTTCAAGTTCGCCATTTTGCTACCCGACTCGCGTTAGGCGTCGATCTGCGTCTGCGTCGACTTGTAGATACGTACCTTGGTACCGTCTTCCTTAACCTGGAAGCCGACGCGATCCGCCTTACCGGTCTCCGAGTTGAAGATCGCCACGTTGGACGCGTGAATCGGAGCCTCGCGCTCGACGATACCGCCCTGATTGCCCGCCATGGGGTTGGGCTTGGTGTGACGCTTGATCATGTTCACACCGGACACGACGAAGCGGTTTTCGAGAACCCGCTTGACGGTGCCGCGCTTGCCCTTGTCCTTGCCGGCGATGACGATCACTTCATCGTCACGTTTGATCTTTTGCATATCCGCCTCGCTCCTTACAGCACTTCGGGCGCCAGGGAAATGATCTTCATGAACTTCTCTGTACGAAGCTCACGAGTCACCGGCCCGAAGATACGGGTGCCGATCGGCTGTTCGTTGGTGTTGTTCAACAGAACTGCCGCATTTCCATCGAAGCGGATCAGCGAGCCGTCGGAACGACGAACACCGCTGCGGGTACGAACCACCACCGCCTTGAGGACCTGGCCCTTCTTGACCTTGCCACGCGGAATGGCTTCCTTCACCGTGACCTTGATGATGTCGCCAACACGCGCGTAGCGGCGGTGCGAGCCGCCAAGCACCTTGATGCACTGCACCCGGCGCGCTCCGCTGTTGTCGGCGACATCCAGCATTGTCTGAGTCTGAATCATCGGTTTTCTCCAAACCTAATCTGACTGCTCTCGCCGAGCTCAGCCCCTGGCCTGCTCGATCACCTCGACCAGCGTCCAAGCCTTCTTCTTGGACAGCGGACGGCACTCCTGAATGGATACCGTATCGCCGGCCTTGGCCTGGTTCGCCTCGTCATGGGCGTGCAGCTTGGTGGAGCGCTTGACGTACTTGCCATAGATCGGGTGCCGCTCGCGGCGCTCGATCATGACGACGATGGACTTGTCCATCTTGTCGCTCACCACCTTGCCGGTGAGCGTACGGGCTTTCTTTTCTTCGGCCATCTCAGTCACCTGCCTTCTCGTTGAGCACAGTCTTCACCCGGGCGATGTCCCGACGAACCTGCTTGAGCAGATGAGTCTGGCTGAGCTGGCCGGTGGCCTTCTGCATGCGCAGGTTGAACTGCTCGCGGAGGAGTTCGAAGAGCTGCTCCTGGAGCTGCTCGACTGACTTTTCACGAATTTCCTGGGCTTTCATCACATCACCGTCCGTTTCACAAAGGTGGTGGACACGGGCATCTTCTGGGCAGCCAGGGAGAAGGCCTCGCGGGCCAGCTCTTCGGACACGCCTTCGATTTCATACAGGACCCGACCCGGCTGGATCTGCGCGACCCAGTACTCGACCGAACCCTTACCCTTACCCATACGGACTTCGAGTGGCTTCTTGGAAATCGGCTTGTCGGGGAAGACGCGGATCCAGATCTTGCCGCCACGCTTGACGTGACGGGTGATCGCACGACGGCCGGCTTCGATCTGGCGCGCCGTGATGCGGCCGCGACCGGTTGCCTTCAGGCCGTATTCCCCGAAGCTGATCTTGCTTCCGCGATGCGCCAGGCCACGATTGCGACCTTTCTGCATCTTGCGGAATTTCATGCGCTTGGGCTGTAACATCGACTCGCTCTCCCCTTACCTGGAACCTTTCTTCTTGGAGGGCGCGGCCTGAGGCTGTTGCTTGGCCTTGGCGCGGACCTCTTCGATGCCCCCGAGGATTTCACCCTTGAAGACCCACACCTTGACACCGATGATGCCGTAGGTGGTTTTTGCCTCAAAGGTGGCGTAGTCGATGTCCGCACGCAGGGTGTGAAGCGGCACACGACCCTCACGGTACCACTCGGTACGCGCGATTTCGGCACCACCCAGGCGACCTGACAGCATCACCTTGATACCACCCGCACCCAGGCGCATGGCGTTCTGCACGGAACGCTTCATGGCACGACGGAACATGACGCGACGCTCGAGCTGGCCGGCGATGTTCTGCGCGACGAGCTTGGCGTCCAGCTCCGGCTTGCGGACTTCTTCGATGTTGACGTGCACGGGCACGCCCATCATCGCGGTGACGTCGCGACGCAGCTTGTCGACGTCCTCGCCCTTCTTGCCGATCACGATGCCCGGACGGGCAGTGTGAATGGTGATACGGGCGTTGTTGGCCGGACGCTCGATAGTGATCTTGCTCACGGAAGCGTTTTTCAGACGCTCCTCGAGGAAGCGACGCACTTCGAGGTCGTTGTTCAGCTTGTCGGCATAAGCACCGCGCTCGGCGTACCACACCGAGGTGTGGTCCTTGACGATACCCAGCCGAATACCTGTCGGATTGACTTTCTGACCCATCTGGTCGACTCCTACTTCTCGGCTACCTTGACGGTGATGTGGCACGTGCGCTTCAGGATGCGATCCGCGCGACCCTTGGCCCGCGGCTTGATGCGCTTGAGCGTCATGCCCTCATCGACGCAGATGGTCGAGACACGCAGCTCGTCGATATCCATGCCGTTGTTTTCTTCCGCATTCGCGATGGCGGACTGCAGCACTTTCTTGACCAGCTTGGCAGCCTTCTTCGGTGAGAAGGTCAGCAGGTCGAGCGCCTCGGCGACCGGTTTACCGCGCACCTGGTCAGCCACCAAACGGGCCTTCTGGGCGGATAAACGAGCGCCACGCAGCTTAGCTGTGACTTCCATCTCTCAATCCTCTCTGGCTTACCGTTTGGCTTTCTTGTCCGCCGCATGACCGCGATAGGTGCGGGTGGCAGCGAATTCGCCCAGCTTGTGGCCAACCATTTCCTCGGAGACGTGCACCGGGACGTGTTGGCGACCGTTATGGACTGCAATGGTGAGCCCGACCATGTTCGGCAGGATCATGGAACGACGCGACCAGGTCTTGATCGGTTTGCGGTCGTTCTTCTCCACTGCAGCCTCAACCTTCTTCAGCAGATGAAGGTCGATAAAAGGACCTTTCTTCAGTGAACGTGGCACAGCCGTTACCCCTTAATGTCTGTTACTTGGCCTTGCGGCGGCGAACGATCAGCGCGTCAGTGCGCTTGTTCTTGCGGGTCTTGTGGCCCTTGGTGGGCACACCCCACGGCGTCACCGGATGACGACCACCGCTGGTGCGGCCTTCACCGCCACCGTGCGGGTGATCCACCGGGTTCATGGCCACACCGCGAACGGTAGGACGCACGCCTCTCCAGCGCTTCGCACCGGCCTTGCCAAGTTGACGCAGGCTGTGCTCAGAGTTGCTCACTTCACCCAGGGTCGCGCGGCAGTCGGCCAGCACCTTGCGCATCTCGCCGGAGCGCAGACGCAGAGTGGCATAGCTACCTTCACGAGCGACCAGCTGGGCGCTGGTACCGGCACTGCGAGCGATCTGCGCGCCCTTGCCGGGCTTGAGCTCGATGCAGTGAACGGTGGAGCCCAGCGGGATGTTGCGCAGCGGAAGGGTGTTGCCCTTCTTGATTGCCGCGTTCACGCCGGACTCGAGCTTGTCGCCTGCACTCACGCCCTTGGGCGCGATGATGTAGCGACGCTCACCATCCAGGTACTTCAGCAGCGCGATGTGTGCGCTACGATTGGGATCGTATTCGAGGCGCTCAACGACGGCGGGAACGCCATCCTTGGTGCGCTTGAAGTCGATCAGCCGGTAGTGCTGACGATGACCACCGCCCACGTGGCGGGTGGTGATACGACCGTTGTTGTTACGACCGCCACTGCGCGACTGCTTCTCGAGCAGCGGTGCGTAGGGCTTACCCTTGTGCAGCTCGCCGCTGACGACCTTGACGAGGTGGCGACGACCGGCGGATGTGGGTTTAGTCTTGACGATTGCCATGATCCGTACTCCTGCCCTTATTCGGCGCCAGTGAAGTCTTCGAGCGTTTCACCAGCAGCCAGGGTCACGTAAGCCTTGCGGTAACCCTGACGGCGGCCCAGACCGTGCGCAGTGCGCTTGGTCTTGCCCTTCATGTTCAGCACCTGGACGCGATCGACCTTCTTGCCAAACAGCACCTGAACGGCCTGCTTGATCTCGGGCTTGGTCGCGTCACTGGCCACCTTGAACACATACTGGTTGCGCTCGGCGGCGAAAGCGGCCTTCTCGGTCACGTGCGGACCGAGCAGAACCTTGAATACGCGCTCCTGGTTCATGCCAGCTTCTCCTCGAATTTACGCAGAGCAGAGACGGTGACCAGCACCTTGTCAAAGGCGATCAGGCTCACCGGATCGGCGGCAGCTACGTCCACCACATCCACATTGGGGATGTTGCGAGCGGCCAGATAGAGCTTCTCGTCGACTTCTTCGGTGACGATCAGCGCCTTCTCGAGACCCAGCTCGCCCAGTTTGGCAACCAGCTGCTTGGTCTTGGGCGCATCGACGGTGAACTCTTCGATGGCGACCAGACGCTCCTGGCGGACCAGCTCGGACAGGATGGAGCGCATCGCGGCGCGGTACATCTTGCGATTGACCTTTTGCGAGTGGTCCTGAGGACGCGCCGCAAAGGTCACACCGCCACTACGCCAGATCGGCGAGCGAATGGTACCGGCGCGAGCGCGACCGGTGCCCTTCTGACGCCACGGCTTCTTACCGCCGCCACGCACGTCGGAACGGTTTTTCTGAGCGCGGGTACCCTGACGACCACCGGCCAGATAGGCAGTGACGACCTGGTGAACCAGCGCCTCGTTGAACTCTTTGCCAAAGGTGGCGTCGGCGACTTCGACAGTACCTGCGCCTGCAGCAAGATTCAGATTCATCGGTGTTATCCCCTTCAGCCAGCTTTGACGGCGCTGCGAACGATGACGTCGCTGCCGGTAGCACCGGGCACGGCACCCTTGATCAGCAGCAGGTTGCGCTCGGCATCGACCCGCACGACTTCGAGGCTCTGGACGGTGCAGCGGGCGTTGCCCATCTGACCGGCCATCTTCTTGCCCTTGAAGACACGACCCGGGGTCTGACACATGCCGATGGAACCCGGCGCACGATGCGACAGGGAGTTGCCGTGGGTGGCATCCTGGGTGCGGAAATTCCAGCGCTTGACGGCGCCCTGGAAACCCTTGCCCTTGGAGGTGCCGGTCACATCGACCTTCTGACCAGCTTCGAAGAGGGATACGGTGAGTTCGCCGCCCACTTCCGGAGTCTCGTCGCCTTCAGCGAGGCGGAACTCCATCAGCGAGCGACCGGCCTCGACACCTGCCTTGGCGTACTGACCTGCTTGCGCCTTGGTGAGGTGCTTGGCCTTGCGGGAGCCGGTTGTCACCTGAATCGCGGCGTAGCCGTCGGACTCGACGGACTTCACGCTGGTAACGCGATTCGGCTCAACCTCGATCACGGTTACGGGCACGGAGGCGCCATCTTCGGTAAAGACGCGGGTCATACCGGCCTTTCTACCGACCAAACCGATAGTCATTCTCAGTCTCCTTTAGTGTACGGGGCTGTCACCCGCTATGGCTGCCCTTTCCAGAGCATTCCACTAGCACGTTGTATGACGCCATCACGGCGTGGCGGCTGCTGCTCCCACTTGCTTGAGGAGCGCTGGGCCGCGGTGTCTAGTGTAATCAGTCGAGCTTGATCTGAACGTCCACGCCGGCGGCGAGGTCGAGCTTCATCAGGGCGTCGACGGTCTTTTCGGTCGGCTCGACGATATCGAGCACACGCTTGTGAGTGCGGATCTCGTACTGGTCGCGCGCGTCCTTGTTGACGTGCGGCGAGATCAGAACGGTATAGCGCTCACGATTGGTCGGCAGCGGGATCGGACCGCGCACCTGGGCGCCAGTACGCTTGGCGGTATCAACGATCTCCGCGGCGGACTGGTCGATCAGGCGATGGTCGAATGCCTTCAACCGAATGCGAATCTTCTGGTTCTGCATTTGCCCTAAACTCCAATGGATGTCGACGGCGCGTGCCGCCTACCCACGCATTCAAAGGATGCGCATTATATGCACGCCGAATGCGAGTGTCAAACACTCTGCATCCGGTGCGCAGAAAGGGGGCTCCTCGCGGAGCCCCCTTCGATCAGCCAGAAGCCCAGGGCTTACTGAACGATCTTGGCCACGACGCCGGCGCCGACGGTACGACCGCCTTCGCGGATGGCGAAACGCAGGCCGTCATCCATGGCGATCGGAGCGATCAGGGTGACGACCATCTTGACGTTGTCGCCCGGCATGACCATCTCGACGCCTTCCGGCAGCTCACAGGTACCGGTCACGTCGGTGGTACGGAAGTAGAACTGCGGACGGTAGCCCTTGAAGAACGGCGTGTGACGACCACCCTCTTCCTTGGACAGCACGTAGACTTCGGCTTCGAAGACGGTGTGCGGGTTGATGGTGCCCGGCTTGGCCAGGACCTGGCCACGCTCGACTTCGTCACGCTTGGTGCCGCGCAGCAGGGCGCCGACGTTCTCACCGGCACGACCTTCGTCGAGCAGCTTGCGGAACATCTCGACACCGGTAACGGTGGTCTTGGTGGTGTCCTTGATACCGACGATCTCGACTTCCTCGCCGGCCTTGACGATGCCGCGCTCGATACGACCGGTGACCACGGTGCCGCGACCGGAGATGGAGAACACGTCCTCGATCGGCATCAGGAACGGCTGGTCGATGGCACGCTCCGGCTCCGGAATGTACTCGTCCAGTGCCTTGATCAGGTTGGCAACGGCAGTGGTACCCATGCCGTTCTCGTCTTCACCGTTCAGCGCCATCAGGGCGGAGCCGGTGATGATCGGCGTGTCGTCGCCCGGGAAGTCGTATTCGTTGAGGAGCTCACGCACTTCCATCTCGACCAGTTCGAGCAGCTCTTCGTCGTCGACCATGTCGGCCTTGTTCAGGAACACGACGATGTACGGAACGCCAACCTGACGCGACAGCAGGATGTGCTCGCGAGTCTGCGGCATGGGGCCGTCGGCAGCGGAACAGACCAGGATAGCGCCATCCATCTGGGCGGCACCAGTGATCATGTTCTTGACGTAGTCGGCGTGCCCCGGGCAGTCGACGTGAGCGTAGTGACGCTGCTCGGACTGGTACTCGACGTGAGAGGTAGCGATGGTGATACCACGCTCACGCTCTTCCGGAGCGTTGTCGATGGAGTCGAACTGACGCCATTCACCGCCGAAGACCTCAGCAGAAACGCGAGTCAGGGCCGCAGTCAGAGTGGTCTTGCCGTGGTCGACGTGACCGATGGTGCCGACGTTGACGTGCGGTTTGGAACGTTCGAATTTTTCCTTAGCCACTTCGATAACCTCTTTAACGTTTGCTAGCGGTTAGCCTTTCTGGTTGATGACGGCTTCAACGATGCTGGAGGGCGCCTCTTCGTACTTCGCGAACTCCATAACGTAGCTCGCACGACCCTGGGTCTGAGAACGCAGATCGGTCGCATAACCGAACATCTCGCCCAGAGGCACCATCGCGCGGATGATCTTGCCGGAGGAAGAGTCATCCATGCCCTGCACCAGACCACGGCGACGGTTGAGGTCACCCATGACATCACCCATGAAATCCTCGGGGGTCACGACTTCGACCTTCATCACCGGTTCCAGCAGCACGGCCTTGGCCTTGCGGGCCCCTTCCTTGACAGCCATGGAAGAGGCAACCTTGAACGCGTTCTCGTTCGAGTCCACGTCATGGTAGGAGCCATCGTACAGCGTGACCTTGACGTCGATCATCGGGTATCCCGCGATGACGCCGTTCTGCAGCTGCTCGTAGGCCCCTTTCTCGACGGCACCCACGTACTCCTTGGGCACCACACCGCCGACGATCTCGGAAGCGAATTTGAAGTGCATGTCTTCGTCTTCGCCCTTGTCCGCCTCGGTGAGCGGCTCGATGCGCAGCCAGACATGGCCGTACTGGCCACGACCGCCCGACTGACGCACGAACTTGCCTTCCTGCTCCACGCTGCCGCGGATGGTTTCGCGGTAGGCAACCTGCGGCTTGCCGATATTGGCCTCGACCTTGAACTCGCGACGCATGCGGTCGACGATGATGTCGAGGTGGAGCTCACCCATACCGGAGATGATGGTCTGACCGGTCTCCTCGTCGGTGCGAACCTGGAAGGAGGGGTCTTCCTGGGCCAGCTTGCCCAGCGCCACACCCATCTTCTCCTGGTCGGCCTTGGACTTCGGCTCCACGGCCACGGAGATAACCGGATCCGGGAACTCCATGCGCTCGAGAATGATCTTGTTCTCAAGATCGCACAGGGTGTCACCGGTGGTAACGTCCTTCAAGCCGATACAGGCAGCGATATCGCCAGCACGGACTTCCTTGATCTCTTCCCGCGAGTTGGCGTGCATCTGTACCAGACGACCGATGCGCTCTTTCTTCTGACTGACAGAGTTGTAGACGCTGTCGCCGGAGTTGACCACGCCGGAGTAGACACGAATGAAGGTCAGCGTACCGACGAACGGATCGGTGGCGATCTTGAACGCCAGTGCAGCGAAGGGGGCCTTGTCGTCCGCCTCGCGAGTCGCAACGGTGCCATCCTTGTCGTCCAGCTCACCCTCGATCGCCTTGACCTCGGTGGGCGACGGCAGGTATTCGACGACGGCATCCAGCACCGCCTGCACACCCTTGTTCTTGAACGCCGAGCCGCAAGTCACCAGCACGATTTCGTTGTCCAGGGTGCGGCGACGCAGGCCGGCCTTGATCTCCTCTTTGGAGAGCTCGCCCTCCTCGAGGTACTTGTCCATCAGCTCTTCCGAGGCTTCGGCGGCGGCCTCGACCATCTGCTCGCGATACTCCTCGGCCTTGGCCTGGAGCTCGGCAGGGATGTCGATCAGCTCGTAGGTGGTGCCGAGGTCGTCCTCGTTCCACTTGATCGCCTTCATCTCGATCAGATCGATGACGCCCTTGAAGTCTTCCTCGGTGCCCCAGTTGATCTGGATCGGCACGGCGTTGGCGCCCAGCTTCTGCTTGAGCTGGTCGACGACCATGAAGTAGTCGGCACCGGTACGGTCCATCTTGTTGACGAACACCATGCGCGGGACTTCGTACTTGTTGGCCTGACGCCAGACGGTCTCGGTCTGCGGCTGCACGCCGGAGGAGCCGCACAGCACCACCACCGCACCGTCGAGCACGCGCAGTGAACGCTCCACCTCGATGGTGAAGTCGACGTGCCCGGGGGTGTCGATGATGTTGATGCGATGCTCATCGAACTGGTGGTTCATGCCCTTCCAGAAGGTCGTGACAGCAGCCGAGGTAATGGTGATACCCCGCTCCTGCTCCTGCTCCATCCAGTCGGTGGTCGAAGCACCTTCGTGAGTCTCGCCAAGCTTGTGGTTGACGCCTGTATAGAACAGGATCCGCTCGGTGGTAGTCGTCTTGCCGGCATCGACGTGAGCGACGATACCCAAGTTACGGTAGCGGTTAAGTGGAGTCTTGCGTGCCACGGTGGAACTCCCCGTTGGTTGGCGATGCGTTTAGAAGCGCTGCGCTTAGAAGCGGTAGTGCGAGAACGCCTTGTTGGCCTCGGCCATGCGATGCACGTCTTCACGCTTCTTGACTGCGGAACCCTTGCCTTCGGCGGCATCGAGCATCTCGCCGGCAAGGCGCTGCACCATGGTCTTCTCACCGCGCTTGCGCGCCGCATCCACCAGCCAACGCATGGCCAGCGCCTGGCGACGCGAGGGACGGACCTCTACCGGCACCTGATAGGTCGCACCGCCAACGCGGCGGGACTTGACCTCGACCATCGGCTGAATGGCTTCCAGCGCGCGATCGAAGATCTCCAGCGGCTCTTCCTTACTACGCTCGGCAACCGTGTCCAGCGCACCGTAGACGATACGCTCAGCTGTGGACTTCTTGCCGCTGACCATCAGGTGGTTCATGAACTTGGCCAGGCGCTCGCTTCCGAACTTGGGATCCGGCAGGATTTCGCGCTTGGCTACAACTCTTCTTCTAGGCATGACAAGCCCTCTATCGAAGGGTCTTTCAGGCAAACCCGGAACTCCCGCATGCTCCATTCGAACCTGCGACGCCCGACCTTACTCTTATCAGACCGAAATTGATTCTGGGTGCGTACCGAGGCCGATCAGGACTTCGGACGCTTGGTGCCGTACTTGGAACGACCCTGCTTACGGTTCTGCACGCCGGAGGTGTCGAGGGCGCCGCGAACGGTGTGGTAACGCACACCCGGCAAATCCTTGACACGACCGCCGCGGATCAGCACGACAGAGTGTTCCTGGAGGTTGTGACCTTCACCGCCAATGTAGGACGACACTTCGAACCCGTTGGTCAGGCGCACGCGGCAGACCTTACGCAGGGCCGAGTTCGGCTTCTTCGGGGTAGTGGTGTAGACGCGGGTGCAGACACCGCGCTTTTGCGGGCAGGCCTGCAGCGCCGGCACGTCGCTCTTGGCGGCGGGGCGCTTGCGCGGCTTGCGCACGAGCTGATTGATCGTTGCCATGTTGTGTAGCTGACTCCAATGGTTGCCTTGCCTTTCAGCGGGCGCGGGCGCACCCACCCCACTGTTAAAGGCTGCGCATTCTAAGGTCTAACGGGGTGGGGCGTCAAGCGATCGGCATAACCTCTCGCCTGGCACCCCGACTCCGCTTACAACTCGTCGTCGTCCGAGTCGAGCGCGGTGAGCTGGGCGCCCAGCTCCTGCTCGACGTCGAAGGCCGACGGATGGAGCAGGCGCTCGGTATCTTCCCGCTTGCGGCGACGCTCCTGATGGTGGGCAAGCCCTGTTCCCGCCGGAATCAGACGGCCGACCACCACATTTTCCTTCAGGCCGCGCAGGTAATCGCGCTTGCCGGTGACCGCCGCCTCGGTCAACACCCGCGTAGTCTCCTGGAAGGAGGCCGCAGAGATGAACGACTCGGTAGCCAGGCTGGCCTTGGTGATACCCAGCAGCACACGCTGGTAGCGAGCCGGGAACTTCTCGGCCTGCTCCAGGCGGGCGTTCTCCTCGAGCACCCGGACCAGCTCGACCTGATCGCCCGGGATGAACTCCGAATCGCCCGAGTCGGTGATCTCCACCTTGCGCAGCATCTGACGCACGATCACCTCGATGTGCTTGTCGTTGATGCCCACGCCCTGGAGGCGGTAAACCTCCTGGATCTCGGCGGTGATGTACTTGGCCAGCTCGGCCACGCCCAGCAGCCGCAGGATGTCGTGCGGGTTGCTCGGACCGTCGGAGATCACCTCGCCCTTCTCGACGCTTTCGCCTTCGAAGACCGCGATCTGGCGCCATTTCGGAATCAGCGCCTCGAACGGGTCGCCACCGTCCTCCGGCGTGATCGTCAGGCGGCGCTTGCCCTTGGTCTCCTTGCCGAAGCTCACTATGCCGCTGATCTCGGCGAGGATGGCCGGTTCTTTCGGCTTGCGCGCCTCGAACAGGTCGGCCACGCGGGGCAGACCCCCGGTGATGTCCTTGTTGCCCGACGCCTCCACCGGAATACGCGCGACGATCTCGCCGATACCGATCTTGGCACCGTTGTCCGCCGACACGATCGCCTTGCCCGGCAGCAGGTACTGAACCGGGGTATTGGAACCCGTCACGCTGATCGGCTCGCCGCTCTCGTCGGTGAGCAGGATCATCGGACGGCTGTCACGGCCGGCTTGGGGCCGCGCTGCCGACTCGATCACCTCGATGGAGGAGAGGCCGGTCATTTCATCCACGGTGCGGTGGATGGTGACGCCTTCGACCATGTCGACGTACTGCACCTTGCCCTCGACCTCGGCAATGATCGGGTGGGTGTGCGGATCCCACTTGGCGACCATCTGGCCAGCCTCTACCGCATCGCCGTCCTTGATCGACAGCTCGGCGCCGTAGGGCAGCTTGTAGTATTCGCGCTCGCGGCCGTGTTCGTCGGCAACGGCCAGGGCGCTGGAGCGGGATACCACCACCAGCTTGCCGTCGGTGCGCTCGACGAACTTCATGTTGTGCAGACGCACCTTGCCGCCGTGCTTGACCTGGACGCTGTCCACCGCGGAAGCGCGCGATGCCGCACCACCGATGTGGAAGGTACGCATGGTCAGCTGGGTACCCGGCTCACCGATCGACTGAGCCGCGATGACGCCCACCGCTTCGCCGATGTTGACCTGGTGACCACGCGCCAGGTCGCGACCGTAGCAGGAGGAACAGACCCCATGGGTCGACTCACAGGCGATGGCGCTACGCACCACGATCTCGTCGACGCCCATGGTGTCGAGTCGCTCGCACCAGGCTTCGTCGAGCAGGGTGCCCTTCTCGATCAGCACCTCGTCGGTGGCCGGATCGATGACGTCCTGGGCCACCACGCGGCCCAGCACACGCTGCGCCAGGGAGACGATGATGTCGCCGCCCTCGATGACAGGATGCAGGGTGAGGCCCTGCTCGGTACCACAGTCGGTCTCGGTGATCACCATGTCCTGGGCCACGTCGACCAGGCGGCGGGTCAGGTAACCGGAGTTGGCGGTCTTGAGTGCCGTATCCGCCAGGCCCTTACGCGCGCCGTGAGTCGAGATGAAGTACTGGAGTACGTTCAGGCCTTCACGGAAGTTGGCCACGATCGGCGTCTCGATGATCGAGCCGTCGGGCTTGGCCATCAGGCCACGCATACCCGCCAGCTGACGGATCTGAGCCGCGCTGCCCCGGGCGCCGGAGTCGGCCATGATGAAGACGCTGTTGAACGAGTCCTGCTCCACCTCGTTACCATCGCGGTCGACCACGGTCTCCTTGGAGATCCCCGTCATCATCGCCTTGGCCACCTTGTCGTTGGCCTTGGACCAGATATCGATGACCTTGTTGTACTTCTCGCCGGCGGTGACCAGGCCCGAGGAGAACTGATCCTCGATCTCCTTGACCTCG
This sequence comes from Billgrantia kenyensis, assembly GCF_013697085.1. Classification (GTDB taxonomy): domain Bacteria; phylum Pseudomonadota; class Gammaproteobacteria; order Pseudomonadales; family Halomonadaceae; genus Halomonas; species Halomonas kenyensis. Next base: position 242,068 of record NZ_JACEFT010000003.1, read on the forward strand.
GCCTCGGCCGCCTCGACGATTTCCGTCTTGGCATCCGGAATGACGAAGTCGTTGACACCGATGGAAGCGCCCGACCAGGTTGCCATGCGGAAACCGGTATACATCAGCTGGTCGGCGAAGATCACCGTCGGCTTGAGGCCGGCACGACGATACACCTCGTTGAGCAGCTTGGAGATCGCCTTCTTCTTCATCGGCTGATCGACCAGCTCGAAGGGCACGCCGTCGGGCAGGATGCGGAACAGCAGCGCCCGGCCTACGGTGGTGTCATAGATAGTACGCTCGATGCTCTGCTCGGCGGTTTCCTCGTCGATCACCAGCTCGGTGAGACGCACCTTGACCCGGGCATGCAGCGAAACGCTCTGGGTGCCGAAGGCACGCTCGACCTCGTCGAGGCCGGAGAACACCATGCCCTCGCCCTTGGCATTGATCTTCTCGCGGGTCATGTAATACAGGCCCAGCACCACGTCCTGGGACGGCACGATGATCGGATCACCGTTGGCCGGCGACAGCACGTTGTTGGTGGCCATCATCAGCGCCCGCGCCTCGAGCTGGGCTTCCAGCGTCAGCGGCACGTGCACTGCCATCTGGTCACCGTCGAAGTCGGCGTTGTAGGCGGCGCACACCAGCGGGTGCAGCTGGATCGCCTTGCCCTCGATCAGCAGCGGCTCGAAGGCCTGGATACCCAGGCGGTGCAGGGTCGGGGCGCGATTGAGCAGCACCGGATGCTCGCGAATGACGTCGGCGAGGATGTCCCACACCTCGGGCAGCTCGCGCTCGACCATCTTCTTGGCCGCCTTGATCGTGGACGCATGGCCCAGCGACTGCAGCTTGGAGTAGATGAACGGCTTGAACAGCTCCAGCGCCATCTTCTTGGGCAGGCCACACTGATGCAGGCGCAGGGTCGGGCCGACTGTAATGACCGAACGGCCGGAGTAGTCGACGCGCTTGCCCAGCAGGTTCTGACGGAAGCGGCCCTGCTTGCCCTTGATCATGTCGGCCAGGGACTTCAGCGGGCGCTTGTTGGAACCGGTGATGGCACGGCCGCGACGACCGTTGTCGAGCAGCGCATCGACCGCTTCCTGCAGCATGCGCTTCTCGTTGCGCACGATGATGTCCGGCGCGTTGAGGTCGAGCAGCCGCTTCAGGCGGTTGTTGCGGTTGATCACCCGGCGGTACAGGTCGTTGAGGTCGGAGGTGGCGAAGCGGCCACCGTCCAGCGGCACCAGCGGACGCAGGTCCGGCGGCAGTACCGGCAGCACTTCCATGACCATCCACGCCGGATCGTTGCCGGAGTTGAGGAAGGCCTCGAGCAGCTTCAGCCGCTTGGAGAGCTTCTTGATCTTGGTCTCGGAGTTGGTCTGCGGGATCTCCTCGCGCAGGCGATCGACCTCCTCGCTGAGGTCGATGTCCTTGAGCAGCGCCTGGATCGCCTCGGCACCCATGCGGGCATCGAAGTCGTCACCGAATTCCTCGAGGGCCTCGAAGTACTGCTCGTCATTGAGCAACTGACCGCGCTCCAGCGTGGTCATGCCCGGATCGATGACCACGAAGCTCTCGAAGTAGAGCACCCGCTCGATATCGCGCAGGGTCATGTCGAGGAACATGCCGATGCGCGACGGCAGCGACTTGAGGAACCAGATGTGCGCCACGGGGCTGGCCAGCTCGATGTGCCCCATGCGCTCGCGGCGCACGGCCGCCTTGGTCACCTCGACGCCGCACTTCTCACAGATGATGCCGCGGTGCTTCATGCGCTTGTACTTGCCGCACAGGCACTCGTAGTCCTTCACCGGACCGAAGATCTTGGCGCAGAAGAGACCATCCCGCTCCGGCTTGAAGGTGCGGTAGTTGATGGTCTCGGGCTTCTTGACCTCGCCATAGGACCAGGAGCGAATCATGTCCGGAGAAGCGAGCGAAATCTTGATCGCATCGAACTCTTCGGACTGTGACTGCGATTTGAGGACTTTCACCAAATCTTTCATGGAGTCGGCTCCTAGCTCTCTAACTCGATATCGATGCCCAGCGAACGGATTTCCTTAACGAGCACGTTGAAGGATTCCGGCATGCCGGCATGCATGGTGTGGTCGCCGTCGACAATGCTCTTGTACATCTTGGTGCGACCTTCCACGTCGTCGGACTTCACCGTGAGCATCTCCTGGAGAGTGTAGGCCGCACCGTAGGCTTCCAGCGCCCACACTTCCATCTCGCCGAAACGCTGGCCGCCGAACTGCGCCTTGCCGCCCAGCGGCTGCTGGGTCACGAGCGAGTAGGAGCCAGTGGAACGGGCGTGCATCTTGTCGTCCACCAGGTGGTTGAGCTTCAACATGTACATGTAGCCCACGGTCACCGGACGATCGAAGGCGTCACCGGTACGCCCGTCATAAAGTGTCATCTGGCCGGAGTCCGGCAGATCCGCCAAGCGCAGCAGCTGCTTGATCTCGCTCTCCTCGGCGCCGTCGAAGACCGGCGAGGCCATCGGCACACCGGCACGCAGGTTCTTGGCCAGGGCGATCACTTCCTCGTCGGAGAGCGACTCGATTTCCTCGACCCGGGTCCCCGGAGTGGAGTTGTACACCTTGCCCAGGAACTCGCGGATTTCACTCATCTGCTGAGCACGTGCATCGCGCAGCATGGCGTCGATCTTGACCCCAAGGCCCTGTGCAGCGAGGCCCAGGTGAGTCTCGAGGATCTGACCGACGTTCATGCGCGACGGTACGCCCAGCGGGTTGAGGACGATATCCACCGACACGCCATTGTCGTCGAAGGGCATGTCCTCCACCGGCATGATGGCCGAGATGACACCCTTGTTACCGTGGCGGCCGGCCATCTTGTCGCCCGGCTGAATGCGACGCTTGACCGCCATGTAGACCTTGACGATCTTGAGCACGCCCGGCGCCAGGTCGTCGCCCTGGGTCAGCTTGCGCTTCTTGTCCTCGAAGCGCTCTTCCATCTCCTTGCGACGGTTCTCGAGCTGCTCGTCGGCCTGGGCCAGCAGCTCGTTGAGAGACTCGTCCTGCAGGCGCAGCTTGAACCACTGCTGACGGGGCAGTTCCTCCAGGTAGCTGTCGGAGAGCAGGTCGCCCTTCTTGAGCTTGGGACCGCCATTGACCGGCTGACCGGCCAGGGTACGCTTGAGGCGCTCGAAGGTGGCGTCCTCGGCGATGCGGTAGGTCTCCTGCAGGTCCTTGCGCACCTCGTCGAGCTGCATCTGCTCGATGGCCAGCGCCCGAGAGTCCTTCTCCACGCCATCGCGGGTGAACACCTGCACGTCGATCACGGTACCGCGCATGCCGGTCGGCGCGCGCAGAGAGGTGTCCTTCACGTCGGAGGCCTTCTCACCGAAGATCGCCCGCAACAGCTTCTCTTCCGGGGTCAGCTGGGTCTCGCCCTTGGGCGTGACCTTGCCCACCAGGATGTCGCCCGGGCCGACTTCGGCGCCGATGTAAACCACGCCGGCCTCGTCCAGCTTGGAGAGTGCCGACTCACCCACGTTGGGAATGTCCGAGGTGATCTCCTCCGGCCCCAGCTTGGTGTCGCGGGAGACGCAGGTCAGCTCCTGGATATGAATGGTGGTGAAGCGATCCTCCTGCACCACGCGCTCCGAGAGCAGAATCGAGTCCTCGAAGTTGTAGCCGTTCCAGGGCATGAAGGCGATGCGCATGTTCTGGCCCAGGGCCAGGTCGCCCATGTCGACGGAGGGACCGTCGGCGAGGATGTCGCCGCGCTCGACCACGTCACCCGGACGCACGATGGGGCGCTGGTTCATGCAGGTGTTCTGGTTGGAACGCACGTACTTGGTGAGGTTGTAGATGTCGACGCCGGCTTCGCCGCCGATGATCTCGTCCTCGTTGATACGTACCACGATGCGCTTGGCGTCGACCGAATCGATCACACCGCCGCGACGCGCCACGGCGCAGACGCCGGAGTCACGGGCGACGAAGCGCTCCATGCCGGTACCCACCAGCGGCTTCTCGGCGCGCAGGGTCGGCACCGCCTGGCGCTGCATGTTCGAGCCCATCAGCGCGCGGTTGGCGTCGTCGTGCTCGAGGAACGGGATCAGCGCCGCGGCCACGGAGACCACCTGGCGCGGCGACACGTCCATCAGGGTGACCTGCTCGGGGCGCATGAAGGTGGTCTCGCCCTTGTGGCGCACCTGCACCAGGTCGTCGACCAGCTTGCCGCTCTCGTCGACGGTGGCCGAGGCCTGGGCGATGATGAAGTCGCCCTCCTCGATGGCCGAGAGGTGCACCACCTCGTCGGTCACCTGGCGATCCACCACCTTGCGGTACGGCGTCTCGAGGAAGCCGTAGCTGTTGGTGTGGCTGTAGGTGGCCAGCGAGTTGATCAGGCCGATGTTGGGGCCTTCCGGCGTCTCGATCGGACACAGGCGGCCGTAGTGCGTGGCGTGAACGTCGCGCACCTCGAAGCCGGCACGCTCGCGGGTCAGGCCGCCCGGGCCGAGTGCGGAGACGCGGCGCTTGTGGGTGACCTCGGAGAGCGGGTTGTTCTGGTCCATGAACTGCGAGAGCTGGCTGGAACCGAAGAACTCCTTGACCGCCGCCGCCACCGGCTTGGCATTGATCAGGTCCTGCGGCATCAGGCCTTCGCTCTCGGCCATGGAGAGGCGCTCCTTGACCGCGCGCTCGACGCGCACCAGGCCCACGCGGAACTGGTTCTCGGCCATCTCGCCGACGCAGCGGATACGACGGTTGCCCAGGTGATCGATATCGTCGACTTCGCCGAAGCCGTTACGGATGTAGATCAGCTCCTTGAGCACGTCGAGGATGTCGCGGTTGTCGAGCACACCGGAGCCGGTGTCACTGTCGCGACGCAGGCGACGGTTGAACTTCATGCGACCGACGCCGGAAAGGTCGTAGCGGTCTTCAGTGAAGAACAGGTTGTGGAACAGCGTCTCGGCGGCCTCCTTGGTGGGCGGCTCGCCGGGGCGCATCATGCGGTAGATCTCGACCAGTGCCTCGAGCTGCGAGCCGGTGGTATCCAGGCGCAGGGTCTCGGAGACGAAGGGACCGCAGTCCAGATCGTTGGTGTAGAGGGTCTCGAGCTTGGTGATCCCCGCCTGACCGAGCTTCTCGAGCAGTTCGGGCGTGATCACGCTGTTGCACGGACAGATCAACTCACCGGTGCTGGAGTCGACCTGGTCCTTGGCCAGGGTCTTGCCGAACAGGTAGTCCATCGGCACCTCGAGACGCTCGAGGCCGGCCTTCTCCAGCTGGCGGATATGCTTCTGGGTGATGCGCCGCCCCTCCTCGACGATCAGGCTGCCGTCGGCATCCTTGATATCGAAGGTGGCGGTCTCGCCGCGCAGGCGCGACGGCACCAGATCCACCGAGAAGCCGTTTTTCTCGATGTGGAAGGTGCTGGTATCGAAGAACTCGTCGAGGATCTCCTCGGCACTCATGCCCAGCGCACGCAGCAGTACCGTGGCCGGCAGCTTGCGGCGACGGTCGATACGCACGAAGACGTTGTCCTTGGGATCGAACTCGAAGTCGAGCCAGGAACCGCGGTAAGGAATCACCCGGGCAGAGTAGAGCAGTTTCCCGGACGAGTGGCTCTTGCCCTTGTCATGATCGAAGAAGACACCCGGCGAGCGATGCAGCTGAGAAACGATGACGCGCTCGGTGCCGTTGACCACGAAGGTGCCGTTCTCGGTCATCAGGGGGATTTCCCCCATGTAGACTTCCTGCTCCTTGATGTCCTTGATGGCCTTGTTCGAAGAGTCACGATCGTAGATGATCAAGCGAACCTTGACCCGCAGGGGAGCAGAGTAAGTCACGCCGCGCAGCTGGCACTCCTTGACGTCGAACGCCGGAGTGCCGAAGCGGTAGCTGACATATTCGAGCGCGGCGTTGCCGGAGAAGCTCTCGATCGGGAACACGGACTTGAACGCCGCGTGCAGGCCGACCTCGAAACGCTCATCGGGGGCACGGTCCTGCTGGAGGAAGTCGTAGTAGGAATCAAGCTGGATCGCCAGCAGGTAGGGCACATCCATCACTTGGGGCAGTTTGCCGAAATCCTTGCGGATGCGTTTTTTCTCAGTGTATGAGTAAGCCATCTGTATTCCCCAGCTTGTTCACCATGGGTGACCGATGCGTGGTCGGCGCCACCCGACGGGACCGCCCCCGTCAGGCGCTGACGGCAAGCTCCACAAGGTGTAGCTCGCCGTCGGGATTCTTCTAGCGACGCTGCGTCAGCAAGGCGCTAGTGCAACAGAAAAAGGCCGGCAGCGGGAGGACCCGCCACCAGCCGTGGAAGCTTACGCAGCGCGTGAAGCCATGGAAACCAAGGGCTTACTTGAGTTCCACGGAAGCGCCGGCTTCTTCCAGCTTCTTCTTGGCCTCTTCGGCCTCTTCCTTGGGCATGGCTTCCTTGATGGTCGCCGGAGCACCGTCGACGGCACCCTTGGCTTCCTTCAGGCCCAGACCGGTGATCTCGCGCACGGCCTTGATCACGTTGACCTTCTTGTCGCCGGCGCTGGTCAGCACCAGGTCGAACTCGGTCTGCTCTTCGGCAACGGCTTCACCACCGGCAGCCGGGCCGGCCATGACAGCGGCAGCGGCGGATACGCCGAACTTCTCTTCCATCGCTTCGATCAGCTCGACGACTTCCATCACGGACATGTCGGCGACGGCGTTGATGATGTCTTCTTTGGTCAGTGCCATTTCGATGATTCCTAACTTTGCGGGAGACTCGGCGGACCGAGCGCTCTATTCAGTGTTCGATTCAGGCGGCAGCCGAGAGTTCGGCTATCAAGCAGCTTCGTCCTGCTTCTGATCGCGCAGCGCGGCCAGCGTACGAACCAGCTTGCCGGCGGAAGCCTCCTTCATGACGGACATCAGCTTGGCGATGGCCTCGTCATAAGTCGGCAGGGTCGCCAGACGGTCGATGTCGCTTGCCGGGATCAGCTCACCTTCGTAGGCCAGCGCCTTGACTTCGAAGTTCTTCTCATCCTTGGCAAAATCCTTGAACAGGCGGGCGGCAGCGCCCGGATGCTCGGTGGAAAAGGCCAGCAGAGTCGGACCGACGAAGCTCTCGTTCAGACACTCCCACTGAGTGCCGGAGAGGGCGCGGCGTGCCAGGGTGTTGCGAACAACACGCAGCTGGACGCCATTCTCGCGCGCCTGCTTGCGCAGGCCGGTCATCTTCTCGACCGTAACGCCACGAGAATCGGCAACAACGACGGAGAGTGCGCCCTTGGCGGCTTCACTGACCTCGGCAACAATCGCCTTCTTGCCTTCAAGTGCTAGTGGCACAGTGATCACTCCTTCGTGCCGGAGCCGCATGGCGGCTTCCGGGGGTTACCATCTCTTCCGTCATACGCCAAGGCGTCAACGGAAGTCCTGGGTGATGGTGCTCACCAGCGATCTGGCGGCCACACCATCTGCGCAGGTACCCCTAGGGGAGATTAAGCCGCCCACATGGAAGAGGGCGGCACCTGCGGTCTTTGACGGCGCCCCGAGCGCTTGGACCAAGCGCTCGGGGACCGCAAAGTTCCTGCAAAGACTCTGCTTGCTCGCACTTACACGAGGGCAGAATGGTCGAGGGTCACGCCCGGACCCATGGTCGTGGACAGGGTGACCTTCTTGAAATAAATACCCTTGGACGTGCTCGGCTTGAGGCGCTTGAGGTCGGCGACCAGCGCTTCCAGGTTGCCACGGATGGCATCGGCGTCGAAGTCGACCTTGCCCAGGGTGGTGTGAATGATGCCGTTCTTGTCGGTACGGAAGCGCACCTGACCGGCCTTGGCATTCTTCACCGCGGTGGCGACGTCGGGCGTCACAGTGCCGACCTTGGGGTTCGGCATCAGGCCGCGCGGACCGAGGATCTGACCCAACTGGCCGACCACGCGCATGGCGTCCGGCGAAGCGATGACCACGTCGAAGTCGAGCTGGCCCTTCTTGACCTGCTCGGCCAGGTCGTCCATGCCGACGATATCGGCACCGGCTTCCTTGGCGGCATCGGCGTTGGCGCCCTGGGTGAACACGGCGACGCGCACGTCCTTGCCGGTACCGTTAGGCATGACGGTCGCACCACGCACCACCTGGTCGGATTTGCGCGGATCGACGCCCAGGTTGATGGCGACGTCCAGCGACTCCTTGAACTTGACGGTAGAGAGCTCGGCGAGCAGCGCCACGGCTTCCTCGAGGGAGTAAGCCTTGGTGGCATCAACCTTCTCGCGAATCAGCTGTGCACGCTTGGAAAGCTTGGCCATGATCAGAGACCCTCCACGTTCAGGCCCATACTGCGGGCACTACCGGCAATGGTGCGCACCGCGGCGTCGAGATCGGCAGCCGTCAGATCCGGCTCCTTGGTCTTGGCGATCTCCTCGAGCTGCTCGCGAGTCACGGTACCGACCTTCTTCTTGTTCGGCTCACCGGAGCCGGACTTGATGCCAGCCGCCTTCTTCAGCAGGACGGCCGCCGGCGGCGTCTTGGTGATGAAGGTGAAGCTGCGGTCGGAATAGACAGTGATCACCACGGGAGTGGGCAGACCCGGCTCGATTTCCTGGGTCGCGGCGTTGAACGCCTTGCAGAACTCCATGATGTTCACACCGTGCTGACCCAGCGCAGGGCCCACGGGGGGACTCGGGTTAGCCTTACCAGCTGCGACCTGCAGCTTGATGTAAGCCTGTACTTTCTTGGCCATGTGTAGACTCCAGTTGGGTAGTAGCGCCTTGCGGCTCCCCGGGTTAAACGGCCGCCTGGGCGGCCGTACTGCAAATCAGCTGTCGAGCGTGATCACTCTTTCTCGACCTGAGCAAACTCAAGCTCGACCGGCGTCGCCCGCCCAAAGATCAGCACGCTGACCTGCAGGCGACTCTTGTCGTAGTTGACTTCCTCGACCACGCCGTTGAAATCGGCAAAGGGCCCATCGACGACGCGCACGGACTGGCCCGGCTCGAACATGGTCTTGGGACGCGGCTTGTCGCTACCGTCCTTCACCCGGCGCAGGATGGCATCGGCCTCCTTCTGGGTGATAGGAGCCGGCTTCTCCTTGGTGCCACCGATAAAGCCCATGACTCGAGGGGTCTCGTTGACCAGGTGCCAGGTCCCATCGTCCATCTCCATCTCGACCAGCACGTAGCCGGGATAGAACTTGCGCTCGCTCTTGCGACGCTTGCCGTCACGCACCTCGACGACCTCTTCGGTCGGCACCAGGATCTCGCCGAAGCGATCCTCCATGCCATACATCTTCACGCGCTCCTTCAGGGAGCGCATGACGTGCTTCTCGAAGCCGGAGTAGGCGTGAACGACGTACCAACGCTTGGACATGAAGACTCCTAACCGATGACGCCGGACATCGCCCAGCTAAGAAGGGTGTCGATCAGCCACAGCATCAGCCCCACGATCAGCACGGCAACCAGCACGATGGCGGTTGTCTGCACGGTCTCGGGGCGGGTCGGCCACACTACACGTTGAATCTCTTTCTTGGCGCTCTTGGCCAGCTCGGCAAGATCCCGCCCCTTGGCGGTAGTCAGTGCAATCACCGCGGCGCCGGCGCAGAGCACGACGACACCAATCACACGATAGAGCAGAGCCTGGTCGGCATAGTAGGTATTTCCCACTACCGCCAGCACGACCAGAGTGACGACAGCCGCCCACTTGAGCCCGTCGCGGCGCGACTCCTGCACCTCGGCGTTGTGTTTCATGAAAACGAGACTCCTCAGGGTGCGGCAATCGAGTGTGTTCGTATGAAATATGCCAACCTGGGGAAGGTTGGCAGGCCAGGAGGGAATCGAACCCCCAACCTGCGGTTTTGGAGACCGCTGCTCTGCCAATTGAGCTACTGGCCTGTACTTGCCATGCACCACCTCTTGCAGGGAGCATGCACAACAGCGGGCGCCATGATAGCGGATAGCCCACCGACTGACAACCCTTCCCTGCGAGACTTCGCTGGAAAGAGAAGAAAGGCGAGCTTTCGCTCGCCTTTCGCATTGGAGCTCATGGACGGATTTGAACCGTCGACCTCACCCTTACCAAGGGTGTGCTCTACCCCTGAGCTACATGAGCACTAACCTGCGGCACTCCACATACACGCGGAAACACCTGGAGCGGGCAGCGGGAATCGAACCCGCATCATCAGCTTGGAAGGCTGAGGTTCTACCATTGAACTATGCCCGCCTACCCACTCTTCTCGACCCAGACCAACTGATCTCGATCGACTATCTGGTGGAGGGGGAAGGATTCGAACCTTCGAAGCTTTCGCGGCAGATTTACAGTCTGCTCCCTTTGGCCACTCGGGAACCCCTCCAGATGGCGGACCATTCTACCGCCTACCAAGACCTTGTCAAGCGCTTATCTTTCAGTCACTTGCCGGCGCGCACCAACTCTCGCGCGCACCTTGGCCTTGGGAACGCGCTGCATTGTGTCAAAGCAGTAGCGAGAATGCAAGGCCCGCCCTGATTTTTTCCAACCCGGCGGGAGGCGGCACCCGCGGTGCCCCCGACATCCGACCGGCACGCTCTGCCGCGGTCAGAGGAAAGCACGCCTCCAAGCCGCCGTAGACCATATCGGGCCATACCGCATGGGGCGAATGCACACCGCGCGCCACGACCCTGGCATCACCACCGGTCAGTAGCATCGGCAGCGCCACGCCTTCCCGATCACAAACCTCGGCGTAGATCCGGTTCACCGCACTGACTGCCGCCAGATAGATCCCATGATTAACCGCTTCGACCGTCCGCTGGCCAGGAAGCAACAGCTCCTCCGCCTCGCTGTCCGGATCGATGGCGACATTGCGCGTGCCCAGTTGGAGGCTCTCCTTCATCAGCCTCAGGCCCGGCAGGATGTAACCTCCCAGATGACGCCCGCCCGGCAGCACGAAGTCGATGGTGATGGCGCTGCCGCAGTCCACGGCACAGCAGCCACCTGCAAGCTGGTAGCCCGCCAGCACTCCCATCCAACGGTCCACGCCAAGGCGGTGCGGCTCTTCGTAGCCATTGATGACCCCCAGGGCCTCTGGCACCGATCGCGCCACATGCACGCTACGCACCTGCCTCTGCAGCAGCTCCACGGTCTGCTCGAGCACGGCCTGGCGGGCCACGCTGGAAATGCGTACCGCCTCGACCACGTCCAGATCAGGGATGTCGGAGCCGGGCTTCCACTCTTCACGCGTCCATACGGCGCCTCGAGAGCGAATCTCGCTGCTGTCGGCATCCTTCAAGCGCCACTTGGAAAGCGTGTTTCCTATGTCCAGGTCGAGAATCATGTACGTCCACGCACGCTGATCTCTCCTCCCCCCAGGCGCTCGCGCCCACCCTCATGACGGACCCAAAGATTGCCCGATTCATCCACATTTTCGGCCGTTGCAACGATACGCTGCTGCCCTCTGAGGATCTCGATCACACAGCCATGAAAGGCGTGCCTCCCGTTCCACTCATCCTGCCAAGAGGTAAAACCAGCCGCTTCGTAGCCTGCCAGCAGCGGCATCAGCTCGTCCAGCAGCTCAGCGGCCAACTGATTCCGCGAAAGCCCGACGACCTGGTCATGCAACGAAGCCACCTGCTGGTCGATCCTGTCACGAAAGCTGTCGGGCAGGTCGAAATTGATCCCCATGCCGATGATGGCCTCACAAGGCCCTGCAGCATCGCCGCTGATTTCGACCAGTATGCCGGCCAGCTTGCCCAGCCTGCCGGCACTGTCCTCAAGCAGCACGTCGTTTGGCCACTTGAGCCTGGGGAGCGCCCCATGGCGCTCGAGCACTCGTGCCAGAATCACCCCTACAGCCAGGCTCAACCCCTCCAGAGCAGTAACCCCGGACTCGAAGCGCCAACCTACCGAAAGCATGAGGGCACGCCCCCACGGAGTGGACCAAGCACGGCCGCGGCGCCCGCGCCCCTCGCTCTGCTGCTCCACCAGGCAGACCTCTCCGTGCCCTGCACCTTGTGCAAAGCGCTGGCGGATGAACTCGTTGCTCGATGGCAGTGTCTCCTCGACGAAGAGCCTGGCCAGGTGCTGGCGCCCCTGTCGAGACAGCCCGGCGACGATCAACCCACCATCCAGCAGCTCAATGGGCCTGGAAAGCCGGTAGCCCTGCCCTTTGACTGCCTCCAGGGCAATATCCATCCCCTCGAGCTTCTTCAACTGCTTCCAGACCGCGGTGCGGGACACGCCCAACCGTTCGCCCAGCTGCTCGCCGGAGTGAAACTCCCCGTCACTCAGCAGCCGGATGAGGTCGCCAATGGTCATTGCTACGCCCTAATCGGGGAAAAAAACCATTCTAGCGAACTGCCGCTGATACGGAAACGCATTGATCGGATAAAGAAAAACCCCGAGCTCATGCGAACTCGGGGTTTCTGGAATAAGTGCCTGACGCCCCGGGCGCGGCGCTCCGCTACTCGACTCGTCTCATCCTGAGACTCGCCCTACGGGCCTGCTACCGCAGTTTCCGCCTGTTCCCGACAGGCGGGATCCGTGGGAGGCCCCTAAACAGCGAAACCCCGAGCACTTTCGTACTCGGGGTTTTTGGAATAGATGCCTGACGATGACCTACTCTCGCATGGGGAGACCCCACACTACCATCGGCGCTGAGCGGTTTCACTGCTGAGTTCGGCATGGGGTCAGGTGGTTCCCAC
>NZ_JACEFT010000030.1 GCF_013697085.1 Billgrantia kenyensis
CGTAGGTGGGGACGACCCAGGTGAGCAGCAGCACCGCGAGGGCGGCGACGCCCAGGCCGGACCAGAAGTTCATGCGTAACGATATGGGATTCTCGGACATATTGTTGTTTAAGCGCCGATTCGGTAACGGGAGGTTGGGAGCCGTAAAGCCAAGTATCGATTGAAACGACTGACGATTGAAACAACTGGAGGGGGGCGGTGGGATTTGGCGCTACGTTGCACTCTAGTGCACTTTCTGCGAAAGTAAGTGCGCCAGAGTGCACCATCCTGCCTGGCGCACCGGGAGCCCACATGCACGACGACTTCGTCGCCAATCTTCGGCTGTTGTGCAGCTACTATCCCTCCATTGCCGAGGTATGCCGTCGGCTGGAGATCAATCGCGCCCAGTTCAACCGCTACCTGAGCGGACGCTATCGCCCCCGGCATGCTGCCATGCGGCGTCTGTGTGCGTTCTTTGGAGTGGAAGAGCACGAGCTCTACCTGCCGCACGATAACTTCGTCTCTCTGGTACAGGCGGGTCGGCTGCCGACCGAGTCGTCGCGCCAGGGGGGAGTCGAGTGGCCCGATGCGCTACTGCAGCGTGGCCGAGAGGGCATGGCCCGCTACCTGGGGCGGTACTTCGAGTACTACCACTCCATGGCGCAGCCGGGACATATCATTCGCACGCTGGTATGCCTCGAGGAGCGCGAGAGCGGTATCGTCTATCAGCGCACCGAGCGCACCCAGGGGGCTTCCCACGTCAGGCCCTGCCACAACCGCTACCTGGGGGTCGCCGTCAAGCTCGCGGATCGTATCTTCCTCACCGACCACGAAACCATCAACGGCTATGAAGTGACCCATACCATCCTCTTCCCCACCTTCCAGAGCCAGGTGACGCGGTTGACCGGGCTCAGGCTCGGCGTGGCGGACAACAGCGAGCGCATGCCCTGCTGCGTGCGGGTGCTGTTCGAGCGCATCGACGAACAGGTGACGCTGCGTCAGGCGCTGTCGCGGTGCGGGCTGCTTCCACCCGATGACCCCAGCCTGGACGCCGAGCTGCGTGCCGCGGTGCGCAACGATGTGGGCCCCACCGAGCAGCATTTCCGGGCGCGGCACCAGGGCAAGATTCTGGCGGGAGCCGAATGAGCGGCAAGCGGGTCAGCCACTTTTCGGCACAGGGATTTTCCACCAGAACCTAGCTGAAGGCGTAGACGTCCATGGCCAGTACCCCATGCTCCACGCTGTGGTGCAGCCGGCTGGCTTCGCCGCCGGCACCGAGCGCCACCAGCAGCGGCTGGAAGTGCTCCGGCGTGGGGTGGTTGCGCCGCGCCTGAGGTGCGTTTTCCCAGGCCAGCAGCGCATCGCGATCGCCGCTCGTCAGCTTGTCATGTATCCAGCCGGCGAACTCGTCGACCCAGGCCGGCGTCGGCGCGCCCTGCGCCTGCATCTCGCTGAGATTGTGCGTCACGCTGCCCGAACCGATCACCAGCACGCCTTCCGAGCGCAACTCTGCCAGTGTTGTGCCGATATCGACCAGCGCCTGGTTCGACCAGCCCACCGGCAGCGACAGCGACACCACCGGCACCTCGGCGGCGGGAAACATCAGCGACAGCGGCACCCAGGCGCCGTGATCCAGGCCCCGCTCAACCGGTACGGCGTTGAGCGTGCTGGCCAGGCGCAGGGCCAGTTCGGGGGCGCCCGGGGCCGGGTACTGGCACTCGTAGAGCTCGCGGGGAAAGCCGCCGAAGTCGTGGATGGTCTCCGGCCGCTGGCTGACGCTCACCAGCAGGCGCTCGCTGGCCCAGTGGGCCGAGACCACCACGATGGCCCTGGGTGACAGTCCGGCGCCGAGCTCGCGCAGGAAGTCGTGGGCCGGTCCCGGGGTGAGGGCCAGCATGGGCGAGCCGTGGGAAATGAAGAGGCTGGGCAGCATGGCAAGCTCCGGAGAGGGGATTGTCTAAAGGATAGCGGTTCTAGCCATCGATATCGATAGCAGGCTTATTAGTTTCGTGCCTATTACCTACCGCCAATCCGTCTATCAATAGCCGGTCATTTCCAGATAGCCGATACCTCGATGCTCGCCGCTTTCGGCATCGCGAGCGATCACTTCGCCCTCCCAGTAGGCCACGCTGGTCTCCATCCAGCGCTCGGCGTGGGGTGCCTCGACGATCATGTCCAGCCCGGCGCGGGGGATCGCCAGGCGCCAGCGGGTCGGCACCTCGCGTCCTGCCGCGCGCTGGGTGGCCAGCGGCGTCATGGCGATCTCGTCCGGGGCCAGCGCGGTGGGCTCGCCCTCCGGGCTGATCCAGGTGCCGGAGCGGTAGTCGCCGCCGTCGGCGCCGCCTCCGCGCAGCTGGAAGGCCATCAGCTTGTGGCCGCTCTCCAGGTGCAGCGAGAACCAGTCCCAGCCCTGCTGCTCGGGGCCCAGCAGCTGGCTGCTCCACTCGCGGTCGAGCCAGCCGCGCCCGCTCACTGCGCGACTCTCGCCGTCCAGGATGACCTCGCCCTCCACGCGCCAGTAGGGCTGGCTGTAGTACATCGACCCCTGGCCGTCGGCGGATTTCTGGCTGAAACCGTCAACGCCGTGCAGCACCAGCGGCCCCTCGGCGACGAGGGTCAGGTCGTAGCCGAAGCCGCCGTGCTTGTCGTCCTGCTGGGCCGTCAGCTGCAGCTCGGCGAAGGTGTCGCCTTCGCCCGATTCGTCTGAGGTATCGACGCGACTGGCCAGTTGCCAGTGATCGATCCAGGCGCGGAAGGGCTCGGCCACCGCTCCCGCCTGGCCGTCGTCCTGCCGGGAATGGCTGCGGGCGAAGCGCTCCGCCACCCGGTGGGTCTCGCCGCGGGAGACCGCCATGTGCGCCATCCACAGCTGGTCGGCGGCCCAGGGGGCGGGGCGCTCGTCCGGTGATGACTCTCTTGGCTCAGACAGCGCCTGGCGGAACAGGGTCCACTGCAGGCCCAGCGGCTCGCCGCGTTCGTCCTCGAGGTTGGCGGTGAGGTACCACCACTCGATGCGGTAGTCCGGGTGGGCGGCATGGTCTTCGGGGAAACGCAGGCGGATGCCCTCGTGGGCCTGGGCGAACTCTCCGGCCTCCTGACCCAGCCCGGCAAAGCCGGCGGTCTCGGTGGGTGGCGACTCTTCGCCGCAGCCGGCGAGCCAGAGCGCGGCCAGCGGTACGGCCAAGGTGGTGATACGCCTCATGTGGCCTCCTCCGCCAGCAGGGCGCGGGGTGGGGTGCGCCACAGCTTCATTGCCGGCAGTGCGGCGGCGGCCAGCGCCACCCCCACCGCGGTGGCCAGCGTCAGTGCCATCTCGCCGGGGAAGACGTACAGCGGCAGGCGCCAGCCGAAGGCCGCCACGTTGATCACCGCCACCAGTCCCAGCGCCAGCAGCGTGCCCAGCGGCAGCGCCAGGGCGCCGACCACGAAGGCCGAGCCGCCGAGCTGAGCCAGTTGCACCGTTACCAGCTTCCTGCGCGGCACGCCCAGTGCCCACAGCGGCGCCAGCTGGCGGCGACGCTCCCGGGCCTGGGCCAGCAGGCTCGCCAGCAGCGCCAGGGCGGCTACCGCCAGGGTCAGCGCGGAGAGCGCCCGGGTAATGGTAAAGGTGCGCTCGAAGATGCCGGTGGCGATGCGCTTCACCTCGCGCTGGTCCACCAGCTCGTCGCCGCCAATGGCGAAATGCTGTCGCAAGCCGGCCCGCAGCGCGGCTCTGTCGCCGCCCGGGGCCAGCACGATGCCGATGGAGCCCGGTGGGGCGGCGAAGCGGCTGGCAAGCTCCGGCGTGGCCAGCAGCACTTCGCCGCGGGTATTGCCGTAGTCGGGGTAGACGGCGGCCACCGGCAGTAACGCTTCTCCACCCGGCGCCGTCAGGGTGATGCGGTCGCCCGGGGAGAGCCCCTCGGCGATGGCGAGCTGCTCGTTGACGAAGGCCGCCTCGCCCGCGGCGAAGGTCTGCCAGGCGACCTCGCGGCCGGCCTCGGTCGCCAGCAGCGGCCAGCTCGGCAGCAGCGTCGCGCCGGGGGTGATGCCGTAGACGCCCACCGGCAGGGCCAGTTCGCGTACCTCTCCATTGTGCGCATCTCCGCCCCGCTCCACGGCAACCAGCGTGGCCTCGCTGCGGCGGGTGGGCAGCAGCTCTGCAACCTCGCCGTGCGCCTCCAGCCAGGCGTGGATGTCATCGTGCTGCTCGGCGGGCGGGCGCAGGTAGAAGTCCGCCACCAGGCGCTGGTCGAGCCAGTCGAGAAAGGTCAGGCGAAAGCCGCCGACCATGCTGCTCACGCCGAGGTTGGCGGAGAGCGCGATCAGCAGCGCCATCATCGCCAGCGCCAGCCGCGGCATTTGCAGCTGCAGATCGGCCAGGGCCCACTGGGCCAGGGGCCGGCGCTGCAGCAGGCGGCCGAGTCCGGCCAGCAGCAGGGCGATCAGCGGCGGCAGCCACAGGGCGCTGGCCAGCAGCAGCGCGGCGACCAGGCCAAAACCCGCCAGCAGCCCTTCGCCCGGTGGCTGCCAGGCGAGCCATAGCCACAGGGCCAGGCCGACCAGGGCCACGGCGCCGCCCGCCGCGCTCATCAGCTTGAGCTGACGCTGAAAGCCGCTGCGCCAGGCCTGGGCCTGGCCCAGCCCCAGCACGCTCAAGCGGGCCGCCCGCCACAGCACGCCGCTGCCGGCCAGCAGCAGCCCGCCCAGGGTTACGGCGAGCCCGCCGAGCCAGTAGTGCCAAGGGAGGTTGAGGGTAACCGCCACGTCGGCGCCGTAGAGGCTGCCCAGGGTGGCCGCCACGTCGGGCTGCAACACCCGGGCCAGCCATACGCCGCTGACGATGCCGGCCAGGGCGCCGATGACGCCCAGCAGCAACAGCTCCAGGGCGAGCAGGCCGACCAATCTGCGCCCCGACACCCCCAGAGCGCGCAGCGTACGCAGCAGCCCCAAGCGCTGCTCCAGTGCCAGGCCCAGCGCCGCCTGCACGATGAACAGCCCCACCGCCAGGGCCAGCAGCGCCATGGCGGTGAGGTTGAGGTGGAAGCTCTCGGTCAGCTGGCCGGGCGAGACCAGCGTCGCCGCCCGGGTCAGCACCAGCCCTTCCGGTGCCTGCTCGAGTGCATCAGGGGCGGCGACCAGGCGGGTGATGCGCTCGCCGCTGTCGAGCAGTGTCGCGGTGGCGGCGATGTCCATCACCAGGGTGTCGGGGGGCAGCATGGGGGCCAGGATCAGTGGCGGCAGCCGGGCCTCGGCCAGGCGCGGCTCGGTGCCGGGGGCCTCGCGGTGGCTCACACCCAGCGCCGGCAAGGTATCCGGGGCCACACGGGTCTGCCACGGCGGGGTGAGAAAGTCGGTGAGCTCACCGGCAGTGCCCGCCGCGGCGAAGTCGCTGTCGCCGGGCAGGGTGAAGGGCTCGATGCCGATCACCGTCAGTTGGGTGCCGTCCGGCGCCTCGAGAGTGCCCTCCAGCAGCGGCGAGACAGGCAGGCCGGCGCGGCGCAGGCGCAAGTAGTCGTCACGGGTCAGCGGCTCGCCGTCGCGACGCTCCAGGCGGTCGAGCCCGGTGGTGAACAGCGCCTCGGCGCGGGCGTAGCTGTCGCGGGCCGAGGCGTTGATCGCCTGCACGCCGCTCCACAGGGCGCTGGCCACCCACAGCCCCAGCAGCAGCATGGCGAGCTGGCCGGGATGTCGCTTGTAGTGGGAGAGCAGGGTGGCGAAGGCGGTGAACATCAGCGGCGGCTCGGCTCCGGTTGCGTGGGGCCCGACGCCGTAAGGGAGCCCAGCCGGCCGTGGGTCAGTCGCAGACAGCGGTCCAGCGGTGCCGCCACCTGAGCGCTGTGGGTCACCATCAGCAGAGCGCTGCCGGCCTCGCGCACCAGCTCCAGCAGCAGGGCCAGCACCTCGCTAGCGGTGGTCTCGTCGAGGTTGCCGGTGGGCTCATCGGCCAGCAGCAGGGCGGGGCGCGGCGCCAGCGCCCGGCCGATGGCCAGGCGCTGCTGCTGGCCGCCGGAGAGCTGCTCGGGGTAGCGTCGCTCCAGGCCGGCCAGGCCCAAGCGCTGCATCAGGTGCGCCGACCACTCGGGCGCTTCGTGCCCGGCCAGCCGAGCCTGCAAGCGCAGGTTGTCGAGTACGTTCAGGCTCGGCACCAGGTGAAACTGCTGGAACACCAGGCCCAAGGTATCGCGACGCAGGCGAGCGCGAGCCGGCTCGTCCAGGGTAGAGATCGAGTGGTCGGCCAGGAGCACCTCGCCGCTGTCCGGCAGGTCGAGCCCCGCCGCCAGATGCAGCAGGGTCGACTTGCCGCTGCCGGACTCACCCATCAGCGCCAGGCTCTCGCCACCGCGCAGCTCGAGGTCGACGCCCTCCAGCACCGCAAGCGGCCCCTGGGGCGTGGCGTAGGTCTTGTGAACCTGGCGAAATTCGAGCATGGCCGGGCCTTTCCTTGGATAAAGGCTCATCGTCCCACAAGCGGACGGCTCAGGCGAAGATGCGTTCGAACTCGTTGGTGAAGTCGGCGGAGGCGGGCTCAATCCCGATCAGGCGATGGCAAAGGTCAAGCAACCTGCGAGCTGCCTGGAACAGCATCTTGCTGAGGTCGTGAAGCAAGTTGAAATGCTCAGCGATCTCGCTGTAGTCCGTGGCATAGTCATGTGCTGCCATGTTTCGAACCATGCGGCAGCGCTGCCAGTCGTCCATTGATTCGACGACACCCTGCTTTTCGAAAAAGGCGAGTACCTTCAGGAAGCTGTCGGTCGGCTCACCCATCAGCAGGGCGCTGTGCCGCATGGCGGAAGCGAGGGAGTCCTGCAGCTTGGCAAATCGCTCATTGATGGCAGCCAAGGTTTCGAACAGGTCGACGTTCTTCTTCTGCGCTTCCAACAGGGCAGCATCGATCGGCCACTCGAGCTTGCCATCGGACTGATGAAGAAACCATGCGCAGCGCTGAATGGCTTCGAGCAGCCTGGCAAGGTGGAGTCGCTGTTCTTCGAGCAGGTCGTGTGTCATGCCGCCTCTTTCAGTGGGCAACCTTGGTTAAGGGCAATGGCCTGGAAAGGCGAAGGCTTCTTGTCCCGCGAGTAAGCCAAAATATCCACAGGCAGGTAAAGTCTCTCTTCGAGCTTGCACTTGATTTCGGCCAGGGAAAGGCGTGGCAGCGGAGTCGATGAGATGAGCAGAAGGTCGAGATCGCCGCCTTTGCGGTTGTCGTCCAGGCGAGAGCCGAACAACCGCACTTCGACGTCTCCACCGACAATATCGTGGACAGTCGTCAGGATGATATGAACCTGTTCATGTGTCAGGCGCATTGCGGTGTGCTCCATCAATGGCATGATGAGTCTAGCATCATTACGCGATATCACGCTTGCAGGTGAGCTAGCCTTGACCGTCACGGTTTCCATGCATTACGTCAACGAGTTGTTCCGTGGGGTGCCCGAGAGCGAGGCGGCCCGCGAGGCCTGTCTCGCCCGGGCGGGCATCTCGCCGTTCCTGCTCAGTGCCCCCCATGGGCGGGTGACGGTAGAGCAGTTTGCCACTCTCTATCGACTGCTGGTCAACGCCTACGACGACGAGACGCCGGGCTTCTTTGCCCGGCCGCTGCGCGGCGGCACCCTGAAACTGCTGTGCCTGAGCGTACTGGAGGCGCCCACGCTGAAGGTGGCGTTGCATCGCTATACGCTGTTCTTCCGCATCGTGCTGGACGATTTCGGCTACGAGTACCGCGTCGAGGACGGGCTGGCGCGGGTGGCGCTGGTGGAGCATCAACCGCCTGCAGGCAGCCGCACCCTGGTGCACGAGCTGATGCTCAAGCTGTTCCACGGCATCGCCTCGTGGATGATCGCGCGCAAGATACCGCCGGTTAGGATGGAGTGCGCCTATGCCCAGCCGGCTCACGGCGCCGACTACCGATACTTCTATCCGGGCGAGGTGGTTTTCGAGCGGCCGCAGACCGCCATGTACTTCGATGCCGCCCTGCTGGATCAACCGATTCGCCAGACCAAGAAGCACCTGGGGGCGTTCCTGCGCCGGGCGCCGGCCGACTGGTTCTACGTCTCCCTGGAGGAGAGGCTGGTGTCACACCGGGTGCGCGAGCACCTTTTCCGCCACCTGGCCACGTCGGGATCGGTGCAGGATGTGGCCCGGGCGCTGCATATGTCGGTGCGCACGCTGTCGCGGCGGCTGGCCGCCGAGGGCACCCACTTTCAGGCGGTGAAGGACGAATTTCGTCGCGACTTTGCCATTCAGGCTTTGACCCGCAGCGAGCGATCGCTGCCGGCCATCGCCGACGAGCTGGGCTTTCAGGATCAGGCCTGCTTCAGCCGTGCCTTCAAGGGCTGGACCGGCAACTCCCCCGCCGCCTATCGGCGGGCGATCGCCCTGCCTCAGGCAGGCTCGACCTTGGCCTGATCCCGCGCCAGCTCCTCGCGCCGGGTCCAGCGGCGATAGAACAGCGTGGCAAAGGTGGAATTGATCACGATGAACAGCGAATACATGACCGGGATCAGCAGGATGAGCTGCTGGGTTTCATCGGCGAAGGTCATGATCACGATCAGTGCCGCCAAGGGGCCGTTCTGAATGCCGGTTTCCAGCGATACCGTTCTGGCCTTCTGGGGGTTGAGCCGCAGGGCACGCGAGAACAGGTAACCGAAGGCGAAGCCGATCAGGCCGACCAGAATGACCGCGGCATAGACTTCCCAGCCGGTCTCGGCCAGCAGCCTCCAGTTCCTCGGCACCCAGGTCACCACCAGGAACACGATGACGATGGCGCCCAGGATACCCCCCATCAGCTCGATCACGGCGCCAATATTGGAATTCTTGCGCCGCAGCCACATGCCGATGAGGGTGGGAATCAGCAGCACGAACAGCAGCCGGGCGATCTGGTCCGGCGGAATGCGAAAGGCGTCGTCGATGCCCTGGGTGTAGAACTCCATCAGCAGGGGCACCATGATGAAGCCGGCCAGGGTAGAGCAGATGGTCATCATGATGCTCAGGCTGAGCAGGCTCTTGGAAAAGTAGGCGAAGATATTGGAGGTCGTGCCGCCGGGCATGCAGCCGATCAGCACCAGGCCCACCGTCTGCTCCGGCGTCAGGTTCAGCACCCGCGCCAGCAGGAAGGCGATCAGCGGCATCAGCATGTATTGGGAGGCGAAGCCGACCCCGACGGCCTGGGGGTGGCGCAGGGCCAGCCGGAAATCCTTGAAGGTCAGCGACGACCCCATGCCGAACATGATGATCACCATCATGAGGGACAACAAACTCTCTTCCAAAGGGCTCAGCATGCCTGTACTCCCGCCTTGTTCTTGTCAAAACCGATCAACGACATCATGCGTTCAGCGGCCTGTGGCCTTGGCGCGCACTTCCTTGCGCAACACCTTGCCCACCGGCGTCTTGGGCAGCTCGTCCCAGAACACCACCTTCCTTGGCACCTTGTAGGCCGCCAGCTCCCGCTTGCAGTGGGCGATCACGTCCTTCTCGCCGACGCCCTCCTGGCGCAGCACTACATAGGCATGCACGGCTTCGCCGCTCTGGCTGTCGGCGACCCCGACCACCGCCGACTCCTGGACCTGGGGAATACGTGAGATGCAGTCCTCCACTTCATTGGGATAGACGTTGAAGCCGCTGACCAGAATCATGTCCTTCTTGCGGTCGACGATGCTGAAGTGGCCGTCTTCGGTCATCACGCCGATGTCGCCGGTGTAGAACCAGCCGTCCTTGATCGCCTCGGCGGTTTCCTCGGGGCGGTTCCAGTAGCCTTTCATGACCTGCGGCCCGCGCACGATGATCTCGCCCGGTTCGCCGATCGCCACCGGCTCGCCTTGTTCATCGACCAGGCGTACGTCAGTATCGGGGGCCGGAATGCCGATGCAGTCCGGGCGCTCATGGCCGATGGGGTTGAAGCAGATGACCGGGGAGGTTTCGGTCAGGCCATAGCCCTCGGTGATCGGGCTGCCCACCACCTTGCGCCAGCGCTCGGCCACCGACTTGTGCAGCGCGGTGCCGCCGGCCAGCGCCACCTTCATGGAGGGAGGCGGATAGACGGTGAACCACTCCTCGTTCAGCAGGGCGTTGTAGAGGGTGTTGACGCCCGAGATCCAGGAAATGGGGTAGTTGTCGAAGGCGCGCTGACAGTTCTGGATCGGCCGCGGGCTCGGCACCAGCACGTTGTGCGCGCCCTTGTGGTAGAAGGCCAGCAGGTTAACGGTGAAGGCGAAGATGTGATAGATCGGCAGGGCGGTCAGGATGCACTCCTTGCCCGGCTCGATGTGGTCACCGGCGACCGCGTCGACCTGCTCGAGGTTGCTGATCAGATTGCCGTGGGTCAGCTCGGCGCCCTTGCTCACCCCGGTGGTGCCCCCGGTGTACTGCAGCAGGGCGGTATCCGTGCGGCTCAGGTGCTGCCAGTAGCGGTGCACCTCGATTCCGGCGTTCGCCCGGGCTTTTCGCCCTTTTTCCAGGGCCTGGTCGATGCTGTCGACCTCCAGCCGGTAGTCGGGAAGCACCCGGTTCCAGTATTTCAGCACTAGCTGCAAGACGCCTTTCACCACGGGCGGGAACCACTGGGCCACCGAGGTGACCACCACCTGCTGGATACCGGTCTGCTCGATGATCGCTTCCAGCTTGTCGACGAACATGTCGACGATGACCAGCACCTGGGCACTGCTGTCGTTGAACTGGTGCGCCATCTCCCGCCTGGTGTAGAGCGGGTTGACGTTGACCAGGATGCAGCCGGCCTTGAGCACGCCGAAGGCCACCACCGGCAGCGTCAGGCAGTTGGGCATCTGCACCGCCACACGCGAGCCGGGTTCCAGTTTGACGCACTCGCGCAGGTAGACGGCGAAGGCATCCGACATCTCTTCGACTTCGCCGTAGCTCAGGCGGCCGTTCATGCCGTTGGGCATGCAGGTGGTGAAGGCCATCTGCTGGCTGTACTTTTTCCCCGCCGCCTGGATCAGCGCCGGCAGGCTGTCGTGCAAATGGTGCTGGCTGGCCCTCACTTCGCCCACCTCGGACAGGAGAGCCTGGTAGTGGCTCATCCAGGGCTTGTTGTTGTAAAACTCGACGTTCGACATGCGTGGCCTCTCGTTAGGGAAACACTGCACAAATGCCTGCGCGAGCGAATCCCTTCGTTGCGCGGTGCTCGGAATCCTCACATATACCCCATATGCTCCGGTTCCTGTGCTCCGTGCGTCTTGTGCTTCATCCCGCTCGCCGATTTGTTCAGCGCTTCCTTAATGGCCTGGCTGGGAGAAGCCGTCATTCGCTGCTCGCTGCGGCCCAGGCTCTCGATCATGCTTCCTACAGTATCCAACACCGCAGTTGAGCATGCGTTGAAAAGCGTCTTCGAGGTGGGCCGCGGGTGTTTCAGACTTGCTGGCGAATGCGCTTCTTGTCGAGCTTGCCCACGCTGGTCTTGGGAATCTCATCGACGAAGCGCACGAACGACGGAATCGCCCAGCGGTTGATGCGGCCTTCGTCGACGAAGCGCTCGAGGAAAGCTGTCACCTCCTCGGCCTGAGGTGGGCTGCTGGGATCGCTGGCAACCGCCAGCGCCGCGGGGCGCTCGCCCCACTTTTCGTCGGGCACACCGATCACCGCCACCTCCGAGATACCGGGGCACTGGCCGATCAGGTTCTCCAGCTCCAGCGAGGAGATCCACTCGCCGCCGGTCTTGATCACGTCCTTGATGCGGTCGCGGATCTGCAGGAAGCCGCGCTCGTCGAGCACCGCCACGTCGCCGGTGTGCAGCCAGCCGTCGCGCCACAGCTCCTCGCTGCGGGTCTCCTCCTTGTAGTAGCCCTGAGTGAGCCAGGGCGCGCGCACGCGCACCTCGCCCACGCTCTCGCCGTCGTGGGGCAGCGGTGTGCCGCTCTCGTCGACCACTTGCAGATGCACCAGCGGTACGGGCACGCCGGCCTTGCAGCGCCACGGCAGCTGGGTGGCGAAGTCGGCCTCGTTGATGTCCCGCGGCAGGATGTCGGCGGTAAGCAGCGGGCAGGTTTCGGACATGCCGTAGGCGCTGCGGGTATCGATGCCCAGCTCCCAGGCCTTCTGCGCCAGCGGCTGGGTCAGGGCACTGCCGCCCACCAGCACCTTCCAGCCGGAGAGGTCGACCTTGCCCGAGGCAATTGCCTCGGCGCCGACCACCATGTTGAGCAGGGTCGGCACGCAGTGGGAGAAGTCGACCTTCTCGCCCACCAGCAGCTTGACCAGCATCTCCGGCTCGTAACGCCCGGGGTAGACTTGAGTGGCGCCCATCAGCGTGGCGGTGTAGGGCACGCCCCATGCATGCACATGGAACATCGGCGTGATCGGCATGTACACCTTGTCGCGGTTGAGCAGCTCGAAGCCTGGGGTCTGAAAGGCGTTGGCCTCGCCTAACGTGTGCAGCACCAGCTGGCGATGGGTGAAGAACACGCCCTTGGGGTTGCCGGTGGTGCCGGTGGTGTAGAACAGCGTGGCCACCGCGTTCTCGTCGAAGGTGGGGAAATCGTAGTGGGTGGGCTGTTCGGCCAGCAGCGCCTCGTACTCGCCCACCACATTCAGAGAACTCTCCACCTGAGCGGGAGCGTCCTGACACAGCAGATAGCCGCGGATGCGTGGCAGCCGCTCGGCCAGCGGCTCCAGCAGCGGCACGAAGTCCTCATGCACGAGGACGAAGTCGTCCTCGGCGTGCTCCATGGTGTAGTGGATCTGCTCCGGCGACAGGCGCACGTTCACCGTATGCAGCACCGCGCCCAGCATGGGGATGGCGAAGAACGCCTCGAGGTAGCGGTGGCTGTCCCAGTCGAGCACCGCCACCACGTCGCCGGCCTCGATGCCCTGGACGCTGAGCGTGTGGGCGAGCTGGTGCACCCGCTCACGGAAGCGTCGGTAGTCGTGGCGGCTCAGGTCGCGGTAGACGATCTGATTGTCGCCGGCCATGCGCACGCCGGCGTCGAGCAGTTCGCCGATCAGCAGCGGCGGGTTGGTGGCGGAGGGCGTGGCAGGCAGGATCTTCGGCGTGACGGTGTTCATCTACGTCTCCTTGTATTTGTTTTTCACTCTGCGGCAGGTTGCACCTCGATCAGGCGCAGCGTTCGATCAGCAGCGCGATGCCCTGGCCGCCGCCGATACACAGCGTGATCAGCCCATAGCGACCGCCGCTGCGCTCCAGCTCGGCCAGCGCCTTGATGGTCAGGATCGCCCCGGTGGCGCCGACCGGGTGGCCCAGCCCCACGGCGCCGCCGTTGGGATTGAGCCGATCGGCGGGGAAGTCGAGCTCGCGGGCCACCGCCATGGCTTGGGCCGCAAAGGCCTCGTTGGACTCGATCACGTCGATGTCGGCGATGGAGAGCCCTGCCTCGTCGAGGCAGCGGCGCACGGCGGGAATCGGCCCCAGGCCCATCACGCTCGGCTCGACACCGGCGGTGCTGGCGCAGATCAGCCGCGCGCGAGGCGCAAGACCGCGACGCTGGGCCTCGTCGGCGTGGGCCAGCACCAGGCTGGCGGCGCCGTCGTTGATGCCCGAGGCGTTACCGGCGGTGACCACTCCTTCCTTGGCGAAGGCGGGCTTGAGGCGGGCGAGGTCCGCGAGCGTTACGCCGTCGCGCACGTGCTCGTCGCGGGCGAACTGGCGCTCGTTCTTACCCTCGCGCACCGTCACCGGCACGATCTGGCCATCGAAGCGGCCCTCGGCGATGGCGCGGGCGGCCTTGTGGTGGCTCTCCATGGCGAAGCGATCGATCTCCTCGCGCTCGAGTCCACAGCGCTTGGCGATGTTCTCCGCGGTCACGCCCATGTGGCCGCTGCCGAAGGGGTCGCTGAGGATGCCGAGCGTCAGATCGGTGACGCTGGCGTGGCCCATGCGCAGGCCATTGCGCGCCTGAGGCGGCAGCAGGTAGGCACCGCGGCTCATCGATTCGGCGCCGCCGGCCAATGCCAGGCGGCTGTCGCCGAGCACGATCTGCTGGGCGGCGGAGAGAATCGCCTGCACGCCGGAGCCGCATAGGCGGTTGACGTTGAATGCCGCCGCACCTTCGGGCACGCCGGCTTCCAGGGCGATGTGGCGTGCCAGGTAGGCGTCCTGCGGGCCGGTGGTGATGATATGGCCGTAGACGGCATGGTCGATGGCCCCGGCCTCGACCCCGGCGCGGGCCAGCGCCTCGCGGGCGGTAACGGTGCCCAGCTCATGAGGAGCGAGCCCGGCCAGGCTGCCGCCGAAGCTGCCGATGGCGGTGCGGGCGCTGCTGAGGATGACGACGGAATCGAGCCGCATGGAACTCTCCTGTCTCTTGTTCAGTTGCCTGTGAAGGCGATCAGGCCGCGTCGCTCTTGCCAAGCAGCGAGCGGGCGATCACTTCCTTCATGATTTCCGAGGTGCCGGCGTAGAGGGTCTGCACGCGGGCATCCAGATAGAAGCGTGAAATCGGGTACTCCCGGGTATAACCGTAGCCGCCGAACAGCTGCAGGCAGGCGTCGATGGTGCGGCACTGCATCTCGCTGAGCTGCAGCTTGAGGATGGCGGCGTCGGTGCCGTTCATCTCCCCCTGGCGGTACTTCGCCACGCACCGCTCGAAGTAGGCGCGGCCCACGTCGATCTGTGCGCGCACCTCGGCCAGGGTGAAGCGGGTGTTCTGGAAGTCGCCCACGGCGCGGCCAAAGGCGCGGCGCTCGCGCACGTAGTCGAGAGTCAGCGCCAGTGCTCCCTCCATGGCGCCCAGCGCCTGGGCCGCCACGCCGAGGCGCTCACGGGGCAGCTCCTGCATCAGGTAGGCGAAGCCGGCGCCTTCCTCGCCGAGCAGGGCGTCTTCCGGTAGGCGCAGGTCGTCGAAGAACAGCTCGGCGGTATCGCTGGCGTGCTGGCCGATCTTCTTGATCGGCTGGCCGCGGGAGAAGCCGGCAAGCGTGGTGTCGACCAGGAACAGCGAGACGCCCCGGGCACCGGCGGCGGGGTCGGTCTTGGCGCAGACGATCACCAGATCGGCGATCTGCCCGTTGGTGATGAACAGCTTGCTGCCGTCGAGTCGCCAGCCCGATTCGGTGCGGCTGGCGCGGGTCTTCATCGCCGCCAGATCGCTGCCCGCTCCGGGCTCGGTCATGGCGATGGCGCCGATGGCCTCGCCGCTGGCCATGGCCGGCAGCCAGCGCTCGCGCTGGGCCGGCGTGGCGATATGCAGCAGGTAGGGCATGACGATGTTGGTGTGAATGTTATAGGCGCTGGCCAGCCCGCCGAAGCCCTGGCGTGAGATCTCCTCCAGCGCCAGCTGAACGATGGCGAAGTCGGCACCGCTGCCGCCTAGCTCATCAGGCAAATCGATGCCCAGCAGGCCGGCCTCGCCGAGTTTCGTCCACAGCGAGCGCGGCATTTCACCGGCGGCCTCCCACGCCTCGTAGTGGGGCGCCACTTCCTGCTCGAGGAAGCGGCGGATGGTGTCGTGGAACAGCGGCGTCAGGTCGTCTTGCGGTGCGCTCATGGTCAGCCCAGCTCCTTGCGCAGGTTGCGCTTGAGAATCTTGCCGGCGGTGCTCTTGGGCAGGGCCTCGGCGAACAGGATGCGCTTGGGTACCTTGTAAGGCGCCATGTGGGCCTTGGCGTGGGCGAGCAGCTCCATTTCGCTCACCTCCGTACCCTCCTTGGGCACCACCACGGCGGTGATCGCCTCGATCCACTTCGCATCCGGCAGTCCGATCACGGCGACCTCGGAAACGGCCGGGTGCTTGAACAACCCCTCTTCCACTTCGCGGCTGGCCACCACCACGCCGCCGGTGTTGATGACGTCCTTGATGCGGTCGACGATGTAGAGATAGCCCGCCTCATCGAAGTAGCCCACGTCGCCGGAATGGAACCAGCCGCCGGCGAAGGCCTCTTCGCTCATCTCAGGCTTGTTCCAGTAGCCGCTGAGCAGCTGCGGCGAGCGATGCACGATCTCGCCGTGCTCGCCGGGCGGCACGTCGTTCATCTCCAGGTCGACGATGCGCGTCTCCACGGTAAGGATCGGGCGGCCCGCCGAGGCCGGGCGCGCGGCGTGCTCCTCGGGTCGCAGCACGGTGGCCAGCGGGGCGATCTCGCTCTGGCCGTAGCAGTTGTAAAGCCCCACGCCGGGCAGGCGCTGCTGCAGCTCCTCGAGCACCGGCACCGGCATGATCGAGGCGCCGTAGTAGGCCTTCTTTAGTGTCGAAAGGTCGAACTTGTCGAAGTCGGGATGGCGCAGCAGGCTGATCCACACCGTGGGCGGGGCGAAGAACGACGCAATGCCTTCGCCGGCGATCTGCGTCAGGCAGTCGTCGGGCAGCGGTGCCATGCGCAGGTGTACCGGGGCGCCCAGCAGCAGCGCCGGCATCAGGAACACGTGCATCTGCGCCGAGTGATAGAGCGGCAGCGCGGCAAGCATCGGCTCGTCGCCCTTGATGTCGAGCTCCACCATGCAGGCCATGTACTCGGCCAGCAGCGCCTGGTGCGTCATCATCGCCGCCTTGGGCGCTGCCGTGGTGCCCGAGGTATAGAGCAGCTGGGCCAGGCTGGCGCCATCGAGATCGACATCCGGCTCGCTGGCATCGCCGCTGCTCCTGTCGAGGGCTACCTGCAGTACGTCGAAGCCCGTCTCGCCCTCGGCGTGCAGGGTACCGGAAAGGGCGAGACCGAGCCCTTCGCTGGCCTTGGCCACGTTGTCGGCCAGGCTCAGGTCGCTGAGCAGCGCATTCGCGCCGGACTGCTCGAGTATGTAGCGCAGCTCGTCGGCGCTGAGCGCGAAGTTGATCGGCACGTGCACCAGGCCGGCACGGGTAGCGGCCAGCCAGGCGATCACGTAGGCGTCGGAGTTCTTGCCGTAAGCGGCCAGGCGGTCGCCCGGTACCAGGCCCGCCGCCAGCAGGCGGTTGGCCACCCGGTTCACCGCCTGGTTCAGCTCGGCGTAGTTCCAGCGCCGGCCCTCGAAGGCCAGCGCCAGCCTGGCGCCGTGCTTGCGTGCGCTGCGGCTGATGGCAGCGCCGATAGTGTTCTGCTGGATCCTCATCTCGACCTCCGGGCTCAGGTACCGTTGGCAACCAGGTGGCACTTGCTGTCCGACAGTGGCCTGAAGGCCTCCTCGGCGGGAATGGTGCGCACCACGCGGAACAGATCGTCCTCGTTCTGCGACTCTTCCGGGGTCTTCACCTCGACCAGATACATGTCATGCACCATGCGGCCGTCCTCGCGGATGTAGCCGCAGGTGGCGAAGATGTCGTCGATCGGCGTATCCGCCATCTGCTGGCGAACGGCCTGGGCCTCGTCGGTGCCGATGGCGTCGACGGCCTGCAGATAGTGCAGGGTGCTGGAGTAGAGCCCAGCGTGGACCATGGTCGGCATGCTGCCGGTGCGCTCGCGGAAGCGCTCGGCCCAGGCGCGGGTCTCGTCATTGAGGTCGTAATACCAGGCCTTGGTGAACTGCAGCCCCTGGGCCGCGTCGAGGCCGATGCTGCGCACATCGGTACTGAACAGCACCATGCCGGCCAGCACCTGACCCGCCTGGGTGATGCCGAACTCACCCGCGGTGGTAATGGCATTGATGGTGTCGGAGCCGGCATTGTTGAGGGCGATCACGTCGGCACCGGAGGCCTGGGCCTGCAGCAGGAAGGAGGAGAAGTCGTTGCTGGGGAAGGGGTGGCGCGCCTTGCCCACGATGCTGCCACCGTTCTCGAGCACCACCCGCTCGACGTCGCCCTCCAGAGCGTGACCGAAGGAGTAGTCGGCACTGAGCAGGTACCAGTTCTGGTGGCCTTCCTGGGTGATCGCCTTGGCGGTGCCATTGGACATGGCCCAGGTGTCGTAGACCCAGTGGATGTGGTTGGGTGAGCAGCTCTCGTTGGTCACGCCGGAGGAGACGGCGCCATTGACCAGGCCCAGGCGATTCTCTTCCTCAAGCAGCCGCACGGCGGCAAGGGTGACCGAAGAAGCCACCAGGCCGGTCACCATGTCGACGTTGCGCTCGTCGATCCATTCGCGAACGATGCTCGAGCCCACGTCGGGGCTGTTGCGATCGTCTGCGCTGAACACCACGATATCGGCGCCGGCGACGCTGCCGCCGACGTCTTCGATAGCCATCTGGATGGCATCCAGCCCCTGGGGGCCGATGGGGTCGCGATAGGGGCCCGTCATGTCGGCCAGGTAGCCGATGCGAATCTCATTGTCGGTGATCTCGGCGTGGGATGTCTGGCCGACGAGCATGATGGAGGTGGCAAGCACCCCCAGGGCGAAGCGGCGTGTCGTTGTCATTGGCTGACCTTTGTTATTGTGGCTTGTATATCGTCCGGCTGTGGATAACTCTGTGGGCAAGCCGGTGAGTGGCTGTGTGCAATTCTTGGGTGAGCCTTTTTCGATGTGCACTTTCTCCAAGACATGCTCGTTCATGGTAGGAGGAATGGTTCGCGGCGGGTTTACGCATCGAGCCAGAGTTTTTGCATTTCGTGCCATCTTGAGGCAGAGTCTCAGGCTGTGCGACTTTGGTTTAATGCGGCCTCTGGCGAGGCACTCTCGGTCCTGAAGGCTCGCTTTAATTCCTGGAAGTGCAGAACGTGCCATGTGTGGGCCGGTAGAGCGCCAAGGCTGCCGGCCCAGGGCCATCCGGCGGACAAAAAAACGGGGCGCCGTCTGGCGCCCCTGTGGATAGGCCGTGCCGCTTCTCAGTGGCTGTGGCTGTGACTGTGGCCATCATCACCGTGGTCGTGGTCGTGGTCGTGGTCGTCTCCATGACCGTGGTCATCGTGACCCGGCTCCGCCAGGGCGTCGTGCAGCGTCCGGGCGTTGTGGCGCATCATGCCGATGTAGGTGCTGGCCTCGCCTTCGGCAGCCAAGGCATCGGCATAGAGCGTGCCGGCAATGGGTACCCCGGTCTCTTCGGCTAGCTGGTTGATGATGGCCGGGCTGGTCATGTTCTCGTGGAACAGGGCACGCACGTTCTGCTCGCGCATCACGTCGATCAGTCGCGCCATGTCGGACGCGCTGGGCTCGGCCTCTGTGGAGAGCCCGACCGGCGAGAGGAACTGGAGACCGTAGGCATTGGCAAAGTAGCCGAAGGAGTCGTGGCCGGTAATGATACTGGTGGAAGCCGGAATCTCGGCGATCAGCTCACGAATCTCGGCGTCGGTGGCGCGCAGCTCGTTGATGTAGCTCTCGGCATTTTCGCGATAGACGGCTTCGTTGTCCGGGTCCGCCTCGATCAGGCCATCACGGATGTTGCCCACGTACACCTTGCCCATGGCCAGATCTTGCCAGGCGTGGGGGTCATGGTCGCCATGCACATGGTCGTCACCGTGCCCGTGGTCGTCGTCATGGCCGTGATCGTCATCATGGTCATGATCGTGCCCGTGGTCATGGCCGTGATCGTCATCGTGGTCATGATCGTGTCCGTGGTCATGGCCGTGATCGTCGTCATGGTCATGATCGTGCCCGTGGTCATGGCCGTGATCGTCATCGTGGTCATGATCGTGCCCGTGGTCATGGCCGTGATCGTCATCGTGGTCATGATCGTGCCCATGGTCATGGCCGTGATCGTCATCGTGGTCATGATCGTGTCCGTGGTCATGGCCGTGATATTCAAGCTTGTCGATGCCGTCGGTCGCGGTGACTAGCGGGCCGCTGTAGTCGCTGGAGTCGATTAGCCGCTCCATCCAGCCCTCGAACAGCAGGCCGTTGTAGACCACCAGGTCGGCCTCGGCCAGGGCACGTGCATCGCGCGGCGTGGGGGAGTAGACGTGGGCATCGCTGTCGGGACCGACCAGCGAGGCCACCTCCACGTGCTCGCCGCCAACGTTCTCGACCATGTCGGCAAGGATACTGAAGCTGGTGACGACCTGGATGCGCTCGGCGGCAATGGCGGCCGGCAGTGCCAGCATGGCCGAGGTGCCGATGACCAGGGCAGGGGTGAGGTGTCGCATGCAATTCCTCCGTAGGGGTGGTGTCGCCGTTCTCGTTCAGTGAGTCTCAGGTGCGCCAAGCGGGGCGGCGCGTCGGCGCAGCTTGGCCATCAGGCTGTGATGGCGGCCGAACAGGGCGGAGAGCATGTAGCCTACGCCCGCCAGCAAAATGATGGCTGGCCCGGATGGAATGCTGAGGTGGTAGGAAAGCAGCAGCCCTCCGAGGCTGGCGATGATGCCCAGCAGAATGGACGTGCCGATCAGTCCCTCCAGCCGCTTGCTCCAGAAGCGAGCGGTGGTGGCCGGCAGCATCATCAGGCCCACCGCCATCAGCGTGCCCAGGGTCTGGAAGCCGGCGGTGAGGTTGAGCACCACCAGGCCGAGAAAGATCCCATGCACCAAGCTTCCCTGCATGCCCTGGCCGCGCAGGAACAGCGGATCGAGGCACTCCACTACCAGGGCGCGGAAGATCAGCGCCAGTATCAGCACGATCACGCTGCTGATCGCCGCGATCAGCAGCAGGGCCGTGGTGTTCACCGCCAGGATCGAGCCAAACAGCACGTGGGTAAGATCGACGCTGCTGCCGCCCAGCGAGACCAGCATTACCCCTGCCGCCAGCGAAATCAGGAAGAAGCTGGCCATTGCCGAGTCTTCGCGATGGCCGGTCATCTTCGATACGCTGCCCGCCAGCATGGCCACCAACAGGCCGGAGAGCACGCCACCCAGACTCATGGCTGGCAGCGAGAAGCCCGCCAGCAGGAAGCCCAGTGCCACGCCGGGCAGGATCGCGTGGGCCATGGCGTCGCCGATCAGGCTCATGCCGCGCAGCATCAGGAACACGCCCATGGGCGGCGCTGCCAGCGACAGCGCCAGGCCGGCCACGGCCGCGCGGCGCATGAAGCCGTAATCGAAGGGGGCGATCAGCCACTCATGCAGCAGCTCTAGCATGCGCCCACCCCCGGTATGCCCAGGGCAAGTCGGGCCGATTCGGCGGCAGTCGGCTGGCTGTGAAGTACCGCCTGCGCCGTCGTCCAGCGGGCATGGCCCTGGTGAAGCACCACCACCTCTTCAGCCAGGCGTGCGAGCTGCTCCATGTCGTGCAGCACCACGATGATGGTGACGCCGTCTGCGGCCATCTCGTGGAGCACCGTCATCAGGACTTCGACGGTTTCCGCATCGACATTGGCGAAGGGTTCATCAAGCAGCAGCAGCTCCGCTTCCTGCATCAGGGTGCGGCCGATCAGCGCGCGCTGGCGCTGGCCGCCAGAAAGCTCGCCCAGGGGACGGTGGGCCAGGTGAGAGATGCCCAGGCGTGCCATCACCTCGCGGCCACGGCGATAGTGGCGAGCGCAGTAGCCCTTGAGTGCGCCGTGGCTCGGCCAACTGCCGGTCATCACCAGCTCTTCCACGCTCATGGGAAAGGTCAGGTCGAGTGCCAACTGCTGGGGCAGCCAGGCGCGACGCTCCTTGGGCACCGAGCACACCACCTTGCCCGCCATCGGGCGAAGCATGCCCATGATGCCCTGAATCAAGGTGCTCTTGCCGGCGCCATTGGCCCCCACCAGGGCGGTGATGGCGCCATCCCGGAAGCGGCCGTCAACGTGCTCGAGCACGGTGCGGTTGGCCTGGGCAAGCTGCAGATCCACCAGCTCCAGGCGGGATGTCTGCCCTTCGGCCATCAGCCCCACCACCCTGCCGCCCACGACACGGCCAGCCAGAGCACCCCCAGGGGAGCCGCCGCCAGCAGCAGGCGTCGTGTCGCGGATAGCGACATCAGTGAAAAATGGCACGGCCCTTCGGGGCGGTGCCGATGCGTGCGGTGTGCCATTAATGCTCCCTCACGAAATAGATTAAGATATAACATTGCAAAACAGTCAGTAAAGTCTAGCCCATCAGGCAGTGTGGCGTTCCAGCAGATCCAAGGCGGCAGTATGCAGGGTTCGCAGCAAAAGGGAACCGCTCAAGGGATCAGTTGTGAACGCCGTGGCAATGCGTTCGCTTTGAGACGGGATCGGCCTGCTCTCAAGCTGCGGTAGGGGCCAAGCGCGATCGACGCCACGTAGGCCAGGCCCGCCAGCAGGATAATGGCAGGACCCGAGGGCAGGCCAGCGTGATAGGACACCAGTAGTCCCGTCACGCTACAAGCCACGGCAATACCGATAGCAATGGCGATCATGCCCTCGAGCCGTGAGCTCCAGGAGCGTGCCGCTGCTGCCGGCAAGAGCATCAGGCCTGCCGCCATCAATGTACCCAGGGTCTGGAAGCTGGCAACCAGGCACAGCACTACCATCGCCATGAACAAGGTGTGAGTCCAGCCGGCGTGCCTTCCCTGAAGGGTAAGGAACTGGGGGTCCAGGCATTCCACGACCAGCGCGCGAAAGGAGACGGCAAGGGATAGAAGAATCGCACTGCTGACCAGCGCCACAAGCAGTAGCGTACGGCTATCGACTGCCAGGATGGTGCCAAACAGAACGTGGCCAAGATCCAGCGCATTACCCGACAGACTGACGATGGTCACACCGCCAGCCATGGCCACCAGGAACAGGCTGGCCATGGCCGCGTCCTCCTTGAGGCCGCTGAACAGCGTCACTCCGCCGGCAAGTGCCACGGTAATCAAACCGGCCAGCACGCCGCCGAGCATCATCATTGGCAATGAAAAGCCGGCCAGCATGAAAGCCACGGCCACCCCCGGCAGGATGGCATGCGACAGGGCCTCGCCCATCAGGCTCATGCCGCGCAAGGTGAGAAACACACCAAGAACCGGTGCGGTGAGTGACAGCGCCAATGATGCCACCAAGGCGCGGCGCATGAAGGCATAGTCGAAGGGTGACGTCAGCCACCAGTGCAGCGTATCTAGCATGGAGCAGGCCAAGTGTTTTTATAGATATGTTATATCATAACATAAAATATCCCGAAATGAGCCCAGGCTCAACAAGGCCTGGGGTCTCACCAATCGCCAAGGCTCAGTAGCGCAGCGCCACGCCCACCTGATTGGGCGCCACCATCAGGGCGTACTCGCCTTGCAGCTTCAAATCCCCCAGGGACAGCTGGGCGGGCTGAAAGCGGTTGATTGCCACTGTTGCCTGGCGCGGCTGGGTCTGGATCTGCAGCTCGCTGATCAACATGCCGGTAGCAAAGTTGATGGCGCCGTCACGACCGCGCCCGTCGCCCACGCCGATCAGCAGGCCCGAAGTGGTATTCACCAGCAGCGAGCCCAGGCGTGCCTCCAGGCTGCGGCGCTGACGCTCCTCTGCGGCCACCTCGTGCAGTAGCCGGCGTGCACTTTCGATATCGCCACCGCCTTCGCTCAACTGACGCCGAGCTGCCGGATGCGGCTGGCGATCCATCAGCGTACCGGCCAGTGCCAGCGCCGACTTCACCGCGCCCACCCGGGCATCGTAACGGGTATCGCGGCTGTCCGACTCGCTGGCCTGATAGACGTTCACGGCAAGCGTGGAGGCGTACACCCCCGCCCAGCCGTATTGCCATACGTTGGCATGGCGCTCACCGCGGGCCAGGGCATCCTCGTAGGCCTGGAACTCCTGCGTGGGTTGCTGTGCCATGGCGGGGGCGGCAAGGGCCAGGCTCAGCAGGGGGGCAAGCAGGGCGGCGAACGAACGAAACCTTGGCATAGTCTTCTCCTGGCACATTGAACGAAGCGAAGCGTCGCAAAGAGAGTAGCACTGGTCGTGACCGGCAGATAACGAACGCGTAAAGTGAAATGAGCC
This sequence comes from Billgrantia kenyensis, assembly GCF_013697085.1. GTDB lineage: Bacteria > Pseudomonadota > Gammaproteobacteria > Pseudomonadales > Halomonadaceae > Halomonas > Halomonas kenyensis. The sequence continues at coordinate 23,555 of NZ_JACEFT010000030.1, forward strand.
AACCACGACCCGGAGTGATTCATGCCTCGGCAGCCTCTCGACGACATCGCGCTCGACACCGTCTTTCGTGAAGCGCATACCCACTATGCCTTTCAGCAGGAGCCCATCGACGAGGCCACTCTGCGCGAGCTGTATGACCTGCTCAAGTGGGGGCCGACATCGATGAACTGCCAGCCGGCGCGCTACGTCTTCGTGACCACCGAAGAGGGCAAGTCTCGCCTGCTGCCGGCGCTTTCCGAGGGCAATCGCGACAAGGCCCACCAGGCCCCCGTGAACGTGATCGTCGCCATCGACACGCGCTTCTACGAACACATGCCCACCGTCTTCCCGCAATCGCCCAACGCCCGAGAGCGCTTCGCCGAGAACCCCGACAAGGCTAGCGACACCGCTTGTCGCAACGGTACCTTGCAGGGCGCCTACCTGATCGTGGCTGCGCGTATGCTGGGGCTCGACGTCGGCCCCATGAGCGGCTTCGATAACGCCATGGTCGATGAAGAGTTCTTTCCCGACGGCCGTTACAAGAGCAATTTCCTGGTCAACCTTGGCGTGGGGGAGCCGAAAAACCAGCGCCCGAGGGGGCCGAGGCTGGCGTTTGAGGAAGTGGCTGAGGTGGTTTGAGGGCCTTGCTACCGGCGTAAAACGCTCAATCCCAGCGTATCCAACGGGTCAGTTCCTCACGATTGGCGATTTCGACCTGCTGTGCACGCGGATTGACCTCGCTGTGCTGAGGGTTCAGCCCCAGCTCCCTCAACGCATACAGCACGAGCGGGCCACGGCAGGTCAGTACCAACTCACCGTTTGTCATCCCGTAGTCATGAGCGATGAGTGAGCGCTCGACTTCCGGCAAGCGGCGGTCAGGAATCAGCCGAACCTCCACCTGCGTATGCCATTCGGCATCTTGTGTGCCGTCATGCTTTCCCAACATGGTGCCGCAGGGCTCCGGCACATCACGAAATCGACTCAGCACGAAATCACGGTATTGCCGGTGCTTTTCACAAAACGCCCGCACGTGCCAGCGACCCGCCGCGAACACAAGAGTATGCGGTACGAGCACCCGGTCTTCTCCCTCGGGATTCGAAAACGAAGCGTAGTTCACCTCAAGCCTCGTACCCTGGCGTGCAGCTTTGACGATTTCTCTTACTACTTGAGGTGAAATCTCCCGGTTGGGCATCGGTAGGGATTCGGTATTCGCTGCTCCCAGGCTCAAACCTGCAAATGGGGACTCCAGTTCATGATTCGCTCCTTGAAGATGTAGGTACTCTTCGACCCGACCCAGGGTAAAGCGTGGCCTGAAGTCTTCGGTTGGGAGGAATCCCTTTTTCGATTCATCGTAGAGGAGACTGTTCGGCGCCAGCTCCCTGTATTTTCGAATGATTTTTTGAGATTGCTGCCTGCCGATGTCGAATACTGCCCCGATCTGTGAAGCCGCCACTCGCCCCTCCCAGAGCGCCAGGATCTCGATCAGGCGATAGCGGGCTTGAGTGTCCCAGGGCAGTGAGGTCGTTTCCATCGTTGGCTTCTCCATGAACTCAGCGCACTCAAGCGAAGATGGACTAACCGGGCTGCTTAGTACGCTGGTTTGATATACATCACTAGTTACCCATTCTAACAAGTGATTACATGAGGGGCAGTGAGAACAACAAACGAAAGGAAGTTCGCCGGTGACCTATTGGCTCTATTGGGGAAAAGCCAAACCAGGCTCGCAAGGCGCAAGCTGCCATCTCCTGCCCTACCATAGCCTTGACGTGGCTGCCGTCGGTTGGCACCTGCTTGCTCCGGAGAGGCCGCTGACACAACGGTTGGCAGAGCGCCTCGGCATGCCGCCGGAGGCGTTGCGCCGCTTCTTCGTTTTTTTGCTTGGTTTGCATGATATTGGCAAGTTTTCGCGTACGTTTCAGGGGCTTGCTAGGCCCGAGGGTGTGACGCTGGCTCCTCCGGTGGCGCGCTATGGATATACCGCGCGCCACGACCGCCTGGGCGTTCTGCTCTGGGACGCCTGTTGGAATACATGGCGAAGGGAAGGGGCACTTGGCTGGCCCGAGGGCGCGGATGTACGCAGCTCGAAACTGCTGGAGCCCATGGATAGTTTGATGGCACCGTTCTTTGGCCATCATGGACGTCCCGTATCGACGGGCCAGCTCACGCTCGCTCAGTTCTACATCGACGATGGTGAGCTCAACGATGTCACCGCTGCGGGTGATTTTGTCGCCGATTGGGCAGCGCTCATCAAACCTCATTGGCCGCTCGAAAGATTACTCGACAAACATTGGCAGGGCGTCTTCAAGACGCTGAGCTGGACTGTTGCCGGTTGGGCCACCCTCAGCGACTGGTTGGGGTCGCATCGTGACTATTTTCCCTACTGCCAGAAGCCCATTCCACTGGGTGAATACTGGCCATGGGCGCGCAAGCAGGCTGAGGAGGTGCTGGAGGTTACCGGATTCGGCCGCCCACCGGAGCCGATACCCTACGCGGGCCTTGCCCAATGGTTCGACGGTGACGCCACGCCCACCCCGCTTCAGCAGCAAGCAGAGAGTCTCCCCTTGGAGAGCGGTCCGCAGCTGTTCATCCTCGAAGACGTGACCGGCGCGGGCAAGACCGAAGCCGCCTGCATTCTGGCTCAGCGCCTGTTGGCCGCAGGTCACGGCGAAGGGCTTTACTTTGCACTCCCTACCATGGCGACATCCAATGCCATGTATAGCCGCCTGGGCGACCTGCACCACCATTTTTACAGCAGCGCTTCGCGGCCTTCCTTGGTGCTTGCCCACGGGGCTCGCGAACTCAACGAGGAGTTCGAACGAGCCATCGCCCAGCCGGAGAACGACGACTACGATGCAGAAGACGCCAGCGCCTCGACCCAATGCAACCGTTGGCTCGCCGACTCGAACAAGAAGGCGCTATTGGCCGATGTAGGTGTCGGCACCATCGACCAGGCACTGATGGGCGCGCTGCCGTTTCGCCATCAATCGCTGCGCCTATTAGGGCTGGCACGCAAGGTTTTGATCATCGACGAGGTTCACGCCTTCGATCACTACATGCAGACCCTGCTGCACCAATTGTTGGCCCACCACGCCCGCCAAGGCGGCAGCGCTATCCTGCTAACGGCGACGCTGCCCCACGCTATGCGCGAGGCGCTGGTCACGGCTTGGCGTCATGGTCTGGGCGCGGAGCCCAGCTTGCTTGAGAAAACCGACTATCCGCTGCTCACCCGCTGCGGGGAAGGTACTCCTGAGGAGATTCACGTCAAAACCCGCTCTGAAGTCACGCGTAGCGTGGCCATCGAGTGGTTGGAGAGAGAAGAAGAGGCCATCGAGTGCGTGCTGGCGGCGGCGGAGTCGGGTGAGTGCATCGTCTGGGTGCGCAATACCGTCGACGATGCCATCCGAGCCTTTCAACAGCTACGCGAGCGCCATCCCGAGCCCGAGCGCTGCCTGCTCTTCCACGCTCGCTTTGCGATGGTGGACCGCCAGCGAATCGAATCCGAGGTCATCCGCCGCTTTGGCAAAGACTCGAAGCCGCCGTTAAGGCGCAGCCAAGTGGTTGTAACTTCTCAGGTTTTCCAGGAAAGTCTCGACTGTGATGCTGACCAAATGGTCAGCGATATCGCCCCCATCGATCTGTTGATTCAGCGTGCCGGGCGCCTGCAGCGTCACCAGCGCGGTGAGCGAGCCGACCCTGTGTTGAATGTGCTCGCGCCCAAATGGGACGTGCATCCCGGGGGGGACTGGCTAAGCCAGGCGCACCGCGGCACCCAGGCGGTGTACAAGGACACCTCGCTGATATGGCTGACTCAGCGTGTGCTGCGCGAGCTGGGCGCCATCACGATGCCTGGCGCAGCGCGGACGCTGATCGAGAGTGTCTACGCCTTCCCGGTGGAAGATATTCCCGAGGCGCTGGATCAGGCGCACTTCGAGCGTACGGGGATGGATAAGCTGGCGGTCTCGATGGCCACCCATAACGCCTTGAATCTGGAAGCGGGCTACCGCCTCAATGCCGATTTCGACCCCTGGCAGGAGGAGCGTGAATTCGGCACCCGGCTTAGCGACGAGCGGAGCCTCGAGGTGGCGCTACTCAAACGTCAGGGTGAGACGCTGGTGCTCTGGGCAGAGGACCACCGCCATGCCGACCGGTTGAGCCGATGCCGCCTAAGGGAGAGTCAGGTCAAAAAACTCGCCGCGCTACCGGGGCACTATGCCGAGCAGTGGGAAGCGCTGCAGCAGCGCCACCGTGGGCTGCGCTTCGTTCTGCCCTGGCTGCCGGAAGAGGACGACAAGTGTGGTTACGATGAGCAGTGGGGCGTGAGCCTATAGGTGTAGTGGAAGATGCAATGTTCATGAAAGGTAAGTGAGCCAAGGTTAATGAATAAGAATTTATAGAATGCTGCAGAGGTGCCGATGAATCTACTTACAGAATCCTGGTTACCCTTTCGCCATCACGATGGCCGAATCGAATATCACCCACCCTCGGCCCTGGCCGACCCCGACGTGCTCGATCTAGCGCTGCCTCGCGCCGATTTCCAAGGCGCAGCCTGGCAGTTTCTAATTGCGCTGTTGCAGACAGCAATGACGCCGGAGGATACCGACTCTTGGCTGGATCGCTACCAGTCGCCACCCAGCGTGGCGGAGCTTGACGAAGCGCTGGCATCTTTTGCGACGGCGTTCGTGCTCGACGGCGATGGCCCACGCTTCATGCAGGACGTGGACCCGCTGGAAGACGTGAAGGAGGCGTCGGTCGCCGGCCTGTTGATCGACTCGCCCGGTGCCAACGGCATCAAGAACAACACCGATTTCTTCGTCAAGCGCGGTCGGGTGGAGACCGTTTGCCCCGAGTGCGCGGCGCTGGCCCTTTTTACCATGCAGATTAACGCACCCGCCGGTGGGGCCGGTATTCGGGTCGGGCTGCGTGGTGGCGGGCCGCTCACCACTCTGATCTTGCCGGAAGACGAGTCCAAGCCGCTATGGCATCGTCTTTGGCCCAATGTGATGCCCGCCGACGCCGTGGGTCAGCCGGGGCAAACGTGGCACCCGCCCAAAGCAGACGATGGCAAGCTGTTCTTCTGGATGGCTGAGACCCACATCAGCGACAAGAAGGGCACCGAGGTGTTGCCCGAACAAGTGCACCCCTTACACGCCTTCTGGTCGATGCCGCGGCGCTACCGGCTGCTGTTCGACGAGACGCCGGGGTGTTGCGATCTCTGTGGCCGGGAGACGTCGCACCCGGTGCGCCGTCTGCGTGCCAAGAAGCAGGGTGCCAACTACGACGGCCCCTGGCGGCACCCGCTCACACCTTATCGCCGTCTCAATCCCAAAAAGCTCGATGAACTACCGCTCTCCAGCAAGGGGCAACCCGGCGGGCTGGGCTACCGCCACTGGCCGGGGCTGGTGCTGGAGGATGAAGCCGTGAGCGGAGCCCTGCCTGCCCGCGTGGTCACTCACCACCTGCACAAGTACCGTATGGTCCAAGCCGCACGTGACGACGGTGAAGCGTTCGAGGCGCTGTTCCGGCGCGCCCGACTCTGGGTGTTTGGCTATGACATGGACAACATGAAGCCGCGCGGCTGGTATAGCGTGGAAATGCCGCTAGTAGGGGTGCCCGAAGCGCATCAGGAGATACTACGCGACTGGGTCAAACGTTTCGTCGATCTGGCTTCGGAGTTTACCTGGACCCTGCGCAACCAGCTCAAGCGTGCCTGGTTCAAACGCCCGGAAGATGCCAAGGGCGATATGAGTCAGGTCGATGCCCAGTTCTTCGAAGCCACCCAGTTGGCGTTCTTCAAGACGCTGCGCATGATGGGCGAGACGCTGCGCGATGAAACCGCAACGCCGACGCTTTCCCCCGACATTCACCGTCAGTGGTACCTCGCCCTCAAGCATGAAGCGCTGTCCCTGTTCGATGCGCAGGCCATTAGCGGCCCATTGGAGGGCATGAAGATGCAGCAACTGGAACGGATCACCAGCGCCCGGCGCTACTTACAAACCTATTTGAACGGCAGCGGCAAGAAGATCGGCAAAACGGCTCAGACGTTCGCCCAGGTGGGTGGCTTTGAGCTGCAAGCCTCGATGCCCCAGCGTGATGAGGAGAGCGCAGCATGAGTGAGGTGGAGCAACAAGCGCCGCGGCCACGAGCGGCAGAGGGCGAGGCTACCGCAGGCAATGCGGTAGAGCGCTACCGCTATGTGCTTACTGATCAAGAGGCCTATGAGCTGCGCTTGTGGTGGCGGCGACTGGTGATGGATGACAAGACGCTCAAGCGATACACGCAGCAGCGGCCCTATCCCCGCGGCGTGCGCGCTACGCTGCGCCGCTCTGCCACTATCGAGTCGGTCATGCTGACCGAGGCCTTTCGCCATCTTTGGCTGACGCTCGAGTCACGGGCCTGGACGGAGGCGGTTAACGAGGGGCCGAATAAGCGCAATCAACGTCTCGAAGTTTGGTCGGTCATTGCCGCGGTGGTATGCGAGCTGCGCGACGAAACGTTTGATGCGCCCTTGGGTAAACGTCTGGGAGAGAAGCGCCCCAAGACCGTCGATACTCCGCGGATGAGCGACTTACGCTTCCAGCAGCTGCTTGATTGTCACAGTAGGGAAGAGCTGATTCGCCGCTTTCGTCGGGCGCTCAAACTCGCAGATAACGCCGGTATCAGCGTTGTCCGCCTGGCCGATATGGTCGCGCTCTGGGACCTAGAGCAGCGCGGTCAGTACCGCGTCAAGGCCGCCCAACGGTTTGCCTTCGTCATGAGTGATGCCTACTTCAAGGCGCGCGCATTGAAACCGGCAGCGGGCGACTGAGCGACGACAGCCACTTTCTAACATCCGTATTACTCTTGTATTCAGGGAACCCATCATGAGCCACTTCATTCAGCTGCACCTGCTCACCTCCTACCCCCCCTCCAACCTCAACCGCGATGATCTGGGCCGCCCCAAGACAGCCTTTATGGGCGGTGCCCGGCGGCTGCGTGTCTCTTCGCAGAGTCTCAAGCGCAACTGGCGCACCTCCGATCTGTTCGAAGCGGCAGTCAATGGCCACAAGGGCACACGCACCAAGCGTCTGGGAGGAGAGGTTTACAAACGGATGACCAGCGCGGGTGCTGACGAGAAAGTCGCCGGTAGCAGTGCTGAGAAGATCGCTGGTGTCTTCGGCAAACTGCGCAAAGTCGAGAAGGGAGAAAAGCACGAGTACGAGATCGAGCAGTTGGTGCATGTTGGCCTCGAAGAGCTCGCAGCACTGGAGGGGCTGGCCGATACGCTAGGGGCCGAGAACCGCGAGCCGACCGATGAAGAACTCAAAGAGTTGCTCGCACAGCGCCCCACCGCCGTCGATGTGGCGCTGTTCGGGCGGATGCTTGCCGCCGCCCCCAGTTACAACGTCGAAGCCGCCTGTCAGGTCGCCCACGCTATCACCGTGCACGCAGCCGAGGTCGAAGACGACTACTTTACCGCCGTCGATGACCTGAACACCGGCGATGACGACCGAGGCGCAGCGCATATTGGCGAGGCCGGCTTTGCCGCCGGGCTCTTCTATCTCTATATCTGCATCGACCGGGATCTACTGGTCGAGAACCTGCAAGGCAAGGAAGAACTGGCTGATCGTGCCATTGCTGCGCTGGTGGAATCTGCCGTCAAGGTCTCGCCCAAGGGTAAGCAGAACAGCTTCGGCTCCCGCGCCCATGCGAGCTACTTGCTGGCAGAGAAGGGTGATCAGCAGCCACGCTCGCTGGCGGCTTCCTTCCTGCAGCCGGTCAACGGCGAAGAGCAGGCCACCAAGGCTATCGAGAAACTGGAAAGGCAGGCCCAGGCCTTCGATGACGCTTACGGTGCCGGCGCGGATCGCCGCTTTATCCTCTCAGCAACGCCGGAGTACGTCGCGCCTGTTCTGAAGGGCGATATTCAGCGAGGCAACCTGCAGGATCTGCTGAGCTTTCTCAAAGACGACGAGTGAACGGAGGCGGTATGCCACGACATCTGGTTTTTCGCCTCTATGCGCCCATGGCGAGTTGGGGGGAGGCCGCGGTTGGCGAGACACGGCCAACCGCGACCTACCCCGGTCGTAGCGCCATCCTGGGGCTAGTGGGGGCGGCACTTGGCATCCGGCGCGACGACGATGAAGGACAGCGGCGCCTGCGCAAGGGCCTGCAAGTGGCGGTCAAGCAGCGCTCACCGGGGCTGTTGCTGCGCGACTATCACACCGTGCAGGTGCCGCCATCGCAAGCGAAAGTAACCCACCGCACGCGCCGTGAAGAGCTTTCGGTGCCCAAGGAGACACTCAATACCATTCTCTCTTCACGAGATTACCGTTGCGACGGCCTCTGGTCCGTTGCGATTCGACTGACACCGGAGGCTGTCTGGACCCTGGAGGAACTGACAACGGCGTTGGAAAAGCCCCGTTTCCCGCTCTACCTCGGCCGCAAGGCGTGCCCCTTGGCCGCGCCACTGGTGCCTACCGTGATCGAGGCCAGCTGCTGGCGCCAGGCACTGGATCACCGTTTTGAAAGCGCGTTGGATCCGGAACGCTCCTGGCTGGCGCTGGTGGGGAATGAGGAGAAGGATAAGCGCCTGCTGCGCTTACCCGACGAGGTGCTCTACGCCTGGGAAGGGGCGGCCGATGCGCTCGATGGCGTTGCGGCCAGTGAGTCTAGTGAGGTTTGGGATGAACCGCTGCATCGCCGCCGCTGGCAGTTCGGGCCGCGTACCGAGTATCGCCGCTTCGTCCGCCTTGAGGAGGGCAACTGATGTTTCTTTCTCGTGTACGTGTGGACCTCAACGGCCTTTCCCGCGAACTGCTATTCGAGATCATGGGAGGTGGCGCCTACGGTGCCCACCAGCTTCTATGGAAACTTTTCCCCGACCACTCGGAGGCTCGCCCTTTCCTGTTCCGACAGGAAATGGAGGAGCCCTCGGGGCCAGACCAAACGCCCAAAGGGCTGCCGTTGTTCTACATGCTTTCTGATCGCGAACCCGTAGCAGTAGCGGGGTTGCTCGATGTACAGAGCAAGCCTTTCGCCCCAGCGCTGGAGGTAGGCGAGCAGTTAGCGTTTCGTGTTCGTGCCAATCCGACGGTATCCAAGGCGGTAGAGGGCAAGCGAGGGCAGCGTGCCGATGTCTTGATGGCCGCCAAGTTTCCTTTTGAGTCGGGTGAGGCCCGCAGCAGTCGAGCCTGCGTAGAGGCCATGGACAATGCCGCTAACGATTGGCTGGCCTCACGGGCCGAGTCCTGGGGATTTCGACTGCCGGTCAAGCCAAATGTGGGCGCCTATCGTCAGCATGCTCTCCACAAGCCCGGTCGACGCGATGCCATTCGGTTTTCCAGCGTCGATTATGAAGGCCTTCTGGAAGTGACCGACCCGGGGCGCTTGGTCGAAACACTGGCTCATGGTATCGGCCGTGCCAAGGCGTTTGGCTGTGGATTGCTGATGCTGCGTCGACCTTGAGGGGGTGATATGAGCTTTATCCCCTTCAAGCCGATCCCAATGAAGGATCGCATGTCGATGATCTTCATCGGCATGGGCCAGATCGACGTACGTGATGGCGCCTTCGTGGTGATTGACGATGTCAACGGCGAGCGCATGCACATACCGGTCGGCTCGGTTGCCTGCCTGCTGCTTGAACCTGGCACCAGAGTCTCCCACGCGGCCATCAAGCTTGCCGCGGCGGTAGGCACCCTGCTGATCTGGGTTGGGGATGCCGGCGTGCGCCTCTACAGTGCAGGGCAGCCTGGCGGCGCCCGATCCGACAAGCTGCTTTATCAGGCTAGATTGGTGCTGGAGGAGAAGCTGCGGCTCAAGGTGGTGCGCAAGATGTTCGAGCTGCGCTTCGGTGAGCCGGCGCCTGAGCGGCGCAGTATCGAACAGTTGCGGGGAATCGAAGGCGCCCGTGTGCGTAAGACGTATCAACACTTGGCCAAACAGTACGGCATCAAATGGACAGGGCGCCGTTACGACCCGAGCCAATGGGATGCTTCCGATACCATCAACCAATGCCTCTCCGCTGCCACCGCTTGTCTCTACGGGGTGACTGAAGCAGCGATTCTGGCGGCAGGTTATGCGCCAGCCATTGGCTTTCTGCACACCGGAAAGCCAAAGAGCTTCGTCTACGATATCGCCGATATCGTCAAGTTCGAAACCGTGGTTCCTGCGGCTTTCCGCGTTGTGGCGCGCAATCCACCTCTGCCAGAGCGGGAGGTGCGTATTGCCTGCCGCGATGCCTTCCGGCAGACGAAGCTGCTTCAGAGCCTGATACCACTGATCGAAGAAGTCCTATCAGCAGGGGAGATCGAACCACCACCGCCAGCCCCCGAAGCCGTGCCACCAGCCATACCGGAGCCGGCATCCGTGGGCGATGCCGGGCACAGGAGCGGCTGATATGGCCATGCTAGTCGTAGTGACCGAAGCCGTACCGCCCCGTCTGCGCGGCAGGCTCGCCGTGTGGCTGCTCGAGGTTCGTGCCGGTGTCTATGTCGGCGATGTCAGCAGGCGTATCCGCGAGATGATCTGGGAGCAGATCAATGCGCTGGCGGAGGAAGGCAATGTCGTGATGGCCTGGGCCAGCAATCACGAGTCCGGTTTTGAGTTCCAAACGTACGGCTCGAATCGTCGTGAGCCCTGGGATCATGACGGACTGCGTTTGGTGCGCTTTCTTCCGCTAGAAACCAACTAACTGATTTTCCAGGCTCTTTAACAATTCGTGCTGTACAAAAAATAGGCAAAATCGCTGGTGGGAAATCCACCGGCGATTTTCCTTTTGTAGATCAATCGTCTACGATTAGTCCGATCCCCGCGAGGGCGGGGATAAACCGTCCTCGATCTCGTCCTCGAGGCGCGCGATGCGCCGATCCCCGCGAGGGCGGGGATAAACCGGTGCCGCGGCGGCCAGAGGGGATCTCAATTACCCGATCCCCGCGAGGGCGGGGATAAACCGGAGCTGGAGTCATGATCACCATCTCATCACTACCGATCCCCGCGAGGGCGGGGATAAACCGGCATGCTGAGGCTGGCGACCGAGGAAGAGCACCCGATCCCCGCGAGGGCGGGGATAAACCGCCCGAGGCGATGGTGACGTCCTCCAGGGTGTACCGATCCCCGCGAGGGCGGGGATAAACCGCTGAGTGAGTACTGCAGCATGGCCTTGGCCGCCCGATCCCCGCGAGGGCGGGGATAAACCGCCCGAGGGGCACTCAGGGATTACGTGTTGCACCCGATCCCCGCGAGGGCGGGGATAAACCGCGTTCGAGCATTTACTGCTGGGAGACGGCCAACCGATCCCCGCGAGGGCGGGGATAAACCGTGGTGCCCATCGTGATCGTCGTCGGTATCCCACCGATCCCCGCGAGGGCGGGGATAAACCGCATTACAGCGTCGAGCTGGAATCCGCCGCGCTCCGATCCCCGCGAGGGCGGGGATAAACCGCTATGGGGTCGCGCCCGCGCCAAGCTCGCCCGCCGATCCCCGCGAGGGCGGGGATAAACCATGGGCGTGGGTCGCGGCCTCATGTCAGTGGGCCCGATCCCCGCGAGGGCGGGGATAAACCGTATCCGCGGCTGCGGTCAAGCAGCATGGTGCCCCGATCCCCGCGAGGGCGGGGATAAACCAGCTGAGCCGCCCGGAGCCCGAGGCCCCCGACCCCGATCCCCGCGAGGGCGGGGATAAACCGGGAGAGGTCACATGATCTACAGCCAGGAAGCCCCGATCCCCGCGAGGGCGGGGATAAACCGCCGCGCATCTCCTCGAATACGCGGGTGCGGATCCGATCCCCGCGAGGGCGGGGATAAACCGCTGAATGCGGGCGACCGGCAAGGCGCGGCTGACCGATCCCCGCGAGGGCGGGGATAAACCGGACGGCTACCGCGTCAGCTCCTCCAACCTATCCCGATCCCCGCGAGGGCGGGGATAAACCGATAGTCGTAGTAGCGATCACAGCTCGGGCCATCCGATCCCCGCGAGGGCGGGGATAAACCGCCCTTGCCCGCTGCCGCTCCGAAATAACTGGCCCGATCCCCGCGAGGGCGGGGATAAACCGCAGGCTCAGCAGTCGATGATGCTTGAGGCCATCCGATCCCCGCGAGGGCGGGGATAAACCGTAAGCGCGGCGAACTTCCGTTGCTGTGGGCGCCCGATCCCCGCGAGGGCGGGGATAAACCGGTCACTGCCGACGTGAAGGCTATCGCTCAGCACCGATCCCCGCGAGGGCGGGGATAAACCGAACCCGGTCGGCCAGGTGTCCCGCGTCAAGCGCCGATCCCCGCGAGGGCGGGGATAAACCGGCAATTGATCGACTCGCCCGGATTCGAGTAGACCGATCCCCGCGAGGGCGGGGATAAACCGTCGCCCCGAATTTCCAGGCCCATGGCGCCGGCCCGATCCCCGCGAGGGCGGGGATAAACCGAAACATCTGGGCGGAGAGTCGTTGATATTTCACCGATCCCCGCGAGGGCGGGGATAAACCGCAGGGCGGCATCTTCAGGGGGCACCGCATATGCCGATCCCCGCGAGGGCGGGGATAAACCGGTCAGGGCGTCAGCGAGGAAGAAGGCGTGTTCCCGATCCCCGCGAGGGCGGGGATAAACCGCAGCCAGGACTCCACCTTGCGCAGCGCGGCCCCCGATCCCCGCGAGGGCGGGGATAAACCGCCAATGAGGTGCAACGTGAAGCCGAAGAGCGCCCGATCCCCGCGAGGGCGGGGATAAACCGCGTCTCGAGCACCACGTCGCCAACCGAGATCCCCCGATCCCCGCGAGGGCGGGGATAAACCGTCCGCCAGGCGGCGCACCGAATGCTTGGGAAACCGATCCCCGCGAGGGCGGGGATAAACCGTCGTCGGCATCGCGGTCGGCCTGGGCGCGTTGCCGATCCCCGCGAGGGCGGGGATAAACCGCGCTCGATGTGGTTCTGGCCGATCTGCCCCAGCCGATCCCCGCGAGGGCGGGGATAAACCGATGCGTGGCGACTGGATCCCTGGCGTGATCGACCGATCCCCGCGAGGGCGGGGATAAACCGCGCATACAGGGCTTCCCCCGCCTGCTCCTGGGCCGATCCCCGCGAGGGCGGGGATAAACCGCCTGAAGTGCGTGCGGGCATACTGCTCGTTGCCCGATCCCCGCGAGGGCGGGGATAAACCGCTTTCGGCTGCAAGCTGCACGAGCTTGTGCAGCCGATCCCCGCGAGGGCGGGGATAAACCGTGATGCGGCGGCTTGCGCCCGAGATCAAACGCGCCGATCCCCGCGAGGGCGGGGATAAACCGCCGGGTACGTACCTCGCTCGCGTGTTTGACCGCCGATCCCCGCGAGGGCGGGGATAAACCGTGGTCGGTGGTGTTATTATGGGCGAGCGTTGCCCGATCCCCGCGAGGGCGGGGATAAACCGCAGATCGGGCAGGATAGTTTCGAGGTCCACTTCCGATCCCCGCGAGGGCGGGGATAAACCGTGGTCGGTGGTGTTATTATGGGCGAGCGTTGCCCGATCCCCGCGAGGG
>NZ_JACEFT010000031.1 GCF_013697085.1 Billgrantia kenyensis
CGGGGATAAACCGCGTTCAGCACTCCCGGTATTACTCCCCCTCCTCCGATCCCCGCGAGGGCGGGGATAAACCGCGCTGGTCCTGAATGCGGCGCGGGTCGGTGACCCGATCCCCGCGAGGGCGGGGATAAACCGCCGTTCCGCTTGCTGTGGAACGGCGACAACAGCCGATCCCCGCGAGGGCGGGGATAAACCGGTTCCGAGCCCTGTGGGAAGGCATCAGGGAGCCCGATCCCCGCGAGGGCGGGGATAAACCGTTCTTCTGTAGAACTTGAAAGCGCACCCTGCGCCGATCCCCGCGAGGGCGGGGATAAACCGTTGTAGGTAGGGTAGTGGTGGTGATTCCCTGACCGATCCCCGCGAGGGCGGGGATAAACCGCCCGCACGCAGCGGGCAAAGCCGTGAAGGGAGCCGATCCCCGCGAGGGCGGGGATAAACCGTTCTCGCTTTGCAGGGTGTTCCACTCGCGCCACCGATCCCCGCGAGGGCGGGGATAAACCGTACTCGACCATCACCTCCTCGAAAGTGCGTGGCCGATCCCCGCGAGGGCGGGGATAAACCGGCTGCACAGCAAGAGCGACATTGCCGCCGAGCCCGATCCCCGCGAGGGCGGGGATAAACCGGCTGTTGTCGAATACGTCGCCCTGTATCCACTCCGATCCCCGCGAGGGCGGGGATAAACCGAATGCCAGGTCGCTCTACCGATGCACAGCACACCGATCCCCGCGAGGGCGGGGATAAACCGGTGCGGCCACCTTCTCGCCCACTCAGGGCGAGCCGATCCCCGCGAGGGCGGGGATAAACCGCAACTTCATCCCGAATCGGTTGAATTCAAGAGCCGATCCCCGCGAGGGCGGGGATAAACCGCACACCGTCCGCGCCGGCAAGGGCGTGGCTGACCGATCCCCGCGAGGGCGGGGATAAACCGGCGCCGGCAATACCCAGGCCGAGGAAGGCCGGCCGATCCCCGCGAGGGCGGGGATAAACCGCCGGTGTTGTAGACGCCCATCAGGGTGGCCGGCCGATCCCCGCGAGGGCGGGGATAAACCGTCGATGGAGTTCGCGGCAAGCATCACCGTGGCCCGATCCCCGCGAGGGCGGGGATAAACCGCGGATGAGCGTTCATCGCCATGTCATATCTCCCCGATCCCCGCGAGGGCGGGGATAAACCGACAACCTGGACTGGTCGATTGTGGTGAGCACCCCGATCCCCGCGAGGGCGGGGATAAACCGACGCCATCGCCGGCGGTTGTGATCTCTTCGACCCGATCCCCGCGAGGGCGGGGATAAACCGGCCCGGTAGCTGCGCTGGGTATCCATGTCCTCCCGATCCCCGCGAGGGCGGGGATAAACCGCACTGGGGGCCGCGCTGGCACGCCATGCACGGCCGATCCCCGCGAGGGCGGGGATAAACCGTCGCTTCTGGATGACAAGGGGAACCGCTGTGACCGATCCCCGCGAGGGCGGGGATAAACCGTCGACCTAGAGATTCCCGCTGATACGGGCTCGCCGATCCCCGCGAGGGCGGGGATAAACCGAGTGGCGCCTGCTTAGAGTGTTTAGGTATGAGCCGATCCCCGCGAGGGCGGGGATAAACCAGAGCCGACCGAACTCTTGAAGAAAGCATTGCGCCGATCCCCGCGAGGGCGGGGATAAACCGTCACCTTCATCGATTGGCTCCCAGCCGATCAGCCGATCCCCGCGAGGGCGGGGATTAACCGTGGGAGCTGTACGAGATCGCGAAATATTGCGACCGATCCCCGCGAAGGCGGGGGTTAGCCGCCGTCGCGTAGTAGGGTGCTTATTGGGCTAGGCCGATCCCCGCGAGTGCGGGGGTTAACCGTAGATGGTCCACTTGCCGCTGATGCTCATGTCCCGATCCCCGCGAGAGCGGGGATTAACCGCCGGAGTGACACACCATGAGCCGACATTGGCTCCGATCCCCGCGAGGGCGGGGATTAACCGGCCAGCGACTGGGATCGCCTCGAGGTGACCCTCTGATTCCCGCGAAGGCAGGGATTAACCGGGCCTGAAGAGTCCAGCCGAGCTGTTCCCAGCCCGATCCCCGCAAAGGCGGGGATTAACCTCTGACGCCGATGTCATTGGCCTCCAGGTCGAACTGATCCCTGCGAGGGCGGGGATAAACCGTTTTCCCACCAGAAGACGCGACCAATGATGGTCCGATCCCCGCGAGGGCGGGGCTTAACCGCGGCCCGTCCGCCTATAGTCCTCTAGCGAGAACCGATCCCCGCGAGGGCAGGGATTAACCGTTGCGGCAGGTTTTCAGACTGGTCTGGTATCGCTGATCCCCGCGGGAGCGGGGGTTAACCGCTGCGCGAGTGGGAGCGCTTCCACAACCGCATCCGATCCCCGCGGGAGCGGGGTTAACCGGTATTGTCGCCCGTGCCCATGCATCGCGCAGGCCGATCCCCGCGAAGGCGGGGATTAACCGAAGATTTCCACCACCGCAAAGGAGATCGCCTACCGATCCCCGCGAGGGCGGGGATAAACCGATCACCGGCAGCTTTACCTGCATGGCGCTGGACCGATCTCCGCGAGAGCGGGGGTTAACCGCATCCATCGCCTGACCCTGGCCTCTATCTCTACCGATCCCCGCGGGAGCGGGGATTAACCGCTGCACCGGCAGGCCGAGGAAATCGCCAAGGCCCGATCCCCGCGGGAGCGGGGGTTAACCGAACGGCGCCAGTGCCCTTCCCCATCGGTGGACCGATCCCTGCGAGGGGGGATTAACCGGATGCTGACCTGGTGCGCCATGGCGATGGCGTCCGATCCCCGCGAGGCTGGGGATAAACCGTCTCAGCAGTGAGACAAATAGCCAGTATTACTTCGATCCTCGCGGGAGCGGGGATTAACCGATCGGTGGCGCCTGGTTTATCGATCTGGACGCCCGATCCCCGCAGGAGCGGGGGTTAACCGGGGTGGGCCAGCAGACGCTCCAAAGCGATCAGCTGCTCCCCGCGAGGGCGGGGATTAACCGAAATGTGGAGAGAAGGCGCAACGACTATCGAACCGATCCCCGCGAGTGCGGGGGTTAACCGAACCCCATGGAGCCGCCGGGCTTTGCCGTATTCCGATCCTCGCGAGAGCGGGGATTAACCGTCATAGTCGCGCTGGCGCTGGAACACCATGGGCCGATCCCCGTAGGAGCTGCAACGAATAAACCACCAGGGTGCAGCCCAATGGTAGAGCTGCACCCACAAGCTCGTTGTTACCCCCCAAACTCCTCCGTATCGATCTCCTTCTGCAGCGCTGCGCTGTAGCGGGCGCCGGCGACCTGGTCCGGTGTCAGCAGGGCGGTGAGACGTTCCAGGGTGTTGGGTTCCAGGTGCAGGTTTTCCGCTGCCAGGTTTTCGCGCATGTGTGCGACCGAGCGGCTGCCGGGAATGGGGATGACGTCGTCGCCCTGGGCGGTGAGCCAGGCGAGGGCAAGCTGGCCGGGGGTGACCTCCTGCTCGCTGGCGATGGTCTTGAGTTTTTCCAGCTGGCGCAGGTTATGCGGCAGGTTGTCGGCACTGAAGCGCGGCATGCCGTGGCGCACGTCATTTTCGGCGAGCTGGCTGGTGTCGGTCACGCCGCCGGCGAGGAAGCCTCGCCCGAGCGGGCTGAAGGCCACCAGCGCGGTGTCGGCCTCGCGACAGGCGTCGAGCAGGGCGATCTCGGGGTTGCGGGTCCACAGCGAGTATTCGGACTGCACCGCAGCGATGGGGTGCTCGGTCCTGGCGCGGCGCAGGGTGACAGCGGAGATTTCCGAGAGGCCGATGGCGCGTATCTTGCCCTCTTTTACCAGCCGGGCGAGTTCGCCGACGCTCTCCTCGATGGGCACCTGGCGGTCCAGCCGGTGCAGGTAGTAGAGGTCCAGGTGGTCGGTATTCAGGCGTTCGAGGCTGGCTTCGCACTGGTGGCGCAGCGTCTCGGGACGGCCGTCGATCACTTTCTTGCCCAGCGCCGGGTCCATGGCCATGCCGCACTTGCTGGCCAGCAGGATCTCGTTGCGCTTGCTCGCCAGCGCCTTGCCCACCACGCGTTCGTTGACAGTGGCGCCGTAGAGGGTGGCGGTGTCGAAGTGGCGATAGCCCATCTCGAAGGCTTCTTCCAGGGCGCGTATCGCTTCGGCCTCGGGCACCGGGTCGCCATAGCCGTGGGAGAGGTTCATGCAGCCCAGGCCGATGGTGGGAGAGGCCACTTCTTTCAGGCGAGAGAAGAACGACATGCTGGCTCCGCGTCAGAGTTCGGGCATTTATCATGCCGAGCCGGGCACCGCTCGCGCAAGCCAGACATTCCATCTCGAGCACAGCGCTTTCGTCGCATCGTTCACAGGGCTTCCTCATTCTATCGTTACCGTTGGTTTTCAGGCGTAACGAAGCCGCTTCCTGATCCAGGATAAGGAGTGAATCATGAGCACCGCAGGGATCGCCCACTACGGGCGCTTGAATCGTTATCTGCACTGGGGCATGGCGCTGCTGCTGGCCTGGCAGTTCACTACTACCAGCGTGCGAGTGCTGTTGAGCGACAGCGCGCTGGATGAGCTGCTGTGGCCGACCCATCGGCCCGCTGGCTTCCTGCTGATGGTACTGGTCGTGGCGCGGGGACTCTGGGCGCTGGCGAGCCGGGCGAGCCAGCCTCCGGCAGTGAGCCGGGCGGCGCGCCTGGGGCACCTAGCTCTCTATGGCTTGATGCTGGTGGTGCCGACCCTGGCGTTGCTGCGGCAGTACGGTTCGGGCCGCGCCTTCGAGCCGTTCGGAATTCCGCTGATGTCGGGCTTCGAGGGCGAGCGCATCGAATGGATGGTGGCTGCGGGCAGCTTGCTGCACGGAGAACTGGGCTGGTTGCTGCTGGCGCTGATCGTGGGTCATGTGACGATGGTGTTCTGGCACCGCCGCCAGGGGCAGGATGTGTTGGGCCGTATGCTGGTGCGCTAGGAACGGACGGTAGGCCCGGCGGTGCTCCGCCGGGCTTTGGCTTTACTTATTGCATCAGCGTCTTGATACGCTCCAGATAATCCTTGCCGCTCTCACGAATGCGGTCCTGCTCCTGGGCATCCGCGCCAGCATGGACCTCCTGCACCTGTTCGCGCATGATCCCGACTTCTTCCTCGATCTTGGCCAGGGCGTTCTCCATGGTCTCGGTGAGCTGCAGGATAATGGCCATGTCGCCTTCGGTCAGCTGATCCTTTGTGAGCAGCACGTCGAGCAGGTCGTTGCGCAGTTCCAGGGCGTCGACGGCCTGCTTGAGGGTGTCGATGGGCTGGCCTTGGGCCTCATCTAGCTGCTCGACGAGCTCCTCTTCCACCGGCTCTTCTTCGGCATGAGCAATGCCGAGGGTCAGCAGGGCTGCAAAGAGAGTCACCGTTAACGTTCGCATGTCTGAACCTCTCCGTGGCGTTCGTGTAGTACCCCTCAAGCTAGTTGAAATTCAGTGGCTTACAAGGTTTCACAAAGGCAAGTTCAGTCAATGGAGAAATTGTTGGCCCCTTGCCCGCTTGCGGTATGCTGTAGCGATAATGACTTGCAAGGATGTTCCCATGTCAGATCAAACTCCGTTTCAGCGTACCCTGGCCGAGCTCGATGGCTTGCATGCCAAGGACCCGCGCCGGGTGGATGTCGATGGCCAGCCCTTGCCCAAGGAGCTGTGGCATGCGGGGCGCATGAGCGCCTGGCTCGAGCGCGTGGTCGAAGCACCCAGCGAGCTGGTGCAGATCGCCGTGCGCTCCCAGCATCTGCAGCGTTGGGAGGTGCCGCGCAGCGAGTATCCCGAGGGGCGGGTAGGCTATCTGACCTGGCGTCGCGACCAGGGCAAGCGCGCCGGTGAAACCACCGCACGGGTGATGGAAGCGGCGGGCTACTCGGCGGAGGAGGCTGCCGAGGTGTCGCGGATGATTCGCAAGCAGGGCCTGGGCCGCGATCCGGGCACCCAGGCGGTGGAAGACTGTGCTTGCCTGGTCTTCCTCGAGAACTACTTCGCCGATTTTTCGCGCCAGGTGGAGCATGACCACCTGGTGCGCATCGTGCAGATGACCTGGAAGAAAATGTCGCCCAAGGCCCATGAACTGGCGCTGACGCTACCCATGAGTGCGGAGACGCGAGCGGTAGTGGAAGAGGCCTTGGCTGGCTAGGTGAGTCTTGAGAATGATTTTCCTTTGCCTTGACTGTTGATCGGTGGGCGGCTAGATTTCCAATAGTTAATGATAATTGTTATCATTAATGGTGCTAATGGAGGTCGCCAATGTCGTACTTCACCCATACCGCCGTCCGTGGGGCTACGCCTACCCTGCAGATCTGTGACGCCACATCGTGCTCGGTGCGCCTGGCTCGTGAGTATCCGCGTCACGACACCGCTCTCTCCCAGGAGGAGTTCGAGCTGCTGCAGCTCCATCGGGAGGAGGCCAGGCACGAGTTGTTCCGGCGCTCGTTCATGCTCACCTCCGAGCGCTACCTGAAAGGGGAACTGGTTGAGCCTGGCCCGGGTAACGAGGGGCTGGGGCGCTTCAGCTCAGAGTGACGCTCAGGCTGTCATCGCTTTCGCAGGGTTTGCCGTGGCGCAGGGTCAGGCGGCGCTCGCTCAGGTTCATCACCACCGAGAAGAGGGTTTCCATACGCTCTTCGGCGGGTTGGGCGGGATTGAAGTGACGGCAGATCGACAGTGGCGCGCCCTGATGGTCGCTGAGCACGTCGAAGAGGTGCGCTTTATCGAGGGTGGTGTCCGGTGGCAGCTCATCGTGCAGCAGCGCGTCGAGGCGGCATAGCCGGGGCTCTGAGTCGATACGGGGATAGTCCTGCACCGGGTAGGGGGTGTTGTCGGCGTAGAGGTGGTTGGTGTGGGTGACGATGCCGCTGCTCGGCGCGATTCGCCCCGGCTCGCCGGGCTGCACCTCGAGACCCACGGCCTGGCCCCCCTCGTTGTCGACCGGAGCGCTGGCGAGCAGGAAATGCGCAGGCGAGCAGACCCGGTCGTGAGTGGCCACGGCAAGGGCACTGTCGAAGTCGGGGCTCTCAAGTATCTTGCGCAGCGCAACGTGTATCGGCAGGCCTGTGCTGCAGGTCTGCGAGCGAATGGCATTGAGACACACGCCGATGCCCTGCTCGTTCATCCCCACCTTGCCCACCATGCCGGCCTCGCCGATGCTCACCAGGGCGGGCTTGCCAGCGCCTCGCACGTGCAGGGCGACCACGTTGTCGAGCTGGGCGCTGCGCCAGTCCCAGTTCTGGGCCAGCCATTGCGTGCCGTGGCGTGCGATGGAGAAAGCCGAGCAGCCGCCGCTGGCCTGTGTCAGGGCTATCTCGCTGCGGCAGTTCAGCGTGAGGATATCGAGGAAGTCGACCCCGGCGCCCCAGGCAATGCCGTTCATCTCCTCGAGGATCTCGGGAAAGCCCCGTGCGATCATCGCCTCGAAATGGTGAGCTCGGCCGCGAGCCTGACTCCAGCCGATACCGACGAAGTCGTGGAACAGCTGACCGTACACCTCGATGCCGCGCTGGATCAGGTCGCGGTGAATGCGGCCGTGCTGGGCGCCGATCTCGTGGTAGCTGCCGCTCAGTTCGGTCAGCGGCAGGGGCCGCAGTCGCCGGGTCATAGTACCTCCTCTAACAGGTTCAGAAAGGCCGCCCAGGACTTCTCGTCGGCGCGCTGCTGGTAGCGCTCGTCGCCGAACACAGTGAAGCCGTGGGGGGCGCCGGAATAGATCTGGATCTCGTAGGTGGCCTCGATGGCCTCGAGCTCCTCGACCAGCCCGCTGACGTCTTCCATGGTGACGCTGGTGTCGGCGCCGCCGTGGGCGATCAGCAGCGGCGGGGGCTCTTCGGGCCACTCCTGGCCTTCCGGTGTGGCCACGCCGCCGTGAAAGCTCGTATAGGCTGCCACGTTGTCGGCCTCGCCCGAGCGGGCGATCTCCAGTGCCACGGCGCCACCGAAGCAATAGCCCATGATGACGACGCTCTCCGCGGCACCCTGCTCACGCGCCTCGGCCAGGCCGGCCAGGGTCAGCTCGCGCATGCGTTCGCGATCGGAGTAGAGCGCGCGGGTGGCTTCCTGGCGGGCATCGAGGGTCTCGGGTCGATGGCCCTGCCCGAACAGGTCGATGGCGAAGGCGTCGTAGCCCAGCTCGGCCAGCATGTCCGCACGCTGACGTTCGTAGTCGTCCAGCCCGTTCCAGTCGTGGACGATCAAGATGGTGCCGCCGGCCTCGCCATCGGCGCTGGCAAGGTAGCCTTCGAAGGTTTCGTCGCCCACGTCATAGACGACATCGCTGCCTGCGGGGGTGAAGGCGTAAGCGCCACTGACAAGGCCGAGCGATGCCAGCAGCGAAAGGGGAGTAAGAGCGGGGCGCATGGGTGCCTCCTGTCGGATGGCATGACGGGTCAATCAGTATAGGCGAAAGCCGCTGGCTGCATTTCGGGTGCACTTTCCCCGGCATCTATGCCGAAACGGGATTGTTCATCCCCGATAGGGAGTTGGCGTTGTCGTTACGGGCTAGAACGTTGGTATGGGGGGCTTGTGTTTTGTCTCGTAGCCTTCCAGATTTAGGGGGTGTCTGTCCTTGGTAACCAGACGTAATCAACCAGAGTGAGAAGAACAACCATGAAGAAAAGCGTTCTAGCGATGGCGATCGCAGCCACCAGCGTGGCATTCGTAGGCGCGGCGCAGGCGGAAGTGAAGGTCGGCTTCATCGGCGGCTTTACCGGCCCGATCGAGAGCCTGACGCCGCCCATCTACGAAGGCGCTCGGCTGGCGGTGCAGCAGGTCAACGAGCAGGGCGGCATTCTCGGTGGACAAACACTGGTGATGCCCAGTGCCGACACCACCTGCAGCGATGCCTCGGCCGCTTCCAACGCAGCGGACCGCATGGTGAACACCGAGAACGTTACGGCCATCGTCGGTGCCCTGTGTACAGGGGCTACCGTGGCAGCGGCCAACAGTGCCGCTATCCCCGGTGGCGTGGTGATGGTATCTCCAGCCTCCACCGCCCCGGCGGTGACCGAGCTGGACGACAACGACCTGGTATTCCGTACCGTACCTTCTGATGCCTACCAGGGCGAGATTCTGGCCAAGCTGATGCTGGACAAGGGCTTTGATGAGGTCGCGGTCACCTACGTCAACAACGACTACGGTCGCGGCCTGTCGGATGCCTTCGTCGAAGCCTTCGAGGCGGAGGGCGGCATGGTGGCCGAGAACGTGGCCCATGAGGATGGCCGCGCCGACTACCGCTCCGAGCTGGGCTCGCTCTCCGCCAGCGGAGCCGAAACCCTGGTGGTGCTGGCCTACGCCGACGGTTCCGGTCAGACCATCCTGCGCCAGGCCTACGAGAGCGGCATGTTCACCCAGTACGCCGGCGCCGATGGCATGGTGGGCTCTTCGCTGATCGAGGCCGTGGGGGCCGACGTGCTCGAGGGCATGATTGCCACGCGCCCGGGTAGCCCCGAGCTGCCGGGTACCGACATCTTCGCCGAGGCAGCCGAGGAAGCCGGCTTCGATCCGACCGCGGTGTTCGCGGCCCAGGCCTACGATGCCGCCTTCCTGCTGGCACTCGCCATCGAGCAGAACGGCAGCGCCGAGCGTGAAGGCCTCTCCCAGGCCCTGCGCAGCGTCTCCTCTGCACCCGGTGAAGTGATCCTGCCGGGCGAGTGGGAGAAGGCCGTGGAGCTGATCGCCGCCGGCACCGAGATCAACTACGAGGGCGCCTCCGGCACCCACGAGTTCGACGAAAACGGTGACGTGCCGGGAGTCGTGGTTGAGATGGTGGTCGAGGACGGTGCCTTCGTCAGCAAGGGCCTGGTCGACCTCTAAGC
Organism: Billgrantia kenyensis; assembly: GCF_013697085.1. Lineage (GTDB taxonomy): Bacteria > Pseudomonadota > Gammaproteobacteria > Pseudomonadales > Halomonadaceae > Halomonas > Halomonas kenyensis. The sequence goes on from NZ_JACEFT010000031.1 coordinate 9,804, forward strand.
ACTGACACGACGAGCGCAAGAAGAGAGGCCCTGGCGGGATTTCTGAACTGACCCCCAATAGTTGGACGGTTCATTCAGCCGGCGTCCAAGGCCTGAGTCCTGTACTGTACGGGGCTCAG
>NZ_JACEFT010000032.1 GCF_013697085.1 Billgrantia kenyensis
AACTCGTCGCTGTACTTGTTCCTCATAGAAAAACCCCGAAGGTTGGATTGGGTGTCCAACTTTCGGGGTGCAGTTCAGCCATCTGGCCGGACGGGTCTCTTCGTTGGCGCGCGAAACGCTCAGGCGTCCAGCGACAGGTTCAGCGCATCGATGCGGCGCTCCTGCATGCGCGCCTGCTTCGCTTCCAGCCCTTCGAAATCGAACAGCTCGCGGTCGGCCAGCTGCGAAGGCGCCACGTTGGTCACCGCCTTGAACATGGTCTCGATGCGCCCCGGGTGCTTGCGCTCCCACTCGGCCAGCATCTCCTTGACCACCTGGCGCTGCAGGTTGGGCTGTGAGCCACAGAGATTGCACGGAATGATGGGGAAGTCCATCAGGCGGGCGAACTCGGCTATGTCCGCTTCGCGGCAATAGGCCAGGGGCCGGATCACGATGTTCTTGCCGTCGTCGGAGAGCAGCTTGGGTGGCATCGCCTTGAGAGTGCCGCCATAGAACATGTTGAGAAACAGCGTCTCCAGTATGTCCTCGCGATGGTGGCCAAGTGCCACCTTGGTCGCACCGATCTCCTCGGCAAACCCGTAGAGGGAGCCACGCCGCAGGCGAGAGCAGAGCGCACAGGTGGTCTTGCCCTCCGGGGTTTTCTCCTTCACTACCGAGTAGGTGTCGCGCTCGAGGATGTAATATTCGACGCCGATGCGTTCCAGGTAATCGGGAAGCACGTGCTCGGGAAAGCCGGGTTGCTTCTGGTCGAGGTTGACCGCCACCAGGGAAAAATTCACCGGCGCGTTGCGCTGCAGGTTGCGCAGGATCTCCAGCAGGGTATAGCTGTCCTTGCCCCCACTCAGGCAGACCATGACCCTGTCCCCCTCGTGGATCATGCCATAGTCGATGATGGCATTGCCGACATGTCGGCGCAGGCGCTTCTGGAGCTTGTTGAACTCACGTCGTCCCTTGGCATCGAGTGCATCGAGCGCAGAGGTATTGGCAAGCGCCTGCCGCGGCTCCTGGGAAGCGCTAGCGTCGGCGGCGAGTTGGGGGTCGAAGATGCTGGCGTCTTGCATGGTCACAGGCTGCTCGGGGCATGGTGAATGACGGCAGCCATCCTATCATCGCCACTGCCTCGAGGCGACGCTATCAGGAAGGTTTCAGGCCTTCATGCCTCACGGCGCTGCTGCAAACCGGGTCGCTCGAGGCGCAGGTACATCAAAGCCGTGGTCACGGCGTCACCCAGGGCGGTGTGGCGCCCCATCACCGGCACGCTCAGCGCTTCTGCCACTGTCTCGAAGCGCTGGGTGCTCGGCTCTGGCTCCATCACGCTGCGACGCTGATGCCGGTGGTAGAGCTGAGCCACGTCGATGCCGCTGTTGGGCAGATCGAAGTCGAAGCGAGGCCGAATCTGGCGGTTGAGAATGGCGAGGTCGAAATCGAGCCGCCAGGCCAGCAGTGGCCGATTGCCCACGAAGTCGAGAAATTTTACCAAGGCATCGTCTAGATCGACCCCGTCGTCAAGATCCACGCCGCGCAGGCCATGGATGCGAATCGAATCACCGGTTAGCGTGACGGGGCGCCTTAGCCGAAGCTCCAGCGATTCGCTGGTCAACACCCTGTCGCCACGCACCTTGACCGCCCCGATGGAAACGGGTTCGGCGACGCGAGTATCGGTTCCCGTGGTCTCGCAGTGGATGGCCACCAGCTCGTCGCCGGTATAGGGATGAAAGAGCCAGGCATACTTTCCGCCGGCATGGCGACGCCGATCATTGGCCCGGCGCAATACTCGAAACATGCTTCTCCTCCTGAGTGCTCCGCCTGCCTCACGTATATTCAAGGTGGTAGCGCTGGGACAGGCTTTGCTTGAAGTCCTTGACGATGTGCAATGCTTCCCGCATCAGGTCGCGTTCGAGTGACGACAGCTCCTGCACCACGACGCGGTCGGGGCTCTTGCCTTCCACGTCTCCCTCCAGGCGTTTCAGCTGCTGCTTGAGTCTCAGCTCGGTAAAAAGCGACAGCGCCTCGGCCAGGTTTTCGGCCACCTTCTCCTCCAGCCGGCCGTCAGCCGCCAAGGCCTCGAGTCGCTCCAGGGTAGATGTCTGATTGATGCGTCGTTCCAACGCCATGGTGCGAACGCCATGAACGATCGGGAAAATACCGCCCTTCTTGATATCGATACCGTGTTGCGGCTTCTTGAGCGAACCGAACAGGGTCAGCGGCGTCGAGAAACGCAGCGCCGTCCGAGCGAAGTAGGAGAGCAGGATTTCGTCACGCGAGCACTGTTCGAAGAGCGACAGGCGCACGCGATCCAGCAGCGCCGGGTTCCCCGCGACCGCATGGGAGTCGAGCATGATGGCCAGCTTCATCAGGCTGTCGCCGTCGCGCTTGGCGGCCCAGCGCGCGATACGCTCTTGCCACTGGGAGACCGAGCCCACCCACTCCGGGTTGTTGACCATGATGTTACCGGGACACGGTGGATAGCCCAGCTCTATCAGGGTCTCGGTAAGGCGCTGCATCTGCTCGCCCACGTCCGGCCAGTCCAGCCCATCGGCGAGTATCAGGCCATTGTCCTGATCGGTCTTGAGTATCTGCTCGCCGCGCCCCTCGCTGCCCATCACCATGAGGCAGCTGTCGCGATGGTAACGCTCGTCGATAAGAAAGCCCCAGGCCTTCGACATGATGCGGCCATTGAGCGCGGCCAGCAGCCCCATGGCAAAGCGCAGCTTGACGCCCTGGGCCATCAGCGCCTTGACCAGCTCGGGCGTGCGGCGGCTGGCACGGAACAAGGCATCGAGGGTGTCGGCCTGCTCCACCTGCAGACTGACGACGTAGCTGCGGCTGGAGAAAAAGCTGAGCACATCGGTCAGCTCAACCACCCCGATGGGACGCTCCTGCTCCATGACGACCACCCGCTCCACCTTGAAGCGGGTCATCATCACCAGCACCTCGAACAGGTACTGCTCGGGGCGGACCGTGACCAACTCGAAATGCGCAATCTCCTGAAGAGGGCTCTCCTTATCACGCCCTTGTAGCACGAGCGCATCGAGCAGATCGGTCTTGGTCACCATCCCTGCCCCATCGCCGTTCTCCACCAGCAGGCTGTCGGCATGGCTTTCATGCAGCCTCGCCACCGCTTCGGCGATGGTGGTAGCCGACCCCATACACAGCGGTGGGCGCATGCACTCGCTGACCCGTGCCAGCATGAAGCCCGCCATGGTCACGCCGCCCTCGGCGCGCTGCTCGGTCAGCAGTCGCGCCTTGTGTGCCAGGGTCTGCTGGAAAAACTCAGCGAAAGGAGGGTAGTCGTCGCAAAGCTGCAGGAAGAGCGCCTTGGGCAGCAGGTAGCAAAGGCTCTCCTGCTCGGCGCGAAAGCGATAGCGACTCTTGCGATTGAGAATACTGATGGCGCCGAAGAGATCTCCGGCCGTGTAGTGGCCTATGCGCTCGCGGGACCCCGGCTGAGTGGTGTCCAGCTCGGCCACCTCTCCCTTGTGGATGAGGAAGACGAATTCGCCGGGCTGACCTGTCTCGAGGATGATCTCGTCGCGGTCAAAATACGCCAGGTCAATGCCGCTACGCACACGCTCCCGCCCCTCCTCATCCAGAAAGGAGAACGGCGGCTGGGAAAGATCGACTTCGACCATCTCGTCACCCTTGTTGTTAGGCCACCATGCTTTGCCTCGGGTCATGAGCCCCGAGAAGCTCTGTGCAGTTCGGCGATCGATCATCGAGCCAGAGTGCCAAGCGGCCAAGACTGACGACAGCTGCAGTCGAGCATGCCCGAATGGTTGCTATGCAACCAGATCGCTTGTCAGGCATGACATTGGCCTGGCCACACACATCCCTGTCAGCTCGTAGAGCAAAAAACACTTATCCCTCGAGCAGGATAACAGTCCCAAGTTTCAAGAGATAAGCTAGACCAACGTCCAAGAGCGAGCAGTTAGGAAAGCGCCACGTTTTTATAGACAATGGTCTTAAGAGGAATGCTGATAGACAAAAGTCCAATGCTAGACAATCGTCCTATCATCGCCAGACCGCCCGGCTCCGCAAGCCGACAACAAAAAAGCAAGTCATTGTTTTTTAACAAAAAAACAAAGCAACATTTCATCCAAGTTTACTCATGATACGAAAGTCTGGGATTTTATTTTTCGTGTTTATTGACCACTATTGAGCGTGAGGCATTCGGGGTAAACACACCCAAAATCAGCGACTCGACAAGGCTGACTAGACGTGGTGGGAAGTGCGGCTCGACCGCAGGGAGAAAGGAAACTCGCGGCGATTACCTACGCCGAATTCCAAGACGCCTGACTCGATTCGTACAGTGTGCCCCCTGATGAATCCCGGCCACTCTTTTACGCTTCCCAACCTTAACAACAAGTGGAGAGCTTCACTATGGCAGATGACAAGAGCAATGCTGCTGAATACTGGAAGGCGAACGTTCGCCTGATCACCGGATGCATGATCGTCTGGGCCTTCGTGTCCTACGGCTGCGCCATGCTGTTCCGGCCCCTACTCGCGGGCATACCGATCGGAGGCACCGACCTCGGCTTCTGGTTTGCTCAACAGGGCTCCATTCTCACCTTTATCGGCCTGATCTTCTTCTATGCCTGGAAGATGAACAAGCTCGACCAGAAGTTCGGCCTGGGGGAGTAAACCAGCATGAGTCAGTTTGCCATCAACCTGCTTTTCGTGGGTGCCTCGTTCGCCCTCTATATCGGCATCGCCATCTGGGCGCGTGCCGGCTCCACCAAGGACTTCTATGTCGCCGGTGGCGGCGTCCACCCGGTCACCAACGGCATGGCCACGGCCGCCGACTGGATGTCGGCGGCTTCCTTCATTTCCATGGCTGGCCTGCTGGCCTCCGGCGGCTACGCCAACTCGTCATTCCTGATGGGCTGGACCGGCGGCTACGTGATCCTGGCCATGCTGCTTGCGCCCTACCTGCGTAAGTTCGGCAAGTTCACCGTACCCGACTTCATCGGCGACCGCTTCTACAGCAAGACGGCCCGCGTGGTAGCGGTAATCTGCCTGATCGTCGCCTCGGTGACCTACGTAATCGGTCAGATGACCGGCGCCGGCGTGGCCTTCTCGCGCTTCCTCGAGGTACCCAGCAGCACCGGTATCTGGATCGCCGCGGCCATCGTCTTCCTGTATGCGGTATTCGGCGGCATGAAAGGCATCACCTACACCCAGGTGGCCCAGTACATCGTGCTGATCATCGCCTACACCATTCCGGCGGTGTTCATCGCCTTCCAGCTGACCGGCAACCCGATTCCGATGTTCGGCATGTTCAGCACGCACACCGAGTCCGGCTTGCCGCTGCTGGCCAAGCTCGACGAGGTGGTCACAGCACTCGGCTTCCAGGACTACACCGCCGACGTCGACAACAAGCTCAACATGGTGCTGTTCACCCTGTCGCTGATGATCGGTACCGCCGGCCTGCCCCACGTCATCATCCGCTTCTTCACCGTACCCAAGGTGGCCGATGCACGCTGGTCCGCCGGCTGGGCGCTTGTCTTCATCGCCCTGCTCTACCTGACCGCGCCTGCTGTAGGCTCCATGGCGCGCCTCAACCTGGCCACCACCATCTTCCCGGAAATGGCCGGCCAGGTGGAGGACTACCAGGAGGCCCTGGCCAATCCGATCCTGTACGAGGAGCGTCCTGACTGGATTCGCACCTGGGAGGACACCGGCCTGATCACCTTCACCGATCAAAACAACGACGGGCGCATCCAGATGTACAACGATGCCAACCCGGGCTTCCAGGCCATCGCCAGCGACCTTGGCTGGGCGGGCAACGAGCTGACGGTCAACAACGACATCCTGGTACTGGCCAACCCGGAGATCGCCAACCTGCCCGGCTGGGTCATCGGCCTGATCGCAGCGGGTGGTATCGCGGCAGCTCTCTCGACCGCGGCAGGCCTGCTGCTGGCCATCTCCTCGGCCATCAGTCATGACCTGATCAAGAACACCATCAACCCCAATATCAGCGAGAAAGGAGAGATGCTGGCTGCTCGAATCTCCATGGCGGGCGCCATCCTGCTGGCGACCTACCTGGGCCTCAATCCGCCGGGGTTCGCCGCCCAGGTGGTGGCACTCGCCTTCGGTATCGCCGCCGCCTCGCTGTTCCCGGCGCTGATGATGGGCATCTTCTCTACTCGCATCAACAGCAAGGGCGCCATTGCCGGTATGCTCGCCGGCCTGATCAGCACCCTGCTGTACATCTTCACCTACCTGGGCTGGTTCTTCATTTCAGGCACCAACATGCTGCCGAACACTGAAGACAACTGGCTGCTCGGCATCTCCCCGCTCTCCTTCGGCGCGGTGGGTGCGATGATCAACTTCGCTGTGGCATATGCGGTATCTTCCGCTACCGAGGAGCCGCCGCAAGAGATCCAGGACCTGGTGCAGAGCGTGCGTTACCCGAAAGGCGCTGGCGCAGCCACAGGCCACTAAGCCATAATGGCTCCCCGGCCCGCTGCGGGCTGGGGACCGAACCAGATCGGGCTTCCCATCGGGAAGCCCGATTGCTTTGAGAAAGGTGGCGTCATGATTTGGCACTTGATTGGGGCGATTTTCGCCGCCCTGGGAGCTGCCGGCCTAGGCCTGCTCCTGCGCCTGGCCAGCGGCAAGCGACTCCCGAAATGGATCATTCCCGTCTTCGCCGGCCTCGGCATGCTGGGCTACCAGATCCATTACGAATACTCCTGGTTCGATCACAAGCAGAGCCAGTTGCCGCCTACGGCCCAGGTGGTCGATACCAAGCAGGACAGCATGGTATGGCGACCCTGGACCTACCTGTACCCGATGACGGTTGCCTTCAGCGTCGTCGACCAGAGCAGCATGGTGCCTCGCGAGGCTGACGAGCACCAGTTGGTCGAGTTCATCCTCTACCGCTTCGAGAAGGAGTACGTGGACCAGCTGTACCACCATCCCTTCCTGATGAACTGCTCCACCGCCGAGATGGTGCCGCTGAGCGAGGAGAGCCGCCAGCCACGCCTGGATGCCTTGCGCTCGGTGGATGAGGAGTCACGTCTTTATCGTGCCGTCTGCTCGGCCAGGTAACTCTCACCAGCCCGCCAGGTTGGCCCTTCGCTCGGCCCGAGTGTCCTCGGGCCGATATCCCTTTAGAATGGTCGCTACTTGCGGGGGGGAGAAAGCATGTTTGCCGGTTGGCTGCTGATTGCCGTATCGCTGCTCTATATCGCCATACTGTTCGGCATCGCCTGGTGGGGGGATCGCAGTGCTCGCCGCCATGGTGCCAGCCGCAAGCGTCCGGTCATCTATATCCTGGCGCTGGCCATCTACTGCACTTCATGGAGTTTCTACGGCGCGGTCGGCCAGGCAGCCACTGCCGGCTGGTCCTTCATCAGCATCTACGTCGGCCCCATACTGACCTTCCTGCTGTTCTGGCCGATCCTTGCCAAGATGATCCGCGTGGCCAAGCGCCAGAACAGTACTTCGATCGCCGACTTCATCGCTTCGCGCTATGGCAAGACGCAATCACTGGCCGCTTTTGCCAGCCTCGTCGCATTGATCGGCACGCTGCCCTACATCGCCCTGCAGCTTAAAGCCGTTGCAACGTCGTTCGCCCTGCTGACGGACGCCGCGGATATTACCCATACCCCCATATTTGCCGATACGGCGTTCTTCGTGGCCGTGGTGATGGCGGCGTTTGCCATTCTGTTCGGCACGCGCCATACCGACGCCACCGAACACCACGAGGGGCTGATTCACGCGGTCGCCTTCGAGTCGATGGTAAAGCTGTTGGCTTTCCTGCTGCTGGGTGCCTACGTGACCTGGGGCATGTTCGATGGCCTTGGCGAACTGATGGCTCTGGCCGACACCCAGTTGCAACTGCAGCGCCAGCTGGCCGACCAGGACTTCGGACGCGGCTTCTGGGCACAGACGCTGCTGGCGATGCTGGCCATCTTCTGCCTGCCGCGCCAGTTTCACGTTGCCGTGGTAGAGAACACCCACCCCAGCGATGCAGCCAAGGCGCGCTGGCTGTTTCCTCTCTATCTGGCGGCGTTTGCCTTCTTCATCCTGCCGATCGCCGCCGCCGGCCTGACCCTGTTCCCCGCCGGAACGGTGGAGCCCGACACCTTCGTCCTGGCGCTGCCCATGGCTGCCGACCAACAGTGGCTGACCCTGTTGACCTACATCGGCGGCTTCTCGGCCGCCACCGGCATGGTAATCGTGGCCACGGTAGCCGTGTCGATCATGATCTCCAACGAGATCGTGATTCCACTGCTGTTCCGCCTGCGCTGGCTGGATACACGCCCCCGCGACTACGGTCGCCTGGTCCTCCAGGCACGGCGCATCACCATCTGCGTGATCCTGGCCCTGGCCTATGGCTTCTATCATCTGATCGGCGAGTTCTCGTCACTGGCGTCGATCGGCATGCTCTCCTTCGCTGCGGCGGCCCAGTTCGCTCCGGCACTGCTCGGCGGCCTCTACTGGAAGCGCGGCAACCGGCTGGGCGTCATCTTCGGCATGAACGCCGGCTTTGCCATCTGGGCCTACAGCCTGCTGCTGCCGGCAATGATCCAGGGCGGCGTGCTGCCGGCGCACTGGCTCGATGGCGGTCCGCTCGGCCACCCCTGGCTGACACCGACGGCACTCTTCGGGTTGAACGTCGGCGACGGCTTCACCCATGGCGTCATGCTTTCACTCGGCGTCAATCTGTTCTGTTACATCTTCGTCTCCCAGATCACCTCACAGCGCGTGGTCGAGCGGATTCAGGCCTCGCTGTTCGTCGACAGCGTCGAAACCCGCCAGACCTCGGTCAACCGCCCCTGGACCGGCGCCACCACGGTGGGCGACCTCAAGGTACTGTGCGAGCGCTTTCTCGGTGCCGGCCAAGTGGCTCGCGCTTTCGACGACTATGCCAGGCGTAGTGGCAAGCCGCTGGAAGACGGCAACCGCGCTTCCATTGACGTGATCCAGTTCACCGAGCGTTTTCTTGCCTCGGTGCTTGGTGCCTCCTCGGCGCGCATCGTGGTCAACTCGGCGCTGCAGGGTCGCGGCATCGGCATTTCCGACGTGATCTCCATCGTCGACGAGGCCTCCCAGGTGCTGGAGTTCAACCGCGCCCTGCTGCAGGCCACCATCGAGAACATCAACCAGGGCATCAGCGTAGTCGACCAGAACATGCGCCTGGTGGTGTGGAACCAGCGCTACCTGGAACTGTTCCGCTTCCCCGACCACCTGATCCGTGTCGGTGCACCGATCGACAAGATATTCCGCTACAACGCCCATAACGGCGAGTACGGACCCGGCGACCCGGAAGAGCATGTGCAGTTGCTGATCGACAACATCCGCGATGGCCAACCTCACCGCTACGTGCGCTATCGCCAGGACGGCAGCGTGCTCGAGGTGCAGGGCAATCCCATGCCGGGCGGCGGTTTCGTCTACACCTATCAGGACATCACCCAGCAGAAGCGCATCGAAGAGGCGCTGATCCGCTCGGAAAACAACATACGCATCTATACCGACAACGTGCCGGCGCTGATCGCCTATTTCGACAAGGAGTGCCGCTACCTTTTCACCAACCGGGCTTATGAACAGGCGTTCAGCATCGACCGCAACGAGGTCATCGGCAAGCACGTCAATAATGTCATCAGCGGCGAGATGGCCCGTGAGCGCGAGCCCTGGATCCGCCGGGCACTAGCCGGTGAACGGGTCAGTTTCGAGGTTTCGCTCTACCTCGGCGACGACCTGCGCTACATGCTGGTGACCTATACTCCGCACTTCGGCGACAGCGGTGCGATCCTCGGCTTCTTCGCGCTCTACCAGGACATTACCGAACGCCGTCTGGCAGAAATTGCGCTCAAGGAGACCAACGAGACGCTCGAGGAGCGTGTGCGTGAGCGTACCCAGGCGCTATCGGAAGCCAACGCCTTGCTACGTCAGGAAAACCGGGTTCGCGCCGAAGCGGAGCAGGCGCTGCGCCAGGCCAAGCAGGTCGCCGAGGATGCCAATGCGTCAAAGACCCGCTTCCTTGCCGCTGCCAGCCACGACCTGCTGCAGCCCTTGAACGCGGCGAGGCTGTTCACTTCGGCCCTCTCTCACGAGACAGACGCCAACGACATGAAGCGCACCATCGGCCACATCGACAACTCGTTGCAGGCCGCCGAAGAACTCCTGGGCACCCTGCTGGATATTTCCAAGCTCGATGCTGGTGCCCTCACCCCGCGCCGCAGCCACTTCGCCCTGGCCGATATCTTCCGCCCGCTGCGCGCCGAGTTCGAGGTCATGGCCGAGGAGCGCGGCCTTGACCTCGTCGTGGTACCGACCCGCGCCTGGGTCGACAGCGACCCACAGATGCTGCGGAGAATCGTTCAGAACTTCCTGTCGAACGCGTTGCGCTACACCCAGGAGGGCCGTGTCCTGCTGGGCTGCCGCCGCCGTGGATCACGCCTGACGATCGAGGTATGGGACTCGGGGCCAGGCATCCCCGAATCCAAGCAGGCCGAGATCTTCCAGGAATTCCGCCGCCTGGACCAGGCCTCGCGACACAAGGAGAGCGAGAAAGGATTGGGACTGGGGCTCTCCATTGCCGATCGCATGAGCCGCGTGCTCGACCATCCCATCAAGGTCTTTTCCCAGGAGGGCAAAGGCACCATGTTCTCGGTCAGTATCCCGCGGGTGGCGGAACGCAGTGCCGTGGAGCAGGCCGAGGAGGCCGCTTCACCGCGCCGGGCGGGCAACAAGCTGGTGGGGACCCGCATCCTGTGCATCGACAACGAAACCCTCATCCTCGAGGGCATGAAGGCGATGCTTGCCGGCTGGGGCTGCGACGTCTATACCGCCACCACCATCGGCGGCGCCAAGTCGGTACTGCGCAACCTCGACGGCGAGCCGGACGCCATCCTGGCCGACTATCACCTGGACAACGAAGTGACCGGACTGATGGCCCTGGAGGCGCTGAGCGAGCGATTGGAAGGTGCGGTGCCGGGCATCGTGATTACCGCCGACCGCACTGAGGAGGTGGCCGAGGAAGTTCGCCGCAGCGGCTATCACCTGCTGCAGAAGCCGGTACGTCCCGCCGCCCTGCGTGCGCTGCTGACCCGCACGCTGCAGGCCAGCCGGGCGCCTAGCGCCTAGTGCAAGGCGGCAGCGACCCTCCAAACGCGAAACCGCCACCGTGGCTTGGCCACGGTGGCGGTTTTCTGCGTCGGCTCACGGCCTTACGCCTGGAAGGCGGTGAGTGCCTGGCCTGTGAGGCAGTTCAGGACTCGACCTTGGGCGGCTCCACCTCGAGTTTCTGGGCGGCAATCACCGCCTGGGTACGCGAGTGCACGCCCAGCTTGCGCAAAATGGCGGTGACGTGGGCCTTGATGGTGGCTTCGGAAACATTCAGCTCATAGGCAATCTGCTTGTTGAGCAGGCCTTCCGTCAGCATGTTGAGTACCCGGAACTGCTGCGGCGTCAGCGAGGCGATGGCCTCGGCGAAGCGAGTCTCCTCCTCGTTGGCGTCGCCCAGGGAATCCGCCAGCTCCTGGGGCAGCCATACCTCGCCGTCGAGGATCTCGCCCACCGCCTCGGCGATCAGCTGCAGGGAAGAGGATTTGGGGATGAAGCCGGAAGCGCCATAATCGATGGCTCGTCGTACGACATGCGGCTCGTCGCTGCCGGAGACCACCGCAACGGGTATGTCGGGTGTCTGGCCTCGCAGCTGGATCAAACCGGAGAAGCCATGCGCTCCGGGCATATGCAGATCGAGCAGGATCAGGTCGGCATCGGGATGACGCGTCACTACCTCGCAGGTCGCCTCCATGGTGTCGGCTTCGACGATTTCGGCCTGGGGCGCCAGCTGTCGCAGCGCCTGCGTCAGCGCTGCACGGAACAGCGGATGGTCATCGGCGACGATGAATTTCTGGGCTAATGCCATGGATTCTCCTCCGGTTCCATTAGCAGGGGCCTGAGGCCGCCACATCGGGCTCTGCGATACGATTACCGCATGTTACCCCATGCGTGAAAGCTTCCCAAGCGTATACGACAGATTGTCGACAAACGATATAACCTCCTCCTCTCACTGTAGTGCTTCGGCGCCTACCGCTGGAGCTTGCGACATCTTTCATTTCACTCGGATACAGCAACGCTCTTGCAGGGTGTTTCATGCGACTTCTATCTTCAAGAACGATGGCAGACGCCATCGGCGCCGGATACCCGGCGACGGTAAATGGACGTACGAATGCATGGGCGACCATGCGGGAAGAGTCAAGGAGATTTGCATGGCACAGCGCAACCAGAACCCCGGCAACTTCGCCAACGATCCGAAGAAAGCCTCCGAGGCCGGTCAGAAAGGCGGCCAACGCAGCAGCGGCAACTTCGCTAACGATCCGCAGAAGGCCTCCGAGGCCGGACAGAAAGGCGGCCGCAACAGCAGTGGCAATTTCGCCAACGACCCCAAGAAAGCCTCCCAGGCCGGACAGAAAGGCGGCCAGAACAGCAGTGGCAATTTCGCCCACGATCCAAAGAAAGCCTCCCAGGCAGGGCGCAAGGGCGGTAAGCGCTAGACGCTCTGTCCGGTATAGAGGCCGCCAGTGCACTGGCGGCCTTCTTGTGGGTTCGAGGCTGTGTCCGCAAGAGGCATCCGCATAAATCCTGCCCGATTCGGCACAGTACGGTTCGACTACATGTGATCGCGGGGAATGACTTTTTCCCAGTTCTTGGAGAAAACGCGGTAGTCGTCCTCGTAGGCATCGAGCTGGGCATGGATGAAGAAGTGGCCCTCATCGCAAGTCAGTACGGTGCGGGTGTAAACTTCCACGTTCCAGTCATCACGCTTGAACGAGCGCTCGGTATAGGTCTCGCCACGCGCCGAGGTGAAGTCGTCGTTGAAGGTGCTGTACCACTCGCGGGTACTGCGGCGCACTTCGGTACCGATATCCTCGATGCGGAAGTGCCCCTGGTCGTTGATCACCTCCAGAGTCGATTCCTTGGTCGCCAGGTCACGGTGCAGCAACCAGTTGTGATCGCTGGCGGCGTAGTTCTGGACCTTGATCGGCGGCGCCTCCTCGGGCTCGAAGAATTCGGGCAGGCGGTTATCCTCCTCGCCAGGCGTCCGCTCGGGCAGGATCAGTGCGCTGCTGTCAGGGTAAATATCGACCTGAGCCGGCGCCGGCGGTAGCCAGGCCAGCGGCCAGTAGGAGGTCGAGATCGAGACCCGCAGCTGATGCCCTGGCGGAAAGCGCTGGGCAATGCCGTTCATGGGGATGCGCACCCGATAGCGCCGGTGAGGCACCAGCGGTTCGGGGTTGGCATCGCTGTCGCGATGCGACAGGTTGAGCAGTCCGTAGGTGACTCGGGTCGACTTGCCGTCAGGCGCCACATCCGAGAGTCGAACGGCGAGCATCGCCTGGGGCTTGTTGCTGGAGATTTCGAGCTCCAGCTCCGGCACACCGAAGATATCCAGAGCCTCGGCCAGCTGACGGCTGCTGAAGATCAGCGAACCGCCATCCTCCTCGCGCTGATCGCCCGGCAGGTCTGGAGTGGCGGCATAGGAACACCACTTGCCCGCTGCCAGGCCCACGCTGAGTGGCGACTGCAGCGCCAGAGCTCTCTCCTGCCCCTCCCGCTGGTGCGGACCACCATGGCCCTCGCCCATATGAATGGTGTAGGGGCCGAGCCCGTAGCGACGCTCCCGGATATTGGCCGAGGGCCAGCCGGACTCGCCGATCCAACGACCCGGCCGCTGCTCATATGAGGTGTCGGGCGGCACGCTGTCCTGCTCCCAGGCCCTCAGCATGGGTTCGTCCATGATGCCGGTGTCCCTGCCCTTGAGCCAGTGATCCCACCAGCGCAGCGCTTCCTGAAGAAAGCCGATGGCCGGCCCTGGCATACCCTGGTGGGGGTACTTGTGTCCCCAGGGTCCAATCAGCCCCTTGCGCGGCACCTCGAGATGCTGCATCAGGCGCAGCACGGTGTTGGTGAAACCGTCGGCCCAGCCGCCGACGGCATAGACCGGGCACTGTATCGCGGCATAGTTCTCGTTGACCGAACTGGTCGACCAATAGGGGCCGCGGCGCTGGTGCTCGAGCCAGGGCTCGAGCCACAGACCGCTGTTCTCCATGCGGTCGAACCACATGTCGCGCCAGCGGTTGCCGACGATCTGCGGGTCCGGCGGCAAAGTATTGAAGGCGAACATCACCGTGGCCTCGGAGAGGTTGTCGCCGAGCAGGCAGCCGCCCATGTAGTGCATGTTGTCCGCGTAGAGGTCGTCGCTCGAACAGAGGCTGATGATTGCCTTGAGCGCCGCTGGTTGCTTGGCCGCCACCTGCAGGCTGTTGAAGCCGCCCCAGGAGATGCCCATCATGCCGACATTGCCGTCGCACCAGGACTGCTCGGCAATCCAGGCGATGGCATCCACGCCATCCTCCTGCTCGAGCTGGGTGTACTCGTCGGTGAGCACGCCATCCGAGTCGCCGCTGCCGCGCATATCGACACGAATACAGACATAGCCGTGCCCGGCCAGGTAGGCATGATTGGTGTCGCGGGCACGAGTGATGTCGCGCTTGCGATAGGGAATGTACTCCAGGATCGCCGGCATCGGCGTCCGCTCTGCCTCCTCCGGCAGCCAGATCCTGGCGGCCAGCTGGGCTCCATCGCGCATCGGGATGAAGACGTTCTCTATTTCGCGAACCTGGTAGGGAAACGAGTCTACGACACTCACAGCGCCTCCTTGCTGGTTCATTCAGTGGGTTCGATCTCGAACTGCAGCGCCTCCAGGCAGGCCTTGTAGCGCTGCTCGATCTGCTCGTGATCCTCTCCCGCAACATAGAGGGTTCCCAGGCGATAGCTAAAGCTGTCCTGGTGCATCAGGTCGCCAAGACGCATGCCCGGCTCCACGTCGATCCTTACCTTGGTACCGGGAAACCGCCTGGTGAGGGTCTCGATCTCCTCTTCGCTCGGTACACGCTTGACGATGCCGTCCCTGTGTTCGTAGGGGATGTAGCATTTGGCAGCCACGGCAGCGACGCCCTGTCGGTTGGCCAGAGACGGCCGCTCGCCAAAGGCGATGTTCACGGCAACCTCATGATTGGACATGCCGTCGACCATGATGAAGATCTCACTGTGAGACTGGGAGATCCGCGTATTGACCTCGATCAGCCACAGCTTGTCCTGCTCCTCGTTCCACATGAACTCGGCGTTGAAGCAGCCGTTGTCGTAGCCGATATGCTCTAGGAAGCGGCGCGATACATCGATCATCTGACGGTGGATCCGCTCAGGCAGGTTGCTGGGATACTCCATGCGGTCGTAGGGAATATCCTTGTTGACCGAATTGGGCTGAGCAATGATGCCGTGAACGTTGAACTCGCCATGGTAGACCGTGCCTTCGGGGGCGCCCTGCACCCCGGAGACGATCTGCTCGGCGATGCAGGAGTTGCCGTCCATATGCTGGATTTCGGGCGGCAGCTCAGCGTGGCGCAGCGCCTCGTTGAACGGATCGCCGAGCTTGCGTATCCCCTGGCGAATCTCCCGGATGGCGGCATCGAACTGTTCGTCGTTCTCGATCTTGAAGCCCAGATGCGAGGAAAACGCCTTGACCGGCTTGATCCAGAACGGATAGTCCAGCGTGACCTGGGAAAGCGGATCATCGGCGAAGGGATCGACGCCGCAGAAGTCCGGCACGACTTCGGGGATGACCTTCTGCTGTTCGAGCCGGCTCCAGTACTTGTGCTCGCACTTGAGTACGCTCTCCACCGAAGGCGCAGGAATATCGTGCTCCCGGCACAGAATGGGTACCAATACGCTGGTGGGAAAATCCCATTGAGCCACGATGGCATCGATGCAACCGTCGAAGGCTTCGAGCTTGCGACGCGCCTCGTCAAGCAAGGCATCGAAGGAAAAGCTGGGTGATTCGACAGCCGCCTTGACCGACAGCAGGCTGTGTACCTTGAACTGGTCAGCGTATCGCAAGGTTTCCAGCTCTTCGCGCTGCTGTTCTTCCAGCGCGACGACAAAGATGTTCCGCTTCATTGATCCATCTCCATGACGATAGCGGTGGGAGACACACGGTGCGTCTCCCCTGAAATTCCCTTTACCCTTCTCAAGATATCGGCCTGCCCACTCGGGTTCCATGGTCAAGACGATTCTTTACCCATGAGCACGCTGAGGAAACACAACGGAACCCAAGATGACGGATCGGCCAGTCTGCAAGGCACGATTCCTGAGCGGGCCTTTGCACCTTGGAAGTGCGCAGCTAGGCTGATGATGTGGCTTTGTGTCGGAAACTCAGCGGCCAAGGATGGAGCCGATGGAAAAACTCGAGGAGTACCGCCGCAAGCGTGACTTTACGCGGACCCGTGAGCCCGCCGGTCAAGCACGGGGCAAGGCCGCGGCAGGCAACCTCTATGTGATGCACAAGCATGCGGCGAGCCACGACCACTTCGACCTGCGCCTGGAGCAAGCGGGCACACTCCGAAGCTGGGCCCTGCCCAAGGGGCCGAGCCTCGAACCTGGCGAGAAGCGCCTGGCCGTGGAAGTGGAGGACCACCCGCTGGAGTACGCCGATTTCGAAGGCGTGATTCCCGAGAAGGCCTACGGCGGCGGCACCGTGATGCTGTGGGATCGCGGCAGCTGGCGGATTAAGGGTAAGTCCAAGCCGGACCGGATCGATATCGAACTCGACGGCGAAAGGCTCAAGGGCAGCTGGACGCTGACCCGCATGAGCGGCAAACGCCAGGACAAGCATGGGCGCAACTGGCTCCTCATCAAGCGCCACGACGACAGGCCACGCATGGACGCCTCGCTGACGGTGGATCGGGACGAGAGCATCGCCAGCGGCCGCAGCATGCAGGAGATCGCCGAGGATCGTGACCACGTCTGGGGCAACGACGGCGCCGGAAAGAACGCTGACAGCCTGCCCGTCCCAGGCAGCCTCGATGGCGCGCGCAAGGCCAGACTGCCGCAGGAAGTCAAACCACAGCTCGCCACCCTGACACGAGAAGTCCCGGCCAAGGGCGAGTGGATCCATGAGATCAAGCTCGACGGGTACCGCCTGCTGGCCCGCATCGAAAAGGGCAAGGTACGGCTGATCACCCGCAACGGCAAGGACTGGACCCGCCGCTTCCCCGAGATCGCCCGGGCGCTCGAGCCGCTGCCGGTGGACTCAGCGCTGCTCGACGGCGAGGTCGTTGCCATGGGCAAGGATGGCGTGAGCCGCTTCGGCGAGCTGCAGGAGGCACTCTCGAGTGGCCGCACCTCACGCCTGGTCTATCAGCTTTTCGACCTCCCCCACCTGGATGGCCACGACCTCAGTGACGTGCCCCTGCTGGAGCGCAAGCACACCCTCGCGGCGCTGCTCCAGGCGGCGGAATTGCCCGAGGACACCATCCGCTATTCCGACCACCTCGATGCCCAGGGCCAGGCCTTTCACGAGCGCGCCTGCCTGATGGGCCTCGAGGGCATCATCTGCAAGCGTGCCGACAGCCCTTACCAGCAGAAGCGCAGCCGTGACTGGCTCAAGGTGAAGTGCGTCAGCCACGAGGAGTTCGTGGTCGGCGGCTATACCGAGCCCGGCGGCTCGCGCAGCGGTTTCGGCTCGCTGCTGATGGGCGCCTACGGCAAGCAGGGTCTTATCTACGCCGGGCGCGTGGGTACCGGCTTCAGCCACCGCCTGCTCGAGCAGCTCGGCGCCATCCTGGACGAGCTCGAAGTGAAGCGCTCGCCCTTCCACGGCAGCGTGCCGGACAGCCGCGCCGTGCACTGGGTGCGCCCCGAGCTGGTGATCGAGGTGGAGTTCACCGAGCGTACCCGCGACGGGCGCCTGCGCCACCCAGCCTTTCGCGGCCTGCGCGAAGACCGCAACCCGGAGGAGATCCGCATGACGCTGAGCAAGGAGATGGCCGCCGAAGAGATCCCGGATCAGCAGGCGAAGCCTGACAAGCCAGCCCCACGCAAGCGCAACGACGAGACCTCGCTGCGCGGGGTACGCCTGACCAGCCCCGACCGCGTACTGTTTCCCGAGCAGGGCCTGACCAAGCTCGACCTGGCGCGCTTCTATGACCAGGTCGAGGCGTGGGTGCTGCCCCACCTGGCGCGACGGCCGCTGTCGCTGGTGCGCTGCCCCCAGGGCCGCGATGACGAGTGCTTCTTTCAGAAGCACCCCCGGCGCGCCATCCCGGCCAGCGTGCCACGCATCGACGTGCCCGAGAAAAAGGGCAGCGCCGAATACGTCTACGTCGAGTCCGCCGCCGACCTGATCGGCCTGGTCCAGGCCGGTGCGCTGGAGCTCCACCCCTGGGGCAGCCGCATCGACCACCTCGAGCAGCCCGACGGCCTGGTGTTCGACCTCGACCCGGACGCAGGCATCGCCTGGAAGGAGATCCTGCGCGTGGCCGGCACTCTGCGTGAGCGGTTGGCGTCACTGGGGCTCACGGCATTCCTGCGTACCACCGGGGGCAAGGGGCTGCACCTGGTGGTGCCGCTCGAGCCCAGCGCCGAGTGGGACCAGGCCAAGGCCTTTGCCAAGGGGGTCGCCGAGGCCCACGCCAAGGACGATCCGCAGCGGCTCACCACCAACATGTCCAAGGCCAAGCGCGAGGGGCGCATCTTCATCGACTACCTGCGCAACGGCCGCGGCGCCACGGCGGTGGCCTCCTACACGGTGCGCGCTCGCCCAAATGCCCCGGTGGCAGTGCCCATCCGCTGGGACGAGCTCAACGCCGCGCTGCGCGCCGACCGCTACAACGTGCAGAACCTGCGTCGGCGGCTCTCGGCCCTGCGCGAGGACCCCTGGGCGGGGTTCGACGAGGCGGCGCGACCGCTGGATGCCAAGCTGCTCAAGGCCGTAGGAGTGAAATGACACTGGCCTTGCACCAAAGAGAATGCCATGAACGAAGCACCCTGGTGGCTGGAGAGCGGCCCCGAGACCTGCCAGTTCTGCCTGCGCACCTTTCACTACGAGGCGGGCTACCACTGCATCTACTGCGACCGGCCGATCTGCCCGGCTTGCGTGGAGGAAACGTTCGAAAGCCGCGACACGCTGTGCCCCGAATGTCATGAGGAAGCTGGTCACGGCTCACAACGCGCTCATGAGCGGGAGGAGGGCTGATGACGGCACGGGCGATGTGGAAAGGCGTGATCCGCTTCGCTGAAGTGGAGGTGCCGGTGAAGCTCTACTCCGCGGTGCAGGATCGCAGCGTGCACTTCCGCCTGCTGCACGAGAAGGACCGCTCGCCGGTCAAGCAGGCCATGGTCAATCCCGACACCGACGAGGTGGTGCCCCACGCGGAGACCCGCCGCGCCTATCGCACCGACGAGGGCAGCCTGGTGGTGTTCGACAAGCAGGAGCTCGAGGCGCTGGAGCCGGACACAGGCCGCGATATCGAGGTGATCCGCTTCATGCCACCGCAGGTCATCGATCATCGCTGGTACGACCGCCCCTACTACCTCGGCCCCGACGGCAGCGAGTCGCTCTATTTCGCCCTGGCCGAGGCGCTGGCCAGCAGCGGCAAAGAGGGGCTGGCCCGCTGGGTGATGCGCAAGAAGCGCTACGTCGGCGCCCTACGCCTGCACCGCGGCGTGCCAATGCTGATGTCGCTGCGTCACGAGGAGCAGGTGGTGCCGGTGGATGCACTGGAGCCGCCCAAGGGCAAGGCGCTGGATGCCAGGGAGCTCGACATGGCGCGCCAGCTGATCGGCATGCTGGAGGCCGAGTTCGACCCCGGCGAATACCACGACGAGTACCGCGAGCGGGTGCTGGAGCTGATCGAGGCCAAGCGGCGCGGCAAGAGCGTCAAGGTTACGCCGATTCGCCGCCGCGAGGCTTCCGACGATCTCTCCAAGGCGCTCGAGGCCAGCCTGAAGAAGGAGCGCAAACGTGCCTAGTCCCAGCAAGTCCAAAACCCAGGCAAAGCCCCGGTCGAAGGACAGGCGTACCAAGGAGAAGAAGGAGGCAACCCGGGGAGGGGAAAAGAAACACTTTCACGCCAGCGGTCCGCGTCCGCTGTGGTCGGGCACCATCACCTTCGGCCTGGTCAGCCTGCCGGTCAACCTCTACCCGGCCAACCGATCCAAGCCGGTGTCGCTGCGCATGGTCGACGCCCAGGGCACACCGCTGGCAAGACGCTACTTCTGCGAGCAGGAGGAGCGCGTGCTCGACTACGACGAGCTGATCCGCGGCTACGAGGTGGAGAAGCACGAGTTCGTGGTGGTGGAGGACCGCGAGCTCGCGTCGCTGGCCCCGGAGAAGTCCCAGGAGATCGACCTCAAGCGCTTCGTCGGCCTCGACGAGATCGACCCGATGTACTTCCAGCGCGCCTACTTCATGACCCCCGACAAGGGCGTGACCAAGGCCTACCGCCTGCTGGCGCAGAGCATGGAGTCCGCTGGGCGAGCCGGCATTGCCACCTTCGTCATGCGCGGCAAGGAGTACCTGGTGGCAATCATCGCCGAGAAGGGGATCCTGCGCGCCGAGACGCTGCGCTTCGCCGAGGAGGTTCGCACCCCCGAGGATATCGCCCTCCCCGAGCCCACCCAGCCCGACAAGTCGCGGGCCAAGGCCATGCAGAAGGCCATCGAGGCCCTGACGGTGAAGGGTTTCGAACGCGAGGAGCTTCAGGACCTGCAGAGCCAGCGCATCGTCGCTCGCGCCGAGGAGAAGCTTTCCCGCGGCGAGGACGTGATCGCGCTGGGCGAGGAAGATACCCCCGATGTCGAGCCGGAGCAGGGAGGCGAAGTGATCGACCTGATGCAGGTGCTCAAGCAGAGCCTGGCCGAAGGGCGACCGCCCGGGCAGGAGGCACGCAACGACGCCGGCAAGCGCAAGACGGAAAAACGCGCCAAGCCGGCAGCCAGGCGCAGCGAGACGAAGAAACGGCCCTCAGGCCAGCGCGCCAAAGGCAAGCAGAGAGCCGACGGCGGCAAGGCCGCGACGCGCGGTAAGCGCCGCAGCACCGAGCTGGCCGAGCTGGAAGGCCTCTCCCGTGACGAACTCTATCAGCGCGCCCAGCAACTCGACCTTCCCGGCCGCAGCCGCATGAGCAAGGCCGAGTTGGCCAGGGCCATTGCCGCCGCCGGCTGAAACGAAAAAGCCGGCCCGAAGGCCGGCTAGGCAATGAATGCCAAATACGAGGTGCTGGACAAATCAGCGGTTGGCGCGATTCTCGATCAGATCATCGACCACGCTCGGATCGGCCAGGGTGCTGGTATCGCCCAGGCCACCGGTTTCGTTGGCGGCGATCTTGCGCAGGATGCGGCGCATGATCTTGCCCGAACGGGTCTTGGGCAGGCCCGGTGCCCACTGGATGACGTCCGGTGAGGCGATCGGCCCAATGTCCTTGCGCACCCACTGGGTGAGCTCTTTCTTCAGCTCGTCGGTGGGCTCGACGCCATCGGTCAGGGTCACGTAGATGTAAATCCCCTGGCCCTTGATGTCATGCGGGAAGCCCACCACGGCGGCTTCGGCAACGGCCTCGTGGGCCACCAGCGAAGACTCGATCTCGGCGGTGCCCATGCGATGGCCGGAGACATTGAGCACGTCATCGACGCGGCCGGTGATCCAGTAGTAGCCATCCTCATCGCGGCGGCAGCCATCGCCGGTGAAGTACATGCCCTTGTAGGTGGAGAAATAGGTCTGGATGAAGCGCTCGTGATCACCCCAGATGGAGCGCGCCTGGCCTGGCCAGGAGTCCAGTATGACCAGGTTGCCGTCTGCCACGCCCTCGAGCTCGTTGCCTTCGGCATCCACCAGCGCCGGCACCACGCCGAAGAACGGCAGCGTGGCCGACCCCGGCTTGAGGTCAATGGCACCGGGCAGCGGTGAAATGAGGATGCCGCCGGTCTCGGTCTGCCACCAGGTATCGACGATGGGGCACTTGGAGTTACCGATCACGCGGTAGAACCACTCCCACGCCTCGGGGTTGATCGGCTCGCCCACCGAGCCGAGCAGGCGCAGGCTGTCGCGCTTGCTGGTGTCCATCACGCCGTCGCCGTGGGCCATCAGCGCACGGATGGCGGTAGGCGCGGTATAGAGGATGTTGACGTTGTGCTTGTCGACGATCTCGCCCATGCGACCGTGGCTGGGATAGCTCGGCACGCCTTCGAACATCAGCGTGGTGGCGCCGTTGGCCAGCGGACCGTAGACGATATAGCTGTGACCGGTGACCCAGCCCACATCAGCAGTACACCAGTAAACCTCGCCGTCCTGATAGTCGAAGATGTACTGGTGGGTCAGGCTCGCGTAGACCAGGTAACCGCCAGTGGTGTGCTTGAGCCCCTTGGGCGCCCCGGTGGAGCCGGAGGTGTAGAGAATGAACAACGGGTCTTCGGCGTTCATCTCCTCGGCCGGGCAGTCGGTCGCCTGCTTGTCCACCAGATCATGGTACCAGACGTTGCGGCCTTCGCTCCAGTCGATCTCGCCGCCGGTGCGCTTGACCACCATGACCTTCTCGCACACCTCGGTGCCCTTGCGGGTCAGGGCGGCATCGACGTTGTCCTTGAGCGGCACGTGCTTGCCGCCGCGCACGGACTCGTCGGCAGTAATCACCAGCTTGGAGTTGGCGCCGATGATGCGCTGGGCCAGGGCGTCGGGGGAGAAGCCGCCGAACACCACCGAGTGCACGGCACCGATGCGAGCACAGGCCAGCATGGCCACCGCCGCCTCGGGAATCATCGGCATGTAGAGGGTGACAACGTCGCCCTTGCCGATACCGAGTTCCTTGAGTGCATTGGCCAACTGGCAGGTCTTGGCATGCAGCTCACGGTAAGTGACGTGCTTGGCGTCGTTGGGGTCGTCGCCTTCCCAGATGATGGCGGTCTGGTCGCCGCGAGTCTCCAGGTGACGGTCGAGACAGCTGACGCTGGCGTTGAGAGTGCCATCCTCGAACCAACGAATGTCGACGTTGTGCGGGTCGAAGGTGGTGTGCTTGATCTTTGTTGGCGTCTTGAACCACTCGATTCGCTTGGCCTGCTCGGCCCAGAAGCCCTCGGGATCCTCGACGGACTGCTGGTACAGGGCCTGATACTTTTCACGATCGGCCCAGGCATTGGCGGCGATGTCGTCGCGTACCGGGTAGACATTCTGCTGATCGGTCATTGGCTAGCCTCTTCCTGGAGATGCACCCTCTCGGTGGATGGTACCGGCTGCCTTGTTATTGGTTGCGCCGGCATCAGATTCGCCCACCAGCATATACCCTCGACGCGGCCCTTCCCCTTAGACCTTGGTATCAAGCTTTTTTCTTTTGGAATCAGACATTTGTAGTATGTTTTCCATGCTCTACAAAGGACTGATAGACCAAGGTCTGAGCGCAGGAGAGGCAGCGATAGCGGCGCCCATTACGAGCCAGCGAGTGGCGGCGCGAGGTAAAGAAATGCTCCTGGCAGCCACAGTGGTAACGGTAGGGCATGGGACTCGCCCGCCGGGTATCGAAGACGTGTGTCACCCGCGGCTCCAGTCCGAACAGGCGCTCCATCACCGTACGCCATTCTCGCCCATGGGGCCTGGCCCGGTGCCCATCGCTCAGGTGTCGCACCAGCCAGTGAGCCATTTCATGCGGCACGACTTCGGTCAGGAAGGGATAGCGGTTCTCGCGATAGAGCACCGGGTTGAAGCGTAATCCGCCGCGACCATAATGGGCCTGACCGGCGCACCTGCCGCGCAGGTCTAACCAGACCCTGGGGCGCGGCAGCTCGGGATGATAGTCACGGCAAAGCTGCCAGGCAGCCGCGACACGCCCTAGCAGGGCCTCGTGAAGGGCCGCCTCGTCGAGGCTCGCCAGCCACACATGGTCAGGATCGGGAAGCGCGGGTTGTTTCATGGGGTGCTAGAATGACGCCCCGCCAGGGTGGCGTCCAGCCCTGACTGCGCCATTTATTGACGTTGACATGCGAGAGCCCGATGTCCGACACGCCCCTGCCCCAGCCCCTGCTCGAGGATCACGAACTCGAGCGTCTCGACGAATTCCTCGACTCCGAACGTGTCGATCCCGATGCGCTGGATCTTGTCTCGGCCCATGGCTTTCTCGTCGCCCTCGCCGTGGCACCCCGCGAAGTCGACACCGCCTCCTGGGTGGCCGAGCTGTTCCACGGCGAGCCGGAGTTCGCCGACGCCGACGAACACGGCGAGATTCTAGGGCTGCTGGAGAAGCTGCGCGGCAGCGCCATCGAAACCCTGGAGCAGGGTGGTCTGCCCGAGCTTCCGTTCGAGCCGACACTGGATGGCCTACCGCCGGAGGAGACGCCCATCGGCGACTGGTGCGCCGGTTTCATGGAGGCCGTGTTTCTCGACGAGGCGGCGTGGTTCGAACAGGACGAGGAGACCGTGGCCGCCCTGCTGTTGCCGTTCATGGCGCTTTCGGGACTGTTCGACGACGAGCCCGACATGGCCGACATGGTGGCAGACACTGCCCGCCTCGAGCCGCTGGTCGGCCAACTGCCGGACTTGGTGCTCGACCTCTACCTGCACTACCGTGTGCCCCCGGAGACGCCCAAGCCCATGCCGCGCAAGAAGAAACCGGCCGGCCGCGGCAAGGGCAAGCCCGGCCACAAGCGGTAGGCTTGCCTGGCCAAGCGCAAAGGCCCATCACCGTAGCCGCGTCAGCCAGGCATCGACACTGCCAAAAACCCACTCCTTGAAGCGCTGCCAGCGCGGACGCTGCATCCACTCCCGATAAGTGATCTCACGGCTGGCGGCATAATTGCGCTCGAACAGTGCCGCCACCTCGCCGGCGAAGCGAGTGTCGTCCACTTCCTGGTTGGCCTCGAGATTCCAGTGCAGGCTCCAGTGATCGAAGTTGCACGACCCCAGGCTCGACCATTCATCGACCAGCGAGAACTTGGCGTGGATGAAGGTAGGCTGGAATTCGAAGATGCGCACGCCGGCGCGCAGCAGGCGACGATAAAAACGCTGGCCGGCATAACGCACCCAGGGGTGGTCATGATCTCGGCCTGGCAGCAGCAGGCGCACGTCGACCCCGCGCCGGGCCGCCCGGATCAAGCGCATGCGTAAACTGAAGGTCGGCACGAAGTAGGGAGTGCAAAGCCAGATGCGCCGTTGAGCGGACGATACCCGGCCATACAGCGAGTGGCGGATGGCCTGGTAGCGATACCCCTGCCCCCAGACGACACGGCCGCGCATACCTTGATAATCCTGGCGAGGAATGACCTCGAGCTGCAGGCGGCGCACCAACGTCGTATCTCCGGCTCCCTTGGATAGCGGCGAGTCCCACAGACGCGAGAACAGTCGCACCCAGTCGGCCACCACCGGCCCCTCGATACGCACCGCAACCTCGTACCAGGCATCGAGAAACTCATCGACCGCGCCGAAGCCACCGGTGTAAGCCTCCCGGCCGTCGATTACCATCAGCTTGCGGTGGTCCCGGGTCAGGTTGCGTGTCAGTGGGCGAATCCCGAGCGGGTTGAACAGGCGCAACGCGACACCCGCCTGTTCCAGGCGCCGCCGATCCTCGGCAGAGAGCCCCATGGCCCCGTAGGCATCCAGCATCAGCGCGACCGTCACTTCACGGCCCGCGGCCCGGCAAAGCGCATCGATCAGCGCCGTGGCCAGGCGCCCGGACTCCATCAGGTAGAGCTCGATCAGGATCGAGCGTTTTGCCTCCTCGATGGCCGTGAACATGGCCGGCAGGAAGCGAGACGACTCCGCCAGCAGTTCGAACCGATTGCCATCCCGCCACACGCCATGCATGGCATGCCTCCCATCACCTTGTCTTGCATGATTGACGCACGTTTATGCCACGAGGAAAAGCACCTGACCTGACCCGCTCCTGCCGGATGGTTATACTGGCGACTGATTCGACGTAGAGGCAACCGGATGGCCCTGGCCCACACCTTGCGCAGCCTGCTCCGCGCGCCCCTGAGGCGCTTCATCAAGGCCTGGGCCGAGACCCGGCTCATCGAGCCCGAACCCAGCGAGCTGGCCATCGATTCCTCACGCCCCACTGTTTACGTCCTGCCCCACCCGGCGCTCTCCGATGCCCTGCTCCTCGACCTGCTGTGCCAGCGCCACGGATTGCCGCCGGCCAGCGGCGATACCGGTCTGGCCGACTTCAAGTTCCCGGCCTGTGTGGCGCTGCCGACGCATGAGCGACGCCTGTGGCGCCGTTTTCGTACCTCCCGAGCGCCCTTCCAGCAGACGCTGGAATACCTCGCCGAGCATGAGGACGCCGAGGTTCAGGTAATTCCCGTGAGCGTATTCTGGGGACGCGCACCGGGTAAGCGCTTCGGCTTCTGGCACATGGTGGCAGCAGACAGCTGGCAGCTGACGGGGCGACTGCGCCGGGCCCTGTCGGTGCTGATCAACGGCAAGAGCGTGGAAGTGCATTTCGGGGCACCGCTGCAGTTGCGCGACCTGATGGACGAGCGTGGCCCCGCAGTGGCCAACCGCAAGGGCGCTCGGCTGCTGCGCGTCCACTTCCGGCGCATGCGCACGCAGGTGCTCGGCCCCGACCTCTCCCACCGGCGCACCCTGATCGAAGGCGTGGCAAGAAGCCCCGAGGTGCACCGCGTGATCGAGGAACTGTCGGTCAGCGAAAAGCGCTCACCCGAGCGGCTTCAGCGCAGAGCCCTGCGTTATGGCCACGAGATCGCTTCGAGCATGAGCTACCCGGTCCTGCGCTTCATGGATGGGCTTCTCAGGCGCCTGTGGAACCGGCTCTACGACGGCGTGGAGGTTCGCGGTCTCGAGCGGGTCAAGGCACTGGCCGGCGACCACACCCTGGTCTATGTGCCCTGCCACCGCAGTCATATCGACTACCTGCTGCTCTCCTACGTACTCTATCGCGACGGACTGATGCCGCCGCACGTCGCCGCTGGCCGCAACCTGAACATGGCGCTGGTCGGCCCACTGCTGCGCCGGGGCGGCGCCTTCTTCATGCGCCGCAGCTTTCGCGACAAGCCGCTGTATGGGGCAGTCTTCAACGAGTACCTGCATCGGCTGCTGGCAAGCGGCCACCCGCTGGAATACTTCATCGAAGGGGGGCGCTCACGC
Source organism: Billgrantia kenyensis (assembly GCF_013697085.1). Lineage (GTDB taxonomy): Bacteria > Pseudomonadota > Gammaproteobacteria > Pseudomonadales > Halomonadaceae > Halomonas > Halomonas kenyensis. The sequence goes on from NZ_JACEFT010000032.1 coordinate 26,945, forward strand.
AGCGGCCGCATGCTCTCGCCGCGCCCCGGCATGCTGTCGATGACACTGCGCTCCTTTCGCCGCAGTGCGGCAGGCAGCAGCCCGCCGAAGCTTGCCCTCATCCCGGTCTATATCGGCTACGAACGCATCATCGAGAATGCCAGTTATCAGCGTGAGCTGCGCGGCGGCAAGAAGCGCAAGGAATCGCCCTGGGCGCTGCTGCGCGTCCTCGGCCAACTGCGCCAGCCGTTCGGCAAGGTCACGGTCAATGTCGGAGAGCCGCTACAGCTTGGCCACTTCCTCGACGCCACGACGCCGGGCTGGCGCGATGACACCACCCAGGCAAGGCCGCCCTGGCTCAACCGGACCGTGCCCCAGCTCGGCGCCGAGCTGACGCGGCGCATCAACGCCGCGGCGGCACTCAATCCGGTCAATCTGGTGGCCCTTGTGCTGCTGGCCACGCCGCACCACGCCATCGAAGCGAGCCTGATGTCCCGCCAGCTCGCCCTGCTGACCGCCCTGCAGCGCCACTGTCCGGGTGGAAGACAGGTCAGCCTGCCCCACGGCGAGCCCGCCGCGTGGATCGATCAGGTCATGGCCCTGGGCATGATCGAGCGTCGCCCCCACCCGCTGGGCGACATCATCGTGGCGACAGCCGAGCAGGCCAATCTGCTGGTGTGGTATCGCAACAATGTCCTGCACCTCTTCGCCCTGGCCGGCCTGACGGCCTTTGCCTTCCGCCATGCGCCGGCCAGGGATCTGGAGAGCCTTCAGGCCCAGTTAGGGCCACCCTGGCCGATCCTGGCTCGCGAGCTGTTCCTCGACCCACAGGCACTGAGCCAGGGTTTGCCCAGGATGTTGGAGGCCCTCTGCCAGGAAGGCCTGCTGGAGCGCCGAGCTCAGGGGTGGCAGCGCCCCGCGGCGCTGGAAGCCGGCGAACAGCTGCAGCTGCTGGCGAAATTGATGCAGCCTTCGCTGGAGCGCGGCTACCTGCTGCTTGCGATTCTGCTCGATCAGCCACCCGGCACGCTGGGGCGCGAGGCGCTGGCCGAGCGCAGCCAACAGGTGACCGAGCGCCTGGCAATTCTGTCTGGACGCGACGCACCCGAATTCTTCGACCGCACGCTGTTCGCCAGCCTGGTCGATAGCCTTGAAGCCGAAGGCTGGATCTGGGAGCGAGAAGAGCTGCTGTGGTTCGACGAGCGCCTGCGCAGTGCCGCGCAGCGCACCGGCGAGCTGTATGATCCGGCACTGAGGCACAGGCTGCAGCTCGTCAGCCACGGCGGATAGGGAACAAGGCCTGCGCGAGTGAACGGCTGGACGATGAGTTTCAGATTTTCAGGGAGCGGTGGACGTAGAGGTCGTAGCGGCTGGTCTTGCCTTCGATGACGTGCTGCGGTGCCGGGCCCGCGATGGGCGGTGCCTTGCGCGGGCGCTTCACCACTACGCGGTGGGTGGCCACATCGAGCGCCGCCTCGAGCAGCCTCGGCGCATCATCATCGTCGCCGGCCAGCTCGCGAAACAGGCGCATCTCCTTCTTCACCAGCGCCGATTTTTCACGGTGCGGGAACATGGGATCGAGGTGAACCACCTGAGGCGCTATGCCGCTGGCGGCCACCAGCGCCGCGAGTTCGCGAGTGGCGTCGCCATGAGCCAGGTGCATGCGGGCGACGATCTCGGCCGTGTCGGCATCGCTGGCGGCACGCACCAGGCCGTCTTCCAGCAGCGCATGAATCTGTGCCACGCGCTCGATGAGCAGCACCTCGGCGCCGAGGCTGGCCAGCACGAAGGCGTCGCGGCCAAGGCCGGCAGTAGCATCCACCACGCTGGGCGTGACCCCGGCGGCGAGGCCACAGGCACGGGCGATCAGCTGGCCGCGACCGCCGCCAAAGCGGCGCCGGTGGGCCGCGCGGCCTTCGGCAAAGTCGACCCGCAGCGGCTTGCCGTAGCGGCTCGACTCACCGGCCAGCACCAGGGCGCCCGCTTCGCGTCGCAGAACCAGCTCGCCGCCCGTATCTTGCACTCCGCCCAATGGGGTTTCACCTCGCCTCATGCGCCCTTCTGCCATGCCACCTGGTCGCGCAGGTAGATCGGCTGGCTTTCATGGGCGGCGGGCCGCGCCCCGGCCGCATAGTCCCTGGCGGCGAGCCGTACCAGCTCCTCTGCCGCCGGCTCCGCTTCGGCGTCGTAGTCGCTGACAGCCGTACGTACTTCGGCCGGCATCAGTTCCCGTAAGGACCAGCCGGAGCCGATGCCGTACCACTCGCCCAGTTCCGCCGTCGGCAGCTCCAGGCGCTGCGGCGGCATGACCGCTTCTTGCAGCAATGCCTCGGGCGAGCCGTTACGACAATGCCAGGCGGCTACGTAGATCTCACCCATGCGAGCATCCATTGCCGTGACCACCCGCTCGACGTCGTGGCGCCGATGCGCTGCCAGGGCCAGCGCCTCGAGGGTAGAGACTCCCAGCAGCGGGCGATCCAGGCCGTAGGCCAGCCCCTGGGCCGCACCGGCGGCAATGCGCAGTCCGGTGAAGGAGCCCGGGCCGCGTCCGTAGGCCACGGCGTCGAGCTGAGCCGGGGTCAGCCCCGCCTCGGCCAATACCTCGTCCACCATCGGCAGCAGCCGGCGAGTATGCTCGCGGGGCGTCAGGGCGAAACGGGAAACGAGCTGCTCCTCAGCGCCCTCGCGCTGTAGCAGAAGGGCGGCAGAGCAAGCGCTGGAAGAGGCATCGAGAGCCAGCAGGATCGGCATGGGCAGAATCGCGTCCAGGAATGGAACGGTCCATTATACGCCGCCGCGGGGCGCGGGACGATGGCACGCAACGAGGTTGGCCCGCCGCAAGGCAGGCCAGGAGGGAAGCAGCGAAGTAAAGGCTTAGCTGTCGAGCGCCTCGGCGACCTTCCGAGTGATGTCGTCGACACTGCCCACACCTGCGACACGATGGTAGGCAGGCGCCGCGTCGGGCTCTTGCTCGGCCCACTGCTGGTAGTAGTCGACCAGCGGAGCGGTCTGCTCATGGTAGACCGCCAGGCGGTTGCGCACGGTGGACTCTCGGTCATCGTCGCGCTGGATCAGCGCCTCGCCGGTGACGTCGTCCTTGCCTTCCTCCTTGGGCGGATTGTACTCGACGTGGTAGACCCGGCCCGATCCCGGGTGCACGCGACGCCCGGCGAGGCGCTTGACGATCTCCTCGTCTTCTACCGCGATCTCGAGCACGTGGTCGATCTTGACCCCGGCCTCCTTCATGGCGTCGGCCTGAGGAATGGTGCGTGGAAAGCCGTCGAACAGGAAACCGTTCTCGCAGTCGGGCTGCGCAATGCGCTCCTTGACCAGCGAGATGATCAGATCGTCGGACACCAGGCCACCGCTGGTCATGATCTCCTTGACCTTGAGACCCAGCTCGCTGCCTTCCTTGACCGCCGCGCGAAGCATGTCGCCGGTGGAAATCTGCGGGATCTTGTAGCGTTCGCAGATGAACTGGGCCTGGGTACCCTTGCCGGCCCCCGGGGCGCCCAACAGGATCAAACGCATCTAGCTGCTCCTTGAGAGAGTGGAAATTCTTGTGGGTAAGTGGAATGTCATGAACGATAACCGCGGCGACGACACCACACAACCGCAGGCTATCGGGCAAGCCCCGTCTGAGCCCCAAAGCCGCTGAATTATCAGCCAATTATGGGCGGGTTGCACTTTGGTATTCCCACCCGAAAGTGGGACCCAAACACCGACGGCGCCTCACAGGGCGCCGTCGGTGTCATCTCAGATCACGGTCACAGCAGCATGCGGCGGATGTCGCTCAGCGCCGCCGCCAGGAAGGCGGTGAAACGCGCGGCATCGGCACCGTTCACGGCACGGTGATCGTAGGAGAGCGACAGCGGCATCATCAGACGCGGCTCGAAGTCGGCGCCGTTCCACACCGGCTTCATCTGCGCCTTGGAGACGCCGAGGATGGCAACTTCCGGGGCGTTGACGATCGGCGTGAAGGCGGTACCGCCAATCGAGCCCAGGCTGGAGATGGTGAAGCAGCCACCGGTCATCTCCTCGCGCTTGAGCTTTTTCGACTGCGCCTTGCCGGCTAGCTCCACACTCTCCTTGGCCAGCTCGATCAGCGACTTCTTGTCGGCATCGCGGATCACCGGCACCATCAGGCCATCGGGCGTGTCGACCGCGATACCGACGTGGACGTAGTTCTTCCACACCATCGTCTCGCCGTCGCTCTTCAGGCTGACGTTGAACTGCGGGTACTTGCGCAGGGCGAAGGCACACGCCTTGATCAGGAACGGCAGCGGCGTGAGCTTGGCGCCCTGAGCCTCGGCTTCGGCCTTCATCGACTTGCGGAAGGCCTCGAGTTCGGTAATGTCCGCCTCGTCGAACTGGGTGACGTGGGGCACGTTGAGCCAGCTGCGGTGCAGGTTGGTGGCACCCATCTTGAGCAGGCGCCCCATCGGCTTCTCTTCCACTTCGCCGAACTGGCTGAAGTCCTGATCCGGCACCGGCGGAATGCCGGCACCACCGGTGGCGGCCGGTGCGGCCGCCCCGGGAGCCTTGGCCTGAGCGGCCATGGCCTGCTTGACGTAGGCGTGCACGTCCTCCTTCAGCACCCGATCCTTGGGGCCGCTCGGCTTCACCAGTCCCAGGTCGACGCCGAGTTCGCGGGCCAGCATGCGTACCGCCGGGCCGGCATGCACCAGCTTGCCATCGCGCGGCTTGTGGGCCGCCATCTGCGCTTCCGGGCTCGGCGTACCGGCCGGGGTCGAAGCCGGCTTGTCGGCCTTGGCCGATGACGGCGCCGCGGCTTTCTGCTCGGCCTTCTTGGCGGCCGGCTTGCTACCGGCCACCTCGATATAGCCGATCAGATCGCCCTCGGAGACGCTGTCCCCTTCCTTGACGGTGAGCTCGATCAGCTTGCCCTTGTAGGGGCTCGGCACATCCATGGAGGCCTTGTCCGACTCCAGGGTGATCAGCGGGTCTTCCTCGCTCACCTCGTCACCGGCGCTGACCGCGATCTCGATGATCGGCACATCGCTGGCGCCGGAGAGATCCGGAACACGAATCTCGCGGCGTTCGGGTTCGCCGCTCACGGCCTCTTCCTCGGCCGGCGCTTCGGCCTGCTCGGCGGGCTCCGCGGTGGTCTCAACGGCGTCGGGCTCGGCCTCTCCCGAGTCATCGCCGCCTTCATCGGCAATCTCCATGGTGCCGATCACGTCGCCTTCGGAGACAGTGTCGCCCTCCTTGACAGTGAGGCTGACCAGCTTGCCGCCGTAGGGACTCGGCACATCCATCGAGGCCTTGTCCGACTCGAGGGTGATCAAGGTGTCCTCTTCCGCCACCTCGTCACCTTCGGCGACCGCCACTTCGATGATTTCGACGCTCTCGGAGCCACCCAGGTCGGGCACCTTGATCTCCACGGTGCGCTTGCCGCCGCTGCTGGCCTTCTTCGCCGCCGGCTTCTCCGCCGTGGCTTGAGATGCCTGCTCGCGCTTGGGTTCGGCTGGCTCGGCCTTCTCTTCACTACCGGCGTCGTCGCTGCCGCCGCCCTCCATCTCGAGCTCGACGATGTCGTCGCCCTCGGAGACGGTGTCGCCCTCCTTCACCAGTACGCGAACGACCTTGCCGCCCTTGGGCGACGGCACGTCCATGCTGGCCTTGTCGGACTCCAGCGTGATCAGGGTGTCTTCGGGCTCGATGACATCCCCTTCGGATACGGCAATTTCGATGATCTCGACGTCTTCGCTGCCGCCGATATCCGGAACTTTTATGATTTCGCTACTCAAGGTCGCGCTCCTTCCAAATCGTGCCTGGAACAGGCGGGCCGTGCCCGCCTTGCCACCGGTCAGCTCGTCAGCGGGTTGGGCTTGTTCGGATCAATGCCGTACTTCTTGATCGCCTCGGCGACGACCTTGCGATCCAGCTCGCCGCGGTCGGCCAACGCCTTGAGTGCGGCTACGGTCACGAAGTTGCGATCGACCTCGAAGAAGTGGCGCAGCTTCTCGCGAGTGTCGGAGCGGCCGTAGCCGTCGGTGCCGAGCACGTGGTAGTCCATCGGCACCCAGGCACGCACCTGGTCAGCGAACAGGCGCATGTAGTCGGTCGAGGCGATGACCGGTCCCTTGCGACCCTCGAGGCAGCGCGTGACGTGCGGCTTGACCGGCTCGTCAGCGGCGTTGAGGAACGCCTCACGCTCGAGCAGCAGGGCCTCGCGACGCAGCTCGTTGAAGCTGGTCACGCTCCATATCTCGGAGCCCACGCCCCACTCTTCGGCCAGCATGCGCGCCGCCGCTTCCACCTCGCGCAGGATGGTGCCGGAGCCAAGCAGCTGCACGTGGCCCTTGTCGCCCTTGTGCTCGCGCAGCAGGTACATGCCCTTGATGATGTCGTCGACCGGAACGTCATCGATTTCGGGGTGCTCGTAGTTCTCGTTCATCACCGTCAGGTAGTAGAAGCAGTTCTCCTTGTCGGCGAACATGCGCTTCAGGCCATCCTGCACGATCACCGCCACCTCATGACCATAGGTGGGGTCGTAGCTGCGACAGTTGGGGATGGTCGCCGCTTGCAGATGGCTGTGCCCGTCCTGGTGCTGGAGACCTTCGCCATTGAGCGTGGTACGCCCGGCGGTACCGCCCACCAGGAAGCCGCGCGCCTGCAGGTCGCCGGCGGCCCAGGCCAGGTCGCCGATGCGCTGGAAGCCGAACATCGAGTAGTAGATGTAGAACGGCAGCAGCGGCAGGTTGTGGTTGCTGTAGGAAGTGGCAGCGGCGATCCACGCCGACATCGCCCCGGCTTCGGTGATGCCCTCCTCAAGGATCTGGCCCTTCTTGTCCTCGCGGTAGAACATGATCTGGCCCTTGTCGACGGGCTCGTACTTCTGGCCTTCGGAGGTGTAGATGCCGAGCTGGCGGAACATCCCCTCCATGCCGAAGGTACGCGCCTCGTCGGGCACGATCGGCACCACCTGCTGGCCGATCTTCTTGTCCTTCACCAGGCCGTTGAGGATCCTCACGAAGGACATGGTGGTGGAGACCTCACGCCCCTTCGAACCGGCCAGCTGGGTGGCGAAGGTCTTGTCCTCGAGCGACGGGATCGTCAGCGCCTCGAAGTCGTTGCGACGCTGGGGCAAGTAGCCACCCAGACGCTCGCGCTGCAGGTGCATGTACCTGAGCTCGGGCGAATCGTCTTCCGGCTTGTAGTACGGCACCTCCTTGAGCTGCTCGTCGGTCAGCGGAATACCGAAGCGGTCGCGGAATTTCTTCAGCGCCTCGTACTCCATGGTCTTGACCTGGTGGGCTTCCATGGAAGCCTCGCCCTCGCCGCTGCCCATGCCGTAGCCCTTGACGGTATGCGCCAGGATCACGGTGGGACGGCCATTGGCGTTGTTCACCGCCTCGTGGTAGGCCGCGTAGACCTTGAACGGGTCGTGACCGCCGCGGTTGAGGCGCCAGATGTCCTCATCGGACATGTCCTTGACCATCTCCGCGGTTTCCGGGTACTTGCCGAAGAAGTGCTCGCGGGTGTAGCCGCCGTCGATGGCCTTGTAGTTCTGGTACTCGCCGTCGACCGCCTCGTCCATGCGCTTCTGCAGGATGCCCTTCTTGTCCTTCTCGAACAGCGGATCCCACAGCCGGCCCCAGACCACCTTGAGCACGTTCCAGCCGGCACCGCGGAAGACGCCCTCGAGCTCGTCCATGATGCGGCCGTTGCCGCGCACCGGACCGTCGAGGCGCTGCAGGTTGCAGTTAATGACGAAGATCAGGTTGTCGAGCTTCTCGCGGCTGGCCAGGTGGATGGCGCCGAGAGATTCCGGCTCGTCGCACTCGCCGTCGCCCATGAAGCACCAGATCTTGCGATCCTGCATGTCACGCAGCTCGCGGGAGTCGAGGTACTTCATCACGTGGGCTTGGTAGATCGCCTGGATCGGCCCCAGCCCCATGGAGACGGTGGGGAACTGCCAGAAGTCCGGCATCAGCCACGGGTGCGGATAGGAGGAGAGACCGTCGCCATCGACTTCCTGGCGATACTTGTCCATCTGCGCCTCGGTGAGACGCCCCTCCAGGTAGGCACGGGCATAGACGCCCGGCGCCACGTGGCCCTGGATGTAGACCAGGTCGCCTTCGAAGTCGCCGCTAGGTGCACGGAAGAAGTGGTTGAAACCCACGTCGTAGAGCGTGGCCGCCGACATGAAGCTGGCAATATGTCCACCCAGCCCCGGGTTGGCGCGGTTGTTGCGAATGACCTGGGCGATGGCGTTGTAGCGAATCAGCGAGCGGATGCGCCGCTCCATGAAGAGGTCACCCGGCATCGGGGCTTCGCGATGGACCGGAATGGTGTTGCGATGCGGCGTCGTCACCGAGAAGGGTGCCTGCATGCCGTCTCGGCGCAGCCGGTTGGCCAGGCTCGACAGCAGGAACCGGGCGCGTTCCTCGCCCTCACGATCCAGGACCGATTCCAGGGAATCCAACCATTCCGTGGTTTCGACCGGATCGAAATCTTCTCTTGCCTCCAGACTCATAGACGTCTCTCCGAGTGACAATGTGATGTCAGGTGACCCAAGCGGATGGGCGCTGGGGTGTGTCGCACTACTTACTGACGATCAGGGGAATGTCAGGCCGCGACGCGGCTGTTGTAGTCATTTTACACAAGCACATACAACGAATGGCGTAGAACATACCCTAAAGTGGTTCCCCTGCCAATCGGAACGGAATGGAATTTTTTTCCATATTCCGAATATTGCATTGCAACACAATCTCTTACGAAACTTTCTCTGCCCGAGGCGTAAATACCAAGGCTTGTAATAAAACTACCGTATGATTGCCCCTCAGGCTCCTTGATCACCCCCCGGAAAGGTTGCCCAACGCCTTGAGACGCTGGCGAAAGTAAGCCCAGTCGAAGGCCGGCCCCGGATCGCTCTTGCGCAACGGCGCCACTCTGGCATGACTGGTGATACGGCCCGGCCCGAAGGCCGGGTAACTCGCCATCAGCGTCCGGATCGACATGGCAAGTGCCATGTACTGACTGTCACGATAGGCATGGATCTCGTCCCCTTCCAGTTCGATACCCACGGTGAAATCGTTGAGCGCACGCCTTGGGCGTCCCTGGTCGATCCAGCAGGAACGTCCGGCGTGCCAGGCGCGACGGCCGAAGGGAACGAACTGCACGCATTCCCCATCGCGGCGAATCAGCAGGTGGGCGGAAACCTTGAGATCGGCGATACCACCGAAATAAGGGTGTGCTGCAGGATCCAGTGTATTTGTGAATAGACGCTCGATATGCTCGCCGCCGAACTCCCCGGGCGGCAGGCTGATGGAGTGCAGCACCACGGCCGAGACTTCCCCTTCGGGCCGCATATCCTGATTGGGCGAGGGCATGCGCCGGGCGCCCTCTAGCCAGCCTTCCTCGATTCTCATCAAGCTCCCCTGACGTGGCGGACATGGATTCCCTATAATGACGGTCCCGACGCTCCATGAACATGAAAAGGCCCGCCATGCACTATCAGGACGCCCTAGTCGAAGCGATTCGCGAAGCCGCCGCTCACCTGCTGGCCGAAGACGTGGGCCCCGCCGACATTACTGCGCAGCTGATCCCCGAATCGCAGTGGGCGAAGGCCCGGGTCATCACTCGCGAGCCGGCCATTCTGTGCGGCGTGGCCTGGGTCGAGGAGATTTATCGCCGCCTCGCCCCCACCATCAAGATTCGCTGGAGTGCCGCCGATGGCGACCGGCTCGAAGCCGGCCAGTGCTTCCTCGAGATCGAGGGGCCCGCCCGTCGGGTGCTGACCGGTGAGCGAGCGGCCCTCAACCTGTTGCAGACGCTCTCCGCCACCGCCACCCGCACTCGTCGCTACGTCGATCTGCTCGAAGGCACCGGCGTACGCCTGCTCGACACCCGCAAGACCCTGCCGGGCCTGCGCCTGGCACAGAAGTACGCCGTGACCTGCGGCGGCGGGCACAACCACCGTATCGGGCTGTACGACGCCTTCCTGATCAAGGAGAACCATATCGCTGCCTGTGGCGGTATTGCTGCCGCCATCAAGGAAGCACGCAGCATCGCCCGCGATCTGCCGGTGGAGATAGAGGTGGAGAATTTCGATGAGCTGGAGCAGGCGCTGACGGCCGGGGCCGACATCGTCATGCTCGACAACTTCACGCTGGACGACATGCGAGAGGCCGTGAAGCGCACTGCGGGCCGGGCAACCCTGGAAGCCTCCGGCAACGTCGACGAAACCACCCTGCGCCAGATCGCCGAGACCGGCGTCGACTGCATCTCCAGCGGCGCCCTGACCAAGGACGTCAAGGCGATCGACCTGTCGATGCGTATCGTCGAGCTGCGCGACGCTTAAGTCTCGATTGCCGAGAGCCACTTCTCCAACCGCTGGCGCTCGAGCCGGACCCCTTCACGGGTCACCCACTCGATGCCAAGGTCGCGCCAGCCGCGGTGCTGCAGGCTCTCGGCCAGCATGCGGCTGGCATCAATGGTGACATGACCATGCCCATGTTCCAGCAGCAGGCGTTCGGCATGCAGCAGCAGCGTCGAGCCGATGCCGCGCCGAGCCAGTGACGGCCACACATACAGGGTGTGGATATGGCCAGCGGAAACGTCGAGCTCCAGGAACCCAACGCAGCGCCCGTCGCAGGTCGCCACCAGCGTGGTGTAGAGGGCCTGACGCGCCGCCCAGACGCTGGCTTCACGAGGCATCGTTGCGGCCCATGCCTCGCGTTCTTCCACACTGTATTGAGCGGCAGCGCCCTGCATCACGGCGTGATGGAAGACCTCGGCCTGGTCGGCACCGTCCCGCGCCTTGGCCTGGCGGTAGTAGATCCGCGGCGAGCGGGACGCCGGGCTCGGCGAGTCGTTCGGGGTCGTCGTTTCCATCATCTACTCATGTCTCACATGGCTGTCACGGCAAGCAGAGTACACAAGCTCGCCGCTGGGGCCAATGGTAGGCATAATCCCGCTCATGACCAACCCACCTCTCTCCATGGAAAGCTACTCGATGCAGCCCGTCGGCTACATCGAAAGCGATTTTCCCGACAAGTTCGGCGTACCGCGCCAACCCGGACTGGCCCCTGCCGCCCGCGCGGAGCTGACGCTCGTCCCTCCCTACGACAAGCCGCTGGCAGTACGCGGGCTCGAGGCCTTTAGCCACCTCTGGCTGACCTTCGTTTTCCATCAAAGCCCCACGCGCTGGACACCACTGGTGCGCCCTCCCCGGCTCGGCGGCAATGCCAGGATCGGCGTGTTCTCCAGTCGCAGTACCCACCGCCCCAACCGGTTGGGGCTGTCGCTGATAGAGCTCATCGAAGTCGACACGAGTCGCGGCGTACGGCTGATACTGGGAGGCTGTGATCTGGTCAGCGGAACACCGGTACTGGACATCAAGCCCTACTTGCCCTGGGCGGAGGCTCGCTCCGAGGCCCGGGCCGGCTTTGCCCCGGAAGCGCCAGCGGAGCTGCCGGTACGCTTCATGCCTGCTGCCGAGGCGGCCCTGATGCAGCGTGACGATGCTGCCTCGCTGCGTGAGCTGATCTGCCAGGTGCTGGCCCAGGACCCTCGCCCCGCCTACCGCAAGGGCGCCGAAGAACGGCTTTACGGGGTGCGCCTGCGCGACGTCGACGTACGCTTTCGCAGCCTGGACGATGACGGCGCAGCGGTCATGGAAGTGGTGGAAATCGTGCTGGCTTGATGTCACAACGACGAAGGGCCCCGCAGGGCCCTTCGCAAGTGACAAGCGCGTGGGTAACGATCAGGCGAACTCGACGCCGATGCGACGCCCCACCTCTTCGTAAGCCTCGATCACGCCACCGAGGCCCTGACGGAAACGGTCCTTGTCCATCTTGTCGCGGGTCTTGGCATCCCACAGACGGCAGCCGTCCGGGGAGAACTCGTCGCCCAGCACGATCTTGCCCTTGAACAGGCCGAACTCCAGCTTGTAGTCCACCAGCAGCAGGTCGCCATCGGCAAACAGCTGCTTGAGCACCGCGTTGACCTTGAAGGTCAGCGCCTTCATCTCGGCGAGCTGCTCCGGCGTGGCCCAGCCGAAGGTCTCGGCCAGCGACTCGTTGATCATGGGGTCGTGAAGGGCATCGTTCTTGAGGAACAGCTCGAAGGTGGGCGGATTGAGTTCGCTCCCCTCCTCGACCCCAAGACGCTTGACCAGACCACCGGCGGCGATGTTGCGCACTACGCACTCCACCGGGATCATGTCGAGCTTCTTGACCAGGCTTTCGGTCGCCGAGAGGCGCTTGTCGAAGTGGGTGGGAATCCCAGCTTCGGCCAGCTTCTCCATGATGAAGGCATTGAAGCAATTGTTGACCATGCCCTTGCGAGCCAACGACTCCATGCGCTCGCCGTCGAAGGCGCTGGTATCGTCACGAAAGTGCAGCACGAGCAGGTCGGGGTCGTCGGTGGCATAGACCGACTTGGCCTTGCCGGCGTAGAGTTCTTGGCGCTTTTCCATGGGGCCTCCAGAAAGGATGAACGCATGACCATAGGGTGAGAATTCAGCGAATCGCCTGCCAATGCAGCCCGTCGTCCTGGGCGGCGATGGTCAGGCGCGAGGCGTCGCCATCCAGCAGCGGCGTCAAGGCCTCGAGCGCGAGCTCGGGGCGATTATTGTGCTCGGAAAGATGCGAGCAGACGATCGTCTGCAGCCGATCGAGCCCCAGACGCTCGAGCAGCGCAGCCGCCTGGGCGTTGGCCAGATGGCCCCAGTTGCCGCCGACACGACGCTTGAGGCGGGGGGGATAGGGCCCGACCTCGAGCAAGTGACGGTCGTGATTGCACTCGAGAATGAGCGCATCACAGCCGCGAAAGGCTGCAATGACGTGATCGGTAGGATGCCCCAGGTCGGTCAGCACACCCAGGTGGCAGCCGTGGGACTGAAAGCGAAACTGGACCGGCTCGCGGGCATCGTGGGGCACCGTGACCGGGTCGACCACCAAGCTCTTCACGGCGAAGCGCGCCTGTGGCGTGATCCAGTGGTGCTGCGGCACCTCACCGAGACGCCCGGAGAGCCAGGTGCCCGGCGTAAGGTAGACCGGCACCCCATGGCGCCGCGCCAGGGGACCCACCCCCCGCAGGTGATCGCTATGCTCATGGGTGACCAGCACGGCATCGAGCTGGCGCGGGTGCACACCAAGACGCGCCAGTCGACGCTCGGTCTCGCGCAGGCCGAAGCCGCAATCCACCAGCACCGAGGTCTCGCCGTCGCTGACCAGGGTGGCATTGCCCTTGCTGCCACTGCCAAGGGAGGCGAAGCAAAGCTTGCCTTCCACTGACAGCGGCTCATCGAGCTGCGGCATCAGCGCAACAGGCCTGCCACGCGTTCGAGCAGTTCGCGGGCGTCCTCGTTCTCGAAGGACCGCTCACTCTCGTTGACCGCACGCAGCGTGGTACGCTCCGCGCCTTCGGACTCCAGCACCAGGCGTACCGCTTGGGGCATCTGCCGCACATCAGGGCTCAGGGCGATCTGCAGGAAGCCGCGGCCACGCTCGGATAGCGTCATGTAGTTGACCAGGAAGTCATGCTGCTGAGGGTTCTGCTCGAGCAATTCGCGGCGCCCCTCCACGGCGAAATCGGCTTCCAACTGGTGGCTCAGCTCGGCCCAGACACGGTCGATATCGAGGGGGATGCGCACCACCCACTCGCCGCTGGCCAGCTGATCGAAGCTCAGGCGATCTTCGGTGGCGAGCTGCTGCCCGGCCAATGACGCAGCGCTGGCAGTGGCGGTACGGGCACTGAAGTGCTGCTCCAGCGCATCGAGACAGGCCACCACCGCACTCCCGTGCTGCTCGCAGCGCACCTCGCTGTCACCGGCGCGCAGCCCTTGGCGCACGCTCAGCCGGCCCTGGGCCGTTTCCAATACGCCCCGTGCATCGTCGCTGGCCTGCACCTGCAGCCCACGAGCACGAGCGAAGTCCTGCAGCTGAGGCCACACCATACCGGGATCGGCGGCGACCACCAGCCAGCGCTCGCTGCCAATCTCACGCCGTTCGACGAAGTCCCGCTCCGCCGCCCCGCCCGCTGCCATGCGCGTTGGGCTCGGTGCACGGAAGCGCTCGCTGCCGCTGCGCAGGGTACCCTGAGCCTCGGGCACCGGCATGATATCCCGGTAGCGCTGAGTGTTGCGGCCCTCGGGCAGCACCAGGGGCGCACTGCGCTCAGCTTCCACATAATCGATGTTGCGATCGTCATAAAAGCCTTCGCGGGCACAGCCGGCGGTGGCCAGGGCAGCCAGAGCCACCAGCGGCATCCATTTCAGCGCACAATTCATGCATTCACCTTGCAGTCAGGTTCTCGGGGCGGCGGGGATTCCCACACACCTCAATCGTCGATTACACCGGCCAGTTGCAGCGCCTCGTCTACCGTGGCGTGGTACTTGCTGGACAGCCAGGTGAGCGGCAGGCGGATACCCTGGTCGATCATGCCCATGCGGTGCAGCGCCCACTTGACCGGGATCGGGTTGGACTCGATGCCGAGGTTGGTATGCAGCGGCATGAGGCGAGTATTGATCTGGTGTGCCCGGTCGGCGTCACCCGCGACGGCTGCCGCGCACAGCTCGTGCATGGCCTTAGGAGCCACGTTGGCCGTGACCGAGATATCGCCGTGGCCGCCCATCAGCATGAACTCACAGGCGGTGCCGTCATCTCCGGAATAGAGCATGAAGCCGCTGCCCTTGAGCCGTGCGATCAGATCCTCGGCGCGCTCGAGGTTGCCGGTGGCATCCTTGAGCCCGATGATGTTGTCGACCTCGGCCAGGCGCATCACCGTCTCGTTGTAGAGGTCGGAGCAGGTACGGCCAGGCACGTTGTAGAGGATGACCGGCAGGCGGCTGCCTTCGGCCACCGCCTTGAAGTGGCGGTAGAGCCCTTCCTGGGTGGGCTTGTTGTAATAGGGGCACACCGAGAGGCAATAGTCGGCGCCGACCTCACTGGCATAGCGGGCCAGCTCCACGGCTTCGGAGGTGGCGTTGGCCCCGGTGCCGGCGATCACCGGGATACGACCGTCGACCTCTTCCACCACGGCGCGAATCACGTCGAAGTGCTCGGCAAACGACATGGTGGTGGGCTCACCGGTGGTGCCGGCCGCCACGATACCGTCGGTACCGTTCTCCAGATGGAAGTTCACCAAGCGGCGCAACGCCTCCCAGTCGATATCGCCATTGGCCTTCATCGGCGTCGCCAGGGCGACGATACTGCCAGTGATCATCCTCTCGTTCCTCTCCGCAAATCCGCTCATGCCGCACTCGGGTGTCCCGCTCAGGACCACGAGCAAAGGGTAAATGGTACTCAGGCCGCACAGGCCTGTACAGCACGGCCAACAGCTCTTTGACAGCACGCGCCGTGCTGCATGTAATAATGCGCATTCCACCCAGCCAGAGGAGACACCCATGACCCTTGCCATCGGCCAGCCCGTGCCCGACTTCACCGCCACCGCCACCGGCGACACCACGGTCTCTCTCGCCGACCTCAAGGGGCGCCAGGTAGTCGTGTTCTTCTACCCCAAGGCCAGCACCCCCGGCTGTACCACCGAAGGCGGCGACTTCCGTGACCGCAAAGCAGACTTCGATACTGTCGACACCGTCATCCTCGGCGTTTCACGCGATGGCATTCGTGCTCAGGAGAACTTCAAGGCCAAGCAGGCCTTCAATTTCGAGCTGATTTCCGACAAGGACGAGGAAGTCTGCAAGCTGTTCGACGTGATCAAGCTGAAAAAGTTGTATGGCAAGGAACATCTCGGCATCGAGCGCAGCACCTTTCTGATCGATGCCGAGGGCAAGCTTGCTCGTGAGTGGCGCGGCGTCAAGGTCAAGGGCCATGCCCAGGAAGTGCTGGAAGCCGCCCAGGCCCTGCACGCCGAGGGATAGCCCATGCGGCCGAGCCGTCGCGACGGCTTGGCCGGTTCAATGGTCCGCCGACTCCGCGGCTCGCGCCTCCTCTGCCTGGTGCTGCTTGATCCCCCTTGGCCAGGCATAGACCAGTGCCTTGAGCAGCGTCGCCAGGGGAATGGCAAAGAAGATGCCCCAGAAGCCCCACACGCCGCCAAAGAACAGCACCGCCACGATGATCGATACCGGATGCAGGTTGACCGCCTCGGAAAAGAGGATAGGCACCAGCACATTGCCGTCCAGCGCCTGGATCACGCCGTAGGCAATCAGCACGTAGAGAAACTGCTCGCTCATGCCGAAATGGAAGCCCGCCACGGCGGCCACCGGCAGGGTGGCCACGGCGGCGCCAATGTAGGGCACCAGCACCGAGAAGCCCACCAGCACCGCGAGCAGGGCCGCATAAGGCAAGCCGAAAAAGGCAAAGGTGAAGAACGACACCGTGCCGACGATGATGATCTCGACGAACTTGCCACGGACGTAGTTGGCAATCTGGGTATCCATCTCCTGCCAGATGCGGGTCATCAGCGAGCGCTGCTGGGGCAGCAGCGACAACGTGAATTCAACCAGCTGCTCGCGATCCTTGAGCAGGAAGAAGACCAGGATCGGCACCAGTACCAGATAGATGATCAGGGCCAGGACATTGCCCAGCGAGGCCAGCGACATCGTCAGGGCACGCTGGCCGAACTGGGTCAGTTCACGGCCCGCCACGGCGATCCACTCCTGCACCTGGTCAGGCGTCACCAGGTTGGGGTAGCGCTCCTGAACGTCATCCAGCCAGCGCTGGCCACTGGCCACGATGCGCGGTGTTTCCTGCACCAGCCCCACGAGCTGATTCCATATCAGTGGCATCAGGATGAAAGCCAGCGCCAGCAATACCCCGATAAAGCCCAGGAATACCAGCGTCACGGCCAGCAGGTGCGGCACACCGCGGCGCGTCAGAGCGTTGACCCCCCCTTGCAGCAGAAAGGCGATCACCAACGCAGTGAGGAACGGCGCCAGCATCCGGCCGAAGAGAATCACCACGGCGAAGCCAAGCACCAGCAGCACCAGCAGGATGACTGCCTCTTCATCGGAGAAGTAGTGCTCGACCCAACTCTTGAAGACCTCGCGCAGGGTCATGAAGTGGAGTCCTCGCCCTTGCGCAGCCAGTAATGATAAACCTCGCCCCGCTCCTCGCGTGCCATCAGCTCGTGAATGCTGTGAGCAGCAAAGGTCTCGAAATCACGCCAGGAGCCAGCGTCGGTTGCCCTGATCTCCAGCACCTGGCCCGCTTTCAGTCGAGCCAGTGACTGCTTTGCCTTGAGCAGGGGAAGCGGGCAGGGAAGGCCGCAGGCATCGAGTACGTCGTCAGGTTGCACAGCCATGTCGTCTCCCGGAAAAATACCAATTCGCTTGCCGCATGCGACAGATGCCTTGCAGGTAAGCGCAAAACCCTTGAGATTTAAAGGCACTTTGCGGGCCGAATCAATGTCGGATACAAACTGACCATGACTACTGACGAGATTGGCACATGCTGCGCACGACCCGAACCCGCTTGACTGCTGGCGTTGTCGCTCTGGCCCTCGGCTTGGCATTGACCATGCCCGGCCCGGCTAACGCTTCGGACGATTACGGGCTACCCAGTCTCACCGGCTCAAGCCAGGCGATGACCGGCGAAGAGTTCCGCCTGGGTCGCGCCTGGCTGCGCCAGTTCCAGGCTCGCGCGCCCATCTGGCAGGACCCCATCGCTCAGGACTACGTGGAGACGATGTTGGCACGCCTGGTGCCGCACAGCGGCATCTCCGACACGCGTACCGTGGTCGCGCTGGTGGACAGCCGTACGCTAAACGCCTTCGCCGTGCCTGGCGGAGTCATTGGTGTCAATGCGGGCCTGTTCGCCTTCGCCGACGAGGAGGATGCGGTCGTCTCTGTGCTGGCCCACGAACTGGGGCACCTCTCCCAGCGCCACTACGCTCGCGGCCAGGCCCGCGCCGAGCAGGCCCAGATACCGGCCATGGCTGCGATGCTGGGCGGCCTGCTGATCGCCGCCAGCGGCGGCGGCGATGCCGGTATCGCTGCTGCCATGGGCTCCCAGGCCGCATTCATTCAGGATCAGTTGGCCTACTCGCGCCGCTTTGAGCAGGAGGCGGATCGACTTGGCCTGCAGACCATGGCCCAGGCCGGCTACGACCCCCAGGCCATGGTCAGGATGTTTCGCGCCATGCAGCGCCAGGTGAGCCTGCAGGGCGGCAACCCGCCGGAGTTCCTGCTCACCCACCCGCTGACCGAGTCACGCATCAGCGATGCCGAAGCCCGCGCTTCGCAGCTGGAGGCCGTTCGCCCCCGCGAGGACGACCCGACGTATGACCTGATACGCGCCCGGGCACTGCTGACAATCCATCAGCGCGACCCCCAACAGGCAGCCACTCGCCTGGCCCAGGACAATGCCCCGACCGTCGCCAAGCGCTACCTGGACGCCCTTATCGCCGCTCATCACGGCCAGATCGACAGCGCGCTGAGCCAGCTCGATAACCTGGCACGGGAGTTGCCCGACCTGGCCATACTGCCGGTGAGCGCCGCTGAGGTCGCCTTCGAAGCCGGCCGTTACGACGACGCCATCGAACGCAGCCGGCGAGTCCTGCGACTGATGCCGGGGCACATGCCGGCCACCTATGTCATGGGCGAGGCCACCTTGCAGCGCGCCCCCAACGAGGCATATCGCATCCTGCGTGATCTTGCCGACAAGCGACCGGAGGATCCCCAAGTCTTCACCCTACTGGCCGAAGCCGCCGGACGCAGCGGCCGCGAGGCCTGGGGGCACCTCGCTCGGGCCGAGCACATGCAGCTCACCGGCGATATCCAACGGGCGATTCGCCAACTCGACGTGGCGCGCGGGGTGGCGGAGCAAAGCGGCGACAGCAATGCCCTGGCGCGTATCGAACAGCGGCGCGAGGACTTTGTGGGGTATCGCGAGACAATGGAAAAATTTAGGTAATGAAAAGGCCCGCGCTGGATGTGAACTGCACCCCGAAAGTTGGACACCCAATCCAACCTTCGGGGTTTTTCTATGAGGAACAAGTACAGCGACGAGTT
>NZ_JACEFT010000033.1 GCF_013697085.1 Billgrantia kenyensis
TGCTGATGTCTGAGCTATGCTGACATCAGTAAGGATCTTTTTGTCCATGATGCAACGGCAACCGCAGGTAGCCCGTTGTCGGTCAGTACCGTCTGGATCTTGAAGGGCGCCTTCTTCTCCACTTGCTTCATAAACGCCCGAGCATCCTTCGCGGACTGGCTGCGTCGCACCTCCAGGTAGACCCAGCGTGTCGCACGGTCGATGGCAACGTACAGGTAGCGCTTCTGCTCCTCGTCGGGCATCTGAGGCAGGTGCTTGATGTCGATATGCACGTAGCCCGGCTCATAGTCCTTGAAGGGCTTGTGCCGGGGTTTCTCGTCGCCACCGGCATCCTGCCGCGCCAGTTCCGCCAGCGTCGGAACCTCACGCCGTTTGAGCATGCGATGCAGGGCGGAGCGCGACAAGCCGGGGTTCAGGAACTCACGCGCCACGACGAGGAGGTCATCCAGGCCGAGGCGCAGGAACTCACGAGCCGTGATCAGCACCTCCTCCTGCTCAGCTGTGAGCGTGGCCAGGAGGTTGTGACGGGTATGCGATCGGTCATAGACATCGTCGCGGTAACGCCATCGCCGGATGGTCGCAGTAGCTACGCCATACTGCCGGGCCAGCTCGCTATCCGTGATGCTGGAGGGGGCTGCCTGGATCTCGGCACGGATCTTCGGTGTCGTCGTCGCTTGTTTATGCAGCTTGATGTCCATGAACCTGTTCCCGGATGAATTGCTGAAGAAGCTCCCTGGCGGCTAGCAAAGGATAACTCCTATAGGCGATTTGATCATCCGGGACCCTACAATTAACCTCCAATATCAAGTCGTCATGCTGCAGCCGAGCGTTTCTTACAACAGCTTTGCTACACCTCCGGCTGAAGTGCCGGCGGCTACGCCGTGATCTCAGGCTGCAGCTCACGACCGTCGCTGACGGTGCGGAAGGCACGAATGGCATTGATTAGCTGATGCGTCTCGGCAGCCAGTGCCTGGGTGGACGCATCGGTCGCCTGCATCTGGCTCGTCGTGTGCTGTACCCCATGCTCCATTGTGCTCAGCGCGCTGGCGATCTGGGCAATGCCACTGCTCTGCTCCACCGAAGCTGCGCTGATCTCGCCCATGATGTCATTGACGCGATTGCTCGCCTCGACCACCCGCGCAATAGCTCCTGCGGTATCCTCCACTACCTTGCCACCCGCCTCGATCTCGCTGTTGGTGGCCTCGATGAGTCGGTGTATCGCCTTGGCCGCCTCGGCGGAACGGTTGGCCAAGGTGCGTACCTCGCTGGCTACGACGCCAAACCCCTTGCCATGTTCGCCGGCCCGCGCCGCCTCGACCGAAGCATTCAGTGCCAGGATATTGGTCTGAAACGCGATGGTATCGATCAGCGAGACGGTCTCTGTCATATGCCTGGCGCTATCGGTGATGGCCGCCATGCGCTGAACGACCCGGGCCATGCCCTCGCCGGAGTCCCGCACTTCCTTCACGTTGGACAGCGCCAGCTGACTTGCCTGCCGGGCATGGTCGGCATTCTGTGTGACGGTTGCGGTGAGCTGCTCGGTACTGGCCGCTGTCTGCTGTACCGAGGTGGCCAGGTTCTCGCTTTCACGGGTGATCGAGGCGTTGCTCTGGCGAATGCCAGCCACCGAGGGGCTGACCCGCTCGGTGCCATGATTCACGTCCTGAACAATGCCGCCCAGCCCCTTTTTCATAGTCGCCAAGGCCTCGACAAGCTGACCAACATCATCACGGCCGTGCGCAGGTGGTTCAACGGTGAGGTTACCCGCCGCCACTTGCAGCACGAACCCCCTCAAGCTCTTGATGGCACGAGGGATGCGCGCCCAGACACTCATACCCAGTCCCAGCACTAGTGCAAGCGCCAGCAAGCCGGCGCCAAGCGGCAGCAGCTCACTGGATAGTCGCCACTGATGGAATAACAGCCCCCCTATCGTGGCGGTGGCCACCAGGGTCAGCAGGCGCGTCTGCAGCGTCGCCGAGCGCCAATGCACCCCGGCGAGCCAGGCCAGCGGGTGGCGACGACATATCTGGCCTCTCTGCAGCGTGTAGCGCTTGCCCTTGCCATCACGCCAGGCACTGTAGACGGCCTCGGCCAGCTTCACTTCTGCGGGCGCAGGCTTGACCCGCAGCGAAGCGTAGCCGACCACGCGCCCCTGCTCCTTGAGCGCCACGGCATTGGCACGCACCCAGTAGTGGTCGCCATTCTTGCGCCGATTCTTGACCAGCCCCGACCACACCTCGCCGCGCCGGATGGTAGCCCAGAAATCGGCAAAGGCCGCCGGTGGCATATCGGGATGTCGCACGAGGTTGTGGTTGGCCCCCAGCAGCGCTTCCAGGCTGAAGCCGCTGACCCGGACGAAGGAGGGGTTGGCGTAAGTGATCTGTCCTTTGAGATTGGTGCGGGAAATCAACAGGTCGTCATCCGCCAGCGGGTACTCGACCTGTGTCACGGGAAAATTAATGCGCATACCAGCCCCTTGCAGTTGTCTTGATCATGATCCTGAAAGCCGCACCATGCAGGAGGCATTTCATTCACGACCGCGATGCGGCACGTGGGTAGACCAGAAGGCTTGTTTAAAGTATCTGATGGAATATTGCATTAGAAAACCAGCTAGCCTCAGCACCTATAGCGGCCGAAAAAGGAATAACTTGAGGCTGACTTGCTTAATTTTTATTAGCAGCCATTAATCTAAAGTAACAAAACAAATGAATGTTACGCAGACATTATGTGCGTATTCCGGGCACGTCCTGTCGCGGCCGCGGCATGGGTTCTCGCGGAGGCACATCGGTGGTGACCTCCAGCTCGTGCTCTTCGCCTTCCTGCCAATAGCGCAGCCTGGCATCTTCATCGACGGGCGTATCACGAACCAGCTCAAGATAGCTCAGCGGCGTCTCGGGCACTTCGCCATTCACTTCGAGCAGCAAGGCACCGGGTTGAAGGCCAGCCTCGGCGGCCGGTCCACGCACGTCGTTGACCAGCACGCCAGGCTGGTCAGGCAGGCCCAGCGCCTCGCGCAGGTCATCGGTGACCGGCGCCACGGTAATGCCCAAGGCCACCACGACCTGATCATCAAGCCCTTCGTACTCGATGTCCCGGGCCGCCTCAAGCACCTGCGGAGCCACGTGGATGCTTGCCCCCGCCTGGATGGCCAGGGCGATGGCATCACTGGGACGGCTGTCGATACGCAGCTTGTCGTCACTCCCCGGAAGGCTCAGTTCGAGCATGCCGAGGAAGGTATGATCGACGATGGCATCGACATAGACCCGCTCCAGCCTGGCCTCGAGCCCGTCAAGCACGTCGTTGAGCAGGTCGTGGGTCATAGGACGCTGAGAGCGCTCTCCAGCGAGGCCACGCAGGATCGCTCCGGCCTCGTTCGGGCCAATAAAGATGGGAATGACCTCGCGCTCACCCGGCTCGCGCAGCAGAACCACGGGCGGTCCGCCGAAACCGGCGAGCCCCACGGTGGCCACTTCCACTTCGACCATCTCGTCGATCTCGGCGGCAAGCTCACGCGCGCCTGCTCCCAGGCTCAGTGCCAGCAGCATCACGCCGCAAAGCAGGGATAACAGGCGACTCGCGGAACCGGAAACAGGCAAGGACATCGTGGCTCTCCCGAAAGGCGAAAGGGTCGCCCTTCAGCATGGCAGCCTTGCGGCCGCCCTGCCATCCTTCCCGCTTGCTACGACTTGCCGGCAGTAAAGCCGCCGTCGACCATCAGGTGAGCACCGGTGACAAAGCTGGCCTCGTCGCTGGCCAGGAACAGGAAAGCATTTGCCACCTCTTCCGGGCGTCCCAGCCGGCCGAGAGGATGGAGCCCGATGAGCCCTTGCAGCAGCGCGTCATCGAGCTCCGCGAGCAGCGGCGTGTCGATGTAGCCCGGGCCGATGGCATTGACGCGCACGCCTTTCGGCGCTGCTTCGATGGCCAGGGTGCGGGTCAGGTTGACCACGCCACCCTTGGCCGCCGTGTAGGCCGCGGTCTGGGACTGACCAAAGACGCCCAGAATCGAGGCGCAGTTGACAATACTGCCACTGCCCTGAGGATACATGACCCGAAGCGCCGCCCTGGCCACGCGGAAGACGCCGTTCAGATTGATATCGATGACACGCAGAAAGTCCTCGTCGCTCACCTCGTCGGAAGGGGCGATACCGCCAATACCGGCGTTGTTGAAGACGGCGTCCACACGCCCGAACTCGGCCACCGCATCCTGGAATAGCCTGTCTACCTGCTGGGTATCGGCGACGTCCGCCGAGATGAACAGGCAGCGCCCGGGAAACTCGCCGTCCAATGCGGCGGCTCGCGCCTGACCATCGCTAGACGCAATATCGGAGAGCACCACATCGGCCCCCTCGGCCAGGCAACGCTCCACGCTGGCCAGCCCAATGCCGCTGGCCCCACCTGTCACGATGACGCTCTTGCCCTTCAGTCGCATGACTTTCTCCGTCAGATGCTTTGCATTCATTGCCTGGCCCTGTCTAGCAGCACTGGCTCAATCCCCCCATGGGCTTATGCAGTGTAACGAATATATGCCCATAGGCGAGAGAGCTCCATGGTGGCCTGGGCTTATTCCCAGCACCTTGACTCGCATCATAATCTTCCCACCCAACGGGCCTATTGCTCTGTGTCAAGTGTGGTTGAGCCGGGCATGGTAACGTGATTCGATCCGGCAGAGAGGAGCAGAACAATGCAACCAGACACCCATCCCCTGCTGTCCCGCCGCCCCTTCACCGAAAAGGGCAAAGTGGTTTCCGCACGGGAAGCGGTGGAGCTGATCCGCACCGGGGACGCCGTGGCCACCGGTGGTTTCGTCGGCATCGGCTTCGCGGAGCACTTGGCGGTTGCGCTGGAAGAGCGCTTTCTGGAAACCGGCGAGCCCCGTGACCTCACCCTGATGTATGCAGCGGGCCAGGGCGATGGCAAGTCACGAGGACTCAACCACTTCGGCCATGAAGGGCTGGTAAAAAAGGTAATCGGCGGTCACTGGGGCTTGGTGCCGGCACTGCAGAGACTGGCCATCGAGGGACACATACAGGCCTGGAACCTGCCCCAGGGGGTGATTTCCCACCTGTTTCGCGATATCGCCGCCGGCAAGCCCGGCACCCTGACCCGGGTGGGGCTCGGCACCTTCGTCGACCCACGCCTGGGCGGCGGCAAGATCAACGACATTACCACCGAGGATCGTGTCACCCTTCTGCCCATCGACGGCGAGGAATATCTCTTCTACCCGGCCCTGCCGCTGCAGGTCGCGCTGCTTCGTGGCACCACCGCCGACACCCTGGGCAACGTGACCATGGAACGCGAGGCCCTGGTGCTGGAATCGCTGGCCATCGCCACGGCGGTACGCAATTCCGGCGGCGTGGTGATCGTGCAGGTGGAGCGTCTGGCCGAGCGCGGAACCCTATCGCCAAAGGACGTGCGCATACCCGGCGTGCTGGTGGATTGCATCGTGATCTGCGAGGAGCCAGAGCATCATTGGCAGACCTTCAGCACCGCCTATAACCCCGCCTTTTCCGGCGAGATCAAGGCGCCCATGGCGGCCCCGGAACGCATGCCGCTCTCGGCACGCAAGATCATCGCCCGACGCGCCGCCTTCGAGCTTGCAGCCAACAGCGTGGTGAACCTGGGCATCGGCATGCCCGAAGGCATCAGCTCGGTGGCAAGCGAGGAGCGCATCCTCGAACTACTGACCCTGACCGCCGAGCCTGGCGTGATTGGCGGTCTACCTGCCGGCGGGCTCAACTTCGGCGCGGCCCTGAACACTCAGGCCATCATCGACCAGCCGGCCCAGTTCGACTTCTACGACGGCGGTGGCCTGGACATCGCCTTTCTCGGCATGGCCCAGGTCGATGCCGAGGGCAACGTGAACGTCTCGCGCTTCGGCAAGCGCCTGGCCGGCGCCGGGGGCTTCATCAACATCAGCCAGAACGCCCGCAAGGTCGTGTTCATGGGCACCTTCACGGCCAGCCGGGAGGAGCTCGCCATCATCGACGGCGCCCTGCGGCTGCCGGCAGGCGGCGCCCGCAAGTTCGTCGCCGAGGTGGAACAGCGCACCTTCAGCGGCCAATTGGCGGCACGGGACGAGAAACCAGTCCGCTATGTCACCGAGCGCTGCGTGTTCGAGCTCACTACCGCCGGGCTGGCCCTCGTCGAGATTGCCCCCGGGGTCGAGCTGGAACGGGACATCCTTGCTCAGATGGACTTCACGCCGCTGATGCCACGGCCACTGCAGCCGATGGACGCGCGCATCTTCCGGCCTGAGCCGATGGGGCTGCGAGAGGAGCTGCTCGCCATGCCGCTGAAAAGCCGCTTTCACTTCGCGCCGGACGAGGACCTGCTGTTCATCAACTTCGAGAACCTGCGCATCGCGAGCCACGCCGATATCGATGCCATTCGCGACACGGTCGAGGCTCTGCTGGCCCCGCTGGGCCGCAGGGTCTATGCCTACGTCAACTACGATCACTTTCGCATCGACGATCACCTGCTGGCTGCCTACTCGGAGATGGTTCACGACCTCGAGTACCGCTTTTACCACCGGGTCACCCGCTACACCACCAGCAGCTTCATGCGCAGGAAGCTGGGCCACGCCTTGGAGGCACGAGCCGTGGCTCCCCACATCTACGAGAGTGCTGACGAGGCGCGCCAGCACCTTAAAGACGGGGAGCCCTGACCCAGGCCGATTTGAACCCCGCGCTTTCGCCTTCCACGCTAGAGGAAACGCTTTCCAGGGAAAGGAAACGCCATGGACGATCTTGCCAGCGACTTTCTGGCCGATAACGCCGTGCTTGTGGAACTTGCCGTGGCGCTATTGCTGGGCGCGCTGATCGGCATCGAGCGGGGCTGGTCCGCCCGCGAGCGCGAGTGGGGCGAGCGGGTGGCGGGCATACGCACCCATGCTCTGGTAGGGCTGTTCGGCGGCATTGCAGCGCTGCTTTCGGAGACGCTCATGCCCTGGGCCTTCCCCTTGATCTTCCTGGCGATTGCCGGCATCGCGCTGGTCGGCTACCGGGCCAGCATGGAGAAGAGCGGGGACTACAGCATCACCGGCCTGATCGGCCTGCTGCTGACCTTCTGCTTCGGCGCCCTGGCGGTAGGTGTCGACATAGCGCTGGCGACAGCCTGCGCCGTGGTCACCGCGCTGATCCTCGACAACAAGCGTGAGATCCATGGCCTGCTCTACAAGTTACGCTCCAACGAACTCGATGCTGCCTTGAAACTGCTGCTGATCAGCGTAGTAGTCCTGCCGCTGTTGCCCAATGAGGACATGGGGCCCGGCGGCGTGCTCAACCCTTACGAGATCTGGTGGCTGGTGGTGCTGATCGCCTCGATCTCCTTCATCGGCTACTTTGCGGTGCGCCTGGGCGGCACGGAGAAGGGGATCCTGTTTACCGGCCTCTTCGCGGGACTCACCTCCTCCACCGCTCTTACCCTGCAGTACGCTCGCCAGGCGCGCCGCGAACCGCAGCTCGCGCCCATGCTGGCCGCCGGCATCCTGCTGGCCTGCGGCACCATGCTGCCCCGGCTGCTACTCTACGCCGCCCTGATCCGCCCAGCCCTGCTGTCTCAGCTGTTGGTTCCGCTCACCGCCATGGGGCTGACGCTTTATCTTCCAGCACTGTGGTTATGGCGGCGTCACCGTCATGACATCACGGCCGACCGCCCCATGACTCAGAACCCCCTTGAGCTGCGCGCAGCACTGCTGCTTGGTGCCCTGCTGGCAGTGGTCATGGTGCTGGGCGAGTGGCTGCGTGCCTGGCTGGGCGATGCCGGCATCTACCTGCTGGCCGCCGTGTCTGGAACCGCTGACGTGCATGCCGTGGCGCTATCGTTGAGCCGCATGGCCACCAGCTCGATCGAACTCTCCACTGCCGTCGTCGGGATCGTGCTGGCCGCCTCGATGAACAACCTGTTCAAGGTGGTATTGACCCTGGGCACAGGCACCGGCTACCTGACCCGCTGTATCACCGGGCCCATGCTGGCCTCTGCAGTGGCGGGGCTTGGCGTGGCATGGCTGCTCTAGGGCAGACGCAGCAGCTCGCGAAAACCGCCCCAGATCATTCGCTTGCCATCGAAGGGGTGATTGGCCGGGTCCATCATGTCCGCCATGCGTGGGTCTTCCATCACCTTGGCATTGATGCGATCGCGCTCCTCTCGCGAGGGGTAGAGAATCCAGGCGAAGATCACCGTCTCTCCCGGCTCGAGCTTGACGCTCTGTGGAAAGGAGGTATGCACGCCCGGCTTGACGTCATCGGCCACGCACTCCACATATTCCAGCGCACCGAGATCTCGCCAGACCTCCCCGGCCTTCCGGGCCATCTCCAGATAGGCATCGAGATTGCCTTCTGGCACCGGTAATACGAATCCATCGACGTAGCTCATGGTCTTCTCTCCAATGGTTGAGCGAGCCCGAATGGCTGAGCTCATGGATTCATCGAACCGACGCCCAGCAAATCGACATCTCACAGCGGTACCGCGACTTCACGCAGGCGACGTTCGAGGAAGCGCCGTTCGGCGCCTTGGGTCACCAGCCTCAGCGCCTGGCGGTACTGCTCGGCCGCCTCTTCATGGCGCCCCAGCCGCCGCAATAGGTCGGCACGCGTGGCGGGCAACAGGTGATAGCCGGGCAGGTGAATCTTGTCGAGCTGCTCCAGGCCCGCTTGCAGCCCATCGGCCATGGCCACCGCCACGGCTCGATTGAGCGCTACCACAGGCGTAGGCTGGATGGTGTAAAGCAAGCTGTAGAGTGCGGCGATGCGCCGCCAGTCGGTGTCATCAGGCGTCGCCGCCTCGGCGTGCAATGCGGCGATGGCAGCCTGCACTGCATAGCCACCGGGCATGCCGCCACGCAGCGCGATCCCCACGTGAGCACTGCCCTCCTCAATCTCATCGGCGTGCCAGCGCGAGCGATCCTGATCATCCAGCAACACGATATCGCCGGTCGAGTCGGTACGTGCATCGCGCCGGGCATGATGCAGCAGCATCAGCGCCAGCAGCCCCCGCGCCTCACGCTCCGCCGGTAGCAGCCGCACCAGCATGCGTCCCAGCCGAATCGCCTCGCGACACAGATCGCCGCGCACCCAGTCGTCACCGAAGCTGGCCGCATAGCCTTCGTTGAAGATCAGGTAGATCACTGCCAACACCGGCTCCAGGCGCTCGCCCAAGGCGGCGTCGTCGGGCACCTCGAAAGGAATGCCGGCATCGCGAATCTTGGCCTTGGCCCGCACCAGGCGCTGGGCCAAAGTCGGCACCGGCACCATGAAGGCCCGGGCGATCTCCTCGGTACGCAGCCCACCCACGGTATGCAGCGTGAGTGCCAC
Source organism: Billgrantia kenyensis (assembly GCF_013697085.1). GTDB lineage: Bacteria > Pseudomonadota > Gammaproteobacteria > Pseudomonadales > Halomonadaceae > Halomonas > Halomonas kenyensis. The sequence continues at coordinate 9,315 of NZ_JACEFT010000033.1, forward strand.
CTGGGCGGGGCGGGCCAGGGCGGGGTGACAGCAGGCAAAGATCAGGCGCAGGCCGTCGAGGGGCTCGGCTTCGAGGTCGTGGTCCAGCAGCAGCTCCAGATGCTGACGCAGCTCGTCGCCCTTGCGCTCGCGCATCTGCTGGTGGCGCAGCTGGTCGACTACCTTGTGGCGCGCGGTGGCGATCAGCCACGAGGTCGGGTTCGGCGGCCAGCCCTCGGCCGGCCACTGCACCATTGCCGCCTCGAAGGCCGCCTGCACGGCATCCTCGGCCAGCTCGAAGTGACCGAAGCGGCGAATCAGGCTGGCCAGCACGCGGCCATATTCGCGACGATACAGCTCATCCAGAGACACGCAGTCCTCACAAGCGATAGGCGGGATCCACCGGCCTCACCTCCACCGAACCGCCGACCCGCAGCGGCGGTATACGCCGAGCCAGCGCCAGGGCCTCGTCCAGGTCGCGACACTCCACCACGTGAAAGCCGCCCAGCTGCTCGCGACTCTCGGCGAAGGGGCCGTCCAGCATCACCGTATTGCCGTTCTGCTCGCGCAGGGTGGTGGCCGAGGCCACCGTCTGCAGCCGAGCCCCGCCACGATAGTGCCCGCTGGTGACCATTTCCTGGATCAAGGCGTGGTAATCGGTCATGACGGCATCGCGTTCGGCATCGGGCAGGCCGTTCCACAGCGCCTCGTCGATACAGCACATCAGCATGTATTGCATGGGACTTCCTCCAGTAAGCGCAGCCTCATGGCTGCCTGATAAGGGATCGAACCAGCATGCCGTGAATCGACAGGCGAGACATCATCATGGCGCACCGGGCAGCCAGCGCTGAAACAACGACCTCGAGGTCGCGTGGTTTGTGTAAAGCCAGCATTGGCTTAGTATGGATCTCTCAGCTTGCGCCTACACAATCAAGGAAGCCGATGAAAATCACCCGCAGCCGGGACTTCACCGCCGAGCGTGCCTGGGGAGCCCAGAACATCGCCAACATGAATGGCATCACCACCCGACTGCACTGGACCGACCAGCCCTACCGCTGGCACATCAACGACGGCGAGGAAGTCTTCGTTGTCCTCGATGGCCAGGTGGAAATGCGCTATCGCTGCGAAGGTGTCGAGCATAGCCAACTGCTGGAAGTGGGCGATATCTTCTATGCCTCGGTAGGTACCGAGCATGTCGCAAGCCCAGTCGGCGAAGCCCGGGTACTGGTGATCGAAAAGGAAGGTAGCGTCTAGGCCCCGCTCAACTCCACCACGAACCGCTCCTTGGGCCAGCGCACCTTGGCCTGCCCGGCCAGGCGATCTTGTTGCGTATCGCGATAGCCAAGCGCCAACAACACCACACTGCGCAGGCCCTGCTCTTCGAGCCCCAGCAGGGCATCCAGCGCGGCAGGATCGAACCCCTCCATCGGCGAGGCATCGACTCGCTGCACTGCCGCGGCGGTCAAGGCCGTACCCAGGGCAATATAGGCCTGCCGAGCCGCCCACTGCTGCCGCGCCTCGGGCGTAGCGAAGCCGGCGACGGCGTCATGCAGTGCCTGCCGATACCCTTCCAACTCTTTCGGATCGAGGCCGCGGGAGGCGGCTGTCAGTTCGATCAGCTCATCCACGTGTCGTCCATCGACCTCGGACCAGGCGGCAAAGATCAGCAGATGGGAGCATTCGCTGACCTGGGGCTGGTCGCAGGCTTTACCCCGGATACGCTCGCGCAGTGCCGGCGCTTCGATCACCAGCACGCTGTAGGGCTGAAGCCCGTAGGAGGATGGCGCCAGGTGCGCCGCATCGAGGATGTTGTCCAGCGCTTCTCGCGCCACCTTCGTTCCATTCATGCGCTTGGCGGCATAGCGCCAGTGCAGGGCTTCCATGACGGACATGATTTTCTCCCGGTTCAAGGTTTCGCCACGGCCAGCGTCGGCGGTGACGTGTGTTGCGAAGCGCCACGGTGGAACAGTCCAGCACCGAGGGCTACCAGTACCCCCGCCAAGCCGAGGAAGGGCGGCACCGATTCACCCAGCAGCAAGACGGCGACCAGGGTACCGACCAGGGCCGCCACCATGCCGATCTGGCTGAGGTAGACGGGGCCGGCGATTTTCTGCAGCACGAAGTAGAAGACGTAGAGCACGGTGAAGACGGCAACCTCGGCAAGCAGCAGCCGGATCACATCGCCAGAGCCGAGCAATTGTGCGAATTGACGCGCCTCGAATGCCAGCACGAAGGGGGCAAGCGCTAGAGCGCCACCCAGCATCATCAACGCGGCGAGATAGACCGGCCCCGCCTCACCGGGCCAGCGCAGGGTGCGGTAGATGTTGCCCAGCGCGATGATCAAGGGAATCGCCAGGACCAGCACGACCCAGCCCTGGGCACCCGACATGCCGCCCGCCTTGGCCCATGCCAGCAGCACCCCGCCCGATAGCCCCAGCAGCACACCGCTCAGTCGCAGTAAGTTCATGCGCTCCATGCCCAGGCCTACCGCCAGCATCCAGGTCACGAGGATCGGAAAGGCGAAGCTGAGCGAAACGAAGCCCGCCCCCACGTGGCGTACCGCCAGAAAACCCAGTGCATTGGGCAAGGCGAACAGCGCACCCGACACCAGCGCGTACTCGATGATGCGCCGGTCGAGCTTCATCGGCTGGCGTTGCACCGCCGCAAGCGCCAGCAGCAGCACGCCGGCACCGGCGACCGCCACCATCAGGAAGCCAAGGCGCGGTGCGCCGGCGTCATCGGCAAGCTTGGCCACGGCCAGCGAAAGCGCCAGTAGGCTGCCGACCAGCAGCAAGCAACCCAGGGCATACCAGCCGGTACGGTTGCTCGATAGCGTGGAATTGGTCATGATCGCCTCCTATAGCGCGGCAACAAGAATCTTGCCAAAAAGTATCTTGATAGGAAGATAAATATCCACATGAACCGTGTCAAGCACGCCGTTGCACAATGGCAGCGGGAAATGCCCGATCTCGACCTGCTGCCGATGGAGGTGGTGGGGTATTTGAAGACCACGCAGCTGCTCGCCCAGGAGCGGTTGCAGGTCTTTTTCAAGTCACACGGCCTGCAGGCCGGTGAGTTCGACGTGCTGGCGACGCTGCGTCGCGCAGGCGCCCCCTACCGCCTGGGGCCGACGCAGCTGTTCGAGACGCTGATGATCTCATCGGGGGGCATGACCAGTCGGCTGGATCGGCTGGAGAAGGCGGGCCTGATCGTGCGCTCGCCGAATCCCGAGGATCGACGCGGCACGCTGGTATCGCTGACCGACAAGGGCCTGGCGCTGATGGAGCGCATGATTCCCGAGCACGTCGAGAACGAGGCCAGTATGCTCGACGCCCTGAGCCGCGAAGAGCAGGAAACATTGGGCGAACTGCTCGGCAAGCTGTTGGAAGGATTGTCGGACAAGCCCTGAGCCGGCTAGCTAAATGCTAGCTCGCCCTGCACCAGCCCCCGCTCATGCTCCACCAACCAGCGCTTGCGCGGCAGCCCGCCGCCATAGCCGGTCAGGGTGCCGTTGGCGCCGATCACCCGATGGCAGGGCACCACGATGGAGATCGGGTTGGCGCCGTTGGCCAGGCCCACGGCACGGCTGGCACCGGGCCGTCCTATCCTGACGGCAAGCTCGCCGTAGCTCATGGTGGTGCCGAATGGAATGCCGCGCAGCGCCTGCCACACCAGACGCTGGAACTCGGTACCTCCGGTGGCCACCGGCAACGCATCGAGATGGGACGGGTCGCCGGCGAAGTAGGCTTCCAGGGCCTCACGAACGAGCGCGGGCGCTCTGCCTCTGGAGAGACTGTAATCGCGGTAGTGACGCGCCAGCAGGCGATGCAGACGCTCGTCGTTGCTGTCGAACTCCAGCGCTCGCAGCGCTCCCTGCTCGTCGCCGACCAGGCTCAGTTCGCCCACTGGGGACGGCATCAGATCAAGCCAGAGCTGCATCGCATCACTCCCACCTTTCTTTCGCCTGTCTCGCTTTTGCCTGCGCCGTTGCCGCATCGGCATGCCACAGGTGCATCACGGCATAGGCACGCCAGGGCCGCCAGGCCTCGGCGCGAGCGAGCAGCTCACGCGGCGTGGGGCGTCTGCCCTGCTCCGCCAGCGCCCGCTGTACGGCCACGTCCGAGGGCAGGAAGGCATCGCTCTCCCGCAGCCCTCGCATGGCGATGTAGTGCGCCGTCCAGGCACCGATACCGGGCAGCGCGCACAGCTGCGCTACGCTGTCGTCAAGCTCGCCACACTGCTCGAACAGCTGCGGCTGCTCACGGTAGGCCGAGGCCAAGCCAGCCAGGGCGTTGGCGCGTGCGCCGGGCATGCCGAGGGCCTTGATCTCAGCGAAGGTGAAGCGCTCGGGCTGAGGGAACAGCCGATCCAGGCCAGGGGCGAACGGTTCTGCTAGCCGCTCACCCAGGCGTTCGACCAGCCTCCCGGCAAGCCGAGTGGCGGCATCGACGCTGACCTGCTGGCCAAGTATCGCGCGCACGGCGATCTCGAAAGGATCCCAGCCGCCCGGCACCCGCAGCCCCGGGCGGCGCTCGACCAATGGCGCCAGGGTGGGGTCGCGACCGAGCCCCTGGCGTATTGCCTCGGGGTCGGCGTGCAGGTCGAAGAGTCGCTGCAGCCGAGCAACGATGGCGGACGGATCGATAGGCTCAGGCAGACGCAGCGTGACATGCAGCGCCGTGTCGGCCGGAGCGTGGGTAACGCTCACGGAGCCCATCGCCCCCGCCTCGTGAAAGAGACGGTGGTAGCCCTCGCCGTCGATACATTCCAGGCCGGCAATGGCGCGCCGGGCCAGGAAGCCGAGCATCGCCTGCCAGTCATAGGGTGGCCGGTAGGGCAAGCGCAGCGTCATTTCGGCTGCTGGGGTCGCGCCGCCTGCAGGGCGGGTTTCGGTCGAGAGGGTCATCGCTCCATTCTAGCCCGCTCATGGCCGATGTCCGGTGTTTTTTGCAGCCCCCTGCCAACGAAAAGTGGTTCTCCCGAATGACATCGAACTGGCTCTTAGCAAGGAACCAGATTCATACCACACTGGCCCTCACCCACCACAGCGCAAGAGGAGCCACCCATGCCCATCCGCCAAGCCACCCTTAACGATCTGGAGCCACTCAGTCAGCTGCTCGACGGCTACCGGCAGTTCTACCGCCAGCCGTCGGATCTCGAGGGTGCCCGGCAGTTCCTGCAGGCACGCCTCGAGCGCGGCGATTCGCATATCCTGGTCCACACAGGCAGCCAGGGGGAACTGCAGGGCTTCGTGCAGCTCTACCCTCTGCTTTCCACCGTTCGCCTGGCTCCGCTGTGGCTGCTCAACGATCTGTTCGTCGCCCCCGAAGCTCGTCGCAGCGGCGTCGGGCGCGCCCTGATGCAGGCCGCCAGGGAGCTCGCTCGAGCCCATGGCGTCGGCCATCTCAAGCTCGCCACCGGGATCGACAACCGCACTGCCCAGGCGCTCTACGAGTCGCTCGGCTGGCAGCGCGATACCACCTTCTACCACTACGGCCTGCTGTTCGACACTCAGGCAGACCAGATCTGAGCGGAGGCGCCATGTACGTTCCCCCATCGATGCGGCTCTCGCGTGAGCAGGCCTGGGAGCTGGTCGAACGCTACTCCTTCGCCGCGCTGATCGGCGCCGATCTGCAGGCCACCCACCTGCCCCTGACGCTGGAACGAAGCGAAGGCGAACACGGTGCGCTCTACGGCCACTTCGCCCGGGCCAACCCGCACTGGCGAGCGCTGGACGGCAACCGGGCGCTGGCGATCTTCAGCGGCCCTCACGCTTATGTCTCGCCGAGCTGGTACGCCAGCCAACCCGCCGTGCCCACCTGGAACTACCTGGCCGTGCACGCCACGGGGCGCCTGGAACTGCTGGACACCGCGGCCACGCGGGAGCTGCTCGACCACAGCCTGGCCCACTTCGAGCCCGCCCTGCTCGATTCACTGGGCCGTGAGAACGATTATCTGGAGAAGATGCAGGCCGGCGTGGTCGGCTTTCGCCTGCGCATCGAAGCGCTCGAGGGCAAGGCCAAGCTCGGCCGACAGCGCTCCCGGGCCGACCAGGAAGGGGTGGAAGCGGCCCTGGCGCAGAGCGCCGACCCCCAGGCGCGTCAGCTTTGGCGCTACATGCAGAAACTGGCAGACGAGGAGGAGCAGGCATGAGCACGGTCACGCAACCCGCAGATGCCCGGCCCCTCGGCGCCGCCCTGCCCGAATGGCAGCCAGCAAGCAGGCCGCAGCGCGCTCCCCTGCTGGGCGAGCGAGCTCGCCTCGAACCACTGTCGGCCGAGCGCCATGGGAGCTCGCTGTTCGCCGCCTTTGTGTTGCCCGGCGAGGGGCCCCACGACACACCGCAAGCACGCTGGGCCTATTCCGGCGGCCTGCCGTTCTCCGATACCGAGCAGTGTCATGCCTGGCTAGTCGCGCGGGCGCGCAGCGAGGATCCGCTCTTCTTCGTCATCGTCGCAGCGGAATCCGGGCGGGCGCTGGGGCTGGCCAGCTATCTCAACATCGTGCCGGAACATGGCAGCATCGAGGTCGGGCATATCCATTTCACCCCCGCGCTGCGACGCACGCCGGCGGCCACCGAAGCCATGCTGCTGATGATGCGCCACGCCTTCGCCCTGGGCTACCGGCGTTATGAATGGAAGTGCGATGCGCTCAACGCCGCCTCGCGGCGTGCCGCCAAGCGTCTGGGCTTTCGCTTCGAGGGGATATTCCGTCAGCACCGGGTGGTCGGAGGACGCAACCGCGACACCGCCTGGTTCTCGCTGCTCGACGGCGAATGGCCCGTCGTCGAAGCGCAGCTAGAGCGCTGGCTCGCAAGTAACAACTTCGATGATGAGGGTCGTCAGAGGTCGTCGCTATCCGCACTAATGTCAGCTTAGGTTCAGCCATTCTCGAGCCAGCCAGCGCCCGGCCCGCTCGAGCTCGGCCTCCTCGGTGCCGGCATAGCCCAGTACGAGGCCGGGGCGAGCGGGGGTATCGAGGTAGTAGTTCGACAGCGGCGACAGCGAGATGCCCTGCTCCACGCCCCGCTGGAGCAACGCACGCTCATGTTCCGCCTCGTCGAGCCAGGCCACCAGGTGCATGCCGGCCTGCCCGTCGGAAAGGCGCAGGCCACGCGCCACGGCGGGAGCCAGCGCCTTGCGCAGCAGCGCCTGACGCCGGCGGTAGCAGTCACGCATGCGCCGAATGTGACGAGAGAACTGGCCGTTGACGATGAACTCTGCCAAGGCGGCCTGTACCGGGTACTGCCCCTCGCGGTGAAGCCGCGCGTTGGCCCGTCGGAACGGCTCGACCAAGGACTCGGGCAGTACCACATAGCCCAGGCGCAGCCCAGGATACATCACCTTGCTGAAAGTGCCCACGTAGATGACACGAGAGTCGTCGATGAGCCCCTGCAGGGCGGCGATGGGACGCTGCCCATAGCGAAACTCGCTGTCGTAGTCGTCCTCGACGACCCAGGCGCCGTGCCGCTCGGCGGCTTCCAGCAGCGCCAAGCGGCGGGACAGGCTCATGGTCGCGCCGCTGGGGTATTGATGCGAGGGTGTCACATAGATCAGTCTCGGGCTCTCGGCGCACGCCGCAGCCGAGATACTCATCCCCTCGTCGTCCACCGGCACCGCCTGCAGATCGAGTCCGGCGGCCGCGAAGCAGGCCTGAGCGCCAGGGTAACCCGGCTCTTCGATCCAGACCTTGTCACCAGGGTCGCTGAGCAACCGCGCGATCAGCTCGAAGCCCTGCTGGGCCCCCTGCACGATGAGGATCTGCTCGGGGCGACAGCGCACCGAGCGTGAGAGCTGCAGATAGTCGGCCAGCGCCTCACGCAGCGCCGGCACACCGCCCTGGGCCTGATAGGCCAGCCAGTCCCGTGGCATGCGCTGCTGATGGCGGCGCACCAGTCGCTGCCACGGGCCATGGGGGAAACGATCCAGCGCCGGCAAGCCGGGCGCCAGGATGGGGCGCTCCTGGCTGGCATGGCAGAACGCCAGCAGCGCCGTGCCGCGAGTGGAGAGCGACGGGGCATCCCCTCGCGCCGGTAACGTGCGCGACGTGGCGGACCCGGCCGCCACTGCCTGCCAGGCTGGCAGTCGAGTTGACTGCTGCGCTGTGTGAGGAAAAGGCAGATCGGCGACGAAGGTGCCCGCGCCATGGCGTGTCACCAGGAAGCCTTCGGCCAGCAGCTGATCGAAGGCGGCCAGCACCGTGTTGCGTCCCAACCCCAGCTCGCGCGCCAGCTGACGCGAAGAGGGCAGCCGCTGGCTACAAGCCAGGCGTCCCGTCTGAATCCACTCGCGCAGCTGCTGATAGAGACGCGTGGCCAGCGGTTGGGGTGAGCCTTCTGCCAACGTCAAGTCCAGCGCATCGGCCAGCCATTCGGCCTGGCCAGGGCAAGCAGGCACCGATAAAGGCGTCCTATCAACTATCCCATCCATCCGAGATCACCCGATTGCGCCCCGTCCGCTTGCCTTGGTAGAGATTTTCGTCAGCACGATGCAGGATGGCCTCGACCGTTTCCTCGACATCCTGGAACGCCGAGACCCCACAGGTGATCGTCACCTTGAAGCAGTGCTTCTCTTCCGAAGTGTACTCCTGCTCCATCACCAGCCGGCGCACCTTTTCGGCGACTTCAACCGCTTCTTCCGGCCCGGTTTCCGGCAGCAGCAGGACGAACTCCTCTCCACCGAGCCGCGCCGGAATGTCGTTCGTACGCAGCCGTTCTTGCAGCAGCTTGCCCACCTTCACCAGCACCTGGTCGCCAGCCGGGTGGCCGTGGGTATCGTTGATTCGCTTGAAGTGGTCGAAGTCGAACAGCACCACCGAGGTGGACCTGCCATAGCGGCGATAGCGAGCCAGTTCCTGCACCAGGCGCTGCATGAAGTAGCGACGATTGAACAGGCCGGTAAGTTCATCGGTTCGCGACAGCTGGCGTAGCCGCAGCTCGAGCTTCTTCTGCTCGGTGATATCACGGACCGTTCCGATCAGGATCTGCTCGTCTCCTTCGGGAGCGTAATCGGCCAGCTCATGGACCCAGCGTACCTCACCATCAGGCCGAATGATGCGATGCACGATATCATGATGGTTTTTGTGCTGAGCTCGGATCAGTGCCGCTTCGACACTCTCCAGATCCTCGGGATGCACCATGGCCTTGAAGGCTGTCAGGCTGGGGACGAAGGTCTTGGGGTCTACGCCAAAGATGTCGTAGATGACCTCGGACCAGAATAGTTCACTGGTCTTCAGGCTCAGTCGCCAGTAGCCCAGACGCGCGATCTGCTGAACGCGGTGCAGGGTCCGCTTGAGCTCGGCGATCTCCTGGCGCGCCTGCTCAAGCTCGCGCCGGAGCCGCCAGACAGAGTCGCTGGAACCGCCCGAAGTTGGAGTGTCGGGCGCCTCCTTGGCGTTACCGTGATTGTTGGAGGTGCCCTTCATTGATACCTGAGCGGTAGTTTGAAATTAGTGACTTGAAGCATACCGTCTGCCCAATGCCTCCTCCAACGTATTATGGTTCCAACCTCGGGATATCGCCTGCCGACATCAGGCCGAGTTCATCGAGATAGCGCACGAGCCCCAGGCGCCCGTCACTCATCATGGCCTGATGATTCCAGACAACCAATGGCCGTGCCACGTGCGAGAAAAGGCTCAGCCATGGCCGTGCCGTGCGCACCTGCCAACAATAGCCGACCCGGGTGCCTTGCCCTGCCTGTTGCAACTTCCAGCTGCCCAGACCGGCCACATCGCCGCTCGCCGCGCCTACGATCAGGCTAGGCTCATGCACCCGCACGATACAAATCGTGAAGCGTAGCGAGTAGCCCAGGCGGCTCTTCCAGGTGAAGCGCTGCGTCCGACCGATGCCTCGGTCATCGCCGGTCGCAAGTGGCTGCACATCGATGAGCCCAGGCCACCAGTCAGGCCAGTGCAGCGAGTCGGTCAAGGTATCGAAGACAATATTGATCGGCGCGTCGATGTGCCAGGTGGTGTCGAAGTCGAAGTTCGCCATGAGACGGGCCTAGGGATCAAAGTCATCCGGAGCGAAGCTCGGCTCCAGGGACACACCCTCGAGGCGAACGCTCTCGAGGCGCTCGCCCCTTCGGCCGTAGCTGATCACTCTGGATGGGAAAAGCGTTTCGTCGTCGAGCCAGAGGTCGTAGCGTGCCACTTCGTGTATCGAGCGACCGGGTTCGGCCTCGACCACGATATGCTGCACTGCCTTGCCATCCAGTTCGGACGCCCCCAGCTCGCGCGTAACGCCATGCCGCTGCAGCTGCTGGACATTGCGCAACAGGGTGCCAATATCCGACTGATCCACACGGTGCCCGCGTGAGCTACGTACCATGCGGTTGGTGGGGCGTAGAGAAATACCCCGGCGCTTGCCCGGCGAGCCGAAGGGCCACAGCTTCACGTATCCGGTATCGGGACGGTAGATCAACACCGCTCCCCGATAGGGTGCTTCCAGGTCCATGCGCACATTACCGGGACGCTGGTAGCTGTAGCGGATCACCTCCTCGCCACCGCTGCCCTGGCTGCGCAGTGTCAATCGATAGCCAGACAAGGCGTCGATGCGCGCCAGTGCCGCAGCGATCGGATCTTGTCCTGCGCTATCGCTCATGGCGACCATCAGCAGGTGCAGCATGGCGACTCTCCTCGACTTGCCTCTCTCCCAGAGACTAGCAGGGCCACGGGGCAGGCGAGATATCGAGCATGCTATCGTAGAGGCCTTGCCCACCATGGAGAGGCCAAATGAAATACCTGGGTGCCCACGTCAGCGCCGCTGGCGGCCCTGACCAGGCCGTACTGCGCGCCGTCGAGATCGGTGCAGATGCCTTTGCCCTGTTCACCAAGAACCAGCGCCAGTGGCGGGCCAAGCCCTTGGACGACGCCACCATCGAGGCCTTTCGCAGCGCCTGCAAGAAGCACGGCTTCGGCCCCGGCCAGATCCTCCCCCACGACAGTTACCTGATCAACCTCGGCCACCCGGACAAGGCAGGGCTGGAGAAGTCACGCGCCGCCTTTCTCGACGAGATGCAGCGCTGCGAGCAGCTCGGCCTCACCCTGCTCAACTTCCACCCCGGCAGCCACCTGAAAAAGATCAGCGAGAGCGAGTGCCTGACCCGCATCGCCGAGTCGATCAACCACGCCCTGGCCGAGACCCGCAATGTCGTCGCGGTGATCGAGAACACCGCCGGCCAGGGCACCAACCTGGGCTGGCGCTTCGAGCACCTGGCCGAGATCATCGAGCAGGTCGACGACAAGTCACGGGTCGGCGTGTGCATCGACACCTGCCACGCCTTCGCCGCCGGCTACGACCTGCGTACCCCCGAGGCCTGCACCGCCACCCTCGACGAGTTCGGCAAGGTGGTGGGCTTCGAGTACCTGCGCGGCATGCACCTCAACGATGCAAAGAGCGAATACGCCAGCCGGGTCGACCGCCACCACAGCCTGGGCCAGGGCAACATCGGCCTCGACGCCTTCACCACCATCATGCGCGACCCGCGCATCGACGATATCCCCATGGTGCTGGAGACCATCGAGCCCGAGATCTGGGCCGAGGAGATCGCCTGGCTGCGCGCTCAGATAGCAGTCGACTGAGGCTTCGCACCCGCCGGACAAGCTCCCGGCGCAGTCACTTTCCAGTGGTGGGTAAAACTTAATTGCGGCCATTGAGTCAAATCATTTGTCGGCCAGCAAGAAAGCTGCCACCTTGGATCGTGTAGGTAAACCTCTCTTGGGGACAGTGACGTCCCGAGGGGCGCCCCATCTACCCGCAGGAGGACATGCACATGGGTTTCATCGGAATACTGGCCGTGAGCGTGGCCGCAGTGGCGCTAATGGCCCTGGCCTACGCCATGAGCGAGAAGCAGAGGCACCCCGTCCGCAAGGAAGTACGCATCGAAGAGGATGAGCGCGCCCCTTATCGGAATCGCTCGCAGCACGACTGAGCGCCAACACATCGACATCACAGCCCCTGGCACATTGGGTGCCAGGGGTTTTTCGTTCCTCGGGCCGCTGCGCGGCGGCTGAGAGTCGTTGACTGACGCCATCGCGGGTTGTGACGCTATAGCTGGCTAGAGCGAACAAGGCTCGCCCTTCTCTCCAGAAGACTCCTGGGGCTCGCCCCCTATCGCCCCGACATGGCGCAGGCTGACGATGGAGACTACGGCCAGCGCCAGGATGGCGATGCCGCCCACCGTGGCGGTCACGTTCAGTCCCGCGGTGAAGGCCTGCTGGGCTTCCAGCAGTACGCCGGCAGGCAGGCTATCGCCGGCCGCAACGGTGGCCCACAGGCTCTCCTCTACAATGCCCGCCGTCCCGGCGACTTCGACATCGGCCATCGTCGCGCTGACCTGAGCGCGATAGACGAAAGTGGCCAGGCTGCCGAGCAGGGCCACACCCAGCGCAACACCCAGCTCCTGCACCATCTCCGACATGGCCGAGGCCGAACCGGCCTTCTCCGCCGGTGCGGCACCCACCACCAGATCGGTTCCCAGGGCAGCAATGGTGCCCAAGCCGAGATAGACCAGCGAGAACCCGGCAATTGCCATGCCCACCCCGCTGGCGTTCACTTCGACGGCGGCCAGCAGCCAGTAGCCCAGCGTAGAGAGCGCCAGGGCAGCGCCCACCACGTAACCGGGACGAATACGCCGGGCAATCAGCGGCGCCATGATGCCCGCCAGCACCATCGCGAGCGCCGGTGGCCCCATCCACAGCCCCGCCGCCAGCGGTGTGAGCCCCGCCACCAGTTGCAGGTACTGGGTCACCAGCAGCATCACACCGGACACGCCGACCAGCCCCACCAGCAGTACGATCAGCGCGGCACTGAACGTACGGCTGCCGAACAGCCGCATGTCGAGCAGCGGGTCTTCCAGATGCTGCTGGCGGCGCACGAAGACCAGCGCCATCAACCCACCCAGCGCCAGTGCCAACAGAGGAACGGGCTCGAGCCCCAGCTTGGCGAGCTCCTTGACCCCATAGACTGCCGGGAGTACGGCCGCCAGCGAAAGCGCCACGCTGGCGAGATCCAGCCGACCACTGCGTTTCGCACGGTACTCCGGCAGCAACAGCGGGGCCGCGACCAGCAGCACGATCACCACCGGCACCGCCACCAGAAAGGCCGCTCCCCACCAGAAGCGCTCCAGCAACACCCCACCGACTACCGGCCCCAGCGCCATGCCCAGGGCGAACATGGTGGCCCACACGCCGATGGCCAGGGCGCGCTGGCGCACGTCGCCGAACATGTTGCTGATCAGTGCCAGGGTGGAGGGCATCAGCGTCGCGCCGGCCACGCCCAGCACTGCGCGGGCGGCGATCAGCATGGCAGCACTGGTGGAATAGGCGGCGATCACCGACGTGATGCCGAAGGCCACGGCACCGATCATCAGCAGCCGACGACGACCGATGCGATCGCCCAGCGTGCCCATGGTGATCAGAAAGCCGGCGATCATGAAGCCGTAGGCATCCATGATCCACAATGCCTGAGTACTGCTCGGCTGCAGATCCGCCGCCAGGGCGGGCAGGGCCAGGTAGAGAATGGTGACGTCGAGACCGAGCAGTACGGTGGGCAGCGCCAATACCGCCAGACCGGCCCACTGCTTGATACCTGCTCGCTGACGAGCGCTGCGCGAGCCGGACGCTTCATCGAGGGAAACCATGCCATGCCTCCTTTCCGTAGGGTTGGCATGGTAGTCTTGGCTCATACTGATAGGGTTACAATATAGCCAGTTATCCTATTACTATGGGTAACTACTATAGGTAACTTCCTGGAGCACTGCCATGGCCGGACGCAGCCTCGACAGAACCCGCAGCGAACTCACCGAGTTCCTGATCCATCATCGCAGCAAGCTGACGCCGGCCGACGTCGGCCTGCCTTCCACCGGGCGTCGGCGCACGCCCGGGCTGCGGCGCGAGGAAGTGGCCACCCTCGCCGGGGTGGGACTGACTTGGTACACCTGGTTCGAGCAGGGGCGCGATATCAACGTCTCGGAGAGCTTCGTGCTGAAAGTCTCCAAGGCCCTCAAGCTCGACGACGCCGAATGCTGCCACTTGTTCCTGCTGGCCCATCGTCGCCCGCCGCCGGTGGAAGCCTACCAGTGGCAGGAAATCCCGCCCCTGGTGCAGAGGATGATGAACGACATGCCAAGGCCGGCCTATGTGATGAACCTGCGCTGGGACATCATCGCCTGGAACGCCGCCGCCGATGCCCTGCTCGGCTTCAGGGACAGGGAGCCCGGCGAGCGCAACATGATGCGCCTGCTGTTCGCCGACCCGGCGCTGCGCAGACGCCTTCCCGGCTGGCGCCAGGACGCCTCCCGCCTGCTGGCCCAGTTTCGCTGCGACCTGGCCGCTGCTCCCGAAGACCCCGCCATGCAGGAGCTGATCGAAGCGCTCGCCAAACTGTCGCCGGACTTTCGGCGCTGGTGGGAGCAACCCAACCACGAAGCCTATCGCTACGGCATCGGCACGCTCATCGATGCCGACTCGAACCAGAGAGAGTATCAGCACACCACGCTGCTGGTGGACGAACACCGGCATCTCCGGATGGTGGTTTACTTCACCGCCGACTGACCGGGCACCGGACAGGCGCGAATCGACACGCCAGCGGTCCTCAATCGTTCTATTGCATCTTCCGGCTGCAAGAGAGTCTCGGGATGATAGAGTCCAGGGGCGACCGGCTTGCTTCCATCCAGACCCAGCAGGCGCTCGATAGCCAAAGCCAAACCCATGCCGCTCATGCCCTGGTGAAAGTCGCTATCCTCGATGACCCAGCGGGTACGCTGCGACTCGCCATACCTCCCCACCCCTGCGACATCGATGATCAGGCGATGACCGGGAGGCGAATCCTCATCCTCGCGCATGGCCGCATCGATACGTACCGACATGGCATCGGTTACTGCTGCCAAGCTGACCACATCCAGCAACGGATAAGCCTGCCCTTGGCGAGTCACGCCGTCTATATCCATGAAGGTTCGCTGGGCTTCCGCTCCTGCAGCCCAGACCCAATGGCCGTCTACGAGCATCAGCGGATGAGGTGCAATACCCGCGACACGCGACATATCCGCCTGGGCCGTCGGCCCACCCATGTCTGCCGGTGAGAAAATGGCGGCCATCTCGATGCTATTCACTCGCTGAAAGTCGCGAACGGCATGCAAGGTCGCCAGCACGGCGATGCCGCCCAGAAAATGGCCGAGCAGCAGCACGGGAGCCGCCGTCGGCCGTGCAATCGCCAGTGCCACCTCCGGGCCGATGTCGAAGGCATAGTCGGATATCGCTACGTACGGCACGCCATGCGCTTGTGCGAATTGCAGCGCGTTCAGCGAGTCGTCTTTCAACAGTACGACCACGGCACTGAACGCGGCGCTCCCATCCAGCCCAAGGTCGTCCCGATCCAGATCGACGGCAACGGCTGAGACATGCCCGATCTCCGAGGCCAGTTGGCGGGCCTTGCCGAGGTCACGCCCGGCGATGGCGATCGGCAGCTCAGGGTGCATGCTGCGCAGCGAACGGGCGGCTCGTGATCCGACACGACCGGCGCCACCGATCAGCAGCACGGGGTCAAGGGTCGAAGCATTCATGGCCCAACCTCCGGCTCGAGATCGTGGAAGCGGGCTCCGAACTCCTGCATGCGCTGCACGAAATAAGCCGGATCGAGAAGACTGTTGGGCAGGTAGAGCCCCGGTGCTACCGGTGCTGCCCCGTCAAGGCCGAGCAGCCGCTCCACGCCGAGCGCCACGCCCAGTGCCGTCAGCGGCGCCTGACCCGCGGGGTGCACGATACCCTGCCGAACACGGCGGGGGCTGCCGTTCCGCTCCTGTCCACTGACTTCGAGCAGGATCTCGGTGGAAAATGGCTCGCCCCTGCGACGGCTGGACGTCTCACCCAGAGCAAAGTCGAAACGGATCGACTCTACGTCGGTGGCTCCCATCATGCTGAGCAGGTCCAGATTGCCAAAGGCGGTTCCTGTCACGGGCGTTCCATCCAGCATGGTGAAAGTACGTCTTGCGCTCTCCCCTTGCACCCATAACCACTTACCCGACTCGCGCATCAGCGCACTCGTGACGGCGCCGGTCTGGCGGTCGTAATCGGCATGAGCCGCCGGCCCGCCCATGTCCTGCTCATCGAGTACCGCGGCAATTCGGATGGACCGAACCGTGGCAAAGTCTCGTACCAGATGCAGCAGCGGAAGCGTCGCACTCCCGGCCAGCCAGTTACTCATCATGAGAATGGCCGAGCGCTTGGGAGCATTGATGTGCAGCGCAACCTCCGGGGCTATCTCGAACGCCGCTGTCGAGATTCCCAGGTGCGCCACTCCCTGCTGCTGGGCATAGCGCAAGGAGCTCAGGGTATCGTCCTTCAGGAACGTGACCACGGCACTGAAGCTCTGGCTTTCCAACCCCAGCCCTGCCTTTCCAAGCTCGACTCTTGTCGCCTCGGCCTTTCCCAGCGCCTGGGCGATGGCAGTCGCCTTGGCCATGTCGCGCCCACCAATGGCAAGCGGCAATTCTGGATACAAGCGCCGCAGTGTTCTGGCGGCTTTCTCCCCCACCACACCGGAGCCACCAATGAGCAGTACCGGATGCTCAATTCGTCGAAACATGACAGTGTCCTCTCAAAACCTACGGTTAGTAACTTACCTTTTGTAGGTTACGCATGGTAGGTTATCCTCGTCAAGGACGGAGTGCGACGTCATGGAAGCGGGATACTCAAGAGATGCGGGAAGCTAGACATGACCAAATCGGCAAGAAGACTGACGAAGGCCGAGCGCCGCAAGCAACTGCTGGAGACAGCCTTCGACATCGTGCAGAAAGAAGGCACCGATGCTCTCACCCTGGGGTACCTGGCCGAATGCGCCGGCGTCAGCAAACCCATTGCCTATGAGCACTTCGGCACACGAGCCGGCCTGCTCATCGTCATGTACCGACAGCTCGATCATGCCAAGGAGGTGGCTTTTCTTGCTGCACTCGACAAGGCGCCACGCCATCTGGAGAGCATTGCCCAGGTCGTGGGACAAGCCTATATGGAGTGCTATACGGACGTCGGGCCGGAATGGCATGCCCTATCGGCGGCTCTGAAGGGGGCCGAAGAGATGGAAGCGGTGCAGCAAGAACTGCTAGATCATTATGTAGATCTCTACCAGGAGGCACTACGCCCTTACTGCAACCTTGACGAAGGGACGCTGCGAATGCGCTGCATCGGCATCATCGGCGCAGGCGAAGCGATATCGAAAGAGATGATCCGCGGCCACACCGACATGGCGACAGCCGCCAGCTGCCTGGCTTCGCTCATCGTCTGCTGGTTGAAATAACCGGAGGCAGACGACTCCAATACGAAGCGTATCGACCAAGCGCTTGTCTACCATCAAGTCTTGATAGGCCGGCTGGCTTATTCACTCTCTCGGATAGATGACGAAGGCCAACTTATTACCATCGCAATCGCGTACATAAGCCGCATAAAAACCTTCGGCATACTGAGGCCGATAGCCCGGGGCACCTTCATCGCTGCCGCCGTGATCGATGGCGACTCGGTATAGCGTGTCGACCTGCTCCGGTCTTGCGAACTGGAAGGCCGTCATGGTGCCGTTCCCCACACCGGCTTCCTGACCATCGAAGGGATAGCCAACAATGAACCTGGGAAAGTCGAGATCAGTCTCTTTGCCGTAGGAGACGCAGGCTTCGTCTTTCCAGCAAACGTCCCAGCCCATTTCAGCGAAAAGCGGATCATAGAACGTCAGCGCTTTCTCCAGGTCCCGGGTTCCGACCATGGTGTAGGCGATCATGCTGATATACCTCCTTTACCGACTCGTCATGCTTCCGAATGGCAGCGTAGCTCAGCCTGCTTTTTGCGCCACTGGCCCAGCGCCCAGCCCAGGGCCGGCAGCACCAACATCGCCGAGGCCCAGGCGCAGGCGGCAAAGCCGAAGTGGGTGAAGATCGGCCGATAGAGCAGCGCGCCGACGAATACGCACAGATAGGTGATGGCGCTATACAGCCCCATGATGGCACCCCGCTGCGCCGGGTCGATTTCGGCGAGCTGGCGCATGAGCAGGTTCAAGCCGAGATGATTGGCCACGCCCCAGGCAAGGCAGAGCCCCAGCAGCACCAGTGGAAGAGCGGCAGCCGCCATTAATCCCAAGTAGACCAGCATCAAGCCGGCAAAGGTGACACAGGTGGCGGTCGCACCGTAGCGATCGACCAACCGACCCAGCGGTGCGGCGGCGCCGAAGCCCAGGCCATAGACGGCAATCGCCAGCCCGGCGAAGGACGTGGGAAGCTGCAGCACCTCGCCCAGGTGTGGGCCGAGATAGGTGTACAAGCCGTAGAACGCCGTCATGTAGGCCGCCACGTTCAGCAGCACCGAATGAATGCCGGGAATTCGCAGGGCCTTGAGGGTTGAACTCGGCGCCTCACCGACCGTTCTCACGCCCCAATCGTGGCAACGCGAGATCTCCAGCGCCAGCCCCACGGCAGCCAGCGCCAAGAGGGAGAAGACGGCACGCCAGTGCAGCAGATCGGCCAACAGTGCCGCCAGGCCGACCCCGACCACCAGACTCAGCGTCCATCCCGTCAGCACGAAGCTCAGCGTCTGGCTCTCGCGCCCCTTCTCGGCCACCTGAGCGGTGAGGGTATAGATCGCCGGCAGCGCCACGCCCGCCGCCAGGCCGGCCAGCGCCTGGGCGACGATCAGCATCCACAGCGTCGGCGAAAGCGCAGCGGCGCCCAGGGCAGCCGACAGCACCAGCAGCGCGCGCATCAAGGCACGCTCGGCGCCGAGGCGATCGCTCAGCGAAGCCAGCATCAGTGCACTAAACGCCGTGGCCAGGCCATAGAGCGCCGCGGCCGTCACCACATCGGCGGCGCTGCGGCCCGCAAACGATACCGCCACCGTGGCGGCGATAGGGCTCAGCGCCAGCGAATTGGCACCGATCACGGCAATGGCAGCGGTCAACAGGAGAACGCGACGAGAGATCACGACTCGCTCCATATGGGGTTCGAGATTACCATTGAAGAAAGGAATCACATTCGGAGCAATCTAGAAAATGCCGAATTCTGAAAAAACAGAAATCATTCGGAACAAGGGGCTGGAAGCCCGCCCTCTGGACACCTTCGACCGAACGATATTAGGCGAGCTGGCGGTGGACGCCGGGCTCAGCTATGCCGAACTTGGCAGCCGCGTGGGGCTGTCGGCACCGGCCGTGCACGAACGAGTGAAGCGGCTGCGCGCCACGGGGCGCATTTGCGGTACGGTGGCGGTGCTGGACGGCCCCGCCACCGGCAAACCTTTCCTGGCCTTCGTGCATGTCGATACCACCGGGGGCAGCAAGAGCCGCACCTTCAGGGCACTGTCCGAACTGCCCGAACTGGAAGAGATCCACTCGGTGGCCGGCGACACCTGCACCCTGCTCAAGGTGCGCTGCGCCAGCAGCCGGGCGCTGGAGGGCCTGCTCGCTCGGCTCTACGCCATGCCGGGCATCAAGGCCACACGCAGCTACGTGGTGCTCTCCACCTATCTGGAACGCACGCCTCAAGCGGGCATTACCGAAGCGCTGGAAGAGCCGCCCATGGACGAAGCTCCGCGCTGAATTTACTTCATTCCCGTATCTTCTCCGGCACGGCGGCATCCGCCAGTGCCGCCTCACGCTCGAGCAGCGTGCGCTTTCTCTCCACCCCCCAGCGGTATCCGGAAAGCGCACCATCGCTACGCACCACCCGGTGGCAGGGCACCGCCAACGCCAAGGTGTTGGTCGCACAGGCCCGCGCCACGGCGCGCACCGCCTTGGGCGAACCGATGCGAGCCGCCAACTCGGCATAGCTTAGCGTCGTCCCGATGGGGATCTCGGTCAACGCATGCCAGACACGCCGCTGAAAGGCAGTGCCACGAACGTCCAGCGGCAGGGACAGCGCACCCTCGGGCGCCTCGACGAAGCCGGCCACCGTGGCCACCCATTCATCGAAGGCGGTATCGCCGGGTATCAGGCGGGCCGTAGGAAAGCGGTCTTCCAGCTCGCGCAGCAGAGCTTCAGGGTCGTCTCCCAAGGAGATGGCGCAGATGCCCTTGTCGCTTGCCGCTACCAGCAGCGCGCCCAGGCTGCACTCGGCCAGCGCGAAGCGGATCTCGGCGCCTTGGCCGCCTGCCCGGTAACGCTTCGGTGTCATGCCGAGCATGCGATCGGCGCCGGCATAGAAGCGTCCGCTGGAGTTGAACCCCGCCTCGTACATCGCCTCGGTGACCGTCTCACGCTGCGTCATGGTCTGGCGCACCCGGTCCGCACGGCAGGCGACGGCGTAGGCCTTGGGCGTGAGCCCGGTGACCGACTTGAACACCCGGTGGAAATGAAAGCGGCTCAGCCCCGCGGCTTGCGCCAGCTCATCGAGAGAAGGCAGGTCCTCGGCGGCTTCGATGAGCCGGCAGGCGCGGGCAATGCGCTCGGCGTTACGCTGCGCCAGCGAGCCTTCCTGAGGATGACAGCGCCGGCACGGCCGATAGCCGGCCTGCTCTGCCGCCGCCGCGTCGGCATGGAACTCCGCATTCTCGCGACGTGGCCGACGCGACGGGCAGGTCGGGCGACAATAGATGCCCGTGGTGCGTACCGCGTAGACGAAGGCGTCATCGGCGCTGGCATCACGATTCGATACTGCCGCCCATTTCGCCTCATCGGAATCGAAGGCGGCAAGTGAGTCGCTGGTTGTGTCGATCATGGCGGGCCCCGCTGTGGCTTCGGCGTTCTCCGAGAGTTCAGGATGAGCCCAATCCCCGCCTGGCACACTCCGTCTCTTGCTTTCAAAGTGAACTGATCATTCGCTGACAAACGCAGCATAGCATCACCGAGTCGCTCATTTTTTTGACGGTAAGCAGGGAGCAAGGGTTTACCCGAGCATCGGCTCTATCCATAGGAGCCACTCCTCTATGCATAGAGAATGAAAAGATAATCGTTCTCATATGAAGATTGGAGTGGTAGTCTCCACGTAAGAGGCGAGAGGAAATGCTCATGAACCGGATACTCATCAATCAACTCGATATCGCCTGGACGGCGTCAGGCCAGGGGCAGCCTGTCATACTGGTACACGGCTCATGGGACACCCATGCCGCCTGGGATCGGGTGGCTCCCGGGTTAGCTCAAGAGCTGCGGGTCATTCGCTATGACCGTCGCGGCCATGGGGAAAGCGAGTGCTTGCCAGGCCAGGGGCGCTACAGCGAAGACGTGGACGATCTATGTCAGTTGATCGAGGCCATGAGCACTGACACCGGCATCGTGCACCTTATCGGTCACTCCTATGGCGCTACCATCGCCCTGTTGGCTGCCGATCAGTGTCCTGAACGTGTCGCCTCGGTACTGGTCCACGAACCGCCGATATTCGGCCTTCTCAAGCAGGACAAGGAGCACAGGGGTTTGCTGCCGATCATTCAACAACATATCGACCAGGCCATGGCGCTACTCGAGAACGAGCGTGACGCAGAGGGGGCGCGCTATTTTGCCGATCACATTGGCTTCGGCCCGGGCTTCTGGGATGGCGTGCTGACTGCCGAAATGCGTGCCAGCTTCATCACCCATGCCCCGACATGGCTGGATCAAGCGCGTGACCCGACGCGCCTCGATATCGTGCCGGAACGCTTTTCCAACCTTCAGGTGCCGGTCTGCCTGACGACAGGCACCCATGGACTACCTTGGTACGCTCCCACCATGGCGCAACTTGCTCGGCTCATTCCCGATGCTCGTCTCGTCACCGTTCCGGGAGCCGGTCACGCCCCTCACCTGACCCATCCCGACCCGTGGGTCCAGTTGGCCCTGGACTTCATTGGCAAGCATTAAGATTTGTAGCCATTGGCTGAGCTCTGCAGGCGCCTAGATCACGACGCCAGAGTCCGGACAGCTGCTACCTTATCTGAAAATGACCATCGCCCCGGCAAGCACTTACTTACCGGGCAAGGCCTATCTCTTCGCACTCTGCCGAGTCGGCCTGGCCCGTTGGCAGGAGGCAGCATGGATTTTCTCGTCAACCTGGACGTGGACGATCTGGAACGCGCCATCGCCGCCGGTGCCACCCAGGAAAAGCCCATCATCACCGATCGCTGGGGCAAGCTGGCGTTGATGGTCGACCCCTTCGGTCACGGCTTCTGCTTCGTGCAGTTCCTGAATCGCGGCTACGACGAGATTTCGACCGCTTGATCGCTCGCCAGCGAGTCGATCACGAAGCCGAACTCATTCGCCAGGGCCTGATGCCCCAGCTCGCTGATGCTCACCACCCGCGAGTGCTTCTGCCGGTCGATCCAGCCGAGCTCCAGCATGCGCTCGGCCACGGCGGCGCCCAGCGCCCCGCCGAGGTGATCGCGCCGCTCGCTCCAGTCGAGGCAGGGGTAGGCAAAACGCCGACGGCGCTTGCGCAGAGTCGCAACATCGATGCCGAAGTCGGCAAACCAGACCTTGCCTCGCTCCGTCACGTCCATGGCGTCGCCGTCTACTACCAAGAACTCCCTCTCGAGCAGCACGGCCGTCAACCGTGTGCCCAACTCCCCCGCCAGGTGGTCGTAACAGAATCGCGCAGCCCCCATGGCACCGGCCGGTCGCCTCACCTTCATCGGCTTGGCCACCACCATCAGCGCCTCGACGACATGCGCCACCTCGGCCGATGCCAGCCGGTAGTACTTGTGTCGCCCTTGAGCCGTCGACTCGATCAGCCCATCGCGCTGCAGTCGCTTGAGATGCTCAGTCGCCGTGCCCGGCTGCACGCCGCAGCCGTAAGCCAGCTCCTTGGCGGTCAAGGCCCGCCCTTCCATCAGCAAGGCGAGCATACCCATGCGGGTCGGGTCGCCAATGGTGCGAGCTAGGCGTGACAGGTCCGGCTCAACCATCGTTAGCTCTCCACCTAACTGTTTCTGTCTGACAAGCATAGGCCAACGGGACACAATCTGACTTCACCCCTTGGACATCTTTCGCAGAGCAGTCAGTTGCTCAACCGCAGGAACAGGAGATTCCCAATGATCGCCGTAATCTTCGAAGCCATTCCCAATCCCGAGCGCCACGAGACCTACTTCGATGTCGCCGCCAGCCTGAGGCCGCTGCTTGACGAAATCGACGGATTCATCTCCATCGAACGCTTCGAGAGCCTCACCCAGCCGGGCAAGATCCTCTCGCTCTCCTTTTGGCGCGACGAACAGGCCGTCGCTCAGTGGCGCCAGCTCGAGCGCCACCGTGCAGCCCAGGCTCAGGGCCGCAATGTGGTCTTCGACGACTATCGTCTGCGCGTGGCCACGGTGATGCGCGACTACGGCATGCACGAACGCCAGCAGGCTCCCACCGACAGCCGCGAGCGTCATGATGCTTCGTCTGCTTCCGGATAAAGACATCGCCCCGGTAAGCCCTTACTTACCGGGGCGGGTCCATATTCTTGGCGAGGCAGCTCGATCTCTTCACCCACGCCCACCTAGGCAGCCAATCGCGACTCCAGTTCACGCAGGCTCACGTGCCCCTTGAAGTGGCCCAGCCCCGCCGGCTGCTCGCCGCGCTCGATGGCCTCGGCAAACCGCACGGCAGGATCGTCCCTGAGCTTCGCCAGGAGCCGAGCCAAGTTGGGATACTCCTGCTTCACGTCGAACAGACGGTGATACTCGGCCCAGCGGGCGATACCGACGAAGTAGGCATCCGCCACGCTGCGCGCATCGCCCAGCAGCCATTCCCGCTCGGCCAGCAGTTCATTCAGATAAGCACAGCTCTCTGCCACCGACTCGTGCCCCAGCCGGCGCAGCAGCGCCTGCTCCACACCGCTCATTCCTTGCGTATCGTAGAGCGTCCAGAGTGGGCCGAAGGCGGCGAAGAAATCCGTGTTGAGGTAGGCCAGCATCTGGTTGAGGCGATCGAACTCCCGACTGCCCTGCGCGAAGCCCAGCCGAGCTTCGGGGTCACGGGCCGCCAGATGCTGCAGAATCGCCTGGCTCTCGGTAAGAGGCTCACCGTCTTCGAGTAGCAGCGCCGGTGTCTTGAAAAGAGGATTGATCTTGGCATAAAGCGCATCCCAGGGCTGCTCCAGCATCTCGATGCGGCACAGGCGATAGGGCTTGCCCAGCCACTCGAGCGCCACGATAGAGCCGAACGAACAACCTTGCGGTACGCCATAGAAGAGAACGGGTTCCATTGCCTTGCTCCTTGTTGATGAGAAAGCCAGCGCCCTCTGCGCTTGGCCTTGTCAGCAAGGTAATGGCTAAATAGGGCGAATCATGTCCTATTGGAAACAGGAACTTTCAGCGTGGCCAATCCCACCGTTCGCGTGCTGACACTGCTCGAACTGCTGCAGGCCCATCGATACATGAGCGGCCGGGAGCTGGCCGAGCGGCTGGGCATCGACCGCCGTACGCTGCGGCGCTATATCCAGACGCTGGAAGAGCTCGGGATTCCCGTCACCACCGAGCGCGGACGGCACGGCGGTTACCGCCTGATGCCGGGCTTCAAGCTGCCGCCGCTGATGTTCAACAGCGAAGAGGCACTGGCCGTCTCGCTAGGGCTGCTCGCCGCTCAGGGGCTGGGCATTGCCGAAACGGCCCCGGCGCTGCAAACCGCGCGGGCCAAGCTGGAGCGGGTCATGCCCGCCAGGTTGAAGCAACAGGCACAGGCGCTGAACGAGAGCGCCCGGCTGGAATTGCCCGCGGCCAGAGCGCCTGGCGACGAGCGCCTGCTGCTATTGTTAGCCACCGCCACCCAGGCCCGCCAGCGCGTGCGGCTCGACTACCGCGACGACCGGGAGCAGCACACCCAGCGCGTGCTCAACCCCTATGGCCTGGTCTTCCGCAGCGGGCGCTGGTACGTCAGCGGCTGGTGCCACTTGCGCCGCGATCTGCGCAGCTTCCGTCTCGACCGCATCATTGAGGCCACACCGCTCGAGGCCAGCTTCGACAGGCCGGCCGACTTCGATCCGGCCGCACATCTTGCCCGCAGCATCGCCAGCCTGCCCCGCGCCGTCGCCGTCAGCGTGCGCCTGCACACCGATCTCGCCCATGCCGTCGAAGAGCTGGGTCGCCATATCGGCGTGTTCACTCCCGACGGCAGCGCCGTGCTGCTGTATGCCCGTACCGACAGCCTGACCTGGTTCGCTCGCCAGCTCGCCCATCAGCCCTACGACTTCGAGATCCTCGATCCACCCGAGCTTTGCGACGCCCTCGCCCAGCAGGCCGTCCGCCTCAAGCGTCTGGCCGTCCAAACTGACCAATAGAAAATGAGCGTGTCTGTCGAAAGCGACTATGTTGAACCGATGTAGGGAAGCGGTACCAACAACAACCCCTGGAGATTCACCATGCACCTTTCCACTTACCTGATCTTCGACGGCAACTGCCGCGAAGCCTTCGAGTTCTACCAGCGCTGCTTCGATGCCAAGCTCGAGGCCGTATCCACCTATGGCGAGATGCCCGCCAGCGAAGGCATGGAGATACCTGAGTCAGCCCGCGACCTGATCATGCACGCCCGCCTGCGCATCGGCGATCAACTGCTGATGGCATCGGACAATGCCCCTTTCTGCCCAGCCCCCTATGAAGGCATCAAGGGCGCCAGCATCGCAGTGGGAGTCGACTCCGTTGAGCAGGCCGAAAAGCTCTTCAATGCGCTGGCCGACAACGGCACCGTGCAGATGCCGCTCGAAGAAACCTTCTGGGCTCACCGCTTCGGCATGCTGGTGGACAAGTTCGGCGTGGCCTGGATGATCAACTACGACAAGGAGGAGCAGGCCGCCGCTTAGCGCAGCACGGCTTCCTTTCTCAGCCGTCCGCGGGCCTTGGCCACCGGGCGGCTGCTCTCACATTGCAAACATGCAGCGGCTCATGTCACACCATCGCCTCCTGAATCGTCATTACCGTGACGGCCTAAGGGCCATCATCACCCACGACACAGGAGCGACACATGAGCCAGAACACCCTTTTCATTACCCACAAGGCGCTGCCCGGCAAGCGCGACGAAGTACGGCGCGCCTGGGAGACCCACCTCGCTCCCAGCATCGAGGCGCGCCAGGTCCACGACGCCTATTTCTACTGCTACGATGACAGCGATCCCGACACCATTCGCGTCTTCCAGCGCTATACCGCCGGCACAGATCCCCAGGCCTTCATGCAGGGGCCGGCCTACGATGCCTATATCGCTGCGGTGTCGCCCCTGCTTGCCCATCCGCCCGTGATCCATGCCGCCACGGTGGCCTGGGCCAAGGACAGCTCAGCGACGACAGCCGAGACAGCCTGATGCCATCTGCCGATTTTCTGCGCTTCGAAGAGGCCCGTCCCATGCTACTGGGGCTGGCCTATCGCATCCTCGGCTCGCGCGCCGACGCCGAGGACGCGGTGCAGGACACCTTCCTCAAATGGCAGGCGGCGGATCGTGAGGCAATCGATTCGGCCCACGCCTGGCTGACCACGGCCTGCACGCGACGCTGCCTCGATCTGCTGGGCAACGCCCACCGGGCCAGGGTCGACTACGTCGGCGCCTGGCTGCCCGAGCCCATCCCGACTGCTGTCATATCCGATGCGGAACGCAGCCTGCAGCTGGCCGACTCGCTCTCCACCGCCTTCCTGCTGCTGCTGGAACGCCTCTCGCCCAAGGAGCGCGCCGCCTACTTGCTGCACGAGATCTTCGACACGCCCTATGTCGAGATCGCCGCCATGCTCGAACTCAAGGAGCCGGCCTGCCGCAAGCTGGTGTCACGGGCACGGGCAAATTTACAGGGGGCCGAAGAGCGACACGCCCCGCCGCCCGAACGTCAGCAGGCACTGCTCGAGGCCTTCAGACTCGCCGTTGCCGAAGGCGCCACGGTACGGCTAGCCAACCTGCTCTCAGCCGAGGTGCGCCTCAGCGCCGATGGCGGCGGCAAGGTGCCCACTCTGCTCGAGCCATTGCATGGCATAGAGGAAGTGCTGGATTTCCTGGTGAGCCGGCTGCGCGGCTACTGGTCCGACTACCAATGGCGCGAGGCCGATATCAACGGTGGCCCCGGCTTCGTGATGCATCGAGAAGGAAGTGTCGTCGCGACGGTGACCTTCGGCTACGACCGCTCAGGGCAGGCCACCGACATCTTCATCGTGCGCAATCCCAACAAGCTGGCACGGCTGACGTCATGACGAGCGCTCGACTATCTCACGGCAGCCGCTCTCTCTGGCTTGGGGATCCAGCAACCCGATGATCCACTCGCGCACGGCGGCGATGGCCGGCTCCTCAAGTCGCTCAGGCGGGTAGACGAGCTGAAAGGGGGCGGCCTTTATCTCAGGACCGAATGGCTGCACCAGGCGCCCCTGATGCAGCTCCTCCTCGATCAAATACTGGCTCATCAGGGCTACGCCCTGGCCATCCAGGGCCGCAGCAATGCTATGGGTCTCGTCGGAAAACACCAGCCCAGCACTGACATCGAGCTCCGGCACCTGGACCTGGCGCTGCCAGGCCGCCCAGTCCAACGGTGCGGGCGAAGAGAAGTGCAGCAGCGTGTGGCGCACCAGTTCGGCCGGTTCATGCAGCTCCAGCACGGGGCTGCAAACGGGGACGAAGACATTGTCGAACAACTTCTCCGCAACCAGCCCGGGCCAGGGGCCCTCGCCATAGCGGATCGCCATGTCGGCGGCGACGCCATCCAAGGCAACCACTTGGTGTGAAACCTGAATGCTCAGGTCGATCTGCGGGTGGGCATCGCGCAGCAGGCAGACCCAGGGCAACAGCCAGCGCGCGGCCACGGCCGGCGTGGTGGAAAGCGTTACCGCCTGCCGCGCCGGCGGACGGCGCAGCTTGGTCACCGTCTCGGCGATGGCATCGAAGGAGTCGCTCAGCACGGTAAGCAGCGCCTGGCCCTGAGACGTCAGCACCAGTTGCCGCGGCCGTCGCACGAACAGGGCCACCCCCAGGCTCTCCTCAAGCTGGCGGATCTGATGGCTGATCGCCGTCGGCGTGACCGAAAGCTCCTCGGCAGCGCGCTTGGCGCTGAGGTGGCGCGCCGCCGCTTCGAAGGCGCGCAGGGCGGAGAGCGAGGGGAGTCGTCGCGGCATCATGGATGAGTTTTATTTTCCAATATCGAAAAAGAATCGTCGCTTGTCGCCCCGCCTGACTTGAGGCTTATATGAAACGAGCCACAAGCAAGGCTGAGAACAACTCATTCAAAAGATCCTACACCCAGTGACGGAGAAAACCCATGACGCGTTTACTTCACCTCGATGCCAGCCCACGCCCCGGCCGCGCCGGCACCCACGACCACGGCTCGCACACCCGTCGGCTGACTCACCACTTCGTTTCCCGCTGGCACTCTCTGGTGCCGGATACCGAGGTCGTCTATCGGGACATCGGCGCCAACCCGCCTCCATTGACCAGCGTCGAGTGGATCGAGGCCGCCTTCACGCCCGCCGAAAATCGCAGCGAATCCATGCAGGCAGTGCTTGCCGAGAGCGACACACTGACCAATGAGGTCGAGCAAGCCGATATCCTGGTGCTCGGCGTACCGATGTACAACTTCGGTCCGCCGGCCGCGTTCAAGGCATGGATCGACAATATCGTCCGCCTGGGCCGCACCGTCGACTTCGACCCACAGTATGGAGCCCACCCTCACCTGCCGCTTGAGGGCTACGTGCCGTTGCTGGCCGACCGGCCCCGCCAAGCGGTGCTGCTCTCCTCCCGCGGCGCCCATGACTTCGACCCGGGGCGCCCCCTGGCGGCTCTCAACCACCTGGAGCCAAGCGTGCGCACCGCCCTGCAGTTCATCGGCATCGGCGGCTTTCACAGTATCGCCATCGAGCATCAGGAAGAGGGCGGCGAGGCACTGGCGGCCTCGACCAGAAGCGCCCTGGAGCGCATCGACCGGCTAGTCGAGCAATTGCATAGGGAAATGGCTGGTGTTCCGCTGCCAGCATGAGGATAGCGCCTTGAAGCGCTCGACCATATCTCAAGCGTCGAGCGCTCCACTCCTCCGTTAGCATGGTAAAACATTGGGAAAGAAGGGATTGAATAGTTACTGATCGCGAGTTCTCCCTCTACCGGGCTCGCTTTAGAACAAGGGCGAATAAGATATTGTTGAGATATTTTCAGTCTGGAATACTTGAGCAGAAAGTCAATTGAGCACTAAACGAGGCTAAAGATCATTCCGGACCGCCTGCTGTGAATCTTAAATTAAATATATTTACTATAAACAGCTACCGGTTGCCTATGACCTTAAAGCTATTCAGTACCACAATAAAAAAACACATGAGCTCTAAAGAATGGCTCAGCTTAATCTCCATGCCTCAACAAGGCCGCCGGCCTGGCCCTGACCACTTCTCTGAAGCCAATAATAACTCATCTTGACGCACACCCACTACAAATAGCATGGAATTATATTAGTTTTTTAAAAACTAGGCGAGAACCTCACCTAATTCATGGTACTCATTATTTATTAGCAACTATGCATTTAGAGAGACCTCATTATAACGACCACTTATCACAAAAGAAAGATGGCGGTCTCAATGACCAAGTGCAACACCTGACCCATCAGGTATCGTGTTGCCATGCCTCATTGCTATCGCCACCT
>NZ_JACEFT010000034.1 GCF_013697085.1 Billgrantia kenyensis
GCTGCTGCCCTGGCGCTGGAGAGACACGCTACCGGTCTAACTCAGGCCGCAACAGGTGGGGTTCGTGGAGCGCTTACCGACCGAGCTCATGATCGATCTGGCTCGACGGCTGCATGAGGCGCGCCTGCGCATCGAGATTCTCAACATAGCCAGCGCCCAGGAGCGCCTGCTCGCCTATCTGCAGGCTCACGCCAGCGGAGAGAACGCGGCATTTACGCTGCCGAGTAGCTGGAAGGCCCTAGCGGGTGAAATCGGGCTGACGCATGAATCGGTCTATCGCGCGCTGGCACAGCTTGAGCGCGAAGGCAGGCTCGAGCGCAAGGGCCGGCAGGTCTGGCTAGCGCCACCGTAGAGCTACATGGCTGAGCCCTACCCACCTTAGCGTTTTTCATCACGCCGCAACGGTACGGCTCCCCCCGCACCATTTCGCAAAATAAAAGCGGAAGACTAAAACATCGTGTATGCGTAGTTACTGTTTGGAATGTATCTAATCAAAGTTGATTCCTCGAAATAGTCCAGGCCAGCGGCTTCGAACCTGTTCATGACCATATCCCTAAGTTCAGATTTTGATTTTTTCCGATGAATACCCAGTACCCAAAAGGACCTGACATCAAGCGATGATGATTTAATTTTTGCAATCTTCTCTATATCTCTCATCATATTAGAGAAGCAAACCGCAGCTTCCGGGTGCTGCTTTACCTCTAACGCCGCGTAGGCGTCCTGCCTCCACCCCTTTTTCCTTATTATGAAATCGGGTCGACAGAAATTTTTTTCCTTTTCTCTCCTCCTATCAAACTCAACCGGCCTTTCCCGCCACCATTCAGGGAAGGATTCGTGTTGACTAAGATAGTAGGAAAACTCAATCTGGAACCACACCTCCCATCCGGTAATTTCACATTCCTCAATAATACGAAGCGCCTTACCAATTTTTCTCTGCTTAAAAAAGCCCTCCAGCAGGTCTGCAATATAATGAAAGTCTCTCTTCACTTTCCCTCCGGATTCCTTGGCAGCCTGCAACTGGTTGAACTTTAAGAATGCAAAATGTAACACACAGTAACAATAAGAACAATTCTAAAGGTCATGGATCAATATGAGGTGTTAGCATCGCGACAGGAAGGTAACACTCACCACAAATTTCACTTCAGCCGTTCAAGACGCCCCTTGCGTTTGACGATGTTTCGGTAATCCCACTGGATATCCCGGGCTTTGCCGAGCCAGCGCTGGAGATCCTCTAGGCAGACTTGAGAGATAACGGTATAACGCACTTCGGCCGCCATGAAGCTCCCCTCTTTCTGCAGGCCTGACTCATCAAAGGATTGGCCGCTCCAGAACAGGAGACGCACGCAGTGCTTAAGTTTCTTGTAGCCGACGATCGGGTTGCCATCCAGGAACCACACGGGATGGCCGTGCCATATCCTGTTTTCGGCCTCGGATAGATGGCTGTCGATGGTCTCGGCCAGGAGATCGCATATCGCTTTATCGCCAGGCGCCTGCTGCTGGTTGTAGGCGAAAATGTCAGGATGCATCGTTCTCCTCCCTCTGCCTGAGCTTGATGCGTGCCTTGATCCGGCTGAGGGCAACCGGCGTGACCCGCACGTAGCCTGCTATGTCCCGGTCCGTCACTCGCTCGGCGATCAGCGGGTGCTCTTCGATGAAACGCCGGTAGCGCTGCTCCGCGGAGAGTGTCAACAGGTCGCGCTCGCGCGCTTCCTTGCGAAAACCGTAGAGCTCGAAGCCTTTGCGGAGGGCACGCTGCCATTGTGGGTGCTTGTCGCCTAGCTGATCCAGCAGGGGGTATGGCAGCGATTCGACCGAAGTCGAACAGGCGGCAACGGCGCTGAAGCTGGTGACACCACCGGGCGATAGTCCGGCAAGACTGGCAAAGAACCTGCCTTCGGCAGCGAATGCCTTGACCCAGGCATCGCCGTCGTAGGTTTCGTAGACCATCTTGATGACGCCGCTTTTCACGAAATAGACGACCGGATGGGCAACGCCCACCAGGAAAAGGCACTCACCGGGTGCCAGTGTCTTACGCCGTAGCGCAGATTCGACCAAGTGCCAGTCCGGTAGCGAATCGCCCGCCAGCCGCTCGAGAATTGTCTTTGCCGCGCTCACTGCCCTTCACCGCTCATTAACCCAGGTTAACGCTGACCGTATATCACCGAGGGATGCTGCCACCAATACCCCCTCAGGAGACTCATCATGCGTTGGCTCATCCTTCCTCCCAGTGCACTGATTTTCACCGCTGTCATTATGGTCCTGCTGGATCAATACGTTCCTCTCGTACGCCTGTGGGAGTCGCCTTACCGCTGGGGCGGCATTGCCGTGCTGCTCGTTGGACTCGGCATCGCCCAGTGGCATGCACAGCTGTTCCGCCAGTTGGAAACCAACATCGACACCTTCGGCGAACCCGGTTCGCTGACCCGCCAAGGCCTGTTCGCGGTAACGCGCAACCCCATGTATCTCGGCTTCGTCATTGCTCTGACAGGGCTTGCCATCTCCCTTGGCTCTATTGCCGCTTTCCTGGCAGCGCTCTGCTTCGCCTTGCTGGTCAACTTCTGGTACATCCCGGTCGAGGAGCGCAACATGCAACACAAGTTTGGCCAGGCATACCTCGATTACAAGGCGGAGGTGCGCCGCTGGCTCTAGGCTTGCCGACCTCAACGGAGCCGAGCGGGGGGGGGCTGGTAGCCCTTGTGCTCGGGATCTTACTCGTAACGGCTCCAGAGCCTGAGTACCTTCACGATTCGCTCGTCTTCGAGCACTTGGTAAACCAAGCGATGCTGGATATTGATCCGCCGTGAGTAGGCACCCGCCAGATCACCGACGAGTTTTTCAAAGGGTGGCGGTTTGCGGTAGGGATCTTGCAAAATCAGTTCCAACAGTTCCTGAGCCTTGGGCTTCAAGCCGCTTGCGGCCAGTTTTTTTGCATCCTTCTGAGCCTGCTTGGTGTAGACCAATCTCCATGTCACCAGTCCAGCTCCCCATCACACTTATCGACGGGTGTCTCCATTCCCTCGCGGATGGACTCCCGCATGCCGGGAACCGAGAGCAGGTACAGCGTTTCCTGTATGGCAGCCCAATCTTCTTCTGAAACCAACACGGCCTTGTTCCGTTTGCCCATAATGACAATCGGCAGGTGAGATTCGGCAGTTTCATCTATCAACCGGTACAGGTTGCTGCGCGCTTCCGTAGCGGTAATTCCGGTCATGACGCACCTCTGCATTCACTACTACACTCTTCAGCAAGAGTACGCCTTCCGGTACGTACGTCAATACGTACGGCCCTGTAGAGATCAGTTCGCTCTTGCTGCGCTTCTCCTGAGGACCATGTGAGTCACCTTTTCGGTCGTCACCCGCTCCACGCAGCGATAGCCGAGCGCGCGCATGTCGAGACCGGCAAACAAGTGCTCACCGGCGCCGAGCAGGACCGGGGTGACGGCAAGGTGAAGCTCATCGACGAGCTGCGCCTGCAGGTACTGTTGGACCGTGGCAACGCCACCGCCGAGACGAACCTCCTTGCCCTTGGCAGCCTCTCTGGCCCGCTCCAGGGCGGCATGAATGCCTTCGGTGACGAAATGGAACGTCGTGCCGCCAGCCATCTCGATGGGATCGCGGGCATGATGGGTCAACACGAAGACCGGCATGTGAAACGGCGGGGTGTCGCCCCACCACCCCCTCCAGCTCTCATCGGGCCAGGGGCCACGCACGGGACCAAACATGTTGCGGCCGATGATCCAGGCACCGACGTTGTCGAAGCCGCGGGCGACGATATCGTCGTCGATGCCGGTTTCTCCGCCCGACTGGCCCAGCACTTTTCGCTGGAAGGTCGCGGTCGCGAACTGCCAGTCCTGGCTCTCCAGGCCGTTGACGCCCATTGGGTTTTCCAGGCTCTGCTCGGGGCCGGCGGCATAGCCGTCCAGCGAGATACTGAAGCAGGAAACGCGTAGCTGGCTCATCGTGCCCCTCCTCTAACGCGTGCGATAGTCACCCGTAGTCGAGCGACACTGGCAAGATTCGACATCGCGCTTCCAGTTCGTCACCGCTCAAGCCAGCAAGATGTTCTCGTCTATCGGTATGAACTCATTGGCAGCTTGGATCAGCGAATTTGCAGTCAGCTGAGGAACACCATAAACCTCGACCCTTTTGCCATGCACCTCGCGTATCTTGGTCGCCAGAAGGTCGAAGTCACCGTCACCCGATACTATAACGATGACATCCGCCTGCTCGGCGTACTCGATGGCATCCAGGGTAATGCCGACATCCCAATCGCCTTTGGCGGAGCCGTCCGCTCTTTGGATGTATGGCTTCAGCTTCACCTCGAAGCCGATGGCGCGCAGGATATTCTGAAACTCCCGCTGCTTCCGGTCGCCCCGGTCTATGGCGTAGGCAATGGCCTTGATGACGTCTCTTCCCTCAGTGGCTTGCGCCCAGAACTTGTTGTAATCGAAGTTGCGCTTATACGCTTGGCGCACCGTGTAGTAGACGTTCTGGACGTCGACGAATATCGCCACTTTCACCATGTCGTTGTTCTCATTGATTCCCCCGTGAATGATGAAAATGCAAACGCCCCGACAATATCGGCCCAGGGCGCCATGTATCGAGGTCGGACCGGCTTATACCGCCAGGCAGCCCGGCCGATTGGGACTCGTGGCTTTCTAGCACGATATTTAGCAGAAAGCCTAGCTATTGAGCCGTGTATCCACCGTCGGTCCTGTTTTGGTAGCGCCGGTGACAGGCAGGATACTGCCGGCCTGGGCCAGACCAAAGCGGGGCATGCCACGGTAAACCGACTCGTACTCTCCAGCCCGCACCCGGTATGTCTCGTGCCATATCCCCACGTCGCCACCGCTATTGCCCACCGACTCATTGAATGCCTTCCAGGCGGGGAGATGCGCATGGTCCTTGCTTCGCGCATAGGCCTCCAGGTGCTCGAAAGACTTCCAGTACTGAACCGTGAACCTGAAACTGGCGATATGGCCCAGCATCCCAAGCTCAGGGTTGGCTTGCAGCTCCTTGAGCATTCTGGGCATGGCGGTAAAAACGGGCCACCACTTATGCACCTTCCACGGCTTGTTGATTTTCATGCCGATGATGAATACGACGAAATCCCCTTCTATGCTCGCCTGCATTCGCTCGCGGTAAATTCTTGGCATCTTGTTTTTCTCCATGGCAGCCGGGGCATGGATGAGTTTGCCCAACAGTAGACAACCGCAACGCAGCCGGCAACGTCGGTTCAAGTGGAGAGGAATGAAGGGCAGACAGCATAGCGCCCCGAGCCAGTGCTGGCCCGGGGCGCTCGTTTACTATGGAGCTGTATCGTGCTCGGCTTACAGCGCCAGGCCCGCTCGCCTGGCGCGGTGGGCATGCAGCTTCTTGTAGCTCTCGATCAGGCGCTGGTGCTTTTCCAGTCCTTCGAGCTGCATGTTCGTCGGCGTCAGGCCGTGGAAACGCACCTCGCCGGTGACCGAGCCCACTACCGCGGCCATGGTTTCCTCGCCGAACATGCGCGTGAGGTTGTAGAGGAAGTCGTCTAGCTCCAGCTCGTCGTCGAGCACGATCTCCAGCACCGCGGCCATGGCCTGATAGAAGAGTCCGCGCTCCACGGTGTTGTCGTTGTACTGCTGGAACATCTCGACCCGCTCCAGGGCCTCTTCATGCTGCCCAAGCGCGAGGTTGATCAGCAGCTTCAACTCGAGGATGGTGAGCTGGCCCCAGACAGTGTTCTCGTCGAACTCGATGCCGATCAGGGTGACGATGTCCATGTGCTCGTCGAGCTGGCTCTCGTCCAGGCGTGACAGCAGGTCGGCAAGCTTCTCGTCGCTCAGCTCATGCAAGTGGAGGATGTCCTCGCGGTAGTCCAGGGCCATGTTGGTGTTGTCCCAGATCAGGTCGTCCACCGGATACACCTCGGAGTAGCCCGGCACCAGGATGCGGCATACCGGCGCGCCCAGATCCTCGTGTACGGCCATGTAGGCCTCCAGGCCCATCTCTTCCAGGATCCCGAACAGGGTGGCCGCTTCCTCCTCGTTGCTGCTGGAACCGCTGGCGGAAAAGTCCCAGTCGGCAAACTCGATATCGCTCCTGGCACTGAAGAAGCGCCAGGAGACCAGCCCCGAGGAGTCGATGAAGTGCTCGACGAAGTTGTTCGGCTCGGTCACGGCCTGGGAGTTGAAGGTCGGCGGCAGGAAGTCGTTCAAGCCCTCGAAGCTGCGGCCCTGCAGCAGCTCGGTGAGGCTGCGCTCCAGCGCCACCTCGAAGCTGGGGTGAGCGCCGAAGGAGGCGAAGACGCCGCCGGTGCGCGGGTTCATCAGGGTCACGCACATGACCGGGAACTGGCCGCCCAGCGAGGCGTCCTTGACCAGCACAGGGAAGCCCTGGGCCTCCAGCGCCTGGATACCTTCGACAATCGCCGGATAGCGCTCGAGTACCTCCACGGGTACATCCGGCAGCGCCAGCTCCTGCTCGAGGATTTCACGCTTCACCGCCCGCTCGAAGATCTCCGAGAGGCACTGCACCTGAGCCTCGTGCAGCGTGTTGCCAGCGCTCATGCCGTTGCTGAGGTAGAGGTTCTCGATCAGGTTGGAGGGGAAGAAGATCGTCTCGCCATCCGAGCGACGCTCGAAGGGCAAGGCGACGATGCCACGCTCCCGCTTGCCGGAGTTGGTGTCGATCAGGTGCGAGCCGCGCAGTTCGCCCTCCGGGTCGTAGATCTCGCGGGTGTACGCGTCGAGGATGCCCTCAGGAAGCGCGTCGCCGGGCCCGGGCTTGAACCACTCCTCGTTGGGGTAGTGGACGAAGGCGCTATTGGCGATCTCTTCGCCGAAGAACTGGTCGTTGTAGAAGAAGTTGCAGCTCAGGCGCTCGATGAACTCGCCCAGCGCCGAACACAGCGCGCTCTCCTTGGTGGCGCCCTTGCCGTTGGTGAAGCACATGTTGGATGCGGCATCGCGTATGTGCAGCGACCAGACGTGGGGGACGATATTGCGCCAGGAGGCAATCTCGATCTTCATGCCCAGATCGGCGAGCATGCCGGACATGTTGGCGATGGTCTGCTCCAGCGGCAGGTCCTTGCCCTCGATCCAGGTGTAGGCGTCCTCGTCGGGCTGCACCATCAACAGGGCCTGGGCGTCCTCATCGAGGTTTTCGACCACCTCGATCTGGAACTCCGGCCCGGTCTGCACCACCTTTTTCACCGTGCAGCGGTCGATGGAGCGCAGGATGCCCTCGCGGTCCTTCTCGGAGATGTCCTCCGGCAGCTCGACCTGGATCTTGAAGATCTGCTTGTAGCGGTTTTCCGGGTCGACGATGTTGTTCTGCGACAGCCGGATGTTCTCGGTCGGAATGTTGCGCGCGTTGCAGTACACCTTCACGAAGTAGGCCGCGCACATGGCCGAAGATGCCAGGAAGTAGTCGAAGGGGCCAGGCGCCGAGCCATCGCCCTTGTAGCGAATCGGCTGGTCGGAGATGACCGTGAAGTCGTCGAACTTGGCCTCCAGACGGAGGTTGTCGAGATAATTGACCTTGATTTCCATGGAGCACCGGACGAGTTGGCTTGGGCAGTACGAGGTGGGAACCCGGCATTATCCAGCTTTTCGCGCCGGGCGTCATGTCGGGGTTACAAAAAGGCACCTATAACAGGATCCGGGGTCACAGGAAGACCGGCTTCCGCTATCGCCTTGCAGCGGTCAATCTGATTACAACGATGAGGAACGGTCATGCCGCGCTTTCTCCTTCTCACCATGATCGTCGTCATCAGCACCGTTGCCGTGATGTTTGCGTTTCTCTTTTACGTCAACGATGTACACGCCCGTGAACCGGCAGTTAACGTAACCACAAATGCCACGTTACCAGGAGAGAGCATGACCCTGCTGATCGACTTTGAGGCCCCCGGTGAGCCGGACCGCTGGCGAGCCATCAATGACGGCGTGATGGGTGGGGTATCCCGGGGCGGCCTGCGGACAGAGGCCGGCGTCGGCATCTTCAGCGGTGAAACCTCGCTTGAAAACAACGGAGGGTTCGCCTCGGTCCGCCGTGATCCCCAGGCCTTCGACCTGAGTGACGCAGCCGCACTAACCCTCTACGTTCACGGCGATGGCCGCCGCTACCAGCTGCGCCTGTATACCGACCAGTTGCCGGCAGGGGCAGCCTACCGAGCACAATTCCAGCCTGTCGCCGGCGAGTGGCAGCGCATCGAGCTGCGCTGGAATGAGTTCGAGGCGGTCTTTCGCGGCCGCCAGCTCGAGGATGCCCCTCCCCTGGCGCTCGATCAGATCCGGCAGGTCGGCCTGATGATCGCCGATCGCCGAGAAGGCGCCTTCCGGCTGGACGTCTCCCGCATCGAAACGCTGGGCCAAGCAAGGTGAAGCCTGGGCGACTCTCGCTCAGCGATGTTCCAGCGGCCGCCGGGCCACGAAAAACTCATAGGCGTAGTAGTCCGAATAGCGGCGGTGCATGGCAGGCTCCTCGGCGATCCGGTCGAGGGTGGCCGTGGCTTCGGCATCCTCGACATACCGCGGCCGCAGCGCCTCGATGCGTGCCTCCATGGGCGTGTAGAAATCGTCCCACCAGGCTTCATCCGGCAGCGTGAAGTGGCCGACCACGTCGAAGCCGGCCGCGGAAATCGCCGACAGGTCGTCTTCACGCCGCCCCATACCCGGGTAGTCGAGATCGAAACTCGCCTTGACCTGAGCCGGCGGGTTTTCCCTGCACCACACGGCATCGGTGAAGGCGAGGTATCCCCCAGGCCTGAGCAGGTCATGACAGGCTGACAGCGCCGTTTGCAATCCCACGCTGTACAGCGCCCCTTCGGACCAGATGAGATCGAAGCCGGTTGGCAGGCTCTCCGGCTCAGCCATGTCGCCGACGATGGCACTTGCCCGATGCGCAAGCCCACGCGCGGCGAACTCCGCCTGTAGCCGCGCGATTCCCGGGGCATGGGTGTCCACCGCCGTAATACTGGCCGTGGGCAGGAGTTCGGCAAGCTGCAGCGTCTGCCCGCCTGCGCCACACCCCAGGTCGAGCACCCTGGCTGCCGCCGGGAGCTCCTGGCACATGGCCAGGGCTTTCGCTGCGCACTCCCGATTGCCCGGCCCCTGCCGCGGCAGAGCGTCGAAGACCTCGAAGAAGATTTCCCAGAAGCGCGGGCTCGGTTGGCTCATTCTTTACTCTCCGCCTGGCGATGTCTCACCATCAACACATGAATGCCGTTCGGCACGTCATCGAACTCCCTGTCGCGCTGGAACCCGGCCTTGGCGAACGCCCGCTGCGAGGCCAGATTGTCAGGCGCGGCACAACCAATGAGGAAAGGCACCGACACGTCGGCAAGGGCTTGCTCGGCGACCATCCGAATGGCGCTCGACCCGATCCCCCTGCCCACGGCGCCCCGCTCGCCGATCATGATGTCGATGTCGATTACGCTGGCCGGGATGTCGGCAAGCCCCGCCACATCCAGCTCCTCACGAGTCGGGTGCTGCCACAGGACCAGGCCCACCTTGCGCCCATCGGCTTCGATGATGGCTCTCCAGTACCCGCTGGGCAAGGCTAGGCACAGCGATTCGAGGTTCTCCTCGGGATCGCCCCATCTTTCGCGGACGTGCGGGGCGCTAAGCCACTGTTCAACCAGAGGCAAGTCACCCTCACTGAACGGAACAAGACGGACTGTCATGATGGTTCCCTTCTGTCAGTCGCTACTCTTGGTCGTGGCGGGAAACCTCGTAGCGCAGCTCGACCATGCCGGCCCCCATCTGGCGTAACGACTCGAGACGCAAGACCGGGCTCAGTACGCGACGTGGAAACAGCGGCTTCCCCTTGCCCAGGGTAACGGAGCCAATCTGAACAATGAGTTCATCGAGCAAACCGGCATCGTGAAACTGCCCCGCCAGATCGCCACCACCGACGACCCAGAGGTTTTTTCCGCCCGCGGCTGCACGCATCTCTTCATGGATAGGCCCCACCTCCCCCTGCACGAAGCGGACATCCGCTCCTTCGGGAATCGCCAGGTCGCGATGGGTGAATACCCAGGTCGGCTGGGTGTAGGGCCATGGCGAGCCGGTTTCGGCCGCCACGGTATCGGCATTGCGCAGGATCCACTCGTAGGTGGAAGCCCCCATGGCCAGCGCGCCTACTTCGGCGATGAACGCCGGATAGCTGGAGTCGCCCAGGTCGCCCAGAGTGAACAGCCACTCCAGGGAATCCTCCTCCGTGGCAATGAAGCCATCGAGACTGGCTGCGGTGTAGTACTGAGTTTTCATGATTGTCCATCCGCAAGAAATGCTTCATGGAAGGTAACGCTACCCTGCGGAACATGATCGCCGAAGGGCAAAGCGAAGAAATACTCCGGTGGCACTCCCTCGTAGATGAGCCAAAAAATGCGCAGTATTGGCGTTGTGTTGCCGAAGCTCATGCTGTGAATCTCCTGTTTGGGCCGGGAGTAGCCCGCTAGGTTGTACGATATACCGTGACTTTCTTCACACAACCACCTTTACAGCCAACTCAGCACCATCAGAATGAACACCACCGGATAGCCCACGATGGCGGGGGTCATGGTCAGCACCATGCCCAGCGCGCGCCCTTCCACGCCTTGCCGATAGCCACGCAGAAACAGCACTCGGCCGACAACGAAGAACGCCACGCTGACGGGTATGAGCGAGAGCCACGCCCCTGCCACCAGGCTGGCGTAGGCAATATAGAACCCGACCGCCAATACCGCCTGCTCCAGGGTGTTCTGCAGAAACGCCACATAGATGGCGAGCTTCTCGCTCGGCG
Organism: Billgrantia kenyensis; assembly: GCF_013697085.1. Taxonomy (GTDB): domain Bacteria; phylum Pseudomonadota; class Gammaproteobacteria; order Pseudomonadales; family Halomonadaceae; genus Halomonas; species Halomonas kenyensis. The sequence continues at coordinate 10,767 of NZ_JACEFT010000034.1, forward strand.
GCCCGGCAGCCGAGCCGCCGATGTCTTCAGGCGAAAACCGGCGGGTGGTAGAAACCAGGCCGACGGCCACCAGCACGCAGAACGCCACCACGGCGCCGGCTCGGGCGGCAAAGGCCAGGCGCTCCCCAAGCTCGACGGGAAAAGCGATGAACGCAGGCAAGAGCCAGTAGGCTGCGCCCACCGCTATGCCGAAAAGCACGAAGCCGAGCGTTCCCGAAGCACGGATCTTGCGCTCGGCACCTTGCATGTCGATCTGGTCTGGGGGTGTCTTGTAGCCCTGACTCATGCCCATTTCCTCCTGGATAAAGCATCCACCTTGGCTTGTGCAGGCTCTAACCTCCATGCTGGTGCAAGCAGCCTACAAAGGAAAAGGAAGCAAAAATGCCTTCAGAGGATGACTCGAACGTGCCGGCTCCCTCGGACCGTCACTTGCGCCTGGTGTACGACGGCGAGTGCCCGATGTGCCGGCGTTACGTGCGCTGGCAGCGCATTCGCCATGACGTCGGTGAACTCGAGCTGATCGATGCCAGGCAAGACAGTGAGGCGCGCCGCGAACTCACCGCCATGGGCTTCGACCTGGATGAAGGCTTTGCCCTGCAGATCGGCGAGCAGTGGTATCACGGCAGCCAAGCCCTGCACCGCCTCACCCTGCTCGGGACCCGCAGCGGCCTGTTCAATCGCCTGATGTATCGGCTGTTTGCCAGCCCCGAGCGCACGGCAAGGCTCTATCCCCTGTTCAGAGCGTGCCGCACCGGCCTGCTGCAGGTGCTGGGAAAAGGCCCCATCGACAACCTGGGGCGTAAGTGAGCCTCGCTGGCCGAGACGCTCAAGGCATTTCCAGCCCACGCCGCTGATGCCACTCGGCGATGCTCTCCTCGGGGTAGCCGGCGAAGCACTGGTTGCCACCTACATTCAACGCCCCACTTGAGATTAAATTAAATTAAATTCTCATCAGGAGAATCGTATACAAAAAAGCACCTAAAGCAAATGTAAAGAATTCGTCCAGCGTCTCATCACGCAGCTCTTCCTTTAATGTTATGACAATCATTGCACCAGCCAAGAGCGCTAGCAGAGACGCGAGAAACTCGGGACGAAGCTCTCTTACCAGAGAGGCAAGCCATCCCAACGACAGTGCAGCTGCAAAATACCAACGTACCTGTATCACTTTGTGTTCGGAATGATGCCGACCCAGCATATATCCCACAAACAAAAAATGAAAACTCATCGCAAGAACATAAAGAAAGAGCGAGCGCCCGCCACCCACACCCCACTGAAAGGAAAGAACATAACCAACAAGAAAATTATAGAAAAAATAAACAACGACTATAATTCTGAAGTGATTTATCATCGAATTCGGCTGTCCTTCCAACGATAGCTTTTTCGTCATTTGATCAATTCCCAAAAAACCGATCATACCCACCATGGCCAGCAGAAATGCATGATGCTGCCACCTTGCCGCGCTCAATATCTCCGACTGCGTTAGTATTAAATCACTGTAGGCAAGCTTGGGAAGAATTTGGAGAAATACATATGCAACGGACGTTCCACCAGCTAATGATGCCAACAACCGAGCTGATCGCCCCTTATAACCCAAGAGACGATAGCCGAAAAGGTGGACAGCCACTATCACAGCCACACCAAAAAAAGTATAAAAAATCACCTTATATCACCTGCCAAAAATTGAAAAAACAACAGCCACCACAAAAGCACTGCAAGCGCCTGACCTTCCCTCTGGTTTAGGTCCGTCATCAATGTGAGCAACCGCTTCCTTCAGGCACATTGCTGGGCAAGATCACTTCGGGCGTCACCACTTTCCCGAGACGATCTCCTTGAGCGCGGCATTGTCGAGGGCGCTTTCCGCCAGCAGCTTCTTGAGTCGGGCATTCTCGCTTTCCAGCTCGCGCAGGCGCTTGGCTTCCGAGACCTCCATGCCGCTGTACTTGGCCTTCCAGTGGTAGATAGTCTGCTCGGTACAATACAAGGAGAGCTCTACCAAAAGCCACCGGTTCAATGAGTTCTGCACAGGCTTTCTGATGCTAAGTGCCTGCGCTCAAATTATCTCGCATCACGCACCAACGAAATCATACAGCCACAATGAACTGATGCGTGTTTTCCTTTGCTCGGGCACTTACCTGTAGGGTTCCGGATGTTCTGCCCCCTCGACCGGCGAGGCCGCTCAGGTTGATGGCGTAGCCGCCACCGCCGGCGGTCTTGCGGCATATGGAGCAATAGCAGCGCTGATAAGGGTAAGGATGCGGCGACTCGACGCTGAAACGAACCGCACCGCAATGGCAGGAACCTTTGAGCAGCATGTCCTCTCCTCCTCGGGCTTATCCCGTCTCCTCTCTCTCAGCTCACTGGGCTGGGCCGCGGCTCCTATCGCAGCAAGTCGCAGCAGGCAAAGCACCTGATCAAGCGGCCCTGGCCAAGCCACGCGGACAAGCTACGCTCCTGTATAGCCCTTCCACCACCATGGACCCGAATATCCACCAACGGCAAGAACGGAGAGCCTCATGAGCCAGCGCATACTGATGGTATTGACCTCACACGACCGCCTGGGCGATACCGGCGAACCCACCGGCTTCTGGCTGGAGGAACTGGCGGCACCCTACTACGTCTGCCTGGATGCCGGCGCCGAAGTGGTACTGGCCTCGCCCAAGGGCGGCAAGCCACCGCTGGACCCGAAGAGCGACGCCGAGGAGAGCCAGACCGACGCAACCCGTCGCTTCCAGCAGGACGACAAGGCCCAGCAGGCGCTGGCCAATACCCGCAAGCTGAGCGAAGTCAGCGCCGACGAGTTCGATGCCATCTTCTATCCCGGCGGCCACGGCCCGCTTTGGGACCTGGTCGACGATGCGGATTCGATCCGCCTGATCGAGACCTTCTGGGCGCAGCACAAGCCGGTAGCTGCCGTATGCCATGCCCCCATCGTGCTAATCCATGCCCGCGATCCCGCAGGCGAGCCGATCATTCGAGGCCGCGAGGTCACCGGCTTTACCAATGAAGAGGAGGAGGCCGTTGGCCTGACCGAGGTCGTGCCGCACCTGGTGGAGAATGCACTGAAGGAAGGCGGCGCCCACTACTCCAAGGCGGATGTGTTCACTTCCTACACCCGCCAGGATGGGCTACTGATCACCGGGCAGAACCCGCCCTCCTCCGAGCCGACTGCCAACCTGCTCTTGGCTGCACTGGGTAAGTAAGACCTCAATTTCGTTCAATACCGCGGCCCCTCTTCGCGGCACGCTTGGCTCATTGACACCCAGGAGGATGACGATGAGCCTTGCCATGATTCTGCCGATGTCGGCGTTTGCCCTTGCGGCTTCGATCTCGCCCGGGCCGGTAAACCTGGTATGCCTGAGCAGCGGTACGCGCTATCCGCTTTCCCAGGGGTTGGTATTCGTCACCGGCGCCACGCTGGGGTTCGTCGCCCTGTTCATTGCTGTGGGGCTGGGTCTCTATTCTGTGCTGACGATGGCGCCGGGCCTCGAGGTAGCGCTGCGCTGGGCCGGGGTGGCATTTCTGCTCTACCTGAGCTGGCGGCTGTTCCACGATGACGGGCATTTGCCCGAGGGCGAAACCCAGCAGGCGCCGGGGTTCATGACGGGGGCTGTCATGCAGTGGCTCAACCCCAAGGCGTGGCTGGCTTCGGCTTCCGGCATCGGCGCCTACACCAGCGGCGGTGAACTGAACCAGGTATTGCTGTTCGCCTCGCTCTACCTGCCGATCTGCTGGCTGTCGCTGGGGAGCTGGGTCTATGCCGGCGCCTTTCTGCGCCGCAGCGTGCAGCGGCCGGCCGTGCTGGTCGCCATCAACCGCACGCTGGCGCTGATTCTTGCCGGAAGCTGTGTGGCCCTGCTGGTCGAATGATGGGCATGCCGGCCCTTTGGCAAGGGCCAAAACAAAACAACCCAGCAAACAAGGATAGTGTAGCCACACCATCTTCATTTGCTGGGTAGTTCCCTGCGTACTTGCGTTTTCTTCTAAGCTGTCTAAGCAGCTTTATTTACACAAAATAACCAATAATAACCGTGCGGTCAATTAGACAAACGTACCAGGAAACTGACACCAGGTGCGCAGAGAGCTATTCCACTCAGCCAGTGGGCTGACGGTACTGGTTGGGAGTGGCGGCCACAAGGCGCTTGAAAGTGCGCTGAAAGTGCGGCTGATCGGAGAATCCTGCGTTCAGCGCCGCCTCGGCAATCGGTTTGCCGGCCTTCAGCTCGCGCTGCCCCAACTGGACACGACGATTGACCTGGTAGGCGTGCGGGGTAAAGCCGAAATGCTGCCTGAAGGCACGGATGAGATGGCCGGGGCTGTAGCCACTGCGTCGGCAAAGGTCCTCCAGCGATATCTCCTCGGCGGCGTGGGCATCCAGCCAGGCCGCCAGTTCCTGTAACAAGGCGGGAGCCTTGGCAACGGGCTGCACCGACTGGCCGGCTAGCGCGTGCATCAACGCGGAGAGGTACTCTACCACTGCGGTCTGCTTGTCGAGCAGTTCTCGCTTCGAGTCAAGCAGACAGGCAGCCAGCTGGCAATACCCTTCGTACCATTTCCGCTCGCGAATTACGGCCGTGGCGATGTCCTGCCAGTACGGCGCTGCCAGCAGCCCGGCCTGGTAGCGAAGCTCGCTCAGCCAACGGGCATCCACGTAGAGCATCAGGTAGCCCCAGGGGCGCTCATCGATGGCACTACAGGCATGCATCCAGTTGGGGTTCATCATTACCAGCGTGCCGGCTGCGACGTGGTAGCGGGCATCGCGGTAGCGGAACGTGCTCTCCCCCTCGGTAATCGCCCCCAGCGACCATTGGGTATGACTGTGCGGCGCGTAGCAGACCTTGCGACCGTCCTCTACCTTGCGCAGCTCCACATGGGGCATGCGGGCATCACGCCAGAACAGGGGCTGGTGCCGAGTCGTCATATGGCATGAGGCTCCGGAAATCACGTCTCGACTGTCAAGCATGGCACCATCCGCCGCGCTTTGCATGTGTGGAGCATGCCCTCTAAGCTGGCGTGTGGCATGCGTGTACCCTTGAGATCAGGAAACTAATTCCCTGACACCCAGTGAGGCTTACGCAATTTCGCTGTCGTGCTACCCGGCAGACACCTTCGTGCTTTCGACTAACGAATAATGAGCCCACAGTATTGGCTAATTAATCTTCAGGTGTATGCTCGAACATGCCTCACTGAATGACTCACCAGTAATACCATCGAGCCTGGCCTTCGTCAGGCTCGGTATTGACATAGAGCGGGACCGTGACCAACGACAAGACCGAGCCCATCCGCAGTCATCGTCCGTTCAGGCAGCCGCATCGTCTCGCCATGGCTACGCTGGCCCCGCGCGCTTTCGCCTTCTTGCATACCTTCGGCCTGACGGTCTGGATCGCCGTGGCGGAGGGCAGCACCTGGACACTGATCCTGCCGGGACTATTCCTGCTGGCATGGCCGGCACTGGCCTATCTACATGCGGCGAGAGCCCGGAACTCCAAGCGCGCCGAGTTCAGGAACCTTCTCTTCGACAGCCTGTTATTCGGTATCTGGTGCGGGGTGCTCGATTTCTATGTTCTGGCGACGATCACCATCGGCCTGGCCTGCCTGATGAACAACATGGTGGTCGGCGGCTTGCGCAGGATGCTGGCCGCCCTGGCCCTGTTCGCTTGTGGCGGCCTCGGCTGGAGCCTGCTGACGGGATTCGAGGTTCGGCCCTACGTGAGCCCAGGACTGGATCTCTATCAAGGCGCCGGGGCGGTGCTCTACTTTCTTGCCATTGCCCAGGTCATGTATGGGCAGAATCGCCAGCTCGGACGAAGCATCATCGAGATCAAGTTCAAGAACAGGGTATTCCAGGCACTGCTCGATCTCGGCGTGGTGGCCAATCGCGCTTCGAACATCGATACGCTGCTGGAGGATTCACTGCAGCACTTGCGTGCCAACTTCCCTGAATACGGCTTTGCCGTCTTTCTACAGGAGCGCCAACGCCCCGATGTGACCCGCTACGCGGCTGCGGTCGGCATGCACCTGTCACAGGAGGACGAGGAAAACCTGCAACACCTGCTTGCCACGCCGCCCATCCAACCGAAGCAGACGCTCAAGCTGCGACGGACCGCCGACAACGCACAGCTGTATGCGACACCCATGGCAAACCGCCTGAGCCTGTACGACGGCTGGCTGGTGGTACACGCCCCCAGGCTAGATGTTTCCCTCGAGCGGATGCTGACTCTGTTCGTGGATCAACTGGCGGCCGCTACCGAGAACAAGCTGCTCAACCTGGAACTCACGAGAACGGCGGAGCGCGACGGACTGACGGGGCTCTACAATCGTGGCTACTTCGAGGACGCACTGCAGTCGAGCATCCAGGGCAAGAGCCACCCGCCAGGCCTGGATTTCGCCGTGCTGATGATGGATGTCGATGGACTCAAGGAGGTCAATGATCAGCACGGCCACATCGCCGGCGACCAGCTCATCTGCGCGGTAGCGGAGCGCCTGGATAAACACTGTCGCTCGAGCGATATCCTGGCGCGCTACGGCGGCGACGAATTCGTCGTGCTGTTTCCTTCGTCCGACCTATCGGCCGCAGAGCGCCTCGCCAACGAGATCAGCAGGCACCTGGAAGGCGAGCAGTGTACCCTCGTGACGGCGCAGGGCCATCAAGTCACGCTGAGACTTCGCTTGAGCCTGGGTAGCGCCAGCTCCACTGAGACCCAGGCCCAGGAGGTGCTGGCCCTTGCCGACGAACGCATGTACGACAACAAGAGCCAGCGACGCCGGGAAAGAGCGGCAGGCTGAACTCGCCCCCCGATGGAGGCAGCCAGCCAGCGCCCCTAGCCTGCCTTGATGTCGAACTCCAGATCGTAGTTGTTGAGCAGCGGAGGCATCGGCTTGCTGCTCAGCAATCGATTCGGTGGGCTGAGCTGGTACTCTCGCCCCTGCAGCAGCCTGGCCAGCATGTGGCTGGTCACCGTCAGCACCACGCGCCTACCGGGACAGATGCCGGTCCCACCGCTGAAGGGCATCATCGGCCAGTCGCCTGCCTCACCCGGCTGCAGCCAGAGGTCGGGATCGAAACGGTGGGCATTATCCAGGTGGCGGTCGTCGCGATGGAAATAGGGAGCCAGCATCAGAATCGAGGTTTCCGCCGGCATGATGCCGTTTTCCCATTCCGTTTCCTGGGTGGTCTGACGCAGCACCATTGGCGTGGTGGGCCAGAGCCGCAGCGACTCGAGCAAGCAGGCACGCAGGTAGTCCAGCTTGGCCGCCGGCTGCTGAAGGTGCTCGGCTATCTCGGCCTGCGCCCGTTCACCATGATCGGGATGAGCGGCCAGTAGCGCCAAGGCCCGGAAAGTGGCCATGCCCGCCGGGTCGAAGGCGAACAGGTACTGCGGGACCTGATGCTCCGGCTGGGTGATTTCGCTGGTGGGCAATCGTGCGATTTCCCCGGCCAGGCTGCCCTCTTCTCCTCGCTTCAGGTAAGTGCAGACGCGCTCGTGAAAATCCTCCTTCACGCGGTCATGGCCCGGATGGAAGAAAGCCCAGTTGGCGGCGGAGCGCAGTTTTTCCAGCATCTCGGTCAGGGCATGATCGTCGCGGGCGCTATCCCCCAGCACCACGCGGCGCACCACCCTGTTCCAGGTGGTCTCGAACCGGTCCCAGTCGAGCTTGCCGCCCTCCTGTTCCACCTGGGTGAGCAATTCACTGGCCTCTTGTTCGACGACCTCAGCGAAACGTGCCCCCAGGCCGTGCACCGGGCAGTCGCTCTGCAACACCTCTTCATTGAAGCGCCGGCGCTCTGCCCGCTCGGGGCCGTGGGAAACCAGCGCCATGTCGGGCTCGAAGTGCTCGAGCGCCTTGCGCTTGGCCCACTCGGCGGTAGCGAACGGTTCAGGCGTCTCATCGAGCACACGGTTGGCGTGATCGGGGTCGAGAATCAGCGCCATCCGCTTGCTGTCAGGCGTGTTCAGTATCAGCGGCCCCGGGCCGTACTTCTCGTTGAGTTTCTGCAGGCGCTGGATGGCGCGCTGGTCCAGTCCCAATTTCTCCGCCAGGCCCACCATTTTCGGTCGCCGAACGATGACTCCCTTGGCAATATTGGGTGCGAAGACATCCCCCACCACGGCCAGCGTTTCACCGACGGTGGCCATAGGCAATGTGTCCTGAGCAGAATCCCTGTGCATGTCGCCCTCCTTGTCGATAACTCCACATGTGACCAGCAGTCTAGACACGCAACGGCAGGCAAGTGCTTGTTAGTACAAAAAATTACAGCTGTGAAACGATGTCAGGCACGGATGGCTACGGCCCCACCGCAGGGCATGGCCGCAGCTCCCCCGAGCCCCCAGACTTCCGGCCTTCCCGCAGGCGCGAGGTCGTCGACAGGAGGCACGACTCCGCTGGGCCGGGGTCAGAACTCGCTCCAGTCATCCTCCGCCGTAGCCTGTTTACGGGAAGCCACCGGCTTGGGATCGGTCAGCTTCACCAGCTGATGGCTTTCGGGCGGCTTTCCCCCGTGGGCTTCAGGACGTGTCTTGGACGCCGACTCGCGACTCGCCGCGTTCGACGCCGATTCGTCGACACGGAAGGTGGCGATCAAGGCAGAAAGGCGGCTGGCCTGGTCCTCCAGCGAGGAAGCGGCAGCACTGGTCTGCTGTACCAGAGAGGCGTTCTGCTGGGTGACCGAGTCCATCTCGGTCAGCGCCGCATTGATCTGCTCGATGCCGCTGTTCTGCTCCCGCGTCGCGGTGGAAATCTCGGCCATGAGGGCGCTGACCTGGCGGATCGAATCGACGGTTTGCTCAATCGTTGCACCGCTGCGCTCGGCCTGCTCGGCACCGCTGCTGATACGCGTGGTGGTTTCCTCGATCAGGCTGCGAATCTCCTTGGCCGATTCCGCGCTGCGGCTGGCCAGGGAGCGTACCTCGCTTGCCACCACGGCGAAGCCACGGCCCTGCTCGCCGGCCCTTGCCGCTTCTACAGAGGCATTGAGTGCGAGAATGTTGGTCTGGAAGGCGATGGAGTCGATGACGCCGATGATGTCGTTGATGCGCTTGGCGCTATCGGCGATTTCACGCATGAGCTGTACGGTATGCTCGACCTCCTGGCCGCCACTCTCGGCCGTCTGCGAAGCGGAGGCGGAGAGCCGGTCGGCCTCGACCGCGGTTTCGGTATTCTTGCTTACGGTGGACGCCATCTCCTCCATGCTGGAGGCGGTCTGCTGCAAAGCCGAAGCCTGCTCTTCGGTACGCGAGGAAAGGTCCTGGCTGCCTGAAGCAATCTCTCCTGCCCCGGTGAAGACGTTTTCGCTGCTCTCCCGCAGCGACACGACCAGCACCTTGAGCTTTTCCTGCATGCCCCCCAAGGCACGGAAGAGCTGGCCGATCTCGTTGCGACCATGGTCCTCGATACGTACCGTAAGGTCGCCGCCGGCGATGCGCTCGAAGTGAGCAATGGCCTCCCGCAGGGGGGTGACCACCACTCGCATCATGGCAAAGCGGATCAGCCAGGCAGCGACCAGGGCCACGACCAGCAGGCCGATGGCAACGGCTCCGACACGATTGCCTAGAGTTTCCACTTCAGCGATCGCGGCATCGCCCCGCTGCTCGCTGTACTCGATGAAGGCCTCCATTGCGATATCCAGTTCAGCCCCCAGCTCTGCCAACTCATCCTGCCGGCGCTGGACCAGAAAAGGCGCCGCATCCAGCAGCGGCACCAGCCCTTCGATGACGTAGGCATCGTAGGCATCGGATATGGCTGCGACGAGAGGAGCTCGCGTATCGTCAGGATCGATGGGCACGTCGCGGAATTCATCGAATCGCTCCTGAGCCGCCGCAATGGCAGCCACGGCCATTTGCTGGTTCTCACCGCCCCGCTCGGGATTGCCCTGGGCGCTATGAGCGGCGTAGCGATCGAGGAACGTCTGTGCCCTGAGCACATTGACCTGAGCTCGATTGGCAAGGGTGGAGAGCTTGACGTTGGTTTCCGCCAGCTCATGCAAGGCACTTTCGCTGGCGGCATTCGAATAGAAGCCCAGGCCGCTGATCAGACCGATCATCAGCACCAGTGCTGCCAGGGCCCCCGACAAGCTCCATTTGATGGACAAGTTCTTCATCGTGCCACTCCTGCAATTCGCCATGAGGGGTATGTGTCATACCTCTATCATCGGCAAGTGAGCAGCAGAGTTTAGCCGCCAACCTCATCGCCATGTCCTCAGCCTGCTGCCGATAGTCCGGCAAGTGCCTGGCCAAGGTCATCGAGCAAGTCGCCCGGTGTCTCGAGGCCGACGGAGAGCCGTACCAGCTCGTCCGAAATACCGTGTTCGGCACGCTCCTCGGGCGTCAGCACCGAGTGAGTCATGCTGGCCGGATGCTGGATCAGGCTTTCGGCGTCGCCCAGCGACACCGCTCGCCGGATCAGCCCGAGACCGTTCATCAGCTTGCGCCCGGCATCCAGGCCGCCGGTGAGTTCGAACGCGATAACGCCGCTGAAGTCGCGCATCTGTCGACGGGCCAGGTCGTGTTGGGGGAAGCTCTCGAGGCCGGGATAGTGGACGCAGCGGACCTGAGGCTGCCGTTCGAGCCAGCGGGCCACCTCCAACGCCGAGGCCGACTGGCGCTGCATGCGCAGCTCCAGCGTCTTCAGGCCGCGCATGACCAGAAACGCGGTGAAAGGTGACATCACTGCGCCGGTGAAATCCTTGAGGCCGGTGAGCCGCACCTGCTGCACCGCCTCCTCGCGCCCCACCAGGATGCCGGCCACCAGATCGCCATGGCCGCCCAGGTATTTGGTGGCGGAGTGAACGACGAAGTCTGCGCCGAGCTCTACGGGTCGCGTGATGGCCGGCGTCGCGTAGGTGTTGTCCACCACCACCTGCGCCGCGTGGCGGTGGGCGACATGACTGATCGCCTCGATATCCACCAGGCGCATGGTCGGGTTGGCCGGCGTTTCGAAGTAGACGACCTTGGTGCTGGCGCTGATCGCCGCCTCGAGCGCAGCCGGGTCGGAGAGGTCCACGTGACGCACGCGAATGCCGAACTCGGTGAGTCCATGATGGAAGAACGCGTGGGTGCAGCCGTAGAGATGGCTATCGGCGATCAGCTCGTCGCCGGGGCGCAGCAAGCTCCACATCAGCGCCGTGATGGCGCCCATGCCGGAAGCGGTGGCCAGGCCGGCTTCGGCGCCCTCCAGGCTGGCCATGCGCTGCTCAAGCAGCGCCACGGTCGGGTTGGAAACACGCGAATAGAAGTGCCCGGGCGCTTCACCGGCGAAGCGCGCAGCCCCCTCCTCGACGCTGCCGAAGGCGAAGGTGGAGGTGACATGGAGCGGCGGGGTGAGCGCTCCCTGCTCGTCCAGCGGGTCGTAGCCGGCGTGAATGGCACGGGTGGCAAATCCCGGATAGCGCTGCCCCTGATCCTGCTGCATGACGCGACTCCTGCACGGTGACTTGTTGTGCATTCATCGTATGCCTTGAAGCGGAGTATTTTCTTTCTTTTATTGCTCCAATTAGCCTAAGTTAAGCAATATTATTTCAAAGAGCACACGACATGGACAAGACCGACCGCAGGATAGTGCATGAGCTGCAACTGGATGGCCGGCTGAGCAACCAGGATCTGGCCCAGCGCGTAAACCTCTCGCCTTCCCCCTGCCTGAGGCGGGTACGGCGGCTTGAGGAGGCGGGGGTGATCCGCGGCTATACGGCCCTGGTGGATCAGAAGGCCTATGGCTATCCGCTCACCGTATTCACCCGCATCTCGCTGGCTCGCCACGACAAGGAGACGGTGACCCGTTTCGAGCGCAGGATTAGGGAGATCGACGAGATCCTCGACTGCTTCGTCCTTACCGGACAAAGCGATTATCAGCTGCGGGTGGTGGCGACGAGCCTCGAAGACTATGAGCGCTTCATGCGCGAAACCCTGCATACCATTCCCGGCATCGGCTCCATCGACACCAGCTTCGCTTTCGGTGTGGTCAAGCAAGCGCCAGCGCTGCCGCGCAAGTGAAGATCATGGCCAGTCTGCAAGACATCTCCCCTCGCGGCCCGCGCTCGGCTAAGATGGGAGGTTTTGCGTTCCGGTGAACTCACATGCAAGCCTCTCTCGAGCAGCGCGCACTCAAGGTATCCATCGTCTTCACCCTGGTGGTCTCGGCCCTGGGTGTCGGTTTCGGCCTGATGGCCGGTTCCCAGTCGATCCTCTTCGACGGGGTGTTTTCCACCATCGACGCCGCCATGTCGGCGCTCGCCCTGCTGGTCGCCCGTCTCGCCGTCCGTGAAGCCAGCCAGCGCTTCCAGCACGGCTACTGGCATCTGGAGCCGCTGGTGGCCGCACTCAACGGCAGCATCCTCATGCTGCTCTGCTTCTACGCCTTCCTCAATGCCGTGCAGGGGCTGATGGAGGGCGGCCAGCCGCTGGCCTTCGACGTGGCCATCGCCTACGCGGTCGTCGTCGCGTCGATCTGCTATGCCATGGTGTTCTATCAGCGGCGCATCAATCGCCGTGCCGACTCGGAGTTCGTGCGTATCGATATGCAGGGCTGGCTGATGGCTGCACTCATCACCACCTCCCTGCTGGTCGCTTTCGGCATCGGCCTGCTGATGCAGGGCACCGAGTGGGAGCCGCTGACACGCTATATCGACTCGCTGCTGCTGGTATTGCTGACGGCATGCTTCATGCCTGTGCCGGTAGGAATCGTCAGGCGCGCCCTACGCGAAATCCTGCTGATCGCTCCCAACAACATCGACCGCGAAGTTCATTCCGCCATGCAGCCGGTGATGCAGCGCGAGGGGCTGATCGAGTACTTCAGCCACGTCGCCAAGGCGGGACGTGGCCACTATATCGAGATCCACATCGTCACCACGCCCGAGTTCGCCGCCGGGCGAGGCATCGCCGTGCTCGACGAGATCCGCGAGGAAATTGCCGCGAAGCTCAGCCCTCCACCGGAACGGCGCTGGTTCACGGTGGCCTTCACTGCCGACCCGCGCTGGGCGTAGCCGACCGAGGAGCTATGCTGGGGGAAGAGTCGAACACCGAGCCGAGCGCGAGCCATGCTGACCGAGGAAACCATGGGAGAACTCAAGGAAGAGGGTGAAAGAGAGCCGACGGAACCGCACAACCTGATCGAACTGCTGGATACCGTCGAGGCGATCGAGACGCCATCCGGCAAGCTGCGCTTCGACGACGTCCTGGAAGCCACCGGGCGCCGCTCCTTCGGCCCGCTACTGCTGCTCGCCGGCATGGTGACGCTGGCGCCGGTAATCAGCGGCATTCCTGGCGTGCCGTCGCTGATGGGCTTTTTCACTTTTCTGGTCTGCGGGCAGCTGCTGATCGGGCGTCGCACGTTCTGGCTGCCGGCCTGGCTGCGCAATCGCGAGCTTTCCAGCGACAAGGTGCACAAGGGGCTTGGCTGGATGCACAAGCCCTCACGCATGATCGATCGCCTGGTTCGCCACCGCATCTCGTTCATGACCGGCACCCGGGGCATGCAGTTGACCGCCCTGGCCTGCTTCGTGCTGGCCATGGCCATGCCGCCCATGGAGTTGGTGCCCCTGACCGTGAACATCGCCGGTGTCGCACTGACGCTATTCGGCCTGGCCATCATGGCACGCGACGGCCTGCTGTCGATCCTGGGTTTCATCGTCACCGGCACCAGCCTGTTCACCATCTTCTATAACCTGCTGTAGGAGCCCCGCCATGCTCCCGCTCGATACCCTTCAGCAAGCCCAGCACCGCATCTCGGACACGCTCTTGCCGACGCCGCTGCTGCTCGACCACGCACTGTCGGACCAGCTCGGCAGGCGGGTATGGCTCAAGGGCGAGCTGTTCCAGCGCACCGGCTCGTTCAAGCCGCGCGGTGGCCTGAACTGGGTTCGCAGCGCCAGTCGCGAGGAGCTGTCCGGCGGACTGGGGGCGGTGTCTGCAGGCAATCACGCCCTGGGCCTGGCCTGGGCAGCGGGCCAGGTCGGCGTGCCGGTGACCATCGTCATGCCGGAGAGTGCCAGCCAGTTCAAGGTGGACGGCAGCCGCGCGCTGGGCGCCGAGGTGATCCTTCACGGCGACATCAATGCAGCATGGGAGCTGATGCATCGGCTGGTCGAGGAGCGCGGCCTGACTCTGGTGCACCCCTACGATGACGAGCGCATCATCGCCGGGCAGGGCACGGTGGGCCTGGAGATTCTCGAACAGGCTCCCCAGGCATCGGCCATTCTCTGCCCGGTGGGCGGTGGTGGCCTGATCTCCGGCATCGGCTCGGCAGCGGCGGCACTTCGGCCCGATCTCGCCATGATAGGCGTGGAGCCCAGCGGAGCTGCGAGCATGGCCGAGGCCTGGACCAGGGGCGCAGCCGCGCGGCTGAAAGCGGTGGACACCTGTGCCAAGAGCCTCGGCGCCGCTATCGTCGGCGAACATACCTATCGGATATGCCGCGAAACCACCCAGACGCTGGTACAGGTTGACGATGCCGCCATCGGCCGCGGCATGCACCACCTGCTCTACCAGGCCAAGCTTGCCGCCGAGCCTGGCGCTGCCGTGGGGGTTGCCGCCCTGCTCGAGGAGGCCGTGTCACTGCCACCTGAAGGCGAAGTCGTTGTGGTGATCACCGGCGGCAACATGAGCCGCGAGGAGCTGGAAGCGTTCATCTAGTCAAGCAGGCCCGCTCACCCCAGGATGAAAATCACGCAGGCAGCGGTCAGTCCGCCCATGGTCCAGTTGAAGATGCGCCAGGCGCGGGGAGTATCGAGCCACTGGCCGAGAGCCATGCCGAATCCTGCCCAGACTGCAATGCACGGCAGTGCCACGATTTCGGCAAAGGCCGCCAGCAGCAGGGCATTGACAATCGGGTCGCCGCCCTCAGGAAGAAACCCCGCCATCAGCGCCAGCCCCATGACCCATGCCTTGGGGTTGGCGAACTGAAAGGCTGCCGCCTGGAGGAAACTGAGCGGCTTGCCCTCGCCCTTTAGCCTCAGGTCGGGGGGCGGAGCCGTGGCGATCTTCCAGGCAAGATAGAGCAGATAGGCACTGCCGATGATGCGCAAGGTCATCTGGACCGCCGGATAGCGCTCGAAAATGATCCCCAGCCCCAGGGCGATACCGGCGAAGAGCAGGAAACATCCACCAAGAATGCCGAACATGTGCGGCAGCGTGCGCATGAAGCCATAGTTGGCGCCCGAGGCCGTGAGCATCACGTTGTTGGGTCCGGGGGTGATGGTCATCGAGATCATGTAGAGGGCCGCCGGCCCGAGAAACGCCAAAGCTTCCATTCTATTTGCACCCATACAATTATTGATTTTTGCTTGAACTGTGCGCACAATTCTCAGCATAATCTCGTCAATATTGGCGTCAAAGGTTTTATTGTCACCATGACAATATGGGTTCCCCAGCTACCGGCCGAAGGTGTGCGCTACCGTGTCATCGCCGATGCCATCGGCATGGCGATCCAGGAAGGCACGCTCGTCCCCGGCCACAAGCTGCCGCCGCAGCGTCAGTTGGCCGACCGCCTCGGCATCACGGTAGGCACCGTGACCCGGGCCTATGCCGAAGCCGAGCGTCAGGGCCTCGTCGTCGCCAGGGTTGGCAGCGGCACCTTCGTCCGGGGGACCGAGGCTTCCGGCGCCCAGGATTTCCTTGCCAGCCGACCCCTCGAGGATGGCACCATCGACCTCAGCCTGAGCCTGCCGCCGCCGCATCCGCTGCGCGCCGCATCGCTCGGGCGTATGCTCCACGAGATCGCCGATGATCCATGGGTGCTGCAGCGCTCGGTCGACTATCAGCCGGACCGCGGCGTGCCTGCTCACCGTGAGCAGCTGGCCGCCTGGATGACCGAGCTGGGCATGCCTGCAGACGCCGACTCGCTGCTGGTGACCCAGGGCGGCCAGCATGGCATCAGCCTGGCGTTGCAGGCGCTGACCCGCCCGGGAGAGCGCATCGCCGCCGACGTGCTGACCTACCCCGGCCTGATCAGCGCCGCCAGCCAGGCCCACCTCAAGCTGGTCGGGGTGCCGATGGACACGCAAGGCATGGACATCGATGCCCTTGCCAGGCTCTGTGCTCAACAGCCGCCACGGCTGGTGTATGTCACTCCCGACCAGAACAACCCGACCGGCACGCCGATGAGCGAGAGTCGGCGCGAGCAACTGGCCGCCTTGGCGCGCCAGCACGACTTCTGGATCGTTGAGGACGGGGTGCAGTATCTGCCGGATGCCGAGCGCGGTACCCCCGTCTATCGGCTGGCTCCGGAACGGACGCTGTTCATCTTCAGCACGTCGAAGGTGCTCGCCGGCGGGCTACGCATCGGCACCTTGCGCGCCCCGGCGATGCTGCTCGGGCGCCTGGGAGCTGCGCTGCGCGCCCAGAGCTGGATGGTGCCCCCGCTAATGGTCGAGGCGGTGTGCCGCTGGGTGGCCAGCGAAGACAGCCGCGCCCTGCTCGACTGGCTGTTCGTAGAGCTGGGCGAGCGTCAGCGGCTGGCCCGCCAGCGTCTGGCGGCATATGCCCCGGGGGGCCGACCCCACGGCGCCAACCTCTGGCTGCCGCTTCCAGAAGGGCTGCGCAGCGCCGTGCTGGTGGAAGCCTTGTCACAGCGCAATATTCTGGTCAACAGTGCAGAGCCCTTCTGCGTGGGCAGCGAACCGGCCCCCCAGGCGCTGCGCCTGTGCCTGAGTGCCGCGCACACGCGGGAGGCCCTGAGCCAGGCTCTGGACAGCGTGGCCGAACTGCTCGCCGAGCCGCCTGCCGCCCCATGGCAGACGCTATAGCAAGCCCGGCTGAGCCAGCTTGAACATCGTGCTTCAGCGATGACCCAGCGGTTTGCAGGACGCGGCCGCTCCCGAGAAACGGGAGCGGCCGCGTGTCTGCCTTCAGTGCATGTGTGACGGCGCTGACATCCACCCCGGGCCGAGGATGAAAAAGAGACCCAGCAGAAGCAGGCCGACACCCGCCGGGCGCACGACCCTTTCTCCGTGTCGCCCTACCTTCTCGTAGATCATGAGCGCGGCCAAAGGTGCCATCCAGGCCAGGTTGGCGATGCCGACCACGAACATCACCAGCATCAGCGCCCAGCAGCATCCCACACAGAACATGCCGTGGCGCACCCCAAGCGCAGTGGCGCCACCCAGGCCACGTCGGTAATGGGCCAGCAGGAAAGCGCGCGGCTGGCGACATTTGTCCAGGCAGCGCGACTTGAGCGACGTGAACTGAAAGCCCCCGGCCAGCAAGAGCGCACCGCCCATCAGCCACTCGGGGCGGTGCATCAGCCAGTGCCAACTCGACGCTGAGGCACCGAGCAGGGTGTCAGCCAGCAGGGCCAGTACACCGAACAGGGTCCAGACGACCAGGTAGCCGCCGAGGAAACAGGCCTGCACCAAGCCCGGATTCGGCTGTCCGGCGGCCGCTTGGCGAAACAGCCCGACCATTGGCAGCGCTGAGGGCAGCATCATGGCGGCGATGTGCAGCTGCCAGGCAAGCAGAAACAGGATCAAGCTGAACCAGAGCGCCATGTCGTCGACGACCAGCTGATGGTGATGCACCCACTGCACCTTGCCGGTCAGCTCGGCCACGATGGCCAGCAGCCATGCCAGGCCAATCAAGCCCACGAGCACTGGCATCGAGAGCCAGCCGGGCTGCCGCCCGACCGCAGCGCTCACGGCTCGAACTCCATCTTCCAGGCGGTCTGGATGGCATTTTGCCCATCGTGGCTCCAGCTCATGCCATGCTGGGGCATGCTGACCCGATAGCGGCGCGACTTGCCAAGATAAGCCGGCGCGCCCTTGACCGTGGTGAAGGCGCTGTCCTGGATCGTGGCCGTGGTACCATCCGGCGAGGACTGGATCGGCGCGATTTCCGCCACGACCATGCCTTCCACCTGGAGCCGCCCTTCGACCTGATGCGCCTCATGGCTGATCGGAACGCGCTCGACCGCTACCACCTCCCCGACCAGCCCTGCCAAGTCGGCCAGCGGGCCGCCCAGCTTGCCGCTGAAAGCATCCAGAAGCGCCGCATACTGATCGTCATCTGCAGCGCTGTCGACCAGGATCACCGAGCGCCAGCCACCGGCCAGCGCGTTGCCCGGTATGTGCGCCACATTCATCAGTGACAGACCCGAAACGTCGACACCTCGCGCCTGCCCGCTTTCCAACTTGAAGGCAATCACGCCGAAACATTCGTTACCGTCCGGGTCTTCGCCGAGAAAGCATGGACAGGGCACGGCACACGAGCAGATTTCCAGCATCGTGCCCTCGAGACGATAGCCTGCCTTGGTTGCCGCCGGCGTTGTCATTGTTGTTGCCATGGTTCACCTCCACCTGCAATGGGATGGGTTAACCTGGCGACACCCGGCTTGGGAACGCATACGAAGCCTGAATCACCAGGTCTCTTCGCTCCACAGGCTGTTCCACTACAACCACTTCCCTGGCAACCCGAGACGCTCAAGCGCTGCGAGTCGCCGCTGCAAAGTAGAAATCCAGCATTCGGTCCAGCGGTGCCGGGTCCCGCAGTAAACGGCTGCGCAGTGCAGCCCCTTCCCAGCAGTTCAACAACAGGTTGGCCATCTCCACGGGATCGGCATCGGGCGCCAGTTGGCCCTGCTCTCTTGCCTGCTCGAGGCATCCCGCAATGTGTCGCGTCACCACCGAAAAGCAGCTCTCGATCTTGCGTGCAAAGGTCGGGTTGATACCGGAGAGCTCCTGGCCCAACGCTCCGAGCATGCATCCCAGATAGCCATCTCGGCGGTACTTTTCCTGCGACAGTTCGAAGAAGCGTCGGGCTCGCTCCAAGGGCTGCAGCGTGGGATCCTGCAGGGCCAGTTCGAGCCCCTGGTGCACCTCCTGCATGTAGCGGTCGATGACGTGCAAGGCAAAATCTTCCTTGCTGCTGAAGTGGTGGTAGAACGACCCCTTGGGCACGCCCGTTTGCTGCAGCAGCGCCTGGATGCCGAGGTCGTTGTAGCCATGCTCCAGCAGCATCGACAGCCCGGTTTCGAGCAGCCGTTCCCTCGTGGTGAGAGCCATTGTTCCCCCTAGACCGACCGGTCTATTAATCGTAGACCAAGAACCCGCAGCGTCAAGCCAGGCTGCGGCGAGCCTGGGCAGGTGGTGACTCGTGGGATGCTTTTTGCGCGATCAGGCCTGACGCGTCAGCTCGGCGGCGGTGTACCAGGCGATCATGCGCTCTTCGTCGGTGGGAATGACCCACAGGCCCAGGCTGCTTCCCGGGGCTGCGATATCGGTGGCGTGGGCCGCGTTGGCATCGGGGTCGAGGCGGGCACCGAGCCACTCGCAGCCCTGTGCCACGCCTGCGCGCACCGGCGCAGCTCGCTCGCCGATACCGGCGGTGAAGACGAGGTGGTCGAGCCCGCCAAGAGCAGCCGCCAGGCTGCCAATCTCGCGCACGATGCGGTAGACGAACAGCTCGATGGCCTCGGCCGCCTCGCTCGCCTGGCTGGCCAGCAGCTCGCGCATGTCGCCGCTGATGCCGGAGATGCCCAGCAGACCGGACTCCTTGTAGAGCATGCGCTGCACCGCCTCGGCGGACATGCCCTCCTGCAGGATGAGGTGCAGCACCAGACCGGGGTCGAGGCTGCCGCTGCGGGTGCCCATCATCAGCCCTTCCACCGCGGTAAAGCCGGTGGTGGCCGCCACGCTCTTGCCGTCGCGCACGGCGCAAAGACTCGCCCCATTGCCCAGATGGGCAATGATGGCCCGGCCCCGGGGCAGCGCCCCGCCGTGCCGCGAGACCTGCTCAGCCAGCTTGCGACTGACGAAATCGAAAGAGAGGCCGTGAAAGCCGTAGCGGATCACGCCCTGCTCGCGATAGCGCCGCGGCAGTGGAAAGGTCTGGGCTTGAGGTGGCTGGCTGGCATGAAAGGCGGTATCGAAGCAGGCCACTTGAGGGAGTTCCGGGCGCATGCTGGCCAGGGCGCGTACCGGCGCCAGGCCAAAGGGCTGGTGCAGCGGTGCCAGCTCCACCAGGGATTCCAGTACTTCCAGGCGAGCCTGATCGAGCCGCACCGGCGCGCGGTAATGGGCACCGCCATGAACGATGCGATGGCCTACGGCGTGAAGATCGCCCAGCGCCGGGTTCGCCTCGACCCACGCCAGCAGCCTGGCCAGCGCTCCATCGTGATCCAGCATGGGCGGGACGTCACGCAGCGCACTGTCGTGTGCCTCGCCCAGCCCGCCACCGAACCCCTCCTTCAGCTCCACTCGCGCATGGTTGCCAAGTCCGGAGAACTGACCGCGGCAGCGCAGCGACATGGCCTGGGGAGAGTCCGTACGGCTTGCCGCGAAGACGGCGAACTTGAGGCTCGAAGAGCCGCTGTTGACGACCAGAATCTCGCCGCTCATACCTGAACCTTCTTCTGTTGCTCTGCCACCAGCAACGCCAGGGCACAGGACGCCATGCGCGTGATGGCGTCATCGGCGCGGCTGGTCAGCACGATGGGGACCCGTGCACCCACCACCAGCCCCGCGCCGGTGGCATCGGCGAGGTAGGTCAGCTGTTTCATCAGCATGTTGGCCGACTCCAGGTCGGGCGCCACCAGGATGTCGGCCCGGCCCGCCACCGGCGAAACGATCCCCTTGGCGGCCGCCGCCGCTTCGGAAACCGCATTGTCGAATGCCAGCGGACCGTCGAGGATGCCGCCGTGGATCTGGCCCCGTTCAGCCATCTTGCACAGGGCGGCGGCCTCCAGGGTCGAGGCGATCTTGGGGTTGACCGTCTCCACCGCCGAAAGGATGGCCACCCGGGGCGACTCGTTGCCCACCGCATGGGCCAGACCGATGGCGTTCTGCACGATGTCCTTCTTGTCGGCCAGCGTCGGGTAGATGTTGATCGCCGCATCGGTGATGAACAGCGGCCTGGGATAGGTCGGCACATCGAAGGCCATGACATGGCTCAGGCAACGCTCGGTGCGCAGCCCGGTGTCGCGCTTGACCACCTCGTGCAGCAGTTCGTTGGTGTGCAGCGAGCCCTTCATCAGCGCTTCCACGCGCCCTGCCCTGGCTAGCGCCACGGCCTCTGCCGCGGCTGCATGACTATGCGCCACGTCGATAAGTTCGAACTCGGAGATATCGATACCGGCGGCTTCGGCAGCCGCATGGATCTTGGCCCGCGGCCCCACCAGCACCGGATGGATGAGCCCCTGGCGCGCCGATTCATAGGCCCCCATGATCGAAACCTCGTCCACGGGGTGCACCACCGCCATGCGCACCGGCGAAGGGTGCTCCGCAGCGCTGAGCATTTCGTGCAGGTGCGCTCTCTCGGCGAGCCTTACCCGCGGCAGCACGGCCCGTGGACGACGCACCTTGCTGGTGGGCGCCTGCACCTCCGCTTCGCCCTCGATGACGGTTTCGCCGTTCTGGTTGGTACACAGGCAGGCGAAGACGATGCGCTTGCGCTGGTCATCCTTGCTCTTGACGCGCACGCTCACCAGCAGGATATCGCCCAGCCTGACCGGCTTGTGAAAACGCAGGGTCTGTCCCAGGTAAATGGTCCCCGGGCCCGGCAGCTCCGTGCCCAGGACGGTGGAGATCAGCGCGCCGCCCCACATGCCGTGAGCAATGATTTCCTGGAAGCGGGTGCTCTTGGCGTAGTCTTCATCGAGATGCGAGGGGTTGATATCGCCCGACATGATCGCGAACAGCTTGATATCGTCGAGCGTCAATCGCTTTTCCAGCGAAGCGCTGTCTCCTAGCTGGATCTCATCGAAGGTACGATTCTCGATGTAGCCGTCGTCTACCGGGACCTGTCGTTCCATGCGCTATGCCTTGTGCGTTCAGTATCGGGGTAATGAGGAGGCGTGCCTGGCCTACTGCAGCGCAGCATGCCACCGCCGTTAGCATCGGACACCAGCATGCCGAAGGCAAGCCTCCTTGCACCGCGATTAGAAGGCGCCACAATGATCAGGGACGCCAACACGACTTCGAGGCCCAATCACCATGCACCGCTTCCTCAACGACCCGACGCTTGCCGTTCCGGTCTTCCCGGGTAGCCATATCGTCATGGATGGTCACTACATCTTCTTTTCCGGTCTCACGGCGACGGACATCCAGGGAGGCGAGGCCGTGCTGGGCGACATCGCCGAAGAGACACGCTGGGTGATGCGGCGCCTGTCGCGCATGCTCGAGTATGCCGGCGCTTCGCTGGCCGATGTGGTTCGGGTGGACGTTCACCTGACCAACCTGGATACCATCCACACCATGGATGCCGCCTACGCCGAGTTCTTCGAGCCGCCAGGCTACCCGGCTCGAACCTGCACCGAGTCGCCGCGCCTGAGCGGCGGCTCCAACGTCGAGATTACCCTGGTGGCGCGCCAGCCGGCGGTAGAACCAGAGCCGAGAACCCAGGCACAAGCCGACGCCAAGGAGGATACGGGCAGCCAATCGGAAGGAGGCGATTCCCCGCCTGAAGGTACACGGACCTAGAGCGTCATTCCCGACTCGATGCGATACCCCAGGTCGATGCAGTGCGTTGCTGGCAGCTCGCCGCGAATGCGTGCCAGCAGCTCCCTCGCCGCGCGCTCACCGATCGCCTGTCGCGGCGTGATCACGCTGGCCAGTCGGGGCGACATCACCTGGCCCACGTCGTGGCCATGGAAGCCGGCAATGCCTAGCTGCTCCGGCACCTTCACCCCCCGCCGCACGCATTCGAAGTAGGCCCCCACCGCTACGTCGTCATTGGTGCAGAAGATGCCGTCGACACCGGGATGCTCCTCGAGTATCTCGCTCATCAGCGCCGCCCCTACCGTATAGGAGGAGCGCTGGCTGCGCTGCAGGGTCAGCGGCTCGAGGCCGTGCTCCTGCATGGCCTGGCGGTAGCCCTGCTCGCGCTGGAGCGTGCGCGGGTCGAGCCGCACGGCGAGATAGACCACTCGGCGGCGGCCCTTATCGATCATGGCGCTGACCATGTCGTAGGCAGCCCGCACGTTGTCGTAGCCCACCGCTTGATGCAGTGGGGCGGTAAGCGAGTCCATGATCTCCACGGTGGGTATGCCCGCCGTTTCCAGCATGCGGCAGGTCCGCCGAGTGTGATGACTGTCGGAGAGGATCACGCCGTCGACGTTGTAGGAGAGCAGCGACGCCAGGCTGCGCTCTTCCAGTTCCTGGCTGTAGCCATAGTGGGACAGCATCAGGTGGTAGCCGAGCGGCTCGGTGACCTCCTCGATGCCCACCAGCACGTCGGCAAATACCTGGTTGGTCAACGAGGGCACCAGCAGGCCGATGGAGTGGCTGGTGGCACGCGAAAGCAGGTCCGGAGCCCGGTTGGGGATATAGCCGACCTGCTCGGCCACGTCGAAGATACGCTCGCGCAGCCCTTCCGAAACGGTCGCGGGGTCGCGCAGGCAGCGGCTGACGGTCATCTTCGTTGCCCCGACCCGGTCGGCGATGTCCTGGAGTGTCGGTCGTTTCTTCTTCACGAGGCCCCGCTGGCAGCTGGTGGTGAAGCACGTGCCAAGCGGCACCGCCGATGGCTCGTGCCAGCATCATACCGAACCGGGGCCGGCCTTGCTGCGTCTCCTGCTTCCGGCTCAAGGGGGTCGACGGTAGCCACCCGACAGCGCCGTGAGAAATGTCTCGACGATGACCTCGGGCGAGTCACTGATCGGGCAGGCCACGGCTTCCAGAGCATCGGGTGCCTCCAGGTCGTGGAGCTGGCTGTCGAGCATCGCTTCGCCGCGAAAGAAATGCGCTTCCCTGATGGCCAGTCGCTGGCGCAACTGCTCGCGATCTCCCTCGAGAAACAGGAAGATGAGGTCCGGATCGCCGCTCCGCAATCGCTCGCGGTAACGCTGCTTGAGCGCCGAGCAAGCCAGCACCAGCGCGGCGTTGCGACGGCGATGATCGGCGATGACCCCTGCCAACGCCTCGAGCCATTCATGCCGGTCGTCGTCGTCGAGCGGTATGCCGTTGGCCATCTTGTCGACATTGGTCGGCGAATGGTAATCGTCGCCATCGAGGAAGGCGACACCGAGGCGGCGGGCCAGCAGCGCACCGACATGCGACTTCCCCGACCCCGAGACCCCCATCACCACGATGCGGTAAGTAGCCTCCTTCACAAGACCTCCCTGTCTTCAGTTACCGCGCACGGCAGCCAGGTCCGGCAGCCAGGTCACGAGTCCGGGAAAGGCGAGCAGCACCGCCAGCACGATCAGCAGCGCCACGTAGTAGGGCAGCATCGCCTTGACTAGCTGCTCCATGCTCACTCGCCCCACGCCGCAGCCCACGTAGAGGCAGGTTCCCACCGGCGGGGTGAGCAGGCCGATGCCGAGCACGAAGGCCATCAGCACGCCGAA
>NZ_JACEFT010000035.1 GCF_013697085.1 Billgrantia kenyensis
AGCTTCTGAAGGTAACGTGCTCTGTGTCCGACTAGCTTGCTTTGGCTCGGTGGGTGTAAGGTCCGCCGGGCCTTTTTTCAGCATGTGTTCCTATAGCTGCTGAAGGTCTGGAAAAGCGAGCCGTTAGTCATACCAAAGTCGGGTATCAAGAGGGGTTGATGAGTGGACTATAATCAGATCACAAAATAGCTGAGTAGAGCTACTGTTGTTGTTTCAAACAAATATAATCCATCTGGAGACACCCATGACGAATCACACGCTGCTCAAGACCGTTGCCATTGCCGTCACCGCGGGGAGTCTGGCACTCGCCAGCCATGCCCAGGCCCGTGAGCTGCGCATGGCGCCTGGGGTGCCGCCCGCCCATCCCGCCTACGACCCGATGTTCACCCAGTTCGCCGAGCGCCTGGAGGAGAAGACCAACGGTGAGCTGACAGGCAACCTGATGGGCACCGAGGTGGCCAACATCGGCAACATGCGCAATGCCATCCGCAGCGGCCTGGTGGAGGCGGGGCTGTTCCTGCCGGCCTACTTCCCGGCCGACCTTCCCGAGATCAACCTGGTCGGCGACATGGCCTTCCTCGGCACCACGCCCCATGCCATGGCTGCGGCAGTCACGGAATATATCGTGACCTGTGCGGAATGTCAGGAAGAGCTAAAGGCGCTGGGCATCGTCTATACCAGCTCGCATGCCTCTGACCTCTATCGCATCCTGAGTACCAAGCCGGTGCGCTCTCTCGACGATCTGCGCGGCCTGCGCATGCGCGTCGGCGGCCCGCAGTACTCCCGTTGGGCCGAGTCGGTCGGCCTGACGCCGGCGACCATGTCGGTGGGTGAGACCTATGAGTCGCTCTCCCAGGGCGTGATCGAGGGGACCATCGCCTCCATCGCCGACATCATTTCCTTCCGTCTCGACGACGTGCTCAATTACGTGACCGACGTCGAGCTGGGCACCTTCCACAGCACCATCTCTCACGCCATCGGCCAGCAGGCCTGGGACAGCCTGACGGAGGAACAGCGTGAGGCGATGATCCACGCTTCCGTCGAGGCGAGCACCGCCATCACCCAGCGCTGGGGTTACGAGATGGCCGATGAGGCGCGCGACATCGCCCAGGAGAGCGGCATCGAGATTCTCGAGCCCGAGCAGGATCTTCTCGATGCCATTCCGGCCTTCATCGAAGAGGACCTGGTCTACGCCGCGGAGCAGGCTGAGCGTCGCCATGGCGTGGAGGATGCCGAGGGCAAGATCGAGCGCTTCCAGGCACTGGTCGAAAAGTGGACCGAGATCGTCGAGGAGATCGGCGACGACCCCGAGGCCATTGCCGATGCCATGAAGCGTGAAATCTTTAGTGACGTCGACTTCGCCACCTACGGTAGCTGAGTAGGTAGTGTGCCCACGAACGGCCGGCCCTCGGGCCGGCATTCGTGCCCCTGATGGAGACGCCCATGGCTGTGTTATATCGCCTGACCAACCTTGCCGCTGTCGGCTTGGCGCTGCTTGGCACTTTGGGGATTCTGCTGATGGTGGTGCACATCACGCTCGATGTGGTGTTGCGCTCGACGCTGTCGATCTCCATTCCCGCCACGCTGGAACTGGTCACCCGCTACTACCTGATCACGCTGGCGCTGCTGCCCCTGGGTTGGGTCGAGTGGCGGCGCAACATGATCAGCGTCGAAGCGCTGGAAGGCATGATGAGCCCCGGATTGATCCGTATTTCGGACGTGCTGGTCTCGCTGCTCTCGGCAGCCATTTACGCCACGCTGGCCGTGGCTACCTGGGGCAAGGCCATGGAGCAGTACCAGATCGGCGCCTACGTCATGTCCCTCAATGTGCCGATGCCCGTCTGGCCAACCTATTTCGTACTGCCCGCAGCCTTTGCACTGGCTGCCCTGGTCTGTGTGGTCAGGCTGCCGCTGCTGGCGACGGGAGCGACGTACGACCCTCCCGCGCAAGAGGAAAGGTAATTTCATGTCCGTTGCGACCGGTTTCTATGGATTGATCATCCTCCTCGTCCTGCTGGCGCTTCGCGTGCCGGTTGCGCTTGCCCTGGTGTCGGTATCGCTGGGCGGCATGACGATGATGTTCGGCTGGAGCACCGCCATCGGCATGCTCTCGTCGACGCCCTATGAGTTCATCGCCAAGTGGACGCTCAGTGCGGTACCCATGTTCCTGCTGATGGGCTTCGTCTGCTACCACGCCGGGCTCACCAACGGCCTGTTCAATGCGGCCAAGGTGGTGTTCCGCTGGCTGCCGGGTGGCGTGGCCATCTCCAGCATCTTTGCCAGCTCCGGCTTTGCGGCGGTGAGCGGCTCCAGCGTCGCCTGCTCGGCGGCCATGGGGCGCATCGCGATTCCCGAGATGGTGAAGGGCGGCTACAAGCCCAGCTTCGCCTGCGGCACCATTGCCGCGGGCGGTACCATCGGGGCGCTGATTCCCCCCAGCATCCTGATGATCGTCTACGGCGTGTTCGCCCAGGTCTCGATCACCCAGGTGTTCCTGGGCGGCATCACCATCGGTCTGCTGACTGCGGTGAGCTACTGCATCGTGATCCTGGTGGTGAGCTGGCTGCGCCCCGATATCGTGCCCCGCGAGGCCACCGGCGCCCGCGATGTCTCCCCGCGCCAGGCGCTGCTCGATATCTGGCCGGTGCTGGTGCTCGGGGTGCTGGTGTTCGGCGGGCTCTTCTCCGGCTTCTTCACCGCCACCGAGGCCGGTGCCGTGGGTGCTGCCGGGGCGATACTGATCGGGCTGATGCTGCGGCGGCTGGACGGCAGGGCAATGAAGGCGGCGCTGCTCGAGACGCTCTCCACCACCTCGGCGCTGCTGATCATCGGCGTCGGTGCCAGCATGTTCACCATGTTCCTGAGCCTGAGCGGCGTGGCCGGCTACATCACCGGCGCGGTCAGCGGCTGGGATCCGTCCTATCTCGAACTGATGCTGGTGGTGGTGCTGATCTATCTGTTCCTCGGGCTGTTCATGGAGCCCTTCGGCGCCATGCTGGTGACCCTGCCCGTGCTGCTGCCGATCTTCGAGCTGTACGACGTCAGCCTGATCTGGTTCGGCGTGCTGCTGGTCAAGCTGCTGGAGATCGGCATGATCACGCCGCCGGTGGGCATGAACATCTTCGTCATCAAGGGCGTGGCCGGGCAGTACGCCTCGCTGATGGACATCTTCCGTGGCGTGTCGACCTTCCTGGTGGCCGACATCCTGGTGGTG
The DNA here is from genome assembly GCF_013697085.1 of Billgrantia kenyensis. Lineage (GTDB taxonomy): Bacteria > Pseudomonadota > Gammaproteobacteria > Pseudomonadales > Halomonadaceae > Halomonas > Halomonas kenyensis. The sequence goes on from NZ_JACEFT010000035.1 coordinate 3,215, forward strand.
GCCCTGGTGATCTTCTATCCCCAGATCGTGCTGGTGCTGACCGGCTGACAGGCTGAACGGAGCATCCCGGTCGCTGTGGCCGGGGTGCTCGGGCCGGAGATTCACGAATCAAAATGTTTGTTGATTAAACAATATATCTCTCCATGCTAGGCCTGGTACGAAAAGTCGGCGAGCGATGGCCAGACAAGGCAAAAATCGGCGAAAAGACGGAGTTTACGGGGTGTAAATGAGTACTTTGAGCCGATTTTTAACGCCGTATGGGCGAGCACAGACAGTTTTCGTACAGAGCCTAGTGGTGATTTCGCAAGAGGGCCGACAACAGTGAAGCCGACAAGTGTGAACAAGATCATCGACAGTGCTGCCGCGGCGAACCTGATCCAGGACGGCGACACCGTCATCTGGACCACCGCCGGCCTGTGCGGCTTCGCCGAGGCGGTGGCCACGGCGCTGGAGCAGCGCTTCCTGGAGACCGGGGCGCCCCGCAATCTCACCGTGGCGCACAGCTGCGGCTGCGGCGACGGCAAGACCCGCGGCATGAATCATCTCGGTCACGCCGGCCTGGTCAAGCGCTTGATCAGCGGCCATACCGGGCAGGCCCCGCGCATGGGCGAGCTGATTCGCGAGAACCGCGTCGAGGGCTACCTGCTGCCCCAGGGCGTGCTGGCGCACCTGTGGCGGCATATCGCCGGCAACAAGCCCGGCGTGCTCAGCAAGGTGGGGCTCGGCACCTTCGTCGACCCGCGGCTGGAGGGCGGCAAGGCCAATACCGCCGCCGAGGAGGAGCTGGTCAAGCTGGTCGAGCTGGAAGGCGAGGAGTGGCTGCTGTATCGCACCTTCCCGGTCGACGTGGCGGTGATCCGCGCCACCACCGCCGACGAGCGCGGCAACCTGAGCATGGAGCGCGAGGCACTGTTCCTCGAGCAGCTCTCCATGGCTCAGGCGGCCAGGAACAGCGGCGGCATCGTCATCGCCCAGGTGGAGTACCTGGCCACCCAGGGCAGCCTGCATCCCAAGCAGGTCAAAGTGCCGGGCGACCTGGTCGACTACGTGGTGGTGGCCGAGCCCGAGCACCACATGCAGACCATCACCACCACCTACAACCCGGCCCTGGCCGGGGATCTCAGGGTGCCGCTGGGCGGCATCAAGCCGCTGCCGCTGGACCCGCGCAAGGTGATCGCCCGCCGTGCCGCCATGGAGCTGGTGCCGGGCGGGGTGGTCAACCTCGGTATCGGCATGCCCGAGGGGGTCTCCAGCGTGGCGGCGGAAGAGGGTGTCAGCGATCTGATGACGCTGACCACCGAGCTCGGCACCTACGGCGGCGTACCGGCCAGCGGCGGCGATTTTGCCACCGCCTACAACGCCGAGGCGATCATCGATCACGGCTACCAGTTCGACTTCTACGACGGCGGCGGCCTGGCCGTGTGCTTCTTGGGGCTGGCCCAGACCGACCACGAGGGCAACCTCAACGTCAGCAAGTTCGGCGACAAGGTGGTGGGGCCGGGCGGCTTTATCAACATCAGCCAGAACGCCCGCAAGGTGGTGTTCTGCGGCACCTTCACCAATGGCGGCAAGGTGGCGGTCGAGGACGGCAGCCTGCGGATTCTCGAGGAGGGGCCGCGGCGCAAGTTCGTCCAGCGGGTCGACCAGATCACCTTCAGCGGTCGCTATGCCAACGAGACCGGCAAACCGGTGCTGTTCGTCACCGAGCGCTGCGTGTTCGAGCTGCTCGACGGCGAGATCACCCTGACCGAAATCGCCCCCGGGCTGGGCGTCGAGCGCGACATCCTGGCGGCCATGGACTTCGTGCCGCGCATTGCCAGCGAGCTGCGCGAAATGCCGGCGGAGCTCTTCCAGCCCCAATGGGGCGGCCTGCGCGCGCATCTGACCCGCGACTGAACGGTATTTGGAGATCGGACATGTTCAAGAACGCCTACATCCCCTACGGCGGCTACTACACCACCCCCTTCTGCAAGTGGATGGGCAGCCTGGCCAACGTCAACTCCATCGAGCTGGGCGCGGCCACCAGCAAGCGCTGGTTCGCCGCCCGCGACATCGATCCCACCCTCATCGACTACCTCTACCTGGGGGTGTCGGTGGGACAGAAGTCGATCTTCTACGGCGCTCCCTGGGCCGCGGCCATGATGGGCGCCGGCCAGGCCCCCGGCCAGAACATCACCCAGGCCTGCGCCACCGCCACCACGGCGGTGTTCAATGCCGCCCTGGCGGTGGATTCCGGCAGCTTCGACACCACCTACTGCCTGCTGGCCGACCGGCCCTCCAACGGCCCGCACACCATCTGGCCCAACCCCAACGGGCCGGGCGGCGAGGTGATCGCCGAGAACTGGAACATGGACAACATCGCCGCCGACCCGGCCACCGGCAAGGACATGCTGACCACCGCCGAGAACGTGGCGCGTGAGCACGGCTTCAGCCGCGAGCAGGCCGATGAGCTGACCCTGCGACGCTACGAGCAGTACGCCGAGGCCCTGGCCAACGAGCGGGCCTTCCAGAAGCGCTACATGTTCCCGGTGGAGGTGGCGGTCTCGCGCAAGGAGACCAAGCTCGTCGAGGCCGACGAGGGCGTGGTCGCTACTTCTGCTGAGGGGCTCGCCAAGCTGCGCAGCGTGCAGTCGGACGGTATCCATACTTACGGGGCCCAGACCCACCCGGCCGATGCCAATGCCGGTATTCTGGTCACCACCCGCGAGCGTGCCCAGGCGATGAGCAGCGACCCGCAGATGGCGGTGCAGGTGGTGGCCTACGGTCATGCCCGCACCAAGCCGGCGCACATGCCGATGGCACCGGCCGAATCGGTCAAGCGCGCGCTCGCCCGGGCCGATCTCCGGCTCGACCAGATCAAGACCATCAAGAATCACACGCCCTTCATCGCCAACGACCTGCACCTGTCCAAGGCGCTGGGGCTCGATGCCCACACCTTCAACAACTACGGCACCTCGCTGGTCTACGGCCACCCCCAGGCACCGACCCTGGCGCGGCTGCTGATCGAAGCCATCGAGGAGACCGCGCTCAAGGGCGGCGGCTACGCCCTGGTGACCGGCTGCGCCGCTGGCGACTCCGCCGCGGCGCTGATCCTCAAGGTGGGGTGACGGCTGGCGGCGTGAGACTGAGAGAGGGCCTTAGGCCCTCTCCCAAAGCTCCTCTCTCAAAGCTCTCTCTCAAAGCTCTCTGGCGGAAAAGCGGCTCAGCACCGCGCCGGCGTGGCGCAGGGTATGGCCGTGGGCGCGAGCCTGGGGTGCCTGGGTGGCCATGTAGAAACGGGCCAGTTCGCTTAGCCCCGTCAGGTAGTCGGGGTCGCCGTCGTCTGTCGTACGGCGGGCTTCGGCGGCCAGCGCCAGGCGGGCCATCTGCCAGGCGCCACAGGCGATGCCAAGCATATGTAGCAGGGGTACGGCACCGGCATAGAGCACGGCGGTGTCGGCTTTGTGGGCCAGCAGCCAGTCGGCGCTCTCGTCGAGCAGGGTGGCCTGGTCGTGGAGCGGCTGCGCCAGGTCGCCGAGCTTGGCATCAGATTCGAGCCGATCGGCCGTCTCGCGGATGTCCGCGATCAGCTCGCGCAGGGTGGCGGCGTCCTCACGCAGGATCTTGCGCCCCAGCAGGTCGTTGGCCTGAATGCCGGTGGTGCCCTCATAGATGGTGATGACGCGGGCGTCGCGGAACAGCTGGGCGACCCCGGTCTCCTCGACGAAGCCCATGCCGCCGAACACCTGGATCGCCTCGTCGCAGAGGTCGTTGCCCACCTCGGTACACCAGCCCTTGGCCACCGGCATCAGCAGATCGACGTAGCGGCGGTACTTGTCGGCGACTTCGGCCTCGGGGTGGTGGCGGGCGAGGTCGAACCAGCCGGCGGCGCTGTAGAGCAGGCCGCGCATGGCCATCAGCCGGGCGCGCATCGACACCAGCATGCGCTTGACGTCGGGGTGGACGATGATGGGCTGGCCGACTTCGCCGCTGACGATGTCGCGCCCCTGCACACGCTCATGGGCGTAGGCGAGGGCGGCCTGATAGGCGCGCTCGCCCAGGGCCAGGCCCTGGATGCCCACGTTGAAGCGGGCCTCGTTCATCATCACAAACATGGTGGCCAGGCCCTGGTGCGGCTCGCCGACCAGATAGCCCAGGGCGCCGCCGTCGTCGCCGTAGCTGAGGGTGCAGGTGGGGCTGCCGTGGATGCCCATCTTGTGCTCGATGGCGATGCAGCGGATTTCGTTGCGCTGCCCCGGCTCGCCCCGTTCGTCGAGCAGGTACTTGGGCACCAGGAACAGCGACAGCCCCTTCACCCCCGGCGGGGCGTCGGGCAGCTGGGCCAGTACCAGGTGCACGATGTTGGGGGTGAGCTCGTGCTCGCCGTAGGAGATGAAGATCTTCTGGCCGAACAGGCGGTAGGCGTCATCGCCCTCGGGCTCGGCGCGCATGCGCGTGGCGGCCAGGTCGGAGCCGGCCTGGGGCTCGGTGAGGTTCATGGTGGCGGCCCACTCGCCGCTGACGATCTTGTCGAGCCAGGTGGCTTTCTGCGCCTCACTGGCGGCGATCGTCAGCGCCTCGGTCTGGCCCACGTTGAGCTGGGGCAGCATGGCGAAGGCCATGTTGGCCGAGAACCACATCTCCCACACTGGAGTGGAGACCTGCTTGGGCAGGCCCAGGCCGCCATGCTCAGGCGGCAGCGCGAGGCCGATCCAGCCGGCCTCGCGGAACTGGTCGTAGGCCGCCTGCCAGCCCTCGGGAGTGACCACTCGCTCGCCTTCCAGGCGGCAGCCCTGCTGGTCGCCGACCGGGTTGAGCGGGGCGAGCACGCCGGCGGCGAACTTGCCGGCCTCCTCCAGCACGGCGCTGACCAAGTCCGGCGAGGCGTCCTCGCAGCCGGGCAGCTCGCCGATCCGCTCGAGACCGGCCAGCTCCTCGAGGATGAACTGCATATCGCGCAGCGGTGCCTGGTAATCAAGCATGGTGGCCTTTCCGTATCTTGCTTTGTGAAAAAGGGAACGCTGATTTATGTCGCGAGCGCAGCAATAAATCAGGTTGCCTTACCTCGGAGCCATACGAATCGCCCCATCCACCCGAATGGTCTCGCCGTTGAGCATGGGGTTGTCGACGATATGGCAGGCCAGGCGGGCGAATTCGTCGGGCTCGCCCAGGCGGTTGGGGAAAGGGATGGACGAGGCCAGGGATTGCTGCGCCTCTTCCGGCAATGCCTCCATCAGCGGGGTCCTGAACAGTCCCGGGGCGATGGTCATGACGCGGATGCCGTGGCGGGCCATCTCCCGGGCGATGGGCAGGGTCATGGCCACGATGCCGCCCTTGGAGGCTGCATAGGCGGGCTGGCCGATCTGGCCGTCGAAGGCCGCTACCGAGGCGGTGTTGACGATCACTCCGCGCTCGCCGTCGGCCTGGGGCTCGCCCTTGGCCATGGCGGCGGCTGCCAGGCGCAGCATGTTGAAGGTGCCCAGCAGGTTGATGTTGACGATGCGGGCAAAGGCATCCAGCGGCAGCGGCTCGCCCTGACGATCGACCACCTTGGCGGGATCGCCGACCCCGGCACAGTTGATCAGCCCGTGCAGGCCGCCGAAGGTGTCCACGGCCAGCGCCACCACGGCCTGGGCATCGGCCTCGCTGACGACATCGGCGCGGCGGAACAGTGCGCGGTCGGTGGCGCTCCTGGCGTTCAGCTCGCCCGCCAGCGCTTCGCCGCGCTCGGCATTGAGATCGGCGATCACCACGTTGCCACCGGCGTCGTGCAGGGCGCGGGCGGTGGCTTCTCCCAGCCCCGAAGCGCCGCCGGTAACGATGAAGGTATTGTCCTGAAACTTCATGGTGTTCTCCTCAGGTGCGCGGACCCTGGCCTTTCTTGGTAAAGAAACTGCCGATGCGCTCGGCCACCTCGGGGCTGGTCTGGGTCAGAGCGGCGGTGAGCGATTCCACGAACAAGCCGTCGTCGCTGGCCATGTTGTCGATGCGCGAGATGGCGGAGACCATGGCCCAGTTGGCCATGGGGGCGTTCTCGGCGATGCGCTCGGCGAGCTGGCGGGCCTTGTCGAGGCTCTCGCCGTCGCCGACCACATAGTGGGAGAGGCCGAGACGCTGACCTTCCTCGGCCGTCATCACCCGGCCGGTGAGCATCATTTCGCACATGCGGCCTGGGCCGATGATGTTGGAGACCCGTACCGAGGCGCCGCCGCCGACGAAGATGCCGTGGCGCCCTTCCGGCAGCTGATAGACGGTGCTGGATTCGGCGACCCGGACATGGGTGGCGGTGGCCAGCTCCAGTCCGCCGCCGATGACGGCGCCCTGCATGGCGGTCACCACCGGCAGGCCGCCGTTCTGCAGGCGATCGAAGATGCGGTGCCAGCCGCGCGAATGCTGCACTACGCCGAAGGGGTCGCGATGCTGATGTTCGGCGAGGTCCAGACCGGCGCAGAAATGCTTGCCCTCGGCAGCCAGGACGATGACTCGGGCCTCTTCCGGCGTGGCCACCAGGGCTTCTTCCAGGGCGCTGAGCAAACGGTCGCTGACGGCGTTACGCTTCTCCGGGCGCGCCAGGGTGATGATGTAGATGGTGTCGTCCAGAGTCGTCTTGACGAGCGTTTCGGTCATGTGGGCCTCGGCAATAATCGTCAAGCTGATCGCTTGTTGTTCGAGAATACTGTTGTGATCTTAAACAATGTGTAGGTTACAGCAGTTGCCGAGCCGGGTCATTCCTGCCTTTCTTCGACTTTAGTCTTGCGAGAGGCTGCTGGAGGAGAAACGAAAACGGCAGCCCGAGGGCTGCCGTCAACGAAGGGGTTACTTAGCGAATGGGTGGTGGCGAATAGAGTGTGGCGAGTGAAGAACTCAGGCGCGGCACTCGTCCTGTAGCGCGAGGGCGGCTTCGTAGATCTCCCTGCCTTCCTCGCCGACTTCCTCCAGGTAGCGTTCGATGGTCTCGTTCAGCACTGGACCCCAGTCGGCATGCTCGAGGGCATTCTCGATGACCAGGAACTCGTGGCCGGCCTCTTCGGCGTCCTGGCGTCCCTGGCGAATCAGCTCGTCGTAGACCTCGGCGGCGCGCAGCGACCACTCCAGGCCGCTGTGATCGTCGATCACCTGCTGCAGGTCCTCGGGCAGGCTGTCGTAGGTGCGCTGGTTCATGGTGGCGAACAGCGACAGATCGTAGAGCGGTACCTCGGTGTGATAGTTGGCCAGCTCGTTGAGGCGGAAGGTCTTCATGCCCTCCCAGTTGAAGCTCAGCCCGTCGACCACGCCGCGCTGCATGGAGGTGAAGACCTCCGGCGCCGGCATGCCCACGGCCTGGGCGCCGAGCCGGGTGAACATGTCGCCGACCACCGGCGTGGGACGGCGCAGGCGCAGCCCTTCCAGGTCCGCCGGCGTCTCGATCAGGCGCTCCTTGGTGTGCAGGTAGCCGGGGCCGGTGGTGAACATGAACAGCGGCCGGGTATCGGAGTACTCCTCGTCGAAGTGCCCCTGCTCATAGAGCGACTGCAGGATGCATGAGCCCTGGCGGCTGCTGGCCGAGACGCCGGGTAGCTCGACCACCTGGGTCAGCGGGAAGCGCCCGGCATTGTAGCCCTGGGCGGTGGCGCCGACGTCGGCGATGCCGTTGACCACGCCCTGGTAGGCATTGTCGGCACCGGTGAGGGTGGCGCCGGGGAAGATCTCTACCTGCAGGCGCCCGTCTGAGGCCTCCTCGACGCTCTCCGCCCAGGCCTGGAAGAGCTCGCGGTCGATCAGCGAACCGCCGGGCCAGACGTGGGCGATGCGCAGGGTGGTGGCCTCGGCCAGAGCCGGTGTGGCTAGAAGGGCCGCGGTCAGGGCGCCGGTGAGGACGCTCTTCTTGGAAAGGGCGGTCACGCTCTTGCTGGGTGTCATGGGGGTGTTCCTCTTGTCGTTGTCGTCATGTGAAGCGCCTACAGGTCCAGCACCAGGACCTTGCTCTTGGCCCGCGAGCAGCAGGGAGTGAACTGGTCGTTGGCGGCGTGCTCGTCGTCGTCCAGGTAGAGGTCGCGGTGGTCGGGCTCGCCCTCCAGCACCCGGGTCAGGCAGGTGCCGCAGACGCCCTGTTCGCAGGAGACCATGATCTCGATGCCGTTCTCGGACAGCACCTGGTGCACCGTCTTGTCGGCGGGCACGGTGAAGCTGGCGCCGCTGCTGGCGATCTTGACCTCGAAGCTGCCGTCGTCCGTGGTGTCGGTCACGGCACCGGCGAAGTACTCGGTGTGCAGCCGATCGCTGGGCCAGCCCGCCGCCTTGCAGGCCGACAGCACCGCCTCGATGAAGCCGGTGGGGCCGCAGACGTAGACTCGGGCCTCGGGGTCCGGCGTGGCGACCAGCGCCGCGAGGTCGAGCTGCTGTGCCGGCTCGCCGTCGTCGAAGTGGAAGTGCACCCGCTCGGCGAAGCCGGAGGCGGCGATGCGCTGGCGGAAGGCGGTGCGCTCCGGGGAGCGCGTGCAGTAGTGCAGCTCGAACTCGGCATCGGTGTGGGCCAAGCGCTCGGCCATGCAGAGAATTGGCGTGATGCCGATGCCGCCGGCCAGCAGCAGGGTGCGACCGGCCGGCTTGAGCGGGAAGTGGTTCTTGGGCGCGCTGACCTGGATCAGATCGCCCACCTTGATCTCCTCGTGCATGGCCACCGAGCCGCCCCGGGAGGCGGGGTCGCGCAGCACGCCGATCAGGTAGCGGTCGCGCTCCTCGGGGTGATTGCACAGCGAGTACTGGCGAATCAGGCCGTCTCTCAGCCGTACGTCGATATGAGCGCCGGCGCTGAACGCCGGCAGCGGCCGACCGTGAGGATCGGCCAGCTCGAAGGTGGCGATGTCCCGGGCCTCGTCGTGGCGCGCCTTGACCTCGACGATCAGCGAGAGGGGAACGCTGCTCATGGCGTGACGCCCTCCCTGGCGGTGCGCTCCTCGGCCAGGATGCGATCGATGATGCGCCTGGCCTGTACGCCGCCGCCGTCGATGTTGAGCTTGAGCAGCTGACGCTCAGGATAGCGCAGCAGGTTGCGCTGCTGGGCCTCTAGCATGTCCAGGTCCTCGGCGAAGATCTTGCCCTGACCCTCGCGGATCTTTTCGGTGAGCTCGCCGTCTTCGGGCTTGAAGTTGCGCGCCATGCCCCAGAAGTACCAGATCGAGGTGTCGGTCTCGGGAGTGATGAAGTCGACCACGATGCTCGATGCCTTGACCGCCGCCGGGGCGTCGTAGCCGCCATTGCCGGCATGGGCCACGCCCACCTCGATCAGCACGTGGCTCGGCGGGGTGAAGCGGCAAATCTGCCAGCGATCCACCGGCACGTCGTCGGCCAGGCCGCAGCCGCGCAGGGCCGCCTGCCAGAAGGGCGGCGCAGGAATGTTCTCCATGTGTCGGCTGGTAATGACCTCGTCGCCATTCACGGTGGTCTCGGGAGCGGCCTCCTCAATCTCCGGCTGGCCGATGCTGGAGGCGTGCACGTAGGTCTCATGGGTGAGGTCCATGAGGTTGTCGATCATCAGGCGGTATTCGCAGTGAATGTGATAGAGCCCGCCGCCGTAAGCCCAGTCGGGATTGTTGGCCCAGTGCAGCTCGGGGATCAGGCTCGGGTCGGCCTGTTCGGGATCCCCCGGCCACAGCCACACGAAACCGTGGCGCTCCTCGACCGGGTAGGCACGAATGCTGGGGAAGCCGCGCACGCGCTGCCCCGGCATGCCGGCGCACTTGCCGTCGCAGCCCATCTCCAGGCCGTGGTAGCCGCACACCAGCTTGCCGTCGCGGACGAAGCCCAGCGACAGCGGGGCACCGCGGTGGGGGCAGAAATCCTCCACCGCGGCAACGCGGCCTTCGTCACCGCGAAATAGTACGATGGGCTCGTTGCAGATGGTGCGTCCCAGCGGCGTGTCCGCGATCTCGTCCGGGGTGCAGGCAACGTACCAGGTGTTCTTGGGGAAGGGGGCCTGTTGGCTCATGGTTCTCTCCTCGGCAGGGGCCGGCATGCCGGCGGCGTGAAGCCGCGCTCGGTCACGGTGGTAATATTGTGTTTGGATCCAAAGTAGAGCTTTTCGGCGTTGCATTGGTCAACTTATGCTTTAGTTGGATCCATTGGTGATTTCGAAAGGACAGCAAGGGTGGTGATCGAGTGAGCGACAGCGACAAGAGCGTGGTGAGCCGGTTGCGCAAGCTGATCGGTGAGGGCTTCTATCCGCCGGGTGAACGTATCGGCGAGGTGGCGGTGGCGGAGCAACTGGGGGTCTCGCGCACCCCGGTGCGCCTGGCCTTCCGCACCCTGGAGCAGGAGGGGCTGCTGCAGCGGGCCGGCAAGCGCGGCTTCATGGTGCGGGAGTTCACCGAGGCGGATGTGCTTTGCGCGGTGGAGGTGCGCGGGGTGCTGGAGGGGCTGGCGGCGCGCCGCCTGGCGGAGCAGGGGCTGAGCCCGGCGCTGGCCGAGGAGCTGACGGTTTGGATCCAAAAGGGGCGGGAACTGCTGGCCAAGGGTTATCTGGAGGAACGCGACGTCGACGTCTGGAGCGAGCTCAATCGGCGCTTCCACGAGACCATCGTCGGCTCGGCCGGCAGCCCGGTGATCGGCGATGCCATCGCGCGCAACAATCATCTGCCGTTTGCCGCCGCAGACTCCATCGTCATCGACAGCGAGGCGCTCGACCGCGAGTACCGCAAGCTGCAGCTGGCCCAGACCCAGCACGAGCTAGTGTTCCAGGCGCTGCGCCACGGCGAGGGTGCCCGCGCCGAAATGCTGATGCGCGAGCACGCCTTCATTGGCCTGCGCTACGGCGAGCTATGGGGGCTGGGGTAAATCGCCGGCTGGTTCGAGATGCCAAAAGTCCAATAAAAATTATCGATAGTCCTTATAAATAAGAAGAGAGGCGCTGTTTGCGCCTCAGAGGCAACGAAAAATCCAAGCGGCATAGACTAATGTCGATTATCGGTAGGGGCAGCGGTGGGGTAGCTTAGTCGATAAGCCGAACGTGTGTTCGTGTTGCGAACAAAACGCTGAAATCGACTACAACGACCCCTGGAGGCACCCCATGAATCGTGTCCTGACCCGCTGTCTGCTGGCGGCTTCCATTGCCGGGCTCACTGCCGCTTCCGCGGCCCAGGCTTCCACCACCCTGCGCATGTCGCATTTCTGGCCGGACGGTTCCGGCATCAATCAGGAGATCTTCCAGGCCTGGGCCGATGCCGTGCAGGAAACTTCCGGGGGCGAGCTTACGATCGAGAACTATCCGTCCCAGACCTTGACCCGCGCCGACCAGGCCTACCAGGGTGCGGTCAACGGCATTTCCGACATCGCCATTACCGCCCAGGGCTACACCGCGGGCCGCTTCCCGCTGTCGCAGATCGTCGAGCTGCCGGGGGTTTCCGATACCGCCAGCCAGGGCGCCTGCATCCTGCAGACCCTCTACGACGACGGCCATATCGCCAGCGAGTACGACGACACCAAGGTGCTGTTCATGTTCACCACGGGGCCGGGTTACCTGCACACCGTGGACAACGACATCCAGTCCCCTGCCGACCTTTCCGGCCTGCGTATCCGCCGCCCCACCGCCGTGGCCGGCGAGATGCTTGAGCAGCTTGGCGCCCAGCCGGTCGGCATGCCGGCGCCGGACATCTATACCTCGCTGCAGCGCGGCGTGATCGACGGCCTGAGCTTCCCCTGGGAGGGCATGAAGGTCTTCCGCCTCAACGAGTTGGCCAACTACCACACCCAGGTGCCGTTCTACTCGCTGATCTTCGTCGCCACCATGAACCAGCGTAGCTTCGACAGCCTGAGCGACGAGCAGCAGGCGGCCATCGAGGCCAACATGGGCATGCAGTGGAGCGAAGTGGCCGGCGGCGTGTTCGATGGTCTGGACGAGGCGGGCAAGCAGGAAGCCGAGGAAGCCGGGCACACCATCCGCGTGATCGACAATCCGCTCGAGCACGACGACTGGGCCGGTCCGCTTCAGGCGGGTATCGAGAACTACCTGAGCGAGCTCGAAGGCCGCGGCCTGGACAATGCTCGTGAGGTCTACGAAGCCGCCATGGCGGCGCGCGAGGCCTGCTCGGTCGAGCAGAGCTGAGCCGGGAGCCTGTGATGCAATTCTTGTTGTTCGCAAGTCGACAACTGGCACGCCTCTGTCTGCTGGTGGCGGGGCTGGCACTGCTCGCACTCATGAGCGTGACCATCCTCGACGTGCTGCTGCGCATGGTGTTTCGCCTCTCCGGTGGGGCGCTCAACTGGAGCGTGACCGGTAGCGTGGAGCTGGTGCGTTACCTGCTGATGTTCTCTCTGCTAGCGGCCATGGCCGCCAGCGTGGAGCGCAGCCAGGTGGTGGTAGAGGCCTTCTCCCACGGCCTCTCTCCGCTGATCAAGGAACGCCTGGGTGGCCTCTTCCTGTTTGGCTTCGTGGTGCTGGGAGCGGTGATGGCAGTTGGCCTGTGGCAGGAGGCTGGCATTGCCGCTCAGCGCGGCCAGGTGACCCAGGACCTGAGGATTCCCATGGGACCGATCTACCAGTTCGGCGCCGTGCTGTGTGCGCTGCTGGCGCTGCGCAGCCTGTTGCATGGCGTCTTGGGTGCCTTCTTCGCCACCGAAGGGGGAGGTGTCCATCATGAGTAGCGAGATGATCGGTGGCATCGGCCTGATTGGCCTGCTGGTATTGCTGATTCTGCGGGTGCCGGTGGCGCTGGCGATGCTGATCGTCGGCGTGGTGGGGTTCGCCCAGGTGATCTCCTGGGGCGCGGCACTCTCCATGGTCAAGTCGGTGCCGGTGGACGTGCTCTCCAGCTACAGCTTCAGTGCCATCCCCATGTTCATCTTCATGGGGGTGCTGGCCGCCCACTCCGGCATGGCGGGCATGCTGTTCAATTCGACGCGCACCATCTGCGGCGGCTGGAAGGGCGGGATGGCGATTGCCACGGTGGGCTCCTGCGGGGTCTTCTCGGCCATCTCCGGCTCGTCGCTGGCCACCGCCAGCACCATGACCCGGGTGGCTCTTCCCGAGATGGAGAAGCACGGCTACAAGCGCTCGCTGGCCACCGGCACGCTGGCCGCCGGCGGCACCCTGGGCATCATGATCCCGCCCAGCATCGCGCTGCTGATCTATGCCGTGATCACCGAGCAGTCCGTCGGCGACATGTTCGCCGCGGGGATCATCCCGGGCCTGATGGGGCTGGTGTTCTACGCCCTGACGGTCAGCGTGGTGATGCGCCTCTGGCCCGACATGGCGGTACCCGGTGAGCGGACCTCGCTGAGCGAGAAGCTGCGCTCGATCTCCGGCCTGCTGCCGTTCTTCGCCGTGTTCGTGATCATCATTGCCGGCATCTACCAAGGCATGTTCACGCCCACCGAGGGAGCCAGCGTGGGTGCCTTTGCCACCCTGCTCTATGCCTTCTACAAGGGCATGCGCCTGGCCGGGCTGTGGCAGAGTGTGCGGGAGACCCTGGCGCTCTCGGCGGTGGTGTTCTTCATGCTGGTGGGGGCCGAGACGCTGGGCTACTTCATCTCGGTATCGCGGATCTCCTTTACCATCAGTACCTTCCTCGGCGGGTTGGACGTGCCGACCATCGTCATTCTGCTGCTGATCCTGCTGCTCTACTTCGTGCTCGGCATGTTCATGGACTCCATCGCCATGCTGGTAATCACGGTGCCGGTGGTGTTCCCGATCATCACCATGCTCGGCATCGATCCGGTGTGGTTCGGCATTCTCACCGTGCTGACGGTGGAGCTGGGGCTGGTAACGCCACCGGTGGGCATGAACGTGTTCGTGATCAAGGCGATGGCGCCCCATGTGGGGCTGGGTGAGATCTACCGCGGCGTGACGCCCTTCATCGTCGCCGACCTCCTGCGTCTGGCGCTGTTGATCGCCTTCCCGGTGCTGTCGCTATGGATGCTCTAGCCTCGCCTCTCTGATCTCTTGCCCCGGTTCAGCCTGGCTGACCGGGGCTTTTTTATTCAGGTGAGGCTTCGGTGTGCTGGCGCAGGCGGAAGTCCCGCGGCGAGAGCCCGGTATTGCGCTTGAAGAAGCGGGTGAAGTAGGCCGGTTCGGAGAAGCCGAGGCTGTCGGCGATCTGGCTGATGGTCATGTTGGTGTAGGTGAGCTGACGCTTGGCCTCCAGCAGCAGGCGCTCGTGGAGCAGCTGCAGCGCACTGCGATTCGCCAGGCGGCGGCACAAGGCGTTGAGGTGAGCGCTGCTCATGCCGAGCCACTCGGCAAACTGCTCGACGCTGGGCTGATGACGGTACTGCGCCTCGATCAGTGTCTGGTACTGGGCGAGGTGCTCATGGCCCCGGTCGCGGCTCCGCGGCTCCGCGGTGGCGGGGCCATGTGGCTCGGCCAGGCGAGCGAGCTCCACGCACAACGCCTGTACCAGGGCACCGAGCATGCGGTCGCGGCCCGGTGCGGGCCGGCGGTACTCGGCATCGATCTGCGCTACCAGCGTGGCCAGGCGGTCTGCCTGAGCCGTCGGTTCCAGCGGGAAATAGTTGGCCTGGCGGAGTGCCTTGGCCTGCTCCTCGAGCTGCTGGCCGAGCTGTTCGGCCAGCGGCTGGGCCAGGGTGACGATATGGCCTTCGATATCCTGTGAGAAGCGAAAGCCGTGAATGCTCATGGCCGGCACCACGATGGCCAGCGGCCCCTGCAGGGCGTGCTGGGTGCCCTCCAGCTCCAGCTCGACCCGACCGCTGGCGATGTGCAGCACGTGCACCAGATCGGCATGCCGGTGGGGGCGGATGTGCCAATCGTGCAGCCGGCTGCGCTCGGGGATCGATTCGCAGTGCAGCAGGTCGGGCGTCGGCCAGGGGTGGGTTTCGCCGTAGAGCTTGAATACGGGCACCGAGGCCTGGGGTGAGTTCGACATGGGATTACCTGCACGACTAAAGTCGATAAAGAATGTGCGAAAAGTCCAATTATTGATCTTTATCTTGCCTTAATAGCCGCGCCATTTCATTGAAAAATGCAACTCATGTGTCGCCCCTGACAATAACGAGGCTTTTTTCATGAAGACCCAGGTAGCCATCATCGGTGCCGGCCCCTCCGGGCTGCTGCTCGGCCAGCTGCTGAGCCGCCAAGGCATCGACAACGTGATCCTCGAACGCAAGAGCGGCGAGTATGTGCTCAGCCGCATTCGCGCCGGCGTGCTGGAGCAGGGCATGGTCGACCTGCTGCGCGAAGCGGACGTCGATGCACGCATGAACGCGGAGGGCCTGCCTCACGACGGCGTCGAGCTGGCCTTTGACAACCGCCGCGTACGCATCGATCTTGCCGGGCTGACCGGCGGCAAGACGGTGATGGTCTACGGCCAGACGGAAGTGACCTGCGACCTGATGGAAGCCCGCGAGGCCAGCGGCGGCACGACGATCTATGAGGCCGATAACGTGCAGCCGCACGACCTCGAAAGCGATGCTCCCTACGTCACCTTCGAGAAGAACGGCGAGACCGTACGTCTCGACTGCGACTACGTGGCCGGCTGCGACGGCTTCCACGGCGTGTCGCGTCAGTCGATTCCCAAGGATCGCATCAAGGAGTTCGAGAAGATCTACCCGTTCGGCTGGCTGGGCCTGCTGGCCGATACGCCACCGGTCTCCGACGAGCTGATCTACGCCCGCCACGAGCGCGGCTTCGCCCTGTGCAGCATGCGCTCGCCGACCCGCAGCCGCTACTACGTGCAGGTGCCCCTCGACGAGAAGGTCGAGGACTGGTCCGACGAGCGCTTCTGGGAGGAGCTCAAGCGGCGCTTGCCCGAGGAGGTGGCAGCCAAGCTGGTTACCGGGCCTGCGTTGGAGAAGAGCATCGCACCGCTGCGCAGCTTCGTGGTCGAGCCCATGCAGTACGGCAGGCTGTTCCTGGTGGGTGACGCCGCCCACATCGTGCCCCCCACAGGCGCCAAGGGGCTCAATCTCGCCGCCAGCGACGTCAACACGCTCTACCGGCTGATGGTGAAGGTGTACCAGGAGGGCCGCACCGACCTGATCCCCAACTATTCGCAGACCTGCCTGAAGCGTATCTGGAAGGCCGAGCGTTTCTCCTGGTGGATGACCTCGCTGCTGCACAAGTTCTCCGACGAGGAGGACTTCGAGACCCGCATGCAGCAGGCCGAACTGGACTACCTCACGTCTTCGGAGGCCGGCCTCAAGACCATCGCCGAGAACTACGTCGGGCTGCCCTACGAGTCGCTCGAATAGCGCCTCTTTCGTGCCAGGCTCCAAGAGCTTCATCCGAGGCAGCCTGATCGGCATTGGGCGCTGAACTTGGGGCTTTGCCTATTACCGCTCGTCCCGATGGACTACTTTTCGAATAGCGCCAAGAAACGGCGTAACCGAACCACGAGGGGGGAGCGATGGAGCCGAGGGCGTACAAAGCGATAGATATCAACCAGAAGCTCAGCCTTGTCGATGAGCAGTGGTCGCCAAGAGTCGTGGCAGAGATGAACGACTACCAGTTCAAGGTCGTGAAGCTCGAGGGAGAGTTCGTCTGGCACGACCACCCTGACACCGACGAAACCTTTATCGTCATCAAGGGCAATTTGCGCATCGACTTTCGCGACGGTGCGGTGCATCTGGCGGCGGGTCAGATGTTCGTCGTTCCCAAGGGAGTGGAGCATAAGCCATATGCCGAGGAGGAAGTGGAAGTGATGCTGATCGAGCCGCGCGGGGTTCTCAATACCGGTAATGCGGGAGGCGAGCGCACTGCCTTGAACGACGTCTGGGTTTGACTGACCAGCCGGGCGCCGAAAAGGGCGGCAAACGGGTAATCAAGGATAGGGACATGGGGCTTGAGTGCGATGGAGTCACCGCAGACGTCATCGTGGTAGGAGCGGGATTGGCTGGGCTTTCCGCCGCACGTGAGCTGGAAGCCGCGGGGCTGAGCTGCCAGGTGCTGGAGGCACAGGAAACTCCCGGTGGGCGAGTCCGTTCGTCAGTGGGAGAGAATGGCCGCCCGATGGAAGACGGGGCTCAGTTCCTGAACCGGGACATGTCGGCCCTCGTCGAGCTGGTACATGAGGCCGGACTGGAGCTGGTGGCGGGCGGAGCGGAAGGGGAGACGGCAGGGCTCGGTTCACGGGGCTTTTTCGAGGCAGATACCTGGCTGAACGAACTGAGTGACGCCTGGCCCGGCCTGGTCTCGTCGGCGGGTTTACGCAGCGGCCGCCCGGATCGAACCGTCACGGAGCTGATCCGCAAGGTCACGGGTGACCCCAACGGGCTCGCTCTCATGCAGAGCTCGCTTTGCGAACTGCTGTGCCATGCACCCAGCGAACTCAGCGCCCAGGCGGTACTGGAAATTTTCGCAAGATACGATTCGCAGCGAGAGGACGGTGAGTACCAGGTAGCAGGTTCGCTCGACACCCTCGTTGCCTGTCTTGCCGAAGGCCTTTCTCGCGCTCCTCGTTACGATACGGCCGTGACGAGAGTGGCAGAAGACGAAAAAGGTGGCTTCGGTGTCATCACCCCAGGAGGCGTCCATCGTGCTGCTGGCGTCATCCTGGCGGTGCCGCCGCTGGCCGCTCGTGAAATCGAACTGCCCCAGCCGTTGGCCGATGAGCTCCGCCCCGCCCTGGAGAGTTTCGTCCCCGGTGCCATGGTCAAGACCACTCTCGTGTATCGCCGTGCTTTCTGGCGTCAGCCATCCGGTTGGGGTAGACAAGCGCCGCTCAGCGAAATCGTTTGCCTCGAGCCAGTGGGCACGACGCTGATGGATACCACCAAGCCAGGGGAGGAGTCGGCGCGCTTGACCCTCTTCACCGGCGGGCAGCGTGCGCGCGATCTGGCACTGGCAGGGCGGGCCGAGCGGCGTGCATATGCGATAGAGATGCTCGCCGGGATTTTCGGTGGGGATGAGGCAGGCCAACCCCTCGATTTCGCCGATGCCGTCTGGGTGCAGCATCCCTGGTGTGGCGGCGGATACAACGCGCATGTTCGCTTCGGAGGACTGCCGGATGCTGTCGAACGGCTGCGCCAGGTAGAAGGAGAGCTGCAGTTCGCCTGCTCGGAGATCGCCGAGCGGTTTCCAGGCTACATGGAGGGGGCGTTGGGTGCCGGCAAGAGCGCTGCAGCTCGCTTGATCCGAGCCCTGTGAAACGGGAGCCCGGTGAGGCTCGAAAACTTAGCTTACTTATTAATTTTTCCTTATGCTGTGATCAACGCGCATCCTCAAGGAGACGGGATCATGGCAACCGACATCACCACGACACGGCGAGAGGGCGGCATAGAGCTGCTCGGAATCAGCTGTCCCGAGCGGCGCAACATCCTGGACGAAGCGAGCTACACGCGATTGATCGAAGCGCTCGATGTCGCTGAGGCGGATGCCGAGGTCAAGGTGCTTGTCATCACCGGCAGCGAGAACTGCTTCACCGCCGGCAACGACCTGAACGACTACAAGGCGCTGGGCGATGCCGAAAGCGTGCCGGCCATCGCCTTCTTGCGCCGCCTGCGCGCCTTTCCCAAGCCCGTGGTGGCCGCCGCCGAAGGGTTGGCGCTGGGGCTCGGCTCGTCGATCCTTCTGCACTGCGACTTCGCCTACGCCGGCCATTCGACCCGCTTCTGCCTACCTTTCGTCAACTTCGCCCTGACGCCGCTGGGGGCCACCACTTACCTGCTGCCGCGCCTGGTCGGCAGCAAGGCCACCACGGCGATGCTGATGCTGGGCCAGCCGTTCACCGCGGCCCGTGCCAATGAGTTGGGGTTGATCACCGACGTCGCTCCTGACGGCAAGGCGCTGATGCAGGCCCTCGACTGTGCCGAGCGACTGGTGGCCAAGCCTACCGAGGCGTTGCTCGCCATCAAGGTGCTACTGCGTGAGGGTGAGGACGAGGCCGTCGAAGGTGCTTTTGCCAGGGAGGAGCGACGGTTGCTCGAGCGCTGTGGCTCGCCGGAGGCCCAGGGCGCCATCGAGGCGTTCTTTGCCCGCAAGCGTGGCCGCTGAGCCATGCTGCGCAGCCTGATCTACGATGCACTGATCCTGAGACTGACGTCCCGTTGGTACGCCGCGGTGCTCGAGCGGCTGCCCGAGGAGGCGACGTTGCTGGACGTCGGGATCGGCACGGCCGGGGCGCTGGCGGCCAACGCTGAGGTGGTGAGGCGCAAGGGGCTGCGTATCACCGGCATCGATATCGATGCCGACTACATCGAGCGTGCCCGGCGCCGGTTGGAGGAGGAGTCGCTCTGCGCCCATGCCGAGGTGCGCCTCGAATCCATCTACGATCACGACGGTGGGCCCTACGACGCGGCCTATTTCTCGGCCAGCCTGATGCTGCTGCCGGAGCCCGAGCGGGCGCTTCGCCACTGCGCGGCGTTGCTGCGCCCGAGGGGACGGCTCTATTTCACCCAGACCATTCAGCTGCAGCCCTCCCGCGGGATGGAGTGGCTCAAGCCCATGCTCAAGCGGCTCACCAGTATCGACTTCGGCCGGGTGACCTATGAGGACGCCTTCAAGGCCCAGCTCGATGCTGCCGGCCTGCGGCTGGAGGAGTTCACGGTGCTGTCGCGAAACGGCGGTCGGGCATCGTGCCTGGCGGTGGTGACGACAGCACGTCGGTCTTGAACCAGACTGCAAGGGATTGAGTGGCAAGGAGGCGTTATGCGCAAGGCCAGGAAGGCCCTCACCGACAATCCGATGCTGGTCGTGACGGCGCTCCTGATTGTTGGGGCACTGCTTGAATACGTGCTGCACGAGCCCAGACTGGCCATGAGCCCGGGAATGGCAACGTTCCTGGGCCTGGCACTCATCTCCTATCTATTGCATGAAGGCTACTTGCCGAACGAGATTCGCATGCCCGGGCTCGGGTTCTCGATTTCGGTCAAGTCAGGGCCGGGCTCCGGCGGGAGCAGGCGGCGGGAGACCGTCAGGGATGAGGTGTTCGGACTCGACCTGGCGGGCGAGGCGCGGGAGAGCGGTTCCAACGACGACGGGTATTGGTATCGCTTCAAGAGCGGGCTGCAGGTGGCTCGCTCGCATGTCGTGTTGAGGGAAACCCGTGAGTGGGTCGAGTTTCCCCGACCGTTCTCGTCCAGGCCGACGGTCGTCGTCAGTGGTGCCGATTTTGAGCGCGACTCCATTACCTGCGAAGGCTTCACGATGTGTCGCCTCACCAAGGCCGAAGACCCCCAAGAGGCCTACTACCTGACGCTTGGCGAGTGTGGTGAAAACTGACACCCCGGCCCGCTACGGATAGCGCCCGCTGTGGCGGTTCTCAAGCAGCACCTCAAGGATGGCGTTGGCTTCCTGCATGACCGGCGAGGGCGCTTCGCCCCTGCGCCGGCTGCAGATCACCGGAGAGGTGAGGTTCGGGTCGGCGAGGTAGACGTAGACGATACCGTCGCGCTGCACGCGCTTGACTTGCTCCGGCACCAGGGTGATACCGATCTCCGAGGCGACCAGTGCCAGCGCCGTCTGCAGCTCGTTGGCTTCATGGGCCACGCTGATCTTGAGGCCGCGGCGGCGAAACAGCCCCAGCGTCGTGTCGGCAAAACTCGGGCGTGGCTGGGCCGGGAACAGCACCAGAGGGTACTCGGCGAGCTGGTCCAGGGTCGGCTTGGTATCGGCCAGCGGGTGGCCTTCGGGCAGTGCCGCCAGTAGCGGCTCGTCGAACAGATTCTGCTGCTCCACGTCGGGATCGTCGATGCGCAACCGCCCGAAGCCCAAATCGATGCGCCCGCTCTTGAGTGCCTTCACCTGCTGCACCGTGGTCAACTCGGCCAGCACCAGCTCGACGTCATCCTTTTGTCGTAGTTCCCGCACCAGCAGCGGAAGCTGTCCGTAGAACATCGACGGCACGAAGCCGATGCCGAATATCACGCGCTTGCTGCGGGCCATGCGCTGAGTTGCGGCAACGGTGGTATCGACCTTCTCCAGTATCTGCAAGGTATGTTCATGGAAAAACTGGCCCGCTGGTGTCAGGCGCAGCCCTCGGGCGCTGCGCTCGAACAGCTTGGCGCCGATCTCGTTCTCCAATTGCTTGATCTGGCGAGATAAAGGCGGCTGTGCCATGTGCAGCCTGGCGGCCGCTCGGGTCAGATTGAGCTCCTCCGCGACCATGCAGAAGTAGCGTAGATGTCTCAACTCCATGATACCTCCAGGGTATGGCCCCTGACCTAAACGATATTGGCTCGGCTGCGCCGTGGCAATCAGACTGCCACGGTATCGAAACATCGAACCGCCGGAGCGCGCATGTCACCTGTCATCGAGTCAATCGAAACGCTGCTGGTCGATCTGCCGACCATCCGCCCCCACAAGCTCTCCATGACCACCATGGCCTGCCAGACGCTGGTCATCGTGCGTCTGCTTGACTCCGACGGCGTCGAGGGGCTGGGCGAGGGCACCACCATCGGCGGGCTCGCCTATGGCCCGGAGAGCCCCGAGAGCATCAAGCGCAATATCGACACCTACCTGGCACCGCTGCTGATCGGCCAGCCGGCGGGCGCCGTTGCCGACCTGCGTGCCCGCCTCGACCGCCACGTTCGCGGCAACGCCATCGCCAAATCGGCGCTGGAGACCGCGCTGCTCGACGCCCAGGGCAAGCGCCTCGGCCTGCCCATGGCCGAGCTGCTCGGCGGTGCACGCCACGACCACCTGCCGGTGCTGTGGACCCTGGCCAGCGGCGATACCGCCCGCGATATCGACGAGGCCTTCCAGCGCCTGGAACAGCGCCGCCACTGCGACTTCAAGCTCAAGATCGGTGCCAATGCCGTGGACGACGACGTGCGCCACGTAGCCGCGATCAAGGCGGCGCTGGGCGAGCGGGCCAGCGTGCGCGTCGACATCAATCAGGCCTGGGACGAAAGCACCGCCGTGCGAGGCATCGCCGCGCTGCAGGCCGCCGGCATCGAGCTGATCGAGCAGCCGATCTCCGCCCGCGAACATGCCGGCCTGGTGCGCCTGGCCAAGCGCTTCGAGGTGCCGATGCTGGCCGACGAGGCGGTGGCCGACGCCCGCGATGGCTTCGCCCTGGCTGCGGCCGGTTTCAGCGGTGCCTATGCGCTGAAGATCGCCAAGGCCGGCGGCCCGCGCGGCGCCCTGGCGCTGGCCGAGGTGGCCCAGGCGTCGGGTATCGGGCTCTACGGCGGCACCCTGCTGGAGAGCAGCATCGGCACCGCTGCCTCGCTGCATGCCTGGGCCACGCTGCCCGAGCTGGGCTGGGGCAGCGAAATGTTCGGCCCGCTGCTGCTCAAGGACGACATCGTTGCCGAGCCGCTGGCCTACGGCGAATTCGGCGTCGAGCTGCCGCAAGGCCCGGGGCTCGGAGTCACCCTGGATGAAGACAAACTGGCGCATTACGTCCGCCGTTGAGGAGAAACGCATGCTTTTCCAAGTGGAAATGACCGTCAAGCTGCCGCCAGCGATGCCGACCGACGAGGCTGCCGCGATCAAGGCGCGCGAGAAGGAGTACGCCCAGGAGCTGCAGCGTCAGGGCAAGTGGCGCCATTTATGGCGGGTCGCCGGTAGCTACGCCAACGTCAGCATTTTCGACGTGCGCGACAACGCCGAGTTGCAGGAGCTGGTCGCGGGCCTGCCGCTCTTCCCGTGGATGGAGATCAGCGTCAAGCCGCTGTGCCGCCATCCGTCATCCATACGCGACGATGACAGCTGATCGAGCAGTACGCCAGCCCCGCGGGGCACCCAACGACAACGAGGATAGACCCATGACCGTGAAGATCCATGACACCCCCGACGTGCAGAACTTTCTCAAGGCCGTGGCTGGCTTCGACCAGCAGGGCGGCAGCCACCGCGGCAAGCAGATCCTGCATCGTCTGCTCTCCGACGAGTACACCTGGGACGACTTCGCCTTCGCCACCCGTGAAGAGCTGGTGGTCGACGCCACCCGCATCGAAGAAGCCGCCGAGGCCGCCAAGCATGGGCTCGAAGCGCCCTTCACCGAGGTGGTGTTCGATGTCGAGTTGGCGCCCACCGCCGACCCCGAGCAACAGAGCCGCCACAAGCGCCCGCGGGCGCTGGAAGACAGGGCGGCACCGGCCAAGCGCGAGTCCGTCGAGGCCTGATCGACGACGCTTTTTTCGCAAGACACCAGACGATATGAAGCACTCTCCCCGCCGGCATCCGCTGGAGGGCAAGGGAGAGTTTCGACCCTGAAAAGCACAGTGAAGAGCTGCTGCCTTGCTGGCGGCTCTCTCCGGGATGAGCCTGTTGGCTCCAGCTTGGTCGTTCGGGGAGGCCTCAGATCCTGTACCAGCCTAGGCGGAGCCAGGGCGGCGTATTGCCACCAATACAGACCATGAATTGCCGCGGTAGGGAGCAGCCAGTTCCTGCGGCAGCACGCTTGCCGCCTACGCCCCCCATGACCTTTGGTGGGTGTGTGCAAGCCCCATAACCAGGAGCCCAACATGAATTCAGCCGAAATTAGCGCGTCGCCTGCTGACACTACCGTCACCGACTTCAAGCCTCTTTCCCTAGTCGCAGGCACGCTGATCGCCCTGGCCACCTACACGCTTTTGCCCAATAGTCTCGACCTCGATGCCCGCATTGTGGCGGGAATCGCCATGCTGATGGCGGTATGGTGGATGACCGAGGCGATACCGATTCCCGTAACCTCGCTGCTACCGCTGGTACTCTTTCCCTTCTTCGGTATCGCTACCGTAGGGGCAGCAGCCTCACCCTATGCGCACTCCATCGTCTTTCTGGTACTGGGGGGTGTGCTGCTGGGTCTGGCAACCCAGCGTTGGAATCTGCACCGGCGCTTCGCGCTGATGACGGTGCTTCTTGTCGGCACGCGGCCAGCCCAGATCGTTTTTGGCCTGATGGCGGCTAGTTGGTTCATCACCATGTGGGTCAGCAACACTGCCACGGCAGTGATCATGATGCCCATTGGCGGTTCCATCATCGCGTTGGTGAAGTCGCTGGGCAATGGCGAGGCGACACCCAAGTTCTCCGCAGCGGTGCTGGTCGGCATCGCCTATGCGATCACCATTGGCTCCATGGCGACCCTGATCGGCCAGCCACCCATGGCGCTGATGCGTGCCTACCTGGAGGATTCCCACGGTATCGTCATCGGCTTCGGACACTGGATGTTGATGGGCCTGCCATTCTCCTTCGCCATGCTGCTGCTGGCCTGGTGGGTGCTTAACAAGCTGGTGTTCCGTGCCGAGGTGAGGGACATCCAGGGTGGCCGGGCGATGATCGAGTCGGAGCTCAACGCGATGGGGCGTCTGACGCCCGAGGAGCGTCGGGTGTTGATGGTCTTCGCCGGAGCGGTGTTCTGCTGGGTGTTTCTGCCGCTGTTGGCGCGGGTGCCAGCCATTGCCACGACTTTGCCCTGGCTGACCAATATAAACGACACCAGCGTCGCGATTCTGGCGGCTATCCTGATGTTCGTCATTCCCGCATCACGCGGGCAGGGGGCTCTGCTGGAGTGGTCAGCGACCCGTGAAGTGCCGTGGGGTGTGTTGATCCTGTTCGGCGGTGGCCTGACCCTCTCGGCTCAGTTCACCGCCACCGGGCTGAGTGCCTGGATCGGCGAGAGCGTCTCGGGTCTGGCGGGGTTGCCGCCACTGCTGGTGCTGGTGGTCACCGCCCTAGTCATCATCCTGCTTACTGAGCTGACCAGCAACACCGCCACGGCTGCCGCCTTCTTCCCGATCATGGGAGCCATCGCCACGGGGCTCGGCATCGATCCGCTATTGATGACCATCGTGGTCACCTTCGCCGTCAGCTGCGCCTTTATGCTGCCGGTGGCCACGCCCTCCAACGCGGTGGCCTTTGCCACGGGCGACCTACCGATCGGCCACATGATCCGCGCCGGAATCTGGATGAACCTGATCGGCTTGTTGGTGGTCGTGGCAGCGCTCTATACCATCACCCCGCTGGTATTTGGGGTCGGGTTATAAGTCGCGCTTTGGGTCGGCATGGCTGGCCGAGCACTGTCGTCCGCTACTTACCAGGTAGCGGACGATGGGGTATGTCTTGCTGTATCCGACTGCTGGAAGTTGCCCACCTTGGCGAATTCGGCCAATGTCGAGGTATGAGTGCCGAACATCGGCCGGCAATCGCAGCACGAGCGTGGCTCCCATGTCTGATTCAGTGGTTCCCCAATACTCGGCGTGGAATCCCGGCCTCGAGGCCGACCTGCCCAGGCACTACCAGGCCCTGGAAACCATTCATCGTGCTGAGAACGTCTCTACCCGCCTGAGCGAGATCCCCGAGCTGAGAGCCCTCACCGGCCTCGAAGAGGAGGAGCTGGTGGCGTTTCGCGCCGAGCGTCTGGTACTGCACGAGCTGATCGTGCGGGTGACCGCCGATATCCGAGTGGCCGAGGGGGAAGAGGAGGAGGTGTTGGGGCGCAACTTCCGCCGCATCACCCTGCAGATCCTCAGCGGCTACCTGCTGCCCCACATGCCGGCGTTGCGCCAGGCTTTCGACGAGCTCTACATGACGATCCAGGCCAGGGTGGGGGAGGTCCTGGAAAAGGCTTTTACTGCCGAGCTGGAGGCGGTCGAGCCCGAGCCTGTCTCGCTGCTGGCGCGCTGGCTGGGCAGGGGCCCGGCCCCACAGCGGCAGGTGGATAGGCGCACCCTGGAGGAGCGCCACCATGACGCCATCCAGGGCGTCAAGCAGCGGGGGCTGGCCGCCCAGGACGAACTCGAGCAGGCCATCTACAAGAGCGCCTACCGTGTCATGAGCTCGATTGCGTCTGTCCAGGGCCATATCGGGGTGGATCGAGAGGTGCTGACGCGGCTGATCTCCCGTCACGCCTGCAACGACTATGGCAGCCGTGAGATCGGCAACCTGCTGACGCCGCACGTCGAACGGGCCATCGAGCAGGAGGGCTACGGCAGGGTTCCGCTTGCTGCCGAGCCGATTTTGATCAGCCTGAAGGGCGCCTCGGCGGCGGGTAAGAGCTCCCTGCGTCATCTGCTGAGACATACGCTGGAGGACCTGGGCATTCCGCCGGAGCAGTACGGCACCATTACGCCCGATATCTGGCGCCGCCTGCTGCTCGACTACGAGACCCTGGGTGAGGCCTACAAGTACGCCGGTCGCCTGGCGGGCAAGGAGGTCAAGCTGATCGACGCCAAGCTGGACCGCTACATCCGCGACAAGGCGCAGCGGGACCGCACCATTCCCAACCTGCTGATCGACCGCTTTCGCTTCGACAGCTTCTCCTCCGATACGGTGCCGCGACTGCTGGATGGCACCTATGCCAAGTACGTCTCCACCATGCACATGTACTTCGTCATCACCCCACCGGAGGCCACGGTGGAGCGGGGCTGGCTGCGCGGGCTGGAGCGCGGACGCTACAAGGCGGTGTCGGACTTCCTGGGGCACTGCGTGGAGGCCTACGACGGCATGCCCAGGGTGTTCTTCAAGTGGATGGACAGCCCGCGGCCGCGCTTCAAGTATGTGTTCCTCGACAACAGCGTGCCCAGGCACACCCCGCCGGAGGTCGTTGCCCATGGCACCCGCGAGGTGCTGCACGTGCTGGACCCCTTGGGCCTGGTCAACCTCGACCGCTACAAGAAGATCGACACTGCGGCCACCTGCCCGGAGGAGGTCTATCCTGCCGACGACTCCCTGTCCGTGGCCGCCAACTGCATCTTCCTCAAGCAGTGCCTCGCCAAGATACCGGAGGTCCGCTTCGCTGACCGCGCCAGCGGCAGGGTCTACCTGAGAACCACCGCGGGTCGCTTCACGGTGGAGGACGCCGCGCTGCTGCGCGCCAAGCGACAGGAGCCGGAGCTGGCGGCGCTGTTTGCAGAGTTGAGAGTGCCCCAGGGCTAACCATCCCTCACGCATCGGCTTCGCTGGCAGAAACCCATGAGCGCTGATACCAGATGGGATGTGTGCCGTTGCTTGATACTTTTTCTATGGATTCTTCGGACGAATAATGGCATTACTACCTCAGCGACAGCGGGAGAGTCCGGTCCGTCCATGGCGGCACCGGCGCCGAAGGAGCAACTGCCCCGGAAACTCTCAGGCCACCGGACCGCTTCGCATCACTGATTCCGAAGAGCGGCCGACGACAGCGCCTGTCGGCACACCGAAGGAGCAAGCGGGCGTTACGCGCGTGAATCTCTCAGGTTCCATGACGGATGGGGTGCTCGCTGCCTGATGGCGGCGGGTTCCATCTGACGCGCCTGGAGAAATGCAATGCAACGTATCGCCGTCATCGGAGGGGGCATCACGGGTGTCACCGCCGCCTATGCCCTGGTCAAGCGTGGCCTGGACGTCACCCTCTACGAACGCTCCCGCTATGCCGCCATGGAAACCTCCTTTGCCAACGGCGGGCAGCTCTCGGCCTCCAATGCCGAAGTCTGGACTCACTGGCCCACTGTACTCAAGGGGCTGCGCTGGATGCTGTGCCCCGACGCCCCGCTGCTGGTCAACCCCAGGCCTACCTGGCACAAGCTGAGCTGGTTCGCCGAGTTCATCGCCGCCATTCCGCGCTATGCCGACAACACCGCGGAGACGGCGCGCCTGGCCATCGCCGCCCGCGACTACCTCTATCGCTGGGCCCGCGACGAAGACATCGAGTTCGACCTCGAACAGCGCGGCATCCTGCATATCTACCGCGACCGGGCGAGCTTCGAGCATGCGGCCAGCGTCAGCCGGCTGCTGGCCAGGGGCGGGCTCGAGCGCCGTGCGGTGACCCCCGAGGAGATGCGCACCATCGAGCCCAGCCTGGCCGGCGACTACTACGGTGGCTATTTCACCGAGAGCGATGCCACGGGCGACATTCACAAGTTCACCCAGGGCCTGGCCACCGCCGCCGAGCGCCGCGGCGCGACCCTGCGCTTCGGCGAGCAGGTGCGCGACGTGCAGGCCGACGCCGCGGGCGCTGAGGTGATCACCGAGTTCGAACACGAGAGCTACGACGGCGTGGTGGTGTGCGCCGGGGTCGCCAGCCGCCACCTGGCGGCGCGGCTGGGTGACCGCCTCAACGTCTATCCGGTCAAGGGCTACTCGATCACCGTGCACCTGGACGACCCCGACTCGCGGCAGGCGGCCCCCATGGTCAGCCTGCTGGACGACGAGGCCAAGCTGGTCACCAGCCGCCTGGGGGCGGATCGCTTTCGCGTTGCCGGCACCGCCGAGTTCAACGGCATCGACCGCGACATTCGTCACGACCGCATTCGCCCGCTGGTCGACTGGGTCGAGCAGTGCTTCCCCGGGGTCAGCACGCGCCGGGTGGTGCCCTGGGCGGGCCTGCGCCCCATGCTCCCCGACATGATGCCGCGGGTGGGGAGAGGGCGGCAGCCCCGGGTGTTCTACAACACCGGACACGGCCACCTGGGCTGGACCCTGTCGGCGATCACCGCCGAGCTGGTGGCCGACGCCGTTACCCTGGCCAGCTCGGAGCAGGCGCAGCCTGGCCTGGCTCGATAGCCTTTCACTCTGGCTCCCGCAATGGGGGCCATTCCGGGCCTGCGCCAGACTGGCCGGCCCGGATCCTTTTCCGAGCGACCTGGCGTGTCAGAGCACTCCCTTGGCCTTGGCGGTATGCGTGGCGATGGCGTCCATCAGCGGCGGCGAGAGGCAGTCGTAGGGCGGCAGGCCGAGCTCCTGTAGCCGTGAGCGTACCGCGCCCATGTTTTCCGGATCGGCGCCGGACTCGATGATCGACGAGACGAAAGCGGCGAATTCGGGGCCGGCCCAGCCCTCGTCGTGGGAGAGCTCGGTGTGGATGAAGTCCAGCCCGTGGAAGGGGTGGCCGGTGTTCTCGATGCGGCCGTACATGTGCACGCCGCAGCCGGTGCAGGCATGGCGCTGGATGGCCGCGGCCGGGTCGACCACCTTGAGCTTCTCCTCGTGGGAGCTGACCCTCAGCTTGTCGCGGGGCACCACGGCCACCATCGAGAACAGGGCGCCCTCGGGTTTCCAGCACTTGGTGCAGCCGCAGACGTGGTTGTGGGCGCACTGGGCGTCGATCGTCACCTCGACCCGATCGCTGCCGCAGTGGCAGTGGAGCTTGCCGCCGGTGAAGCTGTCGCTGCCGCGCTTGACGCCGTCGTCCACGGCGGGATGGATGTGAACGTTATGGTGGCTCATGGTGGGTTGACTCCCCTGTGTTGTCGTTTTGTCGGGGGGGCTCGCCGCGGGTGGCGGCGTTCGGGGCGTGCTCTGTGTTGCGGCGGCGGGCTTGCCGCCGAACCAGCGCTGGATGATGTCCATCAGGCTCATGCTGCCTCCTTGTCCCTTGGACGCGTATCGCGTTCGTTGCTCTTGTGTGCGATGTTCAATAATGCAGTACCGTGCGGATGCTCTTGCCCGCGTGCAGCAGCTCGAACGCCTCGTTGATCTGCTCGAACGGCATGTCGTG
>NZ_JACEFT010000036.1 GCF_013697085.1 Billgrantia kenyensis
ATTCCGAGGTGCTCAAGAAATCAGTCGCTGGACCGGACACCCTTCAATAGTGTTGCGCTTGGGACTTGAGACCGCCAAGCCAGAGAGATTTTATTGAGGATGCTGCTGAATCTACCCAACTGAATCTGAGGCTAAACAAGGTGGGTACGGTCTATAGGTTCAGACTTAGAGGGGCAAAGGATCATTTGAGGACCGTTCTAAGCCGCTGCTAGGCACTTGTCCCAAATTTCAGGAGCAAAGGAGCTGCCCTGAAAGATAGGCACCACCAAGCCACACTGGCCTTCACTTGCTGGACGTAACACCGCAGGGTGTCCTCCGAGACCGCCAACTCGCGGGCCTTCTCGCGCAGCTTGCGGGCCACCTTGACGCTGCTCAGCTGAGGAAAGGTGCGCAGCAGGTAGCCGATGTAGTCGCGGTTGGCATCGGTGCGCTTTCCACGTGTGGTTACTTTTTAGTTTATTAATTCTCCACCTGTCAAAATTAACAGGGGTCTGGTTATCGTATTCAATTGGGTATGCCTCAAGGGGTGCACTTGTCTATCTAGTTTTTTGTATTCATATGTTTAACTGTCCGAGCCAAAAAGCTACAATATATTTAAATGTAGCCAAATAGGTACAAGGAGGATTGATGCATATGCCCGCACAAATTTTTGTAAGAGGATATTTAAGGGCTTCTACAGATGAACAAGATGCGAATAGAGCAAAAGCGATGCTAGCGCAGTTTGCTGGCGAACATGGCGCTAGGGTCGCTGCTTGGTACACCGAAAATGCAAGCGGTGCGCAAGCCGACCGCTCTGAACTTCTCAGGTTGCTCGCAGATTCAGGTCCGGGAGATGTTTTGCTGATAGAGCAAGTGGATCGGCTGACTCGCTTGGCCCGTGCTGATTGGGAGTCGCTCAAAGCAGCTATTCAGAAGGCTGGCGTCCGCATTGTCGCCTTAGACCTGCCAACGAGCCATGCAGCCATGCGGGCCACAGGCGGTGAAGATTTTACTGCCCGAATGCTTGATGCTGTGAATGATATGCTACTGGATATGCTTGCGGCGGTCGCTAGGAAGGATTATGAGGATCGCAGGAGGCGCCAATCTGAAGGCATTCAGCAGGCCCGGGCTCGGGGGGGCTACAAGGGAAGACCGGCTGACGCTGCCTTGCACATTAAGATAAAAGAGCTTCGAGAAAAAGGCTTCAGCATTCGCAAGACTGCTGAGTTAGCTGGATGTGCAGCAAGCACAGTGCAGAGGGTGGAAAAAAGAAGTTGAAATGAAGAGTCGCTTATCATGATAAGGAGGCCGCATGGGCTGTGATTGACTTGGCCTAGGATAGTAAGAAGCCGCGAAAGTGACTTTAATGGTGAGCCTTGTGTTAACGGTGCCGTTCCGTTCAGTTTTAAATGCAGTCTCCAGGTAGAGCCTTCCTACGACTGGGTATTGCTGAGTCCAAGCCAAGTCGTACAGGCTCCTGTGCCGGGGTGATGAGAAATGAGAAGGAGGGGGAAGGGAAGGGGCATCCTAGGGCCTCTTTCTTTGTGTTGGCCTCCTCCTTTCGAAGGCGGCATACTAGGGGGCTTGAGATGCCAGGTGGGTAGGTTCTGCTGACGTGGACCCGGCATAAAGTTATCATGAACATCAGGTGGTGCCTGGCTTACAGCGTGTAAAGATAGCTAGCTTTACATCCCATCAGGATAGTGCTGAAGTGCACGCCATACGCATCTTTGCTTTACATTTTACGTTGCTTTTTTTGTTGTCTTGAGGTAAAATTTCATGAAGAACAAGTGCTTAAGATTAATGACTTCTGCTGCGCCCCATGTCTTATGCCGACTACCGTTCTGACATGCTTCGCCAGAAGCTGCCGGAGGCGATCGTGTGAAGTTGTTGGTACTGGATGCCGGTCACTGCCTGAACCTGGCCTTGGCCAGGCTGGTGCATCGGCGTAGTGATACCGAGCTAGTGATCGAGCCGGGCCTGAGCATCGATGCGGCCAGCCTGCGCGAGCTGGCACCGGCGGCGGTGATCATCCCGCCGCTTGCGGCGCCCATGGAGATCGAGCCTGCCGCCGTGGTGGCCCATGGAGAGGGGGTCGATGCCTGCCTGGCGGCATGCCGGGAAACCGGCACGCCGCTGGTATGGTGCGTGTCCGACCAGCTCTATCAGGATGGCTTCGAGACGCCTATCGACGAGCACGTGATCCCGGCGCCGAGGGACGAAAGCTTGCGGCGATTGATTGCCATCGGGGATCGTATTCGTGAAAGCCATCCGCACCACTTGATCGTGCGTCTGGGCCCGCTGTTTGCCCTGGAGGGCGGGCATGCATGGCTCAATGGGTTGATCGACAGCCTGGTGACCGGCGAGGAGCTGCGTGCCGCCCAGGACGTGATCTTCTGTCCAACCTCGGCGGATGCCGTGGCCATGGCGCTGGTGGGCATGCTGCATCAGCTGGCATGTGGCTCGAATGCCTGGGGTGCCTATCATCTGGCGGGGACGGAGCCAGTCAGTGCCTTCACCTTTACCTCCATGGTGCGCACCCAGCTCTCGACGCGGCTGGAGGGACTGGGCGAGCAGGTGAGCCTTGGCGAAGTGAAGGCGCTCAAGCACCACCATGACCAGCCGCTGCGCCGCGTGCTCAACTGCCGACGTGTGCTGGAAGCCTTCGGCGTGCACCAGAAGCCGTGGCGGTTGGAAGCCGGGCGCCTCCTCGATGATTGGTGCCAGGCTCGCCTGGCTACTGCGAGCGATGAAGAGGACAGCAGCCCCCGATGAATCTGTTGCGCAGCTTGCTGTTCTATTTCGGCTATTTCCTGGCCATTTTCGTTAGTGGCGTGCTTTTCCTGCCAGTGGCGCCCTTCCTGGCGCTGCCGTCGCGCTACCGCCTGCTCAACCTTTACAACCACTTCATCACTGCCTGGTTCCGCTGGACCTGCGGGGTGACCTACCGGGTCCGTGGGCGAGAGAATCTGCCCGCTGGCGCGTGCGTGATCCTGGCCAACCACCAGTGCGAATGGGAAACGCTTTACCTGCAGGTCCTCAAGCCGCCGGTATGCACGGTACTCAAGCAGGAGCTGCTGCGAATTCCCATCTTCGGTTGGGGGTTGAGGCTGCTGCACCCTATCGGCCTGGACCGCTCGAAGCCGGCCCGAGCCATGCGGCAGGTTCTTGGCCAGGGCGTGGCACGGCTGCAGGAGGGGCTATCGGTGCTGATTTTCCCCGAGGGCACGCGGGTCGACCCCGGCCACCGTCGCCGCTACAACAAGAGCGGGGCCGTGATCGCCTGCCGTGCCGGAGTGCCCGTGCTCCCGGTGGCGCATAACGCCGGCGAACGCTGGCCGGGCCGCCATTGGATCAAGAATCCGGGTGTACTCAACGTGGTGGTGGGGCAGCCCATCGATACCGTGGGTCGGACGCCAGAAGAGGTGCTCGCCGAGGTCGAGGCGTGGATCGAGTCGCAGCTGGCCGAAATTTCCGAGGTGCCGCGCCCGGTCGAGGCGAAGCCGGCAGTCAACGCCAGCTCGGGCTAGCGTCGCCTGCAACAGGCCATTTCGTGCCAGCCTGAACGCAGAAGGCGCCCCTCGTGGGGGCGCCTTGTTGCACTCTGTCAGGCTTGCCTGACTTAATCGCGGTAGCGCTGCAGTACCAGACAGGCGTTGGTACCGCCGAAGCCGAAGCTGTTGGAGAGCACGCGGTCGACGCTGGCTCCGTCACGCAGTTGGGTGACGATGTCGAACCCCGCCGCCTGGTCGTCGAGCTCCTCGACGTTAGCTGAGGCGGCTATGAAGCCATGCTCCATCATCAGCAGGGAGTAGATGGTCTCCTGCACGCCGGTGGCGCCCAAGGAGTGCCCCGTCAGCGACTTTGTGGAGCTCATCGCCGGTGTGCTGTCGCCAAACACTTCGCGAATGGCCTTGAGCTCGGCGACGTCACCCACCGGCGTGGAGGTGCCGTGGGTGTTGATATAGTCGATTGGACCATCGACGGTAGCCATGGCTTGGTGCATGCAGCGCACGGCACCTTCACCGGAGGGTGCGACCATGTCGTAGCCGTCGGAAGTGGCGCCGTAGCCGACCAGCTCGGCGTAGATCCTGGCGCCGCGGGCCTTGGCGTGCTCAAGCTCTTCGAGCACCAGCATGCCGCCGCCGCCAGCGATGACGAAGCCGTCCCGTGCCTTGTCATAGGGACGTGAGGCCTTCTCGGGCGAGTCGTTGTACTGGGTGCTCAAGGCGCCCATGGCGTCGAACAGGCAGGACAGGGTCCAGTGTTCCTCCTCGCCGCCACCGGCAAAGACGATGTCCTGCTTGCCCAACTGGATCTGCTCCATGGCATTGCCGATACAGTGAGCCGAGGTGGCACAGGCCGAGGAGATCGAGTAGTTCACGCCCTTGATCTTGAACGGTGTGGCCAGGCAAGCCGAAACGGTGCTGCCCATGGTCCGGGTGACCCGGTAGGGACCCACCCGGCGGAGCCCCTTCTCGCGCAAGACGTCGGCGGCCTCGACCTGGTTGGCGCTGGAGGCGCCGCCCGAGCCGGCGATCAGGCCGGTGCGTTCGCTGGAGACCTGCTCGGGCGTGAGGCCCGAATCCTCGATGGCCTGGGCCATGCTCACGTAGGCATAGGCCGCAGCATCACCCATGAAGCGGCGCAGCTTGCGATCGATCAAGGCCTCGAGGTCGATATCGACGACCCCGGCGACCTGGCTGCGAAAGCCGCGCTCGGCGTACTCTTCCTTGAAGCGAATACCCGAGCGCCCACTCCTGAGCGCCTCCACGACCGTCTGCGCGTCGTTGCCCAGGCAGGAAACGATACCCAGACCGGTGACCACCACTCGTCGCATGGAAGCCTCCTGTTTAGAAATTCGCGGTAGAGGTGAACAGGCCGACCCGAAGGTCATTTGCCTGGTAGATTTCACGGCCATCGACCGTCACGGTGCCGTCGGCAATGCCCAGGATCAGGCGCCGGGTGATAATGCGCTTGACGTGAATATGGTAGGTGACCTTTTCGGCATCGGGCAGGATCTGCCCGGTGAACTTCACCTCGCCGCAGCCCAGGGCACGGCCACGACCGGGATGGCCAAGCCAGCCCAGGTAGAAGCCCACCAGCTGCCACATGGCATCGAGCCCCAGGCAGCCGGGCATGACCGGATCGCCGGGAAAGTGGCAATCGAAGAACCACAGGTCGGGATGGATATCCAGCTCGGCGATCAGCTCGCCCTTGTTGAACTGGCCACCTTGTTCATGGATGCGCGTGATCCTGTCGAGCATCAACATGTTGGGCGCCGGCAGTTGAGCATTGCCGGGGCCGAAGAGTTCGCCGCGGCTACACGCCAGCAGTTCTTCGCGTCCGAAAGAGTGTTGCTTGGTCACTGAGTCGTTCCGAGTCGCAGTTGTTGTGAGCCCTTCCGCTTGCGGTGCAGAGGCGGCGTGGCGCAGAGGGCCGACCCGCCCGGGCGGCCCTGCCTAGTCTACTGGCCGAGGCCACCGATTGCACGCCAGGCATGACGTGACCTGCGCGAGCGATTAAAGTGTCAGCGTCAGGTGTCGATAAACAAGGAGGGGTCGATGCACGGCATGGACGCACCCTGTTACCCCATATTCGTTTCTCGAGACCTTTCATGCGGCCATCATCTGCACTCAATCGCCCCTTGACCTGGGCTGCCCTGGCGGCGCTAGCAGCCTGTATCTGGCTGCCCGGCCCCGGCCTGCGACTGGTGGCAGTCGGTATCGTGGCGGTAGGGCTGTGGGATGCCTGGCGCCAGGTCCAGCGCGACCGCCAGCACGCCGACCTGATGCAGCAGGCGTTGATGCTCTCCGAGGAGGGGGTGCAGATTACCGACGCCGAGAATCGTATCCTCGCCGTCAACCCCGCCTTTACTCGCATCACCGGTTATGACGAGGATGAAGTGCGCGGCATGAACGCCGCCAACCTGGCTGCCGCACGCCACGATTCCGCTTTCTTCCAGCGCTTTTGGCAGACCCTCAGGACCAAGGGGCGCTGGGAGGGCGAGATCTGGAACCGACGCAAGCAGGGCGACGAATTCCCTGAGTGGCTGCGGGTCAAGGCGGTGACTGACAGCCGCGGCCGTATCAGCCATTACGTCGGTACCTTCACCGACATCTCGGTGCACAAGGCCCGTGAGCAGGACCTGCGACGCATCGGCTTCGAGGATCCGCTGACCGGCCTGCCCAACCGCCGCCGCCTGCATGACCTGATGACCTCTCGCCTGCGTCACCTGCGAGCCGGCGAGAGCCTCGACATGGCGATCATCGATATCGACGGCTTCAAGTCGGTCAACGACAGCCTCGGCGTGGAGCAGGGTGACCGCTTGCTGGCCCGCTTCGGCCAGCGCCTGGCTCATCATGTCGCTGGCGGTGTCGTTGGCCGCCTCGGCGGCGACGAGTTCCTGGTGATACGTACCACCACGTTCGACGATCATGACAAGTGGGTCGCCGGGCTGCGACAGCATCTGGGCGAGCCCTTCGAGCTGGGCAGCAAGACCCTGCGCTTGGGACTCTCGATCGGTAGCTGTCGCGCTCCCGAGGATGGCAAGGGCTCCAGCGTGCTGTTCCAGCGCCTGGAATCGGCCCTTTATTCAGCCAAGCGCCATGGGCGCAACGTCAGCCAGCGCTTTCGTCCTGCCCTGGACGTGCAGGACTCGCCACAGATGGCGCTGGTCTACAGCCTGCGCGACGCTCTGGCCAACGGCGAGCAGCTGGAGCTGCACTACCAGACCCAGCACCGCATCATGGATGGCGCCGTGGTGGGAATGGAGGCGCTGCTGCGCTGGCGCCATCCGGAGTACGGCATGGTGTCGCCGGCTGACTTCATTCCGCTGGCCGAACGCCATGGCCTGATGGGGCCGCTGGGCAACTGGGTCATCGACGAGTCGCTGGCGCAGATGGCGCGCTGGCGCGAGATGGGGCTGCCGCAGCTGCCCGTGTGGATCAACATCTCGGCGATCCAGATGTTCCAGGGCGAGCTGGAAACCGCGCTTTCGGCTGGCCTGGCTCGTCACGGCATCGAGCCTAGCCAACTGGGCCTGGAGCTGACCGAGTCGGTGCTGCTCGATGAGCGAGCCGGCGACATCGTGCCGCGACTGGAAGCGCTGCGCCTCAAGGGCCATCGCATTGCCATCGACGACTTCGGCATGGGCTACTCGTCGCTCAGCTACTTGAAGAACCTGCCGCTGGACAAGCTTAAGCTCGATCGCGCCTTCATCCGCTCGTTGCCCGACGATCCCGCCGACGCTGCCATCGTCAGCGCTGTGCTGGCGATGGCGCGAGGCCTGAGCCTGGACGTCGTAGCCGAAGGCGTGGAAACCCAGGGCCAGCTCGAGTTCCTGCAGCAGGCCGGCTGTCGCCTGGTCCAGGGCTTCCTTTACGCCCGTCCGGGCCCCGCGGAAGCGATCGAGGCACAGTGGCAGGCGTCGGTGTCATCCTCATCGGGGCTGGTCCTGCGAGCCGAGCCCTCGTTGTAGCCGGTCAAGCCAGCGTGTCGATCACTTCTGCCGGCCTTGCGCCCGGCTTGGCCAGCAGCAGCTGGCTAGTACCGATCAAGCGCTCCATGAAGCCGGCTTCGCAGTAGCACAGGTAGTATCGCCACAGCCTGATGAAGCGCTCGTCGTAGCCCAGCCGATGCACCATATCCAGGCGCGACTCGAAGCGGTGTCGCCATTCGCGCAGGGTGCGTGCGTAGTGCGGCCCGATCTCCTCGAGGCCGATGACGTTCATTGAAGTCCGCTTGGCCAGGTTCTGCATGATGGCGTGATGCGACGGCAGGAAACCGCCCGGGAAGACATGGCGCTTGATGAAGTCGACTTCTCGCTTGGCCATCTCGAAGCGCTGGTCGCGGATCGTGATGGCCTGCAGCATGGCCAGGCCGTCATCCTTGAGCAGTCGGTCCAGCGTAGCCAGGTAGGTTGCGAGATACTGATGCCCCACGGCCTCGATCATCTCCACCGAGACCAGGCGGTCGTAGCGCCCTTCGAGTTCTCGATAGTCGCGTTTCAGTACGGTGACTTGTGACTCCAGCCCCTCTTCCAGCACGCGGCGTCGCGTATACTCGTACTGTTCGCTGGAAATGGTCGTGGTGGTGACACGGCAGCCGCGGGTACGTGCGGCATGGATGGCCAGGCCGCCCCAGCCGGTGCCGATCTCCAGCAGGTGGTGGTGTGGCTGCACGTCGAGGCGTGCCAGGATCCGGTCCAGCTTGTAGGTCGATGCCTCTTCCAGGCTGGCTTCTGGATGGGGGTAGACGGCGCTGGAGTACATCCAGTGGCGCTGATCGAGGAAGGTGGCAAAGAGATCGTTGCCGATATCGTAGTGGGCCTCGATGTTGCGCCGGGCGCGGTTCAGCGTATTGCGCAGCAGCCGCTGCCCCAGGCTGCCGAGCCAGATGCCTGCCCTTGCGAGCTTGGAGCCCACATCGTTGTCGAGCTGCTCCATGTTGACGGCACACAGGCGAATCAGGCCGGTCAGGTCGTCGACGTCCCAGTCGCCGTCGATATAGGATTCGGCCGCGCCGAGGCTGCCGCCCAGGGCCAGTCGACGCCATGCCTGTGGGCGACGTACTACCAGAGTCACCTGCAGCGGGCCGCCCTGGCCAAGCCTGTGGCACTGGTTGCCCTCGATGAGGGTGATGCGGCCGCCCTCGAGGCTGCCGAGCTGCGCCAGCATGCGGGGCTTCAGCAGGCGAGTCACGATTGACTCATTGCCCAGAGGTGGGCTATGCGGATGTGTGCGCAGCATGTTCACGGTGAGGTCTCCTTGCGGTGGGGATGGTCGTGTAGCGGAACACCCTTGAGCCACAGCCTGAGTGCCTCGAAGTGAATGGCTGCCAGGGTCTTGAGGTTCATCCATGGTCGGCGGGCCAGTGTAGCCAGCAGGGCCGTACGCGTTGCTGGCCGGCAGGCCAGCGAGAGAGTGGCGTCGAAATGACGCTGCTCCCGGCGCCACGTTTCCATGTGCAGTGACAGGGTTTCGCCCGGGGTGTCGAACTGCCAGCGATAGGTCATGTCCAGCGGCATGAACGGTGATACGTGCATGGCCTTGGCGAATTCGGCGCGATGGGCGTGGCGCCCCGGCGCGGTGGTGCAGGCATAGCGAGTGCGCTCGCGCCAGGGAGTGTTGGTGACTTCGCCCAGCACGGCGCCCAGTGCGCCGCCCTCCTCCTCGCGGTGGTAAAGGTAATAGAGCGAGATGGGGTTGAAGCCCGAGCCCAGGGTGCGCAGCTGAGTCAGCAGGCAGACGCGGCCCTGTGGCGCCCGCCCCAGTTGGCGCGCTACCTCGTTTCGGGCCGCCTCGGCCAGTGGCAGCTCCAGCGGCGACAGATAATCCTCACGCCGAAAACGAGCCAGTGCCGGCCCCCGGGCGCTGAAGCCAGGGACGCCATCGAACAGCCCGGGCAGCTCCTCCAGGTCGAGCCACATCATCCATACCCGATATTCGAATTCATGCACATGTGGCAGGAAGCGGCGGTGGCGCAGTGTGCCGTGACAGATGCGGGAGCGCGGCGAGGGGGTCATGACGGTATCGGCTCCAGTACTGCGGCACCCACCTGCTGCGTGCCGCTCTCGTCGCAGCCCAGCGCATGGGCGACGCGCAGGGCGCTCCAGACGCCATCCTCGTGAAAGCCGTTGCGCCAGTAGGCGCCGCAGAAATGCGTGCGGCGCGTGACGCTGGAGATCTCGGCGTGGCGGGCCTGGGCCTGCTGACCGTCCATCTCGAACTGGGGGTGGGCATAGCGAAAGCGCCCCAGCACCCGGCGCGGGTCGATTGCCGCGCTGTCATTGAGCGTGACGCAGAAGGTCTGCGGGGACTCGAGCCGCTGGAGGAGGTTCATGTTGTATGTCACCGAGGCTCGGGCGCTGTCGCCGCGCCCGTCGAGGCGATAGTTCCAGCTTGCCCAGGCGCGCCTCCGGCGCGGCAGCAGGCGCGTGTCGGTGTGCAGCACCACGTCGTTGTCACGGTAAGGCAGCGCGCCGAGAATCGCGGTTTCGGCAGGTGTCGCATCCTGCAGCAGCTGCAGTGCCTGGTCGGCGTGGCAGGCCAGCACCACCTGGTCGAAGTGCTCTCTACCCCGAGCGGTGGTCAGCATGACCCCGCCAGTGGTCCGCCGAATGCCTCGCACCGGCGTTGCCAGCCGAATGTTCTCTGCATAGGGGGCCGTCAGTGCCGGGATATAGGCGCGAGAGCCGCCAACCAGGGTGTACCACTGGGGCCGGTGGCGTATCGAAAGCAGGCCATGGTGATGAAAGAAGCGCACGAAGAACTGGGCCGGCATCTGGCGCATGCCGCCGAGACTGGCCGACCAGATGGCCGCCCCCATCGGCAACAGGTAGCGATGCTGGAAGTCGTCGCCATAGCCATGTGCATCGAGGTAGTCGCCCAGCGTCAGCGTGGCGGGCAGGCGGGCCAGTCGATGGTCCCGGGTGGCACGATGATTGAAACGCAGGATGTCGCCAAGCAGGCGATGAAACCTCGGCTTGAACAGGTTGCTGCGCTGGGCGAACAGCGAGCCCAGGGTGTGGCCGTTATATTCGAAATCCCGCTGCGTCTCGTGGACGGAGAAGCTCATCTGCGTGGGTTGCACGGCCACGCCGAGCTGGGCCAGCAGACGCTGGAAGTGGGGGTAGGTCCAGTCATTGAAGACGATAAAGCCGGTATCGATGGCGTAGTGTCGGCCCTCGAGTTCCACATCCATGGTTGCGGTATGCCCACCCAGGCGACTTTCCGCCTCGAACAGGGTTATCTGATGACGGGCACTGAGATACCAGGCAGCGGCCATGCCGCTGATGCCGCTACCCACCACGGCGATGCGTTGAGCGGGAGGAACCGGTGCGTAAGCTGACTGCAGCGCGACGTTCATGGATCAGTTCTCCGTGGCAGGCTGGCGTACCAGTCGTTTGCCGAGTTGGAAGCGCAGTGACGGCGGAAGCAGGCCGAGCAGGCGTAGCCCAATGGTGAAGCGTCGCGGGAAGTGGATGTCCAGGCGGCGTCTCTCCAGGCCGCCAATGATGGCCTTGGCCGCCGCCTCGGCCGAAATTCGTGCCGGCATGGGAAAGTCGTTGCGCTTGGTCAGCGGGGTGTCGACGAAGCCGGGGTGAATCAGGCTCACGCTGATCCCCTGCGGCGCCAGGTCGAGGCGCAGCGATTCGAGAAAATGACTCAGCGCTGCCTTCGAGGCGCCGTAGGCTTCGGCACGCGGCAAGGCAAGGTAGGCCGCCGCGCTCGAGGTTGCCGCCAACTGCGGGTGCTTGCCCTGTTCACGAGCCCGCCGCAGCAGCGGCAGTGCCGCCTCGATGCAATGCAGAGAGCCGAAAAAGTTGACGGCAAAGACACGCTCGACCAAGGCGGTGTCCAATTGGCCATGCTCCAGGTATTCGCAGGTCCCGGCATTGAGAATGGCTAGGTCGAGATGTCCCAGCAGGTCGGCGAGATTCTGCCCGGCAGCGATCACCGAGGCTCGGTCCGTGATGTCCAGCGGCACAGCTATGGCGTTGGCACGACCTCGACACAGCGCCCGCAGCGCTGGCTCGCTGCGTGCACTCAGCGCTACCAGGTGCCCCTGATCAAGCAGGCGCAGGGCCAGCGCACGGCCGATGCCCGAGGTTGCACCGGTCAGCCAGATACGCTTCGCTGCTCTGCTCACCACCATGGTGTCTCCCGCTGCTGTCTATGTGGCTGCTCGACCCTGCCGCCTCAGACCCGGTGCTTGATCCAGCGCACCAGCGGGCCGAGAAGCGGCAGCTGCTCGTAGAGCATGGCGCCGGCGTCGAAATAATCTCGATGGACGCACACCCGCTCGGGCGTTCTGTCCGAGAAGCGCAGCTGTGAGCAGCCTTCTACTTTCAGGGGTTTGCCGCCGGCCAGCCTCGGGTGAGTCAGGTGCATCGTCCAGGTCACATAGGCTTTCTGCCCCTGGATCGCCCGCTCGTGAAAGCTGAATCGGCATTCTGTCACGTTCTCGTACAGCCCCAGGAAGTGCGCTTCTAGCGCCTCTAATCCTGCTATATGGTGAAACGGGTCGATAAAGATGACGTCGTGAGTATATAACTCGTACAATAAATTTGTACAGCTTTTGTCTAGTTTATTGAAGGCGGCGCAGAACGCCTCCAGGGTGTCGTCCCGGTGCATCTCGATGGCTCCTGGATCAGTGGTGCTGGATCAGTGGATTAGGATCAGTGGGTTGGGTTCAGTGGCTCGGGGGCAGGGCCTTGAAGGCGGCCAGCGCTCGGGCCCGGGCTGCCTTGTGATCGACGATGGGCAAGGGGTAGCCCGTGCTGGCTCGCTGGGTGTCGCTGGGAGCGTGGCGGTCCCGCGGCGCCAGCCCGGCCAGTTCGGGCAGGTACTCGGCAAGGAAGCGACCTTCCGGATCGAAGCGGCGCGACTGGGTGGTGGGGTTGAAGATGCGAAAGTAGGGCGCTGCATCGGTGCCGGTCGAGGCGGCCCACTGCCAGCCACCGTTGTTGGCACAGAACTCGCCGTCCACCAGGTGGCGCATGAAGAACGCCTCTCCGCGTCGCCAGTCGATGAGCAGATGCTTGCTCAGGAACATGGCGGCAACCATGCGCAGGCGGTTGTGCATCCAGCCGCGGCGAACCAGTTGGCGCATGGCGGCGTCGACGATGGGATAGCCGGTTCGTCCCTCGCACCAGGCGGCAAAGTCGTCCTCGCTATCTCGCCAGGCCAGTGCCTCGGTGTGCCGCTGGAAGGCGCGGTGGCGGCACACCCGCGGAAATCCGGCCGCCACATGCTGATAGAACTCGCGCCATATCAGCTCACTGACCCAGCTGACGATGCCGGCATCGCCCTCGGCCAGGCTGCCGTCGTTCTCGCCGAGTGCCGCCTGCAGGCACTGGCGATGCGAGATCATGCCCAGAGCCAGATAGGGCGACAGCTCGCTGGTGCCGGCGACAGCCGGAAAGTCGCGTTGATCGGCGTAGTGCCGTACGCGAAAGCGCAGGAAGCGCTCCAGGCGATCGGCGGCCGCGGTCTCTCCCGCAGGCCATTGCCTGGCACCGGCCTGCGCCTGGGCAGGCTTGGGCAGGGGCGGAATGGGGTCGGCGGAAAGGGGCAGCGGCGCCTGTGGTTCAGGCGTGTCGCGCAGGGCGAGCTGCGCTGCCGAAAGCCGGCGATGCCAGGCTCGGGCAAAGGGGGTGAACACGGCATAGAAATCGCCCTTGCCGGTCAACAGCTCCCCGGGGGCGTAGGCCACGCTGTCGTGATGGCCGCTTGCCTGCAGCCCGGCCTGGCGGAAGGCATCGACCACGGCATGGTCGCGTCGCTGCTCGTCGAGCGCGTATTCCCGGTTGAAGTGCAGGGCGCTGGCGCCGATCTCCCGGGCGATGGTCAGCAGTTGGGCGGGAGCCTCGTCGAAATCGTCGATATCGCGATGCAGCAGGGGGATGCCGATGCCGGCCAGGGCCTCGCTCAGGGCCACGACGCCGCGGTGCCAGAAGTCGAGCTTGTTGGCCCCGTGACCATGGCGCTGCCAGTGGGGCAGGCTGCGCAGGAACACGGCCACCACGGTCCCTCGGCGGGCGGCGGCAGCCAGTGCCGTATTGTCGGCAATGCGCAGGTCGCTACGAAACCATACCAGCGAACGGGCCATGACTCGGTGCCTCGAGTGTCGTTCAGTCGTCGCGAATCAACGAGCGCAGGCGCGCCATGGCCAGCGGCAAGTCGTCGCCCAGCAGTTCCACTAGGCTGTCGGCCAGGTCGTTGCTGCGAATACGAGCGACGGGGCCGCACAACCCGAGAGGTGCGTCGAGCTGCTCGGCCAGGCGCGGCAGCTGGCGCCGGACCAGGTCGGCGCGCTCGGCGCGGCCGCTGACCAGTAGCAGGGCGCTGGCTTGGAGTCGCTCAACGGCCAGCGGCAGCTCGCCGAAGGGCAGGGAGCTGTCGAGCAGCTGGATGCGGTAGCCGGCATCACTGGCGGCCAATGCCGCCAGCAGCAGCCACAGCGGACCTGGATCGTCGGGCAGCGGGGCGATCAGCAACAGGGGGCCTCGGGCACGCAGGTTGGCATGGTAGAGACGTATACCGATGCGAGTACGCAGGAAGGATTCCAGGCAGCGGCGCTGCAGGGCGGCGCCCAGCTGATCGGACCAACGCTCTTCGAGATCGCGGATTACCGGTTGCCACAGCTCCGCCAGGCAGGTGGTCACCGGGTAGAGCGCCAGGCTCTGGGTGAACAGGGTCTCCATCTGCTGCTGGTCCAGGGCTTCGATGGCAGCGACCAGTTGGCGTTGCTGGCTGGGCCAGTCGCCGGTTGCCGGCTCAGGCGTTGGTGCAGAGGCAGGCTGATCGAGCAGCTCCTTGACCTGGCTGACCGGCACGCCGCGGCTCAGCCATTGCAGGATACGCTCGACCCTCTCGATATCCTCGCGGGCGTAGAGGCGGTGTCCCTTGGGGGTGCGTTGGGGGCGGATCAGGCCGTAGCGCCGCTCCCAGGCGCGCAGCGTCACCGAGTTGACACCAGTGATGCGAGACACCTCGCGAATCGGATAGAGCGGTGTGTCGGCCGGGTGGCCACCCTTCTCGGTCATGCGTGCCTCTGCCTGGTTGTTGTCTGGGCCACTCCGTGGCGTGGGTTCGTCTGCCTGGCCATTGACCAGGCTGTCGCTGACAATATTGTACACTAATCGAGCGGTGTACAACTGATGGAGATCAGGGGCAAATCGTCAACGCTTCTCCAGTAGAAGCCCTTGCCAGGGCCAGCCCCAGGTGATGGCCGGATAACCAGGCGTCCTCCACCCTGGCGCCCCGCCAGCCGTCGCCGCATAGGCCGAGGCCCAGGGGGGAGAGTCGGTAATCCTGGTCCGTGGGCTTCGGCGAGGTAGCTGGCAATTCCGGGTGTGCAAAGCGCCAGCGGTGTGCGCCGAGCTGAGTCGGCCTGGGCAGCCTGACCCCGGCGGGCAGCATCTGCTGGAGGGCATCGAACAGCATGCAGGCCACCTGCGATGGCTTGCACTCCAGGTTCTGCTCGCTCCACTCGGGCAGTGCCAGCAGGGTCAGGGACTCACCCTGCGCCCAACGGCCAGGCTTCAGGTGATTGCGCGAGACAAAGCGCAAGGGACCCTCCTGTCCCTGGGCCGCTTGCCAGTCGGCTTCGACGCCTGGCACTCGGGGGAAGGGTGTGTCCAGGCAGGCCCAGGCCGCCCAGCAGGCGCGCTGCTCCACCGCCTGGCACTCCGCCGCAAGGGTGTCGTCGTGGGCGGCGAGCAGCGCCATGGCCTGGGGCGAAGGGCAGCTGATCGCGACCCGGTCGAACGGGCCGTGGGTCTCTCCCGACTCGGTTTCCAGCCACCAGGCGTGAGCACGCCGGCTCAGGCCGAGGATGCGGCATTCGCTGTGCAGGGCCAGGCCGTCGGCCAGGTGGCGGGTGATGGCACTCATGCGCGGCTGGCCGCAGTAGCGCTCGCCGCCGTCATGGCGATAGCGCCAGTGCTTGTTCTCTATGCGCCACAGTTTCCACGGCCAGGGCGCGGCCACACCCGCGGTGAGCCAGCTCATGACTTCACGACGAAAGGCTTCGTGGCGTACGCTGAAGAACTGAGCGCCCAGGTCCAGGGTGGCCTCGGCCAGTCGGCGGCTTGCCAGCCGCCCTCCCGGCCCGCGCGACTTTTCGAAA
Organism: Billgrantia kenyensis; assembly: GCF_013697085.1. Taxonomy (GTDB): domain Bacteria; phylum Pseudomonadota; class Gammaproteobacteria; order Pseudomonadales; family Halomonadaceae; genus Halomonas; species Halomonas kenyensis. The sequence continues at coordinate 15,616 of NZ_JACEFT010000036.1, forward strand.
AGCGTGACCGGCAAGCCTGCGCCATGCAGCGCTCGAGCACACGCCAGGCCGGCAATGCCGGCGCCGATGATGGCAGTTGAAGGTCGCGGCGAAGGGCGCATCCTGCAGGCCTCACGCGGTCGAAGGGTTAGCAGCTACAATAGCAGAAGTGTACAAAACTTGTATAACGTGGCCTGGTTCAAGCTGACGAAAGGTGGCAGAGATGCGTGTACTGATCACGGGTGGTAGCGGTTTCGTCGGGCAGCGCCTCTGCCTGAGCCTCGAGCAGGCGGGGCATCGCCTTCAGGTGGTGTCCCGTAATCCGGAAGAGGCCAGGCGCAAGCTGCCCGCAGGGGCGGATGTGCGACGCTCGGTGCTCGACTTCGTCGATGCCGCCCCGGAAGCCATCGTCAACCTGGCCGGTGAACCTATCGCCGAGCGGCGCTGGAGCGATGAGCAGAAAAACCGCTTGATCGACTCCAGGGTCGGCATCACGCGCGACCTCGTGATGCTCTGTGAGCAGCTCAAGTCGGCCAATGGCCGGGCACCCAGAGTGATGGTTTCGGGCTCTGCGATGGGCTTCTACGGCGACCAGGGGGATCGTGAAGTCACCGAGGAGACGCCGCCCCACGACGAGTTCGCTCACCGGCTGTGCAAGCGCTGGGAGGATACCGCCCGCGAGGCCGCCGAATTCGGTACGCGAGTCGCACTGCTGCGCACCGGCCTGGTACTGGATGAGGGCGGCGGCAGCCTGGCGAAGATGCTGCCGCCGTTCAAGCTGGGGCTGGGAGGGCGCTTCGGCAGCGGCCGCCAGTTCATGCCCTGGATCCATCGCGAGGATCTGGTTCGAGGGATCGAGTTCCTGCTCGGGCGAGACGACCTGGAGGGCCCCTTCAACGGCAGCGCGCCGCACCCGGTCACCAACGCCGAATTCACCCGCAGCCTGGCAAGCCAACTGAGGCGGCCGGCAGTGTTTCCGGTGCCCGCTTTCGTGCTCAAGGCCGCCTTCGGCGAGATGGCGCGCCTACTGCTGACCGGTGCCGACATGCGTCCGGCGCGCTTGCTCGAGGCCGGGTTCGAGTTTCGCTTCCCGACCCTGGAGCAGGCGCTGGCCGATATCCTCTAGGGGGCTTGCCTAATCGCCGACGGTGACGATCACCCTTACCCCATCCAGGCGCAGGCGTGTGCCGTCGATGGCCGCGTCGAGCTCGCTGCGTTCGCGGCGCAGCGCTTCGAGCTCCTCCTCGCGCACCGCCGGGTTGAGCCTTGCCAGCGCCTGTAGCCGGGCGAGCTCTTCATCCAGCTCATGGCGCATGCGAACCTGGGCGGCCTCGACGATGCTCGGCAGCTCCCGGTCGGCCTCCCGCTCGCCGCGAGTCAGCAACTCCCGAAGCTGGTCGTGGCGGCTGCGGATCAGCTCCCGTGCCACCGCCTTCTTGACCTTCTGCAGGTTCTTGGCGAGCCCGGTGAAGGAGACCTTGTCGCTGAGTACGGCGCCGGATTCGTCGAGCAGTACGCGAACCGCCGTCGGTGGCAGGAAACGGTTGATATGGAGCCGCCTGGGCGCCGGGCAGTGAGTGCGAAACACCAGTTCGGCCATCAGTCGCCCGGCGGGGATGGCCGGATGCTTGAGCAGCGCCAGGGCGGTGTTGCCCATGGTTCCGTCGAGGATGCGGTCCATCATCTCGCGCAGCAGCGGATGCTCCCATGAGAGACGCTGGACGTCGTCGCGGGCCAGGGCGCGCTCTCGGGAGAGGGTGGCGGTGAAGCCCTCCTCGCCCTTGGCCAGGCCGGGCAGGCCGTCGAGCATCTGGGGGCCGGGCTGCAGGTGCAGCAGGCCGCCGCCGAGCTCCTGGCTGTCGACGCCAAAGATATCCAGCGCTTGATCGAGGTAGCGCGGCAGTGCCGGGTCATCGTCCAGCTCGCGGATCGCCGCGGCTACCGCCTCGGCCCGATCCGGGCGACAGGCATTGAGCTCCAGCAGGCGGTTGCGGCCGGCATCGCGCTGGGCCAGGCGGTTCTCGAACAAGGCACGGGTCTCGGCAATGACCTCTTCGAGCGCTTCATCGTCGAGCAGGGCCTCGGCCAGGGCATCACCGAAGGCGTCGAACAGTTCGTTGCCGACACCATGCGGTGCGTCGAAGGCGTCCATCCCTTCGCGGAACCAGCGCAGCAGCCGCTCGCCGGGGCTGGCCTCGAACAGCGGCACGTGGATCTCGATGGCGTGGCGTTGGCCGATCCGGTCGAGTCGGCCGATGCGCTGTTCCAGCTGGTCGGGATGCTGCGGCAGGTCGAACATCACCAGGTGGCGGCAGAACTGGAAGTTGCGTCCCTCGGAGCCGATTTCGGAGCACACCAGCACCTGGCTTCCCTCCTCATCGTCGGCGAAGGCTGCCGCTGCACGGTCGCGCTCCACCAGCGTCAGCCCCTCGTGGAACACCGGGGCATGGATCCCGCCCAGCACTCGCAGCGCCTCGGCCAGGCCCTGGGCGGTTTCTCGGTCATGGGCAATCACCAGGACCTTGTCCGCGGCGAAGCCCTGCTCGCCGTCGTCGGCGAGGCGCTCCAGAAGCCAGCTCACGCGCGGGTCAATCTGCCACCAGGGCTCGCAGTTGAGCGGATCGTCGGAGAGCGCGCGGTAGGTGGCATCGGGGTAGATCAACACATCCGGATGATCGAGTCCGGTCTCGATCAGCAGCTCGTCGAGATAGTCCTCGTCGCGCTCGAGCTTGCGCAGGAAGCGGCGGTAGGCCGAGGGCAGCGCAAGCGGAGCCAGGTGCAGACGGCGCTGGGGAAAGCCACCGACATGGCGGCGGCTGTTGCGAAACATCACCCGTCCCGTGCCGTGGCGGTCGAGCAGCTGGTCGCGCAGCTGGTCGCGGGCGCTGTCCTGCTGCTCCGGGCTGCTTTCGAGATTGGCCAGGGTGCCCAGCAGGGCGAGGCTGTCGGGTTCGTCGATCACCGCAGCGACCCGGGCGCGGTCGTTCTCGCCACCTGCCGGCAGGGCATCGAGGGCGTCGATGGCCTGGGCCACTTCCACGTAGTGCTGCTCTTCCTCACGGAAGGCATCGAGGCTGTGGTAGCGGTCGGGGTCGAGCAGGCGCAGGCGAGCGAAGTGGCTCTCGAGTCCCATCTGCTCGGGGGTAGCGGTCAGCAGCAGCATGCCGGGCACCGCTTTCGCCAGGCGCTCGACACAGGCGTAGCCGGGGCCGACATGATCGCTGCCCCAATCGAGGTGGTGAGCCTCGTCGACGATCAGCAGATCCCAGTCACTTGCCGCAGCCTGCTCCTGGCGGTGAGGGTTGGCGAACAGCCAATCCTGGCTTGCCAGGATCAACTGGGCGGATTCGAATGGGTTGGCTTCGGCCTGGGCCAGGCTTTGTTGCTCATCGAGCAGGGCGACATTCAGGGCGAAGCGACGCAGCAACTCCACCAGCCATTGATGCGTGAGGCTCGCCGGCACCAGGATCAGGGCGCGTTCGGCACGGCCGGTCAGCAGCATGCGGTGCAGGATCAGGCCGGCCTCGATGGTCTTGCCCAGCCCCACCTCGTCGGCCAGCAGCACCCGCGGTGCGTGGCGCCGTGCCACTTCGTCGGCGATGTAGAGCTGATGGGGAATCAGGTCGATGCGCGCCCCAGCCAGGCCCAGGGCCGGGTTCTGCTCGATACGGTGATGATGGTGCAGCGTGCGAAAGCGCAGGTCGAACCAGTCGTTGCGGTCGACCTGGCCGGTGAGCAGGCGATCGCGGGCCTGATCGAACTGCGTGGTATCGGCCAGGCGCGCCTCGGGCAGCTCGCGCAGCTCGCCCTGGTCATCCTCGCCGATATAGACGATCAAGCCGTCGATTTCCTTGGTGTCGTCGACGGTCAGGTTCCAGCCTTCGGCGGAGCGGATACGATCGCCACTGCTGAAGGCGACGCGGGTTAGCGGTGCCTGACGGTTGCTGTAGGTACGAGTTTCCTGGCTGGCGCCGAACAGCACGGTGACGCTTCGGTGGTCGCAACTCAGGATGGTGCCCAGGCCCAGGTCGGCCTCGCCGTCGCTGATCCAGCGCTGGCCGGGTGAAAAGTCGCTCATGATGCCTCGGTCGATGCTGAATACGGTGCGCATGCTGCCGACGGAACTGGCTCCACCGACAGCAGGGCGGGGGATTCTAACGCAAAGCCCGCGATGGCTTAAGGCTGGTGGAGCAAGGCGGGAAATGATAGGGGCAAGTTGTAATCGGTTGTTTCAGCGGCCCCGCAGCCAGCCGTCCAGCTGTGCCCTCGACAGTTCACCCACGTGGCGCTCCACCGCCAGGCCCTGGCGGTCGAACAGGACCGTGGTAGGCAGCCCCGGGGACTCCATGGTCCTGATCATCTCCTGGTTCGGGTCGAGCAGTGGATAGCGGAACTCCAGTTCCTGCTCGTCGAGATAGCGCACCACCTGGAGCAGCTCCTCGCCCTGGTTGACGACGACGACGCTGACGCCTTCGCGGGTGTCGGCCTCGGCCAGCAGCGGCATTTCCCGCAGGCACGGCGGGCACCAGGTGGCCCACAGATTGACCACCACCAGTTCGCCTCTCAGGGCCTGCAGGTTGACCGGCTCGCCGTCGAGATTTTCCAGGGTGATGTCGGGCAGCTCGCGCAGCGGCATGTCGCCGCCCAACGGGGCGAGGGTCACCAGCACCAGCCACAGGGCCGAGACGCCGATGGTGAGTCCCATGGCGCCGATCATCGACAGCAGCCGGTCACGCAGGGCCCAGGCAGTCCAGATCAGCGCAGCCAACAGCCCCCATAAACCGTGATAGCCAGGCTGCCAAAGCTTGAGCACATCCAGTGGTGCCGCGGCATAAGCATCCAGGTTCAGTGCTACATGGCCCAGTCGTGCGCCCACCAGCCAGGCCAGCAGCAGGCCGTTGAACCAGCGTGCCCGAGCCGTGGGTGAAAGGCCCAGCAATAGCCAGGCGGCGAGCAGCAACAGCAGGGCGCAGCCAATGGCGTAGAGACGCGGGATGGATATCAACACGGGGCCCAGGGCGAAGGCATCCATTGGCTCAGCTCCAGCAAAGGGGTCGGCGCAAACGCCAAGACCGGGTAGAATCATTCACTTGCATAACGTAACGCGTCAGGCAGAGCAAGCCTACTGGCCGCGGCCAGTACTGTCATCCGGTGGGAGCCCTTCATGGCACAAAAGTCGTTCGATCTCCTGCGCGCCCTGGCCATCGGCAGCCAGGCGCTGGGCTTCATCCTGATCATCACCCTAGAAACGGTGATGGGAGGCGAGGCCGCCCGACCCTGGCAGGGGGTGACGCTGGCGGTCATGGTTGCGTTTGCGCTGTGCCTGGCACTGGCCCGGCTCTACCGCCGTAACAAGGTTCGCAAGGCAATGGCGCGGCGCCTGGCGGACGACGATGACGAGTCCTGACTCCGGCGGTGCGGGCAAAGCCCGCGGTTGGAAGCTGGTGTTCTGTGCTGTACTCATGCTTCTCCTTCAGGGCTGTGCCGGTAACCAGGTGGTTCGTGAGCATGCGACACCGTTGCTACCTGCCGAGCGCGAGGCGACCTGGCTGGGACAATGGGCGCGCTTGAGTGGCTCGCAGCATCCGGACAAGAGCGGCTTCGCCCTGCTCTCCAGTGGCCAGGATGCCTTTAGCCTGCGGGTGCTGCTCAGCGAGCAGGCCGATCGGCGGCTCGATATCCAGACCTACCTGATGGGTGACGGGCAGACGACCCGGGTGCTGCTGACTCGACTGCTGGCGGCCGCCGAGAGAGGCGTCGAGGTGCGACTGCTGGTCGATGATATCGGTGCGGTAGGTCAGGGTCGAACACTGGCCGCGCTCGACACGCATCCCAATGTCCAGGTCCGCGTCTATAACCCCCTGGGCTTTGCACGAGGCACCTTGACCGGCAGGGTGCTGGCCTCGGCACCCCAGGCCGCCCGCCAGCATCGCCGCATGCACAACAAGCTGTGGATCGCCGACGGAGCCCTGGCCATTGTCGGTGGGCGCAACCTGGGCGACGAATACTACAGCGCCAGTGAGCCGCGTAACTTCACCGACCTGGATCTGCTCACACTTGGCCCCGTGGTGGACTCGCTGTCACACAGTTTTCACCTCTACTGGAACCACGGGCTGGCCCAGCCCATCGCTCGCTACCATCGCGCCGACCACTCGGCCTGGCGCCAGCTGCAGGCGTCACTCGGCGACTGGTTCGAGGCCAATGCCGGCTCCCCCTACTTCGCCGACCTGCGCCAGCGCTATGCCGATATCGAGCAGGGGCCCCTGGTCGGCAGGCTGCACTGGGGGGAGGGGGTCGCCCTGTGGGACCCCCCGGGCAAACCGGCCTGGCATGGCCGGCCTGCCTTCGAGCGAACCATGGCCGGGGCACTGTACGAGACGCTCGGCCAGCCCAAGGAAAGCCTCGTGGTGGTGTCTGCCTACTTCGTGCCCGGCAGGCTCGGTACGCAGCTGCTGAGCGAAATGGCCGACAGCGGTGTCGCCGTGGATGTCTTCACCAACGCCCTGGAGGCGACCGATGTGCCGATCGCTCATGGTGCCTACCAGGTGCGCCGGCAGGAGCTGCTCGACAGCGGGGTGGGCCTCTACGAATTGCGTGCTGAAGGGGAACCCGACGACGGCATTGCCTTCGGCGTGGGCTCATCGGCGTCCGCGCTGCATATCAAGGCGCTCGGCATCGACGACGAGCGGGTGTTCATCGGTTCACCCAATGCCGATCCTCGCTCCGTATGGTGGAATACCGAAGTGGGCGTTGTGGCAACTAGCCCCAGCTTGGCTGCCGAGCTGCAGGAGTTGATTGCCATCGGCAAGTCGCCATCGCTGAGCTACCGGGTGAGTGCTGCCGAAACGGGAGGACTTGATTGGCATACCGTGTTGCAGGGGGAGTCGGTGCGGCTGACGCGTGAACCGGGTGGATTCTGGCGTCACCTGGGGGCCGCGCTGGGGCGCATCGCCTGGCTGGAGCCCCTCCTGTAGGGCGTGGCCCGGCCGCAAGCCGGAGCAGTAGCCTCAAGGAGTCGAGCATGACACAACCGTTCGAGGAAAATCAGACCGACACTCCAAGCTCGCCGCGCCTGGAGCGCCTGCGCCTGCTGGCGCTGCTTGGCGGCCCCTTGCTGGCGCTGGTGCTGATCTGGATCGATCCGCCTGCGGACATGCCGCCGGCCGCCTGGCAGGTGGTGGCGCTCACTGCCTGGATGGCAGTGTGGTGGGTGGCGGAACCCGTGCCCATTGCGGTGACAGCTCTACTTCCCGTGGCGTTGCTGCCCCTCTTGGGCACCAATACTATTTCCGAGGCGGCTGCGCCTTACGCCAACCCGCTGATCTTTCTGTTCCTGGGTGGATTTCTACTGGCTGAGGCGATCCAGCGCTGGGGCCTGCATCGGCGCATCGCGATGCTGGTGTTGAGGGGCTGCGGGCATCGGCCGCATCAACTGGTGGCGGGCTTCATGATGGCCACGGCGGGGCTCAGCATGTGGGTCAGCAATACTGCTACCGCGGCGCTGATGGTGCCCATCGGCGTATCGGTGCTGCGGCTGCTGGAGCGCCGCGGCGGAGTGGGGGCCAGTCGCCACATGACGCTGACGCTGCTGCTGGGCATCGCCCTGGCCGCCAACATCGGTGGCATGGGGACCTTGATCGGAACGCCCCCCAATGCCCTGCTGGCCGGCTTCATGGCCGACAACTACGGGATCGAGATCGGCTTTGCCGAGTGGATGCTGTTTGCTTTGCCTCCCGCGCTATTGCTGCTCGCCATGTCGTGGTGGCTGCTGACACGGGTGGTCTACCCCTTGCCGCGTGAGCCGATTCCCGGCGTGGCCAGCCTGCTGGAGGAGCAGGCGCGCGACCTGGGGCGCATCACCGCCCCTGAGCGACGCGTGACAGTGATCTTCCTACTGGTGGCGCTGGCCTGGGTCACGCGGCCGCTGCTGCAGAACCTGCTGCCGAATGTCGAGCTGACGGATGCCGGTATCGCGGTCATCGCCGCCATCATGCTCTTCGTGGTACCGGCCCGTCTGAAGGAGGGGCGCTTCCTGCTCGACTGGAACAGTGCGCGCAACCTGCCCTGGGGCGTGCTGCTGCTGGTCGGTGGTGGCCTGAGCCTGGGTACCGCCATCGAGAGCAGCGGGCTTGCAGCCATGGTGGCCCAGGGGCTCTCCGCCTTCGGTGAGTGGCCGGTATGGAGCCTGGTGGCGATGACCGTGGTGGTGGTCATGCTGATGAGCCATGTCACCAGCAATACGGCCACGGCGGCTGCCATCCTGCCACTGACGGCTTCATTGACCGTCAGCCTGGGTGCCAGCCCGTTGCTGCTTACCATCCCGGTGGCCATGGCGGCGAGCTGCGCCTTCATGCTGCCGGTTGCCACGCCGCCCAATGCCGTCGTCTTCGCCAGCGGCAAGCTCACCGTCCTCGACATGATGCGCGCCGGTGCCATCATCAGCCTGGTGGCGATCCTGACAATCCTGCTCTTTTTGCATGCCCTGGCCATGCCGGTGCTCGGCTTCGGCTGGGCCGGCTGACTGGCTCCCTCTCCAGCAGCGGCTAGGCTTAATCAAGGGTGCCGAAGGGGCGCCATGACAAGGGGAGGGAATTGCCATGCATCACACGATCCTGGTTCCGCTGGACGGCTCGAGCCATGCCGTGAAAGCGTTGACCATTGCCGCGCAGCTGGCGCGCGCATCTTCTGCCGCACTCTATCTGTTGCATGTCACCGAGCTGCCTGACGATATCGGCATCCTGGCCGGATCCACCGGTCAGCCCTTCACCGAGGAGCGCCGTCAGGAGCTGGCCCGGCAGAGTGAACAGCAGGCCAGGGAGGCGATCGACAACGCCCGGGAGGCCGTCGACCTCTCCGGCCTGGAAGTGAAGGAGCTGATCCGGGAGGGGCGGCCGGCCGATACCATACTGAGTCAGGCCGCCGACATCGGCGTGGATGCCATTGTCATGGGTAGTCGTGGGGTGAGCGAACTCAAGGGGATGCTGATGGGAAGCGTTTCCCACAAGGTCACGCATGCCGCAGCGTGCACCGTGATTACCGTGACCTGATAGTGGCTTTCATGCCGGGGAGTCGGCGCTGCCTACTCGGTTGCGTCCCGCTCGCTTGGCTCGGTACAGCGCACCGTCGGCGCGTGCCAGCAAGGTGTCTGGATCGTCGCCGTGGCGATATTCGGCGATGCCGAGGCTGATGGTGATCGCCAGGCCTTGCAGGCGGGTCTCGGCCACTTGCTGGCGAAGTCGCTCGGCAAACACCGATGCTCCCTGCGTGGAGGAGTCCTGCAGCAGGATGGCGAACTCCTCGCCACCCCAGCGTGCCATCAGGTCGGTGCTGCGCAGGGTCTGGCTGGCCAGCGAGGCCAGGCGCTTGAGGATCGCATCCCCCGTGTCGTGACCATGTTGGTCGTTGACCGATTTGAAGCAGTCGATATCGAACAACAGCAAGGTGAAGGTGTTGTTGTTGCGCTCGGCCTGGCCTATCGCACGGCGCATGGCCTCATCGAAGGCCCGGCGATTGTAGGCGCCGGTCAAGTGGTCGCGGGTGGCCTGTTGCTCGAGCTCTTCCTCCAGGCGCTTGCGTTCGGCGATGTTGTGAAATACGGCAATGAAATTTCGTATCTTGCCGGCCTGGTCGTACACGGCGGTGATCGACTGCCACAGCGGATAGATGTCACCGTACTTATTGCGGTTCCATATCTCGCCCTGCCAGTGGCCGGTCCCGAGTACCGTGTCCCACAGCCTGGCGTAGAAGCGCTTGTCGTGCCGGCCTGACTTGAACAGGCGCGGTGTCTGCCCGATCACGTCTTCCGGCAGGTAGCCGGTGATGTCGGTGAAAGCCTGGTTGACGCGCTCGATGCGCATCTCCGGGTCGGTGATCAGGGTAGCCTGGCCGGTCTGGAACACGCTGGCGAGCAGGCGTAGTTCCTCCTCCTGGCGCTTGCGCTCGGTGATGTCCTCCTTCACCGCCACGAAGCGCACGATCCGGCCCGTATCGTCGCGCACCGGCGTGATGGTCTCGGCTTCCCAGTAGAGCTCGCCGCTCTTCTTGCGGTTCTGCAGTTCTCCGCGCCATACCTTGCCGCTGCGCAGGGTCTGCCACAGGTCGCGGTAGACCTCATCGGGAGTCATGCCCGACTGGATCATTGCCGGTGTCTTGCCGATCAGCTCCTCGCGGGAATATCCGGTGACTTCGAGGAAGCGCTGGTTGACGTACTCGATGTGTCCTTCGGTGTCGGTGATGGCGGTGGCGGCAGGGCTCTGCTCCACGGCGATATAGAGTTGATAGAACTTGGCCCGTAGCGTGTCGAGGTCGATCTCGGGCCAGTGGGAACCGAGCATGGCATGTTCGACGTTGCCATGCGCTGTTTCATGCTCGCTGTTGTCCACGAGCACCCTCCATACGAGTAGGGACTTGCTCTCTGGCAAGTCTCTTATGGTTTTGCTTGTATTCCTTGGCTTGAATCACTTGTCCAGCGGGCGTCTGGCGACCCCGGTCGCGCAGCATAGCGTCTTTTCGCCGCACCTTCACGCCAAAGTTGGCTGGAGCGGAGGGATCAGGAGAGCTATGTCTGGGGGCAGGCTAGTTCAGTGATGGGTTGCCAAGTCGCTGTTGCATGGAAAGCGCGGCTTCGGCAGCCGGCTGCGGTTCATGCATGTGGTACATCGTCACGTCGACAGGATAGCGGGCGATGCCGGTGCTCACCGTGATGCGAAACTTCTGGCCAGCAAGAGTGAAAGGAGAGCTGACCGCAAGGTTCTTGTCGGCGACATGGCTTCTTGGAGCCAGCTCAGCCAGCCGAGCATGTCCAATACGGCGAGTGATATCAAGCTGACCAGGAGGGCGCGCCAAACACATTAGATCCCTTCTACTTCAATGCCACGCTGGGCGAGCCACGCCTTGCGCTGCTCATAGTCCGGCATGGCTCGCTCGAGGCGGCGCCAGAAGGCCGGGGTATGGTGGGACTCGCGTAGGTGGACGAGCTCATGGACGACCACGTACTCGGCGATGTGCCGGGGCAGCAGGATGGTCTTCCAGTGAAAGTAGACCCGGTTGCCTTTACCGCAGGAGCCCCAACGGTAGCCTAGGTCTTGCACCTTCACGCCAGCGGGCTCGACGCCCATCCGCCGTGCGTGATCCTTCACCCTGGCGGTGAGCCAGTCGCTGGCGCGGGCGCTGTACCAGCGGACGAAGTGCTCTCGGGCGTCGGCCAGGGCATCCTCGCGCAGTTGAAAGTGTCCAGCGACGAGTTTGAGCGGGGCGTCCTGGGCATCGCTGGCCACTCGCTTTAGTCGGTAGCTGCGCCCCAGGTAGAGGAAGCCCTCGCCGTTGACGTACTCCTTGTGGGGCAGCCGGCGGCGGCGCTCGGCCTTCTCGGCCAGCTTCTGGTAGATCCACAGCCGTTTCTCGATCACGAAGTCGCGCAGGAGCTGCTCGTTGGTCCCGCGGGGCGCGGCGATGACCAGCTCGCCGTCGCGGTCCACGGTGATCTCCAGGGTCTTGCGGCGCGAGCTCTCGCGCACCTCCAGGGTCAGATCGTCAACGGCGAGCTGTGTCATGCGTTCACCAGCTTGTCGTGATTGCTGCGGGCGAGCTCGAGCAGTCGTTGAGCCACCTCGCTGGCCTGGTCGAAGGGCACGAGGCGCTTGAACATCAGTGTGGAGAAGAGATGCTGGCGCAGCGCTTCCTGGTCGGGAATGTGGGAGGGCTTCCAGAAGTCGGGGATAGCGATCTCCTGCTGGATCAGCCCGACCAGCTCCTCGGTGGCCTCGAGCAGCTTCTGGGCGCTGGCTTCGTCCAGCTCCTCCACGGAAAGGCGACTGCTGGCCACCAGCAAGCGCCAGAAGGGCTCGGCGTGGGCCGGCATCTCGGGAATCTCTTCCCCCTCCACCCGGGCACCGTCGCGCAGCTGCTGGATGAGTGTCTTGAGCGCCTCCACCTGCTCGGCCCACTGACCATCGAGCTGCTCCAGTAGCTCTTCCAAGCGCTCGCTGAGCCGGCCATATTTCACCGGGTCCTCGTCCAGGTGCTTGCGAACGTGGGAGCGTACCGCGTGCTCCATCTCCGAGGCCTTGGCTCGGTCACCCACTTGGCGGCCTAGGTGCTCATCGAACTCGGCGTCGGTGAGCTGCACCGGCGGGATGCGCGGGTCGATGCCCAGCGAGATCACGTAGTCGTCGATCAGCTTGCGCACCTTGTTGCCGATATCACGGCCGAGCTCCGGGGTGTCCTTGTAGCGGTTGCGTGCCAGGGCATGGATATAGGCCAGCCGTTTGGCATCGTTGACGAACTCGAGCCCCTCGGGGCGCGGCAGCACGTCGTCCAGGCCGCGGTTGAACTCCTTGAGCTTGACCACGAACTCGGCGCGCACCCGCTCGTCAGCGAGCGCCTGCACCGCCTCCTCGGTGTCGTCCAGATCATCCACCCCCTGGCCGCGCAGCACGTCGATTACCCGCAGGTGGCGGTCGCGCAACAGGGGGATCTCGTCCTTGAGGCTCTGAAGGGCGCCCTCGATGTCCTCTTCGCTGTAGGCGGCCAGCGCTTCCTTGAGGTGGTTGGCCACGCCGAAGTAGTCCACCACGATGCCGTGGGTCTTGCCGTGGCCGGTGCGGTTGACCCGGGCGATGGCTTGCAGTAGCTCCGCTTCGCGCAATGAGCGGTCCAGGTACATCACCCCCTCGATGGGGGCATCGAAACCGGTCAGCAGCATGCTCTTGACGATCAGGAAGGCCAGCGGGTCGTGCTTGGCCGGGTCCTTGGGGGTTGCCCCGTTCAGCGGCGGCAGCGACTTCTTGAAGCGCTTGATATGGTTCTCGACGGCGCCGCGGTCGCTCCACCGAGCCCAGGCCGAATCATCGTTATTGCCGCTGCTGAACACCACGGTGAACTCCAGCTCGCCCAGCACCTTACGGTAGCGCCAGGCCTGGATCGCTGCCTTGACCCGGGGTGGCCGCGTCAGCAGTTGGGTATCGTCCAGGGCCTTGTCTTCGGGGGAGAGCGCCAGCGCCTCCTCCAGCAGCTCGGCTCGCGCCGTCTCCAGGGCCTCGTAATAGCGCAGAGCCGCTCGGCGGCTGTAGGCCACCAGTTGTGCCTTGTAGCCGTTGGGGAGGATATGGGTGACATAGTGGCGCAGGATGTCCTGGGCCTTCTCCTGGATCAGCTGTGGCGCCTCGAAAATCTGCCCCTTGGTGGCGTACTTCTTCTTGATCGCCTCCAGCTCTTCCTTGCTGTGGTCGCGGAACAGGTCCTCGAACAGGCCGTCGAGGCTGGCGCCGTCCTTGATCGCCCCCTTGGCGGTGCGCCCCTCGTAGAGGATCGGGACCGTGGCGCCGTCCTGCTCCGCCTCCTTGATGGTGTAGCGGTCGATGTACTCGCCGAAAATATCGTGGGTGCGTTTCTTGTCACCCATGATGATGGGCGTACCGGTGAAGCCGATGCGGGCAGCGTTAGGCAGGGCGCGCATCATGTTGGCGTGCAGGTCGCCAGCCTGGGTACGGTGGGCCTCGTCCACCAGGATCAGGATCTCCTCGCTGGTGTTGAGTACCTCGAAGGGCTCGCTGAGAGCGGGCTTCTTCGGCGTACTTGAGGAAGCAGAGGCACCCCGTTCGGCAGCGTCACGGCGACCGCTATCCAGTCCACTTTCGTCGCGCGCATACGTCTCACCGGCTTCGTTTTCGTCGTCGGCGTCCGGGTCGCGATACTTCTGGATGGTGCCGAACACCAGACCGGGGCCGTCGCGGCCCAGCAGTTTCTTGAGCTGGGCAGTATTGCCGGCCTTCTCGACGCTCTCACCGGTGAGCTCGGCGGTGGCGGAGAGCTGGGCCTGGAGGTCCTTCCGGTCGGTGATCACCACCACCTTGAAGCGGCGCAGCGCCGGGTCGGTGCGCAGCTTGCGCACCAGGAACACCATGGAGAGACTCTTGCCGCTGCCCTGAGTGTGCCAGACGATGCCGCCACGGCGGTCGGCCTCGCCGTCCTGGCGGCGGGTTTTGCCGCTCTTCAGGCGCTCGACGGCCCGGGTGACGCCCCGGAACTGCTGGTAGCGGCAGACCAGCTTGATGGTCTGGCCGCCGAGGTTCATGAACAGGGTGTAGTGGCGCACAATATCGAGCAGGTTGGCCCGGGTGAGCATGCCGGCGATCAGGCGCTGCTGGGCTGAAAGATCCGCCACCCCCAGGTCGATGGCCACCTCCGCTTCGCGCATCGGTGCTACCGTCTTCCAGCTCAGGTAGTGGGCGAAACGGGCGCCGATGGTGCCTACCCGGGCCTCGTCGAAGCTGCTGGCCACCAGGAACTGGCTGGTGGCGAACAGCGCAGGTGCCCCTTCATGCTCGCCGACCTCGTCCTCCAGAAAGCGCTGGTCGTGATAGCGGCGCAACTGATCCACCGCCTGGCTAATCCCCTCCGGCACGCTGCGGCTCTTGCACTCCACCACCACCAAAGGGATGCCGTTGACGAACAGCACCAGGTCCGGAATCACGTGGCCCTTGGCGCCATCGTGGCCGGGGGGGCACTTCATCTTGAACTGGTTGACCACCGTGAAGACGTTGTTAGTGGGCTTGTCCCAGTCGATATAGCGCAGGGTCTGGCCGCGGCCGCCGTCCCAACCCTCCAGCCCTTCTACCGGCAGGCCGTTCAGCAGCAGCTCGGTGGCCTGCTGGTTCGCCTCTAATACCTTGCTGGCCGGCAGGCGAGTGATGGCTGCCACCGCCTGGTCCAGGCGCGTCTCATCGAGCCAGGGTTCGCCGTCGCGCAGGTTGATCTGGCGCAGCCGCTCGCGTAGCAGCGGCTCCATCACCACTTTGAAGTGACCCCCTCCAGAGCTGCACAGGCTATAGTGCAGCCATCAGGAGGACGAAATGAGCAACGAACCCACCGTCAAACGCTGGACCGCCAAGCGCAAAGCCGCTGTGGTCATGGACATTTTCAAGGGCAAGACCACGGTCGCCGAAGTGGCTCGTGAGCATGATCTCACCGTCTCCGGGGTCGAAGGTTGGATCGAGGAGGCCCAGCGCAACATGGAGAACGGGTTCCGGGCACGCCCCAAGGACATTCGCGAGCAGTATGAGTCCGAGCTGAGGGAAACCAAGGAGGCACTGGGCGAGGCCCATCTGCAGATCTACGCACTAAAAAAATTCAAGCGCCTGCTCGACGAGGACGAGAACTCGTAAAGTCGCTGCAGGCGGAAATGGCCCAAGCGGGCCATGTGGTATCACTCGTCAAGCTGTGC
>NZ_JACEFT010000037.1 GCF_013697085.1 Billgrantia kenyensis
CGAACTCAGCAGTGAAACCGCTCAGCGCCGATGGTAGTGTGGGGTCTCCCCATGCGAGAGTAGGTCATCGTCAGGCACTTATTCCAGAAACCCCGAGTACGAAAGTGCTCGGGGTTTCGTCGTTTGTGTGGCTTTGACCTTCCGGTGTGGCCTGGTACCGGGCTACCGACCTTGCCAGGCCCAGCAACGGCAGGCGCCTCGCTGGCTGAGCCAGCCGCCTGTCACCAGGTGCTCCACCGCACGCCGCTTCGCTTCGGGCGTCACCACTTTCCCGAGACGATCTCCTTGAGTGCGGCATTGTCGAGGGCGCTTTCCGCCAGCAGCTTCTTCAGTCGGGCATTCTCGCTTTCCAGCTCGCGCAGGCGCTTGGCCTCCGAAACCTCCATGCCACTGTACTTGGCCTTCCAGCGGTAGATGGTCTGCTCAGTCACGCCGTTCTGCCGGGCCAGCTCGGCGATCGAGACGCCGCGCTCGTTGGCCTTGAGAATGCTGATGATCTGCTCTTCGGTATGTCGGTTACGCTTCATCGCAAGGTCTCCTGCTTTCAGGATAAACGTAGCGGAAATCTCACATTGACGGTGGACCGGTTTCTGGGGGAAAGGTCAGCTTGACCATCGCGGGTATTCACAGCGCATATTTCCACGCACAAAGCGCTCAGCGGCCACCTCTGTTTCGCTGCCACGCATTAATTGCCGCTGTGTCCCGGTAAAGATGGCGCAGCGCTGTGGCGATCGCCGAATGCCATGCCGCTGGTTACAGACACTGACGCTGGTGCCGTCGAACTGCGCATAGCCCCGGGCCGAGCGGCGACGATCCTGACTATGAATCGTTACTTCAAGGTCCATGCCTTCCACTACATCTACAACTAGGGGGGCCATCGAACCCCAGTTGCCGGCGAGATAGGCGTCTCCTTCGAGCAGGCACTGTACTCGTGTTCCAAGGGGAGCGTTACGGCGCTGTTCCGCAAGTGCCAAGGCTTGTGCCTCTGCTTCGGCACGGCGTGCTTCGGCGGCTGCTTGATGGGCTTCTGCTCTGGCGCGGTCAAGGTCAGCCTGTTGCTGGCGAGCTTCCAACTGCTGCTGCGGAGTCATGGCTTCCCATTGTGCCTCCGGAATATCCAGCGGATAGCGAGCTGTACAGCCGGCCAAGGCAATCAGGGATGCCAGCGCCGCACGCTGCACCCAGCGAGATGGGAAGGTCAGAGACATACGGAACATTGGATGGCCTCATCATGGTTAGCAACGTTAATGTAACTTATCGGCAAGCCATCCCGTAACTTTTGGAAACGCCCAGGAGAAAAGAGCGCATGGTGACCAAACCTAACTGCAAGGAAAGGACAAATAGCAGCCCGGGTGCGAAGGTGCCCCAGGGCTAGCCTGGGGTTGCGCGGCCCCTCAACCCTGTCAGCAGAGAGCCTCCAGGACTTCAATCAGGCTGTCCATCTCGTCATCGGTGCCGATCGAGATGCGCAGGAAGTCGCGTAGGGCGTCGGTATTGAAGTGGCGGACCAGGATGCCGCGCTCGCGCAGGCCGACAAAGAGCTGAGCGGCATCGTGCTCGGGGTGGCTGGCGAGCAGGAAATTGGCCTGGGAGGGCAGCACCTCGAAGCCGAGGTCCGCTAGCCGCCTAGTGGTGCGCTCGCGTGTGGTGACGACGCGCTCCCGGCAGGCGTCGAAGTGCTCGCGGTCCTCGAGCGAGGCGATGGCTAGTGCGCTTGCCAGGCTGTCGATGGGGTAGGAGTTGAAGGAATCCTTGACCCGCTCCAGCCCCTCGATCAACTCGCGGGATCCGATGGCGTAGCCCAGGCGCAGGCCAGCCAGGCTGCGTGACTTGGAAAAGGTACCGGTCACCAGCAGGTTGGGGAAGCGCTGGATCAACGGCACCGCACTCTCTCCGCCGAAGTCGACGTACGCCTCGTCGACGAGCACCACCTGGCTCGTCAAGCGTTCGAGCAGGCCGGCGATGGCCTCGCGCGGGTGCCCGTGGGCGGTAGGGGCGTTGGGGTTGGCGAAGATGGCCCCTCCGCTGTCGGTGCTGAAAGCGTCGAGATCGACACGCCACTGTTCGTCCAGCGCCAGGCTGCGACGCTCGATGCCGTACAGCTTGCAGTAGACCGGATAAAAGCTGTAGGTGATCGCGGGCATCTCGAGCGGGCGGTCATGGCAGAAGAAGGCCTGAAAGGCCAGCGCGAGAACCTCGTCGGAGCCGTTGCCGACGAAAACCTGGCCTACCTCGACACCATGTTCGCGAGCCAGCGCCTCGCGCAGGGCGAGAGACTGTGGGTCGGGGTAGAGCCGCAGATGGTCTACCGGAAACTCACGGAGCGCGGCTTCCACGCCGGGAGCCGGCGGATAAGGGTTCTCGTTGGTGTTCAGCTTGATCAGCTTTTCCCGCGGTTGCTCTCCGGGTACGTAGGGCGTCAGCTCACGTACTGCCGGACTCCAGAACTGGCTCATGGCATCTCTTTTCTCGCTGGGGACGGAACTTAAGGTCATGTTGACCGCTGCGGCTCGACCGCGCAAGCCGGTAGCGTGCTAGCCTAGGCGCTTTCGCGTCGATGCTGGAACCAGATAATGACCGCCCAGATCATTGCTACCCTGCTGCCGGTGTTCCTGATTGCCGGTTGCGGTACCCTCTATGGCCGCTTTCGCACGCCCGACATTCGCAGCCTCAACACCCTCAACATGGAAATCTTCGTGCCCATGCTGGTGTTCGCGGTGCTGGCGGACGGCCAGGCGCCGCTGGAGGAGTACGCTGGATTGGCGCTGGCGGCTGCGGTAGTGGTGCTCGGCTCCGGCCTGCTGCTGTGGCCACTGGCCAGGCTGTTGAAGCTGGAGCCCAAGACTTTCCTGCCACCGATGATGTTCAACAACTCCGGTAACATGGGGGTTCCTCTGCTGGTTCTGGCATTCGGCGAGGCCGCACTTCCCGCCGCGGTGGTGGTGTTCATCGTCGAGATGCTGCTGCACTTCTCGGTGGGGCTCTACATGCTGAGCCCTCGAACTCCACTGTGGCGCCTGCTGCGCATGCCGATCGTGCTGGCCAGTATTGCGGGGCTTGCGGTGAACCTCGGTGGCGCTCCGTTACCCGCTTGGCTGCTCGAGGCGCTGCACATGCTGGGTGGCGTGTGCATTCCCCTGATGCTGTTCGCCCTTGGGGTGCGAATGCTCGACATCGATTTCAGCGATTGGAAGACCGGCCTGCTCGGGGCGGTGCTGTGCCCGCTGTCCGGCCTGCTTCTGGCGGTTCCCATGATTCTGTGGCTGGAGTTGACCGGCCTGCAGGCTGCCGTGCTGTGGGTATTTGCTGCGCTACCGCCGGCGGTGCTCAACTATCTTGTTGCCGAGCAGTATCGACAGGAGCCCCAGAAGGTCGCCTCGCTGGTGCTGATCGGCAACCTGGGCAGCCTGGTGGTGATGCCGATCGTGCTGGCCCTGGTGTTCATGCATGTCTATCCGGGAGCAGCGTGAGCCGGGGCCTCAGACGAAAAGCCGAGACTGTCTGCGAGCGCTCTTAAGGGTTATGCTGTCACATATGATGACACACCCTACAAGGTGACAAACCCATAGGTTAGGAGTGAGCAAATGCAAGTAAGGACCCTGCTGGCTGGCTCGGCCATGCTGGCCTTCCTGGCCGGTTGTGCAGCCCCTGCGGTTGACGATCGTGCCGACGTGGCAATGGACGATGCCGTGGCATATCAAGGGACGCTGCCCTGCCGCAACTGCGCGGGCATCGACCTGACGGTGAATCTGCGTGGCAGCGAACAGGCGGCGCTGGAGGATAGAACCTTCGACCTACGTGCCAGCTATCGCGAACACCCCCAGGATCCGCCTGATGAAGAGTATGCCGGCAACTGGGAAGTGCTCGACGGCACGGCGGTCGATCCCGATGCCACCGTCTATGAGTTGACGCCGGACGGCGAAGGCCAGATCTACTATTTCCTGCGTGTCGATGACCAGACCCTGGAGCTGATCGACCCACAGCGCCGCCGCTTCCAGAACAACGAAGCCCTGCAGCTGCGTCGCCAGTAATCACAGCCTCGGAGAGATACAAAGGCGGCCGCCAGGCCGCCTTTGTGCGTCTGGCGGGCGCCAGCCCCTGCTAGAATGGGTCGAGCTGCAGCATGGGAGGCCGGCATGGCCAAAGCGAAAAGCGCTTTCGTCTGCACCGAGTGCGGGGCGGAGTATCGCAAGTGGCAGGGGCAGTGTTCGAGCTGCCAGGAGTGGAACACCCTCAGTGAAATACGGCTGAGTGCTTCACGCCCGGGGGCCGCGACTGTCAGCGGCACGGGACGTGCCGGCTATGCCGGCGGGCTGTCCAAAGAGGTCGTGGACCTGGGCAGCGTCGACCTTACCGAGGTGCCCCGGCTCTCCTCCACCTTCGAGGAGTTCGATCGCGTTCTGGGCGGCGGCCTGGTGCCGGGCTCTGCGGTGCTGCTTGGCGGTCATCCCGGTGCCGGCAAGTCGACCCTGCTGTTGCAGACTGCCTGCAAGCTGGCCCAGGCGCGCAAGGTGCTCTACGTCACTGGGGAGGAGTCGCTGTCCCAGGTGGCGATGCGAGCCCATCGCCTGCAGCTTCCTACCCAGGGTCTCAAGATGCTGGCCGAGACCAGCGTCGAGACGGTGCTCGCCGTCGCCGAGCGCGAACGCCCCGAGATACTGATTATCGACTCGATCCAGACCATGCATCTTGAGGATATCGCCTCGGCTCCCGGTGGCGTGGCCCAGGTGCGTGAGTCTGCAGCGGTACTGACCCGCTTTGCCAAGCAGTCCAACACCGTGCTGCTGCTGGTGGGCCATGTGACCAAGGACGGCACCCTGGCCGGTCCCAAGGTGCTGGAGCACATGATCGACGCCTCGCTGCTGCTCGAGGGCGGTGCCGACTCCCGTTTCCGCACCCTGCGCGGCCAGAAGAACCGCTTTGGTGCGGTCAACGAGCTGGGGGTATTCGCCATGCTCGAGCATGGGCTCAAGGAGGTGAAGAATCCCAGCGCCATTTTTCTTTCACGAAATGAAGAGCAGGCACCGGGCAGCCTGGTCATGGTGGTATGGGAAGGCACGCGCCCGCTGCTGGTGGAAGTCCAGGCGCTGCTCGACGAGTCAGCGCTGGGCAATCCGCGCCGGGTAGCCGTCGGCCTCGACCAGAACCGCCTGGCCATGCTGCTGGCAGTGCTGCATCGCCACGGCGGGTTGTTTACCGGCGACCAGGACGTCTTTCTCAACGTGGTTGGCGGAGTCAAGGTGCTGGAGACCAGTGCCGACCTGGCCGTGCTGCTCGCCGTGGTGTCCAGCCTGCAGAACCGTCCCCTCCCGCGGGAACTGGTGGCCTTCGGCGAGGTAGGTCTTTCCGGCGAGATTCGGCCCGTGCCCAGCGGTCAGGAGCGCATCGTCGAAGCGGCCAAACATGGCTTCACTCGGGCCATCGTGCCCCGGGCCAACACACCGAAACGCGCTCCGGAAGGAATGGAGGTCGTTATCGTGGATAAGCTGGCCGACGCCCTCGAAGCACTGTGAGCCGATGCGCCTGGCTGCGATAGTATGAAAATACCACTGCCAAGGAGAACGAGATGAGCGCGATTCGCCTGACCCAGTACAGCCATGGCGCCGGCTGTGGCTGCAAGATAGCCCCTGATGTGCTCGATGGCATCCTGGCCAAGGCCGGGCCTGGGGCAACTCACACGCGTCTGATCGTGGGCAACGAGGGCCGCGAGGATGCGGCGGTATACGACCTGGGCGATGGCCGCGGCATGATTGCCACCACCGATTTCTTCATGCCCATCGTCGACGATCCTTTCGATTTCGGCCGTATTGCCGCGACCAATGCCATCAGCGATGTCTACGCCATGGGCGGCAAGCCGGTGCTGGCGTTGGGTATCCTCGGTTGGCCGCTGGACAAGCTGGGACCGGAAATCGCCGGTGACGTGGTAGCAGGAGCCCAGGCCGTTTGCCGCGAGCTGGGCCTGGCGTTGGCAGGAGGGCACTCCATCGATGCACCGGAGCCGATCTTCGGCCTGGCGGTCAATGGGCTGGTGGATCTCGAGCACCTCAAGCTCAACAAGGGCGCCCAGGTGGGAGACCTGCTGTTCCTGACCAAGCCTCTGGGCGTGGGTTTCCTGACCACGGCCGAGAAGCAGGGCCTGCTCGAGCCCGGCCACCAGGCGCTGGCCCGGGAAACCATGTTGAAGCCGAACCAGATCGGCATGGCCCTGGCCAGGGTGAAGGGTGTGCACGCCATGACCGACGTGACAGGGTTTGGCCTGGCCGGGCACTTGAGCGAGATCTGTCAGGCCAGTGAGGTGGCGGCAAGCATCGATTTCCGTCGCCTGCCGCGGCTGGCAGAGGCCGAGGCCTATCGCCGCCGTGGTGCAGTACCCGGCGGTACCCGACGTAATCGCCAGGCCCTGGGCGCAGTGCTCAAGGATATGGATGAGCCACATTGGCAGTGGCTGTGCGACCCGCAGACCTCCGGTGGCCTGTTGCTTTCGGTACACCCCTCCTGGGAGGACGATGTCGAGCGAATCGGTCGCGAACACGGTATCGAACTGGTGCCTTTCGGCGAAGTGGTGAGAGCTGAGGGGCAGGCACTGATCGAGGTTCGTGGGTGAACCTTCCGCTGGTAGAGCCGGATCTCGCCCTGCTGCGCCAGGGCGTCCCGCTGATCGACGTGCGGGCACCGGTGGAGTTCGCCCAGGGTAGCCTGCCCGGAGCGGTCAACCTGCCGCTGATGGACGACGAGGAACGTCGTCTGGTGGGGATCGAGTACAAGCAGCGTGGTCAGCAGGCCGCGATCGAGCTGGGCCAGCGCTTGGTGAGCGGCGGCATTCGCGAGGCACGGATCGCTGCCTGGTTGCACAGGGTCGAGGCGTACCCCGAGGCGGTGATCTACTGCTACCGTGGCGGGCTACGTTCCGAGATTGCCCAGCGCTGGCTGGGCGAAGCCGGTGTAATGCGTCCGCGCATCCGCGGCGGCTGGAAGGCCATGCGCCAGGCGCTGTGCGCCCGTATCGATGCTGCTGCCGAGCAGCCGCTGCTGGTCGTAGGCGGACTCACCGGCTGCGCCAAGACGACGCTGATCCAGGCCCTTCCCAATGGACTCGATCTCGAGGGCTGCGCGCGGCACAAGGGCTCCGCCTTCGGCCGGCACCCGCTGCCTGCGCCGAGCCAGATCGACTTCGAGCACGCAGTAGGATTGCGACTGCTGGGGCTGTTCGGTCCCCTGGTGGTGGAGGACGAATCGCGCCACATCGGCACCGCCAATGTTCCGCTGGCCTTCTGGCGGGCGATGGAAAGTGCCCCGCGGGTGCGCGTGGAGATGCCGCTCGACTGGCGGCTGGCGCAGATTCACAAGGACTACATCGATGACCTGTGGGCGATCTACCGCCAGCAGTTCGGCGCCTGGCTGGGCTGGGCGCTTATGCGCAAGCAGCTCTCCAGCGCGCTGGCTCGGCTGAAGAAGCGCCTGGGCCATGCCCGGCTAGCGCGCCTGCAGCGTTTGCAGCAGCTCGCCTTCCGTGAGCACGAGCGCGGCAACCGCCAGGCCCACGAGGCCTGGCTGGCGCCGCTGCTCACCGAATACTACGACCCCATGTACCGTTATCAGCTCGAGAAGCGTGAGCCTGGCCGTTTCATTCATGTGGGGGACTGGGACAGCTGCCTCGAAGCGGCTCGAGAGTGGTCTCGCGAAGCTGCGCGGCAGCGAGCCGCCGCGCAGGTGCAGCCGGCCTGAACTGCCGTCAGGCCGGGGCGCGGTGAATCCACTGGCTGAGAAGACGATCGAGCAGCGGCGCCAGCTGGTCGAAGCGCCGGCCATCGGCGAGTATGCTTTCGGCAGGCTGGGCATGGGGGCTCTCATCGCTGCCCTCCGGCCTTTCGCTATGGGTAAGCAACTCATCAACGTCGGTGCGGGTGACCTCGAGATGACACAGCAGTCCCAGGGCGCGGCCTGCATCCCAGGCGAACCCCTGCACCGGGCTGCCCTGGCTGCCCCCCAGCGGGAGGGCGTCGTCGGGCAGGGCAAAGACGTCACGATGCCACATGAATGCGGTGAATCGCTCGGGCAGGTCGAAGGGGCTCTCCGGGGCCAGGGTCACCTCGTGCCAGCCCACTTCGGCGAAGGTGCCGCGGCCCACGGTGGCTCCGAGTTCGGCGGCGATCATACGAGCGCCCATGCCGATGCCGAGCAGTGGTTTGCTGCCATGCAATGCCTTGGCGATGAGCTTGCGCTCACGCTTGAGCCATGGATAGTCCTCGTCGTCGAGAACATGCATGGGGCCGTCGAGCAGGATCAGGCCATCGCCATCGGACAGGCTGGGAGGAGCCTCTTCGGCATGAAGATGGAAGACGGTATGGCTGTGTCCCATGCTGGTCAGCCAGTCGGCGATTCGTCCCGGGCCATGATGCGGGCTGTGTTGAAGAAGATGCAGGTGCATGGAAACCTCGCCATTCAGGGGTGACACGAGAGGGGGGAGCGGCAGCGTACATGAAAGCGGCACTGCGAGAACAGATTCTTACCGTCCTGGCAGCGATTCCGCCAGGCAGGGTGACCACCTACGGCCGCATTGCTGCCATGACCGAAGGGGGAACGCCGCGCCTCGTCGCCAGGGCGTTGCGCGAGCTGCCCGATAATCACGGCCTGCCGTGGTATCGCGTGATCACGGCGTCCAGGCGGGTGGCGGAACACCCCGGCGCGATCGAGCAGCGCGAGCGTCTTGTCGCCGAGGGTGTGCTGTTCGATGCACGAGGACGTGTCGCTCCCGAGGCGCTGTGGCCATGAGCCGACGCTCTGCCATCAGACCGTCAATTCACCAGGAGAATCCATGAGCCAGCCAAAAAGGGGCTTCCATGAGCGGCTTCAGGCCCTGACGCCTCGCCAACAGCAGGCCTTCATGGCAGCGTTGTGCGAGCGCATGCTGCCCAACTACACGCTCTATACGCAGATGACGGGAGCGGGGGACCCGGCGGGCCTGCGCGCGATACTCGACCTGGTCTGGGAGCAGCTCGTCGTGCGCGAGGCGCGCATCGATTTCGAACGCCAGGCCGAAAAGCTCGCCGAGCTCGAGCCGCCCGGGGACGACGACAGTTTCGGTGCCCGTCGTGCGCTGGAAGTGGTCGTGGCCTTGACCTCGCTGCTGGATACCCTGCGCGGCGACTCCCCCGAAGCCGTTCTCGAGGTCAGCCGAATCTCCAAGGCCGGGGTGCGTGCCTTCGTCGAAATGACGGAAGGCGAGGAGGATGCCAGCCGGCTGGCCAAGCTGGTGCGTGAGCACCCCCTCATGGCTGACGAGAACGATTTTCAGGATGCCGTGCTTGAAGCAGCGGAAACGCAGCAGCTCGACCGCGATGCCCTCAAGGCGCTGCGTCGGCTGGGACGCAACGAGGGGGTGAGCAACCTCGGGCTCGAGGCTGGCTAGGCCCGGTCAACGAGCGCTAGAAGCGAATACCGCCAGTGATCATGGCCCCGGCGGTGCCGAACACGATCAGGTCGGACTCGAAGCGTCCCCACTGCACTCCCAGGCTCGGCAGCGCGGCAGGGGCGGTGCCGTAGCGATTGAAGGGGATGTTGTCCTGATACTCGCCGCGATAGCCGTGCAGCAGCCCGGCGGTGAGCTTGGCACGCACCGTCACGTTCTCGCGGGGTTTCCAGAAGGGAAACTCGCGGCCGGCATAGAGATAGACGGCTTCCTGGTCGAATGAGTTGAGGAAACGAGCGCCCCCCATCAGCCAGCGCTGGGAGTTGTGCAGCTCGAGGCTGATCAGCTCCTGATGGTTGTTGTGATCCGGCTGGGGGTTGAAGTGGCGGGTATACAGGCTGGTTTGCAGCAGCACATGCTCGACATCGAGAACAGGCGGCCAGATTGGCTTCTTTTCGGCCTGGGCAGTGGGGGCAAGCATCGCCAAGGCGAGAATCGCGATGATTCCGCGGTAGGTGCACTTGCAGGATAGCCCCACACTCATGCTTCTTCCCACACTCACAGGCGCATCTCGACGCCGCGTTCTGCCATGTAGCGCTTGGCTTCAGGGATGGTGTACTCACCGAAGTGAAAGATACTGGCGGCCAGCACCGCGTCGGCGCCGCCCTCGATTACGCCGTCCACCAGATGGTCCAGGTTGCCCACCCCGCCTGAGGCGATGACGGGCACCGTGACGGCATCGCTGATGGCCCGGGTTACGCCCAGGTCGAAACCGGCCTTGGTACCGTCGCGGTCCATGCTGGTCAGGAGCAGCTCCCCGGCGCCATGTTCCACCATCTTTTTTGCCCACTCGACAGCGTCGAGTCCGGTGGGGCGGCGCCCGCCGTGGGTAAAGATCTCCCAGCGTGGCGCCTCGCCCTCGGCGGAGACCCGCTTGGCGTCGATGGCCACCACGATGCACTGGCTGCCGAAGCGCTCGGCGGCTTCGCGCACGAAGTCGGGATTGGTCACCGCGGCAGTATTGATCGAGACCTTGTCGGCCCCGGCGTTGAGCATGGTGCGGATATCGTCACAGGTGCGAATGCCGCCGCCCACGGTCAGCGGGATGAACACCTCGCCGGCGATGCGCTCGACCATTTCCACGGTGGTATCGCGATCCTCGTGGCTGGCGGTGATGTCGAGGAAGGTGATCTCGTCGGCACCCTGCAGGTTGTAGCGCTGGGCGATCTCCACCGGGTCGCCGGCGTCACGGATGCCGATGAAGTTGACGCCCTTGACCACACGACCGGCGTCGACGTCGAGGCAAGGTATGATGCGCTTGGCCAGGCCCATGTCAGCCTCCCGTGCGGTTGTCGGTGAGTTCGTCGCACAGCCGCTGCCCTTCGGCCACATCCAGCGTGCCTTCGTAGATGGCCCGGCCGGTGATGGCGCCGATGATGCCGGGCTCGGCGGCGTCGATCAGCCCGCGCAGGTCGTCGAGGTTGGTCACCCCGCCCGAAGCGATCACCGGCAGGCCGCCCTCGCGGGCAAGCTGGGCGGTGGCCTCGACGTTCACGCCGTTCATCATGCCGTCGCGGGCGATGTCGGTGTAGACGATGCTGGAGACGCCGTCATCGGCAAAGCGCTTGGCCAGGTCCACTGCCTTGACCTGGGAGACCTCGGCCCAGCCGTCGGTGGCGACGAAGCCATCCTGGGCATCCAGGCCGACGATGACATGGCCGGGGAAGGCGCGGCACATCTCGCCGACGAAGTCGGGCTGCTTGACCGCCTTGGTGCCGATGATCACGTAGGAGACACCCGCGGCCAGGTAATGCTCGATGGTCTCGGCGCTGCGAATCCCACCGCCGATCTGTATCGGCAGCTCGGGCCAGCGCCGGGCGATGGCGGTCACCGCCTCGCCGTTGACCGGTTTGCCCTCGAAGGCGCCATTGAGATCGACCAGATGCAGGCGACGGGCACCGGCCTCGACCCAGCGCGCCGCCATGGCCACCGGATCGTCGCCGTAGGTAGTGGCGTCGTCCATCCGGCCCTGCTTGAGACGGACGCACTTGCCGTCCTTGAGATCGATGGCGGGAATTACCAGCATGTCATGTCCTCTCGGGTGCGTGTTTGCACCGGGTTGTCTGCGCGGCGTGGCGGCGAGCGCGAGTCAAGGCGCCCAGTTGGCCAGGCGCGGTTTTAGGGCGCCCAGTTGACCAGGCGCGGTTCAGGGCGCCCAGTTGACAAAGTTTTCCAGCAGCTTGAGGCCCGCCCGGGAGCTCTTCTCGGGGTGAAACTGTACGGCGAAGGTGGCATCGCGGCCCACGGCGACATGAGCATCGACACGGCCATAGCGGGTGGTGCCGTACACGCAGGCGTCATCTTCCGCTGCCACGTAGTAGCTGTGGACGAAATAAAAGTGCTCGTCCTGGTCGATACCTTTCCACAAGGGGTGAGTGTGGTGCTGGTGCACCAGGTTCCAGCCCATGTGGGGCACCTTCAGCCGTTGTCCCTGTTCATCGACCATATCGACAGGAAAACGCTTCACCTCACCGGAAAGAAACCCCAGGCAGGGCACCCCTCCGCTCTCCTCACTGTGGTCGAGCAGCATCTGCTGGCCCACGCAGATGCCCAATAGCGGTTTGCTCTGGTTGGCCAGCAGCTCCTGCACCAGGCTGCGCAAATGGGTCTTCTCGAGTTCCCCCATGCAGTCGCGGATCGCTCCCTGGCCAGGTAGCACCAGACGGGTCGCGCCCTGAATCCGCCGCGGATCGCGAGTGATGACCACATGCTCGTGGGTTACGTGCTCCAGCGCCTTGGCAACCGAATGCAGGTTGCCCATTCCGTAATCGATGACGGCGATGGTCATGAAGACTCCTCTCTGATTCGGCCGTCTGGGCTACAGGCAGCCCTTGGTGGACGGCATCTGGCCGGCCATGCGCGGGTCGGCCTCGACGGCCATGCGCAGCGCGCGGCCGAAGGCCTTGAAGATGGTTTCCGCCTGATGGTGAGCATTGAAGCCCTTCAGGTTGTCGATATGCAGGGTGACCCGTGCATGGTTGACGAAGCCCTGGAAGAATTCCCAGAACAGCTGGGTATCGAGTCGGCCGATGGTGGCGCGGGTGAACTCGACGTCCATGAACAGCCCCGGCCTGCCGGAAAAGTCGACCACCACGCGGGAAAGCGCCTCGTCCAACGGCACGTAGGCATGACCGTAGCGATAGATGCCGCGCTTGTCACCGATGGCCTCATGGAAGGCCTGGCCCAGCGTGATGCCGAGATCCTCGACCGTGTGGTGATCGTCGATGTGAAGGTCGCCTACCGCCTTGATATCCAGGTCGATCAGGCCATGGCGCGCCACTTGATCCAGCATGTGATCGAGGAAAGGGACGCCCGTTTCACAGTTGAGCCGGCCCTCTCCATCGAGGTTCACAGTGACCGTGATCTGGGTCTCCTTGGTGTCGCGGGTTATCGTGGCGATTCGCTCGGACATGTCGGACTCTCTATTGGCGCTGCTATGCGTCGCATGTGTGGGCCCGGCATGCCGATGGATGACTTCCGGGCAGGCAAGCCGCTGTGCTTGCCGTCATGAGGCGACCATTATAGAGAAACGTCACCCCCATCCGCTACAATGCGCCCATTGCCGTGGCGGCCCCGAGCCACGGCTCAGGAGACCGCCATGCCGGTAACGCTTTATCTTGTCGACAAGAGCGTCTGGGAATCGGACCCACAGGTTCAGCTGGACCTGCAGAAAATCTATGCAGACGCTCCGGCTGAACGCTTACACATGCCGGAGGAGGTCTTTATCCGCAAACACCTCGAGGCCGGCTATTTCTTTGGTTGTGCGCGCTTCAACGACCGCCTGTTGGCGGCGGTGGCGGTAGATGCCGATGACGAGGCCTGGTGGCTGACGGAGCTGTGCGTGCGCAAGACCACCCGGCGGCGCGGTGTCGGTTCGCGCCTTCTGGCGTTGGTCAGCGAGGCGGCGCGAAATGCTGGCTGTGAGCTGCGTGCGCCTTCATCTCGCCTGCCGGTGGCCGACCAGGTGCTGCTCACCCGCCTGGGGTATCGTCCGCATGCCACCGGCGACTATTTCCAATTGGCTTCGCCGCTGCAAGGAGGCGGTAACACATGAAGCGATTGCTGCAAACGCTGCTCGCCGCCATCGGGGTTCTCGGTGTCGTGGTAGTGGCGGCCGTGGTCTATGTCACGACCTTCCTTGATCCGGAAGACTTCAAGCCACGCCTGATCGAGGTGGTGCGCGAGCAGAGCGGGCTCGAACTGACCCTCGATGGCCCCCTGACCTGGTCGTTCTACCCGCGCCTGGGTGTCAGCGTGGAGCAGGCCGAAGGACGCTTGCCTGAGCAGGAGGCTGACGAGCCCCCCTTCCTGGGCTTCGCCCATGGCGAGGTCAGTCTCGCCTTTGCCCCACTGCTACGCGGCGAGATAGCCATCGAAGGCCTGACCCTCGAGGGGATGCAGCTACGCCTTATTCGGGACGAGCAGGGCCGTGGCAACTGGGAAACGCTGATGCAACGCCTCGATGAGCATCGCGAGGGAGCCGAGTCGGCGCTGGCGCCGGCCAGCGCCGGTCCCGCCCTGCAGGGCAGCAACCTGGCAGTGGCGCTCAATATCGCCAGCGTTCAGGTGCGCAATGGCGTGGCAAGCTACCGCGATCTGGCAGAGGGAGAGGAATGGCTGGCCGAAGAGATCAACCTCTCCGGCACCAACGTCAATCCTCAGCGTGCCTTTCCGTTTAGGTCTTCCTTGCGTCTCAGGTCGTATCCCACGCTCGATTGGCGTGAGCTGGAGCGCAGCCCGGCGCTGGAGAGCAATATCTCTCTCGAGGGACGTATGCGGCTGGCTCTGGCCGAGCGCCGATACGTGCTGGAGGGAGTCAAGCTCAATACCGCAAGCCGGCTGGCTGGCGCCGAGCATCGCCAGCAGCTCGATCTGAGCGGCCAGCAGCTTATTCTGGACCTGTCCCAGCAGCGCCTGCAGCTTCTGGAGGGGCGCCTGGAGGCCGGGCTCAATCACCCCGCACTGGGTGAAAACACGGTACCCCTGGCGTTGTCCCTGGCGTTGGATGCGGATCTGTCTGAGAGTACGGCGCAGTTGCGCGACCTGCAGCTGACCGGTCCCGACAACCTGCGCTTGAGCGGCCACCTGAACCTTGCCAGTCTCGACCAGGCGCCCAGCTATAGCGGCCAGATCAGCCTGGCTCCCTTGTCCCTGCGCCCCTGGCTCACTCGGCTCGACCTGCTGCCGCAAACGGCGGGGCCAGAGGCACTTTCCGACGTGGCCTTGACCAGCCCTGTCCGTGGCAACCTTGAGCGCCTCGAACTCGCGGGCCTGACTCTGGTACTGGATGGCAGTACCTTCACCGGTGGCTTGAGCGCAGGTTTCGATGGCCGCATGCTCGACTTCGAGTTGCAGGGCGACCGCCTCGACCTCGACCGCTACCTGCCGCCCGCCGATGCCGCCGGACAAGCCAGCAGCAGTCGCGGACTCCCGGGTATCGCGCCGGCGCTGGCCGAGGATCCGCCAGCACTGGTGCCCACTGAGTGGCTTGCTCAGCTGACCCTGGACGGGGCGCTGGAAGTGGCTCAACTGCGGCTGTCAGGCCTCGACTTCACCGAAGTCTCGTTGGCGCTGTCCGGCACCGACGGGCAGCACAGCCTCGAGCAATTCAGTGCGGTCTTCTACGATGGCGAGCTGAGTGCCAACGGTGGGCTCGACCTGACACGCGAGCCGATCCTGTGGCAGCTCAACCCATCGCTGTCGAGAGTAAGGCTGGCGCCCCTGCTCGAGGCGCTTTCGGATGATGACAGTCCGGCACCGCTGCGCGGACGCCTGACTCTGGGTGGCGAGCTCGAGACACGCGCCAACAGTTGGCCGGCGCTGAAGCGCAATCTGAATGGCCGCTTGGCAGGGCGCATCGACGAAGGTGCCGTGCTCGAGGTCAATGTTTCCCAGGAGCTCTGCTCGCTGGCCGCCATGGTCGAAGGCCGCGAAACGACGCGAGACTGGAGCGCCGATACACGCTTCGATCGCGCCGAGGCAAGCCTGCGCATAAACAATGGCGTGGTGCGCAGCGAAGACATACTGATCACCATTCCCGGCATCGATCTGGGCGGTACCGGTGAGCTCGACCTGAGCAGCGAGCGCTTCGACCTGCGCGCTGCCGCACGGTTTGTCGACGGCGCCGATGCTGCTTGCCCGGTCAACCCTCGGCTGGAGCGGATTCCGCTACCGGTGCGCTGCAGCGGCGAGCTTTCCGGAGATCGGAATGAGTGGTGCCGTTTCGATCGCGAGGCGTTCCAGGCCACGCTAGCCGAGGTCTTGCGCGATGAAGTCTCCCGGCGCGCCGGCGACGAGCTCGAGCGTCGCCTCGAGCGCCCGCTGGAACGTCTCGAAGAGCGCCTGGGTGAAGGCGCCGGCCGGGAACTTCGCGATACCCTGCGCGGTCTGTTGAATTGACTCTTAAGCCAGTCCCTGCGCCGACCTTCAGTCGGCGCTTTTTTTCGTTCTGTTTTCGTCAAGGTGGCTCATGAGCGAGATGCCATTGCCGATTCTCGAGCCCGCAGCGTTTCAGCACCGCCTGCTCGAGTGGTTCGACCGAGCCGGTCGTCATGACCTGCCCTGGCAGCAGGAGCGCACCCCTTACCGGGTGTGGGTCTCCGAGATCATGCTTCAGCAGACCCAGGTCGCTACCGTCATTCCCTATTTCGAGCGCTTCATGGCGCGCTTTCCCAGCCTCGCCGAGCTGGCCGCTGCAAGCCAGGACGAGGTGCTGCACCTGTGGACCGGGCTTGGCTACTATGCACGCGGGCGCAATCTGCACAAGGCCGCCCGTCATGTCGTGGCCGAGCATGGCGGCGAGCTGCCGGTGTCGAGCCTCGAGGCGCTGGCCGAGCTACCCGGTATCGGTCGCTCCACTGCCGGGGCGATCATTGCCCAGAGTACCGGGCGGCGTGCGGTGATTCTCGACGGTAACGTCAAGCGCAGCCTGGCGCGGCTGCATGCCGTGGAGGGCTGGCCAGGGCGCACTGCGGTCGAGCGCCTGCTGTGGAGACTGGCAGAACACTACACACCAGACCGTCGTGTGGCCGACTTTACCCAGGCCATGATGGACTTTGGCGCGACGCTCTGCCGTCGAGGCATGCCCGATTGCGGCAGCTGCCCTTTCGAGGATGTCTGCATGGCCCATGCCCGCGGCGAGGAGCGCCGCTTCCCCGAATCGAAGCCGAAAAAGGCGCTGCCGACCCGTACCACCCTGATGCTGGTCCTGCGCGACGTCGAGGGGCGGGTGCTGCTCGAGCAGCGCCCCGCCAGCGGGCTGTGGGGCGGGCTGTGGGGGCTACCCCAGTTCGATGACCTGGCCGCGCTGCAGGCCTGGCTCGACGTGCATGCCCCGGGAGCTGCCATCGACTCGCCCTGGCCGGCCTTCAGCCACACCTTCAGCCATTTTCGTCTCGATATCACCCCGCAGCCCGCGCAAATCCCCGGGCTCGATTCGGTGGGCGAGGGGCGATGCTGGTACGATCCGGGCAACCCCGAGCGCATCGGGCTGGCAGCTCCGGTGAAGTCTCTGTTGGCGTCGCTGAGTCCGTTTACACTGACGGCGCCGAAGGGGCTCTGAACGCCGTCCGCACCAACAGCAAGGAGACCGCCATGAGCCAAACCGTATTCTGTCGCAAGTACCAGCAGGAGCTGGAGGCACTTCCGTTTCCCCCGCTGCCGGGCAAGAGAGGGCAGGAGATCCAGGCCAGCGTGTCGAAGCAGGCCTGGGAGGAGTGGCAGGCGCTGCAGACCCGGCTGATCAACGAGAAGCACCTCAACATGCTCGACCCCGAGGCGCGGGCCTATCTCAACGAGCAGATGGAGCGCTTTCTCGACAACCGCGAAACCGATCAGGCGGAAGGCTATGTGCCCCCCGAGCGCTAGGCGTCTGGCTGTGAAACGACAGTGGCATCTGCATGAAACGAAAGGCTTGACGGTGCAGGCCTGATCTTGTTTAATACGCACCGTTGGCAGCGGCCAGATAGCTCAGTCGGTAGAGCAGGGGATTGAAAATCCCCGTGTCGGCGGTTCGATTCCGTCTCTGGCCACCACACTGCTGGGGTATCGCCAAGTGGTAAGGCACCGGTTTTTGGTATCGGCATTCCCAGGTTCGAATCCTGGTACCCCAGCCACGCCAACCCCCTTTCCGATTCTGCATCTCGCTTGGATCGGTCCCGAGCCGGCATAGCTCAGTTGGTAGAGCAACTGACTTGTAATCAGTAGGTCCCGGGTTCGACTCCTGGTGCCGGCACCATCCAGAACTTGGAATGATGCTTCGGGAATTTCAGCGACTTGCAGACACTTAAAACCGCCTCGATGGGCGGTTTTTTTGTCGCTCTTGAAAGCGCATTGCATCGCCACCACATTTTCGGTGCCAGGTCCCCCTAAGGACCTCATTTCACGGCTGCGCGCCGTTGAACGAGTTTGAACTGAAGCTGATCACGGATACACAGGAGGTGATTGGATGACAGTGCACACTTCGTCCAACCGTAAGCTGAAGCAGGCGACTGACTTCGCCGTTACCGACACCATGACAGCCCAGCTTCGCAGCAATGCGAGCCGGGAGCTGGACGACGTCTACCCCACCCGCCTGAGTGAGCCGCTAGAGAGCCTCTGGCTCGAGCGCCAGGAAGAGGTCGTGCGCGGCCGAGAGGAAAAAGGGCCGCTGAGCCAGGCACAGCTCGATGAGTTCGAGCGCAAGGGCTTTTTGTTCGAGCCCAACTTCATCAGCGGTGAGGAGCTCGATGAGCTGCGCCGGGAGCTGGACGCGCTGCTCAGTCGCGATGATTATCGCGGCCGCGATTTCAGCATCACCGAACCCGACAGCCAGGAGATCCGCTCGCTGTTCGCGGTGCATTTCCTGTCGCAGCGCTTCGCCAGCCTGGCCCACGACGAGCGCCTCGTCGGACGGGTGCGCCAGATCCTTGGCGGTGACTCCTATGTCCATCAGTCGCGCATCAACTACAAGCCGGGATTCGAGGGCAAGGGCTTCAGCTGGCACTCCGACTTCGAGACCTGGCATGCCGAGGACGGCATGCCGCGCATGCATGCGGTCAGCGCCTCGATCGTGCTGACCGACAACCACGAGTTCAACGGTCCGCTGATGCTGATACCGGGATCGCACAAAGTGTTTGTACCGTGCCTGGGCGAGACCCCGGACGATCACCACCGTCAGTCACTGAAGCGGCAGGAGTTCGGCGTGCCGGGCCGCGAGGCCCTGGGCGAGCTTGTTGCCCGTCACGGCATCGAAGCCCCCAAGGGGGCGGCTGGAGGGCTGCTGCTGTTCGACTGCAATACGCTGCATGGCTCCAATGCCAACATGTCGCCGGACCCGCGCAGCAATGTCTTCTTCGTCTACAATCGTTGCGATAACGCCTGCGTTGAGCCCTTTGCAGCACGCCATCGTCGTCCGGGCTTCCTGGCCCACGAGCCGGATACGCCTTGGGCGCCTGAACAGTGATGCATCGCTGCGACAACGCGGCGGGGTGGAACACAGCGCATGGTGAGGTAGACTGTGGGGCTTGTCGTTGAAAAACGGCACGTATAACGAGAAGGAGAAGACCCGCCATGCGCTTTGTCCCCCGATTCACCGATGGCCAGGATTTTCCCCATTCACTGGGCAAGATCGTCTGTATTGGCCGCAACTATGCGGACCACGCCAAGGAGCTGGACAACCCGGTACCCACCGAGCCACTGCTGTTCATCAAGCCGGCTACCAGCGCGGTGCGGTTGGATGAACCGCTTGATCCGCCCTTCTCGAGAGGTGAGGTGCACTATGAGATCGAGCTGGCGCTGCTGATCGGGGAGCGGCTGACCCATGCCACGGCCGACGAGGCCGAGAGAGCCATCGCCGGCATCGGCCTCGGACTCGACCTGACTCTGCGTGACGTTCAGACCCGCCTGAAGGAGAAGGGGCACCCCTGGGAGATTTCCAAGTCATTCGACGGTGGCTGCCCTCTGAGTGATTTTCTGCGACTCAGCCGAGTGCCGAACTGGAATGCATTGACCTTCGAGCTGGAGATCGACGGCGAACTGCGCCAGCACGGCGAGGGTTCGGACATGCTCTTCCCAGTGCCCACCCTGGTGGCCGAGATGAGTCGGCATTTCACCCTGGAGCCTGGCGACGTGATCCTCACCGGCACCCCTGAAGGCGTCGGCGAGCTGCCTCGTGGTGCCAAGCTGCGCATGAGCCTGACCGGTGGCCTCGAGGCCACGGTCGAGGTCATGGAGTGAGCTTACCGGCTGGTTGAAAACAGTACGCAGCATCCAACGCTGACGCCCCCGCGGTTTTCCGCGGGGGCGTTCGTGTTTGCTGGATCGCGAAGTGGAGTGTGCTACTCCAGGTACGTATAGCCCTCCAGGCCAGCCGAGAGGTCGTCGAGGAAGTGTTCCTGCTCAGCAGCCGAAAGCCCGCTGTCGGCCAACTGGCCGGCAAGCCGGTCGCGCAGCACCTTGGCGTCGAAGTTGACGTAGGCCAGCACATCCGAGACCCGGTCGCCCTGCTGGGCGTGGCTGAGTACCCATTCGCCTTGTTCGTTCAGGGCGGCGTCGACGGAGTCGGTGTCGCCGAACAGGTTGTGCAGATCGCCCAGTATTTCCTGGTAGGCACCGACCAGGAAGAAGCCAAGCAGCGGCTCTTCGTCGTCGTGCCACTCCGGCAGGGGCAGGGTAGTCTCCACACCCTGGCCGTCGACGTAGCCGTCGATACGGCCGTCGCTGTCACAGGTAATATCCTGGATAACGCCTCGTCGGCTGGGCTCGCGGTTGAGTCCGGTCAGCGGCAGCACCGGAAAGATCTGATCGATGCCCCAGACGTCGGGTACCGACTGGAACAGGGAGAAATTGACGAACAGCTTGTCGGCAAGCTTCTCGGCCAGTTCGTCGATGATCTCGCGGTGAGCCCGGTTGCGGCTGTTGAGCCTCTCGCGCAGCCTGGCGCAGGCGGCGAAATAGACCCCTTCCGCTTCGGCACGCACGATAATGTCGGCAAGCCCCATGATGAAGCGGTCGTGCATCTCGCTCATGGCCTGGAGCAGGTCGTGCCAGGCCTCCACCAGCTCGCGCGGCTCCACCGAGTTGCCCAGCAGGTCATGCACGCGCCACAGCTCGTCGAGCTGCGGGTCATCCTCGGCCTGGCGTTCGGGCGCCTGGTCGTTGACCCGCTCCTCGCCGATGACGTTGGCGATCAGTACCGCATGGTGTGCCGTCAGCGCGCGGCCCGACTCGCTGATCAGGTGCGGATGCGGGATCTCCGCCTCGCTGCAGGCTTGGGCGAAGGCGCTGACTACATTGCGGGCATACTCGCGCATGGAGTAGTTGATCGAGCAGAAGCTGCGCGAGCGGGTGCCTTCGTAGTCGACCCCCAGGCCGCCGCCGACGTCGACGGTATCGATCGGTGCGCCCAGTGCCAGCAGGCTCTGGTAGAAACGCGCGCATTCACGCAGGCCGAACTGGATGTCGCGGATGTTGGCGATCTGTGAGCCCAGATGGAAGTGCACCAGCTGAAGGCTGGCCAGTGAATCGGCTTCACGCAGGCGCTCGACCACGGCCAGCATCTGAGCGGCGGTGAGGCCGAACTTGGACTTCTCGCCGCCGGTGTCCTGCCACTTGCCCATGCCTACCGAAGCCAGGCGGGCGCGCAGGCCGATGCGTGGCGTGACGCCGAGGCTCTCGGCCTCTTCCAGGATCAGCGGCAGTTCGGAGAACTTCTCCACCACCAGATAGACCCGGTGACCGAGCTTCTCGCCCATCAGTGCCAGGCGGATGTACTCGCGATCCTTGTAGCCGTTGCACACGATCAGCGAGGGGCCGTCGGCGGAGAGTGCCAGCACGGCGAGCAGCTCCGGCTTGCTGCCGGCCTCGAGACCCACCCGGCCATGGCCGCGCTCGCGGGTGGCAAGTATCTCCTCGACCACGCGGCGCTGCTGGTTGACCTTTATCGGATACACCGCGGTGTACCCGCCTGCGTACTCCTCTTCCTGCATGGCCAGGTCGAAGGCTTCGCACAGCTGCTCGACGCGGTCGTGAAGGATATCGCTGAACCGTACCAGCACCGGCAGGCGCAAGCCGGCTTCGCGCAGCTGGTCCACCAGCGGCGCCAGCGGCAGTGCCGGCCCTTCGGCCTCGCTGCCCAGAGGGCGCACCAGGGCGTGGCCGCTATCGTCGACGTCGAAGTAGCCGCTGCCCCACTGGTCGATGTTCCAGGTGCGGCGCGCGCGCTGGGCGGGCCCTGAGGCGGCTCCCATCGATAGGCTCATGTAGTGCTCGCTTCTGGCAGGGGCAGAGCGCCGTGTTCCAGGCGTGCCGTGAGAATGGTATGGAACTGAGCCGGGTCATGCGGCGTCAGGTCATGCGCGGGCGGGTCCACATAGACCACCAGCAGCCGCGATAGCCAGTAGCGCAGCGCGGTCATGCGCAGCATGGTCGGCCACACCTCGCGCTCGGTGCGGGTAAGGGGGCGGCGTGACTGGTAGGCCAAGAGAATGGCATCGTGGCGTTCGCGGTCCAGGCGGCCATCGGGGCCGGAGGCCCAGTCGTTGATCACGATGGCCAGGTCGAACAGCAGGTCGCCCGTGCAGCCGTTGTAGAAGTCGATGATGCCGCCGAGGCGGTCACCCTCGAACAGGGTATTGTCGCGAAACAGGTCGCCATGCAGCGCTCCGTGGGGCAGTTCGGAGGCATCGCCGAACACCCCCTGGTAGATCTCCACCTCGTCCTTCATCAGGGCCTGGTCCTCGGGCGAGAGGTAGACCAGCACCTTGTGGTGCATGGCGGTCAGCCAGTTGAGGTCGCGGGGGTTGGGGCGGTGGCCGGGAAAGTGCTGGGACACTACGTGCATGCGCCCCAACGTATCGCCCAGGACATGGCACTGGGCCAGATTGGGCGACATCGGGTGGCGGCCGGGCAGGCGCGGGAATAGCAAAGAAGGCTTGCCGGCCAGGCTGTGCAGGGCGATGCCTTCCCGGTCGTGTACCGGGCCCGGTACCGGCAGGCGATGCTCGTCCAGATAGTCGAGCAGCTCGACGAAGAACGGCAGCTCCTCATGCTCGCCCTGCTCGAACAGGGTCAGCACTAGCTCGCGCCGGTCGGTAGTGATGAAGAACGTAGAGTTCTCGGTGCCGCCGGCGACCCCCTCAAGGGACACCAGGCTGCCGACATCGAAACGCTTGAGGAACTCTGCGACCTGTGCGTCGCTCAACGGGGTGAATACGGCCATGTGTCTCTCGCCCAGGTTGCCAAGCCGCCTATTGTAGCGTCTTGGCACTGTGATGCACGTCTGCTGGACAGGTTCCGCCATTCACCCGGTGCAGGGGGCGGCTAGGCCGCTAGAAGCGGCGCAGCACCCACTGGGGCACGGCAATGCGATCTCCCTCCTGGCGCTCGAAGTTGCCGTCACCGTCATGATCGACCAGGTAGTAGCTGGGGCCCCGGCTGGGGCGGATCTCGATGGCGTAGAGCTGGCCGTTGATCCGGTACTCGCGAATGGTGCGGTCCTCCTCCTGGCGAATGGTGATGTCGGGTTCGACATCACCCGCCGACTGGGCCAGGGTCGGCGTGGCCGCCGCCAAGCCTAGGCCAAAGGAAAGCAGTGCTACAGCCACGAAACGGCGAGAAAGGTTCATGTTGGCCTCCAAAGACCGCTTGTCTATCGCTGTCAGCGAGTTGTGACCCCAGTGTATGTCGTTGGACAGCGTGATCCCAACGATGTCGGCAAAACCAACGGGCAATGCGTATCATGGCTGACCAGGATCACATTTCTCGTTCAGACCCAATGGATGCCGATACATGGCCGATACGCCCATCGTTCTCGTCGACGGTTCGTCCTATCTCTACCGTGCCTTTCATGCCCTGCCGCCGCTGACCACCTCCAGTGGCCAGCCCACCGGTGCCGTCAAGGGCGTGCTCAACATGCTCAAGCGGCTGATCAAGGACTACCCCGACAGCCCCATGGCGGTGGTCTTCGACGCCAAGGGCAAGACCTTTCGCGATGAGCTGTTCGAACAGTACAAGGCACAGCGCCCACCGATGCCCGACGATTTGCGCAGTCAGGTGGAACCGCTCTATGAGTGCGTCAAGGCGCTGGGCCTGCCGCTGCTGTGTATCGAAGGTGTCGAGGCCGACGACGTCATCGGCACCCTGGCCAGGCTGGCCACCGAGGCGGGGCGAGATGCGGTGATCTCCACCGGTGACAAGGACATGGCGCAACTGGTCAATCCGCACATCACCCTGGTCAACACCATGAAGGACGAGACCCTCGACGTGGAGGGGGTCAAGGCCAAGTTCGGCCTGCCGCCGGCGCTGATCATCGACTTCCTGGCGCTGATGGGCGACAAGGTCGACAACATCCCCGGCGTGCCGGGGGTGGGCGAGAAAACCGCTCTTGGCCTGCTGCAGGGCATGGGCGGCGGACTCGACGCCATCTACGCCGATCTGGACAAGGTCAAGACCCTCGACTTCCGGGGCGCCAAGACGCTGCCCAAGAAGCTCGAGGAACACCGCGAGATGGCCTATCTCTCCTACCAGTTGGCCACCATCAAGACCGACTGCGAGCTGCCGGTGGGCCTTGACGATCTCGATATCGCCCACCCCGACCGCGAGGCGCTCAAGCGGCTCTACACCGAGCTCGAGTTCAAGGCCTGGCTCTCGGAGCTGCTTTCGGGCCAGGACGAGGGCGTTGACGACGTTGCGCGTGGCGAAGGGGTCGCCGGCACCGCCGCGGCGGGCAACCTCGATCCGGAGGCGCCGCCGGCCAGCGTGGCGGCGTGCAAGAACCACACGATCCTGACCCAGGCCGAACTCGACGAGTGGCTGGGCCGGCTGGATGCCTGCGAGGCCTTCTGCTTCGATCTCGAGACCAACAGCCTCAACTACATGGATGCCGAGATCGTCGGCGTGGGGCTGGCGCTCGAACCCGGCGAGGCGGCCTACGTGCCGCTGGCCCATGACTACCTCGACGTGCCCGACCAGCTCGACCGGGCCGCGGTACTCGCCGCCCTCAAGCCGCTGTTGGAGGATCCCTGCCGCGGCAAGATCGGCCAGAACCTCAAGTACGACATTTCGGTGCTGGCCAACTACGACATTCAGGTGCGCGGGCCGCTCACCGACACCATGCTCGAATCCTACGTGCTCAACTCCACCGCCACCCGTCACGACATGGATTCGCTGGCGCTGAAATACCTGGGCCAGAAGACGGTGAGCTTCGAGGAGATCGCCGGCAAGGGCGCCAAGCAGCTCACCTTCAACCAGATCGATCTCGAGCAGGCCGTCCCCTATGCCTGTGAGGATGTCGACGTCACCCTGCGCCTGCACTGTGTGCTGCGACCCAAGGTCGAGGCGGAAGGGCGCCTGGCCGAGGTGCTGGACACCATCGAGCGCCCGCTGATTCCGGTACTGTCACGTATCGAGCGCACCGGAGTGGCGGTCGACGCCACGCGTCTTCACGCCCAGAGCCAGGAGCTCGAAGCGCGCATCGCCGAACTCGAAGCCAGCGCCTTCGAGCTGGCCGGACGCGAGTTCAACCTCGGCTCACCCAAGCAGCTCGGCGAGATCCTGTTCCAGGAGCAGAAAATCCCGGTGCTCAAGAAGACGCCCAAGGGGGCGCCATCGACCGCCGAGGCGGTACTCGAGGAGCTGGCGCTGGACTACCCGCTGCCCAAGGTGATCATGGAGCATCGCGGATTGGCCAAGCTCAAGTCGACCTACACCGACAAGCTGCCGCGACTGGTCAACAAGCGCACCGGCCGCCTGCACACCAGCTACCACCAGGCGGTCACCGCCACCGGGCGGCTGTCATCGTCCGACCCCAACCTGCAGAACATTCCCATCCGTACGGAGGAGGGGCGCAAGATACGTCAGGCCTTCATCGCCCGGCCCGGCTACCGCATCGTCGCCGCCGACTACTCGCAGATCGAGCTGCGCATCATGGCGCACCTCTCCGAGGACCAGGGGCTGCTCACCGCCTTCGCCGAGGGGCGCGACATTCATACCGCTACCGCTGCCGAGGTGTTCGGCGTGGCGCTGGAGAAGGTCTCCGGCGAGCAGCGCCGCAGCGCCAAGGCAATCAACTTCGGACTGATCTACGGCATGAGTGCCTGGGGCCTGGGCAAGCAGCTGCACATCGAGCGCAGCCAGGCACAGACCTACATCGACCGCTACTTCGACCGCTACCCCGGGGTGGCACGCTACATGGACCGCATCCGCGCCCAGGCCGCCGAGGATGGCTTCGTCGAGACCGTATTCGGTCGGCGGCTCTACCTGCCCGAGATCCGCGCCCAGAACCACGCCCGGCGCCAGGCTGCCGAGCGCACCGCGATCAACGCGCCGATGCAGGGCACCGCGGCGGACATCATCAAGCGCGCCATGATCGAGGTCGATGGCTGGCTGCAGGAGAGCGCCTTCGACGCCTGCATGGTCATGCAGGTCCACGACGAACTGGTGTTCGAGGTCGGCGAAGGCCGTGTGGATGACTTCATCGGCGAGGTGAAGGCGCGCATGCAGGCCGCCGCCGAGCTCAGCGTACCGCTGATCGTCGAAGCCGAGAGTGGGGTGAACTGGGACGAAGCCCACTAGGTACCCAATCAAAAACGCCACCGCGGCTGCGGTGGCGTTTTCGGTTCGGGCTTGCCGGCTAAGGCTTAGCGCCAGCCGACGCGATCGAAGATCCTAATCGCTTCCGGGTTGTTCTCACCCAGCACGCTGATGTTCAGGTCGTCCTTGTGCAGCTCGCCCCAGGACTTCAGC
The DNA here is from genome assembly GCF_013697085.1 of Billgrantia kenyensis. Classification (GTDB taxonomy): domain Bacteria; phylum Pseudomonadota; class Gammaproteobacteria; order Pseudomonadales; family Halomonadaceae; genus Halomonas; species Halomonas kenyensis. Next base: position 26,192 of record NZ_JACEFT010000037.1, read on the forward strand.
GTCTCGTCCATGTTCACACCGTCTACGACCGGGTACTCGTAGTTCCCGGCGGCGAAGTACTCCTGAGCGGTGTCGGAGGCCAGGAATTCGAGGAAGCGGATGGCGTTGTCGCGGTTGGGCGAGGTAGCCACGACACCGGCGCCGCCGACGTTGACGTGGATGCCGCGGTCGTCCTGGTTGGGGAACAGGATGCCGACGCTATCGGCGACGTTGCGGTCGGTTTCGCTGTCGGAGTTGAGCAGGCGCACGTAGTAGTAGTGGTTGGCCACGGCCAGGTTGCACTCGCCGGCGGCAACGGCACGGATCTGGTCGGTGTCACCGCCCTCGGGCTGGCGCGCCAGGTTGTCGACGATGCCCTGGGCCCAGGCCTCGGCCTCTTCCGCGCCGTGGTGGTCGATCATGGAGGCCAGCAGCGACTGGTTGTAGATGTTGTTGGAGGAGCGAATGCACACTTCGCCCTCCCAGCGAGAATCGGTCAGATCCTCGTAGGAGGTGATCTCGCTGGGGTCGACGTTCTCCGGGTTGTAGAAGATCGCCCGCACGCGTTGGCTGAAGCCGAACCACTTGCCCTCGGGGTGGCGCATGGATTCCGGCAGGCGTTCGGCGAGCACCTCGGACTCGATGGCCTGGAAGATGCCCTCCTGCTCGGCGCGCCACAGGCGGCCGGCATCCACGGTGATCATCACGTCGGCAGGGCTGGCGATGCCCTCGCGCTGGATGCGCTGGATCAACTCGTCGGAGTTGCCCTCGAGCAGGTTGACCTTGATGCCGGTCTCGTCGGTGAAGGCCTGGTAGAGCTGCTCGTCGACGTCGTAATGGCGCGCCGAGTAGAGGTTGACCTCGTCGGCTGCTACGGTGGTGGCAAAGGCCGAGCCGGCCAGGATGGCGGCAAGCGGAGCGACAATACGTTTGTGCTTGAGCATTGCATGAACCTCGAGAGCCTGTGATTCAGAATGATAATGCTTTGCATTTAGTTCAGCGCTATTGAAGCGCTTCTCGAAGCCACCGTCAAGCCTTTATCGTGAGCAACTCATACAGACACCGGCTGGAGATTGACCCTGAGCAATAGTCGGTGGAAAAGATGTCAAATGAGAGTAAATTTCAAACGCATTTGCTGGACATTTCGGGTACGATGAGCCTAACCCTTCACTTGACCAAGTCGCCTGACCTATGACTAGCCAATCGAAGCCAACCGAAGTCGAACACGCTCCCTATCGGCAGCATGCCGCGCTGACCATGGAGGGGGTGCACCACACCTTCGACAGTCTCACTGCAGTGCGCGACGTCGACCTCGAGGTGAGGCCTGGCGAAGTGGTCTGTCTGCTGGGTCCCTCGGGCTGCGGCAAGACCACTCTGCTGCGCATCGCCGCGGGGCTCGAAGTGCTGCAGCAGGGGCGCGTGACCCTCAACGGCGGTGAAATTGCCGTGCCCAGGGGCAAGCACGTGCCGCCGGAGAAGCGCAACGTCGGCCTGGCCTTCCAGGACTCGGCGCTGTTTCCCCACCTCACGGTGATGGAGAACGTGACCTTCGGCCTCAAGGGCCAGCCCCAGGCGCAGCGCCGCCAGCGCGCCCTGAGCCTGCTCGAGCAGCTGGGCATGGCCGCCTACGCCGATTCCTATCCGCACATGCTCTCCGGCGGCCAGCAGCAGCGCGTGGCGCTGGCCCGCGCCCTGGCCCCCTCGCCCCAGCTGATGCTGCTCGACGAGCCCTTCTCCAGCCTCGATGCACGGCTGCGTGACCGCATTCGCGACGACACGCTGCACGTGCTCAAGAAGGTGGGGGCGGCCGCTCTGCTGGTCACCCACGATCCCGAAGAGGCCATGTTCATGGCCGACCGGATTGCGCTGATGCGCGATGGCCACGTGGTTCAGGTGGGCACTCCCCGCGAGCTCTACTGTGCGCCCTGCGACCCCTTCGTGGTGGCGTTTTTCGGCGAGGTCAACGAGCTGCAGGGCGAGGTGCGCAACGGCCGAGTCATGACGCCGGTGGGTCCGGTAGAGGCCGGCTGGCTGCCCGAAGGGAGTCAGGCCCAGGTGATGATTCGCCCCGAGGCGCTACGCATCACCGAGCACTTCGAGCCGGCGCCGGAGCACCGCCACAGCCACGTGGTCATGTCCAAGCTGCTGGGCCGCAGCAGCCTGCTGCACATCTGCGCCCACGGCGAGGACGGCAGCGAAGCCCACCTGCACGCCCGAGTCCCCGGCGTGTTTCTTCCGGCCGAGGGTCAGCGGGTGGACATCCACCTCGACCTGTCGCAGGTCTTCGTCTTTCCCTCAGCGCTTGCCTGACCCGGGGCGTGAGCGACGCATCGCCATGCTCAGCAGGATGACCGGAATGATGCCGACGGCCACGATCGCCAGCGAAGCGGTCGAGGCCTCGGCCAGCCTTTCGTCCGAGGCCAGGCTGTAGGCCCTCACCGCCAGCGTGTCGAAGTTGAAGGGGCGCAGGATGATGGTCGCCGGCAGCTCCTTCATGATATCCACGAATACAAGAATGCCCGCCGCGAACAGGCTGCCGCGCATGATCGGGGTATGCACGCGCTTGAGCGTGCCGGCTGGCGTCTGGCCCAGGGTGCGCGAGGCGGCATCCATGGTCGGCGTCACCTTGCCCAGGCTGGCCTCCACGGTATTGAACGAGACCGCCAGGAAGCGCACCACATAGGCGTAGATCAGGATGAACGCCGTGCCGCTGAAGATCAGGCCGACGATAGTGCCGTAATTGGCGTGCAGCCAGGTATTGACGGTGTTATCGAGCCAGGCGAAAGGAATCAGGATGCCGACGGCGATCACCGACCCCGGGACGGCATAGCCCATCGAGGCGATGCGCGTGGAGATGCGCGTCAGCGGGCTGTCGTGAAGGCGCACGCCATAGCTGAGGATCACCGCCAGACCCACCGCGATCAGCGAGGCGATTACCGCCAGCTTCAGGCTGTTCCAGGCGAAGCCGAGAAAGCGCGTGCCCCAAAGGGCATCGCCGGAGGTGACGGCCATCTGCGCCAGCAGGCCGCTGGGGATGAGAAAGCCGATCAGTACCGGCAGGGCGCAGGCCAGGAAGGCGGCGGTCGCACGCCAGCCGTGCAGGCGGTACTCGGGCAGCTGCTGGTAGCGGTTGGTGGTATGGAAATACTGGCGCTTGCCGCGGGACCAGCGCTCGAGCAGGATCAGCAGGAAGACGAACAGCAGCAGGCAGGCGGCCAGCTGGGCCGCGGCGACCTGCTCGCCGAGGCCGAACCAGGTGCGATAGATTCCCGTGGTGAAGGTATCGACGCCGAAGAACTGCACGGCACCGAACTCGTTGAGGGTTTCCATCAGCACCAGGGAGACGCCGGCAACGATGGCGGGGCGTGCCAGCGGCACGGCCACGGTGGCGAACAGATTCCACGGACCCCGGCCCAGAGTGCGGCCGACGTCGAGCACGCACACCGACTGCTCGAGGAAGGCGGCCCGGGCCAGCAGGTAGACATAAGGGTACAGCACCAGCGTGATCAGCGTGGCGGCGCCACCCAGCGAGCGGATGTTGGGAAAGTAGTAGTCGCCGCGCCCCCACTCGAACACCTCGCGCAGCCAGGTCTGCACGGGGCCGGCAAACTGCAGGAAGTCGGTGTAGGCATAGGCGATCACGTAGGTTGGCACGGCCAGCGGTAGCAGCAGCGCCCATTCGAAGATTCGCCGCCCCGGGAAACGACACATCACCACCAGCCAGGCAGTACCGGTGCCGATGATCATGGTGCCCAGACCCACCGTGACGGTGAGATAGAGAGTGTTGCTCACGTAGCGTCCCAGCACCGTGCTGGCCAAGTGCTGCCAGACCCCCTCGGTGGGCATCACGATATGTGCCAGTACCACCATCACCGGCAGGGCAACGACAAGGGCGATGCCGAGAATCAGCAGCGTCCAGGGGCTCAGGTGGCGGGAGATCGAGGCAAGGCCGGTAGAGGCGGAACGGTACAAACGGAACTCCTTGACTGGCTCGACGGCACGTTAATGCGAGACGGTAGCGATTGTGAATGATATCAGTTGTCGCATGCAGCTGCAGCTGACTTGCGTCAAAGAAAAGCGCCCGCATCCGAGGGGATGCGGGCGCTGCGGAGGGCTGGCGCGGGCGGCTCAGTAGCCCACCAGCACCGCCGGCAGGCCGGTGACCAGCACCGGGAAGAAGGCCATCAGCACACAGGCCAGGGCGATCAGCGCGACGAAGGG
>NZ_JACEFT010000038.1 GCF_013697085.1 Billgrantia kenyensis
GACGGTGGGTTCGTTGCTCATTTCGTCCTCCTGATGGCTGCACTATAGCCTGTGCAGCTCTGGAGGGGGTCACTTCACATCCATGGGGGAAGTAAAACACTAGGGAAATAGAATTAACCTAGATTAACCCGATAATGCATGCTGATGGCGGGGAAGTGAAGCGCCCTCATTCCACGCAGCCGGTGGGATGAGGGCGCCGTTGATGGACAAGCGAAGGCAAGGCTTGGAGCTCACTCCTCCGGTTCGAGTCGGTAGAGCATGCCATTGCCGTCACCGACAAGTACGTAGAGGTAGCCATCGGCGGCCTGGCGAACGTCGCGCACCGGCCCCAGCGACTGATCGAGCAGCTCTTCGACGCCGGTCACTTCCGTGCCGCTGAGCTCGAACCGATAGAGCTGCTCACTCTCCAGCCCGCCGACGAGCAGGTCGCCCTGCCACTCGGGATATGCCTCGCCACTGACCACGGCCAGCCCCGAAGGGGCCACATCCGAGGGGAAGCGGTAGGCCGGCTGGATCACGTCCTCCTCGGTGAAGAGTTCGCCGCTGGCCAGGTCATCCAGGAAGTCCGCTCCGACGGTGGCCTCACTGTCGTCTCCTTCCGGCCAGCCGTGGTTCTCTCCCGCGCGGATCAGGAGCAACTCATCATAGCCGTTGCCGCGGCTCTCCACGGCCCAGACGTCACCACTGTCGCCATCCACGGCCAGCCCCAGCACGTGGCCGTGGCCCCAAGAGTAGATCTCGGGAAGATAGCCGACATCCTCGAAGCGAGGATTGTCCTCGGGGGCCAGCCCTTGGGGGGTCAGGCGCAGGATCGAGCCGGCATGGTCGTTGGTATCCTGGGCACGCTCGGGCTCGCCGCGATCGCCAACGCTCATCAGCAGGGTATCGTCGTCCATCCAGGCCAGGCGAGAGCCGCTATGGTCTCTTGGCGCCGAACGGCGGTTCTCTTCGAACAGCTCCTCCACATCGACCAACTGGTCGCCAGCGAGGCGCCCGCGTGCCAGCGCCGTGGCGGTCGATTCTTCATCGCCGCTCGAGTAGGTGAAGTAGAGCCAGCCAGAATCGGGGTGGTCGGGTGAAGCCGCGATATCGAGCAGGCCGCCCTGGCTCTCTTCCTGTATGCCGGGCAGCCCCTCGACCCGCTGCTGCTCGTCGTTGTAGAAGGCCTGGATCTGCCCCGTACGCTCGCTGACCAGGAACAGCTCGCCAGGCAGGGCGGCCAACCCTCTCGGTTCCTCGAAGCCTTCGGCCATCGGTACCAACCGCAGTGTCTGATGCTCGGTGTCGAGCGACACTTCGTCGCTGCTTGCCGCCGTGGCGACCATGGTCAGCGCCAAGGTGAAACCGCTCCATTGTTTCATGTCTCTCCTCCATGTCGACTATGCCCCTCAGTGTAGTGAAAGCATCGGCAGCGTCATCTTCGATCGATTGCTGATAGGCTAGGCGCTTTCGTGGCGGGTTCTGCAGGGGTGTGAGGAGACAGGGAATGAGCGTGTTACCGTCGGCGGGTCAAGCTGGCACCAGAAAGCGAGCCTCGAACAAGGAGATCCTGGGCTGGGCGATGTTCGACTTCGCCAACCAGGCCTATACGCTGTTGATCATCACCGTGGTGTTCGGCGAACTTTTCACCACGGTGATCGTCGGTGATCGCGACGACGGCTTCCGCCTGGCCAACCTGCTCTGGAGCCTGGCGCTGGCCATCAGCTACCTGCTGGTGGTCATCACCGGCCCTCTGTGCGGTGCGGTGATGGATTACCGGGCGGAGAAGAAGCGCTTTCTCTTCATCAGCTACCTCGTCACCGTCGTGGCCACCGCGCTGCTCTATTTCGTGGCGCCGGGCTACGTCCTGCTCGGCGTGGTGTTGATCGTTGTGTCCAACTACGCCTACTCCATGGGCGAATCGTTCATCGCCGCCTTCCTGCCCGATCTTGGTCCCCCGCAGGACCTGGGCAAGATCTCCGGCTTCGGCTGGGCACTGGGCTATGTGGGGGGGCTCTTCGCTGCCGGCTTCACCCTGATGGCGCTGGGCGAGGCCACCGCCGACAACTTCGAGCGCATACGCTGGGTGGGACCCTTCGCCGCGGGCTTCTTTCTGGTTGCGGCCATTCCCACCTTCCTGTGGCTCAAGGAGCGCGGCACACCGCAGCCGCACCGCAGGCGTTACCGTGAGATCGCCTGGGAGCGTGTCTCCACCACCCTGCACGAGCTGCAGCGCTTTCGCGACCTGGGAATCTTCCTGGTGTCGTTGCTGTTTTCCATGGCCGGGATCTACATCATCATTGCTTTCGCCTTCATCTATGGGGCCCAGGTGATCGGCTGGGACGAAGCGGTGCGCAACATCATGTTCATCATCGTGCAAATCACCGCGGCTGCCGGCGCCCTGGGGTTCGGTTTCATCCAGGATCGCATCGGTACCAAGTTCACCTACCAGCTGACGCTGCTGCTGTGGGTGGCGGCGGTGCTAGCCATTTGGGCCACGCCAGAGGTAACCGCCTTCCTCAATGCCACCCTGGGGTTCTCCTGGGAGGCCCAGCACCTGTTCCTGTTCGTGGGCTGCCTGGCGGGGCTTTCGCTCGGCTCGAGTCAGTCGGCCAGTCGTGCCCTGGTGGGGCTGTTCTCGCCCACCCGCAAGGCCGCCGAGTTCTTCGGCTTCTGGGGACTGGCCAACAAGCTGGCGGGAGTGCTCGGCATCATCGGCCTGGGCCTGCTGCAGACAGTGGTCGGGCTGCAGGCGTCGATCCTGCTGTGTGCGGCGCTGTTCAGCGTAGCCATGCTGATTTGTCTCGCGGTCAACCAGGCCCGTGGTCAGCAGGCCGCGGCCGAATGGGAGGCACGCCACGCAGCCGCCGCCTCAGGCGAGGAGGCCGCACCGTGACATTCGATCTTGTGCTGTTGCTGCTGGTGGTGGCGACGTTCGTCGTCGCCGGTGTGGTCAAGGGCGTGATCGGGATGGGTATGCCGACGGTATCGCTGGCCCTGCTCACCGCTACGGTGGGGCTGCCTTCGGCGATGGCGCTGCTGCTGGCGCCGACCATCATCACCAATATCTGGCAGGCCCTGGTGGGAGGCTATCTACAGACGATCGTGCGTCGCCTGTGGCCCTTCCTGTTGGCCTCGGTGGTCACCGTGTGGCTGGGCGTGGCCATTCTGGCCCGGGTCGATGTGCGCTGGCTCTCGGCTTTGCTGGGCATATTGATCGCCTTCTACGCTCTGGCCGGCCTGTTCAACCTCGGCCTCGGGGCGTTGGTCAGCCGCGGCCGTTACGCCTCGCCTGTGAACGGCACCCTGACCGGCCTGCTCACCGGCATGACCGGCTCCTCGGTCTTCCCGGGGGTTGCCTACCTGCAGTCATTGGGGCTGCCGCGGGACATGCTGATCCAGGCCATGGGCGTGCTGTTCGTGGTCACTACCATGGCGCTGGGGCTCTCCATGGGCGGCCAGCGCCTGCTCAGCGTGGAGCTGGGGCTGCTCTCGCTGGGGGCTGTCGTGCCGGCCATCGTCGGCATGCAGCTAGGCCAGCGCCTGCGCCGCCGGCTATCCGAGACGACATTCCGGCGCATCTTTCTCAGCGGCCTGCTGGCCATGGGGCTGTATCTGCTGGGGCGGTCGCTACTCGGCTAGGCGGTAGCGACCGCGCTCACTCAATCGCTCAGGAAGGCACGGATGCGATCGCCGGCCTGGTCGATACCCACTACGCCATCGAGGTGGCCGCGGTTGCCCTCCAGTGTGACCAGCTCGACCGTGGCGCCGCCTGCCTCGATCAGCTCGGCGGTCTCGCGCACCCCTTCCGGTGCGAACACCAGGTCATTCTCGCTATAGAGAATCAGGGTCGGGGCCTCGATGCGGGCGAGCCCCTCCTCCAGGCTGTCACCGTGGCCGGCAATGAACGCCTGGTTGGCTTTCACCAGATAGATCAGGTGGTTGGCGTCGGCAAGTTCGGCGCGGGCGGCGGCGATGTCATCCAGGGTCTGCTCGATGGCGTAGCGTGCGCCTAGTTCGCGGGTCGGGTCGGCGTCGTCGTCGGCCCAACTGCGATCGAAGGTCTCGTTGGCCCACTGCCAGTGGTTGGCATTCAGCGTCACCAGCTTGAGCGCTTCGCGCAGGCCGTCGAGCGGCGGCTCGCCGTCGTAGTAGTCGCCGTCGTTCCAGTTGGCGTCCAGACGGATGGGGGCGGCCCAGCCGCTCAGGGTCGCCAGCAGCCAGGGGTCGGCCACCCCGCCGCCAATCACCGGGATCAACCGTTCGACTTGCTCAGGGTAGGCGCTGGCCCACTCGTAGGCCTGCAGGGCGCCCATGGAGGGCCCCATCACGGCGTGCAGCTGCTCGATGCCCAGGCTCTCCAGCAAGGCCTTCTGCACCTCGACGAAGTCGCGAATGGTCACCAGCGGGAAGTCGGTGCCCCAGGGCTCGCCGGTCTCGGGGTTGGTGGAAGCCGGCCCGGTGGTGGTGACCTTGGGGTCATGGGCATTGAGGTTGACCAGGGTATCCGAGGCGATGATGTAGTACTCATCGGTATCCAGCGGCTTGCCTGGGCCAATGATGGCATCCCAGTAGCCAGGGGCCTCGTCGTCCTCGGCGTAACGCCCCGCGGCATGACTGGTACCGGAGAAGAAGTGGGTGATGAGAATGGCGTTGTCCTTCTCCTCGTTGAGGCTGCCGTAGGCCTCCCAGCCGATGCGCACCGGGGCGATGGTCTCGCCGCCGACGGTGGTGTACTCCTCCATCTCGAAGACCTGTTTTTCCACCAGCCCATCCCAGGCTGCCGCCGAGGCGCTGGCAAGCAGCAGGGTCGCGGCCAGCGCGGTGCCGGCCAGGCCAAGCATGGCTCGGGAATGACGGGGAACAATCATGGTCGAATGTTCGAAGCTGTCGTGCATGTAGCTATCCTTGTCGTTATTGGCGCGATGGGGCGATCGAGCAAGGCACCCCGGGAATGTTGCAGAGTGTAGCCAGGCGAGGCCTGGCGCTGTTCAGTAAAGTCAGCGAAGTCGAGGGTGTCAAAGCGGGCATGGTCCGCCAACCGGGAGAAAGAGCATGAACCGACAAAGCGGTTCGATCCGGCGCGCCGGGATGGGCATGATGCTGCTGTTCTGGGTCTCCTTCATCGGCATGGGCAGCTGGTGGCTGCACGGCTTCCTCGAGGCTCAGCGCAATCCCAACGCACATCTGGTCAACGCCGTGACTGGGTCCGATGAGCCGATCGTGCTCGAGCGCAACCGCTCGGGCCATTTCGTCGCCACCGGGCGCATCAATGGCGAGCCCATCGAGTTTCTGCTCGATACCGGTGCCACTTATGTCGCCGTGCCCGCGGACTTCGCCGCCCGGCTGGGCCTGGAGTCTGCCGGTTCGGCCTGGTTCAATACCGCCAACGGGCGGGTGCGGGGCGACCTCACCAACCTCGATGAGGTCAGCCTGGGGGGCTTCACTGCGTCCCAGGTGCGAGGCTCCATCAGTCCCGGGCTCGAGGGCGATATAGCCCTGCTGGGTATGAGCTTTCTCAACCGTTTCGACATCGAGATTCGCGATGCTCGCATGATCCTGCGCCCGGCGCAGCAACCCTGAGGAGAGCCATGGCGAATCCAAGGAGAGGAAGAAAGGCCGACACGCCGAAGCAGATTCCCGGCCCGGGCTGGCTGGACGTGCTGTGGCGGGTCAAGGAGCAGGCTGCCGATGACCGCGTCAACATGCTGGCGGCAGGTATCGCCTTCTATTCGCTGCTGTCGCTGTTTCCTGCCATTGCCGCGGTCATCTCGCTATGGGCGCTGGCCTTCGATCCGGCTGAATTGACCGAGCAGATCGACGAGCTCAGTCGCTTCATGCCGCCCGGCGGTGCTCGGCTGATCACCGAACAGGCCCATGAGGTCAGCGCCAATACCGATACCGGGCTCAGCCTGACGGCGCTGTTCGGCCTGGCGGTGGCGATGTTCGTGGCCTCCAAGGGGGTGCGTGGACTGCTGGTTGGACTCAACGTGGTTTATGGCGAGGAGGAGCGGCGCGGTTTCGTGCATCGCATGCTGGTCGTGGCCACGCTGACGATTGGGCTGATCGTGCTGTCGCTTGGAGCGATCGGTTTCATTGCGCTGTTCCCGCTGGTTGTCGGCTGGCTTGCCCTGGAGGGCCCGGCGGTCACCCTGATCACCTGGTCACGCTGGCCGGCCCTGCTGCTGCTGATGATGTTCGTGATCGCCGTGCTTTACCGCTTCGGTCCTTATCGCAGCTCGCCGCGCTGGGAATGGGTCAGCGTGGGGACCGTGGTGGCCACCTTGCTGTGGCTGCTCGGTTCCGGCGGACTCTCGCTCTACGTCGGGCAATTCGCCAACATGGATGAGCTGTACGGCTCGCTGGGTGCGGTGGTGATCCTGATGCTGTGGTTCTGGCTCTCCTCGTTCGTCGTATTGCTGGGAGCCGAAATCAACGCTGAAATGGAGCGCCAGACCAAGCACGACACCACGGTGGGCGAGCCGCGTCCCATGGGCGAGCGGGGTGCCTATGCCGCCGATACCCTGGGGCCCAAGCGCCCCTGGCAGAGAAGCAAACGACAGCAGGGAGAGGAATCATGAGTCTTACCCGCCGGCTCGGCATCGAGCTTCCCATTCTCCAGGCGCCCATGGCCGGCGTGCAGGGCGCCGAGCTGGCCGTGGCCGTGAGCGAGGCAGGGGGGCTTGGCGCCTTGCCCTGCGCCATGCTCACGCCGGAAACCATGGCGGATGAGCTCCAGCGTATTCGTGCGGCTTCCGCGCGCGCCCTCAACGTCAACTTCTTCTGCCACACGCCGCCAGCGCCGGACGAGGCACAGCTGGCACGCTGGCATCGCGCGCTGGCTCCCTTCTACGCCGAGTACGGCCTGGATATCGACAGCATGCCGGCCGGCGGCGGCCGGCGACCGTTCGATCATGACGCATGCGATGCCCTCGAGCCCTTCCGCCCCGAGGTGGTCAGCTTCCATTTCGGCCTGCCGGCACCCGAGCTGATCGAGCGGGTCAAGGGCTGGGGGGCCGTGGTGCTCTCGTCTGCCACCACCGTCGAGGAAGCGTGTTGGCTCGAAGCCCACGGTGCCGATGCGATCATCGCCCAGGGTCTGGAAGCCGGCGGGCACCGCGGCATGTTCCTTACCGAGGATGTCACCCATCAGCTCGGAACCTTTGCGCTGCTGCCGCAGCTGGTGGCTGCGGTGTCGGTGCCGGTAATAGCCGCAGGTGGGGTAGCCGATGCCCGGGGGGTGAGTGCGGCACTGGCGCTGGGCGCCGCGGCGGTGCAGGTCGGCACCGCCTTCCTGTGCTGCACCGAAGCCACGACCAGTGCTCTGCATCGCCAGGCGCTGCAGAGTGAGGCCGCCCGCCACACGGCGCTGACCAACCTGTACACGGGGCGTCCCGCGCGGGGCATCGTCACCCGGCTGATGCGCGAGCTTGGCCCGCTCAGCGAGGCGGCGCCTGCCTTCCCCCTGGCTACCGCCGCCATCGCCCCACTGCGCAGTGCCGCCGAGGCCGTGGGCAGCGCCGATTTCTCGCCGCTGTGGGCCGGTCAGAACGCCAGCGCCTGTCGCGAAGTGCCGGCAGCCGAGGTGGTGCGCGAACTTTCCGCAGGCCTGAGCTGAGCAAGGGATGGCGGGGGCGTGCCGGGCTGATATCATGGATGCATGAACAGTATTTCGTCTGCAGTCATCGCCTCGCTCGACGACCCGCTCTACTACCTGGCGAACTTTCGCTTCGTTCTGGGCTGGGTGCGAGAGCATCACGCTGGGCTGTTGACGCCGCGAGAGAGGCAGAGCATCGATGCCTTTGCACTGCTGCCCGAGGCGTCGCAGGCGCTGCTGGTACGCATGGTGATGCGCAAGGGCGAGCTCTTTCGCACCGACAAGCTCGCTTATGTCGAGATCGGCGATACGCAGGATGCCCTGGCGCCGCTGGTCGATGGAGGCTGGGTCGAGGCGGATCCCGAGCTGGAGTTCGCCGAGCTGTTTCGCCTGCTGCGCCTGGCCGAGCTGCGCCAGGCCCTGGCAGATGAAATCGCTGACGCCGAATTGTCCCCTCGGGCGAGCAAGGCAGCACTGGGCGATGTGCTGGAGCCGCTGCTGCCCAGGCGGCAGCGCCTGGAGCAATGGTGGGCTGAGGCTCCCGCTGCGCTGGCCGGGGAACGGATCGTACGTCTTGCCGTGATGCCCTGGTGTGACCGGCTGCGGCTGATGTTCTTCGGCAACCTGCGCCAGGACTGGGCTGAGTTCGTACTGACGGAGCTCGGAGTGCAGCGTTTCGAACAGGTCGAATTGAAGCCCGGTTCACACGCCTTCCAGCGGCGCGAGGAGGTCGACATTTACCTCAAGCTGCACGAGCTGCGTGAAAGGCTGGAGCAGGGCGAGGCGCCTGAAGAACTCGCGGCGGAAATGCCCGCCGTACCGGCGGAGAACGCCTGGCTGGGACAGCGGCGCGGCAGGCTGCTGTATCGTCTGGGCCAGGCCGCCGAGCGTGTCGGGAACGCGGCGCTGGCACTGCGTCTCTATGCCGAAGGCGGCGCGGGAGCGGGCGGCCAGGTGGAGGCGCGCATCCGTCGCCTGCGGCTGCTGGAGCGGCTGGGGGAGCACGGCCAGGCACACGATCTGGCCGCGCCGGCGTTTGCTGCGCCGGTCTGCGAGCAGGAGCGACAGGCGCTGGCGCGTCTGCTGCCACGGCTTTGCCGCCGGCTGGGGTTGGCGGCGCCGGCCCAAGAGCCCGGCGCCGAACTGCAGCGGCTCGAACTCAGCCTGGCGCTGCCCGCAGATGCCGGGACGCTCCGTGTCGAACAAGCCGTGGCCCGGCATCTGGGCAGCCCCGATGCGCCGGTGCACTATGTGGAGAATACGCTCATTTGCGGTCTGTTCGGGCTGCTCTGCTGGCCGGCGCTGTTCGCGCCCTTGCCAGGCGCCTTCTTTCATCCTTTTCATGCCGGTCCGGCGGACCTGTACCGCGACGACTTCGTATCGCGGCGCAGCGATCGCTTTGATGCCTGCCTGGCGCGTCTCGACGATGGCACCCATGGCGAGGTCATCCGCAAGACCTGGCATGAAAAGCACGGCACCGCCTCGCCTTTCCTGTACTGGGAAGCGCTCGACGAGTCGCTGCTGGAGCTGGCTCTGGCCTGCATGCCGGCAGCGCATCTGCGGGTCTGCTTTGAGCGCCTGTTGGCCGATCTCAAGGTCAATCGCGCTGGCCTGCCCGACCTGATCCAGTTTTTTCCCGGGGCCGGCGTCGGGGAGCCGCGCTATCGGCTGATCGAGGTGAAGGGCCCTGGTGACCGCCTGCAGGATAACCAGCGGCGCTGGCTGGCGTTCTTCCAGGCCCAGGGCATCGAGGCCGTGGTCTGTCACGTGACCTGGCAGCAGGGCGAGGCGTCATGAGCGCTGCCGTGGCGAGCGGCGAAGCGCCGCTCTACCGCGTGGCGGTGCGGGCGCTGTGCGACTTCTCCGCCCGTGAGGGCGATCTCGACCATCGCTTCACGCCCTCGCCCAGCGCCCGCGAGGGGATCGCCGGCCATGCCCTGGTGACTGGCCGGCGCGACGAGGGCTACGAGGCTGAGCTGACGCTTGCCGGGGAGTATGGCGGGCTTATGGTCAGCGGGCGGGCCGATGGCTACGACCCGGCCCGCAATCGCCTGGAGGAGATCAAGACCCATCGCGGCGATCTCTCGCGCATGCCCGCCAATCAGCGTGCCCTGCACTGGGCTCAGGTCAAGGTCTACGGGGCGCTGTTGTGCGCCGAGCGGGGGCTCGATTCGCTGACCCTGGCGCTGGTCTATTTCGATATCGGCAGCGAGCGCGAGACCCTGCTGACCGAGCAGGCCAGCGCCACCGAGCTCAGCGCCTTCTTCGAGGCGCAGTGCGAGCGCTTCCTGAGCTGGGCCGAGCAGGAGGCCCGCCATCGCCAGGCCCGCGATACCGCCCTGGCCGGGCTGAGCTTTCCCCACGCCGAGTTTCGCCCCGGGCAGCGCGAGCTGGCCGAGGGTGTCTACAAGGCGGCGGCCACCGGTCGCTGCCTGCTGGCCCAGGCGCCGACCGGCATCGGCAAGACCGTGGCCACGCTGTTTCCCACCTTGAAGGCGATGCCGCGCCGGCGGATCGACCGGCTCGCCTTTCTGACCATGAAGACGCCGGGACGACGTCTGGCGCTGCAGGCGCTGGTGCAGTTGGGGGCTGCCGATGACTGCGGTGGGCGTGAGGAGGATCGCCTGCCGGTGCGGGTGCTGGAACTGACGGCGCGGAGCAAGGCCTGCGAGCATCCGGACAAGGCGTGCCACGGCGAGGCCTGCCCGCTGGCCGCCGGCTTCTACGACAAGCTGCCCGCCGCGCGTCAGGCGGCGGTCGAACGCGGCTGGCTCGACCGCGAAGCGCTGCGCGAGGTGGCCCTGGAGCATGGGGTATGTCCCTACTACCTGGGCCAGGAGCTGGCGCGCTGGAGCGACGTCTGCGTGGGTGACGTCAACCACTACTTCGACGTCTCGGCGCTGCTGCACGGCCTGGCCCAGGCCGATGGCTGGCGTCTGGCGCTGCTGGTGGACGAGGCCCACAACCTGGTGGAGCGGGCCCGGGGCATGTACAGCGGGGAGCTGGACCAGCACGCTTTCGCGACGCTGCACCGCAGTGCCCCAGCGCCGCTGGTGAAGCCCTTCGGTCGGCTGATGCGCCAGTGGCAGGCGTTGGTGCGCGAGCAGGGCGGCGCCGACGAAGGGCAGCGGGGTCGCCCCGCCTATCGGGTACTCGACGGCTTGCCCAGCCGCCTGGTCGGCGCGCTGCAGCAGGTGGCGACGGCGACCAGCGACTATCTGGCCGAGCATCCCGGCGGCGCCGACCCGGTGCTGCAGGAACGGCTGTTCGAGGCGTTGGCGTTCGTTCGCCTGGCCGAGACATTCGACGATCACTCGCTCTGTGATCTCTCCCGGCATGGCCGCGGTCGGTCGCGGCTGGGGCTGCGCAACCTGGTACCGGCGGACTTCCTGGCGCCACGCTTTGCCCAGGCGCATAGCGCGGTCCTGTTCTCGGCCACGCTGAACCCGCCGCGCTACTATCGCGATCTGCTTGGGTTGCCTGAGGAGTGTGTCAGCCAGTCGGTCGCCTCACCGTTCCGCGACAACCAGTTGGCGGTACGTATCCAGGGCGGCATTTCGACGCGGCTGCGCGACCGAGAGGCCTCGCTCGACCCTATCGTCGCCGAGCTGGCTGCGCAGTACCACCGGCGCCCGGGGCTTTATCTGGCTTTCTTCAGCAGCTTCGCCTACCTGCAGGCGGTGGCCGAGCGGCTCGAGCAGCTTCACCCCAACTTGCCCCACTGGTGTCAGAGCCGCGGCATGCGCGAAGAGGAGCGCGATGCCTTCCTGGCCCGCTTTCGCTCGGGCGGGCAGGGCATCGGCTTCGCGGTGCTGGGAGGGGCCTTCGGCGAGGGTATCGACCTGCCCGGCGAGCGCCTGATTGGTGCTTTCATTGCTACCTTGGGCTTGCCGCCGTTCGACCCCTTCAACGAGACGCTCAAGGCCAGGCTCGAGACACGCTTCGGCAACGGCGATGCCTACGCCTATCGCATTCCGGGACTGATCAAGGTGGTTCAAGCCGCCGGCCGGGTGATCCGCAGCCCCGAGGACCGCGGCACGCTGGTGCTGATGGACGATCGCTTTCGGCGTGCGGAGGTACGTCGGCTGTTCCCCGACTGGTGGCAGCTCGGCTGAGGTGAGTTACCCGGGCTTACCTGGAGTAACAGTTTCGTATTGTTACCTGAGCGGCAGCGTGCTACTCCTTGAACGACACCGACCGCTGGACAAGGAGACGTCTGATGGGAATCGAAGTAGGCGGCCTTTTGGGCCTGATCTGGCTGATCATTCTGGTCTGGGCCATCGTCAAGGTGGCCAAGAGCCCGGCTGGCCCCATTGCCAAGCTGCTGTGGATCATCGTGTTACTGCTGTTCCCCCTCGTGGGGTTGATCATCTGGCTGCTGATGGGGCCCAAGGGATAGCGGGCTCGATGAGGGGCCGTGCCATGGGACGGGGCCGGGTCATGGATTGTCCCGCGGCTCGCCCCGCTCGCACTTCAGGCATTCGAGCTCGAGGCCGAGGCGAGTATTTCGCCCGGTCTCTGTCATGACCCAGGGGCGTTCTATCCAGGGTGGCTGATGGCGCACGTGCTGGTTGTGGCCACACGCCAGCTCAGCGACCCAGTGCCCCTCGTCGTCCTGGTGGTAGCCTACGATGGCTTGTCGCATTTCTCTGCTCATCAGGTTTGGCGGGGTCAGCAGCTGATGGTGTTGCCTGCGCGCACTCTGCCGAAATTGCTCAGTACCAGCTCGGCACCTTGCCCATGGCGGCCGCAGAGGCGGAAAGTGCCGTTGTGTCCCGACGACCGGCCCAACTGAGTGAAGCGGACCGGCTTGCTATCCTGACGATAGCTGACGCTGACGCCGCGGCCGTCCTCGAGCACCCTGAGCAGGGCGTCCGGGGCAAAGTCGTTGCCCGACAGCGGGCCGAGCACGATGGCCAGCGGGGCGCTCCAATCCTCGGTGTTGCAGCGCTGCCGGTCGGGGCTGGGGCAGACGATTACCGAGGTGCGCCGGGTGATCGCCGTGTTTCTACCCAGTGACAGTGCCACCCGCAGGCGATGGGCTTCGGCAGCCACCTCCTGGCGCGCGTTCATCGCCTGCAGGCCGGGAACTGCCCAGCCCATGAGCAGGCTGGCCACTGCAATGACGACGAGCAACTCGAGAAGGGTGAGGCCTCGCTGGCGCGAGACGGCAAGATTCGAGGCATGAGCCACGTCCATGGTGCTCTCCTGGGCGACACTCCCGTGATCACGAGAGAGTCACTCTAGTCGAGCCAGTTATCGCTTCTATCGGTCAGACCAGATAATTTGTGTAAGCGATCGTCGGCATGGAATGCCAGCCTATTCCTCGGGTTGCTGCTCCTGCAGGTAGCGGTCGCGATGAGCGCTGCTGCAGAACCAGTCGCCTTTCTCGCGCAGGGCTTCGGACTCCGGCACGTGTACCTGACACCAGGCGCAGCGCACCATCTGGCCGCCTTCCTGGTGCGATTCGCCGTTCAGTGCTTCCTCGCGGTCGAGCTTCCACTCGCGGTACATGCGGTAGAGCTTGAGGCCGGCAAGGAACAGCACGGCGAAGATGATCAAGCGAATCAGCAAAAGGTTCATCCTTTTCCATCTCCCATAGATGGGCTAGCGGCTTTGCCAGCCGGAGGCCCTTGCGGGACAATATGATGACTTCGGATTCTCAAGAGATTTCTACGCCCATGCAAGACTTGACGCTAGTAATGGCGCAGTTGGACCCGCTGGTGGGTGATATCCCCGGCAATGCCGATCGCGCCATCGAGGCCGTTCGCGAGGCACGCATCGAGCATGGTGCCGATATCGTGGTGTTCCCCGAGCTGTTCCTCAGCGGCTACCCCCCCGAGGATCTGCTGCTGCGTCCTTCCATGGAGACCCGACTGCGCGAGGCCCGCTCCCGCATGGCGGCCAAGGTGGCCCGCGACGTGCTGGTGATCATCGGTTATCCCGGCCGCCGTGAGGGGCTGACCTACAATCTGGCCGGGCTGCTCTACAACGGTGAGTGGATCGGCGAGTACGCCAAGCAGGTATTGCCCAACTATCAGGTGTTCGATGAGCGGCGCTACTTCGCCACCGGCGAGAAGAGCCTGGTGATCGAGCACAAGGGCGCCAGGCTCGGCGTACTGATCTGCGAGGATCTGTGGGATGGCGGGCCGGTCAAGGCGGCGCGTGACGCCGGCGCGGAGATCCTCGTTACCCTGAACGCCTCGCCTTACCATCAGGACAAGCCGGCCGAGCGCCTGCGCCTGCTGGAGCAGCGTGCCGCCGAGGTCTCGCTGCCGCTGGTCTATGTCAACACCATTGGCGGCCAGGACGAGCTGGTGTTCGATGGCGGCTCGGCCTGTGCCGACGCGGGCGGCACCGTTCGCGTGGGGGCGCCCTATTGGCAGGCGGGGCTGATGCCGGTGCAGTTCGTGCAGGAGAACGGTGCCTGGGGGCCGGTGGAGGGCGAGATCGAACCCCTCGAGGAGCCGGAGGAGAGCCTCTACTGCGCGCTGGTCAGCGGCGTGCGTGACTACGTCAACAAGAGCGGGTTCAAGGGCGTGGTGCTGGGGCTCTCCGGCGGCATCGACTCGGCCCTGACGCTGGCCATCGCCGTCGATGCCCTGGGACCGCAGCGGGTACAGGCGGTGATGATGCCCTACCGCTACACGGCCGACATGTCCCAGGAGGACGCTGCCGAGCAGGCGCGCCTGCTCGGCGTGCACTACGAGGTGCTGCCGATCGAGCCCATGGTCGACGCCTTCATGGCCACCCTGGCCGACAGCTTTGCCGGCACCGAGCGTGACACCACCGAGGAGAACCTGCAGTCGCGCTGCCGCGGCGTGCTGCTGATGGCGATCTCCAACAAGAAGGGCCTGATGGTGCTCACTACCGGCAACAAGAGCGAGATGGCAGTGGGCTATGCCACGCTCTACGGTGACATGGTGGGCGGCTTCAATGCGCTCAAGGACGTCTACAAGACCTGGGTCTATCGCCTGGCCCGCTGGCGCAACGCCCAGGCCCCGGCGATTCCCGAACGGGTGATCACCCGACCGCCCTCGGCCGAGCTGGCGCCGGGGCAGCAGGACACCGACTCGCTGCCCGACTACGACACGCTGGATGCTATCCTCATGCGCTACATCGAGGGTGACATGAGTGCCGAGGCGATCATCGACGCCGGCTTCGAGCGCGACGATGTCTATCAGGTGGTCAAGCTGGTCGATCGCAACGAGTACAAGCGGCGCCAGGCGCCGGTGGGCGTGCGGGTGACGCCGCGTGGATTCGGTCGCGACCGCCGCTATCCCATCGTCAACGCCTGGCAGCCAGGCGACTGAGGCTGCCCTGAACGAGACAACCCGCCAGCGCAGGCTGGCGGGTTGCTCGACTGGTTCGGGTCACGCTCAGGCGGAGAGCGACTGCGTGCGAACGTGCTGCGGCTGGAAGGTACGCCCACGCAGGCGGTCGTTGCCGGGGTCGTTCTCGATCAGCACCTGCAGGACCTCACGGGCGCGGTCGCGCATGTCGAGCCCCAGGTAGCCCTCGACCATGACGGCCAGGGCATCGCGGGTGGCCTCGGACTCCGGGTAGTTCTCGATGACCCAGCGGCCGCGTTCGACGGCGGCCAGGTAGGCGCCCTTGCGCAGGTAGAAGTCGGCCACGTGAAGCTCATGGCGGGCCAGCACGTTACGCAGGTAGACGATGCGCTGCTCGGCATCCGGGGCATATTCGCTGGCGGGGTAGCGGGATACCAGCTCGCGGAAGTCGTTGTAGGCGTCGCGCGAGGCACCCAGGTCGCGCTTGGAAATATCGATCAGGCGCAGGCGCTCGAGACTGAAGCGACCTGCCTGCCACGATGCCAGGCCACGCATGTACAGTGCGTAGTCAGCCTGGGGATGGGTGGGGTGCAGGCGGATGAAGCGGCTGGCAGCGGCGCGCGCAGCCTCCCAGTCCTGGGTCTCGTAGTAGGCGTAGATCAGCTCGAGCTGCGCCTGCTCGGCGTGGCGGCCAAAGGGATAACGCGTATCGATGGCTTCGAGGCGTGAGATGGCCGTGGTGTAGCGGCCACCGTCGAGCGCGTCGCGTGCCTCGTCGTAGAGCTGCTGTTCAGCGACACCTTCGAATTCGTCTTCTTCCGTGGCAGACCTGCCGGCACAGCCCGTGATTAGCGCAGTCACCAGAAGCAGGGCGACAAGGCGTGTGGCGATGGGGGAAACGCGCATCGTGATCCTCGTGTCTAACAACCCGTGTCGGCCATGGTAGGATTGGCCGTAACCCGTCCACTATAAAGCACCTTGCGTGAAAACGCAGTCCTCGGTGTTGTTCAGCGATAGCCCTTATGCCCCAGACCCTGGAAGCCCAGCAGCGCGTGCCCACCTCCCTGGCCGGGAGTCGTCTCGATCAGGCCGCTGCCGAACTCTTCGCCGAGCACTCGCGCGAACGTCTCAAGCAATGGATCAAGCAGGGGGCGCTCACGGTCGACGGCCGTCCGGGCAAGCCCAAGGACAAGGTCGCCGGCGGCGAGCGGCTCGAACTTACCGCCACCCTCGAGGAGGAGACCCGCTTCGAGGCCGAGGACATTCCCCTGGCGGTGGTGCACGAAGACGACGAGGTGCTGGTCATCGACAAGCCGGCCGGCCTGGTGGTTCACCCTGCCGCCGGCAACCCGGACGGCACCCTGCTCAACGCCCTGCTGCATCACTGCCCTGGTCTCGCCGCCGTGCCCCGCGCCGGAATCGTCCACCGCCTGGACAAGGACACCACCGGCTTGATGGTCGTGGCCAAGACCCTTGCCGCCCAGACTGCGCTGGTGGAGCAGCTCCAGGCGCGCACGGTGTCACGCGAATACGATGCGGTGTGCGTCGGCGTGATGACCTCGGGTAGTACGGTGGACGCTCCCATCGGCCGTCACCCCAAGGATCGCAAGCGCCAGGCGGTGCACCCAAGCGGCAAGCCGGCGGTGACCCACTACCGGGTGGTCGAGCGTTTCCGCGCCCACACCCATGTGCGCTGCCGGCTCGAGACCGGGCGTACCCACCAGATCCGTGTACACATGGCTCATCGGCGCTTTCCGCTGGTGGGCGACCCGGTTTACGGTGGTCGTCTCAAGCTGCCGCCCGGCGCCAGCGAAGCGCTCAAGGAGCTGCTGCGAGGCTTCCCCCGCCAGGCACTGCATGCCAGGAAGCTGGCCTTTCTGCACCCCGGTAGCGGTGAGACGGTGGCGTTTCGCGCGCCGTTACCCGACGATCTGCTGCTGCTGATCGACTATTTGCGTGACGACCACGAGGTCATGCGCTGAGGCCGAGGAGTTCCGATGAGCGACGCCCCCCATCTGCAACCGACCCTGATCGAACCCGATTGGCCGGCGCCTGCCGCGGTCGGTGCCTTCGTGACTACCCGCGAGACCGGCCCCAGCCAGGGCGACTTCGCCTGTTTCAATCCAGCCGATCAGGTGGGTGACACGCCCGCCCACGTCGAGCTCTGCCGTCGGCTCATTGGCGATGAGATCGATGACGAGCGGCCGCTGCTGTGGCTCCGGCAGGTGCACGGTGCTCGGGTGCAGGCGAGCTACAGCGACAGCCAGCCCGAGGCCGATGCTGCGGTGGCCTTCGACCATGGCCACGCCTGCGTGGTGCTTACCGCCGACTGCCTGCCGGTGTTCTTCTGTGACCGCCAAGGCACCCGGGTCGGCGTGGCCCATGCCGGCTGGCGCGGTCTGGCTGGCGGGGTGCTGGAAGCCACCGTGGCGGCGCTCGGCGCGCCGCCCGAGGAGCTGATGGCGTGGCTGGGGCCGGCGATTTCCAATGCCCAGTTCGAGGTCGGGCCGGAGGTGCAGCAGGCTTTCACCGGGGTGCACCCGGAGGCAGCCGCGGCCTTCGACCCCAGCCCCTACCGCCTGGGCCACTACATGGGCGATCTCTACAAGCTGGCCCGCCTGCGGCTGGAGCGGCTGGGGGTCGCCCACATCAGCGGAGGGCACTTCTGTACCGCCTGCGAGCCGCGCTTCTACTCCCATCGACGTGACGATGGCAAGACCGGGCGCATGGCCAGCGTGATCTGGCTGCGCTGACCTGCATCAAGACTTCAGCGCTTTCCTTGGCCGGCGACTTGAAAGCCGGCCACGCTGACTCCATTGATTCTGTCAATACGATACGACAGGGCAAAGCGGTGCGTCCGAACGCGCCGCCACCCCGATGGAGGAAAGCGAATGCGTTTCGACAAGTTCACCACCACGCTGCAGAACGCCGTGGCCGATGCCCAGTCGCTGGCCGTGGGCCGTGGCCACAATCAGCTCGAGCCCGGCCACCTGCTGCTGGCGCTGCTCGATGCCCGCGATACCGGCACCAAGGCGCTGATCCAGAAGACCGGCGGCGATGCCGCGCGCCTGCGTGACGCCCTGGCCGGCCACCTGGACGACCTGCCCCAGGTGGCCCAGTTCACCGGTGAGGTGCAGCCCTCCCGGGACCTGATCAAGCTGTTCAACCTGACTGACCGCGAGGCACAGAAGCGCGGCGATCAATACATCGCCAGCGAGCTGGTGCTGCTCGCCGCGCTGGAGATGGGCCATGCGGTGACCAAGCTGCTGACTCAGGCCGGCGTCACCCGCAAGGCGCTCGAGAGCGCCATCGACAGCGTGCGTGGCGGCGAGCGAGTCGACGACCCCAACGCGGAGGAGAGCCGCGAGGCGCTGGAGAAGTACACCCTCGACCTCACCGCGCGTGCCACCGAGGGCAAGCTCGACCCGGTGATTGGCCGTGACGATGAGATTCGCCGCACCATCCAGGTGCTGCAGCGGCGTACCAAGAACAACCCGGTGCTGATCGGCGAGCCCGGGGTGGGCAAGACCGCCATCGTCGAGGGTCTGGCCCAGCGCATCGTCAACGGTGAGGTGCCGGACGGACTCAAGGACAAGCGCGTGCTGTCGCTGGACATGGGCGCCCTGCTGGCGGGGGCCAAGTTCCGCGGCGAGTTCGAGGAGCGTCTTAAGTCTGTGCTCAAGGAGCTGGCCCAGGAGGAGGGCCGGGTAATCCTGTTCATCGACGAGCTGCACACCATGGTCGGTGCCGGCAAGGCCGAGGGCGCCATGGACGCCGGCAACATGCTCAAGCCGGCGCTGGCCCGCGGCGAGCTGCACTGCGTGGGCGCCACTACGCTGGACGAGTATCGCAAGTACATCGAGAAGGATGCCGCCCTCGAGCGCCGCTTCCAGAAAGTGCTGGTCGACGAGCCCAGCGAAGAGGACACCGTGGCGATCTTGCGCGGGCTCAAGGAGCGCTACGAGGTACACCATAATGTCGACATCACCGACGGCGCCATCATCGCCGCGGCCAAGCTGTCGACCCGCTATATCACCGACCGCCAACTGCCCGACAAGGCCATCGACCTGATCGACGAGGCGTCGTCGCGCATTCGCATGGAGCTCGACTCCAAGCCCGAGGAGATGGATCGCCTCGAGCGTCGCCTGATCCAGCTCAAGATGGAGCGCGAGCATCTCAAGAAGGAGACCGACGAAGCCTCGAAGAAGCGTCTCGAAATCCTGCAGGAGCAGATCGACGAACTCGAACGCGAATACGCCGACCTCGACGAGATCTGGAAGGCGGAGAAGGCCAGCATCCAGGGGGCAGGGCAGTTCAAGGAAGAGCTCGAAAAAGCCAAGATCGAGCTGGAGCAGGCCCGTCGTCAGGGCGACCTCGGTCGCATGTCGGAGCTGCAGTACGGTGTGATCCCCGAGCTGGAGAAGAAGATCGCCGAGTCGAGCGAGACCGAGGCCGACACCTCCAAGCACAAGCTGCTGCGCTCCAACGTCACCGAGGAGGAGATCGCCGAGGTGGTGTCGCGCTGGACCGGTATCCCCGTGGCCAAGATGCTCGAGGGCGAGCGCGACAAGCTGCTGCGCATGGAGGAAGCACTGCATCAGCGGGTGATCGGCCAGGAGGAGGCGGTCACCGCCGTAGCCAACGCCGTGCGCCGCTCCCGAGCCGGGCTCGCCGACCCCAACCGGCCCAATGGCTCGTTCCTGTTCCTCGGCCCGACCGGGGTGGGCAAGACCGAGCTGTGCAAGGCGCTGGCCAACTTCCTGTTCGACACCGAAGAGGCGATGGTGCGCATCGACATGTCGGAGTTCATGGAGAAGCACTCCGTGGCTCGACTGATCGGCGCCCCGCCCGGCTACGTGGGCTACGAGGAGGGCGGCTACCTGACCGAGGCAGTGCGGCGCAAGCCCTACTCGGTGTTGCTGCTCGACGAGGTGGAGAAGGCTCACCCGGATGTCTTCAACATCCTGCTGCAGGTACTCGAGGATGGCCGCCTCACCGATGGCCAGGGCCGCACGGTGGATTTCCGCAACACCGTGATCGTGATGACCTCCAACATGGGCTCGGACATCATCCAGCGCATGGGTGGCGACGATGAGCAGTACGAGGAGATGAAGCGCGCCGTCATGGACGTGGTGGGGATGCACTTCCGCCCCGAGCTGATCAACCGCATCGACGAGGTGGTGGTGTTCCACGCCCTGCGCCAGGCGCAGATCGAGGCCATTGCCGGGATCCAGCTCGACCGCCTGCGCGGCCGCCTGGCCGAGCACGGCCTGCAGCTGGAGGTGAGCGCCGAAGCCATGGCCCAGCTCGCCCAGGTGGGCTTCGATCCGGTCTTCGGCGCGCGGCCGCTGAAGCGGGCGATCCAGAGCCGCATCGAGAACCCGCTGGCGCAGGACCTGCTGGCCGCCCGCTTCGTGCCCGGGGATGTCATCCATGTCGAGATGGAAGGCGAGAAGCTAGTGTTTCGTACTTGATACATAACGTTACGCACCGGCCGCTGCGCGGCCCGGCAAACGACTACACTTGATGATAGGTTGCGTCCTGTAACCCCCTTGCCCGCCTGCTCTGCCGGCGGGCTTTTTTATGCTCCGAGTGTGGGCGGGTGCCTGGACGGTTGACACTGCAGCAAGGCTGGTGGAATCTTGAGCGTTCCTGATTTACGGGCGCGGATCCAGCGGGCAACCCCCCATCCCCGCGTGAAGGGTAGGCCGAGTGGCCTTTACCCGCCGAAGGACTACCGGATGCGGCCAACCGCCGCTTCTGGCCAATGCCCCGACGCGGCGATCCGCCGTGAAGGGAACGCCCGGCTAGCGCGAGCGCGGTCGTCGCAGTGCGTTCCCGATGAGAGTGCAGGCCCCAACAGGGCTAAATGCCAGGGTTTGGCATCAGGTGTCGGCTCGGCCGACAGCGGCATACCGCCGCACTCGAACCCGTGCCCATCAACGGGCGCGGATCGCACTCGAGACCTCCAGGGGAGATACACAAGTGGAATTGCTTTCCGGCGCGGATATGATTGCCCGATTCCTGCAGGATGAAGGCGTCGAATACATCTATGGCTATCCGGGCGGTGCAGCGCTGCACATCTACGATGCACTGTTCCGTCAGGACAAGGTCAAGCACATCCTCGTGCGCCACGAACAGGCGGCCACCCATGCCGCCGACGGCTACGCCCGAGCTTCCGGCAAGCCCGGCGTGGTCCTGGTCACCTCCGGCCCCGGCGCCACCAATGCCGTTACCGGCATCGCCACCGCCTACATGGACTCGATCCCCATGGTAGTGCTGTGTGGCCAGGTAATGAGCCACCTGATCGGCGACGACGCCTTCCAGGAAACCGACATCATTGGTGTGACCCGCCCCATCGTGAAGCACAGCTTCTCGATCAAGCACCCGACCGAAATTCCTGAAGTCCTCAAGAAGGCCTTCTACCTGGCCTCGACGGGGCGCCCCGGTCCGGTGGTGGTGGATATCCCCAAGGACATGACGGCACCCACCGAGCGCTACGAGTACGTCTACCCGAAAAAGGTCAAGATGCGCTCCTACAACCCGGTGGCACGGGGGCATACCGGCCAGATCAAGAAGGCTGTGGAGATGATGCTCAAGGCCAAGCGGCCGGTGTTCTACACCGGCGGCGGCGTGGTGACCGGGCGTGCCTGTGAAGGGCTCACCGACCTGGTCAAGCGCCTGGGCTATCCCATCACCACCACGCTGATGGGTATCGGTGCTTATCCGCAGAGCGATCGTCAGTGCCTGGGCTGGCTGGGTATGCACGGCTCCTATGAGTCGAACATGGCCATGCACCACGCCGATCTGATCGTTGCCATCGGTGCACGCTTCGACGACCGCGTGACCAACAACACCTCCAAGTTCTGTCCCACGGCCAAGATCATTCATGTCGACATCGACCCGAGCTCGGTTTCCAAGACCGTGCGCGCCGACGTGCCCATCGTGGGGCCGGCGGCCAGTGTCATCGACGAGATGATCAGTCTGGTCCAGGGCAAGGAGATCGCTCACCCCGAGGCGCTGACCGAGTGGTGGGGCAAGATCGACGGCTGGCGTGAGGAGCGTCGCGGCAAGCTTTATGAGCCGTCGAAGCCGGGCGAGCAGCTCAAGCCTCAGGAGGTGATCGAGGCGCTGTGCGAGATCACCCGCGGCGAAGCCTATGTCACCACCGACGTGGGCCAGCACCAGATGTTCGCGGCGCAGTACTACAAGTTCGACAAGCCCAACCGCTTCATCACCTCGGGTGGGCTTGGCACCATGGGCTTCGGCTTCCCCGCGGCCATGGGCATCAAGCAGAACTTCCCGGACGAGCAGGTCATCTGTGTCACTGGTGAGGGCAGTTTCCAGATGATGATGCAGGAGCTCTCCACCTGTAAGCAGTTCGGCGGGGGGGTGAAGATCGTCAACCTGAACAACGCCTCGCTGGGCATGGTGCGCCAGTGGCAGGACCTCAACTACAAGTCACGCCACGCACACTCCTACATGGAGTCGCTGCCCGACTTTGCCAAGCTGATCGAGGCCTATGGGTTCACCGCGCTGCGGGTGGAAACGATGGAGGAATTGCGGCCTGCGCTGGAGCGTACCTTCGCCGACAATCACGAGCTGGTGTTCCTCGACGTCATCGTCGACCCGCGCGAGCACGTTTATCCGATGCAGGTGCCCCTGGGCTCCATGCGTGACATGCTGCTTTCCAAGACGGAGCGGACCTGATGCGCCATATCATCTCGATTCTCATGGAAAACGAACCGGGCGCACTGTCTCGCGTGGTAGGGCTGTTCTCGCAGCGCAACTTCAACATCGAGACGCTCAACGTGGCGCCCACCGAGGACCCGTCGCTGTCGCGGCTGACCGTGACCACGGTAGGTGACGACCGGGTGATCGAGCAGATCACCAAGCACCTCAACAAGCTGATCGACGTGATCAAGCTGGTGGATCTCACCGAGGGCAATCACATCGAGCGCGAGCTGATGCTGGTGAAGGTCAAGGCGCTGGGCGCGGCCCGCGACGAGGTCAAGCGGACGGTGGACATCTTCCGTGCGCAGATCGTCGACGTCACGCCGAGCCTCTACACGGTGCAGATCACCGGCGATGCGCCCAAGCTCGATGCCTTCCTGCAGGCCATGGGGCCGGTGGGGATCCTCGAGGTGGCGCGGACCGGGGTTTCCGGTATTGCCCGCGGCGATAAAGTACTCAGCCTCTGAGCTACTGCCAGTCGTATCGACTAGCCGCCCTTCGGGGCGGCTTTTTTGTGTGTTTTCTCGCCCTGTCAGCGCTCCTCGACCTCGTCCCACAGCGCCTGGATCAGCGGGCGCTTCAGCTGGCGGTTGAGCACGCACAGGCCGACGTCGTAATGGGGCAGCTCCGGCTTGACCGGGAGCACTCTCACCCGCTCGGCCAGGGGGCTGTTGTCGAGCACGATCTTCGGTACCACACCGATGCCGAAACCGAGGCCGACCATGCTGACGATCGCCTCGTGGCCCGCCACCTGGGCATAGATCGTCGGCGTCACTCCCAGGGCGCGGAACCAGGTATCGGCATACTCCCGCGAAAGCCCAGCCTCGGAGAGAATCATCGGCACGTCACGCCACTGTTCGGCGGAGGGGGAGTCCGGAGTGGAAGGTATCCAGTCTACCTGCTCTTCAGGCGCGATGAAGACCAGCGGCGAGCGGGTCAGCGACTTGAAGGCCAGGGCGCCGGGAGCGCTGCGAGGTCGCGGGGTGATGGCCATGTCCTCCTCTCCGGCCAGCACGCGGTTCATCGCCTCCGCCGGGTCGCCGGTATGTAGCTTGAGTTCGATGCGCGGATGGCGGAGGCGAAAATCGCTCAGCAGGTCGTAGAGGAAGCTGTAGCTGGCGGTGACCGAACAGTAGATGCTGATCTCGCCGGCTAGCTCACCGACCTGACTGCTGAGGGCATGGCGCAGCAGCTCCCACTGTCCGAGCGCCTCGCGTGCGTACTCCTGGAATAGCTGACCCTGGCGGGTCAGGGCCACGTGGCGGTTGTCGCGCACGAATAGTGGTGCATCGAGCGTCTCTTCGAGCTGACGGATCGTGCGTGACAGCGTCGAAGGACTGATGTGGCACAGCTCACTGGCGCGGCCGAAGTGCAGCGTATCGGCCAGGGCGAGAAACTGTTTGAGGGGGCGCATGTCCATTCAGCGATTATTGCATGATTCGGCATGTGATATTGCAAATATCGCGTTTTACGCAACGATCACGTGGCGGTAAGGTAGGGGCATCGAATGTGCCGACTCCCAGCGCCGCGACAGACGGCGCGGGTGGCCATCAACGCTGACACAAGAGAAATCTCCACTTCGCTTCCAGGAGCACTGAACAATGCACGTTTTCTACGACAAGGACTGCGATCTCTCCCTCATTCAGGGCAAGAAGGTCACCATCGTGGGCTACGGCTCTCAGGGTCATGCGCACGCCAACAACCTCAAGGAGTCCGGCGTCGACGTGACCGTCGCCCTGCGTGCCGGCTCCGGTTCCGCGGCCAAGGCCGAAGCCGCCGGCCTCAAGGTGGCTTCCGTCGAGGAGGCGTGCAAGAGCGCCGACGTGGTGATGATCCTGGCGCCGGACGAAAACCAGAAGGCGATCTACGAAAATCAGATCGAGCCGAACCTGAAGCAAGGCGCTACTCTGGCCTTCGCCCACGGCTTCAACATCCACTACAACCAGATCGAACCGCGCAAGGATCTCGACGTGATCATGGTCGCGCCCAAGGCGCCGGGCCATACCGTGCGCTCCGAGTTCGTCAAGGGCGGCGGTATTCCCGACCTGATCGCCATCCACCAGGATGCTTCCGGCAAGGCCAAGGAGCTGGCGCTTTCCTACGCGGCAGCCATCGGCGGCGGCCGTAGCGGAATCATCGAAACCACCTTCAAGGACGAGACCGAAACTGACCTGTTCGGTGAGCAGGCGGTTCTGTGCGGCGGCGCGGTCGAGCTGGTCAAGGCTGGCTTCGAGACTCTCACCGAGGCGGGCTATGCGCCGGAGATGGCCTACTTCGAGTGCCTGCACGAGCTCAAGCTGATCGTCGACCTGATGTACGAGGGCGGCATCGCCAACATGAACTACTCCATCTCCAACAACGCGGAGTATGGCGAGTACGTGACCGGGCCCGAGGTGATCAACGAGCAGTCCCGTCAGGCCATGCGCAACGCGCTCAAGCGCATCCAGACCGGCGAGTACGCCAAGATGTTCATTCAGGAAGGTAACACCAACTATCCTTCCATGACCGCTCGTCGTCGCCTCAACGCCGAGCACGAGATCGAGCAGGTGGGTGCCAAGCTACGCGGCATGATGCCGTGGATTGCTGCCAACCAACTGGTGGACAAGTCCAAGAACTGATGGCAAATCCATCATGTTGCTCCCAAGGGCGCGGTTTTCCGCGCCCTTGGCGTTTCTCAGGAGTGACGCCTGCACTTTGCGCCTCGTTATCTCGGTGTAGAATGAGGGCAAACCCTCAGGGTGAACCCATTCCGGCTATGGACGAAGTGAATGAGTCAGGAGTCCCGCAATACAGAGCATGACAAGGCCCGCGGTGGTACCGAAGCCGGTTCCTCAGAAGGCCAAGGTGCGCGACCTGCAGAAGAGGATCTGGCGGCGGCCTTCGTACGCGAGACAGAGGTCATCGAAGAGTCGATTGAGAACGGTAAGAAAGTCCGGCGCAAGGGTATCTACCTGTTGCCCAACCTTTTTACTACCTCTGCCCTTTTCGCCGGCTTCTTTTCCGTCGTGGCCGGCATCAATGGAGATTTTACTGCGGCTGCGGTCGCTATCTTCATTGCCATGGTGCTTGATGGCCTGGATGGTCGCGTGGCGCGTCTGACCAACACCCAGAGTGCCTTTGGGGCTGAGTATGACAGCCTCTCCGACATGCTTTCCTTTGGCGTGGCGCCGGCGTTGGTGGCGTTCACCTGGATACTTCAGGATATCGGCAAGACGGGCTGGGTCGTGGCATTTCTCTATGTCGCCTGCGCAGCGCTGCGTCTGGCGCGATTCAATGTGCAGATCGGCAGCGTCGACAAGAAATGGTTCATCGGCCTGCCGAGTCCCTCTGCAGCGGCTTTCGTGGCCGCCAGTGTCTGGACCTTCCACAGCTTCGACGCCGAAGCCTTCGGCTTCAAGCTGCTGATGCTGTTCGTCGTCGCCACTGCCGGGGTTCTGATGGTCAGCAATATCCGCTACTACAGCTTCAAGGAGATCGACCTCAAGGGGCCGGTGCCCTTCGTGGTGCTGCTGGCCATCGTGCTCGGCTTCGTGGTGATCTCGGTGCAGCCTTCGGTGATGCTGTTGCTGCTGTTCGGCGCCTATGTGGCCTCCGGTCCGGTCATGGCGATCATGCGCAAAATGCAGTCGCCGCCAGCCTCGAGCTGACTCGAGCTTGCTTCGACGCCCGCCCCGTGCGGGCGTCGTCGTCTTTGGCGGACATGCAAGACCATCCACAGGCGCTTGCTGCGAACGCCTGTGGACAGTCTCGGCGTCATCGTCCCGTCATGGCCTTGCCTC
>NZ_JACEFT010000039.1 GCF_013697085.1 Billgrantia kenyensis
GTCTCTGGGCTATGTGGCACCCCGAGCACACCCGGCATTAGCTGCGTAGGGTGTGCAGAAACCAGGGGGTCATTACAGATGATGAAACTGATCAAGAAGCCGTCAAGTAGATCAGCATGTCGGGGAACAGAATAATAATCCGCAGGGGGGATGTGCATGAGGAAGTGGTGGCTGATGCTGATGCTGGCTCTGCCCTCCCTGCCGGCAGCTGCCGACCTGCAAGGGCTGACCTTCATCACCGAAGAGTACCCACCCTACAACTATCGTCAGGCTGATCGTCTCGAGGGCCACTCCATCGAGCTACTCGAGCGCATCTTTGCCGAGACCGACACGCCACTTTCGCGGGACGACGTTCTTTTTTACCCCTGGGCACGGGGCTACGACACTGCCCTCTCCGAACCGGGCACGGTGCTGTTTTCCACTACCCGCACCGAGCAGCGAGAACATCTGTTCGAGTGGGTCGGTCCCATTGCCACCGACAGGGTGACCTTGATCGCTCGCCGTGACAGCGAGATTCAATTGAGCCGCATGCAGGATGTCATCGCAGGCGGCTATCGGATCGCCGTGATCCGCGAGGACATCGGTGCCCAGCGCCTGCAGGAGGCCGGGGTGCCCGAGCACCAGATCCATACGGCAATTTCCAGCGTCAGCGCCCTGCGCATGCTAGAGCGCGGCCGGGTCGATCTCTGGGCCTACGGAGAAGACGTGGCGTTCTGGCTGATGCAGGAGGAAGGGCTGCCGACCAGCCACTACGCTCCCGTGCTGACCATCAGCGAGTCGGACCTCTACTATGCCCTGCACCGCGATACCGACGCCGAACTGGTCGCACGCATGCAGGAAGCGCTCGACAGGCTTCGGGAGCGAGGCGTAGTCCGCGAGATTCTCGGCGGCACCATTGCCTTCAACACCGAGGAATATCCGCCCTACAACTATCTCGATGAGCAGGGCAGCGTCGTCGGCAGCTCCACTACGGCGCTGCGTACCGCACTGGAAGCGGCCGGGCTGAGTGCCGAGTTTCGCCTGCTGCCCTGGGCCCGCGCCTATACCGAGGCCCAACTGCGAGAACGTCACTGCGTCTACTCCACGACCCGTACCCCCGAGCGGGAGCACATGTTCACCTGGATCGGCCCGCTGGTTTCCAGCACCTGGGCTGCCTTTGCCCTGGAAGAGAGCTCCATCGACGCCGAGTCCCTGAGCGAGCTCACCGAGCTGCGCGTCGGCAGCTTTCGTGAGGATGCGGTCGGCCAGTATGCGACCCGTCGCGGCGTTCCCATCATCAAGGCCAGCGCTGAACGGGAGAACATCAATCGCCTGAGGTCGGGGGTGATCGACGTATGGGTCACCGGCGAGCAGACCGCCGACTATCTCGCCAAGGAGGCCGGCCTGGCCCTGCGTCGCCTGTTCGAGTTCAATCGGGTAGACCTCTACCTGGCCTGCCACCCCTCGATACCGGATCATTTCAGCGCCGGGCTGCAGCGGGCGCTCGACGAAATGAACGCCGACGCGGAGGCCCTGCAGTGAAGCCCGCCCCAAGGACTCGTCGTTCAGGCAGACGTAGCCTGACAGCCAAGCAGGCGGGATTGACCCTGGCAATAGCCCTGCTGCTAAGCATTATTGCCGGCGCAGCCGAATTGGCCTTCGATGTCCGCAGCATGCGCCAGGAAGTGGTCGAGGATACCCGCTATCGCCTCGACCTGATCCATGGCACCGCGGCGGAAGCCGCCTTCCAGCTCAATCCCGACCTGGCAGCCCAGGTCAGCGAGGGGCTGTTCAGCGGCGGCCGCGTCGACAGCGTGATGATCAGCGATGATTTCGGCCGTACCATGGCCACCCGTCAGCGCGAAGCACTGGCGGAAGAGAGCCAGCTTGCCCACACCCTGTTCGGCGATATCGTCGACTATCGCCAAACGCTGTTCTATCAGGCTGCGCCCGATGCTCCGCCCACTGCCGTGGGGGAGATCAGCCTGACTCTGGCCCTCGACAGCCTGGGACGCGACTTCACTGACCGCAGCCTGCTGATCTTCACACTGGGTGTCAGCAAGGCACTGGCCATTGCCGCCCTGCTGGCACTGGTATTTCACTGGTTCGTCACCCGCCCTCTGCTGCAGGTACATGCGGCGATCGCCAGCACCGACCCACGTCAGCCAGGGCAGTGGCCGAAGCCTCGCATGAAGCACCACGACAACGATGAGCTGGGACACCTGGTAGAGAGCGTGGATGAGCTGCTGCAGGCCTTCCAGCAGGGCCTCGATCAGCGCGACCAGCTGCACCAGATCTCCACCATGGATGGTCTCACCGGCATTGCCAACCGGCGCCATCTCGACGCCTTCCTGACCCGTGAGTGGCGGCGTGCCAAGCGTTACGGACACCCGGTCTCGGTCGTCTTCCTCGATATCGATCACTTCAAGGAGTTCAACGATCAGTACGGCCATGTGGTCGGCGACGACACCCTGAGAGCGGTCGCCGAGGTGCTGGCCGGGGTCGTTCACCGTGCTTCCGACCTGGTGGCCCGATACGGTGGGGAGGAGTTCGTCTGCGTACTGCCCGACACCGGGCTGGAGGGCGCCATGCGTGTCGCTGCCAGGATCCAGCAGGGCATCCATGAACTCGACATCCTCCATGCGCACTCGACTTGCGCCGGTCATGTCACCGCCAGCTTCGGGGTGGCCTGCAGCGAGCCGAACGAGAGCGACACCAGTTGGGAGGCACTGCTGGCCGAAGCCGACAGACAGCTCTACCGCGCCAAGCGCCTCGGCCGCGACCGGATCGTCAGTGCGCAAGACTGCGCCACGGAATCGGGAACTGGCCGCTAGATGGGGAATCGATAGAACAGGCCCAGCCAGAGGCACGAAGCCCATGAGCAAACGCGACGAATTCGTCGAGCAGATGAAGGCACGACTGGACGAGTGGAATGCAGAGATCGACCGCCTGGCAGAGCGTGCCCGGCAGGCCAGCGGCGAGGCCCGGGAAAGGTATCACGAAGATATCGAGCGGCTTCGCCGTCGGCGCGATGAGACACGTCGCCGCCTGGAAGAGCTGCAGTACGCCGGCGAGGCGGCCTGGGACTCACTCCAGCAGGGGCTCGAGGACGCCTGGGAGCTACTGCGTCGGGCGTTACGCGATGCCCAGCGAAATGAGCCGCCAGCCAAGGATGTCGACGAGCCCGACGACGACACCCGGCCGCATTCGCCGGGTGGCTCACCCTGAGACTCCAAGGGTCGGAGAGAACCGCGGCTAGCCCTTGCGGGTTGGCTCTCCCCCGGGTTCGGGTGGCAGCGAGCCAGCGGGCTGTATATCGCTGCCTCGCTGCAATCGGTCGATCGACGCTTCGCCCTGGCGCGCCAGCTTCGCCAGCCGGTCGATCTGCGCATCGAGCTGGGGCAGGGCCTCCTGGCGGTAGCGCGACAGGTCGTCTATGGCCCCCAGCACCTCGTCGAAGGCCTGCTCCAGCGCCTGCATGTCGAGCTGCGCCGAGGCCGCCCGGGTCTGGATCTCTACGCCCTGCTGGCGCAGCGCCTTGGCGGTCCCCGCAATCATGTCAGAGGTCGTGGTGTTGAGCGACTCAACCCGGTCGAGCACCAGGCGCTGATTGGCCAGGGCCAGGGCCACCGCCACCGCCACGGTCAGCGCCGACACGGTGACGTGGATCGCCCGGTCGACGCCACGAATCAGCTCCCGGTTGTTGCGGATGATCACCTCCAGGGCCAGTACGCCCTGCTGGCTCACCGCCTGCTGCTGCTGCAGGTCGACGATGCGTTGGCGCAGCGGGAAGAGCAGTTCCTCCTGGATGAAGGCGCGCTGAGGGTGGTCGGCACCGAGCCTCTCCAACGCCTGAACCAGACGCCGGTCGATCAACCGCCCGAGGTCCACCTGTCGCCCGAGCCGCCCCAGCAAGCCGCGCAGGCTCTCCTGATCGTCGCCGAGGGTGATGTTGTCGCGGCGGAGCATCTCCCGACCTGCCTCCAGGTCGGCAATGATGGCATTGAGCGCCTCCTGGGCGTTCTCGAACCTGCGAAAGTAGCGCTGCACACGACTGCCGGCCCCCGGGATGCGAGACAGCAGGCGGTCGAAGGGGCCCGAGGCCAGGCGCTGCTGATGCGGATCGAGCCCCTGCATGTGCTCGCGCAGGTCGATCAGCGCCTTGGCTACCGGTCCACCTTCGTCGCCTTGGTGGGCCAGCTTGCGCAGCGGCGTCTGCAGCATCTCGCTGTGATGGGCCGCCTGCTGCTGCAGCTCGAGCCCCATTTCGTCCACCGCACGACGCTGACGGTCGAGCGCCTCGCCTTCGCTGGCCAGCACCTCCTCGACGAAGGAATCCGCCATCTGCTCGAGTTCGGGGTCGTCGATCACGACCTCCTCGTCCGCCGCCGGTTCCGGTGCGATATCCTCGAGCTCACTGGCGATCTGCTCCACCGGCGGCAGCGAAAGTGGCGAACCGCGTTGCGACGATTGGCTCATATTGCTCTTCCCCTTGAGACCCTACCCCAACATTAGCACCTAAGCATGCCGACTCACCAAGCGTTGCTTGAGGGCAACCGGGCGATAGCCGGCTCAACGCTTTTCGCTGCGGCTGTAGCGTTCAGCGCCCTCGATGAAACGGCGAAGCTCGTCGAGCGCGCGATCGGTGGCCAGCGACGCCTGGGGGCGTCCCGTCTCGACCCGAGCCAGGGCGACCGCCGTATCGTCGAGCAGGGTCAGCGCCGATTCGTTGCGGCCCACCAGGCGCCGAATGCGCCGCTCGGTCTCCTCGATCAGCTCCAGCCGGCGCTTGAGCGCGATACGCTCCTCGACGGCGAGACGGTCGCCGTCCTGCTCAAGGCGACGCCGAACGTAATCGCCATCCAGCCCTATCACGCCCCGCGACTGGGCGGCCATGGAATGAAAGGTGTCCACCGCGCCAAGGCAGACCTCGCGGATCAGTCCGCGTGAGCGCTCGAACGCCAGCTCGCTGCGGTCGAAACGTGCCGCCAGCAGCTCCATGACGTGGGCATAGCGGGTATAGAAACGATCCACCTGGCCTGCCAGGTCCATACGCTTGACGTCGGCCAGCTGCTGCTTGGCCCGGCACAGCGCCAACACCAACTCATCGGCACCTACCGGTGGTCGGACCGGGTCGAGTTCAGCTACACCGGCCTCTCTTGCAGCGCGCTCCTGCTCGGCGCGCTTGCGCTCGACCTCGGCCGCGAGCCGCTCCTGCAAGCGGCGCTGATGGCGGCGACTGCGCCAGCGACGCCAGCTCCGTTCCAGCGGCAGCGATACCCCCACCGCCACCAGCCCTGCCAACCAGCCTGACAGGCTCGGCCCGAACCCTCCCCACAGCGACGTCAGCCACAGCACCATGCTGATGAAGGGCACCAGCAGGCCGTAGCGAAACAGCACTTGAAAACGGTTGGGGTTATCGGTGGGCACTGCCAACCGCGGGTTGGCCAGCCCGACCAGGCACCACGGCAAGCAGGTCAGGAACAAGCCATAAGAGAATCCCTGCAGAAATCCCAGCATAAGCCTCATACGCCAGCGGGTAGATGCCTCTGAGTGTACGGGGGCCGGCGACGCGGCGCGAGCCTGAGGGCTTCAGCGGCACAGGCGAAAGCCACGCATGCCGAAGTGGAAGTGGTCGGCATGGGCGAGATTGTAGTCGGGCCCCAGCACATTGCCGAACAGGTCGCAGGCACCGTCGCGCGCATCGCGCAGGAAGTCGGCCCGTGGATCCTCGCCCTCCCAGTGGTCGAGTAGCGTGATGCGCCGCCCGTCCTCCAGGTGGAACGCCGCCACATCGAGCGCTTCAGCGGTGGCGTGCTCGCTCAACCGACCCTCGGCACGGCCGTAGACATTGCGACAGGCAAAACTGCCATAGTGTTCGACTCGCGCCACCCGGGAGCCGAAGTGAGCCTCCGCGGCCGGCTGCAGGCGCTGGCGCTCGTACATGACCCAGGCCAGCGCCAGGGGGCAGCGCGCCACGAAGCTGGCGTTGAACTCGACCTCGCTGGCGTGAATGCGCACCACGTTCTCCAGCGGGCAGCCCTGCACCGGCTCGTGATCGTCCAGCGGCATCATGCTCAGGGCATCTTCCGGGGCGGTTTCCAGTGCAGCCAGGCAACCTTCACGATCATCGGCCAGGCGATGCAGCTTCCATTTCGTCACCGGCGTCAGGGGGTCGTCGACACTCAACGGCGCCCAAGGATGCCAATGGTGGGGGATATGCTCCTCCCACTGCCACCAGGCCAGGGCAGCGGCAACCGCCAGCAGCAACAAGAAAAGCAGGAAACGCATCTCACCTCGACGCCTAGAGCAACAGATGCAAGGCCAGCGCCACGCCGCCCACGACGAGCGCCGTGATCACGGCAATATCCACCGCACGATCGAGCCAGCGATCAAAGCCACCCTGCCGGCGGCGGGGTGCCTGCCGACGGCGGGTGGCGCCGCGGCGAAACGAGCGGCGGCGTAAGCCGATGAGAGTCATGATGGCATCCAGTTTTTCGTTCTTCCTGCGAGCTTACGGCCTGCGCCGCAAGCTGGCCAGTGCCCACCGTCACCCCTGACCTCCTTCACGCCGATGAATACGCCGATTCACCACGTTGGGGGCACGGCGCAGCCGCTCCTGCTCGCCCAGCGCCTCGGCCTCGAAGGCATCGGCCCCCACCGGCGTCTCGCCATGGCGGCGGTAGAGCTGGGTGAGCATGGCCTGGCGGTCAGCGCGCAGCTCGCGGATCAGTACCACGATCATGCCATAGAGAATGAAGGTAAAGGGTAGTGCCGAGAGCACCGCGGCCGACTGTAGCCCGGTCAGGCCGCCGGCGGCGATCAGCGTGAGGCAGATGGCGGCAATCAGTACGCCCCAGATCACCCGCTTGAACAGCGGTGGATTGATCGAGCCGTTGTCGGTCATCTGCGCCACGATGTAGGAGGCCGAGTCGGCCGAAGTCACCAGGAAGATGAAGATGAGCAGCATGGCGATCACCGACAGCACACCGGTGAAGGGCATGCGCTCGAACATCTCGAACAGAGCCACGGTGATGTTGGCCTCGGTGGCTGCCGCCAGGCCGGCATCGTCGGTCAGCTCCATGTGCAGCGCCGCGCCACCGAACACCCCGATCCACAGGCAAGCCAGCAGCGGCGGCACGATCAGCACGCCGAACACATACTCCTTGATGGTGCGCCCACGGGAGACACGAGCCACGAAGGTCCCGACGAAGGGCGACCAGGCGATCACCCAGGCCCAGTAGAAGATGGTCCAGCTCGCTGCCCAGGTATTGTCGGTGAAGGGCGAGATCCGCAGGCTCATGCCGATGAAGTTCTGCAGATAGTCGCCGATGCCGAGCGTGATAGTCTCGAGGATCATCACCGTGGGGCCGGTGATCAGCACGTAGAGCATCAGCCCGATGCACAGGATCATGTTGAGGTTGGAAAGGCGGCGGATGCCCTTGTCCAGCCCCGACCAGGTCGAGGCCATGTAGGCCAGGAACATCACCAACAGAATGACGAACTGCCACAGCACGCTCTCGGGCAGACCGAACACGGCGTTGAAGCCGCCATTGAGTTGCAGCACGCCCAGGCCCAACGAAGTGGCCACACCCATCACCGTAGCCACCACCGCAAACACGTCCAGGGTCGGGGCGTAGGGCCGCACCCGGGGGTACTTGGCAGCGATGGAGGAAAGCACCGAGGAGACCAGCCCGGCCTGCCCCTTGCGAAACTGGAAATAGGCGATGATCAGGCCAACTACCGAGAAAGCCGCCCACTGGTGCACGCCCCAGTTGAAGTAGCTGTACTGGATGGCGTAGCGCGCCGCCTCGGTACTCTCTGCTGGAACGTCGCCGTAGGGCGGATCGATGTAGTGGAACATCGGCTCGGCCATGCCGTAGAACACCAGCCCTACGCCGAAGCCCGCCGCCAGCAGCATGCTGACCCAGGAAAAGAAGCTGAAACTCGGCGTGCTGTCCTGCGGCCCCAGGCGAATCTTGCCGTACTTGCTGAAGGCTAGCGCCAGCAGGAAGATGACGAAGCCGAATACCGAGATCAGGTAGAACCAGCCGAACAGGCGGGTCACACCGGCAAGCGCTGCGTCTGCGGCGTTGCCGAAAGCGTCAGGGAAACCGG
Source organism: Billgrantia kenyensis (assembly GCF_013697085.1). GTDB lineage: Bacteria > Pseudomonadota > Gammaproteobacteria > Pseudomonadales > Halomonadaceae > Halomonas > Halomonas kenyensis. The sequence continues at coordinate 8,098 of NZ_JACEFT010000039.1, forward strand.
CACCGATCACCACCAGTGCAAGAATGATCAGGGCCGATACGGCGAAGACCCGCTGCCCTCCATGGTTGGTCATCTGGTAACTCCTCGTTCCGTCCTTGAACGGACCTCATGCTAGCAGCCCAGCGCTGGCGGCACATAATCTTCGGCTGTCCTCGCAGGAGGCCGGGAGCGAACCATTGCATCACCGGGCAGACAAGAGGATTCTAGTAATACCAAGCAGGCTAAGAATTTTTGCGAGTGCCGATCATGTCCCGACTTTCCCATACCCCCCTGTCCGTGCTCGACCTGGCGCCAATTCGCCAGGGTGGCACCATCGCCGACAGCTTTGCCGACAGCGTGGCCCTGGCCCAGTTGACCGAACGCCTCGGCTTCACCCGCTACTGGCTGGCTGAGCATCACAGCCTCGACGGCATCGCCAGCGCCGCCACCGCAGTGCTGATCGGCCATATCGCCGGGACCACCTCATGCATCCGCGTGGGCAGTGGGGGGATCATGCTGCCCAACCACCCGCCCCTGGTGATAGCCGAGCAGTTCGGTACCCTCGACACCCTCTATCCGGGCCGCATCGACCTGGGCCTGGGTCGGGCGCCGGGCTCCGACGCCGCCACCATGGCGGCGCTACGCCGCGACCCCTACGCCGGGGCCGAGAACTTCCCCGAGCTGCTCGCCGAGCTGCAGGGCTTCCTCGACGACGAACGTCCCGGCCAGCGCGTGCGTGCCGTACCCGGCCAGGGCACCCGGGTGCCGATCTGGCTGCTCGGTTCCAGCGGCTACAGCGCCCAGCTCGCCGCCCGCGAAGGGCTGCCGTTCGCCTTCGCTGCCCAGTTCGCGCCGGGCTACCTGCACGAGGCGCTGCGCCTCTACCGCGACAATTTCCGCCCCTCGGCACTGCTCGAGCGCCCCTACGCCATGGTCGGCCTGCCGGTGATCGCCGCCGAGAGCGACGAGCGCGCCGAGTTCCTCGCCTCCACCACCCGCCAGAAGTTCCTCGGCATGGTGCGCGGCCGCCGCACGCGTTCGCTGCCCCCGGTCGAGAGCCTGGACTGGACGCCCATGGAGCAGGTTCAGGTGGAACAGTTCCTCGGCGCGGCGGTGATCGGTGGCCCCGACACCGTACGCGAGGGGCTCGAGCGCTTCCTCGAGCAGACCCAGGCCGACGAACTGATGCTCAATACCGACACCTTTGCCAGCGCGGACCGCCTGCGCAGCTATCAGATCGTCGCCGAGGTGTGGCACCCATGACCCCCTCCCCCCCTGGCGCCCAGCTCGACCTTGCCGGTACCCTTTCGGGGATTCGCCGCATGGCGCCGCTGTCGCTGTTCGTGGTGGTCTTCGGCCTGGCCTTCGGCGTGGCCGCCCTGTCGCGCGGGCTGTCGGGCCTGGAAACCATGCTGATGAGCGCACTGGTGTTTGCCGGCGCCTCGCAGTTCGCCGCCCTCGAACTTTGGGGGCCGGAGATACCCCTGCTGCCGCTGATCGCCATCACCTTCGCCATCAATGCCCGCCATCTGCTGATGGGAGCCGCCATCCAGCCCTGGCTGGCCTACCTGCCCCCGGCTCAGCGCTACGGCAGCGTAGTCCTGATGAGCGACTCCAACTGGGCCATGGCCGTGGCCGACCGTCAGCGCGGCGAGACCAACCTCGGCATGCTGGTTGGTGGAGGCATTGCCCTGTGGGTCACCTGGCTGGCGGGCACCCTGCTCGGAGTGATCTTCGGCAGTGGCATCGAGGAGCCGGAGCGCTTCGGCCTGGATGTCATCATGGGCTGCTTCCTGCTGGCCATGCTGATCGGGGGGCGCCGCGACCTCTCCATGCTGCTGCCCTGGGCTGCTGCCGCCCTGACGGCAGTTGCCGCCATGGCCTGGCTGCCGCCGCACTCCCATGTAATTGTCGGCGCCCTGGCTGGCGGCCTGGCGGGGCTGCTGTTCCCTGCGAAGCAAACAAGGAAGCCATCCCCATGACGCTCCCCGCCACCACGACAGGCGCCATAGCGGCCATCGTTACCATGGCGCTGGTCACCTACCTCACACGTGCCGGCGGCGTATTCGTGATGTCGCGTGTGCCCATCGGGCCGAAGGTCGAGCGCTTCATCAATGCCATGGCGGGTTCGGTGCTGGTCGCGGTAATTACACCGATGGCCATCCAGGGCGACTGGGGGGCCCGCCTGGCCCTGCTGGTCACCCTTGCGGTGATGCTGGCCACACAGAAGGCGCTGGGGGCAATCACCGCTGGCGTCGTTGCCGCGGCCTTGTGGCGGCTGTGGTAGCCTGCATCGAGGAACGATTGCCTCGCACCGCCCTCCAATAGGGACAGTCCATCTGCGCCCCGCAAGGGCGACAATGCTCGGAGACACCGATGTTCGACCGCAACGACCCACGCCGCAACGCCGCCTGGCAGGCCGCCCAGCAGTGGCGCACCCGGGCCAGCCAATCTCCGCGCGGCCCGCTGGGCGGGTTGAAGCTGATTTTCACCTGGCTGCTGTTCGGTATCCTGCTTATCGTCGGCACCGTGCTGGGCCTGTTCTTCCTGCTGATCGGTTGGGCCATGCTGCCCATCGTACGCTACCGTATGAAGAAGCGCCTCGAGCAGCTCCGTGCCGAGCAGGCCAGGGATGCCGGTGGCGGCTTTCACTCCCACGAAGCCCATTATCACGAGACCCACTCTCGTGAGCGCCGTCGCTCAGGCGAGCATGAGCTGCTTGAAGGCGAATATGAAGTTCGCGATGAAGAGCGCAGGAATTAACGCCAGAAAGAGAGGTCCCGCCGGTGAGGCGGGTCAACAGCGAACAAGCTTGACAAGCACTCATGGCGGTGGAAAAAAACGCCCGGCTGCCATAACTTGAAGACATACGCCCTGACATTCCGGAGGACAACAACAATGCCTCGACTTCGGACAACGGCGGCGCGCGTGTTGCGCCCCAGCCTGCTCGTCTGCCTGCTGCTTCCCTTCGCCGCGCCCAGCCTGGCCAATGACTATCCCACCGAGGCACGTGTCGATTACGTGCTGGGCTGCATGGCTTCCAATGGCAATACCTACCTGACCATGCAGAAATGCTCCTGCAGCATCGACGTGATCGCCGAACACCTGCCCTACGAGACCTACGAGCAGGTCGAAACGGTCCTTGGCATGCAGGATCAGCGTGGCGAACTCGGCGTGCTGTTCCGCACCGAGCGCGGCATGCAGGATCAGGTTCAGGCCCTGCACCAGGCCCAGGCCGACGCCAACCTGCGCTGCTTCTGAGGCGCCCGTGTCGCATTCACCTGGTCGCTACGCCTTCGCCCTGGCCGTCGTCTCGCTGCTGGCCGTACTAGCCAGCCCCGCCGGCGCAGACCAGCACGCCCAGGGCGAGCGGCTGTTCCGTGCTCAGTGCGTCGGCTGCCACAGCATCGAGCCCGGTAGACACCTTGCCGGCCCCAGCCTGCACGACCTGATCGGGCGCCCTGCCGGCAGCCTCGAGGACTTCGATTACTCGTCGGTGCTGGAGGAGGCCGACCTGGTATGGGACCGTGACACCCTCGATGCCTTCCTGGCGGCCCCCGAGACCTTTCTTCCCGGCAATCGCATGGTGCTCTGGGGGCTCGACCCGAACGCGCGCCGACTCATCATCGACTTCCTCGAGAGCCGCGCCGGGCCTTGACCACTCAGTCGCCACCGCCCTTGCGAGCCATCATGCCGCGGGACGGATTATAGCCAAGTATCGCCAGCGCCAGCAGCACCACCGCCACCGCCACGCTGATCATCACCGCATCGGCATTGAAGCGCTCGTACATGGCGAAGCGGATCATCTCGACGGCATGGGTGAAGGGATTGAGGGCAGCGACCTGATAGACCAGGTAGCTGCCCTCGCGGATGCGCCACAGCGGGTAGAGCGCCGAAGAGAGAAAGAACATGGGGAAGATGACGAAGTTCATCACCCCGGCGAAGTTCTCCAGTTGGCGGATGAAGGAGGAGAGCAGCAGCCCCAGCGCACCGACCATGAAGCCGGTCACCAGCAGCGCCGGCAGCAGATAGAGGTAGCCCATTACCGGCGCCTGGATGCCGTAGGCCCAGGCGATGGCCAGGAAGACGTAGACCTGCACCACCGAGACCAGGGTGCTGGCCAGCAGCTTGCACACCAGCAGATACCAGCGCGGGAAGGGGCTGACCAGCAGTACCCGCATGCTACCCATCTCGCGGTCGTAGACCATGGAGAGCGAGCTCTGCATGCCGTTGAACAGCTGGATCATGCCCACCAGCCCCGGCACGATGTAGACCTCGTAGAGGATGTAGGTCTGGTAGGGCTCGGTCATCGCCACGCCGAGCGCCATGCGAAAGCCGGCGGCAAACACGAACAGCCACACCAGCGGACGCACCAGCGCGGCGAGAAAGCGGCTGCGCTGGTGCAGGAAGCGCAGCAGCTCACGCCCCACCACGCCACGCAGACAGTGCAGCCAGGGCATCACTCGCATGCGGCCTCCTGTTTCTCTATCAGGAGATCGAAGGCCTCGCCCAAGGTATCGACGCCGAGGCGTGCGGGCAGGCTCTGGGCTCGCTCATCGGCCAGCAGCCGCCCGCGATGCAGCACCACCACCCGATCATCGGGTCGTACCTCGTCGATCAGGTGTGTAGCCCACAGCACCGCCACGCCGGCCTCGGTGCACAGTCGATGGGCATGGGCAACGAGCTCGCGTCGCGAGGCGATATCCAGCCCCACCGTGGGCTCGTCGAGCAGCAGCAAGCGCGGCTCGTGCATCAGGCCCCGGGCGATCTCCACCCGCCGGCGCTGGCCGCCGGAAAGGCGCCGCACCCGCGTGCGGCGCTGATCATGCAAGCCCACTCTTTCGAGCTGCGCCAAGGCACGCGCCTTCGCCTCACGCCGCCCCATGCCATGCAGCGCGCCATGATAGGCCAGGTTCTGCATCACGCTGAGGTCGAGATCCAGGGTCGGCTGCTGGAACACCACGCCGATGTGGCCATGGGCCTGTACCGACTGGCGGCGCACGTCGAAGCCGCCGATCCGGATCTCGCCACGGCGGCGGTCGTGCAGCCGGGTGACCAGCGAGAACAGGGTGGTCTTGCCGGCGCCGTTGGGTCCGAGCAGCACGACGAACTCCCCGGCCGCCACGGCCAGGGAGACGTCGTCCAGCGCCGGCCTGCCGGCATAGGCGAAGCTCAGCCCGCGCACCTCCAGCGCCAGTGCGGCTGCGTCGTTCGCCCCACTCACGGCTCGACGATCACGCCCCAGGGGAAGCGTCCCACCGGGATCGACTTGACTGCCCGCAGGCTGTCCACCTCGATCATGGTGACATCGCCACTGACCCCGTTGGTGGTATAGAGCCGGCTCTCGTCGCCGTTGAGCGCCAGATGCCAGACCCGCTGGCCGACCAGGATGTAGTCAAGCACCTCATAGGTCTGCTGGTCGACTACCGCGACCCGGTTGGAGGGGCCCAGGGCGACGAAGGCGTAGCGGCCGTCGGAGGTGAGCACGACACCTACCGCCTGCACGGTCTCCCGCGGCACACCGGGTACGTCGAAGCGGATGGTGTGCTTGACGTCGAAGGTCTCCTCCATGTCGAGGATCGATACGGTGCCGGCAATCTCCGCCGAGACCCACGCCTCGCGACCGTCATGGGTGAACTCGGCGTGCCGCGGACGGGCGCCCACCAGGCGGTGGTGCACCGCCTCCATGGTCTCGGTGTCGATGATGTGGGCCATGTTGGAGGTTTCGGTGGTGGAGACCAGCCAGCGCCCGTCGGGGCTGATGCCGAGCCCCTCGGGTTCGACCCCCACCGGGATCTCGGTGACCAGCGTGCGCCGCTCGTAGTCGAGCACCGAGACGATGTTGTCGTCCTCGTTGGAGACGTAGATGTAGGGTCGGTTGGGGTCGACGCGGATCACCTCCGGGTCGTCCCCCGAGGCCTGGCTGCGCACCACCTGCAGCGTCTCCAGGTCGATCATGTCGATGGCCTCGTCATCGCCCACCGCCACGAACAGCTCGCTGCCGTCGCTGCTGAAGGCCATCGAACGCGGGCGGCGCCCGACGCTGATGGTTTCCACGACTTCAAGGCTCGCCCCATCGATGACCGAAATGGTGTTGTCCTTCTCGTTGGAGACGAAGATGCGCTCCGCCTGGGCGCTGGCGGGCAGCAGCGCCAGCGCTCCCAGGGCCAGTCCGACCAGAGCAGGCGAGAACTTGCAGTTCAGAATCGGCATTGTGATTCCCCCTCGTCGGCGCCGAGTGCATCGAGCGGCGTGCGTGGATGCAGATAGCCTTCCTGCGGCGATACCGAGGCCACCATGCGCGGCCCGGTGATCAGGATGGGCTGGCGCAGCTGGTGGTTCCAGGTGCGGAAGCTGACCGGGAAACCCAGGTAGCCGGCGAGCTCGAACTCCTCGCTGAGCATGTAGTCGAGGACCGCTTGGCGCGCGACGGAGCCGGTGCGCGCCGCGGCTTCGCCGAGCGAGCGCAGCGCCAGCCAGGCGCCGAAGTCGCGCGGGGTCATCCAGCGGTCGGCGAGCTTCTCGAAGCGGCGCTGCAGCTGAACCGCGCCCCAGGATTCATGCGCCCGATGCCAGGGCGTGGCGATCAGCCCCTGGGTACCGACCACCGGGCGAGGTGCCCAGGTCTGGAAAGGGAAGTACTCGCCGAAATAGTCGGTCTCGTCGGCGATCACCAGCACATCGTGCTCGGGAAGATCCTGCAGGAACACCGGGATCTCGCGTTGGATGGCATGGAAGCCACCTTCGGCGCGACGCGCCATGGGGTCGTGGGGCCACATCCTGTCGTCCACGACACGATGGCCATAGCGCTCGGCCGAGGCACGCAGCACGTCGGCCAGGATGCGGTCCTCATCGGTATTGCCATAGACCAGCGCCCAGCGATCCCACTGCTTGAAGCCGAGGAACTGGGCCAGGGCATCGGCCAGCATGCGCCGGCTCGGGGTGGTGTGGTAAAGCTCGGGATGACACGCCTCGCCGCGCAGCTCGTCATCCGGCGCCCAGGCATTGAACACCACCCGGTCGCCGCGGGCGGGGTGCGCCATCAGCTCATCCAGCGCAGCGGCCGGCAGTCCGCTGACGATCCACTCGGCGCCCTGCTCAATCAGGCTCTCCAACGCCTCGCCGACGTCGCCCCCCTGGCTGACCACCACCTCGTGCAGGATGAACTCCTGGCCCAGGAATTGCGCCGTGGCGTTGTTGTCGTTGAGACCCAGGCGAGCACCCTGAAGCCCTTCGTCGTCGATCACCGGATCGAGCACCGAAAGCGGCTCCTGATCGTCGGCGCGCTCCATGCTCAGATACCCGACGACGATGGTCGCCGGCGTATCGGCAGGCAGTAGCGAGGACCACCCCAGGCCAAGGGCCAGCCCACCCGCCGCCAGCCAGCGAAGGGAACGTGGTAGCGTTCTCATGCGTGCTCCTTAGGCAACCGTGCTGCCGCTGTTGTCGTTGTTATTCCTGCTCAGCACCACCGTTTCACGGCATTCGTGTCATGATCGTGCGGACCATCCGGGAGAGCTTCTCCTCAAGCAGGTAAGGCTGCTCGCACATGGCCGGCAGCGCCTGCTGGCGCTGTTGAAAGGTGCGCTGTTCCCAGAACAGCGCCTCGGAGAGCTGCTCGATCTCCGCGGGATCGGCGGCCTCCTCGGCGCGACGCTCCTCGAGTTCATCGACCATGCCGGAGATGGTTTCCAGGCGGGCCAGTTGGGCGCGTGAAGCGCTACGAATGCCATCGATGGTGCGCCGTCGCTCACGATTGGTGAGTTCGAACAGGCCGGCAAAGAGCAGGGTCAGGCGCTGCTCGACCTCCGCCTCGTCTTTCTCATCGGTCATCGACTCGACGAACTCGCGCACCCGCGCCTGGGCCTGATCTTCCGGGGTCGAGCGTGAGGTGGCAAAGCGCGCCACCCGACCGACTTCCTCGTCCTCCCACCAGGCCTGCTCCAGTTCCTCCGGCGAGGGCCCGGTCCAGATGGTGCCCCAGGCCAGCTCGGGGATGAGCCGCTGCACACAGGGCCAGTCGGGCGGCCCCGCCGCGGCGCGCTGCGCCTCGACCTGGGCCACGCCACCGAGCGTCAAGCCGATGGCAAGCCCCAATGGCAGCAGGCGGATGGACAAGCGGCCCCGGCAGCTCATGACCCGCCTCCCGCCGCGACCTTGAGCTGGCCCCGGCGGTCCAGCAACGGTACGCCGTACTCCGTCAGGATGGTATCGATCTCCTCCTGGTGTCGGTCGATGAAATCGTTGATCCAGTCCTTCCAGTGGGGTTCACCCCGGCGTATCCCCATGGTGATGCGGTAGTCGAGCTGAACCCCGGAGTCGTCATCGACCAGCGGGATAACCGTCAGCGGCACGTCCTGGCGCGCCGCATAGTAGCCGGCCAGCGGCCCCCACAGCACGGCAGCTTCCGTATTGCCCTCGACCACATCGTCAATGGCGTCGCGGACCGGGGCTCGCACCCGGGTGTCGACCATCAAGGGATAGCCCTGGATACGCGCCCCGGTCCGCCGCAGCGGCACCAGCGGCGGGGTTTCCGACACCACGCCGATGCGCCGCCCGGACAGCACCGGGTCGCTCAGGGTAGTCGCTTCGATGGGGGAACCCTCGGGTACCACCAGGGCATAGACCGAGCGGTAGTAGGCGTTGGTGTTCTGGACGAAGTCATAGCCCGCCACGACGCCGATCATCACGTCGCAGACGCGCAGCTCCAGGGTGTTGCGTACGAAGCCCATGACCTGGGGCGCCCAGACGTAGGTCAAGGGCACGCCGAGATCCTCGGCCATCAATTCGGCAATGCGGTTCTCGACCCCCTCTCCAGCCTGGTTGCTGAAGGGCAGGTTGTTGCCATCGGCGCAGACACGCAGGGCCTCGCGACCCTGGCGCTCGGGGGGGGTGGCTGCGGCACCCGTGGCCACGACCAGTGCAATGGCCAGGATCAACGAGCGTGTTAGGTGACGACAGGCTGCTCTCATGCATCCTCCGCTTCAGGAAATGATGATGCGAATGGCGCGCAGCCGGCTTCAATCTTCGCCGCTCGCTTCCTCGACGGAGGCGTCGTCCTCGTCGTCCTGCTCCTGCATCGACTCGATGATTCGAGGCCGGCCGCGTCCCAGGCCGCCTTCGCCACGAGCTCGCATGTAACTGAAGAGGTTGGGAATGTTACCCATGACATAGGGGTCGTCGGCGAAGGAGGGCATCACCTGGCCGGGCTGCACCTCGCGTCCGGAGGCAATGGTGCCGGCGAAACTCTCCCAGCCACGCCGCTCCGCGGCGCGAATCAGGTTGGGAGCGAAAGAGGAGCCCATCCCGTCGGGCCCATGGCAGGCCATGCAGGCACGTGTATAGACCAGATAACCCTCGTAGGTATCGGGGTCGACCTTGCCATCCTCCACGACGAAGGCGCCAATCCCATCGCCGGTGACACGATGCTCATCGGCAAGAGCGGCGGACGCCAGCCCCAGGGAGAGCAGCAGCAGGGGAACAGCGGAACAACGTGCGAATACCATCATGCAGCACTTCCTTCTACAGCTTCGGCCGCACGCGGGGCGTGCCGCCGAAGGGAGTCAGAAGGGCGGGCCAGGCGCACTGCCCGGTCCGCCCAGGCTAGCGCCGGATCAGTCCGGCAGGGCGAAGACCGTCAGCACGCCGCCGAGCTTGGTGTAGTCACCCAGCGCGGAGAACACGCCCACGGCACCGAGGCCCTCTTCCGGATCTTCGAGTCCCGCTGCCAGGCCGATCCCGGCCCAGCCGCCGACGCCGGAGAGTACGGCCACGTACTGCTTGCCCTCGTGCATAAAGGTATTGACGTTGCCGATGATCCCGGAGGGCGTCTTGAAGCGCCACAGCTCCTCACCGTTCTCGATGTCCACCGCCTTCACGTGACCTTCGAGAGTGCCGTAGAAGGCCAGGTCGCCTGCCGTGGCCAGCGCCCCGCTCCACACCGCGAAACGCTCGTCGACTTCCCATACGGTTTCGCCAGCGACCGGATCCCAGGCGATGAAGCTGCCCATGCGGCCTTCCATCTGGCCGTTCTCGGTCGGAGCGGGCATCATGGTCAGGGTCGCACCCACATAGGGCTGGCCCGCCACGTACTCGGTCTCATAGGGCTCGTAGTTCATGCAGATACGATTGATACCGGCATAGATCAGGCCGGTGCGCGGCGAGTAGGCGCTCGGCTGCATGTTCTTGGCGCCCATGGCGGTAGGACAGATGTCGGTGGTGTTGACGTTCACGCCCTGGCGGAAGGTGCTGTACTCATCGTTGACGTTGGGCCGCCCGGTCTCCATATCGTAGCTGTCGGCCCAGTTGGTCTCGGGAGCGAACTTCTCGGCCACCAGCAGCTCACCGCTTTCACGATCGAGCAGGAAGCCGAAGCCGGTGCGGTCGATGATCGCCAGGCCCTTGCGCTCTTCGCCCTCGAACTCGACGTCGATCAGCTGGTTCTCGTTGACGCCGTCGTAGTCCCACTCGTCGAACGGCACCTTCTGATAGACCCACTTGACCTCACCGCTGCTGGGATCGCGGGCGAACACGGTGATGGCCCACTTGTTGTCGGCCGGTTCGCCGTCGACGGCGCGCTGATCGGGGTTCCAGGTGCCGGGGTTGCCGGTACCGTAGTAGATCAGGTCGAGATCAGGGTCGTAGGTGATCCAGCCCCAGGGAGCCCCGCCGCCACGCTCCCATTCGTCTTCGGGCCAAGTGGTGACACCCAGGTCAGCCTCGCCGATGGGCTCGCCCATCATCAGGGTGGTCTCGGGGTCGATCAGTACTTCGTCGTCCGGGCCGGTGGAGTAGCCGCGCCAGACCATCTCGCCGCTTTCCACGTCATAGGCGGTCATGTGGCCGCGGATACCGTATTCACCGCCGCTGATACCGACGATCACCATGTCATGCACCACCAGCGGCGACATGGTGTTGGTCTCGCCGACGGTATGGTCGCCGTTGCTGACGTCCCACAGCAGCTCGCCGCTCTCGGCATCCAGCGCGATCAGGGTGTTGTCGGCCTGGCCGAGGAACAGGCGTCCGTCGGCATAAGCCAGCCCACGGTTGACCGTGTCGCAGCACATCACCGGGATGACGCGGGAATCCTGGTCCGGCTCGTAGCTCCAGACGACACGCCCTTCGTCCTCGAGATCGAGGGCGAAGACCTTGTTGGGGAAGGGGGTGTGGATATATAGCCGGCCATCGCCGACATAGAGGGGGCCGCCTTCGTGACCGCGCAGCACGCCGGTGGAGAACTGCCAGACCGAGCGCAGCTCATTCACGTTGTCACGGTTGATCTGGTCCAGTTCGCTGAAGCGGTTGCCCTGGTAATTGCCCAGCTGAGTGGCCCAATATTCCGGGTTCTGCTGGAGTTCGAGTTGATTCTGGTTGGCATGTGCCACCGACACAGCCAACAAGCTAATGGCCGTTACGGCATAACCGGTCTCCCTAAGCATGGCGTTGTCTCCGTCTCACTGAAGGTGTGCCTGGGGGAGCGGCACATCTTGTGTTGTTTTGTTTCAGGTGTTGACATTTGAAGGTCTAGCACAACTTTTCAACGGCACATGGTGATAAAGAGAAATTCGGACGATATGGCAGTGAAAAGACTATTGCCCCTTGGCAACAATCCTGTAACACCCGTGCAAGCTCTTGCCACGATTGAGTTTTCAGTACCTTTGCTTATTCTTGAATCCTGATCATTCGACTTAGGTCGAAAGGTGACGGCGCGATTAACTGCTTTACTGATAGTGCACTCTGACATCCACCAACCGTGGAGGCTCTCCTATGTGGACCAAGCCCGCGTATACCGACCTGCGTCTCGGCTTCGAAGTGACGCTCTATATTTCCAATCGTTGACCCCTCCCATGACGCAGTACCGAACGGCTGGCACTCTTTCGAGGCGTCAGCCGTCTTTCTTTGTTCAATGTCACGAATGCCAATGACACGGAGTCCTGAATGCACGTACTGGTCCTGGGTGCCGCCGCCGGCGGTGGCTATCCTCAGTGGAACTGCAACTGTGCGCTTTGCCGAGGCCTGCGCGAAGGGAGTACCGAGGCGAGATCCCGCACCCAGTCATCGATTGCCATCAGCAGCGATGGCGAGCGCTGGCTGCTGTGCAATGCCTCACCGGACATCCGTGCGCAACTGGCCGCCAATCCCGAGCTGCATCCGCGCAGGATTCCTCGCGACAGCGGCATCAGCGGTGTGCTGCTGGTGGATGCCCAGATCGACCATGCCACCGGGCTGCTCTCCCTGCGCGAAGGCTGCCCCTTCGATGTGTGGTGCACACCAAACGTGCATCAAGATCTGAGCAGCGGCTTTCCGCTGTTCCCCATGCTGGAGCACTGGGGCGGCCTGAAGTGGCAACCCATCGGTATCGACCAGGCTCGGGAAGAAGTGCGCTTCGAAATCCCTGCCTGCCCCGGCCTGGCTTTCACCGCCGTGGCACTGACCAGCAATGCCCCCCCCTACTCGCCCCGCCGCGGCGCCCCCACCCCCGGCGATAACATCGGTTTGCTGGTGGAGGATCGCGAGCGCAGCACCCGGCTGTTCTATGCCCCGGGGCTCGGCCGGCTCGACGACCGGGTACGCAGCTTTTTGCGCCAGGCCGACTGCGTGCTTGTCGACGGTACGCTATGGCACGACGACGAGCTGATCCGCGCCGGTGTAGGCAAGGCGACCGGTGACGATATGGGGCACCTGGCCCTGGCCGGGCCGGGCGGCCTGCTGGAGGAGCTCGATACGCTGCCTCCCGCTGTCCGCCGAGTGCTCATCCATATCAACAACACCAACCCGATCCTCGACGAGCGCTCGCCCGAGAGAGCCGAGCTCACCGAGGCCGGCATCGAGGTCGCCCACGACGGCATGCGCCTGGAGATTTGAACCGGCAACCACTCATGGACGTCACACTAACAGCCACACAGGCAATGGGCGCCCCGAGATGCAAGCCCATCACCACCAAAGGAGCGCCACAGCCAAGAGGGCACGACAACCACGAGGCCGCAGCGAACAGTACGTAATAACGACGGCTACCCGCACCCACGACACAAGGACGCCACGCCATGACCAGGATCGCTTCGCCCTTCGCCGCACCGGAGGCCGAAAATGATTCGGCAGCCCTGCCACCCGAGGCCTTCCGCGAGGCCCTGCTGGCCAAGGGTGCCTATTACCACATTCACCACCCCTATCAGGTCGACATGGCCGCAGGGCGTGCCACGCCGGAGCAGATCCGCGGCTGGGTGGCCAATCGCTTCTATTATCAGGTAATGATCCCGCAAAAAGACGCCGCACTGCTGGCCAACTGTCCGGACGCCGCCACCCGCCGCCGCTGGATCCAGCGCCTGCTCGACCATGACGGTCACGATACCGACGGCGGTGGCATCGAGGCCTGGCTGACGCTGGGCGAGGCAGTGGGGCTCAGCCGTGACGAACTCTGGGCCCAGGAGCACGTGTTGCCCGGCGTGCGCTTCGCCGTGGATGCCTACGTCAACTTCGTGCGCGGTGCCGACTGGCGCGAAGCGGCAATTTCATCGTTGACCGAGCTCTTCGCCCCCCAGGCACACCAGAGCCGCCTCGACACCTGGCCCAGCCATTACCCCTGGATCGACGAGACCGGCTACGGCTACTTCCGCAAGCGCTTGAAGGAAGCACGCCGCGACGTCGATCACGGCCTCGAGGTGGCGCTGGCGGTATGCACCACCGCCGCCGCCCAGCAACGCGCGCTGGAGATCCTGCAGTTCAAGCTCGATGTGCTATGGTCGATGCTCGATGCCATGACCCTGGCCTATCAGCTCGAGCGGCCTCCTTACCACACGGTTACCGACCGCCGCGTCTACCACAGGGGGCTATGATGGCCACGCCCGAGTCCGCCAACGTCTACCGTCTGCGCCCCGGCTGGCGCCTGCAGTGGGAGCAGGCTCAGGGGCGCCACGTGCTGCTGTACCCCGAGGGCATGGTGCAGCTCAACGACAGCGCCGGGGCCATTCTCGGCCAGCTCGACGGCCAACGCGATGTTGCCGCCGTAGTGGCCAACCTGCAGGCGCAGTTTCCCGATGCTCCCGCTGCGGCGATCGAGCAGGACGTGCACGAATTCCTGCTCGATGCCGCCCGACAAGGGTGGATCCAGCATGACTGACCGTACCCATACCGCCGCCATCAACGGCGCCACCGGCGCCCCGCTTTGGCTGCTCGCCGAGCTTACCTACCGCTGCCCGCTGCAGTGCGCCTACTGCTCCAATCCGCTGGACTTCGCCGCGGTGCAGGAGGAGCTCACCACCGCGGAATGGATCGATGTCTTGAGCCAGGCCCGCGCCATGGGTGCGGTGCAGATGGGCTTTTCCGGCGGCGAGCCGCTGGTGCGGCGCGACCTGGAAGAGCTGGTGGCCGAGGCGCGCCGGCTCGGCTTCTATACCAACCTGATCACCTCCGGGCTGGGGCTCGACGAGCCTCGCATCGAAGCACTGCGCGAGGCCGGCCTCGACCATATCCAGATCAGCCTGCAGGCCTCCGACCCGGACGTTGCCGCGGCGGTGGCCGGCTCGCCCAAGGCCCACGCCAAGAAGCTCGCCATGGCGCGCGCGGTAAAAGCCGCCGGCTATCCCATGGTGCTCAACGTGGTGTTGCACCGGCACAACATCGACCGCATCGACGAGATCATCGCCCTGTGCGACGAGCTGGGGGCCGATGCGGTGGAGCTGGCCAACTGTCAGATGTACGGCTGGGCCCACCTCAACCGCGAGGGCCTGCTGCCGAGCCGTGCCCAGCTCGAGGCCGCTGAGGCCACCACCGCCCGCTGGCGTGAGCGTCTGGTCGAGCGCGGCCGCGACATGCGCCTGCTGTTCGTGGTGCCCGACTACTACGGCGAGCGCCCCAAGGCGTGCATGGGCGGCTGGGGCTCGATCTTCATGACCGTGGCCCCGGACGGCGCGGTGCTGCCCTGTCACAGCGCCCGCATGCTGCCGATGAGCTTTCCCAACGTGCGCGACCAGGGGCTCGAGGCGATCTGGTACGACAGCGAACCGTTCAATCGCTACCGCGGCGACGCCTGGATGCAGGCGCCCTGCCGCAGCTGCGAGGAGCGCCACAAGGACGTTGGTGGCTGCCGCTGCCAGGCCTACCTGCTCACCGGTGATGCCACCGCCACCGACCCGGTCTGCTCGCTGTCGCCTGACCATCATCTGATCGAGGCGGCCCGCCGCGAGGCCGAGACGGCCACACGCCCGATAGCGGCTCTGACCCTGCGCAACGTGCATGAATCCCGGGTGTTCTGTCGCCAATGAACGTCCCGCCGACCCTCGAAGACGACGCGGCACAGCGGGCAGGGCTACCCCCCGGAAGCCGCCTCGGCGAGGTATGCCTGGCCAGCGGCTTGTACCTTGCCGCGGCGGAGGTGCCCGGCACACGAATGCAGCGCCTGGTCGGCGCGGTGGGGGCGGGCTATCTGGACGAGCCCGACGACTGCCGCGGGCTGGCCCATCTGCTCGAGCATGCCCTGTTCCTCGGCTCGGCACGCTTTCCCGAGGCGGGTGAGCTGGCCCGCTGGATCGGCGAGCGGGGCGGACGCTACAACGCCTACACTGGCGAGGCTACGACCGATGTCCATCTCGCACTGGCGCCTGACGACACCGAGGAGGGCCTGTTGCGGCTGGTGGACATGCTGTCCCGGCCCCGCTTCGAGACCGGGCGCATCGCTCACGAGGTTGAAGTGCTCGATGCGGAGTTTCGTGCCCGGCTGGCAGATCCCTCCCTGCACCGCCTGGCGGCACTGGGCCGGCTCTGTCGCGAAGCTCATCCGGCCCGAAACTGTCATGCCGGCAATCGCCTGACCTTGGGCGGCGACACGGATCAACTCGTGGCGCGTCTCGCCACCTTCCACAGCCAGCACTACCATGCCGGCCGCATGGCGCTGGTGATGCTGGGCCCTCTGCCACTCGACACACAGCTGGAGCTACTCGCACGACACGGCGCGGGGTTGGCCAGTGGCAAGACGCAACCGCCGGTGCGACCGTGGCGCTGGAGCAAGCCGGAAGGCGTGGCGTGGCACCCCTTCCCAGCGAGTGGCCGGTCCTCTTCACTGGAACTCTTCTGGCCCCTGCCTGACGAGCATGCCGTCAGCCATGCAGAGTGGTTGAATAGCCTGGCGGCGAAGCTTGCCGACGGCCGCCTGGCCGCCACCCTGCAGGCCGCCGTCGAACTCGACCGGTTCGATGTGACGCTCGCTCCCGAAGGAATGGGAGCCGCACTGGCCCTGTGCCTGGCCCCGGCACCCGACGAAGAAGCCGTGCAGGCCATGCTTGCCACCTGCCGCTCGGCGCTGGAGCTGGCCATTGCCGCCCCCCTGCCCGAGCCGCCGACGCCGCTCGTCGATCTCGATCACTGGCCTCGCCGCCACGCCTGCCAGCTGGCCGGTACCAACGACAGGCGTCTGCCCTGCTCGAGCGTGACGCCGCAAGAGAGCCTGCTGCCCTGGCTGGATCGTGAGCAGTGTCGGCTGCTCTGGCGCTCACCCAATGCCCCCGGGAGCTGGCGCACCCTGAAAGAGACCGGCACCGCCTGGTGTCCGCAGCCGCTGGCGGAGGGAAACGCCAGGCTTCCCTGGCGAGCGGCGCCAGCGCTCGCTTTCCATGGGCCGAATCAGGGCAACGCCACGCCCACCCCCTATCGCGTCCAACACAACGGCAGCGTGACCCTCTGGGTCGGTGACCCTGTACGCCTGGCCGACGCCCCCCCCGCCAGTTTCTGCCTGGGCTGGCCTGCGCTGGCCTCGCACCAGGCCGCGCGCCTGGCCCAGTGGCGACGCAACACGCTGCCGCTGGGCCAGGCCGCCGCAGCCAGCGGCATGCAGCTCAGCTGCAGCGGTGACCTTCGTGGCGACTGGCTGATCGCCAGCGGCTCTGCCGAGCGGCTTGGCTCCCTGGTGGAACTGGCGCTGGCGTGCTGGCCACAGCAGGCGACACAAGGCGTTGAAGCCCCGCCGGGGGGCCTGTTGGCCCAACGCATGCTGGCACAGCTTGAAACGTCAGGTGGCGCCAACGAGAACGTCGCCGAAGCGACGCCGGCCTTGGGCTGGATCGCTGGCAACATGAAGGCCGAAGCGGCCGATGCAATTCTCTCGGCACTGAGCGAACGCCTGCAACACAGCCAATCGCCACCGACTGAAGCTCAGGAAAGAGGGAGGGACACCTTTCATTTCCCCCCCCAAGGCAGTGACCATGCCGTGATGCTGGAAATCGTCGCCCCCGACGACACGCCTCACAGCCGCTGGCTGCTGCGACTGCTGGCCCAATGCCACGATGCCGCTTTTCATGAAGAGATACGCCAGAACCGCGCACTGGGCTACGTGGCGGCGGTACGCTACCGCGAAGCTGCAGGCTCACCCCGCCTGGGCTACGTGGTGCAATCCCCGCACACCGACACCGACTCGCTGCGCGAAGCCATCCTCTCCTTCCTGGCCCAGCACGGTGAGGCGCTGGCCCACCTCGACCCGGGTCAGCTGGTACGCTATCAGCGTGGCCAGCTAGCTCTCGCTGGCCCACCCGAAACCCACACCGAAGCCCAGGCTCGCCTGTGGCAGGCCCTGCGCCGACAGTCAGCGAGTGCAGTACCACATTCCCCCTGGCAGCCGCTGCCCTGGGAGGCCGAAGCGCAGGCCCTTGCGGCACTGCATGCCGACCAGCTTGCCGGCATGGCCAGGGACCTGGCCACCGGCCATCTGGCACGGCGCTGGTGGCTTCACACGCCAGAGTGAATCGTCTCGTAACATCATGACCCGGGAATGTTGCCATGGGGCAACTCTGTTGTGTCGCTGCGTCACAATCCTCCCCGCCTGCCTCACCTAGACTGACATCACGTCGACCCATAACGCCGCCACGCCGGCCACCAACAACAACACAGGGAGACCCGCTCATGAAATCACGCGCCGCTGTCGCCATGGCCGCCGGCCAGCCTCTCGAACTCACCGAGATCGATGTGGAAGGACCCAGGGCCGGTGAAGTGCTGGTCCACATCAAGGCCACCAGCGTCTGCCACACCGATGCCTATACCCTCTCCGGCGCCGATCCGGA
>NZ_JACEFT010000004.1 GCF_013697085.1 Billgrantia kenyensis
GGGGATCATGTCATCCTGACCCGGGGCGACCACATGAACGCCCACGGCGGGACCAACACGATGAAGATTCTCGAGGTGTGACGGCCAGACGGCCAATGTGCCAATCCGGCTGCCGGTGCCCGGCAGCCGGGTTTCGTCGTGTCGCCGGCTGGTGCCGTCAGTCGGTGTCGTCCCGCTCCCAGTCCATGGTACGCCGGACGGCCTTCTTCCAACCCTTGTAGTTGCGCTCGCGCCGCTCGACGTCCATCTGGGGTTCGAAGGTGCGCTCCAGCTTGGCCTTGTCGGCCACCTCCTGCTGGGTCCACATGCCCACGGCGATACCGGCCAGGTACGCTGCACCCAGCGCGGTCGATTCGGTAATCGTGGGGCGCTCCACGTTGACACCCAGCATGTCGGCCTGGAACTGCATCATGACGTTGTTGACCACGGCACCGCCGTCCACCCGCAGGGCCTTGAGGGTAATGCCGGAGTCGGCCTGCATGGCTTCTATGACGTCGCGAGTCTGGTAGGCCAGTGACTCCAGGGTGGCCCGAGTGATGTGCTCCTTGCGCGTGCCCCGGGTGATGCCGAAGATCCCCCCGCGTGCATACATGTCCCAGTACGGCGCGCCGAGTCCGGCAAAGGCCGGCACCACGTAGACCCCACCGGCATCCTCCACCTTGCCGGCGTAGTACTCAGAATCCTCGGCCGAATCGATGAGCTTGAGCTCATCGCGCAGCCACTGCACGGCCGCTCCGGCAATGAAGATGGCGCCCTCCAGGGCGTACTCCACCTTGCCGTCGAGCCCCCAGGCGATGGTGGTGAGCAGGCCGGATCTGGAAGGCACAGGTGTCTCGCCGGTATTCATGAGCAGAAAGCAGCCGGTGCCGTAGGTGTTCTTGACCATGCCTTTCTCGAAGCAAGCCTGGCCGAACAGGGCGGCCTGCTGGTCGCCGGCTATACCGGCGATGGGAATCCGAGCGCCGCCGAATGTCTTGGCATCGGTAGTGCCGTAGACTTCACTGGAGGGGCGCACCTCCGGCAGCATGGCAGCCGGAACCCCGAGCTCATCAAGCAGGCGGCGGTCCCACTCGAGGGAGCGGATATTGTACAGAAGGGTGCGTGAGGCGTTGCTGACATCGGTGATGTGGCGCTCGCCCCGGGTGAGATTCCATATCAGCCAGGTGTCCATGGTGCCGAACAGCAAGTCACCACGTTCTGCTCGCTCTCGCGCACCCTCGACGTTGTCCAGTATCCAGCGAATCTTGGTGCCGGAGAAATAGGCGTCTGCCACCAGGCCGGTCGCCTCGCGGATATAGGGTTCGAGCCCTCGCGCCTTGAGCTCGTCGCACAGTGGTGCGGTACGGCGGTCCTGCCAGACGATGGCGTGATGGACAGGCCTGCCTGTATGACGGTCCCAGACAACGGTGGTCTCGCGTTGATTGGTGATGCCGATGGCGGCCACCTCGGAGGGTTTGATCCCCTGGGTTTCCAGGACCTCCCGAGCCACACCCATCTGACTACCCCAGATCTCCATGGCGTCATGCTCCACCCAGCCGGGGGTGGGGTAGTACTGAGTAAACTCCTTCTGGGCCACGCCCACGATCCGGGCGTCCTGGTCGAAGAGAATGGCTCGGCAACTGGTGGTGCCCTGATCGAATGACAGGATGTATCGTTTTTCCATAGCGGGCTCCTTGCTTTATCGGATCATACTGCTTTGTTCTAGTACCGTACTGTAGCCTCGATCAGAGGATGTTATTTTTGTATACAATAATGGTTCGATCTGTGGTGATCTGATGGGAAACATGCGATGGTGTTTCGGTAAGAGATCGCAGTGAAGGGGACAGTATGAGTCATTCCTGGCAGGAAGACGTCCAGGCCGCCGTCAGGGCGGGGGGACGCATCAGCGATCGCTTTATCGTCGACAAGGTTCGAACCGCGGTATTGAACCAGCGCCTGCCGCCCGGCACACGTCTGCCCGAGGTGGCACTGGGTGAAATCTTCGGCGTCAGCCGCTCGGTGGTGCGCAAGGCCCTGACCCGGCTGGCTGCCGATCACGTCGTCAGCCAGCAGCCCAACCAGGTGGCCCGGGTGCGTGCTCCCAGCATCGAGGAAACCCGCGAAACCTTTGCCGCCCGCCGTCTGGTAGAAGGCGAGGTGGCGGCGCTATTGGCCGGGCGGCTCGATGCTGAGCTGCTGGCGACCATTGACATGCTGGTGGAGAAGGAGGCCGGTGCCCATGCCCGTGGCGACGAGGCGGCACGCATCGAGCATTCGCTGGCGATTCATCACCTGCTTGCCGAGCATTCCCCCAACCGGGTGCTCGGGGCCATGCTCACGGATCTTGTCCTGCGCACCTCCATCGTCATCGCACTCTACAAGCGTGCCGGGCTGGCGAGCTGTTACCTGGCAGAAGATCATCCGGCCTTGCTGAACCACCTGCGCGCCGGTGACGGTGAGGCGGCACGTCGCTGCATTCATGACCACTTGCAGGCGCTCGAAGGGCTGCTCGACCTCAGTACTCGTGAAACGCGCATCGATCTGATGGCGATCCTGGGGCAGCGTGAGAGTGCCACTCCGTGATCGCCGCCAGCGCTTGGCTGAGCCGCCGGGTGCAGGGTGTCGCCCTGGCTGGCCTGGCGGCGCTGCTGCTGGCCTGGCAGTGGCCAGCCGGTGCCGAGGGGCCGGCCAGGCTCGAAACTGCACCCCTGGAGATTCACGCAGATGGCGAGAGCCACCGGCTGGAGGTGGAAGTGGCGCGTACCTCGGCCGAGCGCATGAGAGGGCTGATGGAGCGCGACTACCTGGCCGACGATGCGGGGATGCTGTTTCTCTACCAGACCCCGCAGCCGCCGGATGGCGGTTTCTGGATGTATCGCACTCTGATTCCGTTGGACATTGCCTTCCTCGATGCCGATGGCCGTATCGCGGCCATCTACACCATGCTGCCCTGCCCGTCGCGCGACCCGCAAGAGTGTCCGGTGACCTTGGCTGGCGTGACCTATATCGCGGCCCTGGAGGTCAACGCGGGCTACTTCGCCGAACGCGGAATCGAGAAGGGCGCCTGCGTTTCCTGGCCCGGCCGGCAATCCGGCTGCGACTAGCGGCCGAACAAGGCGCGAAAGCGAATCACGATCAGTCCCACCCCGGCGATGACCATGACGCCGCCGAACAGCACATGGGTGTTGAGGTTTTCGCCGAGAAGCACGATACCCAGGATCACCGCCCCCATTGGCACCATCAGGCTCAGCGGGGCCAACCGGCTCACCGGGTGGCGCCGCAGCAGGCCGTACCACATGCCGTAAGCGACGATCGACGACATTACTGCCGTATAGAACACTGCCCCCCAGCCGAACCAGCCAGCGCTGGCCATGGCGCTCACCTGGCCGCTTTCGAACCACCAGGAACCGATGGCGACCTGGGGCACAGCGAGCAGGGCCGTCCAGCCGGCCAGTGCCAGCGGCGGGATATTGGGCCCCTTCTTGATCAGCAGCTGTGACACGGCCCAGCCGAAGGCGCTGAGCAGCAGCAGCGTCATGGGCAGCGCAGAGGGCAGGCTGGGGCCACCGGCCAGCACCACCACCCCGCCGAACGACAGCACGAGGCCGGCCATGCGCTTGAGGCTCAGACGCTCGCCCAGGAACAGCACCGCCAGCAGCGTGGCAAAGGGCGTTCCCATCTGTACCAGCAGGGCACCGGTGCCGGCTTCTGCCTGCCCCAGGCCGATGAACAGCAGGGCGAAGTGCAGGGTGCCGAAGGTTGCCGAGAGCAGCAGCAGGAACGGCAGATGATGACGCGCCACGGGATGGAAGGGGACCAGCAGCACCGCGACCAGCATGAAGCGCAGCGTGGTCAGCAGCAGGGGTGGCAGCTCCTCCACGCCCAGCTTGATGACGATGATGTTAAAGGCCCAGATCGCTACGATCGAAAGGCCCAGCAACAGGTCGCGCAGCGGCACGGCAGACTCCTCGGCATGGATAGCCCGGCGAGGGTAGCAGCCTCATGCCGCTGCGTCGCCGATGCCGTCGACAGACTACCATTCAACGCACGACATCGTAGAATGTCGATGCGTGGCGACACTCGTCGATGCCAACCAGAACGATAATCATGGCCGGTCCCATGCAGCCGGCCCAGTAGCAAGGACACGTCATGACCTCAAAATGCCGTATCACCCGTATTGCCGCGGCACTGGCCGGTGCCGCCGTACTCACCGCTTCGCTCTCGGCGCAGGCGCGGGAGCTGTCCGTTTCCACCGTGCTGTCCGATGCCTTCCCCTGGGGACAGGCTGCCGAGAAGTGGGCCGAACTGGTGGAGGAACGCACCGGGGGCGAGCTGACCCTGCGTGTCTATCCCAACTCCCAGCTGGTGGCCGGCGACCAGACCCGTGAATTTTCCGCCATGCGTTCCGGCCTGATCGACATGGCCGTGGGCTCGACCATCAACTGGTCGCCACAGGTCCCCGAGTTGAACCTGTTTTCCCTGCCCTTCTTCATGCCCGACGAGGCGGCGGTCGATGCCGTTACCGGCGGCGAAGCCGGCGAAATGGTCTTCGAGGCCATCGAGTCCCGCGGCGTGATTCCGCTGGCCTGGGGCGAGAATGGTTTCCGCCAGCTGTCGAATTCTCGAGGGGCCATCAGCGAGCCAGGAGATCTCAATGGTTTGAAGATCCGCGTGGTGGGCTCGCCGCTGTTCCAGGACACCTTCACTGCGCTCGGGGCCGATCCCACCCAGATGAGCTGGACCGATGCCCAGCCGGCACTGACCACCGGTGCGGTGGATGGCCAGGAAAATCCGCTCTCGGTCTTCGACGTGGCGCGTATCGACCAGGTGGGGCAGGAGTACCTGACCCTGTGGAACTACATGAACGACCCGCTGATCTTTGCCGTCAACCAGCGCATCTGGGACTCGCTCTCCGAAGAGCATCGCGAGATCCTGCGGGAAACGGCAGTCGAAGCCGGCGAGTGGGAGATCGCCATGACCCGCGAGCAGGAGAGCGAGCGTCTGGCCGACATCCAGGAGCGCGGCGTGCAGGTCACCGAGCTGAGCGAAGAGCAGCATGCCGCCTTCGTCAATGCCACGCGCAGCGTGCACGACAAGTGGATTCCGCGCATCGGGCCGGAGTTGGTCGAGGCCGCACGCCAGGCCATCGAGGCTCGCTGAGTCGTCTTCCCGCCTAACCCCGGCTCCTCTCTTGGGGCCGGGTCTTTTCAATGCGAGGCTTCCATGAAGTTCTCTCCCGATGCCAGGCCCGAGCGCTGGCTGGGCTCATTGGCGCTGGCGATCATTTCGCTGATCAGTCTGGGTAACGTCATTACCCGCTACGTGACCGGCGGCTCCCTGGCCTTCACCGAGGAGTTCTCGGTATTCCTGCTGGTGGTGCTGACCTTCGCCGGTGCCTCGGTGGCGCTGCGGCGCAACGGTCACATTCGTATCGGTCTGCTCGAGCGAGCCTTGCCGGCCGCACCACGGCGGGCGCTGATCGTCTTCCAGGGGCTCTGTGGTGCCATCGTGCTGGGGCTGATCACCTGGTTCGGTGCCAAGCTGACCTGGGAGGAGTACCAGTGGGAGTCGCTGTCGCCGGGCTTGGGCCTGCCGCAGTGGTGGTACCTGCTGTGGTTGCCGCTGCTGTCGGCGGCGATGCTGGTGCGTCTGCTGCAGCAGACCCTCGACCGTCTGCGCGGGAGGCTCGACGATGAGCCCTGACCTGTGGATGATCCTGGCCTTCGCCGGGCTGTTGATCGCCGGCGTGCCGGTGGCCTTCTCGCTGGCCCTGGCGGGGGCCGTGGGAATCGTGGCTGGGCTCTCGCCTGACATGCTGGCCACATTGGGCACCAACACCTACAACAGCATCGCCAAGTATCCTCTGATCGCCATTCCGCTGTTCATCATGACCGGACTGATCTTCGAGCGCGCCGGGGTCGCGCTGCGCCTGGTGCGCTTCGCCCAGGCGTTGATCGGGCCGCGGCATGGGGGCCTGGCCCTGGTGGCGGTGCTGGTGTGCATGATCATGGGCGGCATGAGCGGCTCCGGCCCGGCGGACGCCGCGGCGGTGGCCATGGTGATGCTGCCGAGCATGACCAAGGCCGGCTACCCCAAGCCCTTCTCGGCCACGCTGATCGCCGCGTCCGCTTCCACTGCGATTCTGATCCCACCCTCGGTGGCGCTGATCCTCTACTCCATCGTGGTGCCCGGGGTCGACCTGCGGGCGCTGTTCGCCGCCGGGCTCTTCCCCGGCATCCTCGCCGGCCTGGCGCTGCTGGTGCCGGCGCTGCTGGTCTCGAAGCGCTACGGCTGGGAGGGCGGCACGCCAGTGGAGGGTGCCGAACGGCTCAAGGTGGGTGAAACCTTCAAGCAGGCGCTGCCGGCACTGTTCGCGCCAGTGCTGATCCTGGGCGGTCTGCGTTCGGGGCTGTTCACGCCCACCGAGGCCGCCGTGGTGGCGGTGGCCTACGGTGCCCTGGTCGGGCTGTTCCTGACCCGCGAGATCGGCTGGCGCGACCTGTGGAGCCTGCTCGGCGAAGCGGCGGTGATTTCCGGCGTGGTCATGCTGATCATCGCCCTGGCCGGTATTTTCGCCTGGGCCGGTACCATGCTCGGCACCTTCCGCCACCTGGCGGAGTGGATCATCGGGCTCACCGACAACGGTGTGCTGCTGCTGATCCTGATCATGCTGGCGGTGCTCCTGGCCGGCATGCTGCTCGATGCCATCTCGATCTACCTGATCATGATGCCGATCCTGATCCCGGTAATGCAGCATTTCGGCTGGAACCCGGTGTGGTTCGGTATCCTGCTGGCGATGAACATTGCCATTGGCCAGTTCACTCCGCCGGTGGCGGTCAACCTGATGGTGACCACCAACATCGCCAGGATACGCCTGGAGCAGACCGTGGGCTGGGCGCTGCTGTTCGTGCTGGCCATGGCCAGCGCGCTGGCGCTGGTCGCTATCTTTCCCGAAATCGCCCTGTGGCTGCCAAGGGTGCTTGGTTACAACGTCTGATCGAGTGAATCCAGGGTGTCCTGGAAGAGCTTGGCGCTGCCGGCATCGAACAGCACGAAGCGCACCCGTTCGATGCCGGGGCAGCGAGGCAGCGTCTCCTGCACCGTGGTAAGGGCGACACGGGCGGCCTCCGCGAGGGGGTAGCCGAAGGCGCCGGCTGAGAGGGCGGGGAAGGCGATGCTGGCAAGGCCCTGCCGCTCGGCCAGCTCGAGCGCATTGCGATAGCAATCGGCGAGCAGCTTCGCTTCCGGCGTATCGCGGCCATGGACCGGCCCCAGGCAATGAATGACGTGACGGTTGGGCAGGTTGAAGGCCTCGGTGATCACCGCCTCACCGGGTTGAATCGGAGCCAGCGTGCGGCAGGCACGGTCGAGCTCGGGGCCTGCCGCACGGTGCAGGGCACCGGCCACCCCGCCGCCCGGGCGCAGCAGGGCATTGGCGGCATTGACCACGGCATCGATGTCGGGCTGATTGGCAATGTCGCCCTGAAGGCATTCGACCTTGGCTGTCATGATGGCGTCTCCCTGAGGTGTGGTTTCAGTCTGGCGGGTGAGGTCGAGCGACATCAAGCGGTTCACACCATTCAAAGCGGGCGTCGCGGCACGCATGTTGGTATGATTCGAGTTATAAGGTTATTTCTTTTTTCGGAGTTTCCGCATGATCCCCTCACGCTTTGCGCCGCTGGTCTTTTCCGTGCTGATGTCCATTTACATGGTTACCTTGATGACCTTCGTCATCACCTGGGTCAATACCGGACTCGGCGATGGCTTCCTGCATCGCTGGTGGCGCGCCTTTTATATCGCCTGGCCGGTCGCTTTTGCCCTGATACTGCTTGGTGCACCGCGTCTTCAACGTCTCGTTGGGCGACTGGTGAAAAAGGCCTGAAACGCGGGGTCTGGTGGCGAACGAATCGTTGCATTTTTACCAAGATAGCGTGACATTCGTTGCAAATAGACGCAAAAACTTGCAACTTCTCCGTTCAGACGGTACCAATGTGCTCCCCCCGATAAGCCACGGCTCGCCGACTTCTGGTTGGTGATGGCGTTCTCACGCCACAGCGCAGGGTTTTGGCCTGGCCCATGACAACAGGAGGAGACAATGAACCAGCGTGTGAATATCGCTCTCGGCGACGCAGGGGCCGAGCTGATCGAGGCCCGCCAATTCAAGGTCTATACCCATCGTCAACTGGACAAGATCGAGGCGATTCAGGCGCTGCCTGAAGATCTGCGTTTCGATATGCGGGTGGTGAGCCAGGTACTGCCGTTCCGGGTCAACGAGTACGTGATCGATGAATTGATCGACTGGGACAATGTGCCAGCCGATCCTGTTTTCCAGCTCACCTTTCCCCAGCGGGGCATGCTGAGGCCTGAACATTTCGACGAGGTGGCAGAACTGGTGCGCCGTGGCGCCGATGCTGCCGAGATGAAGCCGGTGATCGAGCGCGTTCGCGCTGAGCTCAATCCTCACCCGGCAGGGCAGATGGATCTCAACCTTCCGCTGCTCGACGGCGAGCCGCTGCCCGGCATGCAGCACAAGTACCGCGAGACGGTACTCTTCTTCCCCAGCCAGGGGCAGGTATGCCACAGCTACTGCACCTTCTGCTTCCGCTGGGCGCAGTTCGTGGGCGACAAGGAACTCAAGTTCGCCTCCAGCGAAGCCGACTCGCTACATCGCTACCTGGCCGAGCACACCGAAGTCACCGACCTGCTGCTGACCGGCGGCGACCCCATGGTGATGAAGGCCAAGCACCTGCGCATGTACCTGGAGGGGCTGATGGCTCCCGAGCTGGACCATGTGCAGGACATTCGCATCGGCTCCAAGAGCCTCACTTTCTGGCCCTATCGCTTCGTCACTGACCCCGACGCCGAGGACCTGCTGGCGCTGTTCCGCGAGCTCACCGCTGCCGGCAAGCATGTGGCCTTCATGGCGCACTTCAACCACTGGAAGGAGATGGATACCCCAATCTGCCGCGAGGCGATCCGCCGCATTCGTGCCACCGGCGCCGAGATCCGTACCCAGGCGCCGCTCCTGAAGCACATCAACGACGACGCCGACCAGTGGGCGCGCATGTGGACCACTCAGGTGCGCCTGGGCATGATTCCGTATTACATGTTCGTCGAGCGCGATACCGGTGCTCGTCACTACTTCGAGGTGCCGCTGGTCAAAGCCTGGGAGATCTACCGCGAGGCCATGAAACAGGTACCGGGCCTTGCGCGGACCGCCCGCGGGCCCTCCATGTCTGCCGACCCGGGCAAGGTGGAGATCCAGGGCGTCACCGAGATCCACGGCGAGAAGGTCTTCGTGCTGCGTTTCATCCAGGGCCGCGACAGCGACTGGGTGCAACGGCCGTTCTTCGCCAAGTACGATGAAAACGCCACCTGGCTCAACCATCTCGAGCCGGCCCTGGGCGAAAGCGAGTTTTTCTACGAGGCCGATTTTGCCGCCATGAAGGACGAGAAGCAGGCGCTGATACTGAAGGCCGGCTGAAGCATGGAGGCAGCCGCGAGGCTGCCCGCTCTCGGTCCGGAGCATAAGCTATGGCCGTACTCTTGCAGCATATGCCCCTTGGGAATTAACGCTCCCTAAACGAAAAGGCCGGCTATTATTAATTTCAGTGGAAAAAGACCCTCCATGCTGTCGTTTTTTTCGCTAAAGTAGATTAGAGCGGTAGCATCCGTCAGCCAGCGCTTTTCGCCTGGCGACCCAGGGATCTTGCTTTCAAAAATCAAGCTAGCCAATAATGTCAAGAGGTGTGTTAATGAAACGCCATGCTTTTTCCGCAGCCGCCTTCTCGGGAGCTCTGCTGGGCGCTGCCATGTTCTCCGCGCCTGCCGTGGCCCAGGATCGATTCATTACCATCGGTACCGGCGGCCAGACCGGCGTCTACTATGTGGTGGGTCAGTCCGTCTGCCGCATGGTGAACCGCGGCAGCGACGAGCACAACGTACGCTGTAACGCTCCCTCCACCGGCGGCTCCGTGGCCAACGTCAATGGCATGAAGTCCGGCGAGCTCGACATGGGCGTGGTGCAATCCGACGTTCAGTTCCGTGCCTATCACGGCGAAGCCAACTTCGAGTCCGATGGCCCTTGGGAGGAGATGCGCGCGGTCTTCACCATGCACGGTGAGCCGCTGACCGTTGTTGCACGTGCCGACTCCGGCATCGAGCACTTCTCCGACTTCCCCGACAAGCGCGTCAACATCGGCAACCCGGGCTCGGGCCAGCGCAACACCATGAACGTGGTGATGGAGGCCATGGGTTGGGATACAGACACCTTCTCGCTGGCTTCCCAGCTGGATGCCGCCGAGCAGGCTGCAGCCCTGTCCGATAACAACATCGATGCCATGGTCTACGTGGTGGGGCACCCCAACGGCTCCATCCAGGAAGCCACTACCACGATCGACGCTCGCATCATTCCGGTGACCGGTGACGAGATCGACGCTCTGGTCGAGGAGTATCCCTACTACACTCACGCAGTCATTCCCGGTGGCCTGTATCGCGGTAATGACGAGGATGTCGAGACCTTCGGCGTTGCAGCGACCTTTGTGACCCATGCCGACCTCGACGAGGAGATCGTCTACGAAACCGTCAAGGCGGTCTTCGAGAACTTCGATCGCTTCAAGCGCCTGCACCCGGCGTTCGAGAACCTCAATGAAGAGGACATGATCTCCGACGGCCTGACCGCACCGCTGCATGACGGTGCTGCACGCTACTATCGCGAGCGCGGCTGGATCGAGTGAATTCGTGAAGGAGGGCTGAAAACCCCTTCAGGTGAGATGCGCGGACCCGGGAGGGTCCGCGCATCTGTTTGCACCAGGCCGCCGTCAGGGTGACCCTGGCTCTTTTCACGCACCGGCGACACCAGCACAAGTCATGGTGGGGCAAATCGGCAATGACTGACGAAAAAACCAAGCCAAGTAAGAATGAGGTCGATCTGGAGGATATGGTCGCCTCCAGCGATACCGGAGCACGCAAGCCGCTGGGTGCCCCCGGAAAGCTGCTGGTCGGCACCGCTGCCGCCTGGTCACTGTTCCAGCTCTGGATCGCCTCGCCACTGCCATATATCTTTCGCTTCGGGGTCTTCAACGCCGTCGAGGCGCGTTCGATCCACCTGGCCTTCGCCACCTTCCTGGCGTTCATGGCCTATCCGGCGCTGAAGCGCTCGCCGCGCGATCGTATCCCGCTGCAGGACTGGGTGCTGGCGCTGGTGGGGGCCTTCTGTGCCGCCTATATCTTTCTTTTTTACGCTGAGCTTGCCGAGCGGCCGGGCTCGCCCATCCTGCGCGATGTGATCGTGGGCGTGGTCGGCATCCTGGTACTGCTCGAGGCGACCCGGCGGGCCCTTGGGCCGCCACTGATGATCGTGGCTTCGGTCTTCATCCTTTACTCACTGCTCGGCCCCTACATGCCGGGTATCCTGGCCCATCGCGGGGTCAGCCTGTACGGCCTGGTCAACCACCAGTGGCTGACGGCACAGGGCGTGTTCGGTATTGCCCTGGGCGTCTCCACCAGCTTCGTGTTCCTGTTTGTGCTGTTCGGCGCCCTGCTCGACAAGGCCGGCGCCGGCAACTATTTCATCAAGGTCGCCTTTTCGCTGCTCGGTCACTACAAGGGAGGGCCGGCCAAGGCCGCCGTGGTAGCCTCCGGGATGACCGGCCTGATCTCCGGCTCTTCCATTGCCAACACCGTCACTACCGGTACCTTCACCATTCCGATGATGAAGCGGGTAGGCTTCCCGGCCGAGAAGGCCGGTGCGGTCGAGGTCTCCTCGTCGGTGAACGGGCAAATCATGCCGCCGGTTATGGGTGCGGCGGCCTTCCTGATGGTGGAGTATGTCGGCATTCCCTACGTGGAGGTCATCCGGCATGCCTTCCTGCCGGCAGTGATCTCCTACATTGCCCTGATCTACATTGTCCACCTGGAGGCCTTGAAGGCGGACATGCAGGGCTTGCCCTCGAGCAACCCGGTACGGCCTCTGCTCAACAAGGTGCTCGGCTTCCTGACCGGCTTGATCCTGCTGATGGCGCTGTCGTTTGCCGTCTACTATGGCCTGGGCTGGCTCAAGCCGGTGCTGGGCGATGCCACGCCCTGGGTCGTTGGCGTTGGCCTGGCCGTCATCTATGTCGGCCTGCTCAAGCTTGGCTCGAACTACCCGGAACTCGAGCTCGACGACCCGGCCTCAAAGGTAGTCAAGCTGCCACGGACCAAGCCCACGGTGTTGGTGGGGCTGCACTATATCCTGCCGGTGATCGTGCTGGTTTGGTGCCTGATGGTGGAGCGTCTCTCGCCTGGGCTGTCGGCCTTTTGGGCCACGGTGTTCATGATCTTCATCATGATCACCCAGCGTCCCATCACCGCCTTCTTCCGCGGTCGTAGCCGTATCGCTGCCGATATCAAGGAGGGTTTTCTCGATCTGTGGGACGGCCTGGTCGCCGGTGCCCGTAACATGATCGGCATCGGTATCGCCACGGCTACCGCAGGGATCGTGGTGGGCGCGGTCTCGCAGACCGGTGTCGGGCTGGTACTGGCCGACGTGGTCGAGATCCTGGCCATGGGCAACCTGATGCTGATCCTGCTGCTCACGGCGGTACTCAGCCTGATCCTGGGCATGGGGCTGCCCACCACTGCCAACTACATCGTGGTGTCGGCGCTGATGGCCCCAGTGATCGTGATGCTGGGCCAGCAGAGCGGCCTGATCGTGCCGTTGATCGCGGTTCATCTCTTCGTCTTCTACTTCGGCATCATGGCCGACGTGACGCCACCTGTGGGGCTGGCGTCGTTCGCGGCGGCGGCGGTCTCGGGCGGTGATCCGCTGCGTACCGGCTTCCAGGCGTTCTATTACAGCCTGCGCACCGCGGCGCTGCCGTTCCTGTTCATCTTCAATACCGACCTGCTGCTGATAGACGTCGGCTGGCTGCAGGGCATAGTGATATTCATCATTGCGACCATCGCCATGTTGATCTTCGCCGCTGGCACCCAGGGCTATCTGCTGGTGCGCAGCCGCTGGTACGAGTCCGTGCTGCTGTTGCTCGTCGCCTTCACCCTGTTCCGCCCCGGCTACTGGATGGATCGCATCCACGACCCTTACCAGTCGATTCCGCCAGCGGAATTCGCCCAGGCGCTGGGCCAGGTCGAGGATGGCAGTAACCTGCGTGTGCAGATAGCCGGGGAAGATGCCTTCGGTGATCCCATGACCACCTACTTCCTGGTACCGGTACCGCGGGGCGATACCGCCGAGCAACGCATGGAAAGGCTGGGCATGGAACTGTGGATCGATGGGGACGAGGCCATCGTCGACTTCGTCGAGTTTGGCAGCCTGGCGGCGGACATCGGCTTCGACTTCGATCAGGAGATCATCGAAGTCCTGGCCCCGGTGGATCGCTGGGCCAAGGAGTGGATGTGGATCCCGGGCTTCCTGGTATTCGGCCTGGTGGTGCTGTTGCAGCGTCAGCGTAAGCAACGGCAGACGTCAACCGCCCATGCCGCTTGAGGAGGGGTGAGATGTACAACAAGATTCTGCTGTCGGTCGATCTCAATGAGGAGTCCTCCTGGGCCAAGGCGCTGCCCACAGCATTGACGCTGTGCCATACCTTCGGGGCTTCGCTGCATGTGGTGACGGTGCTGCCGGACTACCACATGCCGCTGGTGGGATCCTACTTCCCGCGCGACTTCTCGAAGAAGGCTCATGAGGCGGTATCCGAGGCCCAGCACAAGTTCATCAAGGAGCATGTGCCCGATGACATCAAGGTGCAGTCGGTGATCGTCGATGGCTCGCCCTGGGAGGCGATCGTCAAGACTGCCAAGAAGCTCGAAGTGGACCTTATCGTGATGGCCTCGCACAACAAGCGGAAGTTCGCCGACTACGTGTTGGGGCCCAATGCCGAGCACGTGGTTCATCATTCGAAGGTGTCGGTGATGATCGTGCGCTGAGCGTGGTGAGGTTCACGTGCAGACGCCCCGGTCAGTGACCGGGGCGTCTGCGTTCTTGCGAGTCGCTGTGCGACGTCAGGAAAGGTCGATCTCGGCCACGTGTCGTGCCGTCTCTCCACTGTCGTCCTGCCAGATGAACTCTGCCTCCCCGCTCTGCTCGGGAGTGAGGAAGAAGCGCAGGTAGGGGTTGGCAGAGATCGACTGGTGCAGCTCTGCCTCGAATACCGTATCGCCCTCGATCGACACGCTGAAGCGCTCGATGATGTGGCGGGGCAGGGTGTCACCGTCGTCGTCCTCGCGTAGGCCGGTTTCCATGGGGTGATTGATCAGCGTGCGCACTTCGGCCGGCTCTCCAGCGGCAAGGCCGGACGCAATGCTCACCCGTGGATTTGAGAGCGCGTCGGGTGCTTCGCCGCCGGCACGTACCAGGCAGCCGCTCACGGTGATGCGTACCTCGCGGGCAGTGGCGAAGCGTTCGCCCTGGTGGCTGGTGGCGATGGCAATCACTTCCTGGGTCTCGTTGAGGCGGACCCGGGTGGAGATCTCCGGTTTGGCGCTTAGCGGTGACAGGTGAAAGGTGGCGATCTCGGGAGAGGGGTTGGCGTTGGCAAACAGGTCGACTCGCTCGATGTAGTCCCCCTCGTCGAGCTCGCCATCGAAACTGACGGTGAGCGCAACGGCCGAGCCATCCTCCGAGACATGCGGCAGGTCGAGTGTCAGCCCCTGGGTATGCGGTTCGCTATCGCCCAGCAGGCTCTGGGCGGCCTCCAGGCGCTGCCAGGGCTCGCTTGCCAGGCCTGGTAGCGCCAACGTAGCCAGGCCGAGCCCGGTGATGGCAACCCCCAGTCCGCGCAGCAGCCGACGGCCCAGGAGGATGAAACGTGAGGAAGAGGACGAATGCATTGGCTTCTCCGGTTGAGTCAAGGCTTGGACAACGCCAGGGGGCCGTGGATTCCCAGCCGGGCGCCCAGCATGATGCTTGCCACGGCGATGAGGGAGGCAAGGGATAGCGTCGAGAAGCCCGAGAGGCCCTGGCCGATGGAGCAGCCCAGAGACATGACCCCGCCTATCCCCATGAGTGTTCCGCCCACCATGCTGCGCAGCATATGCGTCGGCGAGTCGAAGGAGCGCAGGTTGAAGTCACGGCGCAGCAGTGCCATCAGTACAGCGCCCAGCAGCACGCCCCCTACTACGCTGACGGCAAAGCCCAGGCGGGTTCCGGTGGAGAGCATCAGATACTGCAGGGACTCACCGATAGGGGCGACGAAGGTAAGGCTAGCCAGGCGCACCGGCTCGAAGTCGTCGAAGCCGAGCACGCCGGTGGTATACCAGCTGGCGGGAACCAGGGCGCCGATGACTAGGCCGGCGATCCAGTCACGTGGCGACGCGCGGAACTCCCGGCCGGAAAAAGCCCAGGCTGCAAGGCAGCCCCCGATGATCAGCGCCGGAAGCCACCCCGGCAACCCGAGCAGCTGTGGCAGCGTGGCTGCGGGCAGGGTGAGGGAAAAGCTCTCCAGCCACAGGCGAAGAGGAGCGAGAACACCCGAGAGCACCATGTAGGCAGCAAGGCCCAGGCAGACCAGCACCACGAAGCTGCGCAGGTTTCCGCTGCCGAGAAGCACCAGGGCACGGGCACCGCAGCCGTTTGCCAGCGCCATGCCATAGCCGAAGAGCAGTCCACCCAGCGGCAGGGCCAGCCATGCCAGGCTGGGCACGGTGTAGATCGAGGCTTCGAGCGATACCATGCCGCTCGCCCCCAGGGCTTGGCTGCCCAGCAAGGCCACCCCCATGGCCAGGGCAAAGGCGCGCAGTTTGCGCGTATCACCCGAATGCTGCGTATGGTGGAGACTCCTGAGCAGGCAGAAGCCGGATAGCTGAGCCGTGGCGCCAAAGACCAGGCCAATCGTCAGCCCTGCCCACACGACCAGCTCGGTATGACTCATGGTGGAAATGCCTCATGACATGGATTACATGGGAACGGGCCACCCTGAGGTGGCCCGTGTGTGCGACGCCCCTGGCCTGCGAAAGCCCCGGGGATTATAACGCCTTGAAGCTGGCCGGTGTCAGGTCTGGGTACCCCAGGTATCCTGGCAGATGGCGTTGTACCAGCCGACGGCGTATTCAGCTTCCAGCGCACGGGTGGTGTCCGGCGCATCCATCGGACTGACTCCTCCTGAGCCCTCCACCTCGGCGATCACCCCGTCCTTGACGCGATACACGCCGGCGACCGAGATACCGTATTCGGGCCCGACCAGGCTATAGCAGGTATTGGTCCAGTGCGCCGCAGGTGCGGGGCGCGACTCCAATGAAGCGGCGATGGCCACTGCCACGACCTTGGCCTGGGCATTGGCACAGAAACCGGACTTGGGCATCGGTGCGGCAACGGTGGCATCACCGATGACGTAGATGTCCTCGGCCTGCTGGGACTCGAAGGTCTCCGGCTTGACCGGTACCCAGCCGGAGTCGTCGGTAACGCCGGCCCGCTCGGCGATCCAGCCTGCCTTCTGCGGTGGTATCACATTGAGCACGTCGGCCTGATGCACGGTACCGAACTCGGTCTCGACCTCCAGGCGGTCCGCATCCACTCGGGTCACGCGACCGTCGTCGGAGAGTCCCACCCACTCGATGCGGTCGCCATAAAGCCGTTCCCAGCCCTCCATGAACAAGCCCTGCTTGGAGAAGTTGTCCTTGGCATCGAGAATCAGCACCTTGGACTTGGGCTTGTACTGTGCCAAGTAGTTGGCCACCAGGCTGGCTCGCTCGTAGGGACCGGGCGGGCAGCGGAAGGGGTTGTCCGGCGCCACCATCACGAAAGTGCCGCCATCCTCCATGGCTTCCAACTGGGCACGAAGCTTTTCGGTCTGGCTTCCGGCCTTCCATGCATGCGGTGCCTTCTCGGCAGCGTCTTCGTCGTAGCCTTCCAGGACATTCCAGCGTATGTCGATCCCGGGTGAGAGCACCAGGCGGTCATACTCCAGTTCACTGCCGGTTGAGAGCTTGACCGTATGCGCCGCGGCATCGATGTCCTCTGCCGTGGCGTGGATTACCCGCACGCCATAGCGATCCTGCAGCTCGTCGTAGCCGTGAGCGATGGAATCCATGCTGCGCAGACCGCCCAAGTGCAGGTTGCTGAAGGGACAGGTATAGAAGGTTTCGGCGGGCTCGACCAGTACGACCTCGATGGCGGGGTTGGCGCGCTTGAGGTACTTGGCTGCCGTGGCGCCACCGAAGCCGCCGCCGACGACGACGACCTTGCCGGCGTGCTGGCCACCGATGGCAAAGGGGGAAATACCGCCAACCAGGGGGAGGAGGGTGGCGGCGCCCAGCCCCTTGACCATCTGCCGGCGACTGATGCCGGTACCTTTGAAATGCTGTGTCATGGCGAGCCTCTCACTCCTGCGGTTCTTGGTCTGCTGGCGAATCGCCTTCGGCCTCGGGGTCGATGGCGGCGAAGTGCCCGGCCAGGGCGACCAGCTCCTCATCGGTAAAGCCCTTGGCGATACGATCCATGATGGTGGTATCGCTTGTCTCTTCGTGCTTGAACGCGAGCAGTCGCGACTCGAGCACGGCGGCGGGTCTTCCGGCGATGGTCGGCACGCTACCTGACCGGCGGCCATCGGTGCCGTGGCAGTTGGCGCAGGCGCTAGCCAGTAGGCCTACCTGCTCGGAGGAAAGGTTGGTTTCGGCGACAGCCGTGGTGGCGGCTCCCAAGGACAGTAGAGTGCCCATGATCGGTGTTACTGCCCTGCGAATCGACCGATTCATCGTCAGGCTCCTGATTGCGTTATCTTTTATTACTACCCTAATTCAGCATGTTAAAGCCAAATGCAGGGCGCAAGAAGGAATACTTCGGCATTCTCTTATGACAGAACGAGAGAAATATCACTCGCGTTATTTCTTGTGACATGGCTTCAGCTGATTGCCGAGCCTTGCTGGCTGGCCTGCTGCAATAGTGTGTTGAGAGTTCTTTCTGCTGCGTTGACAACTTTGCTCGGCATGCTTGTGCGCGGTCAACTACAGTACGAATACAACAAGACGTCATCCGGGCCTCCTGGCTGGCAAGACGCTGACTTTGTCTTCC
This sequence comes from Billgrantia kenyensis, assembly GCF_013697085.1. GTDB lineage: Bacteria > Pseudomonadota > Gammaproteobacteria > Pseudomonadales > Halomonadaceae > Halomonas > Halomonas kenyensis. Next base: position 17,987 of record NZ_JACEFT010000004.1, read on the forward strand.
CAAGGCGATAAAACGGGGTACAAAAATGAACGCAGCAACAAGAAGCGCCGGAAAAGCCTCAATTCCCAACGTCAAGATAACCATCAACCCGGTGGGCATGGACAGGCCGCGTGCCTGGCTGGCGGCCGGCTTCGAGGACTTTCGTCAGGCGACTGCCGTGAGTCTCGCCTACGGGATGTTCTGGGTCGGGCTGAGCATTGCCGTCACCGCTGGCGCCATTGTCCTCGACCTGTGGCACTGGCTGTTGCCGATGGTGGCGGGCTTCATGTTCATCGGACCGCTGGTCGCTGTCGGCTCCTATGGCATCAGTCGTGCCCTGGAAGCCGGTCGAGCCCCGCACCTGGGAGATGCCTTCGGTGCCTGGCGCCCGCATGCCGGCCAACTGGCCATGATGGGCGTGATGATGATGATCTTCTTCCTGGCCTGGATCCGCCTGGCCACGCTGCTGTTTGCCCTGTTCTTCGGCTATGAGGCGCCGGGAGCGGCAGAGATCTACGCTTCTCTGCTGACGACACCGCAAGGTCTCGGCATGATTGCCGTGGGGACAGCGGTGGGCGCCGTGCTGGCCTTTGGTGCGTTTTCCATCAGCGCGGTTGCCATTCCGACGCTAATGGACCAGGACCTCACCTTCATGGAGGGAATCGAAGCCAGCGTGCGTGCCGTGGCACGCAACTTCCGCCCGATGCTGCTGTGGGCCGCCATCCTGACGGGCTGCGTGCTGGTGGGGGTGCTCACCTTCTATATTGGCCTGGCACTGATCCTGCCCGTGCTCGGCCACGCCAGCTGGCACGCCTACGAGGACCTGGTTCGCTGCGAGCCGGTCGATAAGCTCGAATCGTGACCAAGACAGCCGACAGGGGGCCGGCGCCCCCTGTCGTATCACATCCTGGCACTTCCAACTGAACTTTCCTTCAGTTTCGCGTACGCTTGGCCACATCCCCTTTGTCCCGGATAGTATCAATGCATCGATCATGGCCAAGTCGTGCAATCTCTACTGCCGCTATTCTGCTTGCGACCAGCTTGATCCCGGCGCTGGCTGCTCCCTTGCCGCCGCCGGAGGGCGAGGTGTTGCTCAGGGTGACGGGAAATGTCGATAACCCCAACGTCGCCGACGAACTGCACCTCGACCGTGACCAGCTGATGGCTCTATCGCCGCGGGTCGTCGAGACGCAAACGCCATGGACCGAGGGCGTGGGGCGCTTCGAGGGTCCCCTGTTTCGTGCCGTACTCGAGGCGGCCGGTGCCGAGAGCGAGTATGTACGGGTCCTGGCACTGAACGAGTACGAAATCGAGATACCCGTCAGCGACCTCCAGGAGTATGACGTCATCCTGGCAATCAAGCGTGATGGCGAGGCAATTGCCGTCCGCGACCTGGGGCCTGTTATTGTGCTCTATCCCTTTGATGAACATCCGGAACTTCTCAACGAGACGATCCGTCATCGCTCCGTGTGGCATGTGGAAGCCGTCGATGTGCCGTAACGACTCCTTGTGCCGACGCCGGTTTTCGAGGCGCTGAAGCATGCTGCGCTACCCGCTGCGACTGAAGCTGGGGGCGGCCGCGGCGCTGCTGTTCTTTGCCTCTGCCCTGGTGGTGGTGGGGCTTGCTGCCTGGCGCCAGGACGCCCTCCACCAGAGCGTCGTCGGTGACCTCGCCTGGCATGCCCACAAGCTCGATCGCGATATCGTCCAGCTGCGCAGTGACCTGGCATTGCAGGTCGGTAGCGCTCGGACGCTCGATGCCCTGAGGCTGCGCTTCGAGCTGATCTACAGCCGAGTCAACCTGCTGCAGCGCGGCGACGTCAACCCACTGCTGCAGCAGATTTCCCAAGCCGACCGGCTCCTGCCCAACCTGGTCTTGCTCATGGAGGACATCGATGCCCTGCTCGACGAGATCGACCAGCTCGAGCAGGGGGAGCGCTGGGTCATTTCCGACCGCCTGGAGCGCGTGGGAGGGCTCTCCGAGCAGCTGATCATTGCCGTCAATGGACACTTGGCCGAATCGGCCATACGAGACCGGGAAGTGCTGCAGACGCTGTATGCCGTCTTGCTGGCCCTGATCCTGGCCATGAGTCTCGCCGCGCTGCTGGTGGTGATATTCCTGGTGCGAGAAGCGCGTGACAATGCCGAGGCGCGGCGCTCGCTGGAATCGCTGAGCCGTGAGCTGCAGGCCACGGCACATCGGGCGGAGGCGGCCAGCCAGGCGAAGTCGGAGTTCCTGGCCACGGTCAGCCATGAAATCCGCACGCCGCTCAACGGTGTCATCGGTATGAGCGACCTGCTCGCAGACCAGCCGATCGACTCCCGGTCGCGTGAATATGCCCGGACCCTCAACGTCAGTGCAGCGCGACTGCTGGAACTGATAAACGACATTCTCGATTTCTCCAAGATCGAGTCGGGCAAGCTGGAGCTCGAACGCCGTCCGATCCGACTGGTATCGCTCATCGGCGATGCAAGCCGCCTGTTTGCGCTGCGCGCAGAAACAAAGGGGCTCAAACTCGACACCCATGTCTCGCCGGACCTTCCGGAGCGGATGATGGGCGACCCGGCCCGCCTGCGCCAGGTGCTGCTCAACCTGCTTTCCAATGCCATCAAGTTCACGGAGCAGGGAAAGGTGGCCGTCGAGGCCAGCCGGAGCCCGCAGGGCCGGCTCAGGCTGGAGGTCCGCGATACCGGCCCAGGTATCGACGAGGACAAGCATGATTGGCTCTTCGAGCCCTTCCGCCAGGCGGATGCCTCCACGGCGAGACGCTATGGCGGCACCGGCCTGGGGCTTGCCATCAGCCAGCGCCTGACCGAGGCCATGGGAGGTACGATCGGGCTCGACAGCCGGCCCGGCGAGGGCAGCTGTTTCTGGATCGAGTTGCCGCTGGAGGCGGCTTCGGACGAGGAGGCTGAACCGCTCGAGCCACAGCCGGCACTGGAGTACAGCGCGGGGGGGAGGGTGCTGCTGGTCGAGGATAATCCGATCAATCAGCAGGTCGCAGAAGCGATGCTGGAGCGCTTTGGCTGTCAGGTGAGCGTTGCGGAAAGTGGCCCCAAGGCCTTGGAAATGGCGGTAAACGAGGCGTTCGACATCATCTTCATGGACGTGCAGATGCCCGGCATGGACGGCCTGGAAACCACCCGCCGTATGCGGGAGGCGGGCGGCTGGTGCGCGCAGGTACCGATCGTTGCAATGACGGCGGGGGGGCCGGGGGCAGAGCGGGAGATCTGTCTGGCAGCGGGCATGAGTGACTACCTGGTCAAGCCGCTGCGGCGTCACGAGTTGGCGCTCGCGCTGAGGCGCGGATTGACCGGGGTGAGCGAGACGGCTGTCAGCAAGGCAAGGGAAACGCCCTCGGACATGATCGATGTCGGTGTCCTCGAGGAGCTGCAGGAGTCGCTGGGAACGGCCGCTCTTGCCACCTTGGTTCAGGTGCATGACGAGCAGTTGCACAGCCATGTCGCCGATCTCGAGTCGGCGCTGAACCAGGGCGATCTGGCGACTCTGGGCAGGATCGCCCACCGTATCAAGGGTGAGTCGGGCAGCCTCGGCAGCTGTGGGCTTTCTGCCATCGCTCAAGAACTGGAGCGACTGGCCAGCGAGGAAGATTTCCCCGGGGCGGAGGCCAAGCTGAAAGCACTTCAGGCAGCTATCCCGCTCACGCTAGACTCGCTGCAGGGCTGGCTGGCCGACCAGTCCCAGGCGTGTTGATGCAATGTTCTGGTAGCTGCAAGTATTATCTGATTCTGTGTCGGCTGCCGGTGATCCCGAATTCTTCCAGCTCCGCTGGATTGGCCTAAGCCGGGTCTGGCGCGAGGGGCTCGATTTTCTGCTCAAGCCCCTGCACCAGTGCTTGCTGTTGGTGGAGCGGCTGCTCACGCTCACGGCCAAGCTTTGAAACGTTGTTACGGCTAAGCGTCAGGCCTCGGGTTCGATGCGATAGAGCCCGCCGTCGCTCTCGTCGGTCAGCACGTAGAGCAGGCCGTCGGGGCCCTGGCGCACGTCGCGGATGCGGCCCAGCTCGTTCTCCAGCAGGATCTCTTCATGAGCGATGGATTCTCCATCCAGCACCACGCGATGGAGACGCTCGGCATAGAGGGCGCCAATGAAGAGGTTGTTCTCCCACTCGGTGAACTCTTCGCCGGTGTAGAAGGCCAGCCCCGAGGGCGCCAGGGTGTCTTCCCAGACGTGAACCGGCGGCTTGACGCCGGGGGCCACCTCACCGATGCCGATGAACTCGCCGGTATCGTACTCCGTGCCGAAGGAGACTTGCGGCCAGCCGTGGTTGCTGCCGGGTTCGGCGATGTAGAGCTGCTCGCCGCCGCCAGAGGGGCCGTGGTCGACGGCCCACAGCTCGCCGGTTTCCGGGTGCAGTGCCAGGCCCTGGTTGTTGCGATGGCCGTAGGAGAAGATCTCCGGGCGCAGGTTGCCCGGCTCCGCACCGATGAAGGGATTGCCCTCGAAGGCACCCCCGTCCTCGTGAAGGCGAATGATCGAGCCACCCGGATCGGTGAGATCCTGGGAGGGGTAGCGGATGCCGCGATCACCGATGGAGAACATCACGCTGCCATCGTCGGGCAGCACGATGCGCGAGCCGTAGTGGCGGCCGGGCGCGGTACGCGGCACCTGGGCATAGATCGTCTCGAGGTCGGTCAGTTCGCTGCCGTCCTCGCTCAGGCGTGCACGGGCTAGCGCCGTGCCGGTGCCGTACTCGTCGTCGCCCATTACCGAGTCGTCGTCGCCGGGGCTGGAGTAGGTGAAGTAGATCCAGCCGTTACTGTCGTAATCGGGATGCACGGCGACATCCAGCAGGCCGCCCTGGTTGCCGCCCTCGGGAGCGGTTCGCTGATCCTCTTCGGCATCGATCTTGGGCAGGTTGCCGACTTCGGTCACCTCGTCGCCGTCGACGAGATACAGGTTGCCTGGACGCGCGGTGATCAGCATGCGCTCGTCAGGCAGCCAGGCCACAGCCCAGGGGTGCTCGAGTCCGCCCACCACCTGAGTCACGGTCAGGGTGGCCTCTTCGCTCTCCACACCGGAGGCCACCTCTTCGTTGGTGACCTGGACCTCGGCGTGGGCGAGTCCGGCGAATGCCATGCCGCTGGCAATGGCGATGGCGAGAGGGGGGCGCGTAAAGCGCGGATGGGGAAGGGGTCCGTATAGCTGCATATCGCTTTGCTCCTTGCAGGCGAGCCAGGGGAAGCGGCGCCGTCAAGCGCCGGTCCCTAGCCAGCGTAGGAAAGCCCGTGCCGCGGCTCAAGGCGATTACCGCGTCAGCAGGCTCGCTCGGCGGCGGTGGATGGCGTGGAGAGTGACCGATAACACTCGCCGAGCGACGGATCGGCAGGGAGGCCGGGTGCCCCCTGTGCATAGAGTTCGGCAAGCCGGAGGGCCGCGCGACGACTGCCGCCGTCACTGGCCTGGTGATAGTAGTGAAGGGCTCGCTCCAGGTCAGACGGAGTCCCGCGGCCATCCTCGTAGATCACGCCGAGCTGAAAGGCGGCATCGGCATCGCCCTGTGCCGCCAACTGCTGCCAGATAGCCATGGCCTGCTCGTGGCGTCCCATCTTGAACTGACCATAGGCCAGGTAGGCATCGATCATGCGCGACCGGGTGGGTGAGTCCATTGCCCCATCGGACCAGGCCGGAGGTGCGGCAAGCAGGGTGGCGAGAAGCGGCACCAGCAGTCGTTTCATGGGTAGTCCTACCCGGCAGGAGACATCACGAGGCTAGCCGGACGCTGGGAGCAACGCCAGGCCACGGGATAGATTTGGTTCCAATGGAGGGCGGTGCCTCCCTCTAAAGTACCGCTCTGGCAGGTCGTCCCCAGTGCTTTACTGGGATAGCCGCGCCCATCGGCACGGTAGCCACTCCCAACGACAATATCTGGAGGAATCGACATGTGGACCAAGCCCAGCTTCCATGACCTGCGCCTCGGCTTCGAGGTCACTCTGTACATTGCCAATCGCTGATCGGTGGATGCCACGGGGCCGAGAGGCCCCGTTTGCCAGGAGAGTGCCATGCAGGTGCTGATACTCGGTTCGGCGGCGGGAGGGGGATTCCCGCAGTGGAACTGCCACTGTCCAAACTGCCGTGACGTTCGCCTGGGGCGGGCCGGCCTGAGCCCGAGAACCCAGTCGTCCATCGCGGTGAGCATGGACGGCGAGCGCTGGCTGCTGTGCAACGCCTCGCCCGACATCCGCGCCCAGCTCGGCGCCTCGCCGGCGCTCTTTCCCAGGCGCGGCCTGCGCGACACCGGCATTGCCGAGGTGCTGCTGGTGGATGCGCAGATCGATCACGTGAGCGGGCTGCTGTCGCTGCGCGAGGGGTGCCCGCTCGACGTCTGGTGCACGCCCAGCGTGCATGACGATCTCTCCAGCGGCTTTCCGCTGTTCCCCATGCTGCGCCACTGGAACGGTGGGCTCACCTGGCGCGAAATCCCGCTGGCAGGAGAGCGTGAGCGCTGCACCTTCCAGGTGCCGAGCTGCCCCGGGCTCGAGATCACCGCGCTCTCGTTGAGTTCCAATGCGCCGCCTTATTCTCCGCGCCGCGGCGCGCCGGTCACCGGCGACAACCTGGGGCTTCTGCTGCGCGACACCCTGACCGGCGGCACGCTGTTCTACGGGCCCGGCCTGGGCGAGCCAAGCGAGGCGGCACGGGAGCTGATGCAGCAGGCCGACTGCGTGCTGGTGGACGGCACCCTGTGGCACGACGACGAGATGATACGCCTCGGTATCGGCCATGCCACCGGGCGCGACATGGGGCATCTGGCGCTGGCCGGCGAAGCGGGCATGATCGCCGAGCTCGATGCGCTGCCGGAGACGACGCGGCGCATTCTGATTCACATCAACAACACCAATCCCGTGCTGGACGAAGCCTCCCCGGAACGCGCTGTGCTGGAGCGACACGGCATCGAGGTGGCCCACGACGGCATGCAGCTGATCCTGTAGCCGCTGGAAGGATCGTCGTCGCGTCACAGACGACGACAACAAGATAAAACAACAAAGAGGCTCGCCATGAACGCCGTGCAAACACACTCAACGTTGGCCGCCGCACTCTCGCCCGAAGCCTTTCGTGAGGCCCTGATGGCCAAGGGTGCCTATTACCATATTCACCATCCTTATCAGATCGACATGACCGAAGGACGCGCCACGCCGGAGCAGATCCGCGGCTGGGTGGCCAACCGCTTCTATTACCAGGTGATGATCCCGCAGAAGGACGCAGCACTGCTGGCCAACTGCCCGGACGCCGATACCCGGCGGCGCTGGATCCAGCGCCTGCTCGACCACGACGGGCGCGATGCCGACGCCGGCGGCATCGAGGCCTGGCTGACCCTGGGCGAAGCGGTGGGACTGACCCGCGACGAGCTGTGGTCGCAGCAGCACGTCTTGCCCGGGGTGCGCTTCGCAGTGGATGCCTACGTCAATTTCGTGCGCCGGGCGAGCTGGCAGGAGGGGGCGATCTCCTCGCTCACCGAGCTGTTCGCCCCCCTGGCGCACCAGAGTCGCCTCGATACCTGGCCGGGCCACTATCCCTGGATCGACGAGGCCGGCTACGGCTACTTCCGCAAGCGCCTGAAGGAGGCGCGCCGTGACGTCGAGCATGGCCTGGAGGTGGCGCTGACGGTGTGCACCAGCGTGGAAACCCAGCAGCGTGCCCTCGATATCCTGCAGTTCAAGCTCGACGTGCTGTGGAGCATGCTCGACGCCATGACCCTGGCCTATCAGCTCGGCCGTCCGCCCTACCATAGCGTGACCGAACGGGCCGTATTCCATCGGGGGCTGGCATGAGCCCGCATGTGGCTCCGGCGCTGCGCCGCGGCTGGCGGCTGCAGTGGGAGCCCGCCCAGCAGCGCCACGTGCTGCTCTATCCCGAGGGCATGGTGCAGCTCAACGAGAGTGCCGGCGCCATCTTGACGTTGGTAGATGGCCGGCGCCATGAGGAGGACATCGTGGCCGAGCTGGAGGCGCAGTTTCCCGGTGCCGCAGAGATCGCCGACGACGTGGCGGCGTTTCTCGCCGAGGCCGGGCGCCAGGGCTGGCTGGTGGCGGGCTCATGAGCCTCGCCACGTCCCCGCAAGCGATCGACCCGCCGCTGTGGCTGCTGGCCGAGCTGACCTATCGCTGCCCGTTGCAGTGTCCCTACTGCTCCAACCCGCTCGATTTCGCCCGCTACCGTGAAGAACTCGACACCGACGCCTGGATCGATGTGCTGCGCCAGGCGCGGGCCATGGGCGCCGTGCAACTGGGCTTCTCCGGGGGCGAGCCGTTGGTGCGGCGCGACCTGGAGGTGCTGGTCGCCGAGGCGCGGCGACTCGGCTTCTACACCAACCTGATCACTTCCGGGGTGGGGCTGAACGGTGCTCGAATCGAGGCGCTGCGCGAGGCGGGGCTGGATCACATCCAGATCAGCCTGCAGGCCGCGGATGACGAGCTGGCCGCCGCCGTGGCGGGCTCGGCCAAGGCCCACGCCGCCAAGCTGGCCATGGCGCGGGCGGTCAAGGCGGCCGGCTATCCCATGGTGCTCAACGTGGTCCTGCACCGTCACAACATCGACGACACCGACCGGCTGATCGCCCTGTGCGACGAGCTAGGGGCCGATGCCGTGGAGCTGGCCAGCTGCCAGTACTACGGCTGGGCCAAGCTCAACCGCGCCGGCTTGCTGCCGAGTCGTGCTCAGGTCGAGCGTGCCGAGGCGGTGACGCAGCGCTGGCGCGAGCGCCTCGCCGAGCGCGGGCGGGAGATGCGCCTGCTGTTCGTGGTGCCCGACTACTTTGCCCAGCGCCCCAAGGCGTGCATGGGCGGCTGGGGGGCGATCTTCATGACCGTAGCGCCGGACGGCAGCGTGCTGCCGTGTCATAGTGCACGTGAGCTGCCCATGGCCTTTCCTCACGTGCGCGACGGCTCGCTCGAGGAGATCTGGTACGCCAGCGAAGCGTTCAACCGCTTTCGCGGCGATGCCTGGATGCCCGAGCCCTGCGGCAGCTGCAGCGAGCGCCATCAGGATCACGGCGGCTGTCGCTGCCAGGCCATGATGCTCACCGGTGACCCGGCGGCCACCGACCCGGTATGCAGCAAGTCGCCCCGGCGCGAGCTGATCGACCGGGCCCTGGCCGAAGCCGTCGAGACGGCTAACGGCAGCGCTGCGCTGGTGCCGAGGCAGGCGAAGCATTCACGCACCTTCTGGCGCGGCTGAGGGGATACCCGACCAAGGGCGAAGGGCGCGAGGACAGGCCGGCTCTTACCATGACGATAAATGCGCCCGCGCGAGGCGACGACATAACAAGAAGCCGCTGATCTCGGCCGTGCCTCTTTGCCGGTCAGCGTCAAGCGGGAGATTCGTATGACGTCCAGCATCAACGAGCTGCGCAAGTTCGTGGCTCCGGAGATCATCTTCGGCGACGGTGCCCGGCGCGCCGTGGCCAATTTCGTGGGCACCTTCGGCGCCGAGCGGGTGCTGCTGGTGTCGGACCCCGGCGTGGTGCTGGCCGGCTGGGTCACGGAGGTGGAGGAGGACCTGGCGGGGCAAGGCATCCTCTGCCAGCGCTTCACCACGGTTTCGCCCAACCCGCGGGCCGAGGAGGTCATGGCGGGGGCCATGGCCTACCGCGAGATGGGTGCCCAGGCCATCGTCGCCATCGGCGGCGGCAGCCCCATGGACTGCGCCAAGGGTATCGGCATCGTCGTCGCCCATGACGGCCACATCATCGACTTCGAGGGCGTCGACACCCTGCGAGTGCCCATCCCGCCGCTGATCTTCGTGCCCACCACGGCGGGCACTTCGGCGGACATCTCCCAGTTCGCGATCATTTCCGACCAGCAGCGGCGCATGAAATTCTCCATCGTCAGCAAGTCGGTGGTGCCGGACGTCTCGCTGATCGACCCTCAGGTCACCATGACCATGAGCCCCTTCCTCACGGCGTGCACCGGCGTCGATGCTCTGGTGCATGCCATCGAGGCCTTCGTTTCCACCGGTAGCGGGCCGCTGACCGATGCCCATGCCCTGGAGGCCATGCGCCTGATCAACGGGCATCTGGTGGCGCTGGTGCAGGCCCCTCACGATCTGGCGCTGCGATCCCAGGTCATGCTCGGCAGCATGCAGGCAGGGCTGGCGTTCTCCAACGCCATCCTCGGTGCAGTGCACGCCATGTCGCACAGTCTCGGCGGTTTTCTCGACCTGCCCCATGGACTGTGCAATTCGCTGCTGCTCGAACACGTGGTGGCCTACAACTTCGAGGCCTCGCCGGAGCGCTTCACGCGGATCGCCGAGACGCTGGGCATCGACTGTCGCGGGTTGAGCAGCACACAGATCAAGGCGCGGTTGATCGATCACCTGATCGAGCTGAAGCGTGCGGTGGGCCTGACGGGTAGCCTGGGCAGGCTCGGGGTCAATGCCAGCGATGTGCCGTTCCTGGCCCGCCACGCGCTGGAGGACCCCTGCATCCTGACCAATCCGCGCCGCTCCAGCCCCCGCGACGTTCAAGTGGTGTACGAGGAGGCGATGTGACGCGCCAAGCGACAGGTAGCCCATGAAGAAGGCCGGCGACCCCGAGGGCTATTCGGTCAACCAACTGCTGGGCTTGGGTCAGCAGTCGGCGCGCAAGAGCTACTACCCCGAGCTGACGGCGCGCATGGCCGAGCTCGAAGCGGAGCGCAACCGCTACAAGTGGCTGTTCGAGAACGCCCTGCATGGCATTTTTCAGGCCTCGCTGGGCGGACGCCTGCTGTCCGCCAACCCGGCGCTGGCGGCCATGCTCGGCGATGCCGACGTGGCCGCCACGCTGGCACGCTGCACGTCGCTGGAAGCGCTGTTCGCCGATGCCGAGGGGCTCGAAGACGTCTCCCGTCTGCTGCACAGGCAGGGCCACCTGCAAGGGCATACCACCTGGCTGGCCGGCTGCGACGGCAAGCGGGTGCCGGTCGCCCTGACCCTGCTGCGCAAGCCGGACCGGGGCGGCGAGATCCTGGTCGAGGGCTTCGTGGCCGACATCACCGAGCGCGAGCGCGCCCGCCAGGAGCTGCTGGCGCTCAACGCCCGGCTCGAGGCTCGCGTGCGCGAGCGCACCCAGCGGCTCGAGCAGCTCAACGCCGACCTGGCCGCCGAGGTGGCCGAGCGCCGCCAGGTTGAGGAGCAGCTGCGCGCCGCCCGCGACCTGGCCCAGGAGGCCAATCGCAGCAAGGACCGCTACCTGGCGGCAGCCAGCCACGACCTGCTGCAGCCGCTCAATGCGGCCCGGCTGCTGGTCTCCACCCTGCGTGAACGTGCGCTCGACGATGACGCGAGCCGCCTCGTCAGCAGCATTCACCTCTCCCTGGAGGGGGCGGAGGAGCTGCTTACCGACCTGCTCGACATCGCCCGGCTCGACCAGGAGCGCATCCAGCCCCAACGCGAGTGTTTTTCTCTCACGCCCATGCTGCGTGGCCTGGTGGCAGAATATGCCCCGCGTGCCCAGCGCAAGGCGCTGCAGTTTCGCTGCGTGGAGAGCCAGCTGTGCATCGACAGCGACCACCGGCTGCTGGGACGCGTATTGCGCAACCTGCTCTCCAACGCTTGCCGCTACACCGAGTCGGGCAGTGTGCTGCTCGGGGTGCGCCGCCGCGGCGACACGATCTCCATTGAGGTGCACGACAGCGGGCCGGGCATTCCGCCGGATCAGCTGCGAGCGATCTTCGAGGAGTACCACCAGCTCAACGCCGAGCGGGCGCGCAACCGTCAGGGAGTGGGGCTTGGGCTGGCCATCGTCGAGCGCATCTGCCAGCGGCTGGGGCTTGCGGTATCGGTGTCCTCGACGCTGGGGCGGGGCTCGAGCTTTGCCGTCGAGGTGCCGATCTGTCGGCCGGCGCCTGCCCTGGCTGCCTCGCCGGCCACCGCGCAGCCGGACAGCCCGCTGACGGGGCGGCGCATGCTGGTGGTGGACAATGACAGCCGGATCCTGATGGGCATGCAGGCCCTGCTTGAGCAGTGGGGCATGCGGTGCGATACGGCCCACGATTTCGACGAGGTGCTGGAGCAGCGGCTCGAGGCGACCGACGTACTGCTGGTGGACCTGCATCTCGATGCCGGTGAAACCGGCGACCTGCTGGTGGAGAAGCTGCGCCGGCACTGGCAGCGGCCGCACCTGCCGGCGGTGGTGATTACCGCCGACCGCTCCGAAGCCTGGCGCCGCACCCTGTCGGAGTGCGGCATCCCGCTGCTGCACAAGCCGCTGCGCCCCGGCAAGCTGCGAGCCGCACTCAGTCAACTGCTCGCCCGCCGATATGAATGAGGAGGCGTGCGACCTTGGTCGTAGCCGTTACAAGCTGTCTAGGCACTCAAGTCTTATGTTGCTGCTTTGCACCAAGCCATAGACTGGAAACAGGATCTCTCACCCGCGCGAGGAAAGCCATGTTGCCATTAGCAGAGTCGCATTATCGTGACCTGGCTGCACCGGATGCCCCCCTGCGCGTGGCGCACTCCTTCGCCAGGGAGCCCGAGCAGGCGGCCCAGCACCTGGCCAGCCAACTGCTGCATCCCGACCTCGAGGGCGTGCTGTTCTTCTGCTCCGCAGAGCACGACCTGCCGGCCCTGGCCGCGGCGCTGGAGGCGCACCTGGGGGGCGTCAAGCTATGCGGCTGCACCACCGCAGGCGAGCTTGGCAGCGATGGCTATTCGCGGGGCTCCATCGTGGCGCTGGGCTTCGACCGCCGGGCCTTTGCCCTCGACTATCGACTGATCCGCGACCTCGATCGCTTCACCCTGCTCGACGCCCAGCGCATCACCGATCAGCTCATGGAGCACTGCACCCGCTCGGGACTGGCGCCGCTCAAGGGCCACACCTTCGCCATGACCCTGCTCGACGGGCTCTCGGCCTGCGAGGAGCAGGTACTGCTGACGCTCACTTCGGTACTGGCCGGGATTCCCCATTTCGGCGGCAGCGCCGGCGACGACAACCGCCTCACCGGCACCCATGTCTACGGCGAGGGCGCCTTCCATGACCGCGCCGCCGTGGTACTGATGGTCAACACCGCGCTGGATTTCGAGGTGTTCTCCACCCACCACCTGCGTCCCAGCGGCGAAAAGCTGGTGGTCACGGCGGCCGACCAGGAGCAGCGTCGGGTGCTGGAGCTCAACGCCGAACCGGCGGCGATGGAATATGCGCGGCTGGTGGGCTGTACCCTCGAAGAGCTGAGCCCCGAGGTGTTCGCGCGGCATCCACTGGCCGTGAGGCTTCACGACAAGACCTATGTACGCGCCATTCAGGGCGTCAACCCCGACCTCAGCCTGAGCTTCTATTGTGCCGTGGAGACCGGCATCGTGCTGACGGCCATGCAGGCGAGCGATCTGCTGACGGATCTCGACCGTGAAATCGCCGCCATCGAGGAGCGCCTGGGGCCGGCGGAGTGCATTCTCGGCTGCGACTGTTTCCTGCGCCGCCTGGAACTCGAGCAGGAGGGACGGCAGCAGGCGGCGGGAGAGCTCTACCGCCAGCGCCGCATCCTCGGCTTCAACACCTACGGCGAGCACTGCAGCGGCCTGCACCTCAACCAGACCTTCAGCGGGGTCTACATAGGACGCTCCCGTGGCGACCACTGAGCGCGAGCGCGAGCTAGAGCGCCAGGTGGCCAAGCTCCAGCGCATCAACGCGGCGCTGATCGAGCGGGTCGAATCGAGCAACCTGCCGCGCACCGCGCCCTATGCCGCCTTCGAGCATGCCGCCCTGCTGGCCGAGCAGGTGCGCGAGCGAACCCGTGCGCTCAACCAGACCCTGCACGAGCTGCGTTCCAGCAACCGCCTCCTGGGCGAGGCACGGGAGCGGGCCGAGCAGGCCAACCAGTACCTGGTCGATGCCATCGAGAGCATTACCGACGCCTTCGTGCTGTTCGGTGCCGATCAGCGTATTCGTCACTACAACAGCCGCTTCGCCGAGTTCTGGCGGCCGGCCGGCATCGAGGTGCACGCCGGCATGACCCTGGAGGAGCTGCGCCGACTGGCCCTGAGCTCGGGGCTGGTGGTCAGCGAGCAGCTCAAGCAGCGCCAGGGGCGTACCGTCTATCAGCTCCACGACGGGCGCTGGGTGCAGGTCAACCAGCGGCCGATTCGCGGCGGCGGCAGGGTCATCCTCTATGTCGATATCACCGAGCTGAAGCGCCATGAGCACGCCGAGCGCGAGCATGCCCTGGCGCAGAAGTCGCGCCTGCTGCAGGCCACCCTGGACAGTCTCTCCCAGGGCGTTGCCGTGGTCACCCCACAGGGCCAGCTGGAGATGCATAACCAGCGCTTCTCGCAGCTCACCGGCCTCGAGGGGCTGGCGCTGCCGCTGGCGTTGGCCGAATTGGCTAGCGCCAGCGAGCTCCTCGACCCCACCGATGGGCAGACCGTGCTGGCCGCCTGCGAGCGCCGGCTCAGCGACGGTCGCGTGGTGGAGGTGCGCGGCCACCCCATGCCGGGCGGCGGCCAAGTGCTGACCTATACCGACATCACCGAGCGCATTCGGCAGGCCGAGGCGCTGGCCGAGCGGGAGCGCTGGATTCGTACCATCACCGACCACGTACCGGCGATGATCGCCTACCTCGATCGCGAGCTGCGCTATGTGTTTACCAACCGGGTCTACGAAGCGTGGTACGGCTGGCCTCATGACCTGCTGCTGGGCTCGACGCTGAGCGATCTCCACTCGGCGGAGCACTGCGCGCGTCTGATGCCCTACCTGCAGCGGGTGCTGGCGGGGGAGCGCATCAGCTTCGAACTGCCCGAGCAGAACGCCGACGGTGAGCACCGGGTCCTGCTGCGGGCCTACGTGCCGCATCGGGACAGCGACGGCAGCGTGATTGGCTTCTTCGTGTTGATCCGCGACATTACCGAGCAGCGGCGCACCTCCGAAGCGCTGCATCATGCCTATCAGAACCTCGAGCAGCGGGTGCGTGAGCGCACCGCGGAGCTGACCCGGGTCAACGCTCAGCTGCGCGAGGAGATCGAGGAGCGGCTGGCCGCCGAGGGGCAACTGCGCGAGGCCAAGACCGAGGCCGAGGCGGCCAACCTGTCCAAGACCAAGTTCCTTGCAGCAGTGAGCCACGATCTGCTGCAGCCGCTGAATGCGGCCCGGCTCTTCGTCGGCGCCCTGGTGGAGCAGGAGATGTCGCCGGCCAACCAGGAGCTGATCCAGCAGGTGGGCCATTCGCTCAAGGACGTGGAGGCACTGCTCGGTACCCTGGTCGACATCTCCAAGCTGGATGCCGGTGTGATCACCCCCGAGATCGTACCCTTCGCCATCCGCGACCTGCTCGACGGACTGGCGCGGGAGTATCGCCAGGTGGCTGCCAGCGAGGGCCTGGAGTTCCACTACGTGCCGTCGTCGGCGCTGGTCCGCAGCGATATTTCGCTGCTGGTCCGGGTGATCCGCAACCTGCTCAGTAACGCCGTGCGTTATACCCCTCGCGGCCGCCTGCTGCTGGGCTGCCGACGGCGCCGGGAGGGGCTCGAGATCCAGGTGCTCGATACCGGCTGCGGTATTGCCGAAGAGGAGCGTGAGCTGATCTTCCAGGAGTTCCGGCGCCTGCCCACGGCGGCCAACGCGCGGGATCGCGGCCTGGGACTTGGCCTCTCCATCGTCGACAAGATCTCGCGCATGCTGCAACAGCCGGTGCGGGTGGCGTCTCGGGTCGGGCACGGCACCCTGTTCGGCGTGACGCTGCCTTACGCCCAGCGTATCGAGGCCGGCGAGCGGCGCCAGGCCGTGGGCTGCGCGGCCGGTCGCGAACTCGCCGGAAGGAGACTGTGGGTGGTGGATAACGATCCTTCCATCTGCCTGGCCATGCGCCATCTGCTGGAACGCTGGGGTTGCCAGGTGGTGGTCGCCGAGAGCGAGGAGCGTCTCGCCGCGCGGGTGAGTCTAGCCGACGGCGAGGCCGACGCCCTGGTGGTCGACTACCATCTCGATCATGAGCGCAGTGGGGTGGCGTTGGCGGAGCGCATCAACGGGCTACGTAATGAGCCATTACCAGTGCTGGTGATCACTGCCGATCATAGCCGCGAGCTGCGCCAGCGGGTGCGCGAGCTGGGCTTCCAGTTGCTCAACAAGCCGGTCAAGCCGCTGCGGCTGAGAACCACGCTGCAGCAGCTGCTGGCCGAGACATCGCTGGAATTCGTCGAGGGGCCGGATCAGGGCTTGCGCAGGTAGCGGCTGAAGTCGATGTCGCTGGCCGAGAGAATCGCCTGTACCCGGTTGCTGACGCCAAGCTTGCGCAGGATCGCCGAGACGTGGGCCTTGACCGTGGTCTCGGCGATGTTGAGGTTGTAGGCGATCATCTTGTTGGACTCGCCGCGGGTCATGCGCTCGAGCACCTGGATCTGCTTGCGGGTCAGGGTTTCGAGCTGTTCGGCGCTGATGCTTCGCTCGTTGGGCTCCTGGGGGCGGCCGGCACTGGCGCGCATGATCTCCGAAGGCAGGTAGATGTTGCCCTCCAGTATCTGGGCAATGGCCTTGATCAGCTGCTCCTTGGGCGAGGACTTGGTCAGAAAGCCCACCGCCCCGCAGGAGACCGCCTGCAGCATGACGTTCTTGTCCTCCTCTGCGGAGATGATCGCCACCGGAATGGTGGGCGCCTCGTTGCGCAGCTGTAGCAGGCCGGTGAGGCCGCTCATGCCGGGCATGTTGAGGTCCAGCAGGATCAGGTCCAGGTCCTCCTCGTCGGCGGTCATGGCGAGGGTGGCGTCGAGGTCCGCCGTTTCCAGCAGCTCGCTGCCGGGAAAGCCGTCGCCGACCACCCGGGCGATGGCCTCGCGGAACAGCGGATGATCGTCGGCAATCAGGATACGGTAGCTGGGGGCGTGGTCGTGCATCTTGTCATTATCCTTGTAGTCGTACGTCGTGGAGCGGTGGCAAAGGGCGGCGGGCGCGGGGCGGTACTCTCCAGCGGCTGACCGTCCGCCTCCCAGCTGTCGATACCGTCACGATACCAGTAAAGACGCTGGTAACCCGCCTCGGCGAGGCGCTTCACCGCATTCCAGGAGAGCCAGCAGTCCGAGCGGCACAGCACCACGATGGGGTGGTGCGGGTTGCCGCCGCTGGCTGCGCCGACCTCGTCGAGCAGGTAGCCCACCCAGTCGTGGCGGCTGTAGTACCAGTCGTCGTCGAGATGACCGAGCCCGGTGTTGGGCAGCCACAGTGCCTCCGGCACGGAGCGGTGCGGCTCGGTCTGCAGGAAGCGGCCATGGCGAAAGGTGAGGTTGATCACATCGATGGCCACTGCGGCCGGTTCGGATTCCAGCAGCTTGGCCACCGCTGCGGTGTCCACCGTCTCCGCGCCGGGCGCGGTGGCAGGGGTGGGGCTGCGGTAGCGGTCGATGCGATAGCCCCGCTCCGAGAACAGCAGCGGGTCCTCGCCCGGGGCTGCGGTACCGGAAGTGGTCGGACAAAGTGCCGCCAGCAGCAGGGCGGCCAGACTCCGCGTCGCTATCCTCATGGCGTGCTTCCCGTGGCCTCATATCGCTATGGGACTCTCTTTTGTCGTAAGCCGGAATTGCACCTTTGTCGCGAAGCGTAAAGCACGAAAGTACTATTCTGCCGCGATAGGCGTGCCCCTAGCCTGAAGGCATGAAGACATCGAGCCTTGAGACACTGAGCCTTGCCAAGTTCCTGCCGCTGGCCCGCGCTGCGCTGTTGCTCGCGCTGCTGGTCGCCGCCGACAGCCTGCGCGCCGAGCCGCCGGTGCTGCGCCTCAGCGTGCTGCAGTTCGGCACCGCCCACTGGGAGCTGGACCATCTGCAGCGCCATGGCCTCGACCGGGACGAGGGCTTCGTGCTCGACGTGCGCCTGGTGGCCAACCTGCCGGCCTCGCGCATTGCCGTCTCCAGCGGCGACGTGGATGGCGCCGTGGTCGACCTGACCTGGGCTCAGGCGCGGCACGCGGCGGGGCAGCCTTACCGATACCTGCCCTATTCCTCGCAGATGGGCGACGTGCTGGCAGCGCCCGGCTCGTCCATCCGCGACCTGGAGGACCTGCGTGGCAAGCGCATCGGCGTGGCCGGTGCCCCCGACAGCAAGGCCTGGGTGCTGCTGACCCGGGCGGCCCAGGGCCGTGGCATGGCGCTCGAGCGCGAGGCGCAGGTGCAGTTCGGCGCGCCGCCGCTGCTCAGCCAGGCCTTCCGTCGCGGGCAGTTCGACGTGCTGGTGACCTTCTGGCACTTCGCCGCCGAGCTGACCGCTGCCGGCGAGGCCGAAGTGGCGCTGCCCATGGATTCGCTGTTGGCCAGCCTGGACATTCCCACCGGGCTGCCCATTCTGGGCTATGTCTTCCATGACGCCTGGGCCGACGACCATCATGCATTGGTGGCTGGCTTCGCCCGTGCCGTGACGCGCACCAAGCACCAACTGCGCGACGAGCCCGGCCACTGGGAGGCGCTGCGTCCGCTGATGCGCGTAAGCGACGATGCCCACTTCGCCGCGCTGCGCCAAGGCTATGTACAGGGTATTCCCGAACCGCTGGACGAAGCGCGGGTGGCGGCGCTGCAGCGGCTGCTGGTGATGGCCGGCAGCGCTGCGGAGGAGGTGATGCCTGTCTGGCTCTTCGTGCTCGACCCGAGCGACGCACCATGAACCGCTCGGCGCTCGCCTGCTGGGTGGTGCTGCCGCTGCTGGTGGGAGTCTGGGGGCTGCTGGCCTGGCAGCTCGATACCTCCCTGTTGCCCTCGCCGACGGCGGTGCTGCATACCTTGCAGCGGGAGGCGGCCAGCGGCGAGCTGCAGCGCCACCTGGCCGTGACCCTGCAGCGGGTCGCGCTCAGCTTCTTCCTGGCCATGGCCTTCGGCACCCTGATCGGCGTGGCCATGGGGCGCCTGGCCTGGCTCGATGCCCTGCTGGACCCGCTGCTGGTACTGCTGCTCAACCTGCCGGCGCTGGTGCTGATCATCCTGCTGTATGTCTGGTTCGGCCTGGTGGAGGCCGCAGCTATCCTGGCGGTGGTCATCAACAAGGTGCCCAACGTCGCCGTCACCCTGCGCGAAGGGGCGCGCAGCCTCGACCCGCGGCTGGAGCAGATGGCGCGAGTCTACGGTTTCTCCTTCGTCATGCGCTTGAAGCACGTGTGGCTGCCGCAGCTGTTCCCCTACCTGATGGCGGCGACTCGCGGCGGGCTGGCGCTGATCTGGAAGATCGTACTGGTAGTCGAACTGCTGGGGCGCTCCGACGGGGTCGGCTTCCAGCTGCATCTGGCGTTCCAGGTCTTCGACGTGGCCGGGCTGCTGGCCTACAGCCTGGCGTTCATTGCCATCGTGCAGCTGATCGAGCTTGGCCTGCTGCAGCCGCTGGAGCGCCGCGCCACGCGCTGGCGCCATGTCGGAGTCGAACATGCCTGAATGCGTCCTGCCTGAGTTCACCGTGCCGACCGGCCATGCCATCCTGGCACCCATGCGCCTCGAGGTGGCGCCGGGCGACCATATCTGCCTGCTCGGCCCCTCCGGCACCGGCAAGACCACCCTGCTCAACCGCTTGGCCGGGCTGGAGCGGGGCCAGCCGCGCCCGACGCTGCGCATCGGCTATCTGTTTCAGGAGCACCGCCTGCTGCCCTGGCGTACGCTGCGCGACAACCTGCGTCTGGTCGGGGTCGGCCGCGACCAGGTGGAGCCGCTGCTGGCTCGGGTCGGGCTGGAGCAGGTCGCCGACCGCTATCCCGATCAGCTGTCGCTGGGTATGGCCCGGCGCGCCGCCCTGGCCCGCTGCCTGGCCATGCGCCCCGACCTGCTGCTGCTGGACGAACCCTTCGCCTCCCTGGACCCTCACCGCGCCGAAGAGCTGAAAGGCTTGATCCGCACGCTGCTGAAGCAGTTTCCCACCATGGCCATGATCTGTGTGACCCACGAGGCGCGCGACGCCGAGGCGCTGGCCAATCGCATCTGGTACCTGGCGGGGCGCCCCGCCCGCCTGCGCTGCGATGCCCGGCTCGATGCCGAGGCCCACGCCGGGCTGGCCGGTCGCTTGGAAGCGCTGGGGCGCCAGGCGACCCAGGAATCCCTCTCAATCGAAAATTAGTTGATGGGCATGCCCAGCAGCCTGGTCCGCTGGGGCCGAAAGCCGCCGATCGCCAGCGCGGCCAGTACCAGGGTGGTGGCCAGCGTGATGGTGGCCGCCTCGCCGTTCCACTGCAGATAAAGCGCGAAGCGCAGCGTCTCGACGGCATGGGTGAAGGGGTTGAGCAGGCACAGCTGGTAGATCCAGGGGCTGGCTTCCTGCATGCGCCACAGCGGGTAGAGCGCCGAGGAGAGAAAGAACATCGGGAAGATGACGAAGTTCATGACCCCGGCGAAGTTCTCCAGCTGCTTGATCCAGGTGGCGATCAGCAGCCCCAGCGCACCCAGCATCAGCGACGCCAGCAGCAGCGCCGGCAATACCGCCAGGTAGCCCTCGAGCGGCGGACGAACGCCGACGCCCCAGCGGGCGATGAGCAAGAAGACGTATACCTGGGCGACCGAGACGCTGCCCATGGCCAGCAGCTTGGTCAGCAGCAGGAAGGGGCGCGGCAGCGGGCTGGTGAGCAGCACCCGCATGGAGCCCAGCTCACGGTCGTAGACCATGGAGAGCGCGCCCTGCATGGAGTTGAACAGGATGATCATGCCGCACAGCCCGGGCACGATGTAGGTTTCGTAGGTGATGTAGGTCACGTAGGGCGGGATGATCGACACCCCCAGCACCATGCGAAAGCCGGCGGCGAACACCACCAGCCACAGCAGCGGCCGGACCAGGGCGCTGGCGAAGCGCGTACGCTGCTGCCAGAAGCGCAGCCATTCGCGCTTCTGCACGCCCACAAAGCAGTACCAGTAGTCGCGCGGAGTCATGCCACGGCCTCCCGGGTCAGGCTGTGAAAGGTCTCGGTCAGGCTGGTACCGCCATGGCGGCGACATAGTGCCTCGCCGGTCTCGTCGGCCAGCAGCCGGCCGCGGTGCAGTACCAGTACCCGATCGCCGTCGCCGACCTCCTCGATGAGGTGGGTGGCCCAGAGCACGGTGAGGCCCCGCTCCCGACACAGCTCGCGCACATGGGCGTTGAGCGCTGCCCGGCTGTCGAGGTCGAGGCCGGCGGTAGCCTCGTCGAGCAACAGCAGGGCGGGGCGGTGCAGCAGGGCGCGGGCGATCTCCACGCGGCGGCGGTGGCCGCCATTGAGCCGGCGCACCGGCGTGCGGGCATGGGCGTCCAGCCGTTGGCGCTCGAGCTCCTCGGCGCAGCGCCGGCGGGCCTCGCGTGGCGACATGCCGTGCAGGGCGGCGTGATAGAGCAGGTTCTGCATCACGTTGAGATCCAGATCCAGGGCGTTCTGCTGAAACACCACGCCCATGTGGCGCATCACCGCGGCGGGCTGGTGTCGGAGCGAGCGGTCCCCCAGCAGCAGATCGCCCTGCTGCAGGGCGAGCAGGCGCGTGAGCAGGCCGAACAGGGTCGACTTGCCGGCGCCGTTGGGGCCGAGCAGGGCGTGGAAACGGCCGGAGGCCAGCGTGAAGCTGACCTCCTGCAGGACGGGATCGCGGCGGTAGCGATAGCCGATACCGAGGGCTTGCACGTTCACGACTGGGTTCCCGAGGTGATCCTGACTCCCCAGGGGAAGCGGCCCACGTCGATGGTCTTGATCACTTCCAGCTTGTCCACGTCGATCACCGAGACATCGCCGCTGACCCCGTTGGTGGTGAGCAGCATCTTCTCGTCGGGGCTGAGTGCCACCTGCCACACCCGGGCTCCCACCAGCAGGTAGTCGAGCACCTCGAAGGTCTGGGCATCCACCACGGCGATGTGGTTGGCCGGGCCCAGGGCGACGAAGGCGTAGCGGCCATCGGA
The DNA here is from genome assembly GCF_013697085.1 of Billgrantia kenyensis. GTDB lineage: Bacteria > Pseudomonadota > Gammaproteobacteria > Pseudomonadales > Halomonadaceae > Halomonas > Halomonas kenyensis. The sequence continues at coordinate 39,766 of NZ_JACEFT010000004.1, forward strand.
GGTGAGCTGCATGCCCACCGGCTGGACGCGATCCTGGTTCACACCGGGAATGCGGAAATCGATGGTATGGATCTCCTCGAGACTCTCGACGTCGATGATGTGCACGGTGCCGCCGATCTCCGCCGAGGCCCACAGCAGGGTGTCGTCGCGGGTGAACTCCACGTGGCGCGGGCGAGAGCCGATCACGATGTTCTTCTCGATCTCGAAGGTCTCGGTATTGATCCAGTGCAGCATGTTGGAGGTTTCGCTGGTGTTCACCGCCCAGCGGCCGTCGTAGCTGACGCCCATGCCTTCCGGTTCTATGCCCACCTCGATCTGGGCCAGCACGCGCTTGGTTTCCACGTCGAGCACGGTGACCAGGGCGTCATCCTCGTTGGCGATGTAGAGATGCCGCCCGTTGGGATGCAGGGCGAATTGCTCGGGATCTTCGCCGGAGGGCAGGGTGTCGATGATCTGGCGGGTCGCCAGGTCGAGAATCTGCACGGTGTCGTCGTCGCTGGCGCAGATGTAGAGCAGATCCTCATCGGGCGACAGCAGGATACCCCGTGGCCGCTGGCCCACGGCGACCGTGTCGATCACCTCCAGCGAGTCCATGTCGATGATCGAGATGGAGTTGTCACGTTCGTTGGAGACATAGGCCAGGCTTTGCGCCCACAGCGGTGTGGCGAGGCCCAGGGTGAGGCAGAGGGTGGCCAGGCGAGCGGCGATTTTCATAGGTCGTTTCCTCGGTGCGGTCAGGGGACTCAGTCGCTCAGGCGACAGCGGCTTTCGGGGCGGTCGTAGCCCAGGGTGTCGAGTTCGGTGCGCTGGTGCAGAAAGCCCTCGAACGGGGCCATGGCTACCAGGCTGTTGGGGTGGGCCAGCGGCAATGGCTGGCGCAGCTGGCCGTTCCAGTCGCGAAAGCTCAGCGGGCGTCCCTTGAAGGCGGCCAGCTCGAAGTCGTCACCGAGCAGGTAGCTGCGCAGGGTCTCCATCTCGTCGCTTTCGGTACGGGTCACTGCCTCGCCCACGGCACGCACCGCCGCCCAGGCGGCGTAGTCGGTGCCGGTCATGGGGCGCTCGGCCTGCTTGTGGAAGCGGTTCTGCAGCTGGGCCGCGCCCCAGGCCTCCACGGCGGGATGCCAGGCGTCCGGGGCCATGCCCTGGGTGCCCACCACCGGCCTGGGCAGCCAGGTGTTGAAGGGCACGAAGTCACCGAAGTCGTTGCGTTCGTCGGCTACCACCACCACGTCGTAGTCGGGCCCCTGGGTAAACAGCGGCAGCTCGGCGGAGGCGTTGCGGCGCATGTCGGCCTCGAAGGTCCACTCCTTGTCGGTGACCACGTTCAGGGCGAACTTCTGCGCCGAGCGGCGGAAGGCCTCGGCCCAGGCCCGGTCGTCATCGGTCGCGCCGCTGATCAGGAACACCGAGCGCCAGCGGCGCAGGTTCAGCCACTGGGCCAGGGCGTCGGTGAGCATGGCGTGGCTGGGGGCCGTGTGCAGCAGGTAGGGAGAGCACTCGTCGAGGCGCAGCGAGTCGTCACGCGCGCCGGCATTGAACAGCAGGGCACGCTCGCCACCGACCTCACTCGCCTTGCGCAAGGTTTCCGCCGGGGTATTCAGCACGATCAGGTCGATGTCGTTGTCGAGCATGGCAGCCAGCGCTTCCAGCAGCGCCTCTTCGCTCTCCAGGATGGCGCTCTCGAGCTGGAAGTTCTGGCCCATGAAGCGGCCGGTGCTCTGGTTGTCGCTGATGGCCAATTGGGCGCCCTGCAGGCCGGCATCTTCGGGCTCGGGTGTCAGGCGGGCCAGCGCCGGCCCGCGGTCGGGCTGCCACTGCAGGTAGCCGAAGCGTACCTCCAGTGCATCGGCCTGGACCTGGGCGGCGAGCAGACCGCTGGCGAGGGCCGCGCCAGCGGCCAGGCGGCGGAAAGGAAAATCTCTCATGGTCGGCTCCTGTAAGCGGGCAGGGGATGGGGCGGGTCAGCGCACGACGAAGGTGCCGGTCACGCCGCGCTCTTCCAGGCCGGCACAGGCCCATTCGTAGCTGCCGGGGCGGATGGGCACGAAGAACAGCTCCGCCTCGCCCTCGCGCTCGAACTCCAGCTCGGTCAGGGTGGGGGCCTTGATCTCCACGTGGCCCACCTCGATCTTGCGCAGCCAGGCGTTCTTGAAGAAGGCGGGAGCTACCCAGGCGCACTCCTGCATGCCGGTGGCCTCGATCACCAGGCGGTAGGATTGTCCGGTCTCCAGCTGATGTTCGCGCACCGATACGCCAAGCATGCTCTCGCCGGTGCCGATCACCAGGCGCTCCAGTCGCTCGGGGCGGTTGGCCAGATCGCCTGCTGCCACGGCCAGGGTCGAGGAGAGACCCAGGGCCGATGCCAGCAGGAACAGGATGAGATGACAGCGGCGGGGGCGTGCGACGGGTGCGGCAGTAGGGACGTTGGTCATGTCGTTATCCTTGTTGTCGTGCTGAACGTCGATCTGGGGGTGTATGCAGTTCAGCACTTCGCCCGGTTTGGCCCCATCCCACCATGGGGCTCTTGTTCTCCTCCCAAGGGCGTAAGACGTGAGCAGGTGGGTAAGGGCGAAGTACGACCAAGGAAGGAAGTTGAAGGGGCAGAAAGTGGCGATGCGGCGCCGGGGTGAAGTGGCCAGACTCGATCCAGCGAGCCGTGACGAGGCTGTCCACGGCAACTCCGGATTCCATTGCCATTGGCTACAACAACAGGTGTCCCATGAACCGCATATTCTTCCCCGTCAGCCCGCTTGCCGCCCCCACTTCCCGACGTCTTTTCGGTATTGCCTTCCTGGCCCTGTCGCTGGGCGCTGCCGGTGCGGCCCTTGGCCATGGCGACGTAACGCCCCAGGAGGTCGACACCAAGGGACTGCCTGACCTTGGCGAGGCCCCCCTGATGGAGAATCCCTTCCGCCCCGGCAATGAGCACGCCGAGTATCACGACCTGGCGGTCGAGGTTGGCGAGCGTGGCTATGGCGGCAACTGCGCCGTCTGTCACGGCATCCAGGCCATGTCGGGTGGCCTGACGCCCGACCTGCGCCAGTTGGAAGAGTGGGACGACGAGTTCTACCTCGAACGTGTGGTCAAAGGCACCGAGCGTGGCATGCCCTCCTTCCGGGAGAACCTGGACCAGACCGCCATCTGGGCGATCAAGAGCTATATCGAGTCGGTGACGCCATGAGCCGCGGGCATTGACGGCAACCAATTGCCGGGAGGAAGTACCATGTGGAAACGAACTCTGATCGTGTTGCTGTTACTCATCCTTCAGGCGCCGGCCTGGGCCGAGACGCTGGCCACACGGGCGGTGAGCGCTGCGGTGAGCGAAGTGGCGGGTGGGAAAGCCAGCGCCGAGCTGTTCAGGCGTCCGGCATTGCGTAACCTGGATGAGGTGATGGAGTCGGGGCATATCAACATCGGCCTGTACGAGAACTTCCCTCCTTACTCCTATCGGGACGAGAGTGGCGAGGCGCGAGGCATCGATGCCGAGATCGGTCGCGCCATTGCCGCGGGGCTTGGACTCGAGTTCCGGCCCTTCTGGATCAAGCCCGGCAGCAGCCTGGGGCGCGATCTGGGCAATAACGTCTCTCGCGGTCACTACCTCAGACCCACCGAGGTGGCCGACGTGATGATGCGGGTGCCCTACGACCGCGCCTTCTCCTACATGCGCGACTCTACCGGCGAATACATCAACAAGAGTGTGGTGATGTTCGGGCCCTATCAGCGCGAGGAGTGGGGGCTGGTGTTCGACGCCGGGCGATTCGACGACGAGGCCACGCTGGGAAGCTTCCTTCATCAGCGCATCGGCGCCGAGCACAACACCATGCCGGCCACCTACCTGACTGCCGTACTGGGGGGGCAACTGCGCGACAACGTTCGCCACTATCGGGATGTGGGCGATGCCTTTGCGGCCATGGCCAGCGGTGAGGTGGCCGGCATCATGGCCATGCGCGGCGAGCTCGAGCACTACGTGGCGCAGCACCCGGAGCATGATTTCCGCCTCGCCGAGGCGAGGTTTCCGGGCATCTCCCGCCAGCAGTGGGATATCGGCATGGCGGTGCGTCACACTCACCGCCAGCTGGGCTACGCCGTCGAGGCGGTGGTCGATCGTGCGGTACGAGAGGGCGACCTGGGCGATATCTTCCAGGCCCATGCGCTGGTCTACCGCATGCCCGACTTCTACGCCGAAATCCTCGGGCAGGCGGAGTGACGACGATGGCTATCCGGATGCATGCCGCGCTGCGACGCTGCACCTGGCTGCTTGCCCTGGGCTGGCTCACCAGCCTGCCGGCGACGGCAGCTCTGCCGGAGGATCCCTTCCGCTCACCGATGTGGGAGTACAACCTGGCCCGCTATCTGGGGGCGGACGCCGCTGTGCGGCACAGCGACACGGTGGTGATCAAGACGCCGCCCTTTGCCGAGGACGCTACCCAGGTGCCTCTCACCGTCGACCTTTCGGCGTTTCCCCATGAGATAAAGGAGGTGATCACCTGGGTGGACCTCAACCCGGTACCGCACCTCTTCACCCTGCGCCCAGAAGCGGCCGAGATACGCACCGTGGCACTCAACTTCCGCATCCAGCAGGCTTCTACCGTGCGCGCCGCGGTGCGCGACGAGCAGGGGGGCTGGCATGTGGGCAGCGTTCACGTCGAGGCCGCTGGCGGGGGCTGCACCGCGCCCAGCGCTACGGCCAGCAATCCCGACTGGGCGGACAGCTTCGGCCAGGTGCGTGGAGCGCTTTTCTCGCCGGTCGGGGGCGTGACGGGCACCCGCCTCAAGGTCCAGGTCATGCACCCCATGGACTCGGGGATGGTGGGCAACATCCCCCGCTTCAACATCGAGACCCTGGAGCTCAGGCAGACGGCGAACCAGCAGCGTCTCGCCAGCATGGCGCTGTCGGAATCGGCCTCCGAAAACCCGCTGTTCGTCTTCGACCTGGAGCATGACGCCCAGCAATCGGGGATCCTGCTGCTGTTGCGCGACAATGGCGGCAATCTCATCGAAAGCCGGATGGGGATATGAACATGCGCCACCTGTTACTGCTGCTGGGTTCGCTTCTGCTGGGCAGTGGCCCCGGCATGGCCGATGCCTATCGCTACCACCTCGAGCCGCTGGAGATCGCCGAAGGAGTCTGGGTCTTCGAAGGCGTTACCGAGGATTTTTCCCGCGCCAACGGCGGCAATATCGTCAATACCGCCTTCCTCATCACCGAGGAAGGGGTGATCGTGTTCGACACTGGACCTTCACGGCGCTATGGCGAGCAGATGCGCGAGGCAATCGAGACGGTGACTGCCCTGCCCATTACCCATGTCTTTCTCTCTCATCACCATCCCGACCATGTGTTCGGCAACCAGGCCTTCGATGCCGAGATCCTGCATGCACTGGAGGGAACGATTCGGCTTCTTGCCGAGCAGGGCGACGATTTCGCGGACAACCTCTATCGCACACTGGGTGACTGGATGCGCGGCACCGAGGTCGTGTTACCCACGCAAGTCGTGACCCCGGGGAGAGTGACGATCGGCGGCAGGGCGATCGAACTGCTCGCCATGAGCGGTCACTCGGGGGCCGACCTGGTGCTGTTCGACCACTCCTCCGGTGTGCTGCTGGCGGCCGACATGGTGTTCTACCAACGCGCGCCGACTACCCCGCACTCCCCGGGAATCGACGTCTGGCGCGAGGAGCTGCGAGAGCTCGAGGCCCTCGATTTTCGCTACCTGGTGCCCGGTCACGGTCCGGTGGTCAGCGATCGCGCTCCATTTGCGCAAATGCAGGATTACCTTGCCTGGCTGGATGACACTCTGCGCAGTTCCGCCGCCGCCGGCATGACCGCAAGCGAGGTCATGGTGCTGCCGATTCCCCCGCGCTTCGACGAGATTGCCGTGGCGCGCCACGAGCTGATGAGAAGCGTCGTGCACCTCTACGGCGCCTATGAGCTGGAGGCCATGGCCCTGATTTCCGAGGGAGGATGACCTCGCTGAGCATCCTCTTTTCCTCTTGATGAATGTCGCGTATGGCTGTTGCCACTCCCCTGAATGGAACCATTTAAGGGAGTGGCTTTTTTCATTATCAGGCTATCGGCAAGTGCGGGTAGTACGACCAAGTGAGGAGTTCATGTCGTCCCTGTTGGCCATGGTTGGCCAGAGGGTAATGGCACACATTGAGTCGTGAAGCGCCTGGCATGATTGGCGCTGGAGTCGAATAACAATCCTGTTGACACACTGCCCCTCCGGAGAGCGTCATGACCCAGTCACTTCCCATCGGCAAGCTGTCCCGTCCGTTAGCATTGACGGCCCTAGCTCTGGCCATTTCCGTCCATGCTCACGCCGTCACCTTCGATGACATGCTCAATGACCACCTTACCACCGACCAGGTGGTCACCAACGGCATGGGCCTGCACGGCCAGCGCTACAGCCCGCTGACGACACTCAATACCGACAACGTCCATCAGCTCAGGCCGGTATGGGCCTTCTCCTTCGGCGGCGAAAAACAGCGCGGCCAGGAGTCCCAGCCGTTGGTCAAGGATGGCGTGATGTACGTCACGGGCTCCTACTCGCGCATGTGGGCAGTGGATGCCTATACCGGCGAACAGATCTGGCAGTACGAGGCGCGGCTGCCGGATGGGATCATGCCCTGCTGCGACGTGATCAATCGCGGCGCCGCTATCTATGGCGACAAGGTCTACTTCGGCACTCTGGATGCGCGCCTGGTGGCGCTGGACCGCGAAACCGGTCGGGTCCAGTGGATCAAGCGGGTGGCCGACTACCAGGAGGGGCATGCCATCACCTCGGCGCCGATCATCATCGATGGCAAGCTGATCACCGGGGTGGCCGGCGGTGAGTTCGGGGTGGTGGGCACGGTTTTTGCCTTCGATGCCGAAACCGGCGACGAGCTCTGGACCCGGCCAGTGATCGAGGGCCACATGGGCTACGTCTACGAGAACGGTGAGGCGGTCGAGCACGGCATCACCGGCGGCGAGGCTGGCCTGACCTGGCCCGGCGACATGTGGCAGCAGGGCGGCGGGGCACCCTGGTTGGGCGGCTTCTACGACGTGGATACCCACAGCCTGCTGATCGGTACCGGCAACCCGGCGCCCTGGAACTCCCACCTGCGCCCCGGTGACAACCTCTACAGCTCATCGCGGTTGGCCATCGATCCCGACGACGGCAGCATCAAGTGGCACTTCCAGGCCACCCCCAACGACGGCTGGGATTACGACGGCGTAAACGAGGTGATCTCCTTCGACTATGAGGAAAACGGCAGCGTGATCAAGGCTGCTGCCACGGCGGATCGCAACGGTTTCTTCTATGTGTTGAATCGCGAGAACGGCGAGTTCATCCGCGGCTTCCCCTTCGCCGACAAGATCACCTGGGCCGATGGCCTGGACGAGAACGGCCGGCCTCTCTTCAATCCCGAGGGGCGCCCGGGCAATCCGGCCGACACCGAAGGCGAGCGCGGTGAGGCAGTGGCGGCCTATCCCGCCTTCCTGGGCGCCAAGAACTGGAACCCTATGGCCTACAGCCAGGACACCGGGCTTTTCTACATCCCTTCCAACGAGTGGATGATGGATATCTGGAACGAGCCGGTTTCCTATCGCAAGGGCGCGGCCTACCTGGGCGCGGGCTTCACCATCCGGCCTGCCAACGACGACTACATCGGCGTGCTGCGGGCGGTCGACCCGCTGACAGGTGAGGAAGTGTGGCGTCACGAGAACCGCGCACCGCTGTGGGGTGGTGTGATGTCCACTGCCGGCAACCTGATCTTCACCGGTACGCCGGAGGGCTACCTCAAGGCGTTCGATGCCACCACCGGCGAGGAGCTGTGGGGCTTCAATACCGGCTCCGGCGTGGTGGCCACGCCGATCACCTGGGAGATGGATGGCGAGCAGTACGTCTCCGTGGTATCCGGTTGGGGCGGCGCGGTCCCGCTGTGGGGTGGCGAAGTCGCCGAAGTGATCAAGGACTTCAACCAGGGTGGCATGCTGTGGACCTTCAAGCTGCCGCGTGAGTATGCGCAATAAACCTGACGTCGTGAGCCTGCCGGGCCCAAAGCGGGCTCGGCAGGCAACTACTACCAAAGGCCCTGTTCTCTCTCCTCCAAGGAAGGATGGGGCGTTCGCTCAAAGGGTATCTACACTGGCTTCAAGACTGACAGCTTCGCAGGGCGGTCGAGATACCTCGAGTTGTATGCAGTTTCATTCCACGATGCTTGGTAACAACAACATCATCAGGAGCTAACACCATGATCTACGCCAATCCCGGTCAGTCCGGTTCCGTCATTACCTTCGAACAGCGCTACGGCAACTACATCGGCGGCGAGTTCGTCCCGCCGGTCAAGGGTCAGTACTTCGACAACGTCAGCCCGGTCAACGGCGAGGTGTTCTGCCAGATCCCGCGCTCCACCGCCGAGGACATCGACAAGGCGCTGGACGCCGCCCATGCCGCCGCTCCCGCCTGGGGCAAGACCTCCGCCGCCGAGCGCAGCAACATCCTGCTCAAGATGGCCGACCGTATCGAGCAGAACCTGGAGAAGCTCGCCGTCGCCGAAACCTGGGACAACGGCAAGGCGGTGCGCGAGACGCTGAACGCCGACCTGCCACTTGCCGTGGACCACTTCCGCTACTTCGCCGGCTGCATCCGTGCCCAGGAGGGCACCGCCGCCGACATCGACGCCAACACCGTCTCCTATCACTTCCACGAGCCGCTGGGCGTGGTGGGGCAGATCATTCCGTGGAACTTCCCGCTGCTGATGGCGGTGTGGAAGCTGGCCCCGGCCCTGGCCGCCGGCAACTGCGTGGTGCTCAAGCCCGCTGAGCAGACCCCGGCCTCGGTGCTCGAGCTGATGAAGCTGGTCGGCGACCTGCTGCCGCCGGGCGTGGTCAACGTGGTCAACGGCTATGGCGCCGAAGCGGGCCAGGCGCTGGCCACCAGCCAGCGCATCGCCAAGATCGCCTTCACCGGCTCCACCCCGGTGGGCGCGCACATCCTCAAGTGTGCCGCCGACAACATCATCCCCTCCACCGTGGAGCTGGGCGGCAAGTCGCCCAACATCTACTTCGCCGACATCCTGCAGGCCGAGCCGGAGTTCATCGAAAAGGCCGCCGAGGGCCTGGTGCTTGCGTTCTTCAACCAGGGCGAGGTGTGCACCTGCCCGTCGCGGGCGCTGATCCAGGAATCCATGTACGACGAGTTCATGGCCAAGGTCATGGAGCGGGTGCAGACGATCAAGCGCGGCAATCCTCTGGATACCGACGTCCAGGTCGGTGCCCAGGCCTCCCAGGAGCAGTTCGACAAGATTATGTCCTACATGGACATCGCCCGCGAGGAGGGCGCCGAGTTCCTCACCGGCGGCGACAAGGAGAGCTTCGATCCGGCCTACGAAAAGGGCTACTACATCCAGCCGACCCTGCTCAAGGGCAACAACAGCATGCGCGTGTTCCAGGAGGAGATCTTCGGCCCGGTGGTGGCGGTGACCACCTTCAAGGACGAGGCTGAGGCCCTGGCCATTGCCAACGACACCGAGTTCGGCCTCGGCGCCGGGGTGTGGAGCCGCGACATCAACGTCGCCTTCCGCATGGGCCGCGGTATCCAGGCCGGCCGTGTATGGACCAACTGCTACCACCAGTACCCGGCCCACGCCGCCTTCGGTGGCTACAAGAAGTCCGGCGTCGGCCGCGAGACACACAAGGTCGCGCTCGAGCACTACCAGCAGACCAAGAACCTGCTGGTGAGCTACGACATCAACCCGCTCGGCTTCTTCTGAGCCTCCAGGCTGTGAACCACGCCGCCCGGCCCTGCCGGGCGGCGTCCTTCCTCTTTCGAGAGTGGCCCACCACTCCAGGCCCTGGCGATTTCGTTGGTTCCGTCGCTCGGCAGCTGCCGTTCGACACGACAGGAGAGATAAGGAGAGCAAGGCTATGGATAACACGATGAGAGCCGCCGTGGTGCGCAAGTTCGGCGAACCGCTGGCGATCGAGGAGGTAGAGGTGCCGCGCCCCGGCCCTGGCGAGGTGCTGGTCAAGATCGCTGCCTCCGGCGTATGTCATACCGATCTGCACGCCGCCCACGGCGACTGGCCGGTCAAGCCCAACCCCCCTTTCATCCCCGGCCACGAAGGCGTGGGCCACGTGGCCGCCATCGGTGCCGGGGTCAAGCACCTCAAGGAGGGGGACCGCATCGGTGTGCCCTGGCTGCACTCCGCCTGCGGCCACTGCGAGCACTGCCTGGGGGGGTGGGAAACTCTGTGCGAGTCTCAGCAGAACACCGGCTACTCGGTCAATGGCGGCTTCGCCGACTACACCCTGGCGGTGGCGGACTACGCCGGCCACCTGCCGGACAACGTCGGCTTCGTCGAAATCGCCCCGGTGCTGTGTGCCGGCGTCACCGTCTACAAGGGGCTAAAGGTCACTGACACCCGACCCGGGCAGTGGGTAGTGATCTCGGGAGTCGGCGGTCTGGGCCACATGGCGGTGCAGTATGCCAAGGCCATGGGGTTGAACGTGGCTGCCGTCGATATCGACGACGCCAAGCTGGCCCTGGCCGAGCGCCTGGGGGCCAGCGTCACGGTCAATGCGGCCAAGACCGACCCGGTGGCCTATCTCAAGAAGGCCATCGGCGGCGCACACGGTGTGCTGGTCACGGCGGTGTCGCCCAAGGCCTTCGAACAGGCCCAGGGCATGGTACGCCGCGGCGGCACCATCTCGCTCAACGGCTTGCCGCCCGGCGACTTCCCGCTGCCGATCTTCGAGACCGTGCTCAATGGCATCACCGTGCGTGGCTCCATCGTCGGCACTCGTCAGGACCTGCAGGAGTCGCTCGACTTCGCCGGCGAGGGCAAGGTCAAGGCCACGGTGAGCACCGACCACTTGGAGAACATCAACGACGTCTTCCAGCGACTTCACGAAGGCAAGATCGAAGGCCGGGTGGTGCTCGATCTGGCCAGCTGAACAGGAGGCTCTCTCGTCGCCTTGACGGCGACTTTCAGGCGCGACCCCGGTCGCGCCATTTTTTTCTGCGCAATCGGCGCTATTCCTGATAGCGGCGCAGGCGGGTGTACAGATTCTGGCGTGCCAGGCCGCTCATGCGTGCTGCCGCGGACACGTTGCCATCCGCAGCCTCCATGAGCTGCTTGAGCCAACGTGCCTCGAACTGCTGACGTGCTGCTGCATAGTCGAGAGGCATTTCCTGCGGCTTGGCACTGCTTAAGGCAGATACATGGGGCTGCTCGAAAAGGTCCCGCTCCGTGATAGAGCCCAGCGGCTGCAGGGCCACGACCCGCTCGATGACATGGCGCAGCTCGCGCACATTGCCCCGCCAGGGAGCGCGCTCCAGTGCTTCCAGCGCTTCGGGCGTCAGGGGGCCAGTCTGGCGTCCATAGCGCTGATTGAGCTGGTCGAGAAAATAGCTGGCCAGCAGTGGAATATCCGAACGCCTGTCGCGTAGCGGCGGCGTCTCCAGCGTTACCACACTCAGGCGCCACATCAGGTCTTCCCGGAACTGGCCTGCTGCGACGAGCTCCGACAAGGGGCGATTGGTGGCACAGATCAGGCGGAAGTCACCCCGTTGAAGCGCCTGGCTGCCCAGTCGTTTGAAGCTGCGTTCTTCCACGACGCGCAGCAGAGCAGCCTGAAGGCGCGGGCTCATGTCCGCGATTTCGTCCAGGAAAAGCGTGCCCCCGCCCGCAGCCTCGAAGAACCCCGGCGTGGTTCGCTCGGCGCCGGTAAAGGCACCGCGCTCATAGCCGAATAGCGAGCTTTCCAACAGCTCTTCGGTCAGGGCGCCACAGTTGACGGCAACGAACGGCTGCTCGTTGCGCTCGCTTTGGCGATGTAGCTGGCGCGCCACCAGTTCCTTTCCCGTGCCGCTTTCGCCTTCGATCAGCACGGTGGTGTCCAGCGGGGCGACCTGGGCTACCTTCGCCAGCAGGCGCTGGATCGCCGGCGACTGCCCCACCAGCGCCTCGGCGTGGCCTCCCTGGCTGAGCATCTGTCGAAAGGCATCGGCTTCTCTCAGGGCAGCATCATAGGCCAGCGCCCGTCGCAGCGTGGCTTCCAGAGCATCCAGGCTCTCGAAAGGTTTGGCCAGATAGTCGAACAGGCCTTCGCGGATCGTTGACACCGCATCGCGCACATCCACGAAGCCCGTCATCAATACCGCCACCTGACGCGTGCGGCTGACGTCCAGTTCCTTGACGAAGTCCAGTCCATTGCCGTCGGGCAGGCGCTGGTCCACCATCAGCAGGTGATAGCGATGAGCGGCACAGTGTTGCCTTGCCTCGGCGACGCTGGATGCCACGTCGGCCACCAGCCCCTGGCCGGTCACCATCGCTTCGATAAGCTCACAGGTATGTTTGTCGTCATCGACGATCAGTACCCGGCCGGGCATGCCCTACCTCCTTCTGCTCAGAATCGCTTGCGGGTAAGACGAGGCGAAATAGTGCCCCGCCAGCGGTCCCCTGGCCTACCTCCACGACACCGCCGTGCAGGGTGGCGACCGTATGAACGACAGCCAGGCCAAGACCGCTCCCTTCTGCCAGCGTGGTGACAAAAGGCTGGAAGATACGTTCACGGTCTTCAGGGGCAACCCCAGGGCCTTGGTCTTCAACTTCGAGAGTCAGCTTGCCAGGCTGGCCCTCCAGTCTTACATCCACGTGGCCTTCGGGTGGCGAGAATACCTGAGCATTTCGTAGCAGGTTGAATATCGCATGGCGCAATAGAATGGGATCCCCCGCCAGCATCACGGCATCCAGGTCAGGCGTGGCGTGCAGATTGACCGGTGTCCTGTGGCTCTGGCGAACCAGTTGCACCGCCTCCTGGACGATCTGCTCCAGGACCACTGGCTCCACTTCGAAGCGGGAGACGCGACTGAGCTCCAGCAGACGCCGCACGAAGTCTGCACAGTGGCGCCCTGCGCTCTCGATGTCGCGCAGGTAACATGCGACTCGCTCCGGGTCGTCCGCGTACCGCTGCGCTAGCTGTGCCTTGTTGACGACACCGACCAGGGGGCTATTCACCTGATGAGCGATATCCGCCACCATCTTGCCCAGCGCAGACATCTTCTCCAATTGCACCAACCTGCGATGCTCCTCATCCAGGGCGCTCAGCGACGCCAGGGCAGCGCGGTGTCGGCGCAGCAACAGGCCGTGCAGGCCCGTTACCGTGAGGATAAGCAGGAGTCCCACCGTTCCCGCTGTCAACCAGACCAGGCGCTGCCCCCTCGCCAGCATTGCCTTGACGTGGGTCGCGTCCCGATACACCCCCATGGCGGCGACAGGGTCTCCGTTCTCCCCCCAAATGGGGACGTAGAACTCCATGACCAGATCGGTCGCACTCCAGTCGGGTGCCGGTGCACCGGCGAAAGGCCTCAGCACCGGGGCCAGTTCACCACCAAGCGCGGTGCGCAGCGGTGCTTCGCGCCGGGCCTTTCGCCCGATACGGTCAGGTTCACTCGACCATATCAGGCGCAGGTCGTGGCCGAATACGTTGATGCGCAAGATATCTTCAAGTGCCAGCAGGTGCTGTAGCTGACGATCCAGCATCTCCGGTGCCAGCCGGGGGGCGAGGTCGTCAGCGTCTCCCAGCAGCGAGCCCACCAGGTCATGTACCTGCTGGCTTTCTCGTTCGAGGATCGCCGTCTGAAAGAAGCGGCTGGCGACGGTGGCCGAAACGCCAATCAGTGAGCCCACCAGCAGCAGCGTTGCCACCAGGAAGACCACCATTGGCGAACGTCTTGTCATGTCGGGTTCCAGAAAGGGGAGGGACGACAGGGTGCTGACAGCACCCTGTCAGATAGCCTCATCAGTGAGACGTTGCGCGCTCTTGTTCCAACTCTACGGCAAAGTCGGCAATCTCTTCCAATGAGAGGTGAATATCGCGGATGCCGATGGTGCGGCTCTCCACGGCTTCCTTGCCAGGGTGCTCTTCACGGTGGAGCCACTGCCAGGTGGTCTGGCCGGGGTAGTAGACCTGCAGCTCGGTCCAGGCCACCTCCGCCTCGCTGAGGTCGCCATCGACCCGCTGCGCCACGATATCGGCATCCTCGATCCCAAGCCCCAGAGTCTGGGGGTGTGACACCAGGTGCCAGCGAGCGCCAGAGGCATTGGTATGCACGGCAAATGCTGCCTGGTAGACCTCGCCGTCGCTGAGTGTCTTGCTGTCCAGCGGGTTGGGCGCCTCCAGTGAGCGCGTCAGCTGAATGCGCCAGGCTCCCTCCTCGTATTCGCCCGCCGCGCGAATTGCGCCCCGGCTCCCGGAGGGCTCGCGCAGGAAGCGCTGGGGTAGCACATCCCCCTCCTGCCAGTCATGCTCGGGGTCGAAGGGTTGGGCGATCTCTTAGGACAGGTAATACCAGTCATCCTGGCCGTACTCGCGTGCCATCAGGCGGTCGCGCTCCAGGTGGGTGATACCGGTGATCTCCGGATCATACATCCAGGCAGGCTGGCCGGCATCGCTGTCCCAGTTGTCGGTGAAGGGGCCCGTGCCTTCGCTGTTGAGGCGATACTGCAGCACATAATTGTTGTCGGAGTAACCCAGCGGATGGCTGCGATGGGCTCGCCATTGCCAGAGGTCCAGAAACTCGCCTTGCTCGCGCATGGCCTGGATGTCTGCGTCGTCCTTGAGGCGATCCCAGGAGACTTCGTCATCGTCGGCGTCGCGGGTCGTCGGCAGATACTTGCGAATGTCGGAGCGTCCCATCTCTTCGCCAAGGACCGGGTGCGCCTCCACCTCGTCCGAACTGGCGGCATCGCTCAGGGTTCGCATGCCGTCGTGAACCGTCATGTAACCACCGTAGCGACCAAACCCTGCCACCGAGCCGTCATCCAGCAGCATGGAGATGCGGTCCTCGTATAGCCCATGGGGATCCTGACCGAGCGCCCCGCTGCCGTACCTGACCCACTCACCGTCTTCGTAGATCCAGTACTGGTGATACCAGCTGGGGTTGTCCGTGGGAAACTCGTAGCGAATCTGAATCTCCTCATCGTTGTAGACCGCACCGACGCGCAGGGTGGCCAGGCGGTCCTCCGCGTGTGGAATGAAGATATTTTTTTCCTCATCAACCCGTTCCGGTTCGTTGGCATGAAGATGTGCAGCTGCCAGCAGGCCGCTCCCGGCCATGACGGCTATGCTCAGGCGGTGCATCAGGGGAAATATTGTCATTAGTGTGCTCCTTGGTTATCCGTGACGAATGGTCACGCCAAAGGCTTCAGCAACTTCCATGCCATGAGGTTAAAGCTGTATTTTCATAAGCTTGATCAGAATCAAGCGGAGATGAGGTGTCTAGAAGTCGTGACAACTGTCTTTATTTCATTACAGCTATCCGTTAACGTTATTGAGGCGTGCAAAGTTGGTTCTGGTTACTTGGGGTGTCTGCTGTAAACAAGATAATAACTCTTCTGGGAAGTAACTTGTTTCTCATTTCTATATGGTGGTGAATCGGGTGGTAAGTGCACTGGGCGTGTCGCTTTTCTTATTTTATTAAATATGACCTGGGTCATCATTTTTTTGATGATCCAATACCACAATGAAGAGTGCGGGGATTTGCCGTATAACTATCTCAGGAATACGCCATGAACAAATATAAGGGCGCATACCCTTGGGTGGTCATCGCCTTGCCAGCCACGCTGGCATTGACGTGGGCAACTCAGGGCATTGGGGTCATAGAAAATGACCACAGCCGCAATATAGACATTCCAGAAGAATTGACCATGCCGCTTCAGGTCAAGGCGGCCTATGACGGAGAGAATGTATTCTTCCGCTATCGCTGGTCTGCTGAAAATGCCTTCGTTTACCACGATATGCTGCGTTATCAGGACGGCGAGTGGGTTCGCCATGGTGCTTCACCGGTGGGGTCGGATCCTGACAACGCTTATGAGGATCGCGTCTCCATGCTGGTTGATGATGGGAGCGTACCCGAGTTCGGCCGCTACGGTGGCTATATCACCGTGGGCAGCGGCATGCGTTACTTCCCCGATGTGGACGGTGCTGATGAGGTGCGCGAGCACCCCCATCTGGGCGGGGGGCTTGGTAGAAGCGACATCCGCAAGTATCTGCCGGCCACCCGGCACAACGCCGATTGGCGTAGCGTGGTCGATGCGGAGACTCTGGAGGCGCAGCGTGACGCTGGCTATTTTCTCGATCTCTGGCACTGGCGGGCAGGGCGTTCCAATCCACTTGGCGTTGCCGATGACAACTGGGTCGGCGAATACCGCCACAGCGATTCAGGCAGGGGGGCCTTCAGCACCAACTGGGATAGCGATAATGCCCGGCCGAGCTGGATGTTCGACCCGGATGCCGTGGGGATGCATGCCCTAAGCTGGGAAGACATCGCGGCCAACCGCTTCGATTTTGACGGACTCTATTACCTCGCCGAGGATTTTGCCATCGAGTTCGACCCCGACCACGACTGGCAGAATGGTGATGTCATTCCCCGTCGTCTGCTGAGGCAGCCCGAAGGCTCTCGCGCGGCCATTCGTGTACACGGCGATGCCCGCTGGGTCGATGGCTACTGGGACGTGACCTTGGTACGGGCCATGGATACCGGAAGTCCCAGAGATGACAAGATCTTCCGCGAGCAGGGGCGCTATGATCTGGGTATCGCCGTACACCGCAACGCTACCGGAAGTCGCTGGCACTATGTCTCGCTGCCCCATACGCTGGGCTTTGGCCGAGAAGCCGATATCCAGGCGCAACGCTTCTCCGGCAGCGAACCGGACTGGTCAGGAGAATGGACCGATATCACCCTGATTTACCCCGGCCAGGTCAACTGGCCCTTGCTGACCAGTCGGGCTCATGCCGGCTCCAGCGGCATTGCAGCGGGCAAGCCGGTGCGTGCCCACCACAATGAAGAGCAGCTGGCACACTATGGCGTCGAAATGGAGTTTCTCGACCAGATTGTCTCCCAGTGGCGGATGACACTTTTCGGCGGACTGTTTGCTATCGGGGGCATCGGCTTGGCGTTGCTGCCCGCCTTCCCGCGCAAGCGTAAAGGAGACAACTGATGCTCAGCCTTCATCATATTCTCATCCATTTTCCGATCGGCTTATGGCTGCTGGGCACGCTCCTGATCCTGCTCGGCGCGATGACAAACGGGCGACTGGCAGAAAACAGCCGAACCGCGTTACTGCCAGTACTGGTGGTCGGCCTCCTTGGTGCCGTCGTCTCCTTGATCAGCGGTGTGCTGATCTGGCCGATGGAAGCCAACCTGCATAGCCCCATGATCCGCAACCACATCCTCATGGCCCTCTGGACGGTGGCGGTATTCGGCCTGCTGACTCTGCTGGTATGGCGTGCCGGTGCTGCCGCCTTCGAAGGCGCCAGGCGCTGGGTACTGGTGATCCTTTCGCTCTACGGCAGCTTGCTGCTCATGACCACCGGCACGCTGGGGGGCTATCTGGCAGGTGCTGCGAGTCCGTTCTCGAACCTGCTGCGGTGGAACGTCTTTACCACCTATTACTCGCCAACCTGGGTGGTCGCCGTGATGGTGCTGGTGGGCTTGGCCGGCGGCTATCTCTGGTATAGAGGACGCCAGCCAGCTTGAGGCAGAGTGTTAGAAACGACCACGGCTCCACTGGGTGAGGCCGTGGTCGTTGATTGTCACGGCCAAGGGCGAGGTGACAAGGGCTATCCTTCCGAAGTCGCTTTCTCTAGCCCCAACAGCTCGGCTTCGCGTTGACGTCGCAGCCGGATATCCCAGCCCACGGCGGCGGCCAGCAGGACAAAACCGCTCAGCTCCACGAGCATGCTGTAATCGATGAACAGAGCGTAGAGCACGGTCAGTGCAGCGCCAGAGCCCACCAAGGCGGGCCAGGGCGTCTTATGGCGGGGTATCCCCGTGGCCAGCGTAACCAAGGTCAGCAGCACCAGTACGGCAATGGCGCCGGCCCAGAGTCCTTCGTCGAGGGCCAGGTGGACACCCAGCAGCGGTAGCAGGGCGAGCAGTGCCAGGGTGCCGTAGCAGCTCAGCAGGGCCAGCAGGTAGGCCATGACTCCCAGCAGGCCACGGCGATACCACAGCCGCAGCCAGCGTCGCGGATCGAGGCGGCGCCACCAGCGCAGGGGCCAGGCGGGCCGCGCGGCACCACGGCGCATGGCGATCTCGACGGAATGGGCGCCGAAGCTGGAGGCGATCTCGCGGGTCTGGGCACTGGGACTCAAGGCGAAGTAGTCGTGGCTGCCGACCACGCTGACTTCCTCGAAGCCGGCCTCCTCGAACAGCGCCAACAGCTCCTCCTTCACCGTGGCGCCGACCACGCACTCGACCCACAGGCGCGGGTCCTCGTGACAGTCGACCGAGACCGGCCGGTGGATGACCACGTCAGCCAACTGCACGCGTCCGTGAGGCTTGAGCACGCGGAACATCTCGGCCACGGCCCGGCGCTTGTCCGGCACCAGGTTGAGCGCGCCATTGCTGGTGATAGTATCGATACTGGCGTCGGGCAGCGGCAGCTGTTCGGCGGAGCCCTGCACCACGGCCAGCCGGTCGATGGCGTGACGCTCCGCGGCCTGGTTGATTCGGCGGGTCATGGCGGCGGTCAGGTCGAGGGCAATGACCTGGCCCTGGGGGCCCGCAAGCTGACGTGCGATGAAGGCGTCGCCGCCCGCTCCGGCGCCGATGTCCAGTACGCGATCGCCGTGGCGGATGGCCTCGGCGCGAAAGGGGCAGCCGACGCCGGCAAAGGCTTCACTGACCTCGGTGGGCAATTCGGCCAGCCGTTCGGGAGGATAACCCAGGCGACGGCTGGTCTCGGCGCCAACAGGGAAGTGGAAGGGTGAAGCGGGGGTCGTTGCCACGGCGGTGTACATCTGCTGAACCGCGGCCAGGATCTGGGGGCGGGAGTAACCGAGGATGGCCACCATGATTGCCTCCTCCTCACGAGTCTGTGGCGGTGTCGGACTCGTCGAAGCCGTCGAGCAGGGCGCTGATGCGCCGGTGCAACCGTGGTGGGGCCTTTGCCGTTCCAGTGGCCGCTACTCTGGCCCGCAGTCGACGTTCGAATTCGGCACGCGTGAAACAATCACGGCATCGCTGAAGATGCCATTCGATATCCGCCGCTTCCTGCGAATCCAGCTCCCGGTCGAGGTAGTCGAAGAGTCGCTCGATGACCTCCTCGCAGCTCAGCGCCCTGGGGTTCATTCTTGCGCTCCTCCCTCTTTTCCACCGAGCACCACACCCGCTTCTCTGGCCTGGACCCACAGCATTTTCTGCAGCCGTGAGCGTGCCCGGCTCAATCGCGAGCGTACGGTTCCAACCGGAATGCCGAGCAGGCTCGCGACTTCTTCATACGTATAGCCCTGTACCTCGACCAGCACAATCGTCACCCGATAAGCATCGGGCAGGGCGTCCAGCGCCTGTTCGAGGTCCTCCTGCAGCAGGCCGTTGAAGAACTGGTCCTCGAGACTGCCCCACCATAGCAGGAAGGGCTGATGAAGCTGCTGGAAGAGCGTGAAGCTGGCGCTATCGAGCTCGACTGGTTCAAGGGTGTCAGCGTTTCCAGCGTGCGGGCGACTGCGGCGCCGTCGCCATTCACTGATGAAGGTGTTGGTGAGGATATGGAACAGCCAGCCTTCGAAGCGCTCCGGGTCGTGCAGGCGGCCGAGCTGGCTCCAGGCCTTGATCACGGCCTCGGCAACGACATCCTCGGCGTCGGCGGGGTGGCGGGTCAGCCGTAGCGCCGTGCCATACAGACGATCCATCAGCGGTGCCAGGCGCCGTTCGAACCACTCCCGCCGGCTTGCAGCATCGTCGAAGCGCATGCTTGTCACCCTGTCATGCGGGCGTCTGCTGGAAAGCGGTATTTCCGGTGGGCAAGGCAAGAAACCGGCAACCGTCATGGCGAGACCTTCTGAGTCTGGTTCGCTTGCGCCAGTTGGGCAAGCAGGTATCGCCAGGACGCCTCATCCTCGATTTCGGTTCCCGTGGGAACCCTTTTATCGCTCGCTGCGTCCTGGCCCTACGACACCTGGCGGTGTCGATGACAACAATCAATCAGGAGAAGACACCATGAGCGTCACGACACATACAGCGACCCCCGCCGTGGACACGCAGGAACTGGAGGCGCGCGTCAAGGCGATGTATCGCGAGGTGGCCGAAACGCCCCAGGCCGACTTCCATTTCGAGATGGGTCGCCCCCTGGCAGAGCGACTCGGCTACGATCCGCGCGGGCTGGATCGCATCCCGGCGGCAGCCATCGCCTCCTTCGCCGGGGTGGGAC
Source organism: Billgrantia kenyensis (assembly GCF_013697085.1). GTDB lineage: Bacteria > Pseudomonadota > Gammaproteobacteria > Pseudomonadales > Halomonadaceae > Halomonas > Halomonas kenyensis. The sequence goes on from NZ_JACEFT010000004.1 coordinate 59,968, forward strand.
ACTTCCTCGACCTGGCTGCCATTCAGCCCGGTGAGACGGTCCTCGACCTGGGCAGCGGTTCCGGCATGGACAGCCTGCTGGCGGCCCTGGCGACGGGGCCGGACGGGCAGGTATTGGGGCTCGACATGACCGAAGCCCAGCGCAGGAAAGCCGAACGGCTGGCGCGCGAGGCCGGCTTCGACCAGGTCACGTTCCATGCCGGTTACATCGAGGCGCCGCCCTTTGCCGATGCCAGCGTCGATGTGGTCATCAGTAACGGTGTGATCAACCTCTCCGCAGACAAGCCCAGGGTCTTTGCCGAGGCGGCTCGGGTGCTGCGCCCCGGTGGACGCCTGGCGCTGGCAGATATCGTTACCGAAACGGCACTGCCCGAGAGCGTCTCCTGCAATGCCACGCTTTGGGCCGCCTGTATCGGCGGTGCCCTGCAGCAGGATGCCTACCGTGGAGCCATCGAGGCGGCCGGGCTCCACATCGAGGCCTGGCGCGAGCATCCCGAATACCGCTTCCTGACCGAGTCGGCACGGGGCGCCTGCAAAACCTACGGGGTCAAGAGCATATCCCTGCTGGCGCGCAAGGGGTGATAACCCCGGCTGGCCTCACATGCAATCACAATGAAGGAGAGCCATCATGAAACGCCTCACAGCCACCCTGACTGCTGCCGCTCTGACCCTGACGCTTACTACCGCCTCCGGCGGGCTCTGGGCCGAGCCCTATCATGGCCACGGGCATCTGCTTGGAACGCCCGACGATCTCGAATGGGGCCCGGTAGCCTCCATGGGTGAAGGAGCCGAAATCGCTGTCATCGAAGGCGACCTTTCAGCCGAAGTGCCCTTCACCTTTCGCCTGCGGCTCGAGGACGGCTACGAGATTCGCCCCCACGTGCATCCTGCCTACGAGCGAGTGACGGTGCTCGAGGGAACGCTGCACTTCGCCCATGGCGAGAATTTCGATCGCGAAGCCACCCAGGCGCTGCCCGTGGGCGGCTATGCCATCATGGCGCCGGGTGAGCCCATGTTCGGCTACGCCGAAGGCGAAACGATCTTCCAACTGCACGGGACCGGACCCTGGGGCATCGACTACGTCGACCCGGCGGACGACCCGCGTCAGTGACCGAGGCAGGCGCCGCCCGGCAAACTGTCGTGCGGCGTCTTGCAGCCGTGGCGTGACTCGCTAGCATGGGAACGTATAGTCTTCACCAGGAAGGAAAGGGCCATGTGGCATCAGCAGGAACTGCGCCTGGCGCCGCGCTCACGCGGCTTTCATCTGATCACCGACGAGATCACCGGGGCACTTGCCGAGCTGCGCGAGGTGGGGGTCGGCCTGCTGCACCTGCAGCTGCTGCACACCTCGGCCTCGCTGACCCTCAACGAGAACGCCGACCCCGACGTCCGCCACGACCTCGACGCCTTCCTTCGCGAGCGCATCCCGGGGGACCTGCCCTATTTCCGCCACACTCTGGAAGGGCCGGATGACATGCCGGCCCACGTTTGTGCCAGCCTGCTCGGCACCCAACTGACCCTGGCGGTGCGCGCCGGCCGCTTGGCACTGGGCACCTGGCAGGGCATCTGGCTCGGCGAGCATCGCGACCACGGCGGTGCGCGGCGGCTGATCGCCACGTTGCAGGGCGAGTAACGCGCTTCAAGCGGCCGGCGTGGCCAGCCAGCGCTCGGCCAGCCGGCGGGCCTGTACGGGCTGGCGCACGGCGGCCAGGCGGCCGGCCTGACGCTTGACCCCGGCACGCTTGAGCTTGAGCACCATGCGTGCCGGCATGCCGATGAAGATCAGCCCCACCTGGCGCGTACTCAGCTCCTCGACCAGCGACTGCAGGGCGACGATGGCCGTGGCATCCAGGCTTGGCACGTCGCGCATGTCGAGCATCACCACCCGTACCTCGGGGTCCACCACCCGCAGCGACGATACGGCCTTCTCCGCTGCGCCGAAGAACAGCGGCCCGTCGATATCGTAGAGCGCCACCTGACGGGGCAGGTCGCAGCTCTCCTCGTCGAAGCCCGGTTCCAGGCGGCGCGCATGGGTCAGGTGGGCCATGCGGCGGATGAACAGCGCCGCGGCAAGGCCGATGCCGACCGCCACCGCCAGCACCATGTCGAACACCACCGTGAGCAGGAAGCAGATCACCAGGATGGCGACGTCGCTGCCCGGCGCGCTCTTCAAGGTGTGCAGAAAGTGGCGCGCCTCGCTCATGTTCCAGGCGATGATGAACAGCAGCGCGGCAAGCGCCGCCATCGGCACCAGGGCCAACACACCCGCCAGCGCCACCACCGTCAGCAGCACGACCAGCGCATGAACTACCGCGGCCAGCGGCGAGAAGGCGCCGCTGCGCACGTTGGTGGCCGTGCGTGCCAGCGCTGCGGTGGCGGTAATGCCGCCGAAGAAGGGCGCCGCAATGTTGCCGAGCCCCTGGCCGATCAGTTCGGCATTGGGGTCGTGGCGGGTGCGCGTCAGGCCGTCGGCCACCACCGCGCAGAGCAGCGACTCGATGGCTGCCAGCATGGCGATGGCCAAGGCCGGGCCGAGCAGCTCCCGGATCAGGGCGAAATCCACCGTGAGCGGCAGACCGTCCGGCCCTGGCAGCCGCCAGGGCAGCACCAGGCCGGGGGCGAAGGGCGGAATGCCGCTGCCGCTCTGGCCCTGGTATTCCCAGCTGAAACGCGACGCGATGGTCTCGATTTCCATGCCCCACCAGGTGGCGGCCAGGGCAATCAGCGTGCCTACCGCCAGGCCCACCAGAGGCGCCGGCACCGGCAGCTTCAAGCGTGGCCACAGGATCAGCGTGGCCAGTGTCATCAGGCCGATACCCAGCTCGGCCGGCGCCACTCCCGGCGCGGCGCGTACGATGGCGGCCAGATTGTGCAGCGTACTGTCGCCGAGTTCGACGCCGTGGAGGCCGAGAAAGTCGGGCAGCTGCAGCAGCGCGATCACCACGGCGATACCGGCGGTGAAGCCAAGCACCACCGGATAGGGCACGAACTGGATCAGGTTGCCCAGGCGCGCGAGCCCCAGCGCCACCAGGATCAAGCCCGCCATCAGCGTGGCGATCAGCAGCCCGCCGAGCCCATGACTGGCGACGATGGGGAACAGGATGACCACGAAGGCGGCGGTGGGACCGGAGATATTGAAGCGTGAGCCGCCGGTGAGGGCGATGATGGCACCGGCCACGATGGCGGTATACAGGCCGTGCTGTGGCGGCACACCGGTGGCGATGGCCAGGGCCATGGAGAGTGGCACCGCGACGATACCGATGGTCAGGCCGGCCAGCAGGTCGCGCTTGAGCTCGGCCAGGCCGTAGCCCTCTCGCCAGGCGGCGAGCAGCGCACTGCCGGGCATGGGGAGTCGAAAACCTGGTGTGGGGCGGGAGTGGGCCATGGCGATACCGAGAGAGGTGCAAGGTAACGATAACGTTACTCCTGCATGTTGCGACGCCACAAGGCGGCCAACGTCTAGGCCTTATCCGATCTGCGCTCGCCGACTTTTCCGACGATGCCCTAGGCGTACAAGAAAACGGCGACACCGTGAGGTGTCGCCGTTTTAGGTCCAGCGCGTCGATTATGCCGGGCTGGCGTCCGCCGGCGGTTCGCCTACCGCCCCCGGCATGGCCTGCACGCTACCACCTTGGCCGGCCAGGGCCAGGAAGTGCAGATGGCGCTCGTACTCGGAGAGCACGTCGGCGATCACCTGGCCGCGGGTGAAGCCATTGAGATCCTTCTCCTGGCCACCTTCGGCCAGATAGACGTCGAGGCGCACGTAGTAGTCGTCGTCCGCCGGCAGGAAGCTCGGCGTGCGCATGCGGTGCGGACAGATCTGATAGACGAAGCTGGCCGCATTCTCCAGGTCCACCTGCAGGGTCAGTCGCGGCAGCGATTCGCCCTCGATCTGCTCCTCGCTCACGTTGGCCTCCTGGCCGCGGCTCTCGAGCTCCTGGGCAAACTGGGTCAGCGCCGGACGAATGGCGTGCTCGATGGTAGCGGCGGCCCCGGCACGATTGGAGGTGTCCAGGGCGCGGTCGAGTCGCTCTCGCCAGTCGCCGCCCGGGGCGGTGCCGGCGATGTGACGCCGCGCCTCGGCCTTGCTGCCCTCCAGTTTGAGCGCCCTGTACATGCCGAGCATGATGGCGAAGATCACCAGCGAGAAGGGCAGGGCGGTGATCACCACCGCGCTCTGCAGCGCCGCCAGGCCGCCTGCCATCAGCAGCGCCACGGTCACCAGGCCGATTACCGCCGACCAGAAGATGCGCAGCTTGATCGGAGCGTCATGGTTGACGTCCGACAGGATCGAAGTGAAATTCGCCAGCACCAGCGCACCCGAGTCCGCCGAGGTGATGAAGAACACGATGCCCAGCACGGTCACTACTGCGGCGGTGATGCCGACCCAAGGATAGTACTCGAGCAGCGTGTACATGGTGGTCTGCGGCGTGTTCAGCGCCTGTTCGCCGAGCTCGGCAATGCCCTGATTGGCGACCAGCTCGATGCCGCTGTTACCGAACACCGACATCCACACCATCATGAAGGCCAGCGGAATGCCCAGCGCACCGGCGACGAACTGGCGGATGGTGCGCCCGCGGGAGATGCGTGCCAGGAACAGGCCGACGAAGGGTGTCCAGGCGATCCACCAGCCCCAGAAGAAAATGGTCCACCACATTTTCCACTCGTTGGCTTCTTCACCGGCGAAGGCATAGGTGTTGAAGCTCATGGCGACGAAGCTGGAGAGGTAGTCGCCGGCGTTGTTCACCGCCATGTCGAGCAGTTGCAGGGTATGGCCCTGGAACAGCACGAACAGCAGCAGGGCGAGTGCCAGCAGCATGTTGAACTCCGACAGCCGGCGGATGCCCTTCTCCACGCCGCTGACCACCGAGATGGTGGCCAGAACCACGACCAGGGCGATCAGAATGACCTGCACCGACAGGCTCTCGGGCACGTCGAACATGTAGGCCAGGCCGTAGTTGAGCTGCATCACGCCGATGCCGAGACTGGTGGCGATGCCGAACACGGTGGAGATCACCGCGGTAATGTCCACGGCGTTGCCGATGGGGCCATGGATGCGCTTGCCCAGCAGCGGGTAGAGCGCGCTGCGGATGGCCAGCGGCAGGCGGTGGCGGTAGCTGAAGTAGGCCAGCGCCATGCCCATCAGCACGTAGAGCCCCCAGCCGGAGAGTCCCCAGTGCATGAAGGTCTGGACCACTGCGGCACGCATCGCCTCCTGGCTTTCGGGTGTCGCTTCCGGCGGCATCAGGTAGTGGGCCACCGGTTCGGCGACGCTGAAGAACAAGAGGTCGATGCCGATGCCGGCGGCGAACAGCATGGCTGCCCAGGAGAGCGTCGAGAACTCCGGCCGGGAGTGATCCGGGCCGAGGCGTATGCTGCCGAAACGCGACAGGCCGATGGCGATGACGAAGACGAGATAGATCAGCACCGCCAGCATGTAGTACCAGCCGAAGGTCTCGCTGACCCAGGCCAGGCCGGCGTCGAAGAAGGCCCCCGCCTGTTCGGTGAAAGTCATGGTGAGAACGAGAAAGACCAGTATTCCGGCCACCGAGCCGTGGAAAACCACGGTGTTCAGCCGGTCGCGTCGCTCGTTCAAGGGTAGGTTCTGCGCCATGCAGGCGAACTCCTTTCCGAGTGAATGAACCTTCCCGCCGATTCCTTGCCGAGACGCGCTCTGGATTGTTCCTCACAATCGAAAGCACGCCTGATGATTACCCCATGTTTCAGGCCTGACGCTCCCGTCGAGTCACGCAGGTCCGAAGATTTCCGACGGCTTCAGGAGAGGCGGAACAGGGCTGACGACTTCATGGCGGGAAGTCGCTCTTTTTTGAATGAACGTTCAAATAAAATACTGGCTTTTCCTGTTGCCTTCAACCCTGCGTCAACAGGCTCGCGTCATGTCACGCACTGCTGTGACATCGTCGGCGCACGCTCCGGCTACGCCAAGGCGGTACCTCGAAACGCATCGGGCCCGGTACATGACCGGGCCCGATAGCGCTGAGTGGGAGGGATTCAGTTATTGCGACGCTCGCCGCCGCGCTTGCCATATCCCATGCCCTTGCCGCTGCGCATGACACCCTGCATCTCGGCAATCTGCTCGTCGCTGAGCAGCTCGCCGAGTGCTTCCTTGTGCTCATCGCGCAGGCCCTGCCACGCCTCGCGGCGCTCCTCGCGGGAGTCGAAGGACTGGCCGCGCAGCTCCTGCATGTCGGCATAGAGGGATTCACGCAGCTCGGTCAGCTCTTCACGCTCCTCGTCGGAGAGATCCCAGCTGTCGACCAGCGCGGTCAGGCGCTGCTGCAGGCTCTGGTGGCGCTCCTTGCCGCGCTCGGCGCGATATTCCTGGCGCATCTCGCGCTTGGCTTCGCGCAGGGCTTCACGCTGCTCTTCGTCGAGGATCTCGTCCATGCGGTCGCGGTGCTGCTCGTGCAGCTCGCGCAGTGCCTGCATGTGCTCGCTGTGAAGCTCTTCCAGCTCGCTGCGGGTCTCGTCGTCGAGGCCGGCGCGCTCGAAGATGGCCTGGCGGCGCTCCTCGAAGCGCTCCTGGCGCTGCTCTTGCCAGCTGTCGCCCTCGGGGGCGGCGATGGCCGACAGCGACATGGGCGCAATGGCCACGGCTAGCAGGGCGGGAAGCAGCAGGTTGCGGGTGGTGGTACGGCGCATCTCGGTCACTCCTTTGCGTTGGGGATGCTGGTAGTGTCGTCTGGCGCTGTGCAATCAACTTGCACAAAACGTGCAATGAGTATGGGTTCAGATACTGCTGAGCGACAAATGAGCCTCTTACTCCTCGGGTTGGTACTTGTAGCCCACCCCATAGACCGAACGAATGATCTCGCGTTCGGGCCAGGCATCGGCGATCTTGCGCCGCAGCTTCTTGACGTGGCTGTCGACGGTACGCTCCGAGACGATGCGATGGTCGCGATACATGCGATCCATCAGCTGGTCGCGGGTGAAGATCCGCCCCGGTGCCAGCATCATCACCTTGAGCAGCTGATACTCCACGGCGGTCAGCCCGAGGTCCTGGCCGTCGGCCAGCGCCCGCCAGCCCTCGTCGTCCAGCATGAGCTGGCTGCCGTTGGCCACCGAGGGGTCGCGCAGTGCCTGGCTGCGGCGCAGTACCGCCTTGACCCGGGCCACCACCTCGCGGGGGCTGAACGGCTTGCAGATGTAGTCGTCGGCGCCGAGCTCCAGCCCCAGCAGGCGATCCACCTCCTCGACCCGGGCGGTGAGCATGATGATGGCCACCGCGGGCCAGCGCTGGCGGATCTCGCGACACAGCGTGAGGCCGTCTATGCCTGGCAGCATCAGGTCGAGCAGCACCAGTGACGGCAGCCGTTCGTCGGCCGCTTGCTGCTGCAGCCAGGGCAGCACCCGGTCGCCATGGTCGATGTGCTGGGTGGCAAAGCCGCTGCCCTCCAGGTAGTCGGCGACCAGGCGGGCGATCTTGGGTTCATCCTCGACGATCAGCAGGGTGTCATGGGGGACTTCGGCGTCGTGCATGGGCACCTATCCTCATGGGGTCCGTTCATCGGCCTCCAGGGCCGGAAACTCGAGGGTCCAGCATAACCCACCCAGGGGAGAGGGTGAGGCCTGCATGGTCCCGCCGTGGCTCTTGACCAGGGCGCTGGCGATCGATAGTCCCAGGCCGCTACCGCCACTGGCACGGCTGCGTGAGCCCTCGACCCGGTAGAGTCGCTCGGTCAGCCGCTCGAGAGATTCCTCAGGGACGCCCGGCGGGCTGTCCTGCCACGTTACGCACACCCGGTCATTCAACTTGTTCAGCTTGACTTCGAGCAGGCCGGGCGAGCTGGTATAGGCGCAGCTGTTGTCGAGCAGGTTGGTCCACAGCTGGCGAAGCCGACGGGCATCGCCGCGGATCCAGGCCGGCTTTTCGATCGCGGTTGCGAGCGTCATGCCGCAATCCCCGAGCCAGCCGCCGGCTTCCTCCAGGCGCGAAGTGAGGCTCGCTGCCAGGTCGAGGGGGGCGAGCTGCACTTCGAGTGCCCCGGCGTCGCTCTGGGAGAGCAGGCGCAGGTCGGCCACCAGTCGCTCGAGCTGGCCCACTTCCTGCGACAGCGAATGCAGGTTGTCCTGGTCGAGCGGCCGGATGCCGTCCTGCATGGCCTCGATCTCGCCGCGCAGCACTGCCAGGGGGGTACGTAGCTCATGGGCGATGTCCGAGACCCAGCGGGTGCGTGCCTCGCGGCTGGCATCCAGGGTGGCGGCCAGCATGTTGAAATCGCGAGCCAGGCGCGACAGCTCGTCGCGACCGCGCTCCGGCAGGCGGGCGCTGTAGTCGCCTTCGATCAGGCTGCGGGTGGCCAGCGCCATGCTGCGGGTACGTCGCCCCAACCACCAGGCCAGCCCCCCGGCCAGCAGCAATGAGGCGAGGCCCAGGGAGGCGACGATGATGCCCAGGTTGCGCTGCTGGCGCGCGAGGAAGATACGGTCCATGCGCGCCATCAGCTGCTGCGGCGGGCGATAGCCCAAGGTACCGACCCGCTGACCGCGGTACTCGATGGGCAACCAGTGCAGCTCCGCGGCCATTTCCTGATCGTCCGGCGGCAGGCCGATCACCGGCAGGCCCTCGGCATCGTGGAGCACGAAGTCGCGGGCGTCGCCCAGGCGACGCTCGATGCCATGGGGCGGCTGGCGTTCGCCGGGCCACAGCTGCTGGCGAACCAGGCGTTCCCAGGCCGGCGGCGAGTCGCGCAGCCACTGCCAGCCGCCGCGGCGCGCCCACTCCTGGCCCAGTCCCTCGGCCAGCGTCTCGGCGCGCTGCGCCTGGGTGGTCTCCAGGTAGTCGAGAAAGCCCCTGTCGAGGCTGCGGGAGACCGACAGGAACACCAGCCCGGCGATCGCCACGTTGACCGACAGGATGATCACGAACAGTTTGACGCCCAGGTGCGAGAAGGGCGCGCGAGGAAAGCGTGACCTCATCGAGTCGGCTCCTGGGTAGGGTGGGTTTGGCTCTGGTGTCCCCATCGTTCGCGCACTCGCTCCAGCATCAGATAGAGGCAGGGTACCAGCACCAGCAGGATCACGGTGGCAAACAGCATGCCGAAGCCCAGCGAGATGGCCATGGGAATGATGAAGCGGGCCTGGCGCGAGGTTTCGAAGATCATCGGGGCAAGGCCGAGGAAGGTGGTCATGGTGGTCATCAATATCGGCCGCAGGCGGCGGGTCGCCGCGGCGACGATCGCCTCGCGGGCACCGAACCCCTCGCGACGGCGGCGGTTGGCATAGTCGATCAGCACCAGGGCGTCGTTGATGACCACGCCGGAGAGCGCCAGCATGCCCATCAGGCTGATGACCGAAAGGCCGAAGCCCATGATAGCGTGTCCGGCCATGGCGCCTATCACGCCGAAGGGAATCGCCGCCAGCACCAGCAGCGGCTGCAGGTAGCTGCGAAACGGAATCGCCAGCAGCGCGTAGAGTGCGATCAGCGTCAGCCAGGTGGCCTGGGTCAGGGCCGAGACGTTCTCGGCGGTATCCTGCTGGCGGCCGCCCAGGGTCAGCTCGAGCCCCGGCCAGGCCGCCTGCAGGGAGGGGAAGACATCTGCCTGCAAGGTGGCCACGACCTGGTTGATCTGTGCGTCGCTGTCGGTATCGGCGGTGACGCTGATCTGGCGCCGTCCGTCGACGCGCTGCAAGGTGGTAGCGGCACGACCGAGGTGGATTTCGGCGATGCGCTGGAGTGGCACGACCTGGCCATCCGCTGTGCGTATCGGCAGCTGATGCAGATGCCCCAGGCTGTCGCGCTCGTCGCTCGGCAGGCGCACCGCTATGCTGATTTCATGTCGGCCGACGAACTGTTCGATGGCGGTGACACCCTGCAGCGGGCCACGCAGCTGGGCTGCCAGGTCGGCGCCGGTGAGGCCCAGCGCCCGGCCCTCCGGTGCCAGGCGAAGCTCGAGCTGCGGCTTGCCGTCGGCCAGGCCGCTGTCGATGTCGGTCAGCCCCTCGAATTCGGTGAGCTCGTCGGCCAGTCGCGTGGCGGCGGCTTCGAGGACACGGCTGTCGGAATGCGACAGGCGCAGGGTAAGCGCGGCGCCGGCGCCCGGGCCGCCGAAATCCGATTCGAAGCGTACCGCCTGGGCGCCCATGATGTCGCCAGCCTCATCCCGCCACTCGCGTGCCACCCGCGACGGCGGCCAGGCGTCGAGGCTATCGCGTTCGATGGTGAGACGTACGTTCAAGCGATCACCGTCGATCTGGGCGCGGCTGGCAGTGAAGCTCGGGCCGTCGTCGCGTTCGGCCAGTGCCATGGCGGCATCCAGCAACTGGTCGCGAATGCGCCGGTCCTCGGCGATGGGGCTGCCTACCGGTAGGGTCACCGTGGCCTGGACCCGGTCCGACTCCACCCGCGGCATCAGCGAGAACCCCATGCGGCCACTCATGCTCCAGGCAATGGACACGGCCAGCACGGCGATGGCCAGGCTCACGGTGAGCAGGCGCAGGTCCAGGGCGCGCTGCAGGAAGGGCTCGAAGCGCTGCTGGGTGAAGTGGGTCAGGCCATTCTGCAGGGTGCGGCGAAGCGCATCCAGTGGCCTGAGCCAGGGGGGCGGCTCGCGGCCGCCGGCGCGATGGGCCAAGTGCGCGGGCAGGATGAACAGCGCCTCCAGCCACGACACCAGGAACACCGTGACCACCACCACCGGTATCACGGCGAAGATCATGCCCAGGAAACCCGGCAGGAACAGCAGCGGCATGAAGGCGACGATGTTGGATAGGATGGCAAAGCTGATCGGTACCGCCATCTCGCGGGCGCCCCGCACGGCGGCCTCGCGTAGCGAGTGACCCTGCTCGCGATAGCTGTGGATGTTCTCGCCCACCATGATGGCGTCATCGACCACGATGCCCAGCGCGATGATGAAGGCGAACATCGACATCATGTTGATCGATACCCCCAGCCAGGGCAGGAACAGCATCGCGCCGAGGAAGGCCGTGGGGATGCCCAGGGTGACCCAGAATGCCAGGCGCGCCTCGAGGAACAGCGCCATCAGTACCAGTACCAGGGCCAGCCCCAGCCAGGCATTCTTCAGCAGCAGATCGAGCCGGTCGCGGTAGATCTCCGAGGTATCCTGCGAAACGCTCAGATAGACCCCCTCGGGCAGGCCGGCACGCAGCCGCTCTAGCTGGGCATGCACGGCATCGGAGATGCCGATCGGCGTCTGGTTGCCGATCTGGTACACCTCGAGGCTGAGCGCCGGAGCGCCGTTGAACAGCACCTCGCGGTCGCTCTCGGCGAAACCGTCGATGACTCGAGAGAGGTCGCCCAGGCGCAGGTACCCACCATCGGCGGTGGCTATCAGCGGCAGTTCGGCGAACTCGCGGGCCTCGTCGCGCCGCCCCTGGTAGCGGATCAGCCATTCGCCCTCGGCGGTGGTCAGGCGACCGCTGGCCAGGTCGAGTGCTTCATCGGCAATGCGTCCGGCAAGGCTGCGATGATCCAGCCCGTGTCGGCGCATCGCCTCCTCGTCAAGCAGCACCTGCACCTCGCGCTCGCGATGACCCGAGAGCTCTACCCGTGAGATGCCGGGCGAGCCTTGCAGCTCGGCGCGAACTTCCTCGGCGACGTCGTGCAACAGCCGATCATCGACCCAGCCGTGGACCTGCAGGTTCATCACGCTGCGTGCGCGGCCGGCAAGGCTGAAGCGCGCCGGATCGGCGGCAGCGGGCAGGTTGGTGATGGCATTGATCGCCTGCTGGATGTCCTGATAGGCGCGCATCACGTCGACGCCGTCGATCAGGGTGACGGAAACGCGCCCGGCACCCTCGTTGGCGGTGGCGGTCATCTCGTCGATGCCATCGACCCCGGCCAGGGCCGCCTCCATGGGCAGCAGCAGGCTACGCTCGACCTCTTCCGGTGTGGCGCCGGGATAGCCGATCGCTACGTGAACGATCTCCAGCTCGAACTCGGGGAACACCTCCTTCTTGATCGCCAGCGAAGCCAGCAGGCCGCCGACGATCAGCAGCACCATGAGCAGGTTGGGGGCGACGCCGTGGTGGACCATCCAGGCGATGGGGCCGCGGCGCATCACGAGCGGGGCTCCTGGGATTCACCGGCGGGACGCTCCTGGTCAGCAATGCGTTGGCGCAGGCGCATGCCGTCCCGCGGCTGGCCGAGCTGGGAGGTCACCACCCGTTCCCCCTCCTCGAGGCCTTCGTCGACCAGCACCCGCGTTTCGCCGTGGTGAATCACGCTGACGGTACGTCGCCGCAAGCGCTCCTCATCGTCCAGAACCCAGAGCACATTGCCCGGGCGCAGGGCCGCGGCGGGCAGGGTGAAAAGGCCTTCACGGGGGCGGGGTTCGAACTCGAGGCGTACCACGTCCCCCAGGCGCAGGGCCGGGGCGCCGTTTTCCAGCCCCAGAGGATCCTCGATCGCCACCAGCAACTGAGCCTGCAGCCCCTGCTCTTCCAGTGCCGGCAAGATGGCTATCACCTCGCCGCGGCGCGCCTCTCCACTGGCCCAGGTGCGCGTCGACAGGCGTACCGAGCTGCCGGGACCGTCGGTACCGGCGGGCTTCAGCCACCCAAGGGCCTCGCCCGGGAGCGAGACCCGCACCCAGAAGCGGGAGACATCGACCAGATGGATGACCTCGGTCCCGCTGGCCAGCATACTGCCGGCGCCCAGCAACTGGGCCTGAACCATGCCAGGCCAGGGTGCCACGAGCGTGCTGCGCTCCAGCTCCAGCCGGGCCCGGTCGCGAGCGGCGCGAGCCCGTTCGACTTCCGCCTCGGCATGGCGCAACTGTGGTTGACGCAGCACCAGGGCGCGGCGCTCGGCGGTCAGCTCGCGGCCGAAGCTGCGGTATTCGGCCTCGGCGCGCTGCTGCTCGCCACGCTCCATGGCAAGCTGAGCTTCGGCCTGTGCCAGTGCGGCCTCGGCCTCGCGCAGGGCCAGGCGCAGATCACTGTCGTCGATACGCACCAGTGCAGTGCCAGCTTCCACCACCCGACCCGGCAGCGCCTCGGCGGTGAAATCCTGTAACTCGCCTGCCACTCGGCTGGCGATACGCGCCTCGCGCTCGGCAATGACGCGGCCGAAGGCATGCAACTCAGGAGCGGCCGACTGACGCTGAACCTGCACGGTGTCCACCAGCGGGGCCGGCGCCTCGACCGGTGCGCGGCGCTCGATGCGGGGCGGCTGGGAGACCAGCCACCAGGCACCGGCGGCGCCCACCGCCAGCACCAGTACGGCAAGCAGCGCGCCGAGAGTGAATCGCCCGCGCTGGCGAAAACCTTTGCCGTTGAAGGCAGAGGGAGAGAAGGAAGGTAAGGCTGGCATCGGGGGCTCGCGACGGTCCATGAGTCGCTGAAGCATGGCGCACGCCGATGCAGCCAATGGTCACGAAAGGTGCAAGCAGTGTGCAAGCGAGCGAAGGCGAGCCTCAGTGACAGGTTTCGCCGAGGATCAGTTCGGTCTTCAACAGGCGCGAGTGGCGCGGCTCCAGGCCCAGTATCATGCGTGCGGCCAGGCGTCCCTTGTCGCCGCTCTCCTGGCGAATGGTGGTCAGCCGCGGTGCCCGGTACTGGCCTTCGGCGATGCCGTCGAAGCCGATCAGGCAGAGGTCGTCGGGAATGCGCAGGCCACGCTGCTCCGCCAGGGTCAGGGCGGTCAGGGCAAGCCGGTCGGACATGCACAGCAGCAGGTCGGGGCGCTCGGCGTCGGGCAGATCGAGGATCTCCTCGATCACCGGGGCGCAGACGTCGAAGGTGTTCTCCTCCACGTTCCACATCGGCACCTGCTCGCTGTCCAAACCGTGTTTCTCCAGTGCACGGTAGAAACCGCTCAGGCGAGCGCGGGTAATGGTACGCTCGGGTGGCAGCAGGATGTGCTCGGGCGTGACGCGCCCGTTACAGGGCGTTTCCGTGAGGCGCAGGTTGACGATGGCAGGGCGCTTGCGGGACTTGACGCTCAAGGCATGGTCGGCGATCTCGAAGCAGGACGGCTCGTTGTCGATATGCACCGACGGGTGACCGGCAACATTGAAGTCGACTGCCACCAGCGAGGCGTTGAGGGGCAGCGAGTCGAATAGCTCATCGGATGGCATCAGGCCGTAGACGATGAAGCCGTCGGCCATGCTGGCCGAATCGACCAGCTGGCACTTGGCCTGGCGCGCGGAGAGCAGCAGCAGCGTATGGCCCTGGGTGTCGAGTACCTCGGCCACGCCGGAAAGGAACTCGCTGGAGACGGCGTCGTTGAGGCTGTATGTGAGGCTCTCGGCGAGTATCACCGCGATGATTCGCGAGCGCCCGGTGCGCAGGCTGCGCGCCTTGGCATCCGGGCCTCGGTAGCCCAGCCGCTTGGCCTCTCCGAGGATGCGCTCACGCAGGGCCGGGGATAGCTGGTCCGGGCGGTTGAAGGCATTGGAGACGGTGGCGGTGGAGACGCCAAGCTCGCGGGCCAGATCCTTGAGAGTAATGCGGCGGGCCGGTGACGACACGTAGGTTTTCCTGCTAATGAATACGAGGCTAGGATACCGCCCCGGCCGTGACCGGGACAGTCCTGCCGCGAGTCGAGCCTCGCCGTCAGGGCGTCAGGCCACGGCACGGGCCGCCTTGAGCGGCAGCGCCCGGTCGTCGCTGCCGAACAGATGAACGTGCTCGGGGTCGGGTGCCAGCGCGACACGCTGGCCAACCGACCAGCGGGTGGGGGCCTCGCCGCGCTGGATCAGCAGGGTGTCTCCCTCCTTGGGCTCGAGGTAGACGTAGACTTCGTTGCCCAGGTACTCCACGTTGACGATCTCGAAGCCTTCCCGGTCCTGGGCCTCGGTCAGCCTCAGGTGCTCGGGACGAATGCCCAGTGTCAGCTCTTCTCCTTGGGAATGGCCCGAGGCATCCTGGGGCAGGGTCAGCTCGGTCAGCCCGGTGGCGCCAACCCGGCAGCCGGTGGCATCGGCGCCGACCAGGCGCGCGGGCAGGAAGTTCATCGTCGGCGAGCCGATGAAGCCGGCTACGAACTTGGTCGCCGGGCGCTGATAGAGCTCCTGGGGGCTGCCCACCTGCTCCACGCGGCCGCGGTTGAGTACCACGATCTTGTCGGCCAGGGTCATCGCCTCGACCTGGTCGTGGGTGACGTAGACCATGGTCGAGCCGAGGCGCTTGTGCAGGCGGGCGATCTCGTTGCGCATCTGTACCCGCAGCGAGGCGTCGAGGTTCGAGAGCGGTTCGTCGAACAGCAGGATGCGTGGCTCCCGGGCCATGGCGCGGCCCATGGCCACGCGCTGGCGCTGGCCGCCGGAGAGTGCCTTGGGCTTGCGCTCGAGCAGCTCCTCGAGCTGCAGGATGCGCGCCGTCGTCATCACCCGCTCGTGTACGGTCTCCTTGGCGGTCTTGGCCAGCTTGAGGCCGAAGGCCATGTTCTCGTACACGGTCATGTGCGGGTAGAGCGCGTAGGACTGGAACACCATTCCCACGCCGCGCTCTCGTGGCGGCAGCTCGTTGACCACCTGACTGCCGATGGAGAGCTCGCCGTCGCTGATCGACTCCAGCCCGGCAATCAGGCGCAGCAGGGTGGATTTGCCGCAGCCCGAGGGGCCGACGAAGACCACGAATTCGCCTTCACCGATCGCCAGGTCCACGTCCTTGATGATGTGGGTGCTGCCGAAGGCCTTGTTGATTTTGTCGAGGGTGACGCTTGCCATTCGATCCATCCTCGGCCGCTTTACGACCGTTGTTGTTCAAGACTTTGCCACTACGCTATCTGGAAGTGGTCAAGCGCAGCCATTGTTAGAGGCGGAAATAGGCCGCCTGATAGGGCGGCAGATGTAACGTGTCGCCGCTCATCTCGTACTGGAAGCCGTGCTCCTGCAGCGCTTCGCGCACCTCGGGCAGCGCCGCGCTCTGGGGCTGGCCGGTGAGGTTGAACACACACAGCAGCCTTTCGCCATCGCGCTGACGGGTGAAGGCGACCAGCGCTTCGTCCAGATCGAGCAGCGCCATGTCGCCGTCGAACAGGGCCGGGTGCTGCTGGCGGAAGTGCAGCAGGCGGCGGGTGGCGTTGAGCATCGACGCCGGATCGTCCTGCTGGCGCGCCACCGACATGGCCAGGTGCGGTTCGGCCACCGGCAGCCACGGCTCCACGCGGGAGAAGCCGGCCAGCGGGGTATCGTCCCAGGGCATCGGCGTGCGGCAGCCGTCGCGACCCTTGAAGTCGGGCCACAGTGGCAGGCCGTAGGGGTCCTGGATACGCTCGAAGGGCACCTCGGCCTCGGGCAGGCCCAGCTCCTCGCCTTGGTAGAGGCAGACGCTGCCGCGCAGGGAAAAGAGCAGGGCCAGCACTACGCGGGGGTAGGCCAAGGCGCACTCTTCGCCGCCCCAGCGAGTGGCGCTGCGCACCACGTCGTGATTGGACAGCGCCCAGCACGGCCAGGCGTCTCCAGCGAACTGCTGGAAACGCTCGATCACGCCGCGAATGTAGTCCGGTGAGCGCGGTGCGTTGAGCAGGTCGAAGGTGTAGGCCATGTGCAGCTTGTCGCCCCCCGAGGTGTACTCGGCCATGCGCTCCAGCGGCGTGTCGTCACCGATCTCGCCCACCGTGGTGGAGCCGGGGTACTCGTCCATCAGCGCGCGCAGCTCGCGCAGGAACTCGACGTTCTCGGGGCGGCTGATGTCGTATATGTGGCGCTGCCAGGTATAGGGGTTCTCCTTGGGCGCGCCCAGCGTGCGGGTGGCGTCGATGGTCAGCGCCGGGTTGCTGCGCAGGCGCTGGTCATGGAAGTAGAAGTTGACCGTGTCGAGGCGGAAGCCGTCGACCCCCAGCTCCAGCCAGAAGCGCATGTTGTCGAGCTGGGCGGCACGCACCTCGGGGTTGTGGAAGTTGAGGTCCGGCTGGCTCGACAGGAAGTTGTGCAGGTAGTACTGCTGACGCCGGCTGTCGAAGGTCCAGGCCGGTCCGCCGAAGATCGACAGCCAGTTGTTGGGCGCGGTGCCATCCGGGTTGGGGTCGGCCCACACGTACCAGTCGGCACGCGGGTTGTCGCGATTCATGCGGCTCTCCTGGAACCAGGGGTGCTGGTCCGAGGTGTGGCTGATCACCTGGTCGATGATCACCTTGAGGCCGAGTGCATGGGCGCGTTCCAGCAGGGCCTTGAAGTCCGCCAGGGTGCCGAACAGCGGATCGACGTCGCGATAATCGCTGATGTCGTAACCGAAGTCGCGCATCGGCGAGGTGAAGAAGGGCGACAGCCAGATGCCGTCCACGCCCAGCGAGGCGACGTAGTCGAGCCGCTCGGTGACCCCTGGCAGGTCGCCGACGCCGTCGCCGTTGCTGTCCATGAAGCTGCGCGGGTAGATCTGGTAGATGACGCCGCCGCGCCACCAGAAGGTGTTGTCTTGCATCGGATTTCCTTGATACATGGCGTTGTACAGCCTTCGCGGGCCCGGAACTGACCTGGGGACAGGCGCTCTGCGAAGACGCTGTATACCCTTCCTTGGGCGCTCCATTCTTCATCCCTGAAGAATGAGCTTCGCGCCGACCTGCCCCCAGCGTCCCTCAGCAACTCAACTGCGATGTTCTTGCATTGGTTTACCCTTTCACCGCACCGGCCGTCAGCCCCGAAACGATGCGCCGCTGGAAGATGATCACCAGCACCACCAGCGGTACCGTCACCACCACCGAAGCGGCCATGATCGGCGCCCAGGGCAGCTCGTAGGCGCTGCCGCCGGAGAGCAGGGCGATCGCCACCGGCACCGTGCGCTGGCTGTCGGTCAGGGTGAAGGTCAGGGCGAACAGGAATTCGTTCCAGGCGGCGATGAAGGCGAGCAGTCCGGTGGTCGCCATGGCCGGCCACATCAGCGGCAGGAATACCTTGGTGATGGTTACCCAGGGTGTGGCGCCGTCCATGATCGCGGCCTCTTCCAGCTCCATGGGCAGCTGACGCATGAAGGTGGTCAGCACCCACACGGTGAAGGGCAGGGTGAAGATGGTGTAGCTGAGGATCAGCCCACCCGGGTTGTTGTAAAGGTTGAGCGCGCGAATCACCTCGAACAGGCCCGAAAGCACCGCTACCTGAGGGAACATCGACACGCCGAGAATCACCAGCAGCACCGTGGTACGGCCGCGAAAGCGCACCCGCCCCAGGGCGTAGGAGGCGGTGATGCCCAGCAGCAGGGCAATGAATACCACGCTGGTGGCGACCAGGATCGAATTGAAGATCGCCTGCAGGAAGCTGCGCTGGGAAAAGATCTGCACGTAATTGGCAAGCGTTGCCCGCGTCGGCCACAGTTCGACCCGGAACAGGTCGCCGGAAGGCGTGAAGGAGGTCTTGATGGCGTAGTAGAACGGAAATACCGCGATCACCACGATCAAGGCCACCAGCAGCCAGAAGCCGGCACGCGCTGCGAGTTTGGAAAGCCGGCGTGAGGTCATCAGTCACCCCCCAGTTGCAGTTGCTTGCGGCCCAGATAGAGATAGGCGATGGTCGCCAGGGCGATGATCAGGAACAGCAGGGTGGAAGCGGCGCTGCCGTAGCCCACGTCCTGGAACTCCACCAGCTGCTGACGGGCGTAGATCGACATCGACATGGTGCTGGTGGAGTTGGAGGTGAGTACGTAGATCACGTCGAACACGCGCAGCGCGTCGAGCAGGCGGAAGATCACCGCCACCATCAGCGCCGGCGTGATCAACGGCAGGGTGACGCGGAAGAACACCTTGACCGGATGGATGCCGTCGACCTCGGCGGCTTCGTAGCAGTCCTTCGGCAGCATCTGCAGTGCCGCCAGCACCAGCAGGGCGACGAATGGCGTGGTCTTCCACACGTCGACCATGATCACCGCCCACATGGAGTAACTGGCATCGGCGGTCCAGGCGATGGGGCTGGCGATGATGCCGAGTGCCATCAGCAGGTAATTGATCACACCGAACTGGTCATTGAGCATCCACGCCCACATCTGCGCCGAGACGATGGTGGGAATCGCCCAGGGGATCAGCACCGCGGCGCGCACCAGGGTGCGGCCCTTGAACTCGGCGTTGAGCACCAAGGCGACGATGACCCCGAACACCACCTCCAGCGATACCGAGACCACCGAGAAGTAGACGGTATTCCATACCGCCCGCCACCAGATGGGATCGGCCAGCACGCCGAACCAGCGGCCGTCGTCGTAGACGAGGTAATTCTCCAGCCCGATGAACAGGGTATTGCTCATGTCCGACAGCGAGGCGTCGGTGAAGCTGAAGTAGAAAGTGCGCAGCAGCGGCCAGCCGGCCACCATGGTCAGGGTCACCAGCATCGGTGCCAGGAACAGCCAGGCGGCGCGTACGCGCTGGCGGCGAACCTTGGTGCTGCGGTAGCTGGTCGGCAGGGGGCGCGCCGGGATCGGCGCGCTTTCGGTCACGGGAGTCGACATCTCGGGCTCCAGGATTACCAGTTGCGGCGCTTGAGCCGGGCGAGCTCAGCGTCCAGGTCGCTTACCGCCTGCTCGCCGCTGCGGTTGCCTGAGAGCACGTCATGGGTAGCGCTGAAGAAGGCATTGCTGACTCGGCCGTAGGCGTCACCGGTGGGAGCCGACGGGCGCGCCACGGCGTTGACGAAGGTCTCGTAGAGCTCACCGAAGAAGGGCACCGCCTCGAGCACTTCGTCGTCCTGGTAGAGCGACTCCAGTGTCGGGTTGTAGGCACCCTCGATGGCGCGTCGCTTCTGTTCCTGCTCACCGGCGAGGAACGCCACCAGGTCGGCGGCAAGCTCGGGGTTATCGCTGTAGCGCGACACGGCCAGGTTCCATCCGCCCAGGGTCGCGGCGGTGCTGCCATCGCCGCTGTAGGGCAGTTGGGTCACGCCCACCTTGCCGCGCACCTCGCTGCCCTCGCTCTGGGCCAGCGCCCAGGCATAGGGCCAGTTGCGCATGAACACGGCATTGCCGCCCTGGAACACGCCGCGGGCCTCCTCCTCGGAGTAATTCAGTACGCCGCTGGGCGAGATGTCGCCGATCCAGGAAGCGGCAAGATCGAGTGCCGCGGCGGCCTGTGAATTGTTGATGGTGATCTCACCGTCGTGATCGACGAGGGTGCCGCCATCGTGGCTGGCCACCCACTCCAGGGCGTTACAGGTCAGCCCCTCGTAGGCACGGCCCTGGAAGACGTAGCCGTGCATGCGGCTGTTGCCTGCCTCGCGCTCGCCGTTCTGGATCTCGCGGGCGATCTCGGTCAGCTCTTCCCAGGTTTCCGGCGGCTCGAAGCCGTACTGCTCGAGCAGATCGGCGCGGTAGTAGAGCACGCCGGCATCGGTGAACCAGGGCATTGCCACCAGGCGGTCATCGATGGTGTTGTTGTCGACGATGGCGGAGAAGTGCCCGTCGCCGGCGTCGTCGCCCAGCACTTCGCGCAGGTCGAGCAGGTGATTGGCCAGCAGGCCCGGCCAGACGACGTCGATCTGCATGATGTCGATGTCGGTGGAGTTGGCCGAGAGAATCTGTTGATAGAGCGACAGGCGCTCGGTGGAGGAGTTGGGCGTCGAGACCACGTCGACACTGTGTCCGGTCTTCTCCTCCCAGGCGCGTACGCCCTGCTGGCAGAGCTGCAGCTCGGCGCCCACGGCGCCGCAGGAAATGGTCAGGTCGGCGGCCTGGGCGTGGCTGAGGCTGGTGGCTCCGGCAACGACGAGGGTGGTGAGCAACGTCTTCTTGTACATGAAGGTATCCTTGTCGGCTTGTTGTTATCGCTGGCGGCTGAAGGGTCTTAAACGATTAAGATCATTCGGCGCCTAGTTAGCCGTTTCTGCCTGGCGAGTTCAACCTCGACTTTCGGCTAAGAGTGCGGGTCGTCTTTCCCGGTGCTTCCAGAGCCTGGCTTTCGGGAATTACAGCGACAGGAAGAACAGGGTCAGTGGCGGCGACAGCAGCGAGAGGATGAAGCCGCTGACCACGGCGATAGGCACGCAGGCCACACCGCCATGCTGCTGGATCACCGGCAGGGTGAAATCCATCGAAGTGGCGCCGCCGTAGCCGATGGCCAGGGGGGCATGGCGCTGGATGAGGAGGGGGATCAGAATGAAGGCCAGCAGTTCACGGGTGAGGTCATTGAAGAAGGCCACGCCGCCCAGCACTGGGCCCAACTGGTCGCCCACCAGGATGGCCGATAGCGAGTACCAGCCGAAGCCGGAGGCCAGCGCCAGGCCCTCGTTCCAGCGCAGCGCCAGCAGCGGCGCGGCCAGCAGGCCGCCGATCAATGAGCTGACGGCGAGCGTGGTGGCAATGGCAAGCCCATGGCGGTTGAGCAGGATCTGGCGCAACGGCATGCCGGAGTTGCGCAGCTGGCAGCCGATCAGTGCAAGCAGCACGTAGAGCACCCACTCGGCGAGCTGGTCGGCGTGCTGGAAGACGATATCGCCGCCCAGCCAGGCAAGCGCCAGGCCGATCAGCACGCCGCCCACTACCATGGCCACCAGCGAGAGCGAGCCGAGCAGTGCGGCCAGCTTGGTGGTGGGGGCGTTTGCCACGACCGGTGAGCTCCCCATTCGCAGTGCAAGCCGGTGCGACAGCCACCCAAGCGCGGCCAGGTTGCAAGCAGTGATCACGACGAACAGTTGCAGTGCCTGGCTACCCATGCGCGATAGTTCGCTACCCAGTTCGTCCAGGCCTGCCAGGCTGATCCCCATGAGCAGCAGGATGACGTAGACCGAGGCGTTGACGCCCCGGTTGATAGCGTGCATGACGCCGGCATGGCGAACCGGCACCAGGTAGCCCAGCAACAGCGGCAGCAGAACGATCAAAAGCCCCGACAGCATCTCGATTCCCTTCATCGAAGCCGCATATGGCGGCGAAAACCGCCAACTCTACCAGTCTCGGGCTCGCTGCGCCGTGGTACAAAGGCTCATCGGGTGATCAACGGGGCTCCAACGAGGTGAGGATGAGCCGGCTCCTGCGTTCGCCGTCGCGGCGATAGTCCACTGCCAGCAGCAGGCCGGGGAACTGGGGATGGAAGTGAAACAGCATCTCTCGCTCGGGGGTTTCCGGCTCGTTGACCGCGACCTTGACCGCCTCGAACTCGCCGGCAGGGAGGCTCAGGATCTCCGTTCCCAAGGGCTGGTAGTCCAGGATTTCCTCGCGCCCGCGATGATCCTGGTAGGTCAGGCGGCAGCTCTCCTGGCAGCCGCCATTGAGCGCGCGACGCGAGAGTTCGATCAGGGCGGCCTGCCGGTCGGGTAGCTTGGCCAATTCACTGCTGCCCAGACGATAGTTCCCGCCCACGCCGAACAGGGAGTAGCCGCTGGCGTAGTTGACCGAGCGCACCCCCTCGGGCGTGACGATGAAGCGACTGCGTTCGTTGCCACGGGCGACCGCAATGGAGGCCTGCATACGGCTTTTCCAGTGGCCGCTCTCGCGGGTCAGCTGGTGCTCGATGGTGGCGTTGGGCCAGCCTCTCACCTCCAGGCGGTAGTTGGCCTGGAAGGGCTGCAGCAGGGTCTCGGGCGCGGCGGCCTGGGTGAAGGTGGGCAGCCAGGCCAGCAGCAGCGCGAGCAGGGGGAGAGGGGCAAGGTCACGAAGGGAGCGGTTCATGGCATGGGGTCGCTTGGCTGAAAGGCATCAGTAGCTGTGAACCTCCACAGCGCCCCAGGGTTCCTCGATGCACGGTAATTGCATGGTTGGCATCGTTCAGCGGGAGTCGACCAGCTGCTGCAGGGCCGGGCTCAGTTCAACCGGATAGTCGTCGTCGGCCTCCCTGGGGGCGAGGCGCCTTAGCCGGTCAGGCAGCCGGTTCAGGGCCGCTGCGACACGCTCACGTGCCCGGTCGGCATCGGCCATCAGCGCTTCATCGAGCTTGCCGTCGCGTATCAGCGGCACCAGCAGCGGCTCGGCGCCATCGATCCGCTCGTCGCGCCGGGTGATCACGTCGCCGAGGTAGCTGCCGTCTGCGGACGTACGGCGCAACAGCTGCTTGCGCCCCGGCAGGTTGACCTTGCCGGTGGAGTGCTTGACCCGGGGGGTGCCGGCATATTCCACCAGCTTGTAGGAGAGGTCTAGCACAGGAGCATCGGCAGAGACGCCCATCTGGGTGCCGACGCCGAAGGCATCGATAGGGGCGCTCTGATCCAGCAGGGCGGCGATCTTGTGCTCGTCGAGCCCGCTGCTGACAATGATCTTGATGCGCTCGAGGCCGGCTGCATCGAGCAACTGGCGCGAGCCTCGGGCGAGCTCCCCGAGATCGCCGGAATCGAGGCGGATGGCGTCCACCCTCAGCTCGGGCTCCTGGCGCAGCAGTTCGATGACCTGCTTCACGCCGTCCAGGGTGTCGTGGGTGTCCACCAGCAGAGTCGTGCCGGGGAAGTGCCGAGCAAAGGCGTGGAATGCCTCGGTCTCGCTGTCGTGGGCCAGGATGTAGCTATGCGCCATGGTGCCGCTCAGGGGCAGGTCGTGGCGCAATCCGCCGAGCACGTTGCTGGTGCCGGCCAAGCCGGCGGTGCGATAGGCGCGCACCCCACGCAGGGCCGCGTCCACCCCATGCATGCGGCGCAGGCCGAAATCCACTACCGGATGCCCCCGGGCAGCCATCACGACACGCACGGCCTTGGAGGCGAGTACCGTCTCGAGCTGCACCAGGTTCATGATCAGGCTCTCGATCAGCTGGGCTTCGGCAATGGGTGCATCCACCTCCATCAGCGGCTCGTTGGGGAACACCGGTGTGCCCTCGGGCAGGGTCCAGATATCGCCGCTGAAGCGCCACTCGGCGAGCCAGTCGAGAAAGCCCGGCTGGAATCGCCCGGTGGCGGCGAGGCGCTCCAGCATGGCCGATGTGAAGCGCAGCTGGCTGACGAGAGCGGCAGCATGCTGCTGACCGCAGGCAAGCATGAAGCGTCGTGTCGTCGGCAACTTGCGAAAGAACAGGCTGAAGGTGGCCCGTTCGTGCATGGCCTCCTGCCAGTAGGCCTCCAGCATGGTCAACTGGTAGAGATCGGTCAGCAGTAGCAGTTCGCTGTCCTCGACGTGGACGGAAATCGGCTCGCTCATTGACTGACCTCGATGCCGGCGTCCTGGAGTTCACGCTGGCAGCCCTGGCGCGCGTCAGATTCGACGGGTTCGGTAAGGCGAGCGAGCAGGGTCACCCCGAAACCCTCGCGACAGGCCTCCAGGGCAGTGGCCTTGACGCACACATCCATGGCCAGTCCGCAGACAGCCACGCGCTTCACGCCGCGGCCGCGCAAGTAACCGGCCAGGCCGGTGCCATCGAAGGCGGAATAGGCATCGATGTCGAACGCGGTCGCCTTGCTCACCCGGATCGCATCGCCGGGCAGTGCCAACTGGGGATGAAAGGCCGCACCGGGAGTGTCCTGAACGCAGTGCACCGGCCACGGGCCGCCACGGTGATCGAAGCTCGCGTGGTCGATGGGGTGCCAGTCGCGGGAGGCCACCACCAGCGCACCGCCACGTCTTGCCGCCTCGATCTCGGCATTGATGCCGGGCACCAGCGCCGCGCCCCCGGGGATGGCCAGCGCGCCGCCTTCGCAGAAGTCATTTTGCATGTCCACCACCAGCAGGGCCGTGTCCGGTCCGTACTCCATCCTGGTCATGACCTACCTCCAGCAGGGTCGTGTCTCGTCCCTATCAGCGTATGCCCTGGCTCTCTTTTCGTGTAGGTCGGCAGCGCTTCGGCAGAGATACAGGCTGTTACTTTGTACGAAAAGTGACCTAAGTCAAATGCAGCTTCGGTTCTTCGACCAAGGTCTCAAGATGGGGAGAGAAAGACCGAAAAAGGGGCATGGCTTTCACTCGAGCAGGGACCTCAATCCATGACTAATTTCCTTCACCGCATTCCCATGTCGCGCAAGTTCATGCTCGTGCTGGCACTTCCTCTTTGCATCATCGTCTGGCTGGCGACCACCGGGATCCTGGATCGATACAAGCTTGCCAATGACATGATCGAGGTCGATCGCTTCGCCGGGTTGTCGGCACAGCTCGGTGGCCTGATGCATGAACTCCAGGTGGAACGTGGACTATCGGTTGGCTTTCTCGGGAGCCGTGGCGAGACCTTCGGCGAGCGGCTTTCCGCTCAGCGAAGCCGGGTCGACGAGCAGCTTGTCAGCTACCGGACGGCCTGGGACGGCATCGATGCCAGCGGAGATCCGGAAATCGACCGTCGGCGCGAGGAGATCGATGCGATGCTGGCAGAGCTGGGTTCGACCCGCCAAGCGGTGACTGCCTTGGGTATGCGTGATCTCGATGCGCTGGAATACTACACCGATATCAATGCACGGTTGGCCGAAACCGTTGGCAGGCTGAATTCGTTGAGTAACGCCGGTGAATTGGCTCGCAATCTAGCAGCCTACTATGCCCTGCTTGAAATCAAGGAGAGCGCCGGGGTCGAGCGAGCGCTTCTCTCCGGTGCTTTCGGCGCCAACCGCATGTCACCGGACGTGTACTATCGCTTCCTGCGTCTGCTCGGGGAGGAGGAGGCATTCGAGGAGAGCTTTGCCGTCCAGGCTGGAGCCGACCTGTGGGCTCAGTATCTTGCTGCTACGAGTGAGCACGAGGCCTACGGTGAACTCACGATGATGCGCCAGATTGCCATGCGGCAAGGTATAGATGGCGGTTACGGTATTCGGGCAGAGCGCTGGTTCGATGCCCAGACCGACAAGCTGGAGCGGTTGCGGCAACTGGAGCTGGAGCTGGCTGAAGACTTGCAGCAGAGTGCTCGTGCTCTGGCGACCGAAGCTCGCATAGGGCTCTGGACCTTTGCCGGCCTGGCCCTGCTGTCCATCCTGGTTTCCGTTGTACTCTCCGTGTTGCTGGTACGCAATATCGTCGTGCCGCTGAGAAACGCGCTGGATCTGATCCGGACGCGTGATGGCGACCTGACCCAGCGTTTGGCCGAGCCCGGCAGCGACGAGCTCTCGCGGCTCTATGCGGCTTTCAATGAATCCACGGCAAGCATGGAGTCGCTGGTGGCTTCGATCCAGCAGGGGGCGCGTGGCGTTGGCTCGGCCAGCGGTGAAATTGCCCAGGGCAACGAGGACCTGGCCAGCCGTACCGAAGAGCAGTCTGCCTCGCTGGTGGAAACCGCCACCAGCATGGAGCAGATGACATCCACCGTGCGCCAGTCTGCCGACAACGCACGCCAGGCCAGTAGCATGACGCAGCAGGCGGTTGTCCAGGCCGAGCAGGCCAGTGCCGTTGCCGAGGAAGCACGTCGCGCCATGCTGCAGATCTCCGAGGCCAATCGTCAGGTCACGGCGATTATCGAGGCGATCGATGGCATCGCCTTCCAGACCAACCTGCTGGCGCTCAATGCCTCGGTGGAGGCGGCACGGGCCGGCGAGCATGGTCGCGGTTTCGCGGTGGTGGCCGAGGAGGTGCGCAAGCTGGCCAGCCGCAGTGCCGAGGAGGCCGAGCGCATCCGTCAGCTGATCGGGGCAACCACCCAGCGGGTGGAGACGGGCAACGGTCTGGTGGGGCAGACCTCCGATGCCCTGGCGGCGATTGCCCGCGATGTGAAGCAGGCCGCAGCCCTGGTCTCGGAGATATCAATGGCCAGCACCGAGCAATCGTCGGGCATCGAGCAGATCAACCAGGCCGTGGCGCAGTTGGAAGACACCACCCAGCAGAATGCCGCGCTGGTCGAGCAGGTTGCCACCGCCAGCCGCTCGCTGGACGACCAGGCGGGGGAAATGGCCCGTCTGATCACCCGTTTTCGGGTCAGCGTTAGCCTGGGGGAGGCCGAAAATGCGGCGCTGTCAGATGCGTCTCGGTTCGAGTACCGCAGCCTCGAGCGCTTGCCGCAACCGGCGTAAGCCAAGAAGCCGTTGGCAAGGGAGCAGCGGCGGGCCATGGCCCGCCGCTTTCCTTCAGATATCCTCAGGCCTGCGAGTGTTTCAGTAGCCTGCTTCCGGGTCGATGGTGTCGAGAGTCTCTCCCGCCTCGAAGGCGCGGATCGCCTCGGCCACTTGATCGACAGCTTCGCCGAGCGGCGTGGGGCCGGCCATGTGCGGGGTCACCCAGACGCGCGGGTGCCTCCACAGCGGGCTCGATTCGGGCAACGGCTCCTCGGGGAAGGCGTCGAGCAGGGCGCCGCGCAGCCTGCCTTCGCTCTCGCCATTGCCCAGCGCCTCGAGCAGCGCCGCCTCGTCGATCAGGCTTCCGCGACCGGGGTTGATCAGGCTGGCACCCTCGGGCAGGGCGGCCAGTGCCTGGGCGTCGATGATGTGACGTGTCGACTTCGTGCCCGGCAGCAGCAGCACCAGGGTGCGCACCTGACCTAGCAGGTCGTTCAGCCCTTCGTCGCCATGGTGGCAGGTGATGCCTTCGAGCGACTTCGGCGAGCGGCTCCAGCCGTGCACGGGAAACCCATCGGCGGCGACCATGGCGGCCACCTTGGCGCCGATGGCGCCCAGGCCCAGCACGCCCACCGGCCAGTCGCGCTTGTCGGTGACGCTGTGCTCGCGCCACTCACGCTGTGCCTGCTGGCGCCGATAGCGATCGAAGTCGCGCTGGAAGTGCAGTACGCCGTAGCGCACGTAGTCGCCGATCAGTTCGGCCATGCCGGCATCGCGCAGCTTGACGATGGGCACACCCTCGGGCAGCGCCGGGTTGTTGAGCAGGGCGTCGACGCCGGCGCCCAGGTTGACGATGCCGCGGGCGCGGCGTTGCTCACCGAGCAGCGCCTCGGAGGGCTTCCATACCGCCAGGTAGTCGGCGTCCCGGCGCTTGTCGGCGGGGTCATCGGCGGTGACGATCTCGGCCTCGGGCAGACGTTCGGCCAAGGCTTCGCGCCAGGCTTCGATGTCATCGATATGCAGCAGTACGCGCATGTCGGCTCCTGTTGGTTAGCTAGACATTCGATTCAATAGACGATCTGCATCATGGGCGGCGGCGCCTCGTCGAGCAATGCTGCCAGCCGCTTGAGTCCCTCTTCCAGGCGGGAGATGTCCTGCTCGGCGCCGAGGCTGACCCGGATGCGCCGGGGAGGCGGTGTCTGCTCCACTATGAACGGCACTGCGGTGGTGATCGCCAGGCCTTCCTGCTCGGCCTGCTGCTGCAGCTCCTCTGCGCGCCAGGCGTCGGGCAGGGAAACCCACACGTGAAGGCTGGTGGGGCGGGACTCCAGCGTGTGATGACCCAGCAGGCGCCGGGAGAGTTGCTGGCGCTCTGCAAGCAGCTCGCGCTGCTCGGCGGCCAGCGCCTCGGCGGTCCCCTCCGCCAGCCAGCGGTCGGCGATCTCGAAGATCAGCGGCGTGGCCATCCAGGTGGTGGCGCGCATCCGCGGCAACACATGGTGCAGCTGGCCGCGGGGCACGGTGAGGTAACCTGCGCGTAGCCCCGGCACGGTCACCTTGGTCAGGCTGGTGACATGAAAGCTCTGCTGAGGAATGCGCGAGGCGACGGGCTTGAGCCCAGGCGACTCCAGCAAGGCATGAACATCGTCTTCGATCAGCCATATCCGGTGGCGGGCCAGTACCTCGGCAACGGCGTCCCGGCGTGCCTCGCTCATGGTCGCCCCGGTAGGGTTCAACTGCGTCGGGGTCAGGTAGACCGCGCGTGGCTTGAAGCGTTGGCAGGCAAGGTCCAGCGCTTCGGGCACGATGCCTTCGGCGTCGATGGCGATACCGCGTAGCTGAAAGCCCAGCGTGCGCGACAGGGCGATGAGGCCGTGGTCGGTGAGTGCCTCGGTCAGTACCAGGTCGCCGTGCTGTACCACGCTCGAGATTGCCAGCATCAGGCCGTGGGCGGCGCCGTTGCACAGGATGCGGTCGTCCATCTCGCCGGGAACGTGGAGGCGGGACTGCAGCCAGGTGCTGGCCCTTTCGCGTTGGTGGGCCAGCCCGGCAATGGGTCGACAGGCGCCGATCACCTCGGGGCTGGCATGCTCGGCCAGTTCCGCCAGGGTCTGGCGAAAGCGCAGGTGGTGGCCCGGGGGGCATACCGGATGGGCGATGGAAAGGTCTATGAGAGGAGCCTCGTGGCGAAACTCATGACCCCGCAGGTAAGCCGATTCGCGAGCATCGTCCAGTGCGTTGATCCAGGTGCCGCTACCCACTCTGGCCTGGACCAGGCCCATCTTTTCGGCCTGGGCGTAGGCCCGCGACACGGTCTGTACGCTCACTCCCAGGCTCTCGGCCAGTTGCCGATGCGGGGGCAGGCGGGTGCCGGGCAGCAGCTCTCCCTGGCGCACTGCTTCCGACAGGGCGCGGGCGATGGCCAGGTACTTGGGACCCGTCTCGGTAAGGTATGGGGTCAGATCAATTGTCATGATTCAATAAAGCCTTTGACCGCCTGCCAAGGGGGGGTGCTACTATCAGCTTAGCGATATTGACCCGAAATTGTCATGCTTTCAGTCAAATTAGGTCATGACAATTTTGGGCCGGTCCGACACCCCTGACCGCAATGATCGATTGTCCGATGGCCCGGCCCTCTTCCTTGCGGAAGCAGGGCCGGTTCTTGGTGATGCTTTTGGCGAGTGCCCCATGACTCAGGTAAACCTGTCCTTCACTCGTGAGGAATATGCAAGCCGCCTATGGAAGGTGCGGGCCGAAATGGCCGGTCGTGGGATCGATGTGCTGGTGATCAGCGATCCTTCCAACATGGCCTGGCTGACCGGCTACGACGGCTGGTCTTTCTACGTTCACCAGTGTGTGCTGGTGGGGCTCGAGGGGGAGCCGGTGTGGTATGGGCGTCGCATGGATGCCAATGGGGCGCTGCGAACCTGCTGGATCGATCCCGACAACATCACCTATTACCCCGATTACTACGTGCAGAACCCGGACATGCACCCCATGGAGTATCTGGCCCAGTCGATCATGCCCGATCGCGGCTGGCACCAGGGGGTGGTTGGCCTGGAGATGGACAACTATTACTTCTCGGCCAAGGCCTACCAGAGCCTGTTGCGTGAGCTGCCGCATGCCCGCTTCGTGGATGCCAACTCGCTGGTCAACTGGTGCCGCGCCATCAAGTCGCCCCAGGAGATCGCCTACATGCGGGTCGCCGGCAAGATCGTCGAGGGAATGCACTCACGCATTCTCGAGGTGATCGAGCCGGGGCTGCCCAAGAGCAAGCTGGTATCCGAGATCTACCGCGTGGGCATCGAGGGCTGGGTCGACGAGAATGGCAAGGTCTTTGGCGGTGACTACCCCGCCATCGTGCCCATGCTGCCTACCGGCAAGGATGCGGCGGCGCCGCACCTGACCTGGGACGATACGCCTTTTCGTGAAGGCGAGGGCACCTTCTTCGAGATCGCCGGTGTGTTCAAGCGCTACCACGCGCCCATGTCGCGGACCGTGTTCCTGGGCCGCCCCCCCCAGGACTTCGTGCGCGCCGAGTCGGCACTGCTCGAAGGGATCGACAACGGCCTGGCCGTGGCCAAGCCCGGCAATCGTACCGCCGATATCGCCATGGCGCTGGGGGCGGCCATGGACAAGTACGGCTTCGACCGCGGCGGGGCGCGCTGCGGCTACCCCATCGGTATCAGCTATCCGCCCGACTGGGGCGAGCGCACCATGAGCCTGCGTCCCTCCGACGATACCATCCTGGAACCCGGCATGACCTTCCACTTCATGCCGGGCATGTGGCAGGACGACTGGGGCCTCGAGATCACCGAGAGTATCCTGATCACCGAGACTGGCTGCGAGACGCTGGCCAACTTTCCTCGCCAGCTGTTCGTTAAATAAGGAGAGCCAAGATGAGCAAGCGACCCAGTCCTATCAGCGCCACCGTCGACTTCGACGCCGACGGCGTCCAGCACGGTTTCCTCAAGTTGCCGATTTCCACCGACGAGTCGGCCTGGGGGGCAGTGATGATACCGGTCACCGTGGTCAAGAACGGCGAGGGCCCCACGGCCCTGCTCACCGGTGGCAACCATGGCGACGAATACGAGGGCATCACTTCCCTGCTCAAGCTCTCGAACGAGCTGCGCGTCGAGCAGGTCCGCGGCCGGGTGATCATCGTGCCCTGCATGAACCAGCCGGCGGTGATGGCCGGCAAGCGCACCTCAGGCCTCGATGGCGGCAACCTCAACCGCAGCTTTCCCGGCGACCCGGATGGCACCGTGACCGAGAAGATCGCCGACTACTTCACGCGGGTGATGGTGCCGATGTGCGATGTCGTGCTCGACCTGCACTCCGGCGGGCGCACCCTGGATATCATCCCCTTCGGCGCTTCCCACGTGCTCGACGACCCCGAGCAGCAGCGCCAGGCGCTGGAAGGCGCCAAGGCTTTTGGTGCGCCCTACGCCATGATGATGTTCGAGCTCGATGCTTCAGCGCTGTTCGACACTGCGGTGGAGAGCCAGGGCAAGGTCTTCGTTGCCACCGAGCTGGGCGGCGGCGGCACCTCCACCCCTGAAAGCCTGTCCATCACCGAGCGCGGCGTGCGCAACTTCCTGGTTCATTTCGGCCTCGTCGAAGGCAAAGTGGAGATGCCGCAGCAGCCCCAGGTCTATCTCGACATGCCCGATGCCAGCTGCTACGTGCAGAGCGAGCACAGTGGGCTGCTCGAGCTGACCCTGGCACTGGGCGACCGGGTCGAGAAGGGGCAGGTGATCGCCCGGGTCTACGACATGACCCGTAGCGGTGCCACGCCTGTCGAGTACCGTGCCAGCCGCGACGGCATCCTGGCTGCGCGCCGTTTTCCGGCCATGGTCAACATGGGCGATACCATTGCCGTCATTGCCGAAGTCGTGGACTCGCTGGGTTGATGGCCCTTGATCCGCTACTGCCTTGCTTGAAAGACAAGAGACAACAATGAAGCTCGATCGCTATGACCTGAAGATCCTCGAAATACTCACCCGCGACGGCCGCATCACCAAGTCGAAGCTGGCCGAGGCCATCAACCTCTCTGTCAGTCCCTGCTGGGAGCGGGTGCGTCGACTGGAGAAGGCCGGCATCATCGAAGGCTACAGCGCCCGTATCAATCCCCGTGCGCTGGTCAAGCGCACCCCGGTGTGGGTGCAGATCGAGCTCAAGCAGCATAACGCTGAAAGTTTCGCCCGCTTCGAGGCGCTGGTTCATGACACGCCCGAGGTCACCGAGTGCGTGGCGGTCGGCGGTGGAGTCGACTACCTGATGAAGGTCGAGGCTGACTCCGTCGACGCCTACCAGCGCCTCATCGACCAGTGGCTCACCTCGGATGCCGGCATCGAGCGCTACTTCACCTACATCGTGACCAAGACGGTCAAGAAGAAGAGCCCTCAAGTCATGCCCGAGCACCTGGCTTGAATCGCTCTCGATTCGCGCTGAAGGCGGGGCGCCAGAAAAAAGCCACGTTTTCCCCGACAGGACGAAAAAAAACGTATCGGGCACGGCAGCCTTCGAAAAGTCCCTTCAGCGGTTTCCCCTTACCCTACAGGCATCGAGCAGCCGCTGGCTGCTCTCTCGTTTTTCGCCACACTCGGCTCCCCGTGGAGCCGTGGTAAGGGAGGTGCCGCATGAACATGAAGCTGACCCGGACGCTGTCCACCCTGCTCGACGATCCACGCCTGTTCCGCCAGCATGCGTACGTGAACGGCAAGTGGACCCACGGCGAAGGTGGACGCGAAGAGGCGGTATTCGATCCCGCTACCGGTGAGGCCATAGGTCACATTCCCTGGCTCGAGGCGCACCAGATCCGCGAGGCGGTAGACGCCGCCGATGCTGCCTTCGCTCACTGGCGGGCGCTGCGTGCCGATGAGCGCTGCGAGCGGCTGCTGGCCTGGCACGACCTGCTGCAGGAGCACCGCGAAGACCTGGCCACCATCATGACCCTGGAGCAGGGCAAGCCACTGCCCGATGCACGTGGCGAGGTGGAATACGGCGCCAGCTTCGTGCGCTGGTTCGCCGAGGAGGGCAAGCGCACCTTCGGCGAGACCATTCCCAGCCATATCCCCAATGCCGCCCTGGGTACGCTCAAGGAGCCGGTAGGCATCGCTGCGCTGATCACGCCGTGGAACTTCCCCCTGGCAATGATCACGCGCAAGGCGGCCGCCGCGATGGCCGCGGGCTGCACCGTGCTGGTCAAGCCGGCCGGCGAGACGCCATTTTCGGCGCTGGCGCTGGCCGAGCTGGCCGAGCGCGCCGGGATCCCTGGCGGTGTATTCAATGTGGTGCTGGGCGAGCCGGCGGAAGTTTCCAAAATTCTGTGTGCCGAGGAGCGGGTCAAGGCGGTATCCTTCACCGGTTCCACCCGGGTTGGCCGGCTGCTGCTGGAGCAGAGCGCACAGTCGGTGAAGCGGGTGTCGCTGGAGCTGGGCGGCAACGCACCGTTCATCGTCGGCCCAGACATGGACCCCAAGGAGGCGGCCTTCGCCGCTGTGGCGGCCAAGTTCCAGACCGCCGGGCAGGACTGCCTGGCGGCCAATCGCATCCTGGTCCATGAGTCGATCCATGACGAGTTCGTCGAGCACTTCGCCGAGCGCATGGCGGCGCTGACCGTGGGCAATGGCCTCGAAAGCGAAATCGACCTGGGCCCGCTGATCCATCGCCAGGCGGTGGACAAGGCGGCCGCCATCGTCGACGACGCCATTTCCCGCGGCGCGACCCTGGTGGCCGGCGACCAGACCCGGGCGCCGGGAGAAAACTACTTCATGCCAACGCTGCTGACCGGCGTGACGCCCGAAATGAAGGTGTGGCGGGAAGAGAACTTCGCCCCGGTGGCCGGCGTCACCGCCTACCGCGATGACGACCAAGTGATCGAGATGGCCAACGATACCGAGTACGGCCTGGCGGCCTATGTCTACACCCACGACATCCGCCGCATCTGGAAGCTGCTGCGGGCGCTGGAGTACGGCATGGTCAGTGTCAATTCGGTGAAGATGACCGGCCCGCCTGTGCCTTTCGGCGGCGTCAAGCAGTCGGGGCTGGGCCGTGAGGGCGGCATCACCGGGATCGATGAGTATCTCGAGACGAAGTACTACTGCCTGGGGGCTTTGGGGTCTGTATCTGGGAGCTAGCTGCGCTTCGGCCTGGCGTTGTTGAACCGCTGCCGTGAACTGCTCATGGACTAAAGTCCACTCGAGCGCGAGCCCGGTCCGTTTCCCGGCAGCGCTTCGCCTAGCCAGGCCTTTGCTCGCAGAGCTCTTGAGCTTGCCCTGATATATGCGGGCCTTAGGAGTGTACGACCCCAATCGGCATCCGGTTTCGCCCTTGGGCATCGCGAGAGGGCGCATGCCGGCATCAAACTGCGACATATAAATTTGAACAACTCCCCGCTGCGGCGGGGCCTTTTGATATAGAGAGAGCCTAATGAGCCAGCAGCACCGCGACCTGATCGAGCGCGACCGCAAGGTCACCTTTCACGCCTCTACCCACCTGCGCGACTTCGCTCATGGCGACGCACCGGGCCGGGTTATCACCGGTGGTAAGGGCATCCACATCGTCGACAAGGATGGCCGCGAGTTCATCGACGGCTTCGCCGGTCTGTACTGCGTCAACATTGGCTACGGCCGCACCGAGGTGGCCGAGGCGATCTATCAGCAGGCGCTGGAGCTCTCCTACTACCACACCTATGTGGGCCACTCCAACGAGCCGCAGATCGCCCTCTCCGAGAAGATCATCGAGCTCGCCGGCCCCGGCATGTCCAAGGTCTACTACGGCCTGGGCGGCAGTGACGCCAACGAGACCCAGCTCAAGCTCGTGCGCTACTACAACAACGTGCTGGGTCGCCCGCAGAAGAAGAAGGTCATCTCGCGCCAGCGCGGCTACCACGGTTCCGGTCTGGCCACCGGCTCGCTGACCGGCCTCAAGGCGTTCCACGACCAGTTCGACCTGCCGCTGGCCGGCATCCTGCACACCGAGGCGCCGTACTACTACCACCGCGCCGCCGAGCAGGAAGGCATGAGCGAGCGCGAGTTCTCCCACTTCTGCGCGCAGAAGCTGGAAGCGATGATCCTGGCCGAAGGCCCCGACACCGTGGCCGCCTTCATCGGCGAGCCGGTGCTCGGCACCGGCGGCATCGTGCCGCCGCCGGAAGGCTACTGGGAGGCGATCCAGGCGGTGCTGGCCAAGTACGATGTGCTGCTGATCGCCGACGAAGTGGTGTGCGGCTTCGGTCGCATCGGCGCCGATTTCGGCAGCCATTTCTACGGTATCAAGCCCGACCTGATCACCGTCGCCAAGGGGCTGACCAGCGCCTACCAGCCGCTCTCCGGCGTGATCGTTGGCGACCGCGTTTGGCGCGTGCTGGAGCAGGGCACCGGCGAGTACGGCCCCATCGGCCACGGCTGGACCTACTCCGGTCATGCCCTGGGCTGCGCCGCGGCGCTGGCCAACCTGGCGATCATCGAGCGCGAGGGGCTGACCGCCAACGCCGCCGAAACCGGCGCCTACCTGCAGAGCCGCATGCAGGCCGCCTTCGGCGAGCATCCTATCGTCGGCAACGTGCGCGGCGTGGGCATGCTGGCGGCGCTGGAGTTCGCCATCGACCCGGCCAGGCGCACGCATTTCGATGCCGTGCACAAGGTCGGCGCGCGCATCGCCGCGGCGGCGCTGGACGAGAACCTGATCGCCCGGGCCATGCCCCAGGGCGACATCCTCGGCTTTGCGCCGCCGCTGGTAGCAACCCGCGCCGAGGTCGACGAGATCGTCGCCCGGGCCGAGCGCGCGGTGAACAAGGTCACCGACGAGCTGGTGCGCGAAGGCGTGGTCAAGGCCACCATGGCGGTGAGCTGAACGAGCCTGAGCCGAACCAATGGCCGCGGGGATCGAACCCGCGGCCTTTTTCTTGTCCCTTCACGCTAACCTTTTCTAGTCTGGAAAAACCTCATCCCCAAGAGCCGTTGAGTCTGCCACGACATGCCGCAATCCCAGCACGGTGTTTCCCTCGCCTGCATCTACCAGGCCCGCCAGCGCATCGCCGGTCAGGTGCTGCGTACGCCGCTGGTCCATTCCCCTGCCCTGTCGCGGCGCTTCGACGCCGAGATTCTGCTCAAGCTGGAAACCCTTCAGCCCAGCGGGGCCTTCAAGCTGCGCGGTGCCACCAACATGATCGCTGCGCTGATCGAGCGTCACGGTCGCGAAGCCCTGGAAGCCGGCGTGGTCACCGCCTCCACCGGTAACCATGGCCGTGCGGTGGCCTTTGCCGCATCAAGGCTCGGCGTGCCGGCCACCATCTGCCTGTCGTGCCTGGTGCCGGCCAACAAGGTGGCGGCCATCGAGGCGCTAGGCGCCGAGGTAGAACGCGTGGGCGAGAGCCAGGACGAGGCTTTCATCGAGGTCGAGCGGCTGGTGCGTGAGCGCGGCATGACCCTGATTCCGCCCTTCGACGATCCGCTGATCGCGGCCGGGCAGGGCACCCTCGGCCTGGAGCTGATGGAGGACGCGCCGGATCTCGACCGGGTCGTCGTCGGGCTCTCCGGCGGCGGGCTGCTGGGGGGTATCGGTATGGCGGTAAAGGCCATTCGCCCCGAGACCCGTATCACCGGGGTCAGCCTGTCGCGCGGCGCGGCCATGTGGCAGAGCCTGCAGGCCGGGCGTCCCGTGGCGGTGGAGGAGGTGGGGAGCCTGGCCGACTCGCTGGGCGGAGGCATCGGCCTCGACAATCGCTGCACGTTCGGTCTGGTGCGCGAGGTGATGGACGACCACTTCCAGGTCTCGGAAACCTCCATCGCCCAGGCCATGGTCGACATCCTCGAGCACGAGAAGCTGCTGGTGGAGGGCGCTGCTGCGGTAGGGCTCGCGGCACTGGCCGAGCACGGGCTCGAGGTGCGTGGCCAGCGGGTAGCGCTGGTCCTTTCCGGCAACGGCGTGGCGCTGGAGACGCTGGACAAGGCTCGCCAGCTAGCCAATCGCTGAGGCCTTTGCACGTGTTCAAGGAGGAGAGATGAAGCTCTATCGACGTGACGACATCGAAGCGGTGGTGGGGATCGACGACGAGGCGCTGCGCCAGGTGGAGGCGGGCTTCGCCGCGCTGGGCCGCGGCGAGGTGGTGCAGCCGCCGATCCTGTCGATGGCCATGGAGGAGTTCAACAGCGAAGTCGACGTCAAGATCGCCCACATCAAGGGCTGGCAGCGCTACGCCATCAAGGTCAGCAGCGGCGCCTTCGACAATCCCAGGCGCGGCCTGCCGAGCCTGAGCGGACTGATGATGCTGTTCTCCGCCGAGACAGGGCAGGTCGAGGCGGTGCTGTTCGACGAGGGCTATCTGACCATGGTGCGCACCGCCCTGGCCGGGGCCATCGCCGCCAGGCACCTGTCGCGCGAGGACAGTCGCCGGGTCGGGGTGATCGGCGCCGGCGAGCAGGCCCAGCGGCAGGTCGAGGCGCTGCGTCTGGTGCGCAACGTGGATATTCTCGATGTCTGGGCGCGCCGTCGCGAAGCCGCCGAGGCTTATGCCGAGCGCATGCGCAGCCAGGGGTTGACCGTGACCGTGCGCGACAGCATCCACGCTGCCTGCGCCCAGGCCGATATCATCATTACGGCGACGCCCTCACGGGAGCCGCTGCTGCATGCCAGCGATCTGCCCGAGGGCGTGCACGTCACCGCCATGGGCTCGGACAGCCCCGGCAAACGTGAACTCGACGAGTCGGTGCTGACCCGTGCCGACGCCTTCGTCTGCGATACCCGCGGCCAGAGCGAGCACAACGGCGAGCTCAAGGTCTTTGCCGGCCAGGGGCGCGAGGTGCCGTTCACGGTGCATGAGCTGGGACGAGTGATCGAACGAGGTGATCGGCTGCGCAATGCCGAGGCGGCCATCACCCTGTGCGACCTGACCGGCACCGGCGTGCAGGATACCGCCATCGCCGCCTTCGCTCTGTCTCGGCTGGCGAGGTAAGCGGCAGGGCGTTCCGCTGGCACGCCTTGAGCCCGGGCGTACCTGCCCCCATCCTTGGTGGTGTGGCGAAACGCAACGAGGAGCGCAGCAGATGGCAACGGTTCTAGCCTTCGATGTCTACGGCACCCTGATCGATACCCATGGCGTGGTCACCGAGCTGGAAGCGCGCCTCGGCCGGGTCGGCAAGGGGGCGCTGGCGGTGGAGTTCTCGCGTCGCTGGCGCGACAAGCAGCTGGAGTACAGCTTCCGTCGCGGCTTGATGGGCGCCTATGTCCCTTTCGGCCAATGCACCCGCGAGGCGCTGGATTTCATCGACCGCGCCCTCCAGGCTCAGCTTTCCGACGTCGACAAGGACCATCTGATGACGGTCTATGCGCGCTTGCCGGCCTTTCCCGAGGCTTCCATGGCGCTTTCGCGGCTGGCGGAAGCCGGCATTCGCTGCGTAGCCTTCTCCAACGGCACCTTCGATGCGGTCAGCGAACTGCTCGTGCAGGCTGGGCTGCGCGAGCTCTTCGAGGCAGTGATCAGCGTCGATGAAGTAAAGCGCTTCAAGCCTGACCCCGCCGTCTACGCTCACCTGCGCAACCGCCTAGACGTCGCCTCGGGCGACACCTGGCTGATCTCGAGCAATCCTTTCGACGTGATCGGTGCGCGCCACGCTGGGCTGCACGCCGCCTGGGTGCGGCGCAGCCTGGATGCTCCCTTCGACCCTTGGGGTATCGAGCCGGACCTGACCGTCACCGACCTGGAGGCTCTGGCGGACCGGCTGGGGTAGAAAACAGGCCAGCATCGGCGGTTCGGCGCATGAAGTGCCAGGCTTCGCTGCTATGACTCTTCCGTTGGCGGGTAGCGCCCCGGTTTGCCGCGATCCTGTACCGGTACGTCGTTGCCTGCTGCCTTGTCGTCACGGTAGGGCATCTCGTCTTCCTCGGCTTCGCCATCCGGGTTTTCGAGCGGCAGCCGATTCTCCTCGATGATGCTCTCCTCTTCGTCCAGCGGTAACCCCTCTTCCAGAATGGGCGGCTCTGCGGAAACCCGCTCTCCCACCTCTTCGGGGCTGGTGTCGTTCTCAGCGGACTCCTCTGCGTCCACGATCTCCCTGGCTATTTCTCGATATCGCTGATGCTGACCTTGCGGGTGTCCATCCTGCTCCCAAAGCTCATGCGCGACGTCTTGAACTCGCTGTTCATCAGCCATCCTGGCTCTCCTTTCCCTGACATCTAGGCGGAATGCAGCCGCTGGAATATCGCTAGTCAATCCCGACCGGCCCCTTGGTCTCACTCTCCTTAGGGTGGTATCGGCCAGCTCGTTTTGGCAAGCAGTATCACCGATCGAGTTTTCACGGGGCGAGTTTCATGACCCGCCACCCGGCGTCCTCGGCGTCCTCGCGATCATGGGGCGCCAGTAGGCTGGGCAGGCCGGCCCCTTACTGCGTCGAGGCAGGATCGCGCACTTTCCTGTCAGGATCGAACCCCTCGCCGCTGCGGTGCAGCAGCTCGAATTGACGATTGCACTGATAGCAGGCTCCGCACATGGAAAGATGAAAACGCAGGGACAGGCGCTCCGGCCAGCGTAGCGGTCGGTCAAGGCGTTGCGACATCAGCTCCGTGGCGCGTCGACACATGATCATATGGCGTCTCCCGTCAGCCAGCCCTGCTCGATACAGCTCCGCAGGCGCAGCCGTGCGCGATGCAGGATGACCCAGCAGTTGCTCTCCTTGATCGCTAGCTCCTGGCAGATCTGCTCGGTGGAGAGCCCCATCAGTTCGCGAAGCGAAAAGACACGGGCCAGCGTGTCCGGAAGCACGATCATGCAGGCATCGAAGACCTGCCAGAAGCGCTCGTTTTCGAACACCGCCTCGGGTTCTCCCCAGCTGACGGGGCGGGCTTCCCTCTGCCATTGACCGCTCTGCTGGAACTGGCGGTCGATGGCGTCATCGTCGTTCTCATCCTCCAACGGCTGCCATTGTCCGAGCCGTTTCTGGGTGCGCATGATGTCGAGAATCTTGTGCTTGAGGATGCCGAAGACCCAGGTTTCGTAGCTGGAGTGGCCGGAGAAGCTGTCACTCTTCTCGATGGCGGCTTCAAGTGCATCCTGCACTGCGTCCTCCGCCGTGGCATGGTTTCTCAGATGCAGGCGAGCGAATGAGAGCAGCCTAGGACGAACGGCGCTCAGACGGCGCATGCGGTCTTGCGTTTTCTCGTGATGTGGCGAATCGTCCGCTGCAGGATCAGGAGTCGTTGGCATTGCGTTGCTCATTGTTCTTATTGTTTCCCCGTGCAGTTCAGTCTACCAGTTCCCCCACGGTCAGAACGCCGTGGCCGGCCAGATGCACGGGTCGAGAATCGTCGCGGGTCCAGGCCGCCATTGAGCCGTCGTACATGGTGACGTCAGCGAGGCCGCCTACCTCGCTGAGCTGAAACCAGCCGCTGGCGGCCCAATGGCCGGTATTGCAGAAGGCAACGGTGCGAGCTTCATGGTCCAGCGCCAGGGCGTCGATCGCCTCCGTCAAACGGTCGGGCTCCAGGTACCAGGCGCCGTTGCGTTTCACCAGCGCTCCGTCGTGGGGCAGATTCACCGCATCCGGGATGGTGCCCGGTACTTGCACGTCGGGCGACTGCCGGGTGCCGGCATAGAAACCCTCGGGGCGGGCGTCCACCAGCTGCTCGCCGGCCTGCTGCGAGGCTTCGACTTGCTCGTCGGTTGCCAGCAGCTCCTCGCGCATCGTTGCGGAGAACGTGGTCGCCTCGGGTGGGTCGGCCGGGCCGCTGGCGGTCTTGAAACCCTGCTGTTCCCAGCCGGTGAAGCCGCCGTTGAGTATCGCCACCTCGTCATGGCCCAGTGCCTTGAAGGTCCAGTAGACCCGGGTGGCGCTGGCGAAGTCGGTGGGGCCGGTGCCGGCGGGCACGACGATCACGGTATCGTCATTGGCGATGCCCAGGCCACCGATCAGCTGCGCCAGATCGTCTGCCTCCGGCATCAGTCCGACAACGCCATCGCGCTCCTCGCGCCAACCCTCTTCGGCATAGTTGCTGTAGCGGCTGCCGGGAATGCGGGCGGCCTCGAAGGCGGCGCGGTCGCCGCCGTCGTCGATGCTGGAGCGCACGTCCAGCACCACGAGATCGTCATTGTTCAACTGGTCTTCCAGCCACTCGGCCTCGACCAGGGGGGCGGGGTGCATGGCCTGGGCGGTGCCGGTCATCGCCAGCGCGCCCGCTGCCAGGATCAGTGAAGTTCGCATGGGTCGGTCCTTCTCGCTGGGCATGGAAGGAGACTAGGTCGGCGGC
Source organism: Billgrantia kenyensis (assembly GCF_013697085.1). GTDB lineage: Bacteria > Pseudomonadota > Gammaproteobacteria > Pseudomonadales > Halomonadaceae > Halomonas > Halomonas kenyensis. Next base: position 100,925 of record NZ_JACEFT010000004.1, read on the forward strand.
AACAGGGCTGCAACATTGTGTCGAGAATCCCTTCCGCCGATTCGGGCCGCTTTGATGACCGAATACCGGAGCGGTTGTAAGGAAGGTGCGCTTGCCGCGACACAACCCGAATGACATGGCCGTCCACACGGACCGCCGATCTCGCTGGCCGTTGACAGCGGTGGGAAGTCGCGGCCATGCGTCAACAACAAAGACAGAGGAGATCGCGAGCATGACGGAACAGCAGCCACCCCTGCGGCGTTTCTGGCTGGCGGGCAAGCGGGCCGCCGAGCAGGACCGATTCTTTCGCCAAGCCCTCGAAGCCCGAGGTTGGGAGGAAGGCGACGAGCGGCACTGGGATGCCGCCTGGGTGACCGGCATGCCCGAGCCCGCTCAGTTCCGCCGGGTCTCGCCGCGGCGGCGAATCAACCATTTTCCCGGCAATGCGGCGCTCACCGTCAAGAGCCGGCTGCACGCGAGCCTGGCCGATCTGCGCGCGCGCATGGCCGATGGCTTCGGGGCACGGCACTCCCTGACCGCTCGGCTGGACTTCTTCCCACGCGCCTATGTCATGCCGCAGGACTATCACGCCCTGCAGCAGGCTGCTCGGGACAACCCCACGCAGCGCTGGATCCTCAAGCCGACCAATGCCTCCAAGGGCAAGGGAGTACGGGTATTGCGCGACGTTGCCGAGGCGCCTCTCGCTCCCGACTGGCTGGTGCAGGAGTACCTCGACCATCCGCATACCATTCGTGGGCATAAGTACGTGTTGCGGCTCTATGTGCTGATCGCCTCACTCGCGCCGATGCGGGTGTACCTCTATCGCCAGGGCTTTGCCAAGCTCGCCTCCGAGCCCTGGGACCCGGACGATGCCGACAACCCCTACAGCCAGTTGACCAACCCCGACATCAATGCGCTCAACACCAGCGCCGAGGTGCCGGTGGAGTTCATCGACCTCGAGCGCTATCGCACCTGGCTGCGCGGTCAAGGACACGACGATGCCTCTCTCTTCGCTCGCATCGAGGATCTGGTGGCCTTGACGGCAAGCGCCGGTGTCGATGCCATGCGCAGCCGCACCGCTGCCGTGGGCGCCGATCCGCGCGGCTGTTACGAGCTGCTGGGGCTCGATTGCATGATCGACGACGCTCTCAAACCCTGGATTCTCGAATGCAACCTGAGCCCGTCGCTGGGAACCTGTGCCGCGCCTGAAAGCGGTGGGCTGATCGAAGAACGGATCAAGGGCGACCTGGTACGCGACCTGATCGCGTTGACTGGCCTGGCTGACGAAGATACCGCCGAAGCGCCCGATGTGCTGGCAGAAGCCGAGAGCGAGCTGGCCAGGGCCGGTGGCTTCCGGCGCCTGTTGCCTGCCGCCGACCCGGAGCGCTACCTGGCGTACTTCGCGCTGCCGGCCGAGCAGGACCTGGTACTGGCCGATGCCCTGGCAGGCCGGCGTGTGTCACGTCCCAGGCTCATGCGGCGTCGCGTCAGCGAGTATTACGACGACCGGCGGCTGGCTCTCTACGACGCCGGGAGCGGTCGTCTCTATCGCCCTAACGACTCCGCCTCGCTGATCTGGCTGCTGGCCACCGAGGGCCTCGAGCCCGATGCCATATGCGATGCGCTGAGTGCGGCAATTGGAACGGAGGATGGCGAACTCGACGCCGAAGCGTTGCGTCGTGAGGTGTGGTCGACGCTGTCGGAGTGGTGCCGCCTGGGTCTGCTGTGCCAGCGGGGAGAGGAAGGCACTCAACTGGCGGAGCACGACGCAGACAGCGTCGAGCCGTTGGCGAGCGGCGAGGCGCGCCGGACGGTGCTGCTGGTGCACGAGGAGCGGCGCTGGGCGCTCGAGGTAGTCGACAGCGCGGTCATGGATCGCTTGCGGGAGGGGTTCGGTGGCAGGCTACTGCCGCTCTCGGCCGAGACGGCCAAGGAACTGCCGCGGCTGGCGCTGTTGAAGGCAGCGGCGGGCTATGCCCTTGCCTCCGACGACACGCTGATCGCCTCACGCCTCACCCTGCCGGCCATCGTTCCGGCACTGACGGAGTTTCTGCTGCGCCAGGCAGCGGGACCTGGGCAGCCGGTGCTCGATGCCTGCCTCGCGTTGACACCGACGGGCCGCGCCGCGCTGTGCGTTGCCGACGATCGCCAGGCCAGGGCGGCGCTCGTGGACCTGGCGGAGCTGCCCCTGGGTGGGCTTTCCCGCGGCGTGAGGCTGGTCCCGGAGGGTGAGAGCCTACGCTTGGTGCCGCTCGGCCTGCCATGGCCGGGTGCCGTGTCAGCCGCGATGTCATCTCCCTCTGTACTGTCCTGCGAATTGCCGCTGCTGGTTGTGTCTGGCACCGAGTCCGCAGCTGCGCCTGCGAGCCGGCTGGCTCGGCTCGATGCCCTGGCGGCGCTGCTGCCGGGCTGCCGTACGGCGAACGGCGAGCCTCTTGCGGCCGAAGCGGTCCAGCGGCTGGATCGCTGGCTGGACGGGAGAGAGTGCTGGACGGTTGGCAGCGAAAGCATGGCCGCTCAGTTGAGTGCCTGGCTCGAGACGTCGCCGGAGCGCGATGCGCATCCGGCAACCCCGGCTGCTTCGCTGGCGGTCGGGAGCTGAGCAACAGGTGACCCACCCTGTGAGCCACCTGTCGAGGCGGGCTCGTCCGGGTTCGCTTCGTGTGCAGGCGGTATTGCGGCCCTTTGCCGTGTGCCGATTTTACCAGTACGACCCCTGAGGAGATGAGGATATGACAGAACACGAGGAGAAGCGCCGCACGCTGTTGAGCCGGCTGAGTCGCCGTCTCGGTTATGCAGCTCCCGCCCTGGCGTTGGTCGCCAGTGGCGTCGCGCTGCAGGCGGTTGCCGACGAATCCGGCACGCAGCCGGCTTATACCAGTGGGCAGGAGGCACCGCTGATGCTGGCCGAGGCACATGAAGAGAAGCCTGAAGCGGAAGCCGAGGGCGAGGCGGAAGGTGAGGCCGAGGGCGAAGCGGAAGGAGAAGCGGAAGCCGAGGCGGAAGGCACCTGAAAATTTCCAGGTACCAGCGTGCTCCGTGTCGGGTTACATGAAGCGATTCGGCACGGAGCCGGGGTGCGAGGCTCGTCCACTCAAGAAGGAAAAAGGCGCATGAGCGAACGACAAGAGACTTCCTGTTTCGACTGCCTCATCGAGGAGAATCGACTGGCCCTGTCGCAACTGCAGGAGCTTCTGGAGAGGCTGGTACCACATGACTATCGTCATGCCTTTGGGCCGACAGGGCGCCAGAGCCTGGGCAAGCACGTCCGCCATATCATCGAGCACTACGATGCGCTGCTGGCCGGTGCCGGTGTGGGAAGTATCGATTATGAAACCCGTCAGCGAGACGAGCGGCTCGAGGCCGAACCAGCTGCGGCCGCGGTACGAATTGCCGAGATCAGTACGGCACTGCCGCGCCTGGGGACATATCGCACCGCTACGCTGCGGGTGCGATACCCTGTCGAGGGCGCCCGCTCGAGCCTGTCGCTGGCCACCAGCCTGACACGCGAGCTGGCGTTTCTGACCAGCCATACGGTACACCACATGGCCCTGCTGGGGTTGATGGCAGAGAGTCTCGGCGTGGCGCAACCGGAGCATTTCGGCGTGCATCCCTCGACGCTGAGGCATTGGCGGCGCAACGCCATGGGCTCTCTGGCAGTGGCTCATTGACCCAGCTCGATCACCCTGCCGCCGGCGTCCTCGGCATCCTCGCGGTCGTGGGTCACCAGCAGGCTGGGCAGCCCCGCCTCGCGCAGCCGGTCGAAGACCAGTCGGCGCATGTCGTGGCGCAGCTGCCGGTCGAGCTTCGAGAAGGGTTCGTCGAGCAGTACGGCCCGCGGCGCGGAAAGCAGCAGGCGCATCAGCGCCACCCGGGCCTTCTGGCCGCCGGAGAGGGTGGCCGGGTCGCGTGGCCCGAACCCGGCCAGGCCGACCTGCGCCAGCGCCGTCTCGACCCTTGCGGCCTTGTCGGGCATGGCGCGGGGCATGCCGAAGCGCAGGTTACCGGCCACCGAGAGATGCGGGAACAGCAGCGGATCCTGAAACAGCAGGCCGATACCGCGGCGCTCCGCCGGCAGTCGAGTGATGTCGCTATCGTCGAGCAGTACCCGGCCGCTGGCCTGGAAGGCCGGTGCCAGGAAGCCGGCCAGGTAAGCCAGCAGGGTCGACTTGCCCGAACCCGACGGTCCCATCACGGTGAAGACCTCGCCGGGACCGATCTCGGCATCGAGTTCGAGCAGTGTGCTGCCTGCCAGGACGAGGCGAACTTCGTCCAGCACCAGGCGGTGACCTGTGCTCATGGTGAACCCCTCATGTCGCGTCGATTGCCCCACAGCAGCCGTGGCAGGCCCACGGCGATGATGAAGCCTACCAGCGGCAGGCTGGCCTGAACCATCGCCCATACGCCGATCACCCGACGATTGCCACCGGCGGCCAGCGACACCGCCTCGGTGGTCACGGTGGGTACACGGCCGGCACCCAGCAGCAGGGTGGGCAGGTACTGGCCGATGCTGACGGCCAGGCCCACGGCGGCGGCGGTGAGCATCGGCGCCAGCAGCATCGGCAGTCGCACCCGCCAGAAGGCGCCGTTGCGCGAGGTACCGAGACTCAGCGCCAGCTGCGACCAGCGTGGGTCGAAGCGGCGGTAGCTCTCCGCGAGGGAGAGGAACACATAGGGCAGCACGAATAGCAGGTGGCCGAAGATCACCAGCGCATGGGTGGGGCGCGTGCCCAGCGACTCCATCACCACCACCAGCCCGAACAGGAAGGCGATCTGCGGCACGATCAGCGGCAGGTAGAGTAGCGTCAGCGCCGAGAGCAGGCGTCCCTGTGCCGGCTGCCGGCCCGTGCGCTGCTCGTTCTCCAGGGCCGCCAGGGTTAGCGCCAGGGCGATCAGCGTGGCGCCGATGGCAATCAGCGCCGTGGTGGCGACCGGCCCCGAAAGGGCGGGTAGGGCGCGCAGCCAGTGCGCTGCGGTGAGGCCTTGCGGCAGGGCATCGGGAAAGCGCCAGAAGGCGGCAACGGAATACAGTGCCAGGCCGGCGATGCCGGCGAAGGCGGTAAGCGTGGCCAGCCCGATCAGCCCCTTGCCCGCCAGGCGCAGCGGCGAGTCGCCATTGCCGCGCCCGCCACGGGCGAGCCACTGCCGCCCCAGCCGAGCGACCAGTCTTTCCAGACACCACCAGGCGATGAGCGCCGCGGCCGTGACGCCGAGCTGCAGCACGGCGCCGGCCGAGGCCATGAAGCGCCGGCTCAGGTCGGGATCGTTGAACCAGACGAGAATCGAGACCGCCAGCGTCGGCGGCAGGGTCGGGCCGAGAATCAGCGCCACGTCGACTACCGACGTGGCATAGGCGATGACGGCAAAGACCGGCAGCCGGATCAGCGGATAGAGCGAAGGGGTCACCACCTTGAGCCAGGCAGTGGTCGGGCGATAGCCGAGCGAGCGGGCCATGGCCACGCGCCGCTCCGGGTCGATCTGGGGCAGGGCGGCAAGGCACATCAGCAACAGGAAGGGGATCTCCTTGATGATCAACCCGGCCATCAGCGAGAGCCCCCAGGGATCCTGAACGATGAGCACGTCCGGCGGACGCTCCCAGCCGGTGAGCCCCGGCGAGACCAGTCGTGACAGCAGGCCGGATGGCGCGATCAGGAAGGCCAGGCCGAAGGCCGCGGCGGCATGGGGGATCGACAGCAGCGGCGCGACCAGGCGTCGGATCCATCGGTCCAGCCGGCTGCCCGACACCCCGGCCAGAAACAGCACCACCACGGCCAGCGAGATGGCCGTGGTGACCAGGCCGCTGGTAAAACTCACCCCCACCGAGCGGGCCAGGCCCGGCTGGGCCAGGAGCTGCCGCCAAGGGTCCAGGCTGAAGCCATGGCCGCCCAGCGCCGGCAGGTAGCCGAACGCAGGCAGCAGCGCCATGGCCAGGCCGGCCAGTATCGGGCCGACCAGCAGGGTGACGATCAGCCATGGAGCCAGGCGCAGCATCGGTAGCGACTGTCTCTAGCGCCCGACGTAGCGCGCCTGCCAGGCGTCCTGCAGCGCCGTCATCCAGCTCGGGTGCGGCTCCGGCAGGGTCTCGGCCAGGGCTTCCGGTGGCAGCAGGGCAGGATGATCGCTGTGCTGATCGAAAAGCGCGCGGTGCTCCTCGTCGAGGCGTGCCACGTCGAGCACGGTGGGGTCGCCCCACACCGAGATGTCCTGCTTGCGCGCCTGGGCCTCGGGCGAGAGCAGGAAATCGGCCACCACCATGGCGGCGGCACTGCGCGGTGAGTTGAATGGAATGGCAACGAAGTGCACGTTACCCAGGGTGCCGCCGTCGAGCACGTAGCTGCGGGTCGACTCGGGCAGCTCGAAGTCGGCCACCGCGGCAGCCGGCTCCGCCGGGTTGAAGGTGAAGGCCAGCGCGACTTCGCCGTCGGCCATCAGGCGCCGCAGCTCGGGGCCATTGGCAGGGAACTGCCGCCCGCTGCGCCACAGATGGGGGTGAAGGGCGTCGAGATACTCCCACAGCGGCGCCGTGACTGCCTCGAAGTCGCTCTGCGCCACCGGTTCATAGAGGGCGTCGCCATCGTCGGCCAGGGCAATGAGCGCCTGCTTGAGGAAGGTGCTGCCGAGGAAGTCGGGGATGCGGGGATAAGTGAAGCGTCCCGGGTTGGCCTCGGCCCAGGTGAGCAGCTGCGCCATGCTCCGCGGCGGCTCGTCTCCGACTTCGCCGGCGTCGTAATAGAAGGTGATCTGTGCCTTGCCCCAGGGCGACTCATAGCCTTCCGTGGGCAGCGTGAAGTCGGTGACCACCTCGGGATTGTGTTCGGGAAAGGTCAGCGCGAAGTTGGGTAGCCGCTCGGCAAAGGGGCCGTACAGCAGGTCGTTCTCTTTCATGGCGGCGAAGTTCTCGCCGTTGAGCCAGATCAGATCGACGCTGCCGTCGTCGTGATTGCTGGCGCTGCGCTCGGCCAGCACGCGGGAGACGGCGGCACCGGTATCGTCGATCTTGACGTGCACCAGCTCGATCTCGTGTTCGTCCCGCACTCGCCGCTTGACCCATTCGAGATAGTCGTTGACCCGCGTATCGCCGGCCCAGGCGTGCCAGTAGACGCTCTGGCCGCGGGCTTCGTCGAGAACGCTCTCCCACTCCTGCTGGGCGGAGGCCGTATGGAGCGGAACGGCCAGCATGGCAGCCAGTGGCAATACGCGCAGCAGGCGGAACGACATCGACTCACTCCTCAATAGGGGGATACGAGAATGGCCCATGGGGCGTGACGACCCTCGTGACGGGTATGCATGAAGAGTCGCGAAACGACTGTCATCCTTACACATTTTGGCGGCAACCTGCCAAGTCCTGTAAGGCCGGGCCGAAATTGACGACCAAGCCCTACCGCTGACGACCGGCGGTGACGTTCGCGAGACGTCCCTGACATGTCAAATCACGGAGGTAGTCACCATGTCATATAACAATGACGACAACAGACGGCAGCTGCTGGGGCGCCTCAGTCGTCGGCTGGCCTATACGGCGCCGGTATTGATGCTGGCGGTGGGTGGGGGAGCTGCCTTGCAGGCGGCTGCCGAAGGGTCGCTCAGCCAGGCGGGCAAGGCGGCAATGGCCGATCTGAGCGAGGAGAGCTGGCTGCTGGCCAGTGCCCATGCCGAGGGTGGTGCCGAAGCCGAAGCCGAAGCAGAGGGTGAAGCTGAGGCGGAAGCAGAGGGTGAGGCGGAAGGCGAGGCTGAGGGCGACGTCAGCGACGTCCAGCGACCCGAAGGATATTCGCCGGCCTACAGCGAAGATGGCGAGAACGCTCCTGAACTCCTGGCCCGTGGCGAGGAGCTCTATTACGACACCTCGCTCAGCACCAACGGCCTTTCCTGTGCCTCCTGTCACGGTAGCGACGGCAATGACATGGGCTACAGCGCCACCTTCGAACAGCCCTTCCCTCATGAAGTGGCCATGGCCCGCGATCAGTTCGGCATGGACAAGGTGCATGCCGACGAGATGACGCAGATCTGCATGGTGGCACCGATGGCCGCCGAGCCGCTGGAGTGGGGCGGAGAGCAGTTGACCTCGCTTGCCGCCTACATGGTGGAGGTGCAGCGGCGTTTTGCCGGCGAACCGCACGGCTTGTGATCCAATGCATCGTCAGGAGCAGGAGGCAGGCGTCGTCTCCTGCTCCTCTACGGATCACCGACTCGGCATCAGATGGGTAGGCCTGCTAACCTGATTCAGTAGAAACTGAATCACTATTGCTGGGTCTTACAAGCATACCCATATCACGACTCGAGGTAAGTGTGTCATGAGCATGCGCCGTGTCGCCTGGTTTCCCCGCCTTTTGCTGTGGTCGAGTCTGCTGTGTCTGGCGGCGGGTGCCGGTCTGCTGGCCTGGCAGAGCCATGCCCAGGACAACGAGCGGATCGCCCTGGTAATGACGGTGGAGGGAGCCATCGGGCCGGCGACCGGTGACTATTTCGAGCGCGGCCTGCGCCGCGCCGCCGAGCGCAATGCCGAACTCGTGGTTGTGCAGATGGACACCCCGGGCGGGCTCGATGCCACCATGCGCAGCATGATCCGCTCCATGCTCACCTCGCCGGTGCCCGTGGCCATCTACGTCTCCCCCAGCGGCGCCCGTGCCGCCAGCGCCGGCACCTATCTGCTCTACGGCAGCCATGTCGCTGCCATGGCCCCTGCGACTCATCTGGGCTCGGCCACGCCAGTGCAGATGGGCGGTGGCTTTCCCGGCATGGACGAGCGCGACGAAGAAGAGGACGCGACGAACGGGGAGGACGAGACGAACGAGGAGCGCAACGCACGGGAGAATGGCGAGGAGGAGCAGGACGCGGATGAGACAAACGATGCCGAGGCGGCCGAAGGCGACGCCCCCGCCGATACGCGCCGGCGCGGCGAGACCGCCATGGAGCGCAAGGTACTGGAAGACGCCGTCTACTACATTCGCGGGCTGGCCGAGCGCCATGGCCGCAACGCCGACTGGGCCGAGGAGGCGGTACGCGAAGCCGTCAACCTGACCTCCCGCGAGGCGCTCGAAATCAACGTCATCGACGTGGTAGCGAGTGACATCGACGATCTGCTGGAGCAGATCGACGGTCGAGAGGTGGTCATGGAGCGCGGCGAACGCACCCTGAGTACCGCCGACATCACCATCGAGCGCTTCGATCCCGACTGGCGTACCCAGTTCCTGCAGGTGATCACCAACCCCAACGTGGCCTACTTCCTGATGATCATTGGCTTCTACGGGCTGATCTTCGAACTCTCCAATCCGGGCGCCCTGGTGCCGGGTACCATTGGTGTCATCTCGCTGCTGCTTGCACTCTTCGCCTTCCAGCTGCTGCCGATCAACTACGCTGGTCTGGCACTGCTGCTGGTCGGACTGGCCTTGATCGTGGGCGAGGCGCTGATGCCAAGCTTTGGCATACTCGGCATGGGCGGGATAACGGCCTTCGTGATTGGCTCGGTGATGCTGATGGATACCGATCAGCTTGCCGTCTCATTGCCGATGATCGGCGGCGTTGCACTGGTGGCGGCCGGGCTCATGCTGTGGGTGTTGATTCGCTTCACTGGCCTGCGTCGCCGCCCGGCGCGCACTGGCCAGGAGCAGCTGATCGGCTGCCACGGCGTTGCCCTGGAAGACTTTCAGCATGAAGGGCACGTGCGGATGCGGGGGGAGCGGTGGAATTCACGCAGTTCGGTTGCCCTCAGGCGTGGAGATGAAGTTCGGGTGGTAGCGGTCGATGGCCTCACCCTGGAAGTCGAGCCCCTGCAACGAGCAGCGCGGTAATGCAATGGAATTCATCGAGTCCAAGTGCAACACACATCAAGGAGAGTTCTCATGATGCTCGAATATCTCATTCCGGTCGTCCTGCTGTTCATGCTGATCGCCGCGTCGATCCGCATTCTGCCGGAGTACAAGCGCGGCGTGATCTTCTTCCTCGGTCGCTTCCAGTCGGTAAAGGGACCGGGGTTGATCATCGTCATTCCCGGCATTCAGCAGATGAGCGTGGTGGACCTGCGCGTGATCACCATGGACGTGCCGGAGCAGGACGTCATCTCCCAGGACAACGTCACGGTGAAGGTCAATGCGGTGCTCTATTTTCGCGTGGTCGATCCCGAGAAGGCGATCATCCAGGTCGAGAACTTCGCCGTGGCCACCAGCCAGCTGGCCCAGACCACGCTGCGTTCGGTGCTCGGCAAGCACGATCTCGACGAGATGCTCTCCGAGCGCGACAAGCTCAACGACGACATCCAGGAGATCATCGACGCCCAGACCGAGGAGTGGGGCATCAAGGTGGCCAACGTCGAGATCAAGCACGTCGACCTCAACGAGAGCATGATCCGTGCCATTGCCCGCCAGGCCGAGGCCGAACGTGAGCGGCGCGCCAAGGTGATCCACGCCGAAGGTGAGCTGCAGGCCTCGCAGAAGCTGGTCGAAGCGGCCAACGTCATGGCCGAGAACTCCGCCGCGCTGCAGCTGCGCTATCTGCAGACCATGAGCGACATGAGCAACAAGAACGCCTCGACCATCGTCTTCCCGCTGCCGATGGACATCATGGAGGCGTTCCGGCACATGCAGGCGTCCACCGCCCAGGCCAAGACCAACGCCACGCGCCCAAGCGACCCCGGAGAGGGCTGAGCGAAGCGTGCCACGTCCGCCTGGACGTGGCATGCTGAGGCGATCCGACGGAACTCGAGGTCGCCTTGATCCACTCCCTTTCGCACCGCCAGCAGGGGCTGCTGCTGACCGGCGGCGGTGCACTGATCATTTCCCCCGACGCCCTGTTGATCAAGCTGATCGGTCTGCCCGACAGCGAGATCCTGCTGTGGCGCGGACTGCTCACCGCGTTGGGTTTTCTCCTCATCATGCTGGCCCGCCACGGTGCCGGCACCGTGGCGGCCTATCGTCGCTGCGGCTGGACAGGGATCGGCGTGGCCGTGCTGTTCAGCCTCTCCACCTATGGCTTCGTGCTCGGCAACCAGTACACCAAGGGCGGCAACGTGCTGATGATTCTGGCCGGGGCGCCACTGATCGCCGCCCTGCTGTCACGGCTGTTCCTCGGCGAGCGGCTGCCCCGGCGCACATGGTTTGCCATCTGGATCTGCCTGTTCGGCACTTCTCTGATCGTGCTCGACGATGCCGGCAGCGGCTCGTGGTTGGGTAACGGCTTTGCCCTGCTGGCGGCCACGGCGCTGGCGGCCAACTTCACCCTGTGCCGTACCCGTCCCGGGGTCGACATGAGTCCGATGCTCACGCTATCGGGGCTGATCGTGGCTGCCACAGCGGGGCTGCTCGGCCTGGCCGGGGGAGGCATCGCGCTGCCGCCGGTCGATAGCCTGCTGTTGCTGATACTGCTGTGCCTGGTGCTACTGCCGCTGGGCTTCACCCTGATTCAGCGGGGGCCGCTCTATCTCCCCGCCGCCGAGGTGGGGCTGCTGATGCTGATGGAAGTGGTGGTGGGCACGCTGTGGGTGTGGTGGCTCCTGGCCGAGCAGCCGGCGCCCATTGCCCTGCTGGGCGGCGGCCTGGTGCTGGGCACGCTGCTGGCCAAGGGGTTGTACGAACGTCGGCTGGAGCGGCGCCTGAGGGCTCAGATCTAATGGCTCAGGGTGCAGCGTAATATCGGAACTGATAGAATGCGCCGCTCGTTTCGGGGCATACCGTCTTTGCCTCGCTCAACCGACCACGGATGCAACGCAACGTGCTGAATTCTTCCACAGGGCTGGTCACGCCGCCCTAACGCTTTTCTCCTCTCGGGTGCTGCCGCCATCGGCACGCCACCGCTCGACATCTGCCGATGTCCCGGGCCGCTTGCCCCTATCTCATCGATTCGCAGTGCTCCCCTGGGTCGCGCCTCTCGACGCGCCATGGGAAACATGTGTCATCGCACCTGACGCCAGCCGCTATGCGCCGGTTGGCATGACGACTCACAGACTGGACCGAAGCATGTTCCGATCCACCAAGCAAGAATGGTTCTCCAACATCAAGGGCGATACCCTCGCCGGCATTGTGGTCGCATTGGCCCTGATTCCCGAGGCAATCGCCTTCTCCATCATCGCCGGCGTCGACCCCAAGGTCGGCCTCTACGCCTCCTTCTGTATCGCCGTGATCATCGCCTTCACCGGCGGTCGACCTGGGATGATCTCCGCTGCCACCGGTGCCATGGCGCTGCTGATGGTCACCCTGGTGCGCGAACATGGCCTCGAGTACCTGCTCGCCGCCACCCTGCTCACCGGGGTGCTGCAGATCGTGGCCGGCTACCTGAAACTGGCCGAGCTGATGCGTTTCGTCTCGCGCTCGGTGGTCACCGGCTTCGTCAACGCCCTGGCCATCCTGATCTTCATGGCGCAGTTGCCTGAACTGACCGGGGTGACCTGGCACGTCTACGCCATGACCGTGGCCGGCCTGGCGATCATTTACCTGTTTCCCTACCTGCCCAGGGTGGGCAAGTCGATTCCATCGCCGCTGGTATGCATCGTGGTGCTGACCGCTGTTTACCTGCTCTCCGGCATGGAGATTCGCACCGTTGGCGACATGGGTGAGCTTCCCGATACCCTGCCGGTGTTCCTGTGGCCCGACGTGCCGCTGACCCTCGACACGCTGTGGATCATCCTGCCCTACTCGGTGATGCTCGCCGTGGTGGGGCTGCTGGAGTCGATGATGACTGCCACCATCGTCGATGACTTGACCGATACCCCGAGCGACAAGAACCGCGAGTGCAAGGGGCAGGGTATCGCCAACATCGGCTCCGGCCTGCTGGGCGGCATGGCCGGCTGCGCGATGATCGGCCAGTCGGTGATCAACGTGAAGTCGGGCGGGCGCGGGCGGCTCTCGACGCTGGTGGCCGGTGTGCTGCTACTGATCCTGGTGGTGTTCCTTTCCGACTGGGTGTCGCTGATTCCCATGGCCGCGCTGGTGGCGGTGATGATCATGGTCTCCATCGGTACCTTCAGTTGGGCCTCGATTCGCGACCTGAAGAAGTATCCGCCGAGTACCAATGTCGTCATGCTTGCCACCGTGGCGGTTACCGTGGGGACCCACAATCTGGCCATCGGCGTGTTCGTCGGTGTGCTGCTGGCGGCAATGTTTTTTGCCAACAAGGTGGGCAATATCCTGTATATCGGCTCCGAGGAAGCTGATGCTGGCAGCCACCGAATCTACCGTGTGGTGGGGCAGGTGTTCTTCGCCTCCTCCGAGCGCTTCGGCAGCGCCTTCGACTTCAAGGAGACGGTGGAGAAGGTCACCATCGACCTCTCCCGCGCCCACTTCTGGGATATCACAGCGGTACAGGCATTGGACAGGGTGGTGATCAAGTTTCGTCGTGAGGGCACCGAGGTGGAGCTGATCGGGCTCAACGAGGCCAGTGCCACCATCGTCGACCGCCATGCCATCCACGATGATCCGGCGGCGGTGGATAAGTTGATGGGCGGACACTAAGGAAACGAGGAGCAAGACATGACCGAACAGGTAATGGCCGCCATCGACGGCTCGCAGTTCTCCACCGGGGTGTGCGACTACGCCGCCTGGGCCAGCCAGGCGCTCGGGGCGCCGCTCACCTTCCTGCACGTGGTGGACAACCACCCCCAGACCGCCGAAGCGGACCTCTCCGGCCATATTGGGTTGGGCTCCCGTGAACATCTGCTAGAGGAGCTCGCTCAGCTCGACGAGCATCGCGCCAAGGTGGCTCAGGAGCAGGGTCGGCTGATGCTCAAGGCGGCCAAGGAGCGCGCCATCGAGGGTGGCGTGAGCGAGCCCGCCACCCGCCAGCGCAACGGCACCCTGGTGGAAACTCTCGACGAGCTGCAGAGCGAGATTCGCTTGCTGGTGCTGGGCAAGCGCGGCGAGACCGCCCACCAGGCCAGCGAGCACCTGGGCTCCAACCTGGAGCGGGTGGTGCGCACGCTGCATAGGCCGATCCTGATGGTGCCGGAGACCTTCACCCAACCCCAGCGGGTGATGCTCGCCTTCGATGGCAGCAAGACCACCCGTAAGGGCGTCGAGATGCTGGCCAGAAGCCCGCTGTTCGACGGCATTCCGCTTCACGTGGTGATCGTCGGGGCCGAGACCGGTGACAACCGGGCGCAGTTGGAGTGGGCGCTGGCCACGCTGCGCGAAGCCGGCCACGAAGCCGAAGGGGCGATTCGCACCGGCGAGGTGGAAGAGACCCTGCGTGCCTACAAGGAGGAGCACGCCATCGACCTGCTGGTGATGGGCGCCTATGGCCACTCGCGCATCCGCCACCTGCTGGTGGGCAGCACCACCACCGCCATGTTGCGCCGGGCCAGCGTGCCGGTATTGCTGCTGCGCTGAGCCGCAGGGCGGGGCTCTCCGTGATCCGGTCACGCGCTGTGGAGTGAAGAGCCGGGGAGGCGAATGCCGCAGGGCGTGCTAACATCCTGCTGACGCTGTCCAAGGAGGCGCACCGTGGCCGCCCATGATCCGACCGTTCCCCGCCTGCGCATCCAGTTGGGCCCCGCCATCGCCATCGGCCCGGGTAAGGTGCAGCTGCTCGAAGCCATCGCCGACACCGGTTCGATCTCCGCGGCCGCCCGGCAGATGGGCATGAGCTACCGGAGAGCCTGGCTGCTGGTCGACACCATGAACCAGTGCTTCAAGGAGCCTCTGGTCAATACGGCAACCGGGGGCAAGGGGGGTGGCGGGGCCAGTATCACCTCGCTCGGACTGGAGGTATTGGAGCGCTACCAGCGCATGCAACGTATCGCCAATGAAGCAGTGGCCGATGAGATGATGGCGTTCTCCTCGCTGCTGGCTTCCACCCCGCCGTCCGGGTAAGGCGCTCCCCCCACCTTTCTATACTTGCCTGATGCTTCTTCACGCCAGGGCCGTGCCCCTGAGCTGGGCATATACGCTCATGCCCGAGTGCAGTGCCATGCGCCGTGACGCCTCCCGGGGTATACGGGCAATCAATGCCTGGCTGCCGACCGTCAGTTGCACCAGCACATGGCCAGGGTGGGGGTCATCGGCAATCTCACTGACTCTTGCTGGCAGGCAATTGAGCACGCTGGAATCCTGAGGTGGTGCGAGAGAGATGACCACGTCACTGGCCTTGACGCTGAGCCTCAGCCGCTTGCCCGCCTGAGCCGGAGGACATGAAACCCTCAGCTGACCACCATCGCACTCCAGCATGACCAGCTGCTGCTCGGCATCGTGGCCCGCGACGCGTGCCTCCAGCACCGCGGCGGCATTGTCGGCATGCGACAGCGGCAGATCGCTACGGATCAGTAGTTCATGCAGTGGACCTGTGGCCAGCACCCGGCCTGCCTCCATCAGCACCATATGGTCTGCCAGCCGGGCCACCTCTTCCAGGGCGTGGCTGACATAGACGACGGGGATCTCCAGGTGGGTGTACAAGTGCTCGAGATAGGGCAGGATCTCGGCTTTGCTGGCGGCGTCCAGCGACGCCATTGGCTCGTCCATCAACAGCAGCCGGGGACTGGCGAGCAGCGCCCGGGCAATCGCCACTCGCTGTCGCTGGCCGCCGGAGAGAGACTGGGGGTAGCGCTCGAGCAGCGTCTCGACACCGAGCAGTCGCACCGTCTCGTCGAAATCGATCCGGCGCTGGTCGGCGGGCACCCGCCGATAGCCGAAGCGCAGGTTATCGCGCACCCGCAGATGGGGAAACAGGCTCGCCTCCTGGAACACATAGCCAAGCGGGCGGCGGTGTACTGGCAGGAAGTGCTCGCGATCCTGCCAGCGGCAGCCACTGACTGACAGCCAGCCCTCGCTGCGTTCGAGTCCGGCCAAGCAGCGCAACAGGGTGGTCTTTCCCGAGCCGGAACGGCCGAACAGCGCCGTGACTCCCCGCGCGGGGAGCTCCAGCTCGACTTCCAGTAAGAAGTCGTCGCGCGTCAGTCGAAAGCTGCCCGCTACGCTCATGGCATCACCCCCACTACCTTGAAGCGTTTGTTGAGGGCGTAAACGCAGACCAGCAGGGTGAAGGCCATCAGCATCAGGAACAGCGACAGGCGATGGGCTGAAGCGTAGTCCATGGCCTCCACATGGCTGTAGATGGCGATGGAGGCGACCTGGGTCTGGCCCGGAATGCCGCCGCCGATCATCAACAGCACCCCGAACTCACCCAGGGTATGGGCGAAGGAGAGTACCGCCGCGGTGAGCAGCCCCTGACGCGACAGCGGCAGCACGACCGATATCAGGCGGTCAAAGGGCCCTGCGCGCAGGGTGGCGGCTGCCTCCAGGGGGCGGCGCCCCATGCCCTGGAAGGCATTCTGCAGCGGCTGGACCACGAAGGGCAGTGAATAGATCATCGAGCCGATCACCAGGCCAGTGAAAGTGAAGGCCAGATGATTCGCTCCCAGGCGCTCCAGGGTGCTGCCCACGGCGCCGCGGGGGCCGAGCAGGATGAGCAGGTAGAAGCCGATCACCGTGGGTGGCAATACCAGCGGTAGGGCCACCAGGGCTTCGATCACGACCTTGATGCGGCGCCGGGTATGGGCCAGCCACCAGGCCAGGGGCAGGCACAGCACCAGCAGCAGGGCGGTGCTGATGAGGGCCAGGCGGAGGGTGAGCTGCAGGGCGATCCAGTCGGCCTCGCCGATGCCGAACCAGGTCATCGCGTCTTACTCATCGGGGAGCACGAAGCCATAGGCGTGCATGATGTTACGTGCCTCCGCCGAGCCCATGTAGTCGGCGAACAGCCGGGCGGTGGAGTTGTCGGCGGCGCGGCGGGTGATGATGAAGCCTTGGGTGAGCGGTGCGTGAAGCGCGTCGTCGATCAAGTGGTAGCCGCCCTGGTCGAGTATCGCCGGATGGCGCACCAGCGCCAGGGCGATGATGCCCACCTCGGCCGCACCGCTCTGCACCAGCTGCATGGTATGCGCGATGTTCTCGCCAAAGACCAGCCGGCGCTCCAGCGCTTCCCACCGGTCGCTGGCACGCAGGGCCTCCTGGGCCCGGTCGCCGTAGGGCGCGTGGCGGGGGTTGGCGATGGCGATGCGGCGAAAGCGCTCGTCGGCGAGGTCCTCCAGGGTCAGCGCCGAGGCGTCGACCCCGTCGCTCCATATCACGATACGGCCCTCGGCGTAGGGGATCACCTTGCCGGCGGCATGGCCGGCCTCCTTGAGTGCCAGGGGGTAGGCAATGTCTGCCGAGAAGAAAAGATCGAAGGGAGCGCCATGCTCGATCTGGCTGCGAAAGCGTCCCGAGGAGCCGTAGACCACCTCCACGGGATGATCCGGGTGATCGGCGCTGAAGTTCTCCAGGATCTCGTCCATGGCGAAGCGCAGGTCCGAGGCGGCCGCGATGCGTACCGGTTGCGGGCTGGCCTGGGCCGTAGCCAGTCCGAGGCTCGTCATGAGAATAGCCACACCTACCAGCAGACGTTTGACGAAAGGGGGCATGAACAGTCTCCAGGCTGCTGCAAGTGAGGCACGGTTTGGCCAGGTCGTGGTCGTTGTATCCGGACTGAAACAGCGACTCGTCGTATACTGCCATACATAACGAGGGCTTCACCATATCGCCGAGGAGGTACTCACCCTCCGCCATGTATCGACGGCACGAGCTGAACTGGGGATACTGTCGGGCCGGATTCAACGGGCAGGAATTCCTGCCCACCAAGCCAGCGGAGACAGCCCATGACCATCGTCCGTCACGACACCAAGGCGCGCATGAGCCGCGCCGTCATCCATGGCGGTATCGCCTACCTCTGCGGTCAGGTGGCCGGCCCCGAAGCCCGCCACGGCGACATCACCAAGCAAACCGAAAGCATGCTGGCGCGGGTGGATGCGCTGTTGGCCGAGATCGGCTCCGATCGCGAGCACCTGCTGACTGCAACGATCTACCTCAAGGATGGCCATGACTTTGCCGCCATGAACGCGGTGTGGGACGCCTGGGTGCCCACCGGTCACGCCCCGGCGCGCACCTGCGTCTGCGCCCCCATGCCCGCCGACGAGCTCAAGGTGGAGATCACCGTCACCGCGGCTGTTGTCGGTGGCGACTATTCCTACTGAGGAAGCCGTCGAGGTTCTTGGCGAGCGCAGCAGAACCTCGGTGGTTTCCTAACGAATGCAGGGATCGTCCAAGGGCGCCTCTCGCGGCCGCAGCCGCCGCGAGAGGGCGTCCACGGCAATGTTGAGCGCGGCGGTGACCAGCAGCAGGAAGAAGGCCACGTCGAACATCAGGTAGTCGAAGCCCTCCTCGATGTAGAAGCCCAGCGTGGCCACCCCCAGCATGCCCAGTATCGCCGTTTCGCGCAGGATCACCTCGGCGCGATAGTAGAGCAGCGCCAGCAGCCCGGGGTAGACCCGCGGCAGCAGCTCGTAGGCCAGGCGTCCGCTGGCCGGCAGGCCCGGCATGCCGGGCTTGATGGCATCGGCGTGGCGTGCCACCAAAAAGGCGATCAGGGCGCCGTTGTGCAGCGCCAGGGCCAGCCAGGCGGGCAGCAGCGAAGGGCCGAGCAGCAGCAGGAAGACGAACGCCAGCATCAGCTCCGGCGTCGAGCGCAGGAAGATCAGCACGCCGTGGCCGGCCAGGCGTGTGCCGCGATTGCCGAAGTGCCGGCTGGCCAGCGGCCACAGGAGCAGCGCCACGGCCAGCGCCCCCACGGTGCCGAGCAGACCCAGCAGCAGGGTATTGCCGATGGCCGGCCCCAGCGAGGGAATGCGTGCCAGCCATTCGAGCACTCCTGCCCAGTCGCCGGCCAGCAGTGCCGCGGGCCAGATATCCTCGGCGACGAAGCGCCACAGCAGCGCGCCGTCGACGCTTGGCCACGGCCCCAGCAGCCAGGCACCGCCCACCAGCAGCAGCGGGATCAAGCGCTTGTGGTCCCACCACGGTAGGCTGGCGATCAGCAGGTAGAACAGCCACATCAGCGCTCCGGCCTCGTGGTAGCGCCCCTCGCGGAAGGCGGTCTCGAGATGGAAGCCCAGGGTCGGCAGCCCGACGAAGCCGAGCAGCACGCTGGCGCGCAGGCCGCACTCGAAGCGGTAGCGGGTATAGGCGGCGAGCTGGGACCAGGCCAGCGGCAGCTCGGCATAGACGAAACGCGCCAGCCGCCCGCTGCCGGGTGGCAGGGCGTCGCGCGGGGCGCGCGGCGTCTGCTCGAGGATCTCGGCATAGACCTTGGCGAAGATACCGGCATAGGGAATCGCCAGCGCCGCCAGGGCGGTGAGCGCCGAGAGGCCGAACACCTGCAGGAACAGCAGCGCCCAGAACAGTTCGTGAATGGCGCGCACGAAGGCGCAGCCGGCGCGCACCAGGCGCGAGCGGGCGAACAGCAGCGCCAGGGGAAAGCCCAGCACCACCCCGGCCAGGGTGCCCCACAGGGCCACCGCCACGGTCAGGCCCAAGGCAGTGAAGGGCGATTCCAGCGCACCCCAGGCGGGCCAGGCCAGCCCGGCGGCCATGCGCCCGAGTTCGCCCCAGGGGTCGCGGGTGTGAATGGCCAGGTCGGCGAAGGGCACCAGCAGCACGGCAAGCGCCACCAGGCCCAGGCTGTGACGGGCCAGGCGCAGGCCGGGGGAGCCGCCGCGCCACCAGTTGCGTGCCGAGGGCGGACGGCTGTCGACCAGGCCGTCGCTCATGGCCGTCCTCGGGCGCAGGGCAGCGCCTCGGGGCTGGGCAGCGGCGCGCCGTCGTTGCCGGGCGGTGGGCTGCCGGCCGGTTCCGCGGCATCGGGATAGAGCGCATCGAGCTCGGCCAGGCTGAGCTCGTCGGCGCGGGCATCGATCGCCAGGCGGCCGTCGCGCAGCCCCCACACCCGGTCGAAGTGGGAGAGCGCCAGCTCGCGCTGGTGCAGCGCCACTACCGAGGTGGTGTGGCGGGAGTCGATCAGGTCCAGCAGCCTTAGCGCCTGGTGAGGATCGACGCTGGCCACCGGTTCGTCACCCAGGAACAGCGGACGGGCCTGATACAGGGCGCGGGCGATGGCCACCCGCTGGCGCTGGCCGCCGGAAAGCTCGCCCACCGGGCGGCGCATCAGGCCGGTCAGGCCCAGTTCGTCGCACAGCGCGGCCACTTCCCGCCATGGCCCGCGCAGCGGGCGCACCAGGTTCCACAGATTGGCCAGCGCCGAATATTCCGGCAGGCGCCCCATGAAGACGTTGTGATAGACGGCGAGCTGCGGCACCAGGCCATGGTGCTGGGGACACCAGGCCGCCTCTCCCCCCAGCCGGCGGCGCAGCTCAGCGAGCAGCGTCGACTTGCCGGCGCCGCTCTGGCCGAGCAGGGCGATCCGCTCGCCCTGGTGCAGGGCAAGGCTCAGGCGCGGCAGCACGACATGCGCGCCGTGACCGAGATCCTCGCCCTCGAAGCGAACCAGCAGGCGCCGTTGCTCGCCCTCCATCAGCGCAGCAGGCCGAGCTCTTCGGCCACCTCCTCGATGGGGGCGTAGAGGTCGTTGTCGGCGGGAATGAACGCCTCACGGGGGAAGGAGGCGAGCAGCTCCGGGTCGTCCATCTCGAGGAAGGCGGCCCGCACCTGCTCGGTGAAGCCTTCGCCGAAGCGCTCGTCGGCGTCGCCGCGCAGGGTCCAGTTGTAATCGGGGTAGGTTGGCGTGGCCCAGATCACTCGAACCTGGTCGGTATTGACCCGGCCATCCTCGACGGCGGCGTCCCACACCGTGTAGTTGACCGCGCCGATGTCGTAGGTGCCGGCCTCGACCAGGGCGATGGTGCGCGAGTGATCGCCGGAGTAGCCGACGCGGGCGAAGAAGCGCTCCGGGTCGACGTCGTCGAAGCGCTCACGGAAGAAGTGCTCCGGCATCAGGCGTCCGGACGTGGAGGTGCGCGAGCCGAAGGTGAGGCTCATGCCTTCCAGTTCGTCGGGCAGCTCGTCGGCGCGCTCGAGGCCGGTGGACTCGTGAGCGATGAAATAGCTCATGAAGGCATCGTCCTCGCTGCCCTGGGCCAGCGCCTGGGAGCCCGGTACCAGGCGCCGCGCCTGCACGCCGGAGAGTCCGCCGAACCAGGCCAGCTGAACCTGATCGTTGCGAAAGGCGGTGACTGCGGCGCTGTAGGACTTCACCGGCACGTACTCCACCTCGACCCCGAGGCGCTCCTCGAGGTAGTCGGCCACCTTGCCGAAGCGCTCGACCAGGCGCGCCTGATCCTCGTCGGGTATGGCGGTGAAGCGGAAGGTCTCGGCGGCGGCACCCTGCGCGAACAGGGCGAAGGCAAGGGCGGAGAGGGGAATGGCAGAATGTGCGATCCGTTGCATCGGGGGCCTCGAGGCGAGAACAGGGGAGCCGCTATTGTTGTGCCGTCGCGGCGCCCTGACAACCCTTCGTCAGCGTACTCAATCCTGGCGCGTGGCCGGGTAGCGGGTTTCCTGCAGGCTGTCCTTGATCTTCTTCAGGTGGGGAAGGAAATCCTCGCCGCGACGCAGGGTGACGCCGGTGGCCAGCACGTCGATCAGCGTCAGCTGGATCATGCGCGAGGTCATCGGCATGTAGACATCGGTATCCTCCGGCGTGGCGACCTCGAGGGTTTCGGTGCACTCTTCCGCCAGCGGCGATGCGGGGGCGGTGATGCCCAGTACCACGGCGTTGCTCTCTCGGGCCAGGCGAGCGATCTCGACCAGCTCGCGGGTGCGTCCGGTCCAGGAGATGACCACCACGACGTCACCGGTATGACAGGCCGATGCCACCATGCGCTGCATCAGAACATCGACATAGGCCGTGACCGGCAGGTTGAAGCGGAAGAACTTGTGCTGGGCATCCTGGGCCACCGCGCCGGAGGCGCCTAGGCCGAAGAAGTGGATCTGCTTGGCCTGGATCAGGTAATCCACCACCCGCTCGATGCGGGCCGGGTCCAGCGTGCGGCTGGCTTCGTCGAGGGCGGCGATGGTGGCGCCGAAGATCTTGCCGGTATATTCCTTCGCCGTATCGCCTGGCTCCACCGACTGGCTGACGTAGGGTGTGCCCCCCGCCAGGCTCTGGGCTAGCTTGATCTTGAAGTCGGGATAGCCCTTGGCGTTGAAGCTGCGACAAAAACGGTTCACCGTTGGCTCGCTGACCGAGGCCGCCTGGGCCAGGCTGGCAATGCTCAAGCCGGTGGCGCGGGCCGGATCGGCCAGAATGACATCTGCTACCTTACGCTCCGAGCGGTTGAGCTCGTCGAGGCGTTGACGAATTCGCTGCAGCAGATCGTGATGGGCCATGGCGGGTATGACTCTCTGAGCTGATTATGTAGTGATATAACAACATGAATGTCGGATATCCTATCGCGGCGCCACTCGCTGTGCGAACCAGAGCGCAGTGGAATGCTTGATCAATGTAATATTACAAAATATCAGCTTGAAAAACTGCCTTCCTTTGCTTATTTTTGTGTAAGTTAACTAGACGGGGGCGAGCATGAACGCAAGTACGCGGCCAGAGGGTGATGGTCAGCCGATCATCGATCTCGCGCTTTTTGGGGCCTTGGGCGACCTGTCGCAGCGCAAGCTCTATCCGGCGCTCTATCATCTCGATCGCGAGGGGCTGCTGCACGACGACACGCGCATCCTGGGCCTCGCTCGCCAGGAGCTCAAGCCCGATGCCTTTCGTCGTCGCGTGGCTGAGGCGCTGCAGACCTACGTCAAGCCTGACGAGCTGGATCGCGATACCATCAAGCGCTTCACAGCGCGTCTCGACTACCGTCAGCTCGACTTCGCTGCCGCCGAAGGCTACCGTGCGATCACCGAGTGGCGTCAGGCCGTACGCCATGACACCGTGGTCTGCCCCTTGGTCGTCTATCTGGCCGTACCGGCGAGCCTCTATGGGGACATTTGCCGCCACCTGCAGGCTGGCGAGTGCCTGGATGAACTCTCCCGCGTGGTGGTCGAAAAGCCGATCGGCTATGACTATGAGTCCTCCTGCGTGATCAACGACGCCATCGGCGAGGTGTTTCCCGAGTCCCGGGTCTATCGCATCGACCACTATCTGGGCAAGGAGACGGTGCAGAACCTCATTGCGTTGCGCTTCGCCAACCCCCTCTTTGGTACCCAGTGGAACCAGAATCATATTTCCCACGTGGAGATCACCGTGGCCGAACAGGTCGGGATCGAGGGGCGCTGGGGCTACTTCGATCGTGCCGGCCAACTGCGCGACATGGTGCAAAACCACCTGCTGCAGCTGGTCTGCCTGATTGCCATGGATCCTCCGGCGAACCTGGATGCCGACGCTATTCGCGACGAGAAAGTCAAGGTGCTCAAGGCATTGCAGCCATTCAGCGAGGCTCGGCTCAACCGCGATGTGGTGCGTGGCCAGTACATCGCCGGGACCATCAATGGCAAGGCTGTGCCCGGCTATCTCGAAGAGGAGGGCGCCAACCGCGATAGTGAGACCGAAACCTTCGTCGCCATGAAGACAGGCGTCTCCAACTGGCGCTGGGCCGGCGTGCCGTTCTACCTGCGCACGGGAAAGCGCATGCCGGAGAAGCTGTCGCAGATCGTGATCCACTTCCGCCAGCAGGCCCACTATATCTTCGACCCCGACCAGCGCAGCCTGGCGGCAAACAAGCTGATCATTCGCCTGCAGCCTGACGAGGGTATCGCGCTGGAAGTGTTGACCAAGGACAGTGGCCTGGATCGAGGCATGCGCCTGCGCCGCGGCCCGCTGCACCTGGACTTCGGCAGCGCCTTCCCCCAGGCGCGCATTCCCGATGCCTACGAGCGACTGCTGCTGGAAGTCATGAAGGGGCGGCAGTACCTGTTCGTGCGGCGTGACGAGGTGGAGCATGCCTGGCACTGGTGTGACAGCCTGGTGGCGGCCTGGAAGGAGATGGGCGAGCCGCCGCGGCGCTATCCGGCCGGCTCCTGGGGGCCGGTGGCTTCCATCGCCATGATCACCCAGGATGGCCGCAGCTGGTATGAGGACTACTGAGATGACGAACCTGAACGCCAAGCCGCGTATACAGCTTGCCGAGCAGCTTGCCGAAGCCACTGGTGAGGCGCTGCGCCAGGACCTGGCGCGGCAGGAGCGAGCCCTGCTGGTACTCTCCGGCGGCTCGACGCCGGTGCCCTTCTTCGAGGCCCTGTCCCGGCAGGCGCTGCCCTGGGAGCGGGTCGACGTGACCCTGGCCGACGAGCGCTGGGTGAGTGAGTCGAGCGAAGCGAGCAACGCCCGGCTGGTGCGGTGCCACCTGTTGCAGGGCGAGGCTGAAGTCGCTAACTTCGTCTCCCTCACCACCGATGACGAGACCCCGGAGCAGGGCGTCGAGGCCGTGACACGGCGCATCGAAGCGCTGCCGTGGCCGGCTTGCATGGTGGTGCTGGGCATGGGAGGCGACGGTCATACCGCATCGCTGTTCCCTGACAACCGTGAACTGGAGCTGGGCCTGACCACCGATGCACCGGTGTTGGCTGTCCGTACTCCCAGCCAGCCCCAGGCAAGGATTACCCTGAGCGCCGATCGGTTGCATCAGGCGCGGCGTCATGTGCTGCATATCACCGGTGACGACAAGCGCAGCGTTCTCGCCCGGGCCATGTCCGGCGACGACTCGCGCGAGCTGCCGATCCGGGCCTTTCTATCCTGCCCTCTGGCCGTCTACTGGGCCCCCTGAACAGGAGTCTTGCTCATGACCATCGATAAACAGCTGCCGTCCACGCGCACGACCGAGCTCGACAGCATCTGCCTCAAGGCAGAAGTCATTCCGGTGCTGGCCATCGAGCGCATCGAGGACGCCGTGCCGCTGGGCCGTGCCCTGGTCGAAGGCGGGCTCACCGTGCTGGAAGTGACCCTGCGCACCGACTGCGCCCTGGAAGCGGTAAAGCGCCTCAAGCAAGCGCTGCCCCAGGCCAGCATCGGCGTGGGTACCGTGCTCACGCCGGCCCAGTACCGCCAGAGCGAGCAGGTGGGCGCTGATTTCGTGGTCACTCCTGGCACTACCGAAGCACTCTATCGCTACGGCGTGACCAGCCCGGTGCCGATGCTGCCCGGTGTGGCCACGGTCTCCGAATTGATGACCGGCTGGCAGTACGGCTACCGCCGCTTCAAGTTCTTCCCCGCCGAGGCCAGCGGTGGCGTCAAGGCATTGAAGGCCTTTGCCGGGCCGATCCCCGAGGCGCGGTTCTGTCCCACCGGTGGTATCAACCTCGACAACGCCGAGGACTACCTGGCGCTGAAGAACGTAATGTGCGTGGGCGGCTCGTGGCTGACGCCCAAGTCCCTGGTCGATGCGGAAGACTGGACCGGTATTCGCCAGCTCGCTCGCGAAGCTGCCGAACGCTTTCACCACTGAGCTCCTATCCCCGGCTCTCGTTGTGCTCTCTCGGCAGCCAGTTGCTGTCATTCGCCCGGCCCTCTGGCCGGGCTTTTTTCATGGTGCCCTAGAAGGCTTCCCACTCCTGCGTGGCTTGCTTGCCCCGGACCGCTTCACGGATGAGTCTCTCACTCCCATGGGACACGGCGGGTGTCGCCGGTCGTGCGGCGCTGCTGGCGGCGGGGCGAGTGTCGCTGTCGCTGAATGCCCTCGCGCTGTGGGCCAGGGCCTGCACTTCCTGATCGAGCGAGGTCGTCGCCGCCTGGTAGCGCTGCATGCTGCCGGCGCTCGACTGGGTTGCCCGATCGATCTCTCCGATGGCCTGGCTGATCTGTTCGATGCCCTGGCTCTGCTCCGCTGCGGCGGCGCTGATCTCCTGCATCAGGCCGTTGACCCGATGGCTCGCCAACTTGATGCGGGCCATCGCCGTCTCTGCTTCGCCGGCCCGTGAACGACCGGCTTCGATCTCCTTGCGCGCCGTACCGATCAGAGATTGAACCCGGTGGGCGGCGCCAGCCGATTCGCTTGCCAACTTGCGGACTTCCTGGGCAACGACAGCGAAGCCTCGGCCATGCTCACCGGCGCGTGCCGCTTCTACCGAGGCGTTGAGTGCCAGGATGTTGGTTTGAAAGGCAATGCTGTCGATGGTGTCGACGATGCCGGCCATGTTGTCTGCCTGGCGCGTGATTTCCTGCATGGATTGCGCCAATGCCTGCATTACCTGGGCGGCGTGATCGACGGCCTCGACGTTGCCCAGTGTGGCCTTGCCGGCCTGGCTGGCGTTCTCTGCGCTTTGGCCGACAGTAACGGTGATCTGCTCGGCGCTGGCCGCAGTTTGCTGGACCGCGGAGGCCTGTTGCTCGAGGCGGCTGGCCATCGCGTGGTTGTTATGTACAAGATCTGTGACGGAAGGCTCGACCACGCCGATGCGGCGCTCCAGATCGCCGATCAGTGCAGCCAGTGACTGGCGCATGAAGGCCATGGCTCCGAGCATGCGCCCTAGCTCATCCTTGCCGTGGGCGGGCAGGCTGGCCCTGAGATTGCCGGCAGCGAGCTGCAGGGAAAAGTCGTGTGCCTGGTGCAGCGAGCGGTGCAGCCTGGCATTGGCTCGCCAGTTTATCCACCCCATGAGGAAGCCGCCGCCAACCCCAGCGATTAGCAGCCCTTCATCGAGCAACGACGAAGAAGCGTCTAGCGCACTCCATGCGCTGACTCCCAAAGCGGTCGGCAGTGCGGCGATCGCTAGGCTGGCGAAGAAGCTGCGGGTTTTCAGGCTGCGCCACTCGAAGCGCTTGAATGAATGCAGGGCACCGCGCCGGTAGGGGCGGCCATGGTTGACGGTATAGCGTCCCCTCTCTTCCCGGATGTCACGGTAGACCGCCTCGGCGTGGGCGGTTTCCTCGGCACTTGGCTTGACTCTGATGGAGGCGAAGCCCTTCAGCTTGCCGTTTTCCCGGATGGGAACCACATTGGCCCGCACCCAATAGTGATCGCCGTTCTTGCGCCGATTCTTGACCAGGCCGGACCAGAATTTTCCTGCTTGCAGATCTTGCCACATGTCGGCGAAGACGCTCTCGGGCATGTCGGGGTGGCGCACGATATTGTGTGGGGAGCCGTTCAGCTCCTCATAGGCATAGCCGCTCACGTCGATGAAACGTTGGTTCGCGTAGATAATATGGCTGCGGGTGTCGGTCTTGGAGATGAGTACGTCGTCATCGCGAAGCACGTACTCTTTTTGCGTTACCGGTCCATTGTGGCGCATGCGCTAGCTCACGGCAGAGAGATTATTCCTTGTCTTGTTCAGCTCCTGAGCGCATTTATACAATACATGAATAATATTTGTATAGGTTTTGTCTCGGCGAGGTACAGAGGCGTTCCTCTCAGACTTCGGTGCGAAAGAACGACAGGTGGAGGTGAGGCGGGGGGGAAGCGCCTGGCGTGACACACCGCCAGGCGAGAGCGAAGTGAGCCGAGCGCCCTTGCTCAGGGCGTCGCAGCAACGGCAACCGGCGCTGCTCCACGCTTGATCGCGGCGTAGCCCAGGCCGGTGATCAGTGAGCCGACCACGATGGCGGCCAGGTAGAGCAGTACCGGGGTGATGGCATGCGGGATCATCAGCACGAAGATGCCGCCGTGGGGCGCCATCAGCTGGGCGCCGACCCACATGGAGAGGGCACCGGTCACCGCGCCGCCGACGATGCAGGCCGGGATCACCCGCAGCGGATCCTTGGCGGCGAAGGGGATGGCGCCTTCGCTGATGAAACACAGCCCCAGCACGAACGACGCCTTGCCCGCCTCCCGCTCCGGCTCGGAGAACTTGTGGCGGGCCACGAAACTACTGATGCCCATGCCGATAGCCGGTACCATCCCGGCGGCCATGATCGCCGCCATCGGCGCGTAGGTTTGGGAGGCCAGCAGACCGACGCCGAAGGTGTAGGCGGCCTTGTTCACCGGCCCGCCCAGGTCGAAGCACATCATGGCGCCGAGCAGGATGCCCAGCAGCACCGCGTTGGTGGCGTCCATGCCGGCCAGGAAACCGGTCAGGCCGGCCATGATGGCTGCCACCGGCTCGCCGATCACATAGATCATGGTCAGGCCGGTGACCAGGCTCGAGATCAGCGGGATGATGAGAATCGGCTTGAGCGACTCGACGCTGGCCGGCAGCTTGACGTGGCGTGCCACCGCCAGGGCCACGTAGCCGGCCAGAAAGCCAGCAAGGATGCCGCCGAGAAAGCCGGCCTCGATCTCGGCCGCCAACATGCCGCCGATCATGCCTGGGGCGATGCCCGGGCGGTTGGCGATGGAGTAGGCGATGTAGCCTGCCAGTACCGGGATCATCAGCGCGAAGGCGGTACCGCCGCCGATTTGCATTAGCGCCGCGGCCAGGGTGCCCTCCTGCTCGAAGGCCTCGATACCGAAGACGAAGGAGAGCGCGATCAGCAGGCCGCCGGCTACCACCATGGGCAGCATGAACGAGACCCCGGTGAGCAGATGCTTGTAGACCCCCTTCTCCTTGATGCTGCGGTTCGCATCGCTGCGGCTAGCGGTGCCGCTATCTTCCACCTCGGCCTGATCGAGGGCCGCCTCGATGGTGGGGCGCGGCTTCTTCAGCGCGTTGCCGGTCGAGGTGCGGTAGATGCGCTTGCTGGCAAAGCGGGTCGGGTCGACCTCGATGTCGCAGGCGAGAATTACTACGTCCGCCGCGGCGATCTCCTCATCGGTGAGCTGGTTTTGCGCGCCGACCGAGCCCTGTGTCTCGACGCGAATCGCATGGCCCAGGCTCTTGCCCGCCTCGCTCAGCGCCTCGGCGGCCATGAAGGTATGGGCCACGCCGGTGGGGCAGGCGGTCACGGCGACGATTTTGCTGCCGCCGAGTGCTTGATGCTGGGTGCCTACCGCGCTCTGGGTGGGCGGAGTGAAGCCTTCGGCCTCGTGCCGGGCACGCTGCAGGAACGCCTCGGGGTCGGGCAGCGCCTCGCTGATGGCGGCATGGAACAGTTGCTTACCGGCAAAGCGCTCGGCGGCAGGAATCTGGTCGGCGGCGACCACGACCAGTTCGGCTGCGGCAATGGCATCGGCCGAGGCGGGCTCGACGGCTTCGAGCTGGCTGTGCATCTCGACGCTGGCTTGCCAACCCAGCCGGCGGGCAGCCTGCTCCAGGCGACGAGCGGCAAGGAAAGTGGTGGCCATGCCGCTGGGGCAGGCGGTGACGATGATCACGTTCATGCGAGGGCTCCCCCTGCGTCTACGTCGTTGAGGCGACGCACGCGGGTCTGTTGTTGGAGTTGCGGGAAGTCATCGGCGTGGAGGTTGCCCACACCCAGGTGACGAACCGATTCAGCGGAGAGGGCGGTGGCCAGGCGCAGGGCCTGGTCGGGCGGATGGCCGCACACCGCCCCGTGCAGCAGAGCGGCAAGCAGGGTATCGCCGGCGCCTACGGTGCTGGCGACGCTGACCCGGGGCGGCATGGCCTGCCAGGCGCCACGACGGCTGACCCACAGCACCCCGGCAGCCCCGGCGGAGACCACGGCCTCCTCGACGCCGGCGGCGTACAGCCGCAGCGCCGCGGCCAGGCGTGCTTCTGCCGTGTCGAGGGCATTGCCAGCCCAGGCGGCCAGCTCGTGCTCGTTGGGCTTGACCGCGGTGGGGCGAACCGCGATGGCTTGATCCAGGGCGGCGCCACTGGTATCGACCCACACCGGCAGGTCTGCCTCACGCAGCCGGGTGACCAGTTCAGCCAGGCTGGCCGGTGTCACGCCGGGCGGCAGGCTGCCGGCAATGACCACGGCGTCGGGGCGTCGCCGCGGGTCGCCGATACGGGTGTCGAGGCCGTCGAGCAAGCGCTGCCAGGCTGGCTCGTCGATGGCCGCGCCGGGGCCGTTGATGTCGGTGATGCGGCCGTCGGCCTCGGCGAGCTTGGCATTGATGCGGGTCTCGCCGGGCACGCGCAGGAAGGCGTCTTCCACGCCCATGGCTTCGAAGGCGCGCAGGAAGGGGCCGTCGTTGTCGGCGCCGAGAAAGCCCGACACCGTCACGTCGTGACCCAGCTCGGCCAGCACCCGGGCCACGTTGACGCCCTTGCCGGCCGCCGTCAGGTGGGTCTCATGGGTGCGGTTGACCGTGCCCGGCTCCAGCCGCTCCAGGCTCACGGAGAGGTCCAGCGCCGGATTCAGGGTGAGGGTGAGCAGGCGGGCCATCAGCGCACCTCCAGAGCGTCGCGTACCGCCTCGCTGGTGGCCTGGGCCAAGGCCAGCTGGGCCTGGGTGCGGGCCTCGGCCAGATCGAACTCGCGCAGCCTGGCCTTGACCAACGGTACCTGGCGCGCGCTCACCGAGAGCTCATCGACGCCGAGTCCGACCAGGACCGGCACCGCCAGGGTGTCACTGGCCAGTTCGCCGCATACCCCGACCCACTTGCCGTGGGCATGGGCCGCCGCCACGGTCATCTCGATCAGACGCAGCACCGCCGGGTGCAGGCCGTCGGCATGGGCCGAGAGCTCGGGGTGGTCGCGGTCGATGGCCAGGGTGTACTGGGTCAGGTCGTTGGTGCCCACCGAGAAGAAGTCGACCTCGGCGGCCAGGACGGGAGCCAGCAGGGCCGCCGACGGCACCTCGATCATCACCCCCAGCTGCACGTCGGTGGCGCGCTCGGCGGCGGGAATCTCGTCGAGCAGGCGCGCGAAGATGGCGCGTGCGGCGCGAAATTCGCCCACGTCCTTGACCATCGGCAGCATGATGCGCAGCGGCCGCGGCTTGTCCGCCGCCTCGCTGGCGGGGGCAGCTGCCATCAGCAGCGCCCGCAGCTGGGTCTCCAGCACCTCGGGGCGGGTCAGGCTGAGGCGGATGCCGCGCAGCCCGAGGAAGGGGTTGTCCTCCTTGGGCACCGGCCAGTAGGGCAGCGGCTTGTCGCCGCCCACGTCGAGGGTGCGGGCCACCAGCGGGCGGCCGTCCAGGGCATCCAGGGCCTCGCGGTACTCCTCGATCTGCGTGGCGAGATCCGGCTCCCGGGCGTGGGCCATGAACAGGAACTCGGTGCGCAGCAGGCCGATGCCCTCGGCGCCGCGCTCCACGGCATTGGCGGCGTGGGTAGTGTTGCCCAGGTTGGCGGCCACCTCCACGCGATGTCCGTCACGGGTTTGGGCCGCCTCGAAGCGCGCCTGCCAAGCCTCGGCCTCGCGCTGCTCGCGTTCAGCCAGACGCTGCTCGGCGCTGGCGCGGCGCTCGGCGGAGGGTGTCGGGATCACCCGGCCGCGTTCGCCATCGAGAATCAGCTCCTGGCCGCCTGCCAGCGTCAGTACCCGTTCGCCGGCACCCACCACGGCGGGGATGCCCAGGGCGCGGGCGAGAATCGCGCTGTGTGCGGTGGCGCCGCCGCGGGCGGTGAGCAGACCGCGCACCCGCTGGGTGTCGAGCCGCGCCACGTCGGAAGGGCCGATGTCGTCGGTCACCAGGATGTAGGGCGTCTCCGGCGGCTTGGGCAGCGTTACCTCGCACAGCACGCCGAGCACGCGGCGGCCGACGTCGCGCAGATCGGCGGCGCGCTCGGCCAGCAGGCGGTCGGCGAGCATCTCCTGGGCATGGGCGGCGGTCTCGATGGCTTCCCACCAGGCGGCCTCGGCCGAGCGACCCTCCTGAATGCCTTCGCGGGCGGCCTCGAACAGCTCGGGGTCGGTGAGCATCTCCTCGTGCATGGAGAGAATCTGCGCCACTTCGCCGCCGCGGGCCTGCTGCACCAGTGCCTCGAGCTGGGCCGCTCCTTCGACGAGGGCCTGACGCAGGCGCCGCTGCTGCTCGGCGGCATCGGCGGCGCGCTCGGGATAGTCGAAGCGCGGGGTCTGCAGCACGAAGACCGGCGCGATGGCCAGCCCCGGCGAGGCTGCCACCCCCGGGTGAGGCTCGTCGTCGGGCAGCGGCTGGATGGGGGCGGCATCCGCCTGCGGCATGCTGCGCTCACGGCTCTCGTCGAAGGGCAGCACGTGCTCGCCCAGGCCGTCCGCCACGGCTCGGCACACGGCCTCGAGGGCCTGCTGGGCTTCCTCGCCTTCGGCGGAGAAGACCAGTTGCTGGCCGCGGCGGGCACCGAGGTTGATCACCTTGGTCAAGCTGGAAGCGGATACCGTAGCGCCACCGCCTTCGGCCAGTCGTACCTGAATCGGCAGGCCCTGTTCCCGGGCCACCTGCACCAGCTGTTTGGCTGGGCGGGCATGCAGCCCATGGGCGTTCAGCACCCGTGCCAGCCGGGTATGGGCCGCGGCGGATTCGCCGGCCAGGCGTGCCAGCACGGTGGCGGCATCGGTGCTGGGTAGCTCGGCGGCAGCACCGCTGTCGAGCAGGGTCAGAACGCGCTCCAGCAGGCCGCGGTGGGCGTCCCCCTGGGCGGCCAGGCAGAACACCCCCTTTACCGCTTCGCCGCCGCTCTCCAGGCGCTCATCCGGCGTGGCCAGGGCCAATGCCGGCACTGCAACGCTGCGCTCGCCGTGAGTCAGCCACAGCCCTTGGCCCAGCGATGCCAGGGGTCGCTCGGCCACGTCGGCCATGAAGTCGCCACCCACGCAGCCGAGCTGACGCAGCCGGGCGGCGCCGGCCAGGGCCAGTTCGCGCGCGTCGCGGGCAGGAAAGCCAAGGCACAGGGTGTCGGCGTCGAGACGCGCTTCCACCTGCGCCTTCGACAGCAGGGCGGCCACGGTCGCCGCCGAACCGGCACCGGCCAGCCTCTCGCCGACGCTGTCGTCGTCGAGTACGTGGGTGAGCTGGCGCAGGATGTCCAGGTGTTCGTCGCTCTGGGCGGCAATGGCGACCAGCACGTGGATGCGCTGGCCGTCGTGCCACTCGACCCCAGCGGGAAACTGCAGCACGCGTACGCCGGTGGCGAGCACGTGCTCGCGGCTCTCCGGCGTACCGTGGGGGATGGCAATGGCGTTGCCGAGATAGGTGGAGGACTGGGTCTCGCGCTGGAACAGGCCGTCGCGGTAGGCGGGTGCGGTCAGTCCTGCCCGATGCAGCGATTCGGCGGCCTGCTCCAGCGCATCGCGCCAGTCAGGCGCCCGGCAGTCGAGGAGGATGTCCTCGGGGCGTAGCGTGAGCATGGGCAATCTCCTGTTGGCGGTGACCCAATCGAACCGCTGGATCAAGTCCCGGTTTGTCGATTACGATTTTGCTGAATCGTGTCACCTTGTCTATTCTTCATGCTGGATCGATTCATCTGCTTTCGCAAGTTCGGAATCTTAGACTTTGGCAGGGGGTAGGGCGTCCAGGTGCTGGCGTAGAATGACAGGCCGCTAACGGGGAGAAGCGATGACACTTGCTGAAATCGCACGCCTGGCCGGTGTCTCGCGTACCACGGCCAGTTACGTGATCAATGGCCAGGCCGCCGAGCGGCGCATCAGCCAGGAAACCGTCGACAAGGTCATGGCGGTGGTGCGCCAGCACCGCTACCGGGTGGATGCCCAGGCCGCCGCGCTGCGGCGGGGCTCAAGCCGTATCCTCGGGTTGATCGTGCCGGACCTGGAGAACGCCAGCTATGCGCGGCTGGCGAAGCGGCTCGAGCGTGGCGCGCGGGAGCAGGGCTACCAGCTGCTGATCGTCGGCTCCGACGACCGGCCGGAGAGCGAGCGTGAGCTGGCCCTGGCCCTGCGTGCCCAGCGCTGCGAGGTGTTGATCACCGCCAGCTGCCTGCCCCTGGACGACCCCTTCTATACCGAACTGATGGCCGATGGTCTGCCGGTGATCGCCGTGGACCGCGGCTTCGATCCCCGGCATTTCGCCTGCGTGGTGAGCAACGACAGAGAAGCCGCCGAGCGGCTGACGCGCTCGGTGCTGGGCGAAGGGGTGAAAAGCGTGGCCTGGCTGGATGCCGTGCCGGGGCTCTCCATCAGCCACGAGCGGCGCGGCGGGTTCCGGCAGGCTCTGGCCGGCAGCGACGCAACGGTGCTCATGTACGGGGCCGAGAGCTACGAGCGGGACGAGGGCGCGCGTCTGATGCGCGAGCTGCTTGCCGAGCACGGTTTGCCCGATGCCCTGGTCACGGCGTCCTATACGCTGCTCGACGGGGTCTTCGACGTGCTGCTGGAGCAGGGTGGGCTGCCGCAGACGCTGCGTCTGGCTACCTTCGGCGACAATCGCCTGCTCGACTTCCTGCCGTTACCGGTCAATTCGGCAGTGCAGGATCACGAACGTATCGCCGACGCCGCCCTGGCCGCCGCGCTGGCTGCCGCCCGAGGCGATTATCGCCCGGGGCAGCAGGTGGTGGCGCGAACGCTGCGCTGGCGCCTGCCGGCGCGAGTACCGCTATGACACGGCCGGGACGGCATGGCTGGGTGGCTGGTATCGCTCAGCTCTCGCCCCGCAGTCGGGCCAGGTCGTCACGGTTGGGCAGGGCGGCATAAGCGCCGGGGCGAGTCACCGCATGGGCGCCGCAGTTGGCGGCGGTGCGCAGGGCACGCTGCAGAAACGCCTCGTCCTGGTGCCAATCTGTCGCGAGTTCCGCCCTGTCCAGATAGACGGCCAGCTCGGCCAGCAGCCCGCCGATGAAGGCGTCGCCGCCGGCGGTGGTGTCCACGGCCTCGACCCTGGGCGGCGCATGGCGCAGCTCCCTGCCCACGCCGATGGCGCGCACTTCGCCGGGGCCATCGGTGATCACTAGCAGCCGGACGCCGGCGGCAAGCCGCTCGGCCAGCCAGGCCTCGGCGGGATGATCGGCGCGCAGGTAGTCGAGCTCGTCCGTCGAGAGCTTGACCAGGCCGGCACGGTCGATCAGCTGAGTGACCAGGGCGATGTCGGCGTTGCCGCCGGCCCAGAGGTTGTGGCGCAGGTTGGCATCGACGCTGACCAGGCAGCCGGCGCGGCTGGCCATGTCGGCCATGGCCAGGGTGGTGTCGGCGATCTCCGGCTCGGTCAGGCTGTTGCTGCAGAAGTGCACGATGGCCGGTTCGGCGAACACGCCGGGCGGCAGGTGCTCCAGCCGGTAGAGCAGATCCGCGGCCGGCGGGCGATAGAAGTCGAAGGTGCGCTCGCCATGGGCGTCGCGGGAGACGAAGGCCAGCGCCGTACGCGCTTCGCGGGTGCGCACCACGCCGCTGATATCGACGCCGTGGGCGGCCAGCTCCGCGGCCAGGAAGTCGCCGAAGCGGTCGTCCCCCAGCATGCCGATAAAACGGCTGGGCACGCCCAGGCGCGCGCAGGCCACCGCCACGTTGGCCGGGGCGCCGCCGGCATACGGAGTGAAGGTTTCCGGGGCGTCGCCGGCGAGGTCGCCGAGGCGGCTGGAGAGCAGGTCGACCAAGGCTTCGCCGAAGGCAATGACGGGAATCATTCGCTATCCTCGCGCGACAGAGTGGTGCCCAGCAGATGCTGGGCGCCGGGCACCAGCCATACCGGGTCGAGGCGGGTATTGGCCGACTCCACGCAGAGGAAGCGTCGCGCGGCGGCGGGCGAAGTATCGTCGGGCGGTGCCTCGCCGGGGTGCCACACCACCGCTGAGTCGCTGCCCTGGCGGGCGACGCGCAGGCGGCGATGGCCGTCGTCGAGTACCACTTCGGCGTTGCTGTGATAGATGCGGTCGAGCTCGCCGCGTACGGCGAGTTCGCCCTGCTGTTCGCGTTCGGCGAAGCCGGCCAGCTTGTCCAGGTAGCGGGCGCCGGCCAGGCCCTCCACGCGGCAGGCAAAGCTGTCGGCCACGGCCAGGTAGCTGTGCAGGGCGCCGCTGAGCTTGATTGGGGTCTCGCCGACGTGCTCGGTGATCAGCTCCACGTGCAGGCGCCGGGCATTGGCCTGGATCACCGTGCGTGGCACCAGCTGGCTGTGCAGGCGCTCGGTGGGGGAGAGGTGCAGTTCGACGCCGCCCTCGTGTTCATCCACCGCCTCGAGGCACCACTGGGCCTTGCGCGCCGGGCCGTGCATGGGGCCCGAGCGGTCCGGGCTTTCGTCGGCGCCGCGTTCGTCGGCGAACCAGGGCCAGCATAGCGGAATGCCGCCGCGAATGGCGCCGGGCAACGCCTGGGGCGTGGGCGTGACCCACAGCCAACCGTCGCCGTCACTACCCGCAGGTTGAAAGTGCAGCACTTGAGCGCCTTGTAGGGAAACGGCCAGCTCTCCCCAGGGCTCGTTGGCCAGCCACAGCTCGCGGCTGGACCACTCGGCGCGTCGCTGGCCACGGGTTTCGTCGAGCAGGGCTCGCAGGCTTTGCGGGATCATTCGCGCTCCTTCACGTCATTCCACTTCTTCGTTGTGCAGGGCCTCGGCGGCACCCAGCAGCCCCGGCCAGGGCGCGGTGACCACGCGCACCGGGATGGAGCGGTTGTAGTCGCTCATGCGGCCCTTGGCGGTAAAGGCTTCGACGAAGCGGCTCTGGGGCAGCCAGTCCAGCAGCCGCGGCAGGATGCCGCCGCACAGATAGACCCCGCCGCGGGCGCCCATGGTCAGGGCAGCATCGCCGCAGACGTCGCCGAGGATCTTGAGAAACCGCAGCAGGGTATCACGAGCGATGGCGTCACCGCCCGCGGCGGCGGCCGTCACATCGGGTGGGGCCTGGCAGCTGGGGTTGGCGCCTTTCAGCGAGCAGTGGGCCAGGTAGAGATCGAGCAGCCCCTGGCCGCACAGGATCCGCTCCACGGAAACCCGGCCGTAGCGGTTGCGGAAATGCCGCAGCAGGTTCTGCTCGCGCTCGTCGGTGGGGGCATAGGTGACGTGACCGCCTTCGGTGGGCAGCGGAATCCAGGCATGGCGGCCGGGAAAGATGCCGGCCACGCCGAGCCCGGTGCCGGGGCCGATGACCAGACAGGCGGCGTGCTCACGCGCCACGCCCGGTTGCACCTCGACCAGCTCGTCTGGCGCCAGGTGCGGCACGCCCAGGGCCTGGGCGGTGAAGTCGTTGATCACCTTGAGCCGTTCCAGGCCGAGGGCGGTCTGCGCCTCGCGGCGGGAGAACGACCAGTGATTGTTGGTCATGACCACCCGGTCGCCGTCGATGGGACAGGCGAAGGCCAGGCAGGCTTGCCGCGGGGCGTCGTCGGCAGCCAGACCGACCCGGGCCAGGTAGTCGCGCACCGCCTCCACCAGGCCGGGATAGTCGGCGCAGGGCAGGGCGATGCTCTCACGGGGGGCGTGCTCGCCCGGCGTGACCAGGGCGAAGCGGGCGTTGGTGCCGCCGATGTCGCCGATCAGGGCCGGCCGCGTCATTGGTCCTCCTGGGAGATCTTCTCGAGCTCGCGGGAGAGCACTTCCTCCTCGAAGCCGCCGAATACTCCGGCGCCCTGCTCGGCACCGGCGGCCAGGTGGCGGAAGCCGCCGAACAGCTCGCGTCCCAAGCCGAAGTGGTAACGCTCCAGATTGGGTTCGACGATGCCGCGGCTGGCGAACTCGGCGGCGTCGACCAGCGCGGTCAGCTCACCGCGCTCGGCGTCGAGACGCACTACGTCGCCATCGCGCAGGCGCGCCAGCGGGCCGCGGTCTACCGCTTCCGGGGTGACGTGAATGGCCGCGGGCACCTTGCCCGAGGCGCCCGACATGCGCCCGTCGGTGACCAGCGCCACCTGGTAGCCGCGGTCCTGCAGCACGCCGAGGAAGGGGGTGAGCTTGTGCAGCTCGGGCATGCCGTTGGCCTTGGGCCCCTGTAAGCGCACCACCACCACCACGTCGCGATCGAGCTCACCTGACTCGAAGGCGGCCTTGACCTGGTTCTGGTCGTCGAAGATGCGCACCGGCGCCTCCACCATGCGGTTGGCCTGCTTGACCGCCGAGATCTTGATCACGCCGCGGCCGAGGTTGCCTTCCATCACCACCAGTCCGCCGGTGGGGGCGAAGGGGTTGGAGACCGTGCGCAGCACGTCGCTGTCGAGGCTCTCCGTCGGCCCCTCGCGCCAGATGAGCTTGCCCTCATCGAGGAACGGCTCCTGGGTGTAGGCGGTCAGGTCGGTGCCGAACACGGTGGGAATGTCGCCATGGATCAGGCCGGCGTCGAGTAGCTCGCGGATCAGCAGGCTCATGCCGCCGGCGGCCTGGAAGTGGTTCACGTCGGCGCTGCCGTTGGGGTAGATCCGGGTCAGGCTCGGTACCGCCGCCGAGAGATCGTTGAAGTCGTTCCAGTCGATGGTGATGCCGGCGGCGGCGGCCATCGCCACCAGGTGCAGGGTATGGTTGGTGGAGCCACCCGAGGCCAGCAGGCCGACCATGGCGTTGACGATGGCGCGCTCGTCGATCTGGCGGTAGAAAGGCCGGTAGTTGCCGCTCTGCTCGGTGTTGCGAATGGCCTGCTCGGCGGCGTAGCGGGTCAGCGCCTCGCGCAGCGGCGTGCCGGGGTTGACGAAGGAGGCGCCCGGCAGGTGCAGGCCCATCATCTCCATCATCAGCTGGTTGGAGTTGGCGGTGCCGTAGAAGGTGCAGGTGCCGGGGCTGTGGTAGGAGCGCGACTCCGCCTCGAGCAGCGCTTCGCGGCCCACCTTGCCCTCGGCAAAGAGCTGACGGATACGGGCCTTCTCGTCGTTGGGCAGACCGCTGGGCATGGGCCCGCCGGGTACGAAGATCGCCGGCAGGTGGCCGAAGCGCGCCGCGCCGATGAACAGTCCCGGCACGATCTTGTCGCAGATGCCTAGGTAGAGGGCGGCATCGAACATGTTGTGGGACAGCGCCACGGCAGTGGCCATGGCGATCACGTCGCGGGAGAACAGCGACAGTTCCATGCCCGGCATGCCCTGGGTGACCCCGTCGCACATCGCCGGTACGCCGCCGGCGAACTGGGCGGTGCTGCCCATGCCGCGGGCGGCCTGCTTGATGATCTCGGGATAGCTCTCGAAGGGCCGGTGGGCCGAGAGCATGTCGTTATATGACGAAACGATGGCCAGGTTGGCGCTGTTGGTCAGCTTGAGCCGATCCTTGTCGCCGGCATGGTCGCAGCCGGCGAAGCCATGGGCCAGGTTGCCGCAAGAGAGCTCGCCGCG
This sequence comes from Billgrantia kenyensis, assembly GCF_013697085.1. Lineage (GTDB taxonomy): Bacteria > Pseudomonadota > Gammaproteobacteria > Pseudomonadales > Halomonadaceae > Halomonas > Halomonas kenyensis. The sequence goes on from NZ_JACEFT010000004.1 coordinate 139,552, forward strand.
GTGCACGCCCTGCTGGTGCTGGGCGGCCATGTGCGCTTCATAGAGCTTGCGGCGCTGGCCAGAGCGTTGACGAATGCGGGCGGTCACCTGCTCGACGGTGGAATTCAGGGCATTCGGGCGAGCCATGTGGGCACCTCGCGTCATTGTTGGATGTAAACTTACACAATTATCGCTGAACTGAGGCGGGTTTTGAAAGGCCCTGAGCGAGGTTGTGTAGTTTAATTACGATGATGGAAAACGACTGGCAGGTCTGGGCACAATGTAGGTGGCCGTCGGTCCGTTGTCAGCCGACGCTTCGGTGACCCTCTCCTGGAACTCCCATGTCCGAGCTGATTCTCAAGCCGCTGCCTGCCATGGAGGCCGTGCCGGCAGCGCAGTGGAATGCGTTGATAGGCGATGATCACCCCTTCCTGCGCCACGAGTTCCTGCATGCGCTGGAGGCGAGCGGGGCGGCCAGTCCTGCGACCGGCTGGGTGCCGAAACACCTGACGCTGTGGCAGGGAGAGGCCCTGGTAGGCGTCATGCCGCACTATCATAAATACCATTCATACGGTGAGTACGTCTTCGACTGGGCCTGGGCCGATGCCTGGGAGCGCGTTGGTGGGCGCTACTATCCCAAGGGACTCACGGCGATTCCCTTCTCCCCGGTGCCGGGGCCGCGGCTTGCCCTGGCGGAGGGAGTCGACTTGCTAGCGGCTCGTGAGCTGCTGGCGCAGGCTTGGGAAAATGCCGGGCTGTCGAGCTGGCACCTGCTATATGCCTCAGACGAGGAGGTCGATGCCTGGCTTCAGGTTCGACCTGACCTGCTGGTGCGCCACGGCGTCCAGTTCCAGTGGCGCGACCAGGGCTACGGCGACTTCGAGGGGTTTCTGGCGACGCTGACCTCGAAGCGGCGCAAGTCGATACGACGGGAGCGTCGGCGCGTGGCGGAACAGGGCCTCACGCTCCACCGTCTGCAAGCCGAGGCGATTGGCGAAAGGGAGTTGGAGCACTTCTTTCGCTGCTATGAGATCACTTATCTCGAGCGGGGCCGCCACGGCTACCTCAATCTCGACTTCTTCCGCCGTCTGCGTCTCACCATGCCCGAGGCGCTGCTGCTGATTCAGGTGCGCCTCGACGGGGCGCCGGTGGCCGCCGCGCTTTGCCTGCAGGGCAGTCGCACGCTCTATGGACGCTATTGGGGCAGCGAGGTGCTGGCCGATTGCCTGCACTTCGAGGCGTGCTATTACCAGGGGGTCGAACACTGCCTGGCCACCGGGCTGACCTGCTTCGATCCCGGTACCCAGGGCGAACACAAGCTCATGCGCGGCTTCGCTCCCCGGCGGTTGCGCTCGCTGCATCATATTGCCGATCGCGGCCTGCACGATGCGGTGGCGCGCTTCTGCAGCGAGGAGCGTGCGCATGTCGACGCCTACTGCCTGGCTGCCGAGGGGGCCTTGCCCTTCAAGGAGCGAGCTTTGTGGAAGTGACGGGTTCAGGGAGTGAGCCAGGCGGGGGATGATGGCATAATGCCCGGCATTCAGAACCGTGAGGATGTCCTGCGATGCTCAAGTGGCTCGCCATCGCCCTGCTCATGCTGCTGGCGCTGCTGCAGTATCGCCTGTGGCTCGGTGACGGTGGCTTCCAGGAGTTGCGCGAAATACGTGAACGCGTGGCCGCGCTCGACGCCGCCAACAAGCCACTGCGCGACCGCAACGAGCGGCTTGCCGCCGAGGTCATCGATCTCCAGACCGGGCTCGATGCCATCGAGGAGCGGGCCCGTAGTGATATCGGCATGGTGCGTACCGACGAACAGTTCTATTGGGTGCCCGGCGTGGTGATCGAAGCGAGCATCGGCCCTGTGGGAAATCCTGAACCGACTGCGGGTACTCCCCGGGCGGAAGCGACCGATGAGTGAACCGTCGCGCGACAAGCGACTCTGGCTGGTGGTGCCGGCGGCTGGGCGTGGGCGTCGCATGGGGGCGGAGCGCCCCAAGCAGTACCTGACGCTGGCGGGGCATCCCGTCCTGGTCCAGACCCTGGCCCGACTGCATCAGGCCTTCCCCGAGGCGCGGCTGTGCCTGTGCCTCGACCCCGATGATGCGTATTTCGATCCAGCCTGGGTGCCCTTCGGTGAGTGGCGGCGCAGCCCAGGAGGGGCCGAGCGCGTCGACTCCGTGCGTCAGGCGCTGGCTGCGCTGGCCGATGAGGCGCACGTCGACGATCTAGTGCTGGTACACGACGTGGCGCGACCTTGCGTTACGGTGGCCGACCTGCGGCGTCTCCTGGCCAACCTGCGTGAAGACGCCGCCGGTGGGCTGCTGGCCACCCCCGCAGCGGACACCATGAAGCGGGACGATGGCCACGGCAGCGTGGCGCGGACCGAGTCGCGCCGTGGCTTGTGGCATGCCCAGACGCCGCAGGGTTTTCGCTATGGCCTGCTGTGCCGGGCGCTGGATGCGGCGAGGGCTCGTGGCCTCGAGGTGACAGACGAAGCCTCGGCGGTGGAGGCGCTGGGGCTATCGCCGCGGCTGGTGCCCGGCCGGCGCGACAACATCAAGATCACTCATCCGGAGGATCTCGCGCTGGCGGCGCATATTCTGGCCGCCCAGCGGGAGGAGTCCCCGCCGACCCAAGCAAATGAGGAGAGCGTCTGAATGCTGCGTATCGGCCACGGCTTCGATGTTCATCGTTTCGGCCCCGGCGATCATCTCATGATTGGCGGTGTTGCCATCCCTTTCGATCGTGGCTTTGTCGCTCACTCCGACGGCGACGTTCTGTTGCATGCCGTCGCCGATGCGCTGCTGGGAGCCTGTGCTCTGGGCGATATCGGTCGGCACTTTCCCGATACCGATCCGGCCTGGGCCGGAGCCGACAGTCGCGCCCTGCTGCGCCATGTGCTGGGCCTGGTCCATGCGGCCGGCTACCGTGTCGTCAACATCGATGCCACGGTGATTGCGCAGTCACCGAAGCTTGCGCCTCATATCGCGACCATGCGTGAGAGTATCGCCGAGGATCTCCAGCTCGACAAGGGGGCGGTCAACGTCAAGGCCACCACCAGTGAAAGGCTGGGGTTCACCGGTCGCGGTGAAGGCATTGCCGCCGAAGCCGTGGCACTGCTGTCGGGCACGGGAGATGCTGCATGAGCGAACCCTCCCCGGCGGTCGACTGGCCCCTCGCCACTGCAGCCGAGTTCGGCTCCCTGCGAGCAGGAGAGTTTCGCGCCACGCCTGAGGACTTCGTGGTAGAGGAGGTGCTCGGCTTCGAACCGGAGGGGGTGGGCGAGCATCTCTGGCTGTGGGTCGAGAAGCGTGGGCTCACCACCCTGGAGGCGGTGCGCCACCTGGCGCGGGCCTGTCAGGTGTCGCCGCGGGCGGTAGGCTACTCCGGCATGAAGGACAAAATTGCCGTGACCCGGCAGTGGCTCTCCGTGCAACTGCCGGGGCAGCCGGCGCCGGACGACCTGGTCGAGCGGCTGGCGGCCTGTGGCGTGCGTGTGCTCGAGCAGGCGCGCCATCCGCGCAAGCTCAAGCGCGGGGTGCACCGGGCCAATCGCTTTACCCTGCGCATCACCGGGGCGGCGGTGAATGCACAGCTCGAGGCGCGCTGGGCCTGGCTGTGTCGCCATGGAGTGCCGAACCTGTTCGGCCCTCAGCGTTTCGGGCCCGGCGGACGCAACCTGGCTCGCGCGCGAGCCGTGCTGGCCCGAGGCTGGCGCAAGCGCGACGACCGCGAGGGCATGCTGCTTTCCGCTGCCCGCAGTTTCCTCTTCAATGAGCAACTGGCCATGCGGATGGTGGACGGCAACTGGCGGCGCCTGGTGCCTGGCGATGTGGCGATGCTCGACGGCACGGCGAGCCAGTTCGCCGTCGAGACAGTCGATGCCGATCTCATTGAGCGGGCCGAGCGCCTCGATCTGCATCCAACCGGCGTGCTCTGGGGGGCGGGAGAATCCCGCGCTGCAAGTGAAGCGGCGCAGTATGAGCGCACCCTGGCGGAACGCCATGCGGCCCTGTGCGAAGGCCTGGTTCAGGCCGGAGTTGGGCTGTCGCGCCGAGCCTTGCGCATGCGCCTGGACCAGCCCCGGCTGGTCTGCGAGGAGGGCGTGGCGCAGCTCGACTTCCATCTGCCACGCGGCAGTTTCGCCACGGCCGTGCTGCGTGAACTGATCGCTCATCCCGCCTTGACGCTCTCAGGCGGGCGGCAGCTGCCTGGTGAGCCTACATGACCCTGGAGATGTGACCGAATGCGTAGACTTCTGCTCTCCAACGATGACGGCGTGCATGCGCCGGGCCTGCGGGCCCTCTATGAGGCGCTGGAACCCCATGCCCGACTGCGTGTGGTGGCACCCGACCGTGACCGCAGCGGTGCCAGCAACTCGCTGACTCTCGGGCGCCCCCTGGCGCTGACCTCGCTGGATAACGGCTTCTACTGCGTCGACGGCACCCCTGCCGACTGTGTCTACCTGGGCGTCAACGGGGTGTGGGACGAGAAGCCCGACCTGGTGATTTCCGGCATCAATCACGGCGGCAACCTGGGCGATGACGTGCTCTACTCAGGCACCGTGGCAGCGGCCATGGAGGGGCGCAACCTGGGCATGCCGGCTATCGCCATGTCACTGGTGGGCTCGCGCCACTTCGACACGGCCGGCCGGGTGGCGGCCAGCCTGGTGGGAGCAGCCGACCTGCTCTCGCTGCCGCCGCGCAGTCTGCTCAATGTCAATGTGCCGGACCTGCCCTGGGAAGACATCCGCGGGGTTCGAGTCACCCGCATGGGTTACCGTGGGCCTGCAGAGCGGCCCATGGAAGTGCGTGACCCCCGGGGTCGCCTGCGCTACTGGATTGCGGCCGCAGGGCAGAATGCCGATGATGGGCCGGATACCGACTTTGCCGCCGTCGAGGCGGGTTACGTTTCGATCACGCCGTTGCAGACCGACTTGACGCAGCGCACGGCCATAGCGGATGTGCAGGGCTGGCTGGATGCATTCACCTGAAAGACTACCCGAGCTGTTGCGCGGTGTCGGCATGACATCGCAGCGAACCCGCGACCGCATGGTGGCACGCCTCGCCGAACAGGGCGTCGTCGATCAGCGCGTGCTGGACGTCATGGCATGCGAGCCTCGCCATCTGTTCCTGGATGAGGCGCTGGCCCACCGGGCCTACGAAGACACCTCGTTGCCCATCGGCCATGGCCAGACCCTGTCGCAGCCCTGGATGGTGGCACGGATGACCGAACTGGTGATGCAGGAGGCGCCTGGGCGCGTGCTCGAGATCGGTACGGGGTCGGGCTACCAGACCCTGATTCTGGCTCGCCTGGTGGCGGAACTCTGGTCGGTCGAACGAATCAATGCCTTGCATCACCGTGCAGCGAAGCGGCTGCGCCTGCTGCAAGCATATAACGTTCGCCTGCGCCTGGCGGACGGCGGGCATGGCTGGTCCGAAGCGGCGCCGTTCGATGTCGTGCTGCTTACCGCTTGTGCGCACGAGCTGCCGGAGGTGCTGATTTCGCAGCTTTCCGATGGGGGCGTGATGATCCTGCCGCTGGCCGACCCGGGGGGGGAACAATGGCTGACCCGGGTGCGGCGTGCCGGTCCCCAATATGAAGTTCAGCGGCTGGAGCCTGTGCGCTTCGTGCCGCTGCTGCAAGGAGTGATTCGTTGAAGCGACAGTTCAGTGTCTTCCTCAAAGGCGCCGGAATGGGGGCGGCCGATGCCGTGCCCGGTGTGTCCGGCGGTACCATCGCCTTCGTCACCGGCATCTACGAGGAACTGATCCATACCATCAAGCAGTTTGGGCCGAGCGCCTACCCGGCCTGGCGCCGCGGTGGCCTGGCCGGACTCTACCATCATCTCAACCTGGCCTTCGCCTTGCCGCTGCTTTTGGGCATCGGCGTCAGTCTGGTCAGTGTGGCGCACCTGGTGGTGTGGCTCATGGACGACCATCCGCTCCTGCTCAACGGCTTTTTCTTCGGCCTGGTGGCGGCCTCGGCGCTCGTGGTGAGCCGACACCCCGCCGACTGGAAGCTCTGGCACCTGCTTCCACTTGTCGTGGGGCTGCTGCTTGCCCATGGGCTGCCATCGCTGATGCCTTTCATTACCCAGTTGGGCAGTCCGTCGCTGGTACTCATCGTTGGTGGCGCCATTGCCATCAGCGCCCTGTTGCTGCCCGGCGTATCCGGCAGCTTCCTGCTATTGACCATGGGCCTCTACGGTACCGTGATGCAGGGCATACGCAGCTTCGACCTGGCGCTGCTTTCCACCTTCGCGGTGGGCTGCTTGATCGGGCTGTTCGGCTTTTCGCGGCTGCTTTCCTGGCTGCTTCGTCACTACCATACGGCGACGCTGCAGCTGCTGATCGGCTTTATCGTGGGCTCTCTACCCGTGCTATGGCCATGGCGGGAGCTCGTCCGCTACCAGCTTGGCCCCGAAGGCCAGATGATTCCGCTCGACTATCGCTATCTGACCCCTGGCGATTACGCGCTATTGACGGGACAATCCGGCCTGATGCTTCCGGTGCTGGTTGCCATGCTGTTCGGGGCCGTGCTGGTGCTCGCTCTGGCCCGAGGCTCGGGCGGCAACACGCCCGGCCAGGCGGGAAACGGCTCTCAACAATCGCCTGACAAGGAGGGCTCCAATGCGTAAGGTTTTTCTCGTCTCGGCCATTGCCCTGGCAATGGCCGGCTGTGCCGCCCAGCAGGATCATGGTGCTCCCCAGGTTCGCGATCTCTCGGTGAGCCGTGAGCGCGCTCCGGCGAGCCACTATACGGTCGAGCAGGGCGATACCCTTTATGGTATCGCCTGGCGACATGACATGGACTATCGCGACCTGGCAAGGCTCAACCAGATCACTCCTCCCTACCGCATTCAGCCCGGCCAGCAGCTGCGCCTGGGCGATGGTGCCGAAGCGCCCTCCCGCGAGCAGCCGTCACGGGAGCTGGGTGGGCCGCAGGTGGCCACGGCTACTGCCTTGGGTGGTGAAGCCGCGGCTGCACAGACAGACGATAGCGACTGGCTGCTGCCCGATGAAGAGAGAATCGAGCGTAGTCGGCGACTGTCTGCCGAGCCGCTCGACTCAGCATCCCCAGCGCCAAGTGACGCAGCGGTGACTGGCGCCGAGGAGGTGGCCGCGGCGCCTGTCCAGCAGGAGCCTGAACCACAGCGGGAGCCACAGCAAGATCCCGAGCCGCAGCGGGTGGATGCCGAGGTGGCGGTCGCCGCACCGCCCGAGCCAGAACCGGAGCCTGCGCCTGAGCCCGAGCCGGAACCCGATGCCGGCACCCAGGTGGCGGGTGAACCGGAACGCCAACCCGCAAGCGATGGTCGTACCTATACGCCGGTGGATGAAGTGCCTTGGCAGTGGCCGGCGGACGGTGAGCTGATCGGCCGTTTCGGTGAAGGAGGCAGCATCACCGCCGGCATTGATATTGGCGGTCAAAAGGGGCAACCTGTCAGAGCAGCCGGGCCTGGTATCGTGGTCTACGCCGGAAGCGGGGTGCGTGGTTACGGCAACCTCATCCTGCTCAAGCATAACGATCAGTACCTGAGCGCCTACGCCCACAACGACAGCCTCAACGTCACCGAGAATGATGTGGTCGAGGCGGGTCAGGTGATCGCCACCATGGGTGACAGCGATGCCGAAAGCGTCAGGCTGCATTTCGAGGTGCGCAAGGATGGCCAGCCTCAGGATCCTTTGAATTATCTGCCGGAACGCTAGTCGTCAAACGGCTGCTCCCGGAATGACGAGGGGTCCTTGGCACCTTCGGGTGCCAGATATAACAAGTACAACCCTGCGGGCTGCAGCCCATGCAGGAGACAAATGGACTTTCAGGACGAAACCACGGGGTAGCGACCGATGAGCATGCTTGAACGGGACCTTCAGGATGTTGATCTCGATGACGCCACCGAGGCCGGACAGGACCTCGGGACGGAATCGGACACTTCGACCAGCCAGGACGAGGCTGCCTTCGAGAAGGCGCTGAGTCGCGAGGATAAACACTACCATCACAGTCTGGATGCCACTCAGATCTACCTCAACGAGATCGGCTTCTCGCCGCTGTTGACGCCCGAGGAAGAGGTCTATTACGGCCGCCTCGCCCAGAAGGGTGATCCCGCGGGGCGGGCGAGAATGATCGAATCCAACCTGCGTCTGGTGGTCAAGATCGCGCGGCGCTATCTCAATCGCGGGCTTACCCTGCTCGACCTCATCGAGGAGGGCAACCTGGGCTTGATCCGGGCGGTGGAGAAGTTCGACCCCGAGCGAGGCTTCCGCTTCTCCACCTACGCCACCTGGTGGATCCGCCAGACCATCGAGCGGGCACTGATGAATCAGACCCGTACGATCCGCCTGCCGATTCACGTGGTCAAGGAACTCAACATCTATCTGCGCGCGGCTCGTGAGCTGACGCAAAAGCTGGATCACGAAGCGACTCCGGAGGAGATCGCCGAGTATCTCGACAAGCCGGTCGAATCGGTAAAGAAGATGCTGGGCCTCAATGAGCGTGTCTCTTCTGTCGACTATCCCATGGGGGGCGAGAGCGACAAGCCCCTGATCGAGACGCTGGCCGACGACAACGACCAGGGACCTGAGTCGTCACTGGTCGATGTCGATGTCAAGCAGCACGTCGACGACTGGCTGGCAGAGCTCACCGAGAAGCAGATGGAAGTTGTCGTGCGCCGCTTTGGCCTGCGCGGCCACGAAGCGGCGACGCTGGAGGAGGTCGGCGACGAAATCGGATTGACCCGTGAACGGGTGCGTCAGATTCAGGTCGAGGCGCTGAAGAAGCTGCGCCGGGTGCTCGAGAAGCAGGGGCTATCGATGGACAACATCTTCAACGAATAGCGGTAGATCGAGCAGAAACAGCCGACCTTCGGGTCGGCTGCATATTTTCTGCATGCTGATGCGTTACCATTAGCACCCTCATCATGCAGGGATGAACAAGGAAACGATCAATGCATCGCTCACCATTCTCCAGGCGCTTCCAGCGCCGTGGTCTTGCGGCAATCGTCGGTCTCGCCATGGCAGGTAACGTGCATGCTGCCGACCTGTGGACCATTGCCCAGGACGCGCTGGCCAACGACGCCGAGCTGGCTTCGACCCGCTCCGGTTTCCAGGCCACCGAGGCGGCGCGGGACGTACAGCGCGGTACCTTGTTGCCGCAGATCGGCATCGGCGGCAGCGTCAGCCACACTCGTACCTATTCGAGCCCCGCACAAGGGGCGGCTGGCAGGGTTCAGGAGGGTGCCGAGGAGCTGGGAGGTGGCGCCCCTGCCTTCGATCAGGACGATACCGTGAACAGTGCCGGCATCAGTCTCGATGCCGAGCAGGCGCTCTACGACCCGTCACGCCGTGCCCAGCTGCAGCGTGCCGAGAGGGAGATCGATCGTGATGCTCTGGGTCTGGAAGCGACCCAGCAGCAGCTGCTCTTCAACGTGGCCAACGCCTACTTCGAGATACTGCGAGCACACGATATCCTCAGCGCCCGCCGCGCCCAGGAAACCGCCATCAGCCGGCAGCTCGAGCAGGCGCGGGAGCGCTTCGAAGTCGGCTTGATTGCCATTACCGACGTGCATGAGGCCCAGGCTCGCTTCGACCTGGCGCGGGCTCAACGTATCGCCGCGGAAGGGGCCATGCAGGTCAGCTTCGAGGCGCTGGAGCGTCTGACCGGCCACCGCTATGACAGCATCGAGGCCTTGGACGAGGAGGTGCCCATTGCCTCGCCACAGCCGGCCGATCGCGAAGAGTGGGTGGCGCTGGCCATGGCCAACAGCCCCATGGTGCTGATGGCCGAGGCGGGTATCGAGGTGGCGAGAAGTACCCTTGAGGTCTCTCGGGCCGGCCAGCGTCCGGTGGTGTCGGCATTCGCCAACTACGGCTGGGCGGACACCGACCGCAGCGGTACGGCGCATCAGTCGGAGAGCCAGGTTGGCCTGCGTGCCAGCCTGCCGCTCTACACCGGCGGTTCGACCCAGGCGCAGATCCGCCAGAGTGGCTTCATGCTCGAGGCCACCCAGTACGATTTCGAGGCGCAGCGCCGCGATACCATCCAGCAGGTTCGCTCCCTGTTCACCCGGGTGAACAACGACGTCGAGACCGTCGAGGCGCGCCGGCAGGCGATCATCTCCAATCAGAGCGCCCTGGAAGCGACGCGTTCGGGCTATGAGGTGGGTACGCGCAACATCGTCGATGTGCTCAACGCCGAGCAGAACCTGTTCAACGCCATCGCCGAGCATGCCGAGGCGCGCTACGACTACGTGCTGGGGCTGCTCCAGCTCCAGCAGCAGGCGGGGCTGCTGGGGCCGGACTCGATCCAGGCCATCAATGCATGGCTATCCGAGGAGGAGCGGGTCTCGCTGGAGCTGCCGGATGAGGCCAACGACAATCCGGTCATGAACATCGGTGAGCGGCCCCAGGCGCCATCGTGATAAATAACGAAATTGCCGCCAAAAAACGTAGATAATCACCATGAGCCACCGAGTAATCGGTGGTTTCTTTCGTGAAGCGGCTTGAATTATGAAAGATAATACTGCGCTGTTCCCTATCAGCGGAGGTTGCCATGGCCAGGCCACTGGTCGCAGACATCGATCTTGACGCCCTGCGTCACAATTACGCTCTGGCTCGCGAGCTGGCCGGGGAGAGCCAGGCCCTGGCCGTGATCAAGGCCGATGCCTACGGTCATGGCGCCGTGGCCTGTGCCCGTGCGCTCGAGTCGCTGCCCCAGGGCAAGCGTCCGCCCGCCTTTGCCGTGGCCTGCCTGGAGGAGGCCGAGACCCTACGCCGCGGGGGCATCGAGTCGCCCGTCGTGCTGCTCGAGGGGATCTTCGAGGCCGATGAACTCTCCCGCGTCGAGGCGCTGGGGCTGTGGGTTGCAGTGCACAGCGAATGGCAGGTGCAGGCACTGCTGGCGTATCGCCCAGCCGAGCCGATTCCGGTATGGCTCAAGGTCGACTCCGGGATGCATCGGCTGGGCTTCTCGCCCGAGCATGCGCCGGCAGTCTGGGAGCGCCTGGCGGCGGCCACCGAGCAGGTCGCCGGCCTGCAACTGATGAGCCACTTCGCCACTGCGGATGCGGTGAACTCCTCCTATTTCTCCCGCCAACTTGCCTGCATGCAGGCCCTGTCGCGTCGCCTGGGTGCGGCGCTGTGCCTGTCCAATTCACCGGCGACGCTGGCCTGGCCCGACTCGCATGGTGCCTGGGTCCGTCCTGGAGTGATGCTGTACGGCAGCGATCCGCTGGAGCAGCCCAGTGAGGTCAGTCGACGACTTCGGCCCGTGATGACCCTGCGCTCCGAAATCATCGCCGTGCGGGATCTGGCCGTTGGTGAGCCGGTAGGCTATGCCGGCCGCTGGCGGGCGCCACGGCCGTCACGCATCGCGGTGGTGGCCTGTGGTTACGGTGACGGCTATGATCGGCATGCTGTCGATGGCACACCGGTGCTGGTGGCCGGGCAGCGCACCGGACTTGCCGGGAAAGTGTCGATGGACATGCTGACGGTGGACATTACCGACATCCCCGAGGCCGATATCGGCACCGAGGTGGTACTGTGGGGGCGCTCCCGTCATGGCGCAGTGCTCAGCGTCGATGAGGTGGCTCGATACTGCGATACCATCAGCTATACGCTGCTGACCGGTATTCTGCCGCGAGTCCCACGGTGCTATTCGCGGCTCGACTGAGCATCTGTTCCCTTGCTTCCGAACCCGATCTGAACGGAATCCTGCATGTCCAAACGCAACTGGCCCGACTCCTTCGCCCATCCTCGCTTCTGGCCCGCGTGGCTTGCCATTGGCGCCATGCGTGTGGGTGCCTGGCTGCCCTGGCGGCTCAGGCTGGCCGTCGGGCGAGGGCTTGGCTTGCTGGCCTGGTGGGCGGTGCCGCGTCGCCGGCATATCGTCGACACCAACCTTCGCCTTTGTTTTCCCGAGCTGAGCGAGACCCAGCGTCGGCAGCTGGCGATCGAGAGCTTCAAGGCCAATGGCATCGGCATTCTCGAGACTGCCACCGGCTGGTGCCGCGACCCCAGGCACCTTCGCCATCGGGTTACCTACAAGGGCCGGCACCATCTGGAAGCCGCTTATGCCCAAGGCAAGGGTGTGCTGGTGGTGGGCATCCACTTCTCGACGCTGGACCTGGGCGGTGCGCTGCATTCGCTCTACTTTCCCTCCGACGTGGTCTACCGACCACACAACAATCCGCTATTCGATCGCTTCATGACCCGGGCGCGTGGCCGCATCTTCGGTGAGGCGATCGATCGCCATGACTTGCGTGGAGTCGTTCGGCGGATCAAGGCGGGGCACATCGTCTGGTACTCGCCCGATCAGGATTTCGGCCGCGATGTCAGCGTCTTCGCCCCGCTGTTCGGCGTGGAGGCGGCGACGATTCGCCTGACGGCCAAGATCGCTCGCATGACCGGCGCACCGGTGGTGCCGCTGATGTTCCACCGCAACCCTGACGATCGAAGCTACACCATCGAGTGCCACCCGGCGCTGACCGATTTTCCAAGCACCGACGAGGTGCGCGATGCGACTCAGGTCAATGCTTTCATCGAATCGGCGATACGCAAGCACCCGGAGCAGTACATGTGGCTGCACCGGCGATTCAAGACACGGCCCGAGGGGGAGCCGGAGGTCTATTGACGTCATTGCGTGGCAATAGTCTGCCTGCGGTTACAAGACGTCACCGGAGGTGACTTGACGCTTCGAACAGTTCACGCAAGGCTGAAGGGTATCCGAAGAGGATAACTGCGCCGAAGGATGGCGCCAGAAAAGCCAAGGAGGTTTGTTATGCTCGGCAATGCAATGTTGTTCTTGATCATCGCGATTATCGCGGGTGTGCTCGGCTTCACCGGCATCGCGGGTGCCGCCACTACGATCGCCCAGATCCTGTTCTTCCTGTTCATCGTGCTGTTCATCGTCTCGCTTATTACCGGGCGCAGGCCATAGCGGGAAAGCCCGGTACCGAAACGACAAGGGCCTCGCCAATGGCGAGGCCCTTGTCGTAGGTGGCAGCGAACTCAGGCGTCGATGCGCTTGTACTTCATGCGGTGCGGTGTGTCGTTGCCGACCCGCTTGCGGTGATCCGCCTCGTACTCGGTGTAGTTGCCGTCGAAGAACTCCACGTGGGAGTCGCCTTCGAATGCCAGGATATGCGTGGCGATACGGTCGAGGAACCAGCGGTCGTGCGAGATCACCAGGGCGCAGCCGGGGAAGGCCAGCAGGGCTTCCTCCAGGGCGCGCAGCGTCTCGATGTCCAGGTCGTTGGACGGTTCGTCGAGCAGCAGCACGTTGGCGCCCTGCTTCAGGGTTTGGGCCAGCTGCAGACGGCCACGTTCGCCGCCGGAAAGATCCTTGAGGAACTTTTGCTGGTCGTTGCCCTTGAAGTTGAAGCGGCCGACATAAGCGCGTGAGGAGACCTCGTAGCCATTGATGTTGAGGATATCCTGGCCGTCTGAGACCGCTTCCCACACCGTCTGCTTGTCATCCAGCGCGTCGCGCAGCTGTTCCACGTAGGCGATATCGACGGTATCGCCGACGACTACCTCACCGCTGTTGGGCTGCTCCTTGCCGGTAATCAGCTTGAACAGGGTGGACTTGCCGGCGCCGTTGCCGCCAACGATGCCGACGATGGCCCCCTTGGGTACCGTGAAGGAGAGATCCTCGTAGAGCAGCTTGTCCTCGAAGCGCTTGGAGACGCCGTTGAACTCGATGACCTTGTCGCCCAGGCGCGGGCCGGGCGGAATGTAGATCTCGTTGGTCTCGTTGCGCTTCTGGAAGTCGCCGGACTGCATCTCCTCGAAGCGGTTGAGGCGGGCCTTGCTCTTGGCCTGGCGACCCTTGGCGTTGCTGCGCACCCACTCCAGCTCGTGCTTGATCGCCTTCTGGCGCGAGGCTTCCTGCTTGGCTTCCTGCTCCAGGCGCTTCTCTTTCGATTCCAGCCACTGGGAGTAGTTGCCCTCGAAGGGGATGCCGTGACCGCGGTCGAGTTCGAGGATCCAGCCGGCCACGTTGTCGAGGAAGTAGCGGTCGTGGGTGATCGCCACCACGGTACCGGGGTAGTCGTGCAGGAAGCGCTCAAGCCAGGCCACCGATTCAGCGTCCAGGTGGTTGGTGGGCTCGTCGAGCAGCAGCATGTCGGGGCTGGAGAGCAGCAGCCGGCACAGCGCTACGCGACGGCGCTCGCCTCCGGAGAGGTGGCCTACCTGGGCTTCCCAGGCCGGCAGGCGCAGCGCCTCGGCGGCCACTTCCAGCTTGCGCTCGAGGTTGTGGGCGTCAGCGGCCTCGATGATGTTCTCCAGGCGCGCCTGCTCGGCGGCCAGGGCGTCGAAGTCGGCGTCCGGCTCGGCATAGGCGGCATAGACGGCGTCGAGCTTGGTCTGTGCCTCCTTGATCGCGCCCAGCGCCTCTTCCACGGTCTCGCGCACGTTCTTTTCGTCGTCGAGCTGTGGCTCCTGAGGCAGGTAGCCGATGTTGATGCCAGGCATGGGACGAGCCTCGCCCTCGTACTCCTTGTCGACTCCGGCCATGATGCGAAGCAGCGTCGACTTGCCGGCGCCGTTGAGGCCGAGTACACCGATCTTGGCACCCGGGAAGAAGGAGAGAGAAATGTCCTTCAGGATCTGTTTCTTGGGCGGAACGACCTTGCCCACCCGATTCATGGTGAAGACGTATTGCGCCATGGATGTCCACTGGGGTTAGGGGTTTCAGTGGCCCCGATGATAGTGGCCGGGCAGGGTAAAGGCCAGTGTCGCGAAAACTCTTGCGTCTAGTGACACAAGGCGGACATGGCGGGACGCTGTACGAGGCATCCGGGGATGCCTCGCCGCGGGGGTAGTTATTCCTCTTCTTCCTCTTCGTCGTCGGGCAGCATCCAGTCATCTTCGATGGCTCGCTGCAGACGACGCTCTTCCAGCAGGGCCTCGACACGACGTCGGGCACGCAGGGTATCGGCGCGGCTGGAGGTGCGAGGGCGGACGTACTCTTCGTCGTTCACCGCTTCGAGGAAATCGTCGTCTTCGTGAGAGTCGCTGACAAGGGGTTCATGGCTCATGCGAAAGTCCTCCCATGGCCCGGTGTCGATCGCTTCGCGACCGACGAGTCACACATTCGCTTCGTGTCCGAAGCGACGGACTTGAAGCGCCATCGGCGCCATTGGAAGGCACCTGACCGCTGTATATATCCGGAAAGCGCCGAGAGCAAGAGCATTCACGTTTTTTTTGGCCAGGGTCAAGCGATCAAGAGAGGCCGTGCTCGGCCTTGAGCCGTTCGAGCTCCATCTGGGCTTCGACACGCTCCGTGACGTCCTTCTGCACGCCGATGTAGTAGGTCAGGTTGTCATCGGCATCGTAGACGGGGGTGATCGATAGCTCGTTCCAGAACAGGGTGCCGTCCTTGCGGTAGTTGCGCAGCACCTCGCGGCAGGGACGGCCCTCGCGCAGTGCCTTGCGGATGTTGTCGAGGCCGGGTTGTTCGCGGTCCTCGTTCTGCAGGAAGCGGCAGTCCTGGTAGAGAATCTCGTCGGCGCTGTAGCCGGTGAGTCGCTCGAAGCCCTTGTTGACGTAGATGAGAATGTTCTCATCACCTTCTTGCTCGGCGACCACGATACCGTCCTCCGAGGCATCGACGATGCGCTCGAGCAGGTCCGGGCTGATCAAAGGGGTTCGTTTCATGGGCAATGTTTCCATAACGTAAAGTCACTATGCTACATCATGGCCAGCCTGAGCCAGGTTGACAACGCCTCGGCAGACTTAGTCCTCGACTTCCGGCAGGCGCGCAGCCGAGGCAGCGGCGGCAACTCCCATCGCGGCCAGTACCACCAGCAGCCAATCGGTCCCCAGCCACTGGGCCAGCAGCCCCGTCACGGCGCCAACCGCCAGCATCATGGCGCCGGTAATCGTGTTGGACAGCGCAACATAGAGTGCCCGGCGGTCCTGCCCAGCCATGTCGACCAGATAGGTCTTGCGGCCCAGGCGGACTCCGGCGTGAACGATGACCAGCAGCGCATAGACCCCGGCGTACGGCCAGACCGTGGCCGTCCAATCCCCCGGCAGCCAGGCAATGCCGGCACCAAGCAGGCAGCAGGCCGCCGCTCCCAGGCCGGTATCGCGCAACACGCGGCGGCTGGAGACATCCGAGCGCTTGCCCCACACCGGGCTTGCCAACATGCCGGCGATACCCGATACCACGATCAGCACGCCCAGGCCTCCCAGCTCCGCACCGCTCTGCTGCTGGCCGAGCAGGGCGACATAGGGCAGCGCCAGGGCGCTGGCCAGCAGCAGCGATCGCGACAGGTTGAAGTGCAGGAAGCCACGGTCCTCGCGCAGCAGGCGAAGCCCCAGCTTGATGCTGTCCCAGGCGTTTTCGCCGCCCTCCACGGCTCCGGCCGTTTCGCTGATGCGTGCTGCGCACAGCGCATTGAGCACCCAGCCCAGGGCGGCGATGCCCAGCAGCACCGCCAGGGCCAGCTCGCCGGGGCGATCCTCGAACAGCATCAGGGCGCCGCCGGCGGCCAGGGTGACGGCACCGGCCACGCTGCCGCTCCAGCCCATCAGGTTACCGCGGCGCTGCTTGGCGATGGTCTTGCCCAGCACGTCCTTGGTGGCGATGGAGGAGAGGCCGCGAGCCAGTGACAGGGCCACCAGGGTGGCCAGCACCAGGGCACCACCCACTCCGCCCTGGCCAAACAGGGCGAGCAGGGCAAGCATCGCCGCTGCTGCGGCCTGCAGGCAGCCGCCGATGACCCACACCCACTTGCGCTGCGGCTTGAGGCGGATGAACCCGGCGACGAACAGCTGCGGCAGCAGCGCGCCTGCCTCGCGGATCGGCACCAACAAGCCGACCATCCACAGCGGAGCCCCGATCACGCCCAGCAGCCAGGGAAGCACTAGCCTGGCGCTGGAGAGCTCGTCGGCCAGCTTGTTGCCCAGCGAGGCGAACAGGTGGAGAAAGAAGTTACGCGGCTGCTCGTCACAGGCGTTGTCGTCGATGTCCTTGCACATGCGGCTGTCGTCGTCGCCAGTCAGCATCTCATAGAGGCGTGACTGGCTGATCTCGCGTTCCGCCATCGGGGCTCCCTGGCTGCTATTATCTTGGTTCCATTGTTGTGTCAGCGAGGCGGCATGTCACGTATCCGCATTCACTACTGCACCCAATGCCAGTGGCTGCTGCGCAGCGCCTGGCTGGCCCAGGAGCTGCTTTCCACCTTTGGCGAGGCGCTTGAGGAGGTCGCCCTGGTGCCTTCCCATGGCGGCTACTTCGAGATCTTCTACGACGACGAATCGATTTGGGAGCGCAAGCGCGACGGCGGCTTTCCGGACAGCAAGCAGCTCAAGCAGCGGGTGCGCGATCGGCTCGATCCCGAGCGTGACCTGGGCCATATCGATCGATGAGGGCCATGTCGGCCGCCGACACCCTCCAGCAGGACCGCCAGGCGATACTCTTCGGACTGGGGGCGGTGGCGCTTTGGTCCACCGTTGCCACCGCCTTCAAGCTGGCGCTGGCCCAGATGTCGCCGCTGGAGCTTATATGGCTGGCGTCGCTGGTCTCCTGGCTGCTGATCGGGGGACTGGTGTGGCGCCAGGGGCTGCTTGGCCAAGCCTGGCGGCGTGGCTGGCGTACGGCGGCCTGGGCCGGGTTGATGAACCCGGTGGCCTACTACCTGATCCTGTTCGGCGCCTATGACCGGCTGCCTGGGCAGGAGGCCATGGCGCTCAACTATACCTGGGCGCTGGCCATGGCCTTCCTGGCGGTGCCCATCCTCGGCCAGCGGCTGACCCGCATCGACGCGCTGGCGGGCCTGGTGGCCTATTCGGGCGTGTGGGTGATCGCCACACGGGGGCAGGTCTTTGACGTCGCCTTCGCCGACCCGCTTGGGGTCGGGCTGGCGCTGGCGTCGACGCTACTCTGGGCGCTCTACTGGCTGCTCAACGTACGCGATCGGCGTCCGCCGCTGGTGGCCCAGTGGCAGAACTTCAGCGTCGGCCTGCCGGTACTCACCCTGTTGATGCTGCTGGGGCCCGGGTTTACCTGGCCCGGCTGGACTGCCGTGGCAGCCGGTGTCTATGTCGGCCTGTTCGAGATGGGCATCGCCTTCGTACTGTGGCAGCTGGCCATGCATCGGGTATCGCGCACGGCCAGGATCTCCAACCTGATCTTTCTGTCGCCGCCGGTCTCGCTGCTGCTGCTCTATCTGGTGGTGGGAGAACCGATCCTCATCTCCACCCTGGTCGGTCTGGCGCTGATCCTTGGCGGGCTGGGATTGCAGCAGTGGCAGAAGAGCCCCGGGGCAGCGGCTCAGGAAAGCAGTTGATACTCAAACAGCAGCTGCTTGAAGTCCTGGCGCTGATGGGCGAAGAGGTAGACTGAACCCTGCTCCTGCTCGGACCAGAAGCGATAGATGACCCGGTAGCCGTCGATCAGCAGCTCACGGTAGTGGCCGATGCCCAGCTCCAGGGCCAGCCGGCAGACAGGATAGGTATGGGGGTGGGTCGTGAGCCGCTCGAGGCTGGTCGTGACGAGATCCCGTGAGATCTTCTCGGCATGGGACAGCGGGAGTTGGAGCTGGTCGAGCAGGAAGTTCTCGCAGGATTCCAGGGAGAGCTCTGCCGTGGTTTCGAAGACCACTCGCAGCGGAGGGGTCATGATGATTCGCCGCGGCGTGCCTCGTGCCTGGTCTCGAGCCGGGCCATGAACTCCTCGGCGCTCATGGTCTTGCCTTCTTCACGACTCTTCTCGCCCAAGCTCAGCAGCTTGAGCAGGGCGATGGCCTGTTCGCGGCGCTCGTGGGCGGCATAGGACTCTACCACGTAGGTAGGCTTGCCCTTTTGCGTGATGACCAAGGGCTCCTCGACGTCGAGAGTGGCTGCATTCTGCTTGAGGTAGCTGATGGTCTCGGTGCGCATGAATGCACTCCTGATAAATTGCCAGTGGTCTGAATATAGTCCGTAAATGGACCGCCGGCTAGGCTCTGTACGAAAACTGTCTGCGCTCGCCCATACGGCGTTAAAAATCGGCTTAAAGTACTCATTTACACCCCGTAAACTCCGTCTTTGGACTCGCGACATCCCTGTCGCTCGCTCTTCGAGCAGCGGAGCTGCCCAAATCGGCTTCCCTGCCGATTTGTCGCCGATTTTTGCCTTGTCTGGCCATCGCTCGCCGACTTTTCGTACAAAGCCTTGTGTCACTCATTCCGCTGCCACTTCGGCCAACTGCACGCCGTTGCTTTCCAGCAGCGGTTCGAGGGCGGGCCAGACGTTGTCGAGTATGATGGGTTGGGCCTCGGCGGTGGGATGGATGCCGTCGCTCTGCATCAGGCCTTCTTCCAACGCTACGCCTTCCAGCAGGAAAGGCACCAGTGGGGTATCGTAGGTTTCGGCCAGACGGCTGAAGACATCGGTGAAGGCGCGGCGGTAGGCCTGCCCGTAGTTGGGCGGAATGTCGATGCCGAGCAGCAGTACTTCGGCTCCGATGGCCTGGCTGGCCTCGATCATCTCGGCCAGGTTGGCTTTGAGCTGGGTCGGTGGCAGGCCGCGCAGGCCGTCGTTGCCGCCCAGCTCGAGCAGAACGATGTCCGGGTCGTGCTGTCCGAGTAGCTCGGGGAGTCGGCTGGCACCGCCGCCGCTGGTTTCGCCGCTGATGCTGGCATTGATGACCCGCACGCTGCCGTCGAGCCGCTCATCGAGTAGGGTGACCCAGCCGGCCTCCTGCTCGAAGCCGTAGGCGGTGCTCAGGCTGTCGCCTACCACCAGCAGTACCGGCCGCTCGGCTGCCAGGGCCGGAGTGGTGACCAGTGCCAGGGCGAACAGTGCGCTCCCGGCAAGGCCAGCGCCGCAGGAACGCCAGCGCGCCAGCCAGGCGCCTACCAGACCAAAGGGAAAGACTTTCACCATGACCGACTCCTTGACTCGAGATGCTGTTTCGCTTGCCGCCGCTTCCGGGCGTGACGCCAAACCGATTCTACATGCTCGTCAGCTGAGCAAGCAGGTGACGAGCGGCGAGCGGCAGCTCACCATTCTGAGTGGTCTGGAGCTCGAAGTGTTCCCGGGGCAGAGCGTGGCGATCCTCGGCCAGAGTGGCGCGGGCAAGTCGACGCTCCTTGGGCTGCTCGCGGGTCTCGATGAGCCTAGCAGCGGTGAACTGGTGCTTTTCGGCGAGACGTTGGGCCGTCTCGACGAGGACGGCCGTGCCCGGCTACGGGCCGGCCGGGTCGGCTTCGTGTTCCAGAACTTTCAACTGCTGCCGACCCTGACGGCACTGGAAAACGTGCTTTTGCCCCTGGAGCTTTCACCCTTGCCAGACAGCGAGTCCCGGGCGCGGGAGTGGCTGGCCCGGGTGGGCCTTGGCGAGCGCACCGATCATCTGCCCAAGCAGCTCTCCGGCGGTGAGCAGCAGCGGGTAGCGTTGGCGCGTGCTTTCGTGACCGGGGCCGAGCTGGTCTTCGCCGATGAGCCTACCGGGAACCTCGATCAGACTACCGGTGGGCGCATCATCGATCTGCTGTTTCAGCTCAATCGTGAAGCCGGCACCACGCTGGTACTGGTGACCCATGATCATGCGCTGGCAGCGCGCTGCGACCGCTGCCTGCGCCTGGAAGAGGGGCGACTGGTCGAAATGACCCGTGAGGAGGTCGGCGCATGAGCCACGCTGCTCCCGCAGCAGGATCGAACCTGCTGCGGCTCTCCACGCGGGGGCTGCTGCGCGACCTGCGTGCTAGCGACGTTCGTGCGCTGTTCGTGGCCCTGGCCCTGGCAGTGGCCGCTTCAACCATGATCGGCTTCTTTCTCGATCGACTCGACCGGGGGCTGGCCCGCCAGGCCGGGCAACTGCTTGGCGGTGACCTGGTGCTCGAGCAGGGGCAGGGCTTCGATGACGAACTGCGCCGAACGCTGGAGGAGGCCGGACTGACGCTGAGCGACCAGGTCGACATGGTGACCATGGCCAGCTTCGGCGATGCCTTCCAGCCGGCCAGCCTCAAGGCGGTCGACAGCGTCTACCCTCACTACGGCCAGGTCCATGTCGACCTCGGGGAGGGTATCACGCCAGTGGATCATGGCCCCGCACCCGGTGAAGCCTGGCTGGCGCCACGCCTGGCGCTGCTGCTTGAGGCCGAGCTTGGCGACCGGATCCAGGTCGGTGAGGGCGAGCTCGAGGTGACCGGGCTGGTCGAGCGTGAGCCGGACCAGTCCGGCGGCTTTGCCAATTTCAATCCCCGCCTGCTGGTTCACATCGATGATCTCGAGGCTACCAACCTGGTTCAGCCCGGCGCCCGGGTCTCGTTCTCACTGCTCGCTGCCGGCCCGCCACAGGCGGTCGACCAGTTGGGGCCGCTGCTCGAGCGGCTGCGCCGCGATGGCGTCGAGGTACGTGACGTGCGTCGTGATCGCCCGGGGATCGGAAACGCCCTGGAGCGAGCGGAGAAGTACTTGAGCCTGGCCGGACTGGCCGCCGTGCTGCTGGCCGGGGTGGCGGTGGCCATGGCCACGCGACGCTATGTCGAGCGCCACCTCGATACGGCGGCGCTGCTGCGCTGCTTCGGTGCCACCCAGCGCGACTTGACCTGGCTCTTCGCACTTCAGTTGCTGTGGCTGGCGCTGGCGGCATCGATCCTCGGCGCGTTGCTGGGGCTGGCCGGTCAGGCCGCGCTGCTGGCGCTGTTGACGGCCTTCCTGCCGCTCACGCTGCCGCCACCGGGCTGGCTGCCTCTGTGGCTCGGCGTGTTGACGGCGCTGGCAGTACTGGTCGGCTTCGCCGGCCCGACGCTGCTGCGACTCAAGCGCGTCAGCGCGCTCAAGGTGCTTCGCCGTGAGCTCGATCCGCTGCCGGCCTCCGCCTGGCTGGTGGTGCTGGTGGCTAGCCTGGTCTTCGGTGGCCTGCTGTGGCTCTATTCGGGCGATTTCGGTCTGGCGGCCTCGCTGCTCGTCGGCGGTTTGTTCATGCTGGTGGTGCTGTGGGGCCTGGGGGCGCTGCTGCTCGGGCTGGTATTGCGCCTGGCGGCACGCCTTCCTCAAGGGGGAGGCAGGCGAGGCGAGATCGCCCAGGCCGTGCGGCTGGGCGGACGTCAGCTGGCGCGACGGCGCAGTGCCAGCCTCGGCCAGATGCTTGCCTTCGCGGTGACCTTCTTCGCCATGGCGATGATTGCCCTGGTGCGCGGCGACCTGCTCACTGCCTGGCAGGCGCAGCTACCCGAGGACACGCCCAACTACTTTGCCCTCAATATTCAGCCGGGCGAGCGGGAGGCCTTCATCGCGGCTCTCGAGGCCAACGCTGATGACCGTACCGCCCTCTATCCGATGGTGCGAGGGCGGCTCACCGAGATCAACGGCGAGCCGGCGCGAGACGCCGTGCCCGTGGAATCCCGCGGCGATGGTTCGCTGCGACGTGAACTCAATCTGACCTGGCAGGCCGAACTGCCCGAGGGCAACCGGGTCGTGGCCGGCCAGTGGTTCGACGCACTGGAGAGCCCCCAGACGTCTTCAGGCTGGCTCGGTGCCGTGGATGCCGAGCCGCTGGATGCCGCGGTGCCCATCTCCCTGGAAGATGGCCTGGCCGAGCGCCTTGGCCTGTCATTGGGCGACCGATTGACCTTCACCATCGGCGGCGAGGAGATCGTCGGCGAGGTAGCGAGCCTGCGTAACCTCCACTGGGACAGCTTCCGCCCCAACTTCTTCGTCATCTTCCCACCCGAGGTGCTGGAGCGCTTCGGGCACAGCTTCATCACCGCCTTCCACCTCGATGCCGATCAGGGTGAAACGCTCCGTCATCTGGTACGCAGCTTCCCCGGGGTCTCGCTGCTCAACATCGACGCCATCCTGGCCCAGGTGCGCGAGGTGGTGACTCAGGTGACTCGGGCGGTGGAGCTGGTTTTGGCATTCGTGCTGCTGGCTGGGGTAAGCGTGCTGTATGCCGCGCTCACCGCAAGCCGCCCGGCTCGTGCGCATGAGAGCGGACTGCTGCGAGTCTTCGGCGCCGGGGGAAGGCTGATTTCCCGAGTGCAGGGGGCCGAGTTCGCCATCCTCGGCCTGGCCAGCGGACTGATGGCCGCGATAATGGCCGAGCTGGCCACTGCCGGCATCTATGCCGCCTGGCTCGATCTGCCGCCACGGCTGCACCCGTGGCTGTGGCTGCTGCTGCCGTTGGGTGGCGCGCTGTTGATCGGTGCGATCGGCCATGCGCTGTCGCGTGGGCTGCGCAAGCAGGCGCCCGCGGCAAGCCTGGGGTTATTGGGCGAAGCGTGAATCGGCTTACGGTGCTGGCCATGCGTTGAAGAGGCATTGGCCAGCGCTCTCGGGAGAAACCGGAGCGTCAGCGCAAAAACGGTTACACTGTGTAAGCGTCAAGCGTGGTGCTGCTGAGTCGCCACTTTCAATCGGCTGACGTCAATTATGGGAGGTGGCGTCGATGCATATCATGAACCCCCGGGGGCTGCGACCGGGGCAGGTCTTGGCTTTTTTCGCTCTCATGGGCGTAGGTAATGTCGCCATTGCCGACGCTGAGCGGCTCGAGGCCGACCTGCGTGCCCTGTTCGCAGAGGGTGGCAGCCTGTCGCTGGGTGAGGTCTCGAGCGCCATGCTGCGCTCGCGGGTCAGTGCCGAGGATATCGTCTTTGAAACGCTCGAAGGAGAGCGCCTGCGGATCGACCGCTACACCGTCAGCGGCGACTACGATGCACCCGATGAGGTCACGCTCGAAGGCATCCGCATCGAGGACAGCCTGACCGAGCTTACCCTGATGAGCATGGAAAACATGGTGCTGGGCGAGCCGTCACGGGCGGTCTTTCCGTTTCATGACGACCTGGCGCCCGAGGAGGTAAGCGTGGGCAGCCTGGCTGTCGATGACATCGTGATCGAGCTGGCCTCCGAGCTTGCCGAGGAGCTGTTCTTCGGCACTCCCCTGCAGGCAGGCCAGGGTCGCATGACCATCGATCAGGTGCGGGGGGAGTCGCTGAGTCATGCCGCTATCGGCTTGCTCGAGATCAGCGGGGTTGCCGGGACGTTCGATGAGCTGGACGAGTTCGGCTCGGGCTCCTTCAGCTTGGCCTCGCTGCGTCTCGAAGGGCTGACCGGCATCGATAGCGAGGGTGAGGAAAAGCTGGCTTCGCTGGTGCTGGATGATCTGGCTGTCGACGCCAGTGGCCTGGTGGGTAGCCTGGCCCTGCTCGATGTCGACGGCGATTTCGACGACGGCAAGGGCGGGGTGCGGCTCGAAGGGCTGCATGTAGACCTGGCGCGCATGATCGAACTCGCCCCCGAGGATGAGCGCACCGAACTGCGCATGGCCAGCAACGTGCTGACCGGCGGCAGCGGCGAGCTGCGCCTGGATGCCGCTTTCCTCGGTAGCTGGCAGGAGGAGGGCGAACACAGCGTGCTGGTCAGTGACAGCCAGATCAACGTGCACGATGCCTTGCGGCTGCTGCTCGACATCAACCTTCCCGTAATGATGCCGCCGGGAGTGGCACCAGGCGATGCCTTCGCCGACATGGCCTGGCTGCAAGACGCCACCCTGCTGGGCGGCGACATTCGCTTGAACCTTGCCGACCAGGGCCTGTTCCCGCGATTGGCGACCCTGGGAGCGAGCCTGGAAGGCATTACCGAAGCTCAGTATGTCGAGCAGGCGCGCACCCAGGCCCAGGGCTTCGGCATGATGTTCGGCCCGGAAATACAGGCCGTCCTGGTCGGGCTGGTGGACCTGCTGGAAGGAGCCGCCGAGGAGCTCGAAGTGCACGTGACCCTGCCATCCGAAAGCTCGGTGACGAGCTACATGAACGACCCGCTGGGAGTTCCCAGCCAGCTCAGCTTCAAGGTCGAGACACGCTAGCCGCTCTGTTCCCCCTCGTTCTGGCCGGCCGGGCGAGGGGGCTGCCATTGCACCTCAGGATCAAGTGGGTGAATCGGCCGGGGAATGCGACGATAGCGAAGGCGAGAGATATCGGGGCTGGTCAGGCCCCCACTGTCCACCAGATGAATCGCTCCCGCAATCGGGCCATAGGCGGCGCGGAAGTGCTGGGTGGATTTTAGTGCCACCACTCGCTTCTCTGCCGGGTCGACTCCCAGGCTGCGAAAGATACCGAGATCTAGCGCCTGGGTGGCCAGACGGGTCACGAGAATCTCGATGGCGCCTATCTGCAATAGTGCACACCTGCCGCAGGATTGTTCCACTCCTTCCCACATCGGGCTTTCGACACGATATTTCCCGTTCCCGAGTCGGTTTACCCGCGCCTGGGCGCGAAACGGTCCCCCACCAAACCGCGGATCCGCTTTGCCGCCTATCGATACGTCCAGCATCACCCCTTCACCGACCTGCCAGGCCGCTTCGACCGTGTCGGGGTCATGCAGGGCTCCAAACAGGGTGTCAGGTGGTCGAGTCGTTCTCGTGTATGCGTGGTACAGCGCTGCAAGCAGGGCGGTGCTGTCGGCATAGGCGCCGTCACCAGGGTTGTCCGATAGGTCGGCAAGTACCAGCGGGCCTCGTCGGTGTGGCTCGTAGGCCACAGCTTTGCTTGCCGCAGTGTCGGGGGCAAGCACGGCCTCCTGCTCGGCATCGCGTGCCTGCCACATCGCCAAGCTGAGCTCATCGGCGATGCGCTGCGCCAGTTCGGGAGCGCTGCGGTGGACCACTGTCACCGACGGGCCTATCTCGGCCACATCCGAAAAGGAGAATCCGGCATTGATGCTGATGTCCACTATCTGTGGGTAAGCGGCCTCCTCTCGCTGGGCCATTTCGAGCAGCTCCGTCATGGGCGCACGGTCGGTTCGGCCGCCTTCCGGCAGGGTGATCATCGGCAGTTTGTTCAAGATCGTGGCGAGAGGCTGGTGTGGTGTGTCGAGAAGTTCGGCCAGCAGCCTGGCCGCCTTGCGCCCCGTTTCGCGCATGTCGACATGGGGGAAGCTCTTGTAGGAAAGGATGGCTTCGGCGTGATCCACCATGGCCGGGTCCAGGTTGGCATGCAGGTCAAGGGTGACCACGATGGGCACATCGGGCTGCAGGCATTGGCGAATTTCCCTGACCAGCCGGTAGTCGCCGTCCTCGCCATCCTCCAACACCATGGCGCCATGCAGACAGAGCAGTACACCATCGATTCGCCCAGCCGTGCTGGCGGCCGTCAGGATGCGTTGGCCAAAGGCCTCCCAGGCCTCGCGGGTTACCGGTCCGCCAGGCGTCGCGAAAGTGGCTACAGGGGTAATCAGCGACCAGTCGTGTTCCCGGGCCACCTCGATGATGCCGCCGATTTCGTTCTGAGTGTTGCCCAGCGAGGAAACCACCTCCTCGCCTTCATGACAGTAGAAGCCACGAAAGGCCTCGACACCGGTCTTGCGAGCACAAAAGGTATTTGTCTCGTGCATGAATTGCGCGAGCAGAATGTTGCGCGCCATTGATGAGCACCCCATCGTCTTGTTCAACGAATCGGGGCGTCAAGCATGCGGCATCGGAAGGGTTCTTTCTAAACTCAGACGGCGGCAGTGTCAACTTGCCCTGAAACTTGGCGATCAGGCTGCTGGTTGTGGTGGCGCTTCGCCAGGCCGATGATAGTGGGGCTTAGCTGATACAGGACGATGCCATGCGGGACATGCAACTCCGCTCTTTCTATACCGTGGCCAACGAAGGTTCCATTCGCAAGGCGGCCGAGAAACTCAGCCTCGCTGCGTCGGCACTGAGCCGCCGTATCACGCAGATCGAGGAAGACCTGGGCGTTCCGCTCTTTGAACGTCATGCGCGCGGGTTGAAACTGACCGATGCCGGGAGAATCTACTATGACCATGCCCGCCAGACGCTGCTCAACGAGGAGTGGGCTGTAGGTGAGATCGAAGCGATAAAGGACCTGCGTCGCGGGCAGATTCGCATATTCTGCGTCGAGGGTGCGATTGGAAGCATTCTCACCGATGCCATCGCGGAATTTCGCCCAGGATCTCCGGGGGTGAAGTTGTTTGTCAACCGGGCCGGGAGCACCGGCGTGGTTCGCTCCGTGGCGGCGGACGAAGTCGATCTGGGACTGGCATTCGACCCGCCGCTGCATCGAGACGTCATGGTGCTAGAGGCAGCGCCAGCGCCACTTTACGCCGTGTTTTCCCATGTATTTTCGTTTCCACACAAGGCTCCAAAGCTGGCCGACCTGGCCGATTATCCCCTCGCCATCCCACCCGACAGCAGCTATGGCCTGCGTGACGTCATCGACCGTGTGGCGCGTAAGCGTGCCGATATTCAGCTGCAGGTACCGCTGCAATGTGACTCCATCTTCGGTCTTGTCGGCTTCGCTCTGAGCGGCCAGGGCGTGTCGATTCTCCCCAAATGCTCTTTCATCAATGAATTGAGCGACGAGCGGCTCATGGCCGTGCCGCTGCAGGATCCGCCGCTGCGTGATGCACAGCTTGCACTCCTGGCTCGCCGGCACCGCACTCTTCCGTCAGTAACCCGTCGCTTCAGTGAGATTTTGGCAAAGCGGCTACGCGAGTCTCCTTCTTAGTGTTCTATTTTCAGCAATCCGGTGTCGAATATTGATGCTTGTTATCGAACGCTTGAGGAATAGACTCGGGTCAGGGAAGGCGTCATGACATGCCGAGCATCGGACACTGGGCAAGAATTCGTGACATTCAGCAGCAAGCTGGCAATCGCCGCAGGGCGGGGGCGCAGCGATGCTACCCATGGAGCGGGCGAAGTACGCTTCGCCAAACAACAAATAGAGAGGGTGCCATGAGCGAAAACAATGGAATAAAAGCACTATCACTTGCCACGCTGGGCGTTTGCCTGGCCTTTCCGCTAACGTCACTGGCGATGACGATCACCATAGCCCATGAGGAGCCGGCCAATGCCCAAACCTCGGCGGCTCATCTCTCGGCCATGGTGTTCAAGGACGTCATCGAGACCCAGTCCAATGGCGAGATGAGCGTCGATATCCAGGCAGCCAGTTCCATGGGCAATCAACGTGACCGGATGGAACTGACTCAGGCCGGAATCATCGACGTTAACGTGGCATCAATCGGTGGGCTTAGCCAGTTCTACCCGAACATGAACGCTATCGACCTGCCTTTCGCCTTTCCCGACACGGTAATCGCTGAGCGTGTCTTCGACGGTGATTTCGGTGAACGCTTGTCGCAGCAACTCCACGAGGCAACTGGACTCCACCTGTTGGCTGTCACTGCGGGAGATTTCTATGTCTTCACCAACAGCAAGCAGCCGGTAAGGAGTCCGGATGACATGGAGGGCCTGCGTGTACGTACCATGTCTGTGCCCAGTCATATAACCATGATGAACGCCCTCGGCGCTGCCGCCACCCCTGTGCCATGGGATGAGCTCTATGGCGCAATGGAAACCGGGGTCGTCGACGCTCAGCACAATCCCATTCCCATCATGGCGATCGGCAATCTTCAGGAAGTACAGGATTATGCCACCCTGACGAACCACCTCTACGGTGCCGACTGGTGGGTGGCCAGTGACGATTTTCTGAGTGGGCTGAGCGACGACCAGCGACGTATTTTCCATACTGCCGTGGAAACGGCCAAGGTGGCGGGCCGAGGCGCGAAGCTTGGCCTGCGAGCCACGCAGTTTGGCACCGAGTATCTGCAGGATGCGGGGCTTGAGGTTTACTCTCCGAGCCCGGAAGAACTGGCCAGGTTCCGCGAGCTGGCAGTGCCGGCTGTCATGAGTTCGCTGGAAGAGGAGTTCGGTCAACAGGCCGCAGAACTGGCCCAAGCGATGCTCGAGGCAGTGGAAGAGGTGGAGGCAGCGCTATACGGGGGCAGGTAATGGCCTTTCCCGTATATCAAACAGAGCCCGTTTAAGCGGGCTCGTCCTGCCTGTTCTTTGCCGGGAGGCGCCTCGTGTCAGTATTTCATTCTTGGCTTCGCCAGGCGGCGCGCTGGTTGGAGATCGCCATTGCGATTCCACTGGTGCTGGCCGGTGGCGCCATGGTTCTCGTCGTGCTGGGGGGCGTGGTATTCCGCTATGTCCTCAATGATCCCCTCATGTGGAGCGAAGAATTGGCGCGCTACCTGATGATCTGGATCGGGCTGGTGGGGGCGGCCATTACCCTCAAGCATGGCGAACACATCCGTATCAATGCGATTCGTCAGCGGCTGCCCGCACTCCTGCGCCTGGCCGGCGACATCGGCGTGGCACTTGCCATCGCCTGGTTCCTCTGGATCATGACCTCCCAGGGCTGGGAAGCCGCCTGGCGTGGTGCCCGCCAATCGGCGCCGACCCTCGGCGTTTCAATGTTCTGGCCGCTCCTGGCCGTTCCTGTCGCCGGAGCGCTGATGCTGCTGCATCACTTGCTGCGCACGCTGCTGCTGATAACCGGGGGGCTCGCCGAGGACGACCCTGAGCCGGGAGCCCTTTCATGATCCTGATGATAGGTCTCTTCATACTGCTGGTCGTGCTTGGCACACCGTTGGCGTTTGCCATCGGTATCACGGCAGTGTACGGCTTGCTGGAGAGTGGCGGCGAGGCGCTGCTGCGCCTGGTGCCCATGCGCCTTTACTCCGGTATCGACATGTTCTCGCTGATGGCCATGCCGTTCTTCATCCTGGCCGGGGACATGATGAACAGGATCCGGATTACCGACAGATTAGTGGATCTGGCCAATGCCCTGGTCGGTCGCGTACGTGGGGCGCTCGCGTACGTCAATATCCTGGTTTCCGTGCTGTTTGCCGGCCTTACCGGTGCGGCCGTGGCCGATACCGCAGCCATCGGGCGCATGATGATCCCGACCATGCATGCCCAAGGCTACGACCGCGCCTTCGCCGCGGCAGTCACGGCATCGTCTTCAGTGATTGGGCCCATCATTCCGCCCTCGATCATCATGGTGATCTACGGCTCGTTGATGCAGGTATCGATTGCCGGTCTTTTCGCCGCCGGTATCGTGCCTGGCATCCTCATGGCCGTATCGCTGATGGCCTACATCGCCTGGCGTGCCAAGCGTGACAACCTGCCCGTCGCTTCGCTGCGTAGTGACACACCGCCCTTGGGCATGGCCGCACGGCGGGCCATCGTGCCCCTGATGATGCCGATCATCATCCTGGGGGGAATCCTGGGCGGCGTCGTCACTCCCACCGAGGCAGGTGCGCTGGCTGTCCTGTATGCCTTGGTCGTGGGTGTGATCGTCTATCGCAACCTTGGTTTCAAGGATATCGCTCTGCTGCTCTACGACATGGTGCGAACCTCCGGTTCGGTATTCATCATTCTCGCTGCCGCCTCGATCCTTGGCTGGGTTCTGGCCAGGGAGGGCGTACCGAACGAGCTGGCGGCCTTGCTGCTGGGCATCAGTGACGATCCCCTCATTTTCCTGTTCGTCGTGTCGTTCGCCCTGCTGATTGTCGGCATGTTCATGGAGATGACAGCGGTGCTCATCATTCTTGGACCCATTCTCCATCCGATTGCCGTATCGCTTGGCATCGATCCGCTGCACTTCGCCATCGTCATGATCGTCAATCTCAACATTGCCCTGGCGACCCCGCCACTTGGGGCCTGCCTATTCGTTGCCTCCTCGGTGGGTGAAGTGTCGTTCGAGAAGCTGATGCTGCGCATCCTGCCGTTCATTCTGGTGGAGGTGCTGGTGCTGGCGCTCGTCGTTGCTTTTCCCGCTATCGCCCTCACGCTGCCGGCGTGGCTTGGGCTGCATTGATGAACAACAAGGACCATTCCATGCGCAACGACCTCATTCTCTGTGGCGTGGGTGCCATGGGGCAGCGCATTGCTCGGCTTGCGCTGGCGCGTGACTACCCCATCCGTGCGGTGGTTGATCGTGACCCGGCCAAGGCGGGCATTGCCCTCCATGAATTGCTCGACATCCCCGAGCCCGAGCAGCCAGTGATCATCACGCCCGACCTCAACCTGGCCCTGCAGGGCGAGAAGGCCACGGTGATGCATGCCACCGGATCCTTCCTGACCGATGTGGCGCCCATGCTGCGCGACTGTCTCGAGAAGGGGCATGACGTCATCTCCATCGCCGAGGAGATGATCTATCCGATGGCGGCCGATCGGAAACTGGCCAGTGAGCTCGATGAGCTGGCCAGACTGCATGGGGCCCGCCTGCTGGGCACCGGCGTCAACCCGGGCTTTGCCATGGACGTGCTGCTATTGGCCCTTACCGTTCCTTGCGGTCAGGTCGGCCATCTGTATGCACGTCGCTGCAACGATCTATCCGATTTCGGTGCCACAGTGCTCGACAGCCAGGGCGTGGGGCTGACGATTCAAGCCTTCGAGCGCGCCGTCGCAGCCGGTGAGGTAGTGGGGCATGTCGGCTTTCGCCAGTCGATTTGCCTGATGGCGGCACAGCTCGGCTGGCCAGTGGATCGTATCGAGGAGCACAAGGTGCCGATCGTCACACGAGTGGCGCGATCGACTCCCCATGTATCCGTGGCGCCGGGTGAAGTGGCTGGCTGTCATCACGAGGCCGTTGCCTACTGTGGTGACCGCGAGGTCATTCGCCTGGAGCATCCTCAGCAGATTCGGCCGGAACTGGAGGGTATCGAGACCAGCGACTTTGCCCGTATTTCCGGTGACCAGGCAATCGAAATGCGTATCTCACCCGAGGTCGGCGGTGGGGCCGGCACCGCTGCCTGTGCCGTGAACGCCATCGCTTATCTTCCCCTGGCCAGGCCCGGACTCGTGCACCTCAACGAGCTGCCGCTGACCGCCCCCCGTTTCGCCCAATCACCACTTGACTGAAGGAGACGACATGCAGAGCCACTGTGGGCAGTGGGTGCAGATTCGCACCACGATTCTTCCACCGGACGCACGCGCCGAGGCCATTCCTGCCGAGACCCGTGAAGTGCCGCTCGAGATGCGCATCAAGGGCTGGCAGGTTTCGCCCGAGACCGCCACCACCGGCGATACCGTGGAGGTTCGCTCGACCCTTGGCCGCCATTACCGGGGCCAGCTCGAGGCGATCAATCCGCCCTATGGGCACGACTTCGGGGCGGCTATCCCCGAGTTGCTGGAGGCAGGCGAGCAGGCCCGGGCCATTCTCAGCCAAGGCAAGGAGGCAACATGAAGCAGGTCGACTACCAGTCTGTCATGGCTCGCCGCAACGACACGATGCTTACGGCGCTGGGCTTGGACTACTCACCCTTCCTGGAAAACCCCATCGCATTCGATTACGAGGGGCTCATGGGTATGGTCGAGTATGACATTGATACCATTCGCCGTATCCAGGCGGACTCGGGCGTGGGTAACACGGCTTTGATAGAGCTCAAGCAGATTACCGAGCTGGGCCGGTTGCTTGCACCTGCGGGAAAGGGTGCACGTATTTTCGTCAAGGATGAGGCGGCAAACCCGTCAGGAAGTTACAAGGCGAGACGAGCCTCTCTGAGCCTTCATCATGCTCAGAAGTCGGGGTTTCGAGGTGCGGTAGCCGCTACCAGCGGCAATTACGGTGCGGCAGTGGCAAGCCAGGCGGCGATGCGCAACCTGGACTGCGTCGTCGTCCAGGAAGTATTCGACAGTCTGGGGATCGGCCAGCCCGAAATCCTCGAGAAGGGCCGGGCCTGTGAAATCTACGGTGCCGAGGTGCTGCAGCTCAGCGTGGGACCCGAGCTTTTCTATCAGTTCCTGCGCGTGCTTGAGGAGACCGGCTATTTCAATGCCTCGCTCTATACGCCCTACGCCATTGCCGGAGTCGAGCCGCTGGGCGTCGAAATCGTCGAACAGATGACGGCCGCTACCGGGCGCGCTCCAGACGTTGTGATGTGCACCCATGCCGGCGGAGGCAACCTAACCGGTACGGCACGCGGCTTGATCAAGGCTGGCACCACCGAGACCCAGGTGGTGGCCGCCAGCGTCGACCTGACTGGCCTGCACATGGCCAGTGACCGCGACTTCAACCGCAAGCACTTCACTACTGGCCATACTGGCTTCGGGATACCCTTTGCCGGCTGGCCCGACCGCACCGACGTACCTCGTAACGCAGCGCGTGCCCTTCGCTACATGGACCGCTATATGCTGCTCAAGCAAGGCGAGGTCTTCTACATGACCGAGATCCTGGCGCGTCTGGAAGGACTTGAGCGCGGCCCGGCGGGCAACGTCGCCCTGGCAGGAGCTCTGGCCCTGGCGCAGGAGATGGATGAAAACCAGACCATCGTGGTACAGGAGACCGAATATGCCGGGGCCGGCAAGCAGCCCTCGGCGCAACTGAGCTTCGCCCGCTCTAACGGGATCGACATTCGCCGTGGCGATAGTGAGGAAGAAGTGCCGGGCGAATCGGTGGTGATACCCGACCACCCTTCGCGTTTGCGAGTTCGCGACGTCGATCTCGACCGTGTGCGCAAGAGCCTCATTCGCAAGGCCGCCAGTCTGGCCCCGGAAGGCCGAGTCACTCGCGAAGAGGATATCCTTTTCCTGGCCGAAGAGACGCGGACCGACACCGATTTTGTCAGCCAAGTACTCGAGTCTGATGCAGGAGCTCCCTAAACCCCACTTGAGAATTTCTGCAGCAACCCATGACGGCCTTTCATGTGAAAGCCGTCATGGGCTGGGGTATCATGGCGCATCTGATCCTTCCCCCGTATGTGAGGTTTCCCGCCGATGTTCAGCCGTGACATGACGATTGCCGGTTTCGATGATGCTTTGTTCGACGCGATGCAGAAGGAAGTCGCTCGCCAGGAAGCGCACATCGAGCTGATCGCCTCCGAGAACTATGCCAGTCCCCGCGTGCTCGAGGCCCAGGGCAGTCAGCTGACCAACAAGTATGCGGAGGGCTACCCCGGCAAGCGCTACTACGGCGGCTGTGAATACGTCGACATCGTCGAGCAGTTGGCCATCGACTATGCCAAGCAGCTGTTTTCGGCCAGCTATGCCAACGTTCAGCCGCACTCCGGCTCCCAGGCCAACAGTGCCGTGTTCCAGGCCCTGGTCAAGCCGGGCGATACCGTGCTGGGCATGAGCCTCGACGCCGGCGGCCACCTGACCCACGGTGCCAAGCCGAACTTCTCCGGCAAGCATTACAATGCGGTGCAGTATGGCATCGACGAGAGCGGTCGCATCGACTACGAGGAAGTGGCCCGCCTGGCCCGCGAGCACCAGCCGAAGATGATCATCGCCGGCTTCTCGGCCTACTCCCAGATCATCGACTGGGCGAAGTTCCGTGAGATCGCCGACGAAGTGGGTGCCTACCTGCTGGTGGACATGGCCCACGTGGCCGGCTTGGTGGCCGCCGGGGTCTACCCGACCCCGCTGCCCCACGCCCACGTGGTCACCACCACCACTCACAAGACACTGCGCGGGCCGCGCGGTGGCCTGATTCTCTCCGCCGAAGGCGACGCCGAAATCGAGAAGAAACTGCAGTCCGCGGTCTTCCCGGGCGGCCAGGGCGGTCCCCTGGAGCACGTGATCGCGGCCAAGGCGATCTGCTTCAAGGAGGCGATGGACCCCGAGTTCAAGACCTACCAGCAGCAGGTAGTGAAGAATGCCCAGACCATGGCCGGCGTGTTCATCGAGCGCGGCTATGAAGTGGTTTCCGGCGGCACCGAGGACCACCTGTTCCTGCTTTCGCTGATCAAGCAGGGCCTGACCGGCAAGGACGCGGACGCCGCCCTCGGCCGCGCCCATATCACCGTCAACAAGAACGCCGTGCCCGGCGATCCGCAGAGCCCGTTCGTCACCTCAGGCCTGCGCATTGGTACCCCTGCCGTCACTACCCGCGGCTTTGGTGAAGGCGAGTGCCGTGACCTGGCGGGCTGGATCTGCGATATTCTCGACGTGATGGCGAAGGGCGAGGACTCCGGAGCCATCGAGGCCGAGGTGAAGGCCAAGGTCGAGGCCGTCTGCGCGCGCTTCCCCGTCTATCGCTGAGCTCCGATACCCCGCATGACTGCAACGCCCCGTGCCGCTCATCGCCGGCACGGGGCGTTGTCGTTCCCCGATGCCAAAGATTCCAACACTGCAACACTGAAATCGTCATACAACGCTGACCGGGGTCGGCTTTTTCTGCATGTCGCCCGAGGCTCCTTCCGGTATGCTGGCGAGTGAAAGCATCGTTCTGAAGGATCCTGAGTACATGTCGACACTGACGTTCCAAGGGGCAGTGGGGGAGGTTACCGGTTCTCGCTACCTGATCGAGGTCGAAGGCGAGGGTGACGGGGAAGATCGAGTC
Organism: Billgrantia kenyensis; assembly: GCF_013697085.1. Classification (GTDB taxonomy): domain Bacteria; phylum Pseudomonadota; class Gammaproteobacteria; order Pseudomonadales; family Halomonadaceae; genus Halomonas; species Halomonas kenyensis. The sequence goes on from NZ_JACEFT010000004.1 coordinate 174,599, forward strand.
TACCGGATACTGCTGGAGTGCGGCCTTCATCAGGGAGGCAAGGAGGCTGACGAGGCCAATGAGGCACCCTTCGGGGCGTTGGCGAAACAGCTCGACGCCGTGGTGATTTCCCACGGTCATCTCGATCATGCCGGCCTGCTGCCCAAGCTGGTTCGGGAGGGCTACAGCGGGCCCATATACTGCACCCGTGGCACACGCGATCTGCTGGAAATCATGCTCGAAGATGCCGCCTTCATCCAGGCCAAGGATGTCGAGTGGGAAAACAAGTGGCGCAAGCGCAACGACAAGCCGCTGATCGAGCCGCTCTATGAACTGAAGGATGTGGAACGCACCCTGAGGCTATGCAAGTCGCAGAGCTACGGTCAGCCTGTGCAGCTCCCCGGCGGCGTGACCCTGGTGTTCCGTGATGCCGGTCATATTCTGGGATCTGCGCTCGTCGAACTGGCGATTCCATCCGGGGGGCAGGTGAAGCGCCTCGTCTTCTCGGGGGATCTGGGCAACCCCAGCTCGGTGTTGATGAAGGACCCGGAAAAGCTCTACGAAGCCGACCTGGTCTTGATGGAGAGCACCTACGGTGATCGTGATCATCGTCCGCTCGAAGAGACTCTCGAGGAGTTCGCACAAGTACTGGAAGAGGCGCATGCCGATGGCGGCAACGTGCTGATTCCCGCTTTCGCGGTGGGGCGTACCCAGGAGATCCTCTATCACCTGGGCGTGCTCTATCACCAGGGCCGGCTGCGGCAGCAGATGGTCTTTCTCGATAGCCCCATGGCGATCAAGGTTACCGAGCTCTACCACCGCGCTCGCAAGAACCTGGATGCCGAGGATCTCAAGGTCCTCAACATTGCCGCCAGCGGCGATGTCAGCCGCTACCTGCCGGTCCTGCGCATGACGCGGACGGTGGAGGAATCCATGGCGATCAACCGGATTCATGGTGGGGCAATCATCATAGCGGGCGCCGGCATGTGCACCGGTGGGCGCATCGTGCATCATTTTCGCTATAACATCGAGAAGTCGAGTACGCGCCTGGTTATCGTCGGCTTCCAGGCCGGTGGAACCCTCGGCCGCCAGTTAGTCGACGGCGCCGAGCGGGTTCGGGTACTAGGGCACGATCTTCAGGTGAAGGCCCAGGTGCATACCATCGGCGGTTTTTCCGCCCATGCCGGGCAGAGCCAGCTGATCGGCTGGGCCGGTGCCTTTCGCAACCAGCCACGTTTCTATCTGGTCCATGGTGAGCCCGCTTCCCAGGAGGCACTCAAGGCTGCCCTGGGAGAAACCGGCGTCGAGGCGGAGATTCCCGCCTTTGGCGACCGTATCGTGCTTTAGTCAGGGTTACGAGACCACCTGCTGCCTTGCCTGCGGAGTGCCGAAGGGTCAGCTTGAAAGCAGTCAACCGGTGTCAGGGAGGGGGCCATGGGCTTGATTCAGGCGTTGACACGAAACCTGGTATTGGCGATCCCCATCGCCATGTTGCTGGGTCTGGCTTTCGGGGCATTGGCCACGGTGGACTGGCTCTCGGTGCTGGTGGTGCCGCTCACCCTGCTGATGATCTACCCGATGATGGTCAACCTGAAGCTGCGTCAGCTGCTGGAGGGCGGCGATGGGCGCACCCAGGGCCTGGCGCAGCTGATCAATTTTGCGGTCATTCCCTTCATCGCCTTCGGCTTGGGCATCTGGTGGTTCGGCGACCGCCCCTACCTGGCACTGGGGCTGCTGCTGGCGGCCCTACTGCCTACCAGCGGCATGACCATCTCTTGGACCGGCTTCGCCCAGGGCAACCTGCCTGCTGCAGTCAAGATGACCGTGCTGGGCTTGCTCCTGGGGTCGCTGGCCACGCCCCTCTACGTGAAGTGGTTGATGGGCGCCGCCATCCCGGTGGACCTGTTCGGCGTTTTTCGCCAAATCGTGCTGGTGGTGGGCCTGCCATTATTGGCTGGCCAACTGACACGCCATCTGCTCGTCAAGCGCCACGGTCAGGCCGGTTTTCAGAAGCAGTGGGCGCCGCGCTTCCCGCCTTTTTCCACCCTGGGGGTGCTGGGCATCGTGTTCGTGGCCATGGCGCTCAAGGCCGACGATCTTCTGACTACCCCCGGACTCCTGCTGGATATCGCCGTTCCGCTGCTGGCCCTCTATGCCATCAACTACCTGTTCAGTACGCTGGTGGCCAAGGCCTGGCTCTCCCGTGGGGATGGCATCGCTTTGGTATACGGCACGGTGATGCGCAACCTCTCCATCGCTCTGGCGCTAGCCATGAATGCCTTCGGCGAAGCAGGAGCAGAGGCATCGCTGCTGATCGCCCTGGCCTATATCGTCCAGGTACAGTCGGCGGCTTGGTACGTGCGCCTCACCGACCGGCTGTTCGGACCGCCCGCCGAAGAAGTCACCTGAGAGTCGTTGGGTTATTCCCTGGCGCCGGCCGCCTCGAGCTGTGATACGACCCCGGCGTGGCCACCCTCTCGCGCCAGCTGGAGCGGCGTGGTGCCGTCGTCAGCCGCATGGGCAGGATCGGCGCCGTGAGCCAGCAGCAGGGAGGTGAGCTCCTCGCTGCCATTCCTTGCGGCCCATATCAGGCTTGACCAGCCCGCTTGGTCATCGACGGCATGCACGTCAGCCCCCACCCTGAGCAGCGCCCGACTCGTCGCCTCCCGGCCGTTCACGACGGCCACCATCAGTGCCGTATAGCCCGCATCGTCGCGATGCTCCGGGTTGGCGCCGCGAGCCAGCAGTTCCTCGAGCATGGCCAGGTGACCGTTTGCAGCTGCCTTCATCAGGGCCGTCCAGCCGCAGCGGTCGCGCTCGTCAACGGGGGTGCTGGCGTCGATCATTTCCATGACCGCTTCGTGCTCGCCACGCTCGGCGGCAAGGGTCAGGGCCGTTCTTCCCAGTGGGTCGATTTCCTGCTCAGGCGGCTCCAGCATGCGAGGCATCACCACGAACAACGCCAGCACGATCAGTGGCAGCAGTCCGCCGGTCAGCATCGGGTAGCGGCGATAGGGCAGGGTGATCCAGTGGCGGAGTGTCGACATGCCAGGTGGGTGCCTCAAGTCATGGCTGGCTCATGATGATGCCGCACTACGGTTCCCTTTCGTGCGTGACATGTTGTCCCAAGCTTTTCTCAAAGGTCACTCAACTTGATTCATATCAAGCTGCGTCCAAGTGACGCATGTGAATCATGGTGCAATGCACTAGGCTAGCCTTAATGCTGGTAGATATTAATATAGAGGGTTTGGTTATGAGATTTGCTTTGTTGGCCGGCGTCCCGTTGGCTGGCCTTTTGACCGTCGGCACTGTCCTGGCCCAGGAGTCCGACGCCTACAGCGAGACCCAGCTCGGCCTCTACCTGGATGCGGTGGAAGCCTACGAGCTGATGCAGGAGAACGAGCGGGCGGTGCTGATCGACGTGCGTGATCCCGTCGAGATCAAGTTCACCGGTTTCGCCGGGTCCACTGATATCCACGTGCCCTGGGTACTGGCCGATCACACCGACTTCGATGAGGAGGCGAAGACCTGGCCCATGGTACGCAACAGCGACTTTGAGGCGCAGGTGAAAGAGCGTCTCGAGGCCCTCGGCGTGACCGAGGACGACCCCATCATCGTCATGTGCCGATCCGGCGCCACCCGGAGCGCCCCTGGCGCGGATGTGATCCACGCCATGGGCTATAGCCAGGTGTATTCGGTCAGCGATGGGTTTGAGGGCGGCACCCTGCAGGAGGGTGAATCCAAGGGGGTGCGTGCTGTAAATGGTTGGCGCAACTCCGGCTTGCCGTGGAGCTATGAAATCGATCCCGCGGTGGCCTGGCGCCCGGCCGACTGATCCAAAGCCGTTGTCGATACCACAACAGAGAGAGGTGTACCTATGAGCATCAAGACTACCCTGACCCTGGCTGCAACCGCCACTGCCGTCGCCCTGTCCGGTGCAGCCCTGGCAGACAGCCACGGTGGAGAAGATCATGCTTACGATGACATGGCCGAGCGTGCCCTGGTCATTCTGACCAGCGACTCCCTGCAGACCCAAGGCATGGCAATGATTCTGTCCAACGCCATGCAGCAGCAGGGAGCCGAGCTCTCGATACTACTGTGCGATGCGGCAGGCGATCTTGCTATCGAAGGCTACGCCAGCGCTGAGCCGATCAATACTCCGCCCGAGAATCCGGCCGGACAGGTGACCCCGGAAGGGATCCTGCAGATGCTGATGGACAATGGAGCCCAGGTGGAAGTTTGCGCCATCTACCTGCCCAACAGCGAGCACGAGCAGGAGGATCTGCGAGAGGGTGTCGGCGTGGCTGCCCCCGGCCCGATGGCCGAGATGATGCGCGATCCGAAGATTCCTGTCTTCAGCTTCTGATCTCCAACCTCGCGAGGTGTATCACATGAAGAGCAACGTAGGTGGTATCGACAAGATCCTGAGGATCGTGGTCGGGGCCGTATTGATCGGCCTGGCCCTGACGGGCGTGATCGGCGCCTGGGGCTGGATCGGCGTGTTGCCGCTGGCGACCGGGCTGTTCAACTTCTGTCCGGCCTACCAGCTGCTAGGTGTCAATACCTGCAACCTGACCAAGAAGTAGCCGAGAGTCGTCACTCTCGCTTTGAAGGCGCTATCGCTCCCGGCGATGGCGCCATTTTTTTCTCCGCTGCAGGGCTTGGCTATCGCCATCATCGGCAACTTCAATTGGTCGTTATATCTCCAAATGAAATATCGTTATAACCGAAGCGAGGAGAAGCCCCCACATCACCCAGAGAGGAGAACGAATATGGAAAACCAGATCCAGCAGCCTACGATGCCCCAGCTCAACCGTCCGGCCCCGGACTTCAGCGCCAAGACTACCCACGGCATGAAGTCGCTGTCGGACTACCAGGGCAAGTGGCTGGTGCTGTTCGCTCACCCCGCCGATTTCACCCCGGTCTGCACCACCGAGTTCATGGCCTTCGCCCGGCGCGCCGAGGAGTTCGCGGCCGTCAATACCGAGCTGCTGGGGCTCTCCATCGATGGCATTCATGCGCACATCGCCTGGACCCGTAGCATCAAGGAGAACTTCGGTGTCGAGATCCCCTTCCCGATCATCGAGGATCTGCAGATGAAGGTGGCCAACGCCTACGGCATGGTGCAGCCGGGTGCCAGCGACACCTCGGCAGTGCGCGCCACCTTCGTCATCGACCCGGAAGGCGTGCTGCGGGCCATGATCTACTATCCGATGAGCAACGGCCGCTCCATCGACGAGGTGCTGCGCCTGGTCAAGGCGCTGCAGACCAGCGACGAACACGGCGTGGCCACCCCTGAAGCCTGGCAGCCGGGCGAGCCGGTCATCGTGCCGCCGCCACACACCGTTGCCGACGCCGAGGCGCGCCAGGAGCAGGGCTACGAGTACACCGACTGGTACTTCTGCAAGAAGACCCTTTAACGCATCAGCAGGGCCTCGGCGCCTCCGGGGGCTGGGGCTCTGCGTTCGTTATGCATAAATGATATATATATATAACTTTATTCGTGCTACAGTAAGACAAGCGTGCGGAAACTACACCGACGGAGGTCGATAACCATGTCCAAGCCGATCGTGACCCATTTCTTTGACGAGCCCACCAATACCTTCAGCTATGTGGTGCAGGATCCGGGCAGCAAGGCCTGCGCCATTGTCGATTCCGTGCTCGACTTCGACTACGCCGCCGGCAGAACCGATGTGCGTTCCGCCGACGAGATCATCGCCTTTATCCGGGATAAAGGCCTTGAGGTCGAGTGGATCCTCGAAACCCACGTGCATGCCGATCATCTTTCCGCCGCCCCATACCTGCACGAGAAACTGGGCGGCAAGACCGGTATCGGTGCCAAGATCACCGTGGTACAGGACGTCTTCGGCAAGGCCTTCAACGCGGGTACCGAGTTTGCCCGCGACGGCAGCCAGTTCGACCGCCTCTTCGAGGAAGGCGACACCTTCGCCATCGGTAACCTGGAAGGGCGCGTGCTGCATACGCCGGGCCATACGCCGGCCTGCCTGACCTACGTCATCGGTGATGCCGCCTTCGTCGGCGATACCCTGTTCATGCCCGATTACGGCACGGCTCGCTGCGACTTCCCGGGTGGCGATGCCCGCACCCTCTTTCAATCCATCCAGAAGGTGCTGGCGCTGTCGGACGAGACGCGTCTCTTCCTGTGCCATGACTACAAGGCGCCGGAACGTGAGGAGTACCAGCACGAGACCACCGTGGCGGAGCAGCGTGCCCATAACGTCCATGTGCACTCAGGCATCAGCGAGGAGGAGTTCGTCAAGATGCGCACCGAGCGCGATGCCACCCTCGATATGCCGCGCCTGATCCTGCCGTCGGTGCAGGTCAACATGCGCGCCGGCCACATGCCTCCGCCCGAGGACAATGGCCAGATCTATCTCAAGGTGCCGATCAACAAGTTCTGAGGCGGTCAGGAGGTGAGCCACCATGCAGGTACATGAAATTGACCCCGGCTTTGCCATCGCCGATGCCGTCACCCCGGCCGACCTCGAGGAGGTCGCTCGCCAGGGAGTCCGTGCGGTGATCTGTAACCGTCGTCCGGGCGAGGCGGAGGATCATCCCGATGATCGAGCGCTGAGTACAAGGGCTGTCGAGCTGGGGCTCGAGTGGCGCTGCATCCCGGTCACTCCGGGCGAGTACAGCGAGGCCGATATCGCGGCCTTCGGGCAGGCGCTGGAGAGCCTGCCCACGCCGATCCTGGCCTTCTGCCGGACCGGCAGGCGGGCGGTACACCTGTGGGCGCATGCCCGAAGCCGTGAGCCGCAGTGCAACATCCCGCTGCTGCTGGCCGCCGCGCGAGCCGCCGGGCATGACCTCGAGGAGCGCCGCTCCCAACTGGAAGCGGCTGCCAGGCAGAGCTGATCGATGAATCCCAAGCGCTACCTACCGATACTGCAGTGGTTGCCTGGCTACAGCCGGGCCACCATGGGCAGCGACCTGCTGGCAGCGGTCATCGTGACCATCATGCTGATCCCGCAGTCGCTGGCCTATGCCATGCTGGCGGGATTGCCGCCCGAGGTGGGGCTCTACGCCAGTATCGCGCCGCTGGTGGTCTATGCCGTGTTCGGCACCAGCCGGACCCTGGCAGTCGGGCCGGTGGCGGTAGTTTCGCTGATGACGGCGGCGGCGGTGGGGCAGGTCGCCCCCCAGGGATCGCCGGAATATCTCGGTGCGGCGCTGGTTCTGGCGCTGATGTCGGGACTGATCCTGACCCTGATGGGGGTGGCACGGCTGGGCTTTCTGGCCAACTTCCTCAGTCACCCGGTCATCTCGGGTTTCATCACCGCCTCGGGGCTGATCATTGCCGCCAGCCAGCTCAAGCATGTCCTGGGTGTGGAAGCCAGCGGTCACAATCTGCTGGAGCTGCTGGGCAGCCTCGGCGGCAGCCTGGGGGGAGTGAACGGGCCTACCTTGATCATCGGCTTCTCCGTCCTGGCTTCGCTCTACAGCGCCCGCCGCTGGCTCAATCCCTGCCTGCGAAAGCTGGGCGTACCCGCACGACCGGCAGATATGCTGACCAAGGCGGCGCCCATCCTTGCCGTGGCGGTGACCACCCTGGTCACCTGGAGGCTGGGTCTGGATGCCCAGGGCGTGGCCGTGGTGGGAGAGGTGCCGGCGGGTCTGCCGCCCCTGACCCTGCCGGGGTTCGATAGCGGCCTGTGGAGCCAGCTGTTCGTGGCAGCCCTGCTGATCAGCATCGTCGGCTTCGTCGAGTCGGTCTCGGTGGGCCAGACTCTCGCCGCCAAACGCCGGCAGCGGATCGACCCGGACCAGGAGCTGGTGGGGCTGGGCACCTCCAACATTGCCGCGTCGTTCACCGGCGGCATGCCGGTCACCGGCGGCTTCGCCCGCTCGGTGGTCAACTTCGATGCCGGCGCCGAGACTCCCGCAGCCGGGGCCTTCACGGCGGTGGGTATTGCCGTGGCGGCACTGCTGTTGACCCCGCTGATCGCCTACCTGCCGATCGCCACCCTGGCAGCCACCATCATCGTGGCAGTGCTGTCGCTGGTGGACTTCGGCGCCATCCGCCGGACCTGGGACTACTCCCGCTGTGATGCCATGGCCATGCTCGTCACCATCGGCGTGACGCTCGCCATCGGAATCGAGACCGGCATCCTGGCCGGGGTGGGACTTTCACTGGCCTTGCATCTCTACAACACTAGCCGCCCCCACAGCGCCGTGGTCGGTCGCGTGCCCGGGACCGAGCACTTCCGCAACGTCAAGCGCCACGCAGTGGAAACCGATCCACAGCTGGCCATCCTGCGGGTCGACGAGAGTCTTTACTTCGCCAATTCGCGCTATCTCGAGGATACCGTCATGGATCTGGCGCTTCGCCAGCCCGGGCTATGTCACGTCGTACTGGCCTGTCAGGCAGTGAACGTCATCGATGCCTCGGCGCTGGAAAGCCTGGAGGTGATCAATGCCCGACTGCGCGATGCCCAGGTCAAGCTGCATTTGGCGGAGGTCAAGGGGCCGGTGATGGACCGGTTGAGGAATACCCAATTCTGCCGCGAGCTGACCGGGGAGGTGTTCCTGAGCACCTTTGATGCCTGGCGCTCGCTGCGTGGCGAGTCTGCCACACCGGGCCGAGCCTGCGGTGCAGCGGAGCCGATGGTGTAGGCACGACCTTTCTTGACGTTCAACACTGTAAGAAGGAGTGAAGAAGTGGACTGGATCGCGAGCCTTCAGGGGCTGATAGGGGGTGTGTTCATCGGCCTGTCGGCCGTCTGGTTGATGGCCACGCTGGGGCGCATTGCCGGCATCAGCGGGATCGTTGGTAGCCTCGTCACCACGCTGCCCAAGGGCGACAGCGGCTGGCGCGTGGCCTTCGTGCTGGGTCTGGTCAGCGGTCCCCTGTTGCTCATGCTGCTGGGAGGCGGGCTTGGCAACGTCGCCGGTGCCCCCGGTGAGGTGGTCGGTCAGCCGGCTGGCGGCGTGGGCCTGATGCTGGTGGCCGGCCTGCTGGTGGGGCTGGGAACCGGCCTGGGCAGTGGCTGCACCAGTGGCCATGGCGTCTGCGGCCTGGCGCGCTTGTCACCGCGCTCGATGGTGGCGACGATGACCTTCCTGGCCTGTGCCATCGTCACCGTCTATATCGCACGGCACGTGCTGGGAGGTGGCGCATGAAATCCGTCATGGGTTATATCGCCGGGCTGCTGTTCGGCCTGGGCCTGGCACTCGCCGGCATGACCGACCCGGCCCGGGTGCTCGGCTTCCTGGATATCTTCGGCGCCTGGGACCCGACGCTGATGTTCGTCCTCGGCGGGGCGGTGGTGACGACTTTCATCGGCTACCGGCTGGTCTTTCGCCGCGAGCGGCCGATGCTGGGGGAGACCTTTCAGCTGCCCACGCGCCAGGACCTGGACGTCCGGCTGATTGGCGGGTCGGCCCTGTTCGGCATCGGCTGGGGGCTTTCCGGCTACTGTCCCGGGCCCGCGGTGGCATCCATTGCCGGGCTCACCGCGCCGCTGTTCGCCATGCTGATCGCCATGGTGGCGGGCTGGTTCCTGGCCCGGGCGATCCCCGCTCGCGACTGAGGGGGGCTCGACAACCCTGCCCTGCGTCCCCATCGGCTCGGCCGATGGGGACGCTTATCGTTGCTCTCTCGGCCTGGCTTTCTCCTGTCGTTAACCTCCGCTTAATCTGCACATGACACGATGCGCCACAAGAAGAGGAACCCTTCATGCACGTTCTGCTCATCGAGGATGATGCGCTGGTGGCCTCAGGCATTCTGGCCGGGCTGAGCGCACACGATTTCGTTGCCGACCATGTGGAAACCATGGCAGAGGCGCGTATGGCCCTCGAGGCGGTGGCCAGCGACGTGGTCATCCTCGATCGTGGCCTGCCTGATGGCGATGGACTCGAGTTGCTGGAGGAGTGGCGCAGAGCCGGGGTCACCACCCCGGTACTGGTACTGACTGCGCGCGACAGTGTTCAGGATCGCGTCATGGGACTTCAAGGTGGAGCGGACGACTATCTGGTCAAGCCCTTCGACCTGGACGAGCTGGTGGCACGGTTGCATGCCTTGCTGCGCCGGGCCGTAGGGCGATCCCGCTCGGTGATGGAGCACGGTGCGCTGTGCCTCGACCCGGTTGCGCGCGAGGTGAGCGTGGCCGATCAGCCGGTGGCGCTGTCGCGACGAGAGCTGGTGCTGCTGGAAACCTTCCTGCGGTCGCCTCGCAGCGTGCTTACCGCCGACCAGCTCAAGGACAGCCTCTACGGCATGAACGAAGACGTGGAAAGCAATGCGCTCAACGTGCATATCCATCACTTGCGGCGCAAGCTCGGCATCCGGGTGATCGAGACCGTACGCGGGCTGGGATATCGCCTGGGCAAGCCTTCGGCGGTGGAAGCGCCGCCCGGGAGAGCGGGGCGATGAGCCTGCGTACGCGCCTGTTGCTGACCTTGGGCTTGACCCTGGCATTGCTGTGGGGGCTGGCTGCGACCTGGTTGATGCGTGACCTCGAAGAGCAGTTCGTGGCCACCCTCGATCAGCGCCTGGCCCAGTCGGCACGCATGGTGGCAGGGCTGATGGCTCAGCTTCCCGAGGAGGTGTGGCTGACGGCGGATCGGGCCGCCTTGTCGATTCCACCCATCGAAGGGCTCGCCTGCCAGGTGCATTCGCCCAGCGGAGAGGTCATGGCCCGCACCCATACCGACCTGGAGTCGATCCTGGCGCCGGGGGAGCGCGGGCATAGCTTCCGTGAAGAGGGGGGCGTCACCTGGCGGGTGTTCACCTACGAGCGTGGCGGACTGACCATTACCACCGCGGACCGAATGGATGAGCGCAACCAGTTGTTGAGTGAGGTCTTCAAGGTGGCGGTGGTGCCTTTTGCCGTGGCTCTGGTGGGCAGCATGGTCGCACTGTGGCTGGGAGTGGTGCGTGGCCTGGCGCCGTTGTCCCGGCTGCGACAGTCGCTGGCGAAGCGTCACCCTGAAGCCCTGGGGCCGGTAGCCACTCACGGGGTACCGGTGGAGCTCAAGCCGCTGATCAAGACGCTCAATGGCCTGTTGGAACGTGTTCAGCAGGCCATGGTGCGCGAGCAGCGCTTCACCAACGATGCCGCTCATGAGCTAAAGACGCCGCTCACTGCCATCAAGACCCATCTCCAGGTAGCCGGTCGTGTAGAGGGACAGGCTGCCCGCCAGTCACTGGCCCACGCCGAGGAGGGCGTCGGCAGGCTGACGCGAATTCTCGATCAGCTGCTGATGCTCGCCCGGGTCGAGGGTCAGGCCCGGTTCGATGATGGCGAGTGCAGCCGAATTGCCGATGTGGTGGAGCTGGCGCTTCGCGATAATGGCATGACGGTGTCGCGGTTCGAGCTACCCGCAGTGTGGCCCGAAGGACGGCTAGGCCTGCCTCGCGAGCTGGCAATCACCGCATTGCGCAATCTGGTTGACAACGCCCTGCTGCATGGCGGCGATGCGGGGCCGGTGGTCCTTGACGCCGAGCGGGTTGAAGGAGGATCGGCTGTCACCTTCCGGGTCCGCGACCACGGGACGGGGGTCGAGGCCAAGCTGCTGGGGCAGCTGACCGAGCGCTTCTGGCGCACCAGCAAGCAGCAGGGGAGCGGCCTGGGGCTCGCCATCGTCAACGCGATCGCAGAGCGCTTCGGCGGGCAGCTCGATTTCACTCGCCCGCAGGGAGGCGGACTCGAGGCCCGCCTTACCTTGCCGCTGCAGCCGGAGCCCTGAGCTCGCGGCTCAGGGCTGTTCTCCCCCCATCATTTCCACCAGGCGCGCCTCTTCCGGCATGCCGTCCGCACGCTGTAGCCGTCCCTCGTGGCGGTAGATCGTGGTCGGCGTGGCATACAGCCCCAGTTCATCGAACAATCCGTTGTTGCGATAGATCTGGTCCTCGATATCCCGGGGCTGCGGGGCCGCCGCGACGGAATTGCCCTGGCTGTGGTCGTGCAGGGCGGCCTCCGGGTCATCGGCGCCCAGCAGGGAAGCGGCCTTCGCCGGGCTGCTCTGCTGCAGGATCCCCACCATGATATGGCGCAGCTGGACCTGCCCGGCCTCGATCCACGGGCGGGCCTGCTTCCAGAACTGGTGGCAGTAGGGGCAGTTGGGGTCGGTGAAGGTATACAGCACCAAGGGGGCGTCCGGCTGGCCGTCCTGGATCCAGTAGCTGGCTTCCAGCTTCTGCCAGACTTCCTCTTCCTGTGGTGCTCTGACGAGTTCATCGAGAGGCGCCTCGGAGAGGTCGTTGCCTTCGGCATCGATCATGGTGCCGACGATGGCATGTTGACCATCGCCAGTCACGAAGACGGTCATCTCGCGGCCCTGGTGGCTGGCGGCGAAGCCGGAAAGGCCGCTTGGGGCCTCGAACTCACCGTGTATTTCCAAACCTTCTGCACTCAAGGCGCGGATGGGGGCTGGCCAGTCGTCGGCAAGCGCCATGGGGGCGCCGGCGAGGACAGTCAGTCCGGTGGCAAGCACGCAATATCGAAAAGCCATGTGGGTTTCCTTGATGTCGATGTGACGCTATGGACCCCGGGAGTCCGTTGGATGACAGGGGGCTGAATTCAGCGCAGGCGCTCGATGCCGCTCAGCAGGGTGGCCCGAGACAGTTCGCCGAAATGCGTGCTTCTCAGTTGACCGTCTGCATCGTAGAACAGCGTCGTCGGCATGGCCATGGAGCCGGTGACTTCGCCAAGCGAGTTGCGGGCATCGAGCAGGATGTTGTCGAGCTCAAGGGTGTGTTCGGCAAGAAAGCGTTCCACGTGACGGGCATCTTCCCCCTGGTTGACGAAGACAAAGGTAATGTCGTCCGCTTCCTGCTGCATCTGCTCGAAGACCGGCATCTCGCGAATACAGGGCGGGCACCAGGTAGCCCAGAGATTGACTACCAGCGGCTGGCCCTCCGCGGCCGCAAGCGAAGGCAGGTCGGCCGGGCTGCCATCCAGGGCGACCAGTGCGGTATCCGGCAGGGGGCGCGCAGTGGATTCCATCAGCAGCAAGGGGCCGGCAAGCAGCCCCCAGGTAATGGCGCCCGTGGTCAACGCGCCGGCAAGGGCGACCCTTTGTGCCGGGTGCCGCCACATCAGCCAGAGGGCGTAGGCCAGGCCAACCACCAGGCCTCCCAGGGGGTCGAATCCACCGTCACGGATGTCCAGTATCGACAGTATCCCGTCGTAGCTGCCCCAATAGCGGATCACGAACAGGGTGCGGGCACCGGCCAGTCCGAGAAGCAGCAGTGTAAACAGTGTGTCGGCGACAGGGGTGCGATAGCGCCGCCCCAGCAGCGCTCCGGCAAGCAGGGCCATGAAGAAGGCCAGTACGATCAGCAGTTGGCCGATGGAGATTCCCACGGGGCCAAGGGCAAGGCTCTGCTGCAAGGCATGCATAGGGTGCTGTCCTCCTGAAGCGAAGCTCACGGTAAAGGCGACTCGCCAGCGTGACAGGCCTGGATTAATTCCCGGTTAACTCAAGCTGTGTCGCTATGACGCAGCCTGCCACACTTGCGCTACGGCATAGTATTCTCATGCAGTGCTTGCCCTGACCCTGCTCGACCTTATAACAAGGAGCCTCCATGATACTGCCCCGCTCACTTCTGCTTGCCGCCGGCCTTTCCCTGGTATCTCTCGCCGCCCATGCCGATCTGCTGACCATCGAGGATGCCCAGGTGCGTGCCGTGCCGCCGGGTTCCCAGGCCTCGGCTGCCTTCATGACGCTGCGCAACCCCGGAGAAGAGGATGTGGTTCTGGTGGACGCCGGCTCCGCGGCTGCGGAGGTCATGGAACTGCACAACCATGTCGATGTGGAAGGCGTGATGCAGATGCGCAAGGTGCCGGAGATCGTCGTGCCGGCTGGAGGTAGCACGTCGCTGGCGCCGGGTGGGCTGCATCTGATGCTGATCGGCCTGACTGCTCCCCTGGAAGAGGGTGAGCCAGTCGAAATCGAGCTGATATTCGAATCGGGTGACAGTCAGCGGTTCGAAGCGCCGGTGAGGCAGATCATGGTTCACGACCACGACCACGATCACGATCACGATCACGACCACGACCACGACCACGACCACGACCACGACCACGACCACGACCACGACCACGACCATGACCACGACCACGGTGACCACTCTCACTCCCACTAGCGCCGAGAGGGTCGTGCGGGGCCAGCCTCGGCTGGCCCGCGCTGGGCGGTGAGCGGTCGAGCGGGTACAATGCCGGGTCAAACACGCTTATTCGCGACCCAAGCGCGACGTTCGCGTCGCCCCGCTCCACGTTCGGATCGACACCATGCATTGCCCTTTCTGTGGTGCCCATGACACTCGAGTGACAGACTCCCGCCTGGTGGCAGAGGGCGATCAGGTGCGCCGTCGCCGCCAGTGCACTGATTGCGGCGAGCGCTTCACCACCTACGAAACCGCTGAGCTGGTCATGCCCAGGGTGGTCAAGTCAGACGGCTCACGGGAAACTTTCGACGAACAAAAGCTGCGTGCCGGAATGCTGCGTGCCTTGGAGAAGCGTCCGGTCAGTGCCGAGTCTATCGAGGCAGCGGTCGAACAGATTCGTCACCGTCTGCGAGCCAGCGGCGAGCGTGAAATCCAGGCTCGTGATATCGGCGAAGCCGTGATGCAGGCGCTCAAGCGCCTGGATCAGGTCGCCTACATACGCTTTGCTTCGGTCTATCGTCGCTTTCAGGATATCGACGAGTTCCGCGCCGAGATCGACCGTCTTTCCCAGGAGCCCGGCTTTCCCCCCGGCTCGAACGACGACTAGCCTTTCCAGAAGCTCAGGAGCGATATGGGCAAGCCGACCGATTCCGCCTGGATGGCCCGGGCGCTGCAGCTCGCTCGCCGCGGCAATTATACGACTCACCCCAACCCCCGCGTGGGCTGCGTGCTGGTCAAGAACCGGAGAGTGGTAGGCGAGGGCTGGCATGTCCGTGCCGGTGAGCCCCACGCCGAGGTGCATGCGCTGCGCATGGCCGGAGACGCTGCCCGTCGCGCTACCGCCTATGTCACCCTCGAGCCGTGCTCGCACCAGGGGCGCACCGGCCCCTGTGCCGTGGCACTCATCGAAGCGGGGGTCAAGCGGGTGGTGGTGGCCATGCAGGACCCCAACCCCGACGTGGCCGGTCGAGGCATCGCCATGCTCCGTGAGGCGGGGGTCGACGTCGTGGTCGGCCTGCTCGAAGAGGAGGCCAAGGCCCTCAACCCGGGTTTCATCTCGCGCATGACACGCCTGCGCCCCTACGTGCGGATGAAGATGGCCATGAGTCTCGATGGGCGCACCGCCATGCAATCGGGCGAATCGCAGTGGATCACCGGCCCTCATGCCAGAGCCGAAGTGCAACGGCTACGTGCCAGCGCCAGCGCCATCATGACCGGGGTCGATTCGATCATCTTCGACAACTCACGCTTGACGGTCCGGGCCTCCCAACTGGCGCTGGACGATGCCGAGGCCATCGCCGAGCGCCAGCCGTTGCGCGTGGTGGTCGATACCCAGCTGCGCCTGCCCCAGGCGGCGGCCTGCCTGCGTGAGCCGGGGCGTACCCTGCTGGCGACCGCCCCCGGGCATGACCCGCAGCGCCGCGCCCGCCTGGAGGCGGCAGGCGCCGAGGTGGTGGTGATCCGTGCCGGAGGGGATGGGCGCATCGACCTGACTTCCCTGATGCGCTATCTGGTGGAACAGGAGCTGGTCAACGAACTGCTGCTCGAGACCGGGGCCACCCTGGCTGGCGCCATGCTCGATGCGGGCCTGGTGGACGAGATGCAGCTTTTCGTGGCGCCGACGCTGCTTGGCGGCGAGGCGCGCCCGCTGTTTGCCCTGCCGGGACTGACGCGCATGGCCCAGCAGCGGCCGCTGGAGATTCTCGACATACGCGCCGTGGGGCGCGACTGGCGGATCACCGCGCGACCGGAGCGCAGGCAGATTGAGGCGTAGTTTTCCGCGCAACCGAGCGACGGGGCAGGCTGCTGGGGAGGTTTTTTTCCAGGGATGGAAAAAATAGCGTCCAGGGAGGGATTCACAGCGCCTCCCCAGCGGCCTTTGCCCCGGAGGGGTAAAGTGTGAGGGGATGCCCCAATGTACTCGTTACTGGCGCCCGAAGCCGCGCCAATGTACTCGTTACTGGCGCCCGAAGCCGCGCCAATGTACTCTGACGCCCATTCAACGTGGTGCGATCTTCGCTGCAATGTTCTGTTGCGGTGCACTATCGCCCAGGAAATCGATAGATATTCGGAGATTCGAGCGTGCATTCTTCCTCCGGGGGCCTGGCTCCCATTGAAGAGCTGATCGAGGATATTCGCCAAGGCAAGATGGTGATCCTCATGGATGATGAGGATCGCGAGAACGAAGGCGATATCATCATGGCCGCCGAAAAGGTCGAGGCCGAGCATATCAACTTCATGGCGCGCCATGCGCGCGGCCTGATCTGCATGCCGATGACGCGTGAGCGCTGCGAGCGCCTCAATCTGCCGCTGATGGTGAGCGACAACGGATCCGGCTTCGGCACCAAGTTCACTCTCTCCATCGAGGCCGCCGAGGGTGTGACCACCGGTATCTCGGCCGCCGATCGGGCACGGACCGTGCAGGTGGCAGCATCGCGCAACGCCAGTGCCGAGGACATCGTCCAGCCCGGGCACATCTTCCCGCTGATGGCCGAGCCCGGTGGCGTGCTGCGTCGTGCCGGCCATACCGAGGCGGCCTGTGACCTCGCTGCGCTGGCCGGCTTCGACCCCAGTGGGGTGATCTGCGAGATCATGAATGACGACGGCAGCATGGCCCGGCGCCCCGAACTCGAGCGCTTCGCCGCCGAGCATGGCCTCAAGATGGGCACCATTGCCGATTTGATCCACTATCGCATTCACAACGAGCAGACCGTGGAGCAAGTGGAGTCCACTCTGGTGGACACGGCATACGGCAAGCTGACCCTGAACCTGTTTCATGACCGCATCCAGAATGCCCACCACGTGGCGCTGGTAAAGGGGAATCCTTCCCCCGAGGCCCTGACTACCGTACGGGTCCACCTGGCCGATACCATGCGCGACCTGCTGGGACTGCAGAAGAGCGAAAACCGCAGCTGGACGACCCACAGTGCCCTGCAGGAAATCGCGGCCGTCGACCATGGCGTCTTCGTGCTGCTGGACGACGGCCGGCCACAGCGGGATTTCCGCGATCAGCTCGAAGTCTTTCTGGAGCGCCGCCGCTTGCCGCGTACCAGCGACTCCGACGGGGCAGGCAATTACCTGACCATCGGCACCGGCTCGCAGATTCTGCGCCACCTCGGCGTAGGGCGCATGCGGCTGTTGAGTTCGCCCTGGAAGTTCTCGGCGCTGTCAGGCTTCGACCTCGAGGTGATCGAGCAGATTTCCCCGGGCAGCCAGACCGTACCCGAGCAGGAGTGACGCCGGGCTCGGTCTGCTCGAGTCGGCAGCAACCACACGTTTTCAGCAGGACCCTTTTCATCAGGAACTAGCGATGCATACCCTGTCTCAACTGGAAGGCAACTTCGTCGATGTCGATGGCCGTTACGTGATCGTGGTGGGCCGCTTCAACCATCATGTGGTCGACAGCCTGGTCGAAGGCGCCGTCGACAGCCTGGTCCGCCACGGCGTGGATGCCGAGAACATCGACATTGTCCACGTGCCGGGAGCCTGGGAGCTGCCGCTGGCGGTGAAGCGCGTGCTGCAGGTGGCTAGCCCCGATGCAGTCATCGCCCTGGGTGCAGTGATCCGTGGCGGCACGCCGCACTTCGAATACGTGGCGGGTGGCTGCAACGCCGCCCTGGGTAATCTTCAGCTCGAGTTCGATACCCCCATCGCCAACGGCGTGCTGACCGTCAACTCCATCGAGCAGGCCATCGAGCGCTCCGGTACCAAGGCCGGCAACAAGGGCGCCGAAGCAGCCATGGCTGCGATGGAAATGGTCTCACTGCTGCGTGGCTTCGGTGACAGCGACTCCAGCAACGGAGCGGATACATGAGTGCATCGCGTCCGCAACGCCCCCCTTCGGCGGGCCAGCAAGCGCGACGAGCGGCCCGGGAGCTGGCGGTACAGGGCCTCTACCAGTGGCAAATGACCGGCAAGTCGGCCACCTCGATCGAGGCGGAGTTCCGCAGCCAGCAGCCCGATGATGACCTCGAGGATCACGAGAACTGGGCCAAGGTGATGCAGATTGCCGACTTGGCTCTGTTCCATGAGCTGCTGCATAACGTGGTGCGCTATCGCGATGATCTGGATGCCTCGATCTCACCGCTGCTCGACCGTCGCCTGGAAGATCTCGACCCCATCGAGCTCGCCATTCTTCGCCTGGGGGCCTATGAGTTGAGTCGCCGCCTCGACGTTCCCTACCGGGTGGCGATCAACGAGGGCGTGGAACTTGCCAAGTCCTTTGGCGCCACCGACGGGCACAAGTACGTCAACGGCATTCTCGACAAGCTGGCCGCCCGGTTGCGTAGCGCCGAGGTCAGGGCACGTCGCGGCTGAAGGGGTCCCCGGTGGCCAGTGAATTCGAACTGATCGCCCGCCACTTCACTCCTGCTGCACCCGGCCCGGATGCCGGCGTGCCGCTCGGCGTGGGCGACGATTGCGCCTTGCTCGCCCCGCGTCCGGGCCTGCAGTTGGCGGTCAGCGTGGACACCTCGGTGGCCGGGGTCCACTTTCCCGCGGATGCGCCTGCCGACGCCATCGGCCATCGTGCCCTGGCGGTCAGTCTGAGCGATCTGGCCGCGATGGGAGCGGAGTCGCGCTGGTGCCTGATGTCAGTGACGCTCGAGGACGACAATGACAGCTGGATGGCGGGCTTCGCCAGCGGCTTCCATGCGCTGTGCCAAGCGAGCGGTACGGCGCTGGTGGGCGGCGACATGACCCGGGGACAGCTTGCCATTGGCGTCACGGTCATGGGAGAGGTTGCTCCCGGGCAGGCGATGACTCGGTCCGGCGCCCGTGCCGGTGACGTCCTGGCCGTGACCGGCGCTCTGGGCGGTGGGGCAGGGGGGCTGGCTTTGTGGCAGCGCGGTGAGCGTGACCTGACGCATCCGCTGCTGGGCCGTTACCTCAAACCGACGCCCAGGCTCGCGGCTGGCCTGGCACTTCGCGACCTGGCCACGGCCGCCATCGATATTTCCGACGGGCTGCTGGCCGACCTCGAGCATGTCCTCACGGCATCGGGAGTCGGGGCTCGGCTCGAGCCAGAGGCACTGCCCCTGGCACGGGGGTTGCGCGAGTCGCTGGGTGAGAAGGCCGCTTGGCGTGCCGCGCTGTGTGGTGGCGATGACTATGAGCTGCTGCTAAGCCTGCCCGGGGAAGCCCTCGGGGAGGCGCAGCGGCGGCTGACGCTGGAGGGGCTTGCGCTGACGCCGATTGGCACCGTCTGTTCCGGCAGCGGGGTGTCCGGGGTCGATCTGGACGGTGCTCGCGGCTGGCAGCACTTTGGTGGAGGCGAGCCATGAACCGTTGTCCACAGAGCGTCTGGCGGCGCCCCGTGCATTTCTTCGCCTTCGGCTTGGGCAGCGGTGGCGTGCCCTGGGCCCCGGGCACCTTCGGTACCCTGGCGGCAATTCCCTTCTACTGGCTGATGTCCGAACTGCCTCTGGGCTGGTACCTGTCGCTGGTGGCGGTCGCCTTCGTGGTGGGTGTCTGGCTGTGCGACAAGACCTCACGGGATCTCGGCGTGCACGACCACTCCGGCATCGTGTGGGACGAGTTCGTCGGCTACTGGATCACCATGGCCGCGGTCCCCTTCTCCTGGGAGGCGGCGCTGTGGGGGTTCGTGCTGTTCCGGATCTTCGATGTATTCAAGCCATGGCCCATTCGCTGGGCCGACCGGCGCGTGGCGGGCGGGTTCGGTATCATGATCGATGACGTGCTTGCCGGTATCTATGCCTGGAGTACGATGCACCTGTGGCTTTGGTTGCACTAGTTTACATACCATGTACGGTTAGTTGGTCTAGCGCATGTATCAGCACAGGGAGGCGAAGCAATGCGCAAGGAACGTCTTATCGTCCCGTTGTTGGTTGTGCTATTGCTTGCCTGGTTTGGTGCGCAGGCGGTATCGAGCTGGCTGTTCGAGCGCGAGATGTCGCGCACCCTCGCCGATCTCGAGGCACGCGGAGAGCTGGCCATCGAGCGCGTCGACGTCGAGCAGGGCTGGTGGTCCTCGACCGGGCGCATCCATCTGGCGCCGCTGTTTGGTCAGATGTGGCATCTCGAGCTGCCTTATCAAGCCCGACATGGGGTGCTCCGCACGCACCTGGACGGGGAGGCGATGCTGCGCCATGGGCCGGACGGTACCCATCTCTTCGATGAATCACTGGCTTCGACTCCACCCCTCTGGGAAGCCAGCTACCATACCCTGACCGGAACCCTGGAAGGGGGGCTGCAACTCGCCCCGCTGCGTATCACCCAGCAGGAGCGTGAACTGGCCTTCGACGGGGGCAGGCTTCGCTTCAGTGGCGAACAGGGCAATTGGCGTCTGCGGGCCCGGCTCGAATCATGGTTCCTCAGCGACGGTGAGACCAGGCTCGAAGTCGGCCCGGCCACCCTCAACAGCCAGTATGCCTACACCCAGGATGCGCACTCCTTTACTCAGGAGGATCGTCTGCAGATCGAGTCGCTCTCCTGGCGCCAGCCGCAGCTAGCACTCGACGCCAGCGACGTTCGCGTGATGAATCGCACGCTGCTGGATGATCAGGAGCTGAGGTTGCAGCTAGAGCTGGATCTGGGCGAAATCCATACTGCCGAGCAGGTACTGCTGAGGGGTCAGACCGAGGTCGAGCTCTCGCGCCTGCATGCCGACGCCATTCGCACTGCCATGCTCCAGCTGCGCAAGCTGGCTGCCAGCGGCCATCATGGCCTGAAGCGGGATGACATGCTGGTAGAGCTCCAACCCTACCTGCTGGCGATCCTGCAGGATTCGCCGCGCCTCGACCTGCTGCGCCTGGAGCTGGAAAGCCCCATGCTGGGCCTGTCTGCCCGTGCCGACGGTTCGCTGTTCTTCGACGGTCGCCGGCTCGAAGAGCTCAGCCTGGTCGGTCTCGATGATTCCGCGGCGAGGGAGCCTTGGCGACGACGCCTCGACGGCGATTTCACCTGGTATGACTTGCCCACCGTGGTGGCGCTGTGGCTCGGCCTGCCGTTGGACACCCGCACACTTGAGGTCGACATCGGCCGCGGACAGGTGCGGGTCAACAGTCGTCCGCTGCCGCCTTTGTGGCGCTGATCCCCCTCTGCTGTGATGCATTGAGCTTCCGTCGCCTTGAAGTTGGGCTATGCTGCCCGCATTCCAGAGGGCATTGAGCATTGGCTTCGGAAAGAGGACTTCATGAGCGATCACGACCAGGACGAACATGGCTGGCAGCAGGCGAGGCAGGAGGAGAACGAGGCGCTGCGCTCCGATGGCGAGGTGGACGAGGTTGCCAACCATGCCGTGGTGCCTGCCAGCGACTATCTGCCCGAACGCATCTACCTGCTGCCGATCCACAACCGCCCGTTCTTCCCCGCCCAGGTCCAGCCGCTGGTGATCAACCGCGAGCGCTGGGAGGAGACCATGCGCCGGGTCGGCAACACACCGCACCATACGCTGGGGGTGGCATTCGTCGGCGATACCAAGGTCGACGAGCTTGGCCACGACCATTTTCCCGAGATCGGCACGGCAGTGAAGGTGCACAAGCTGCACGGCGAGGAAGGGCAGCTTCAGTTCATTGCCCAGGGGCTGCGCCGTTTCCGCATCCAGCGCTGGCTGTCGAAGAAGCCGCCCTATCTGGTCGAGGTCAGCTATCCCCGTGAGCCGGTCAAGGCCGACGAGGACGAGACTCGCGCCTACGCCATGGCGATCATCAACGGCATCAAGGAGCTGCTGCCGATCAACCCGCTTTACGGCGAGGAGCTCAAGCACTACCTCAACCGCTTCAGCCCCCACGAGCCGGGGCCGCTGACCGACTTCGCTGCCGCCATCACCTCGGCCAAGGGCCGCGAACTGCAGGTCGTGCTGGAGACGCTGCCGGTGCAGGCGCGCATGGAAAAGGTGCTACCGCTGCTGCGCAAGGAGATCGACGTCGCCCAGCTGCAGACCGAGATCAGCGAGCAGGTCAACGCCCAGATGCAGGAGCGTCAGCGCGAGTTCTTCCTGCGCGAGCAGCTCAAGGTGATCCAGCGCGAGCTGGGCATTTCCAAGGACGACCGCGAGAACGACGTCGACACCTTCCGTGACCGCCTCGAGGCACTGGTCGTGCCGCCCAAGGTGCTGACGCGTATCGAGGAAGAACTCGACAAGCTCTCGGTACTGGAGACCGGTTCGCCGGAGTACGGCACCACACGCAACTACCTCGACTGGCTCACCTCGATGCCCTGGGGCGTGCACAGCGAGGATCAGCTCGACCTGAGCCACGCTCGGGCGGTGCTCGACCGCGACCACGACGGCCTCAAGGACGTCAAGGAGCGCATCATCGAGTTCCTCGCCGAGGGTACCTTCAAGGGTGACGTGGGCGGCTCCATCCTGCTGCTGGTCGGCCCGCCGGGGGTGGGCAAGACCTCGGTGGGACGCTCCATTGCCGAAGCGCTGGGGCGCGAGTTCTACCGCTTCTCGGTGGGCGGCATGCGCGACGAGGCCGAGATCAAGGGGCACCGGCGCACCTACATCGGTGCCATGCCCGGCAAGCTGGTCCAGGCACTCAAAGAGGTCGAGGTCGAGAACCCGGTGATCATGCTCGACGAGATCGACAAGCTGGGCAAGTCGTTCCAGGGCGACCCGGCCTCGGCGCTGCTCGAGGTGCTCGACCCCGAGCAGAACGTGGATTTCCTCGACCACTACCTCGACGTGCGTCTGGATCTCTCCAAGGTGCTGTTCGTGTGCACCGCCAACGCCCTGGATACCATCCCCGGGCCGCTGCTCGACCGCATGGAGCAGATCCGTCTCTCGGGCTACATCGCCGAGGAGAAGGTGGCCATTGCCAAGAACCACCTCTGGCCCAAGCTGCTCAAGCGCGACAAGATTCCGCGCAAGTGCATCAACCTGACCGATGCGGCGCTGCGCCAGGTGATCGAGGGCTATGCCCGCGAAGCCGGGGTGCGCCAGCTCGAGAAGCAGCTGCACAGTATCGTGCGCAAGGCAGCGGTCAAGCTGCTCGAGGGCGACCGGGCCTCGGTGCGCATCTCGGTCAAGAACCTCGAGGAGTACCTCGGTGCACCGCTGTTCCGTCAGGAACAGGTGCTCAAGGGCGAGGGTGTCGTTACCGGGCTGGCATGGACGGCCATGGGTGGTGCCACGCTGCCCATCGAGGCCGGCAAGGTGCACTCGCTGACCAGGGGCTTCAAGCTCACCGGCAAGCTCGGCGAGGTGATGCAGGAGTCGGCCAATATCGCCTACAGCTATACTCTCGGCCATCTCGCCGAGTACGGTGCCGATGCCGACTTCTTCGACTCGGCCTTCGTCCATCTGCACGTGCCGGAAGGGGCCACGCCCAAGGACGGCCCCTCGGCAGGCGTGACCATGACCACTGCGCTGCTGTCACTGGCGCGCCACCAGGGAATCGATCGCCCGCTGGCGATGACCGGCGAGCTGACGCTGACCGGTTACGTGCTGCCGGTGGGGGGGATTCGGGAGAAGATCATCGCCGCTCGGCGCAGCAAGATCTTCGAGGTGATCCTGCCCGAGGCCAATCGTCGCGACTACGACGAGCTGCCCGATTACCTCAAGGAGGGGGTGACGGTGCACTTTGCCAAGCGCTATCGCGATGTGGCTAGGGTGGTCTTCGGTATCTAGTCGAGCGTCTTACCAAGTCAGGCAAGAGGTGGCGCTAGATGGACACGTTGGCACCGCCATCCACCACCAGCGTTTCGCCGTTGACGAAAGTGTTGTCAGCGGAGGCCAGGAAGGCCACTGCCCGTGCGACCTCGGTGGCTTCGGCGACCCTGCCTAGCGGGGTGGCCGACTGCCAGCGCTGGCGGGACTCGGATGCGGCATCCTGCATCCCGGCGCTGACCGGGCCGGGGGCCACGGCATTGACCAGAATGCCCTGGGGGCCGAGCTCCACCGCCAGCGCACGGCTCAAGGCCAGCATGGCCCCCTTGCACATGGCATAGGTGGAGCGTTCGGCAGCGGTGCGCAGGCCGTGCGCCGAGGCAACGATCACGATCCGCCCCTTCCCTTGGGGGACCATCAACCGCGTGGCAAGCTGCAGCGCCTGATAGGCGCCGCTGACGTTGACCGCCAGCATTTCCTCCAGCTCCCTGGCGTCGACCTCGACGAAGGGGCCGCGCCGGATCACCCCGGCGGCGTTGATGCAGCTGTCGAGCCCCTTCCCATGGGCTTGGATTCGAGCAAAGGCGGCAGCGAGGCTTTCCGACCGCGTCAGATCGCAAGGCACGAAGGCGCAACGCTCTGGCCAGCGCGCGCTCAAGTCGCTTGCCATGGGCTGTGCCTGTTCGAGGTCGAGCAGAAACACGAAGTCTCCCGCCTCGAGAAGCGCCTGGGCGATGGCAATTCCGACGCCACCGCAGCCCCCTATTACGGCTGTGATTCGCATGGTGTTAGCTCTAGGTATTCTTCGTGTAAAAAAGTCGGCATTATATCCCTTTGCATGACATTCTTATAACGATTGGCCCAAGACCAATGACAATGACATCGCGCCGCGATGCTGGACGCCAACATGGAGACCGACATGTCACACCGCAAACCTGCCTTCACCCGAACCCTGCTGGCCTCGGCCACTGCCGTTCTGCTTGGCGCATCCGCGCTTTCGGTCCAGGCCGAAACCCGCGTGACCTACAAGTCCGCTTCGGCGGGTACTGCCTACTACCAGATGGGTGTCGAACTCTCCGAGGCGATCCGGCGTGGTACGGAAGGCGACGTCGTGCTCACGCTGGAAGAGAGCCAGGGCTCGGTGCAGAACGTCATGGAAGTGATGGCACGCCAGGGTAACTACGTCTTCACCACCCCGCCGGGCCTGGTCGACCAGGCCATGGCCGGCGAAGGCCCCTTCGCCGAGCGTCAGAGCCCGCGTTTCCAGGATATCCGCGGCCTGTTCCCGATCCCTTCCATCACCATGCACTTCGTTGCGGCCGGTGACGACGGCGTGATCGGCCTGGAGGACCTCGAAGGCAAACATGTGCTGATCGGTCGCGGCACCTTCGGCGCCCGCGAAGCCGAGCGCTACCTGGAACTGTTCGACATGATGGACAAGGTGCGTGTGGCCAGCGCCGAGATCGGCAGTGGCCCCGATGCGCTGAGGAATGGCCAGATCGATGCCTTCGTCACCGCCAGCTCCTTTCCCACGCCCAACGTGATCGAAACCGCCGCCAGCATGCCGATCAGCCTGGTCAGCCTCACCGACGATCAGATCGAGCAGACCGGCGCGGCGCGCCAGACCATCCCGGCCGGCACTTACTCCGGCATCGACCAGGATGTCGAGACCACCTCGCTGCCGGTGATTGCCTACACCACCACCAGCATGGACGAGGAGACCGCCTATACCCTGACCCGCACCTTCTGGGAGCGGCGTGATGCCATGGCTGACGAGGCGGCATGGTGGGGCGGCATCACCCACGACATGATCGGTAACATTGCCGGCTCCCTGCATCCCGGTGCCGTGCGCTACTACGACGAAGCCGGCATCGAGATTCCCGACGAGCTGCGTTAACTCCGACTGAGCAGGTGGGGCACAAGGATGGCCCCGCTGCAGTCGCAAGGCATCCCGTACTATGTCATCGACACTCTCTTCTTCGCCGACGGCCAGCGCCGTTGATGGCGTGCCACGTTTGCATCCCGCCTGGGTGATTCTCGGGGCGGTCACGGTAGTGTTCCATCTCGGCTTGATCTTCTACGGCCTGACGCCGGCACTGGTCAGCCGACCTATCCACATGGCCCTGGCACTGCCGTGGATCCTGATCCTGGCCGCCCGCACGCCCTTCGAGCGCTGGAGCGGCTGGTTGCTGACCGTGCTCGGCATTGCCGCCTGTGGCTATATCGCCTTCAACGAGGAGGCGCTGTCCAATCAGTACGGCTTCATCGACAACAACTTCCAGATGGCGCTGGGTGTCTTTCTGATCGCACTGACCCTGGAAACGGCGCGTCGTGCGATCGGCTGGCCGCTGCCGCTGGTGGCGTTGGGAGCGCTCGCCTACGCGGTGTTCGGCGAACATATCCCCGGACAGTTTGGCCACCCGGGCCTGCCGATGCAGAGCTTCGTTGGCACCCTGACCATTGCCGAGAGCGGCCTGTGGGGTTCGCTCACCGGAGTCAGCGTCGGGGTGGTGGCGATCTTCGTTATCTTCGGCGCAGTGCTGAACGCCGGCGAGGCGGGGCGCGGCTTCATGAACATGGCCAGCGCCTTCGCCGGGCGCCTGACCGGCGGCGCGGCCAAGGTCTCGGTCATCTCCTCGGCGCTGATGGGCTCGATCTCCGGTTCCGCCTCGGCCAACGTGGCCTCCACCGGCGCAATTACGATCCCCTCCATGGTGCGCCTGGGCTATCCGCGCACCCTGGCCGGCGGCGTCGAGGCGGTGGCCTCCTCGGGCGGGCAGATCATGCCGCCGCTGATGGGGGCCGGGGCTTTCGTCATGGTGGAGCTCACCGGCACGCCCTATACCCAGATCATGGCTGCGGCGCTGCTTCCGGCCATCCTCTACTTCGCCACCGTGTGGATGGGGATCAATGCCTTCGCCACCCGCCACGACCTGCGGCCCATGCCGGATGCGGACCGGCCCAGCGGCAAGGAGGTGGCGATCACCTCGCTGTTCTTCGCCGTGCCCTTCGTGCTGTTGCTCGAGCGTATCTTCCTGGGGGGCTACACCCCGCAGTATGCAGCCAGCATTGCCATCTTCGCCGGCATGCTGCTGCTGTTCTTCGATGTGACGCTGACCTTTTCGCTGCGCGGCTTCGCCACGCGCATGGCAGAGGCGATGGTCACCGCCGGGCGCCAGGTGGCGGTGATCGGCGCCATCATCATCTGCGCTTCGCTGGTGATCGGGGTGCTGTCGCTGACCGGGCTCGGGGTAAAGATCACCTCCGGCATCCTGTCGCTCTCCAACGAGATGCTGTGGCCGGCGCTGCTGCTCACGGCCCTTGCCTGCCTGATCCTGGGCATGGAGGTGCCGACCACGGCGGCCTACGTGATCTGTGTCTCGGTGGCAGGGCCGGCGCTGACGGCGCTGGGGCTCGAGCCACTGCTGGCGCACCTGTTCGTGTTCTGGTTCGCGCTGCTCTCGACTATCACCCCCCCGGTATGCGGGGGCGTGTTCATTGCTGCAGGCATGGTGGGGGAAAACTGGCTCAAGGTGGCGATCAAGGCCATGGCGCTGGGCATCGGGCTCTACATCATCCCGCTGGCCATGGTCGCCAACCCCGATCTCATCCGCCTCGCCTTCGACCCGCTGTGGGCGGTCTTCGATGCGGTCAAGATCGCGTTGGGCCTGATGGCGACCTCCTACGGCGTGATCGCCCGGCGTGCGGCCTGGCTGCGGGTGGTGCTGGTCGTGGCCGGGCTAGTGGTGATCTTCGCCATCTGATTCGAGCGTCTGAGGAGAGTGACATGATCGTTGCCACGCTGGGCCCCGAGGGAAACAACCATGTACTGGTGCTGCGCCGCTATCTCGAGGCCCGCGGACTGATCGATGCCGAGGTCAGGCTGATCGATGAGTTCCCCGCCGCCTTCGAGGCGCTGGTGGCGGGGGAGGTGGACCGGGTGCTGCAGTGCACCGCCCATTTCAGCCATGCCGACTGCGTGGGGCGGTACATGCACCGTGCGTTTCCGGTGGACACCTTCGTCGCCGGCAGCCATCCGCTGGTGCTGCTGGCCCAGCGCGACATCGCCACGCCGCGCCAGGTGGCGCGCCAGCCGGCCACCCGCTACTACACCGACCTCTCGGGCTTCGCTGAGGAGATCGATGCGCCCACCACCGTGGCGGTGGCCGAAGGGCTGCTGGCAGGGCGTTTCGAGGCGGGCATCTGCGCCCGCCAGACCCTGGAAGCCCACCCGGACAAGCTGCGCCTGATCGAGGCGCTGGGTCCGGCACTGGACGTCTGGGTGGTCTACGGCAGAGAGCCGTTGCCCGATACTCATTCGCTGGTGGTCTAGCCGCCTCGCCCCGTGCATGACAGAATTGCCCTGACATACCTAGACCGTCGCCGCACTTTGGTGGCATAGACGGCGTGAACCGCATAGCGCCTACGCGCACGAAGAGGACACCATGCCTGAATATCGCTCCCGCACCACCACCGCCGGCCGCAACATGGCCGGCGCCCGCGCCCTGTGGCGCGCCACCGGCATGAAGGACGAGGACTTCCACAAGCCGATCGTCGCCGTGGCCAACTCCTTCACTCAGTTCGTGCCCGGTCACGTGCACCTGAAGGACATGGGACAGCTGGTGGCCCGCGAGATCGAGAAGGCCGGCGGGGTGGCCAAGGAGTTCAACACCATCGCCGTGGACGACGGCATCGCCATGGGCCACGACGGCATGCTCTATTCGCTGCCGAGCCGTGACATCATCGCCGACAGCGTCGAGTACATGGTCAACGCGCACTGCGCCGATGCCCTGGTGTGTATCTCCAACTGCGACAAGATCACCCCTGGAATGCTGATGGCTGCCATGCGCCTCAACATTCCGGTGATCTTCGTCTCCGGCGGTCCCATGGAAGCCGGCAAGACCAAGCTGCTCGATCACGGGCTCGACCTGGTCGATGCCATGGTCATGGCTGCCGACGACTCGGTGGACGACGAGACCCTGGCCGAGGTGGAGCGCAGCGCCTGTCCCACCTGCGGCAGCTGCTCCGGCATGTTCACCGCCAACTCCATGAACTGCCTGACCGAGGCACTGGGCCTGGCTCTGCCGGGCAACGGCACGGTGCTGGCGACCCATGCCGATCGCCGCCGTCTGTTCGAGACCGCCGGTCACCGTATCGTCGAGCTGGCCAAGCGCTACTACGAGGGCGATGAGGGCCACCTGCTGCCCCGTGCCATTGGCTCCAAGGCGGCGTTCAGGAACGCCATGACCCTGGACATCGCCATGGGCGGTTCCACCAACACCATCCTGCACCTGCTGGCCGCCGCCCAGGAGGCGGAGATCGACTTCGGCATGGCCGACATCGACCGGCTGTCGCGTGAGGTGCCGCAGCTGTGCAAGGTGGCGCCCAACACCCAGAAGTATCACATCGAGGATGTGCATCGCGCCGGTGGCATCATGGCCATCCTCGGTGAACTCGACCGTGCCGGGGTGCTCGATACCCGCGTGCCCACCGTCTATGGCGATAGCCTCAAGGCGGCGCTGGACGAGTGGGACATCATGCGCAATCCGTCCCCGGAGGTGGTGGAGTTCTTCAAGGCCGGTCCCGGCGGCATCCCGACCCAGACCGCCTTCTCCCAGGCCGCACGCTGGCCGAGCCTCGACGGCGACCGCGCCAACGGCTGCATCCGCGACCTCGAACACGCCTTCTCCAGGGAGGGCGGCCTGGCGGTGCTCTACGGCAACATCGCCGTGGATGGCTGCGTGGTGAAGACCGCCGGCGTCGATGACTCCATTCTGGTCTTCGAAGGGCCGGCCCACGTGGTCGAGTCCCAGGACCAGGCGGTGGAACACATCCTGGCGGGCAAGGTGAAGGAGGGCGAGGTCGTCGTCATCCGCTACGAGGGGCCGAAGGGCGGTCCGGGCATGCAGGAGATGCTCTATCCCACCTCATATCTGAAGTCGAAGGGGCTGGGCAAGGCGTGCGCGCTGCTCACCGATGGGCGCTTCTCGGGCGGTACCTCGGGGCTCTCCATCGGCCACGTTTCTCCCGAGGCGGCGGCAGGCGGTGCTATCGGCCTGGTGCAGTCGGGCGACACCATTCGCATCGACATCCCCAACCGCCGCATCGACGTGAAGCTGAGCGATGCTGAGCTTGCGGCGCGTCGTGAGGCGGAGGAAGCGCGTGGCAGGGAGGCTTGGAAACCACGCATCGAGCGCCTGCGCAAGGTGTCGGCCGCGCTCAAGGCCTATGCGCTGTTGGCCACTTCCGCTGACAAGGGTGCGGTGCGAGACCTCTCCAAGCTCGACTGATGTATGCCACGAACCGGGTCCAGGCCCGGTTCGTCACGCAGCATTCACCATCGAACCCCAGGTAGGGAGAACGCTATGCGTCAGCAGATCTTCGGTGTCGGCCTGATCGGCTTCGGCACGGCAGGGAAAGTCTTCCATGCCCCGTTGATTCAGGCCACACCGGGCCTCGAACTGCTGGCTGTAGTCAGCACCTCGAGCGAGCGGGTGCATGCCTCACTGCCTGAAATGGATGTGCTGACGAAGCCAGCGGAGCTGTTCGCCCGACCGGATATCGACCTCGTCGTCATTGCCAGCCCCAACGACACACACTTTGCGTTGGGCAAGGCAGCCATCGCCGCCGGCAAGCACGTGGTGGTCGACAAGCCGTTCACCATATCCTTGTCCGAGGCACGGTTGCTCAAGGCGGAAGCCGACAGGGCCGAGCGCCTGCTCAGCGTCTTCCATAACCGTCGCTGGGACAGTGATTTTCGTACCTTGCAGTCACTCGTCGAGGCGGGAACCGTTGGTCACCCGGTTTCGCTGGAGATGCGCTTCGATCGTTTCAGGCCCGTGGTAGCCGAGCGTTGGCGCGAGCAGGACAAGCCGGGTAGCGGGATCTGGTACGACCTCGGCTCGCATCTGCTCGATCAGGCGCGGACGCTATTCGGCATGCCGCGGGCGATACTGCTCGACCTGATGGCGGTGCGAGACGGCGCCGAGGTGGATGATGACTTCCTCGCCGTGCTGGACTACGACGGGCTACGGGTTACCCTGCAAGCCAGCTCGCTGGTGGCAGAGCCGACCCCGCAGCTGGCCTTGCACGGTACCCAGGGAAGCTTCGTCAAGTATGGCCGCGATCCGCAGGAAAACTGGCTGCGGGAAGGGCGCATGCCGAGTCGTGATTGGGGCATCGATCCCCGGCCCGGACACCTGACCGTGGTCGGGGAAGCGGAGCTCGTCACGCACGAGCATCCAGGCCTTCCCGGCGACTATCTGGGTTACTACGCCAGCATCGCCGAGGCGCTGGCGGGGCAGGCGGGGCTTCCGGTCAGCGCTGAAGAGGGAATCGAGGTCATGACCCTGCTCGAGGCCGGACTGGACAGCTATCGCCAAAGTCGCTGGATTCGGCTCAAGGAGGGCAACGGCGGCCTGCGTAAACTGCATCGGCATGGCTGAAAGCCGCCGCCTGCCCCGGTCTCTACCAGCGCAGCGGCGTTTCCCTGCGGTGCCGTTCACGCAGGGTATCGCGGGCAATATATAGGGCCGCTATGGCTCTTGCCTCGTGGAAATCATCCCGCAGCAGCAGGGTCGGCAGCTCCTCCAGTGCATGGGTCTCGACCACCAGCGGCTCCGGTTCGTCACCCGGCAGGCGCCTGGCGTAGAGCTCCGTGGCCAGCAGAACCTGCATGCGATGACGCATGTAGTTGGGTGCCAGCGACAGCTCCACCAGGGGCTCTATGCACCTGGCGCCGAAGCCGCACTCCTCCATCAGTTCCCGGTTGGCTGCGGTAACGATATCCTCGCCCGGGTCCACCAGCCCCTTGGGCAGCGTCAGCACGTAGTCCTCGAAGCCCGCGGCATATTCGCGTATCAGCAGGACATGTTCGGGATCGGGCATGGCGATGATCATCACGGCCCCCTGGTCACTTCCGGACAGTCGCTCGAAGGTGCGCTCGGCGCCATTGGCAAAGCGCAGCTCCAGTGACTCGATATGGAACAGCCGGCTTCGGGCCACGGACTGGCGTGACACTACCTGGGGTTTCTGCAAGGTCTTGTGCTCGGTCATGAAAGCTCCGTTTCGTGCGGGATGCCGTCGGCATCGAGCTGCCGGGAATGCGCCGCCATCATCCATTGGGTACAATACCACGCCTTCCATCGCTAAGACGTCACCGGGAGTCGCCATGATCGACTGGCGTGCCATCGATACCGTTCTGCTGGACATGGACGGCACACTTCTCGACCTGCATTTCGACAGCCACTTCTGGCTGGAACACCTGCCGCGGCGCTATGTCGAGTTGCATCGCCTCGACGAGGCCACCCAGGAACAGGTGCGCTCCCGTATCCTGCACGAAAGGGGATCGCTGAACTGGTACAGCCTGGCCTATTGGAGCCGTGAGCTGGGCGTGGACATCGTTGCCCTCAAGCGCGAGATCCAGCACCTTGTCGGGCTGCGCAGCGACGCGCTCGACTTCCTCAAGTGGCTCAAGCAGGCTCATCCCCGGGTGGTGCTGGCGACCAACGCCGATCGCGAAAGCCTGGAGCTCAAGCTGCCGCTGACCGGACTCGAGGAGTACCTGGATGCGATCGTCTCCTCGGCCGACCTCGGTGTGCCCAAGGAGGCCCAGGAGTTCTGGTTCGAGTTGCAGGAGGTCGAACCCTTCGACCCGGCGCGCACGCTGTTCATCGATGACAACCCGGAGGTGCTGGAAAGCGCTCGGGAGTTCGGTATCCGCTACCTGCTGGGGATCAAGCAGCCCGACAGTACCCGGCCGGAAAAGGAGCTCGAGGAGTTCATCGCCCTGGACCGCTTCGCCGCCATCCTTCCCGACGCGCTACCCTCGGAGGTACGCAGCAACACTTCGGCTCGTCCCGAGGAGGGAGGCAAGTTTGAGTAACGTACGCCTGGACAAGTGGTTATGGGCCGCCCGCTTCTTCAAGACTCGGGCCCTGGCCAAGAAAGCCATCGAGGGCGGCAAGGTGCATTACAACGGCGAGCGTGCCAAGACCAGCAAGAGCGTGGAGGTTGGCGCACTGGTTCGCGTGCCCCAGGGCTGGGAGATCTGGGAGGTCGAAGTGGTGGCACTTTCCGATCAGCGTCGCGGTGCACCTGAAGCGCGTGAACTCTATCGCGAAACTGTCGAGAGCGCTGAACGCCGAGTGCGTGAGGCCGAGAGCCGGCGTCTGACCAACCAGGCAATGCAGCATCCGCTCAAGCGCCCCGACAAGAAGCAGCGCCGTGATATCCAGCGCTTCCAGCGTCAGTTGGATGAGTGAAATGCCTCCAACAGCTGCCTCGATACCGAATGACCCAACCGGAATTGATCATGACCGACCAGATCCAGCGCTTTCTATTTGACCGCACCAATGTGCGTGGCGAGATCGTCACACTGGAGCGCTCCTACGCCGAGGTGCTTGATCGCCATGGCTACCCGCCAGCCGTCAACCGTCTGCTGGGCGAACTGCTGGCCGCAGTGGCCCTGCTCACCGACACCGTCAAGCTCGACGGGATCCTCAGCATCGAGGTACGCGGGCAGGGAGAGCTGTCCCTGCTGATGGCGGAGTCCAATCCTGGCGGTGAGCTGCGCGCCATCGCCCGCCTGGCAGATGACGCGACTCTGCCCGAGGGCGAGGCCGGTTTCCGCCAGTTGGTAGGTGACGGCCATATCGTGATCACTCTCGATCCGAGAGAGGGGAATCGCTACCAGGGCATCGTGGCCCTCGATCACGACAGCCTGGCGGGGTGCCTCGAGGCCTACTTCTCGCAATCGGAGCAGCTGCCGACCCAGCTTTGGCTGCGTGCCGACGGCCAGCGAGCCGGTGGGCTTTTGCTGCAGCGTTTGCCCGACGAGTCGCAGAACCAGGACCAGGATGCCTGGGCGCGTACCGTCCAGCTTGCGGGTACCCTGCGCAGCGAAGAGCTCCTCGGGCTCGAACAGCATGAGCTGCTGCATCGCCTGTATCATGAGGAGACGGTGCGGGTATTCGAACCCAAGTCGCTGCGTTTCGGTTGCACCTGCTCGCGGGAGCGCATCGGCGAAGCGCTGCTGACCCTGGGGGGCGACGAGTTGCGCACGGTGCTGGCCGAGCAGGGTGAGATCGAAACCCAGTGCCACTTCTGCCATACCCATTATCGCTTCGGTGAGAGCGAAGTCGAGGCGCTGCTGCACGAGCAGGGCGGCGCTGCACCTACTCTGCACTGACCTGCCAGTCGAGCATGGCGAACGAGACGCCTGAGGCGTCTCGTTCGTTCGTCTGACGATGCTGCAATGCACAAGCTTGGGTCTGGTCAACCTGCGGCGATATGTCTCCATGTAGTAGTAAAACTACATGAACTTCGGCCAACGTTAGCGTTTCCTGACGGCTTCCTTTTTGCCATAATGGCGCCCGCCTTAAGGCCGATCGCCGCATGACAAGACGGCAAATATCCGCACGGACGATCGGACCCCTCAAACGCAATGGCGCACGGACGCCTGGCATACGAGAGAGAACCGGCCGCAAGGCCCAGGAAACGACATGACCACAACCCAAGCCGCTCCTCAAGCACACGTCAATCTCAGCAGTGCCGAACTCATCGAGCGTGCCGTGGCACGCGGTGAAGGCCGACTCGCCGCCAATGGCGCCCTGGTGGTGAACACCGGGCTGCGCACCGGCCGGTCGCCCAAGGATCGCTTCATCGTCGACGAGCCCTCGACCAGTGGCGACATCGACTGGGGCAGCGTCAACCGGCCTTTCCCTGCCGATCAGTTCGATGCCCTCTGGGGTCGCGTGGAGGAGTACCTGGCCGGCGGCGAGCGCTTCGTTTCCGAACTCCATGTGGGCAGCGACCCGACCCACTATCTGCCGGTGCGAGTGACTACCGAGACGGCCTGGCACAATCTCTTCGGCCGCACCATGTTCGTGCGCCCCGAGGGCTACAACCCCTCTTCCAAGCAAGAGTGGACCATCCTCAACGCGCCCCACTTCGAGTGCGATCCCAACCGTGACGGCACCAACTCCGACGGCACCGTGATCATCAACTTCGCTCAGCAGAAGGTGCTGATTGCCGGCATGCGCTACGCCGGCGAGATGAAGAAGGCGATGTTCTCGGTACAGAACTTCCTGCTGCCGGCCTCCGACGTGCTGCCCATGCACTGCTCGGCCAACGTCGGCGAAGACGGCGAGACCGCGCTGTTCTTCGGCCTCTCCGGTACCGGCAAGACCACGCTCTCCGCCGATCCGGCGCGCTACCTGATCGGTGACGACGAGCACGGCTGGGGCCCCGGCACCGTGTTCAACATCGAGGGTGGCTGCTATGCCAAGTGCATCGATCTCTCCGAAAAGAACGAACCGGTCATCTGGAACGCGATCAAGTTCGGCACCGTGCTCGAGAACGTCGTCCTCGACGACCGTCGCGAGCCCGACTACACCGACGACAGCCTGACCCAGAACTCCCGTGCTGCCTATCCGCTGGAGCACGTGGAAAAGCGCGTGCCGGAGAACCGTGCCGGTGAGCCCAATGCCATCATCTTCCTGACCTGCGACATGTCAGGCGTGCTGCCCCCGGTATCGGTGCTTTCCAAGGAGGCGGCGGCCTATCACTTCCTCTCCGGCTACACCGCCAAGGTGGGCTCCACTGAAATGGGCTCTTCCGAAGGCCTCTCGGCGACCTTCTCCACCTGCTTCGGTGCGCCGTTCTTCCCGCGCCCGGCCCGCGTCTACGCTGACCTGCTGATCAAGCGCGTCGAAGCCAAGGACGCCCAGGTCTACCTGGTCAATACCGGCTGGACCGGCGGTGCCTACGGTGAAGGCGGCTCGCGCTTCTCCATCCCGACCACTCGCGCCATCATCAGCGCCATCCAGTCCGGGGTGCTGCGCGAAGTCGAGACCAAGCGCATCGAGGGCCTCAACCTCGAGGTGCCGGTCTCGGTGCCCGGCGTCGAGTCGCGCCTGCTCGATCCGCGTGAAACCTGGGAAGACAAGGCAGCCTACGATCGCAATCTGCGTGACCTGGCAGCCAAGTTCGTCGACAACTTCAAGAAGTTCGACGGGGTCAGCGAAGCCATCGTCAAGGCCGGGCCCAGCCTGACCTGAACCGGCGCTTCTCACGGCAGTCTGATAGGGGAAGAGGCATGAGCCTCTTCCCCGTTTCGTTCATGGGCTGGGAAAGGCGCAGGAGGGCGATACAGATGAAGCGTCGTCACTTTCTCGGTGTGCTGGGTGCCGGCGGTGCCGCCTGGCTGCTCCCGGGGGTGGGCTGGGGGTTCCCGAGGCTCAGCCTCGAGCCGGCACCGGATCTCGAGCGAATCGAACTGTCACGTGACGAATGGCGCGAGCGACTTACGCCCGAGCAGTTCTGGATTCTCCGCGATCACGGCACCGAGGAGCCTTTCTCGAGCCCCCTCGACAAGGAGTGGCGTGCAGGGGAGTACCGCTGTGCCGGCTGCGACCTGCCGCTGTTCGAGAGTGCCATGAAGTATGACTCCGGCACCGGCTGGCCGAGCTTCTTCGAGCACATCGAGGGGCACCTGCTCAGCCAGCTCGACTTCCGCCTGATCTGGCCGCGGCGCGAATATCACTGCGCCCGCTGCGGCGGCCACCAGGGCCACGTCTTCAGCGATGGCCCCGAGCCTACCGGCCTGCGCTGGTGCAACAACGGCCTGGCGCTGACCTTCGTGCCGGTGGCTACCTGAACCCCTCGACGATATGCTGCGCCAGGCCATCCACCGCCGGTGAGGTGGCCTCCGGCGAGCGCAGCAGCACGATGGAGCCGTCCGGCAGCGGGGGCAGGCCATCTGCCTCGTCGAGCACCCGCATCCCGGGGGTGACCAGGCTCTTCATCAGCGCGGACACGGCAAGCCCGGCACCCACCACCGCCTGCAGCGTGGCCAGGCTGGGGCTGGAGTAGGCAATGCGATATTGGCGTCCGGCGCGGGTCAGGGCGTTGCAGGCGTGCCGGCGACAGAAGCAGGGCTCCTCGAACAGCGCCAGGGGCAGCGGCGATTGACGATGCACGGGGTGGCTCTCTGCCACCACCCAGACCGTCTCCTCGCGGCGCAGGATGGTGCCGATCTCCTGGCCCACTTCGCGGGTCACGATGCTCAGATCCAGGCTGCCCTGCTGGCGCCCGAGCAGTTCAGAGGAGGGGGCGCACTGCACTTCGACGTCGACCAGCGGCCAGCTCTGGGAGAACGACTTCAGAATGCCCGGTAGAAAGCGCATGACGAAATCGTCGGGAACGCCGATGCGTACCCGTCCGACCATATCCGGCTCACGCAGCATGTTGAGCGCCTCGCCCTGCAGCGCGAGGATGCGGCGGGCGTAGCCGAGCAGCGTGGTGCCTTCGCTGGTCAGATGCATCTGGCGCCCCTGGCGTTCGAACAGCGGGCGCTGGATGACGTCCTCTTCTAGCCGCTTGATCTGCATGCTGACCGCGGATTGGGTGCGATTGACCGCCTGGGCCGCGCGGGTGAAGCCGCCATGGTCGACGATGGCAACGAAGGTGCGCAGCAGTTCATGGTCGATGGTGTAGAGCATGGCCGTTGTTCCAAGCTGTTCCGCAGATTGTTTCATCAAGCAGAGTGATGGCGGGTATAAGAACTATTCGTTGGATTGATTCTAGCGCCTCGTCGAGACTTTCTCCATCGCATCATCGGATGGAGGAAACACCACATGAACATCAAGGCAAGGATCAACCCTGAAGACGTCTTGCCCCGCCGTAAGCTCAACTCACGAAGCCGCTTACGTGCCTTTTTCGAGCTATGGCGCTGGGCGCGTCAGATGGATCGCCTGGTACAGCTTCGCCGCGAGCGCAGCCAGCTGCTCGAGCTCAGCGACCACCAGCTTCGTGACATCGGCCTGACTCGGCACGAGGCGGCACGCGAGGCGCGCCGCCACTTCTGGGACGACATCGGCTGGCGGCGCTGATCCTGGCGGCGAGGGCGTGGCGTTTGTGGTACCTTGACGCGATCTTTCGCTGTCGCAATACCAAGGAAGTCATGGACGCCACGACCCGGATCATTTCGCGCCTCGCCGAGGAGCTCGCCGTTCGCCCGCAGCAGGTCTCCGCTACCGTGGAGCTGCTCGATGGCGGTGCCACCGTGCCCTTCATCGCCCGTTACCGCAAGGAGGTCACCGGCGGCCTTGACGACACCCAACTGCGCAACCTCGACGAACGCCTGCGCTACCTGCGCGAGCTGGAAGAGCGCCGTACTGCCGTGCTTGCCGCCATCGACGAACAGGGCAAGCTGACGCCGGAGCTGGCGGGGCAGATCCAGGCCGCCGATACCAAGCAGCGCCTGGAAGACCTCTACCTGCCGTACAAGAAGAAGCGCCGCACCAAGGCCCAGATCGCCCGCGAGGCGGGGCTCGAGCCGCTGGCCGATACGCTGCTGGCAGATCCCGCCCTCGACCCCGAGAGCGAGGCCGCCAACTATCTGCGCCCCGCAGAAGGTGACATCCCGGCCGTCGAGGATGCCAAGGCGGCGCTGGACGGCGCCCGTCAGATCCTCATGGAGCGTTTCGCCGAGGATCCCGATCTGGTCGGCGCGTTGCGCGAGCGGCTTTGGAGCGAGGGCGAGCTCAGCGCCCGGGTGATTGCCGGCAAGGAGCGCGAGGGCGCCAAGTTCTCCGACTACTTCGAGCACGACGAGGCATTGGCCAAGACCCCATCGCATCGTGCGCTGGCGATGTTTCGCGGCCGCAACGAGGGCGTTCTGACGCTGGCCATCCGCCTGCCCGGCGAGGACGAGGCGCCGATTCATCCTGCTCAGGTGGCCATCGCCAGGCATTTCGACATCCGTGACGAAGGCCGCGCCGCCGACAAGTGGCTGGCCGACGTGGTGCGCTGGATCTGGCGGGTCAAGCTCTACACCCACCTCGAGACCGAGCTGATGGGGCGGCTGCGCGAACGCGCCGAGCTCGATGCCATCGAGGTCTTCGCCGCCAACCTCAAGGACCTGCTGCTGGCCGCCCCGGCGGGGCAGAAGGCGACGCTGGCCATCGATCCAGGCCTGCGCACCGGCTGCAAGGTGGCGGTGGTGGACGCCACCGGCCAGTTCCTCGAGCACGCCACGATCTTCCCCCATGCGCCGCGCAACGCCTGGAGCGAGTCCCTGGCGCTGCTGGCCAAGCTGGTAGACAAGCACGACGTGGCGCTGATCGCCGTGGGCAACGGTACGGCCAGCCGCGAGACCGACAAGCTGGCCGGCGACCTGCTCAAGCTGTTCGCCGGCAAGAGATCGCTCTCCAAGGTGATGGTCAGCGAGGCCGGGGCCTCGGTCTACTCGGCGTCGGAGTATGCCTCCCGCGAGCTGCCCGAACTCGACGTCACCATCCGCGGCGCGGTCTCCATCGCCCGGCGCCTGCAGGATCCGCTGGCCGAGCTGGTCAAGATCGAACCGAAGTCCATCGGCGTGGGTCAGTACCAGCATGACGTTTCGCAGCTGCAGCTGTCGAAGAGCCTGGAGGCGGTGATCGAGGACTGCGTGAACGCCGTCGGGGTCGATCTCAACACCGCCTCCAGCGCACTGCTCTCCAGGGTGGCCGGCCTCAAC
Organism: Billgrantia kenyensis; assembly: GCF_013697085.1. Taxonomy (GTDB): domain Bacteria; phylum Pseudomonadota; class Gammaproteobacteria; order Pseudomonadales; family Halomonadaceae; genus Halomonas; species Halomonas kenyensis. Next base: position 213,803 of record NZ_JACEFT010000004.1, read on the forward strand.
CCGGCGCTGGCCGAGGCCATCGTCGCCCGGCGCAATGCCGAGGGCGCCTTCGCCAGCCGCAAGCAGCTGCTCGACGTCAGCCGCCTGGGACCCAAGACCTTCGAGCAGTGCGCCGGCTTCCTGCGCATCATGAACGGCGACAACCCGCTCGATGCCAGCGCCGTGCACCCCGAGGCGTACCCGGTGGTGGAGCGTATCGCCAGCCGCAGCGGTCGCCCGGTGGCCAGCCTGATCGGCGACAGCGCCACGCTGAAGACGGTCAAGCCCGCCGAATTCGCCGACGAACGCTTCGGTGTGCCCACCATCAGCGACATTCTCAAGGAGCTCGACAAGCCGGGCCGCGATCCGCGCCCCGAGTTCAAGGCCGCCGAGTTCCGCGAGGGGGTGGAGACGCTCAAGGACCTGGAGCCGGGCATGATCCTCGAAGGCAGCGTGACCAACGTCACCCACTTCGGTGCCTTCGTCGACATCGGCGTGCATCAGGACGGCCTGGTCCACATCTCGGCGCTGTCGGACAAGTTCGTCGAGGATCCGCGCTCGGTGGTCAAGGCCGGCGACATCGTCAAGGTCAAGGTGATGAGCGTGGATCTCGAGCGCGCGCGCATCGGGCTGTCGATGCGGCTCGACGATCAGCCGGGCGAGGCCGAGGGCGGCAGATCGTCGCGCGCTGGTCATGGCGAGCGGCGTGGCGGTCAGGGCAAGGCGCCGCGCAAGAATGCGCCCCGCGAGCAGGCCCAGCCCAATCAGATGGGGGCGCTCGGTGCGGCCTTGCTCAAGGCTAGAAAGGGCAAATCTTGATCCGGGTAGGGCTAACGCCATACTCTCGATATCATGCGCATGACGACGAGGAGGCTGCCTTGCCGGCCAGCTTCCTCCGGCTGCCCTGAGCGGCCGGCACGCTTAGACCAAGAGGCCCGTTGAAGGCCTCCTAGACACGGGGTCCACGCCTTGTCTGATTCATACTCTGCCTCTGTATCGTACCTTGCCGGGCTGGCGGCCCGGGGACGCTTCGGGCGCCTGCGTCGCGGCCTGGAAAAAGAGGGCCTGCGTGTCGACCGTGAGGGACGCATCGCCTCCACGCCGCACCCGCATGCGCTCGGCTCCAAGCTGACCCACCCTTACATCACTACGGATTACTCGGAAGCGCTGCTGGAGTTCATCACGCCGGTCTATTGCCGTCCGGAGGATGCCCTCGAATTCCTCGCCGACCTGCAGCGCTACAGCTATCGCCACCTTGGTGACGAGTTGATCTGGCCCGCCAGCATGCCCGCCAGGCTCGACGGCAACGACAGCGTGAGCATCGCCGACTACGGCAGCTCCAATGGCGGCATCATGAAGCACGTCTATCGCAAGGGGCTCGACGTTCGCTATGGCAGGATCATGCAGGCCATTGCCGGGATCCACTACAATGTCTCGCTGCCCGACGAGCTGTGGGAGCTGCTGCGCGAGCGCGATGAGGCTGTCGACATGTCGCTCGACGACTACCGCTCGAGCCGCTATTTCGGCCTGATCCGCAATTTCCGCCGCCACAGCTGGCTGCTGCTTTATCTGTTTGGCGCCTCGCCGGCGCTGGATCGCAGCTTCCTCCCCGGGGGCAATGTACCCGACAAGCTGCACGCCCACGGTCGCCACACCCTGGTGTCACCCTATGCCACCAGCCTGCGCATGTCGGATCTCGGCTACCAGAACAAGGTGCAGGCGCAGCTGAAGATCTGTTTCAACTCGCTGGCCAACTACGTCAACACCCTGCGCCATGCCATCTCCACGCCGTGGCCCGCCTACGAGAAGCTGGGGGTAAGGCATGGCACCGACTGGCAGCAGCTCAACGCCAATATCCTGCAGATCGAAAACGAGTACTACAGCGATATCCGGCCCAAGCGGGTTACCCGGCAAGGCGAGACGCCTAGCCAGGCGCTCGAGTCACGTGGCGTCGAGTATATCGAGGTGCGCTGCCTCGACCTCGACCCGTTCCTGCCGCTGGGTATCGACGACTCGCGCCTGCGTTTCATCGACACCTTCCTGATGTGGTGCCTGCTGGCCGAGAGCCCCTGGATTCCCGACGAGGAGTGCGACCGCCTGGATGACAACCGCCAGCGGGTCGTCGAGCGTGGGCGCGACCCCGAACTCAGGCTGGTCCAGAATGGACGGCGGCGCAGCGTGGCCGACTGGGGCAGCGAGATCTTCACTGAGCTGAGCAGGGCGGCCGAGCTGCTCGACGCGCTGGAAGAGGAGGGTAGGCCACACGCGGATGCCGTTGCTGCATTCGCCCCCTGGCTCGATGACCCGGCGTTGACACCATCCGGCAGACTGTTGGCGCGTCTCGAAGCAACGGGAGAAGAGTTTCTTGATGCCATGCTCGCCATTGCCGAAGAGCAGGCGGAAAGCTTCCGGAATCAGCCCATTCACCCGGCGCAAGAGACGACCCTGGCCCAGATGGTCGACTCCTCGCACCAGCAGCAGCGCGACATCGAGGCGGCCGATAGTAAGCGCTTCGAGGAGTTTCTCGAGGACTATTTCGCCAGTGCCCGCGAGCCCAGGATTGCCATGGCCAGCGAGGGAGCCGCCCGATGAGTCGAGCAGGATTGCGTCATCTGTCGGTGCGCCAGTGGAGCCTGGCAGGCTTTTCCTTCTGTGTGCTCATGATGCTGGTCGCCTTGGCTCTCGAGCACATCGGCGGGCTCGAGCCCTGCCCGCTGTGCATCTTCCAGCGGGTTGCGGTACTTGCCGCGGCTGCAGTGTTCCTCGTCGCGGCGATCCACAACCCGCGCGGGCGGGTCGGGGCCGCGCTCTACGGCGGTCTGTCGCTGGCCGCCGTGATCGGCGGCATCGGCGTGGCCTGGCGCCACCTGTGGCTGCAGTCGCTGCCGCCGGATCAGGTGCCGAGCTGCGGCCCCGGCCTCGACTACATGATGGACATCCTGCCCATGCGCGACGTGGTGTCCATGGTGCTGTCGGGCTCCGGCGAGTGCGCCGAGATCGACTTCCTGCTGCTGGGCATCTCCCTGCCGGGCTGGACCTTGATCGGCTTTCTCGTCCTTGCGCTGGCCCCGCTGGGTATCCTGCTGGGAGCATTCCTCGAGCGCCCCGGCTCACTCAATGGCTCCCGCCGAGCGGCATGAGCCGAAGAAAACAACAACAACAAAAGGAGGGCTGCGTGCTCTACCGCGACTTCGCCACCCAGGAACAGATCGATCAGGAATACGACCCCATGCGCGGCCGGGAACCCGCTGCACTGCTGGCCGACTGGCGAGCCCGCAGCGAGGCGCTAAGCGACCGCGTACGCGTAACCCGGGATGTCGCCTATGGCCCAACGCTGGCTGAGCGCATGGACGTCTACCATGCCGAGCGGGACGCTGCTCCGCTGCACCTGTTCTTTCACGGCGGCTACTGGCGCTCACTGGGGCATCGAGAGTTCGGCTTCGTTGCCGAGGGGTTGGTCGAGGCGGGTATCAGCGTGGGTGTGGTCAACTACGCCTTATGCCCCGCGGTGGCGTTCGGCGAGCTGGTACGCCAGGCGCGCGCTGCTGTGGCCTGGGCGCACCGCCATGGCGCATCGCTGGGCCTCGACGCTGAACGGCTGAGCGTGTCAGGCCACTCCGCTGGCGGGCACCTCGCCGCGATGTTGCTGGCAACAGATTGGCAGGCGGAGTACGGGTTGCCCAACGACTTGATCGAAGGTGCGCTGTGCATCAGCGGCCTGTACGACCTGCGTCCTTTCCCCTGGTCGTGGCTGCAGCCCAAGCTGCAGCTTACTGGACGTGACGTCAACGACTACAGCCCGCTGTTTCTGCCCTGTCGGGTGCCTGCCCCGGTGCAGCTGGTAGCGGGCAGCAAGGAGTCCGGGGAATTCGCCCGCCAGATGCATGCCTATGCCGAACATCTCGATGCCCACGGCATGGCGGTCGGCACGGAGCTGCTTTCGAGCGACGATCATTTCTCCATCCTTGACCACTACGCGCCGAGCGGGCGCTTTGTCCAGCGTATCGCCGCCTTCCGTGGTCTCGTGCAGGGCAGCGACTAACGCTTGCAGCACCACGTTGCCGCGTTTTCCTCAGGGGAGTACGGCGGTCGCCTCGATCTCGATCTTGGCCCGGTCCTCGACCAGATCCGCTACCTGTACCATGGTCATCGCGGGAAAATGCTTGCCCATGACCTCGCGATAGGCCGCTCCTACTTCCTTCAGCCTGGCCAGGTATTCCTGCTTGTCGGTCACGTACCATGTCAGTCGTACCACGTGCTCGGGGCCGGCGTCGGCCTCTTTCAGCACCTCGACGATATTGGCCAGGGCCTGGTGAACCTGGGCGACGAAGTCGTCGCTCTCGAAGACCTGGGCGCCGTTCCAGCCGATCTGGCCGCCGACGAAGATCGTGCGCCCGGTGGCGAGCACGCCGTTGGCATAGCCCACGGCAGCCTTCCAGTGGGAGGGGTGCAGCAACTGATGGGAGGTGGCGTCATTCATGGTTGTTTTCCTTGGGAATCTTCTGTGGCGAAACGTCGACGCATGGCGTCGGGCCAGGGCAGAGGGCGGCCGCTATCCAGATCGATGAAGACCAGGGTCGAGTCGCAGGTCAGACGTGGCTCGCCGTTGCACAGAGCCACGGTGCGCAGGGCCATGCTCGTGCGGCCGATGTCGCGAATGGTCAACTCGAAGGTCAGCGTCTCGCCCAGGCGACTGGGGGCGTGGAAGTCGGTCTCGATATGGGCGGTTGGTACGCCGGTGCGGTTCTCCACATGGAGTTGGTTGAAGTCGTGCCCCACCGCTTCGGCGAAGAAGTCCTCCACCACGGAGTTCAGCATCTCGAAATAGCGCGGATAGAACACGATGCCCGCCGGGTCACAGTGCTGGAAGCGCACCTTGCGTTGGGTGGTGAATGGCATGGTGGGGATCCTCTAGACGCCGAGATAACGGTCGCGCACGCTGTCGTCCAGTGCGGTGGGCTCGCCTGTCCACACCGTTCGCCCTTTTTCCAGGATCGTACAGCGGTCGGCCAGTGGCAGCAGTTCGGCCAGCGACTTGTCGACGATCAGGGTGGACTGGTCCTGGGCCTTCAGCTCGCGGATGGCGGCCCAGATCTCCTGGCGAATGACCGGGGCGAGGCCTTCGGTGGCCTCGTCGAGCACCAGCAGGCGGGGATTGGTCATCAGCGCGCGGCCGATGGCGAGCATCTGCTGCTCACCGCCGGACAGGGTGCGCGCCATCTGGCTGCGTCGCTCGGCCAGGCGAGGGAAGAGTGCCTCCACCCGCGCCAGGCTCCAGTAGCCTGGACTGGCCGTGACCACCAGGTTCTCGCGTACCGAAAGGTTGGGGAAGCAGCGCCGGCCCTCGGGCACCAGGCCGAGGCCGGCCTGGGCGATGCGATAGGAGGGCAGGCGACGCAGGTCGTGGGACTCGAAGGTGATGTTGCCGCTGCGCGCTGGGGTGAGGCCGAAGATGGAGCGGATGGTGGTGGTCTTGCCCATGCCATTGCGCCCCATCAGCGCCATCATCTCGCCGGCCTTGACGCTCAGATCGACGCCGAACAGCGCCTGGGAAGGGCCGTAGAAGGTCTCGATCGCGGTGACGTTCAGCATGCTGCCTCTCCCAGGTAGGCTTCGCGGACTTGCGGATTGGCGCGGATCGCGGCGCTGTCGCCCTGGGCGATCACGCCGCCGGACACCAGCACCGAGATGCGGTCGGCCAGGCGGAACACGGCGTCCATGTCGTGCTCGATGAGCAGGATTGGCACCTCGTGTCTGAGGGCATCGAGCAGTTCGGTCAGGTGGGCCGTGCCCTCCGGCCCCAGCCCGGCCATGGGCTCGTCGAGCAGCAGCACCCGGGGCTTGAGCGCCAGTGCACAGGCCACCTCCACCTGACGACGCTCGCCGTGGGAGAGTTCGGCCACCTGGGTGTCGGCACGGTGGGTGAGTGACATGCGCTCCAGCGCCTCCAGCGCCGGGACCAGCAGGCTGTCGTCGCGCTGCACCGGCTTCCAGAAGCGGAAGCTGTGACCCTGCAGCGCCTGTACGGCGATCATCACGTTGCGCTTCACCGACAGCGGCTCGGCCAGCGACGAGACCTGAAAGCTGCGGCCCAGCCCCAGTCGAGCGCGCTGGGCCACCTTCAGCGAGGTGATATCCTCGCCGGCCAGCACGATGCGGCCGGAGTCGGGCTTCAGGCTGCCGGCGATCTGGCCGATCAGGGTCGACTTGCCGGCGCCGTTGGGGCCGATCAGGGCATGAATCTCGCCGGGGCGCAGGTCCAGCGAGACGTCGCGGGTAGCCTGCAGGGCACCGAAGCGCTTGTTGAGGTTGGCAAGCTCGAGTACGGCTTCATTCATGGCGCTCCCTCCCGGCCAGCCAGCCCATTACCCCATGCTTGGCGAACAGCACCACGAACAGCAGTACCAGGCCGAGGAACAGCTGCCAGTACTCGGTCATGCCGCCCAGCAGGGTTTCCATCATCACGAACAGCAGCGCGCCGGCCAGCGGGCCGTAGAGCCGGCCAACGCCGCCGAGAATCACGATCACCATCAACTCCCCCGACATGTGCCAGCTCAGCATGCTGGGACTGACGAAACCGTTGAGGTCGGCGTACAGCGCCCCGGCCAGCCCGGTGATCATCGCCGAAATGACGAAGGCGACCAGGCGAATGGGGTAGGGCGACACGCCGGCGGTGGCCAGGCGCGTGTCGTTGAGCCGTGCCATGGTCAGGGCGGCGCCGAAGCGCGATTTCATGATCCGCGAGGTAATGGCCAGCGAGAGCACCAGGCCGCCGAAGCAGATCAGGAAGAAGGTCAGGGCGTCGTTGGTATCGACCCACGGCAGGCCATTGCGCAGGAAGATCGGCAGGCCGTCCTCGCCGCCGTAGGTGGGCCAGGAGTTGGCGAAGTAATACATCATCTGGGCGAAGGCCAGGGTGATCATGATGAAGTAGACCCCGGTGGTGCGCAGCGAGATGGCACCGATGACCAGTGCCAGCAGGCCGCACAGCAGGATCGCCGCGAGCCAGATCACCAGCATGCTGTCGCTGCCGGGGATGGCGATGGGCCAGCCGATCACCGGGGTGAAGTCGAAGGCGTGGTAGGCGCTGATGCCGGCCACATAGCCGCCCAGCCCGAAATAGGCCGCGTGGCCGAAGCTGACCATGCCGCCATAGCCGATGGCCAGGTTGAGGCCCACCGCGGCCATGGCGATCAGGGTGATGCGCGAGGCCAGGTTGACGTAGTAGATATGGCCGAGGAAATAGAGCGCCAGGGGCGCCAGCAGCAGGAAGGCCAGCAGGCCGATCTGTACCAGCCCCTTGCGGTCGTACCAGCTGGCCGCGGGGGTCGGTAGCCCCGGCTGGGGGGCGAGCGTCGAGGTATTGGACTTATTCATTGGCGGCAAACAGTCCCTTGGGTTTGAAGGCGAGGATGGCGGCCATCATGATGTAGATCAGCATGGCAGCGATGGCCGAGCCGACGCCGGCGGCCTCCGAGGGGCTCATGAACTGGCGGAAGAAACCGGGCAGGAATACCCGCCCCAAGGTATCGACCACGCCGACCAGGATGGCGCCGTAAAGCGCCCCCTTGATCGAGCCGATACCGCCGATCACGATGACCACGAAGGCCAGGATCAGCACCGGTTCGCCCATGCCCACCTGCACCGATTGCAGGGCGCCTACCAGGGCGCCGGCCAGGCCGGCCAGCGCTGCGCCCATGGCGAACACCAGGGTGTAGAGTCGGGCGATGTTGATGCCCAGCGCGCCGATCATCTCACGGTCGCTCTCGCCGGCGCGGATGCGCATGCCGAGCCGCGTGCGGGTGATCAGGAAGTACATCCCCACCGCCACGGCGACGCCCACGGCGATGATCACCAGGCGATAGATGGGATAGCGCAGGCCACCGGGCAGGGTGACCGAGCCCGACAGCATGGCCGGCGGGTTGAGCCACAGTGGCGAGGAGCCGAAGATCCAGCGCGTGCCCTCGGAGAAGATCAGGATCAGGGCGAAGGTGGCCAGCACCTGGTCGAGGTGCGGACGGTGATAGAGCCGGCGAATCACGATCAGCTCCACCAGCGCACCCACCGCGGCGGCCACGGCGATGCCTGCTGCCAGGCCGACGAAGAAGGAGCCGGTGGCGGCAGTCACCAGCGCCGTGGCGTAGGCGCCCACCATGTAGAAGGAGCCGTGCGCCAAGTTGATCAGGCCCATCACCCCGAACACCAGGGTCAGGCCGCTGGCCATCAGGAACAGCATGGTGCCGAGCTGTAGGCCGTTGATGAGCTGTTCGATGAATAGTGTCATGGCTTCGTCTGTGAGTCAGGGGCGGGAGATTCCGCCGGGGCCTGGGGCGCCCGGCGGCACTGACGTTGCATCACATCTGGCACTGTTCGTAATAGATGTCCTGGATGTCTTCCACGGCGATGCCGACCAGGCGGTTGGTGGGCTGGCCGTTATCGCCCTCGACCACCTCGCGCACCAGGATGTCCTGGATCGGGTGCTGGTTGGGGCCGAAGCGGAACTTGCCACGCACCGAATCGAAGTCGGCTTCACGCAGGGCCTCGCGGAAGGCGTCCTGGTCGCTCGGGTGGGCCTTCTCAAGGGCACTGATTATCAGGTTGGCAGTGTCGTAGCCCTGGGCCGCATAAAGGGTCGGCATGCGGTCGTAGGCTTCGCGGAAGCCTTCGACGAAGGCGTGGTTGGCCTCATTATCGAGATCGTAGGCCCACAGCGAGGTATTCATGGCACCGATGGCAGCGCTGCCCACCGCCTGGATGATGGTCTCGTCGAAGGAGAAGGCGGCACCGAACACCGGCAGGTCGACGCCGGAGTTCTCCCACTGCTTCATGAACGAGATTCCCATGCCGCCGGGCAGGAAGAAGAACAGGCTGTCGGCATCGCTGGCGCGGATCTGGGCGATCTCGGCGGCGTAGTCGGTCTGGCCCATTTGGGTGTAGAGCTCGTCGACCACTTCACCTTCATAGAGGTGCTTGAAGCCGGCCAGGGCGTCGGTGCCTGCCGGATAGTTGGGCGCCATCAGGATCGGCCGCTCGAAGCCCTGCTCGCGCATGTAGGCGCCCATGCCGCCGTGAAGATTGTCGTTCTGGTAGGCCACGTTGAAGTAGTTCTCGTGGCACATGCGCCCGGCGAGATCCGAAGGGCCGGCGTTGGGCGAGAGGTAGAAGGTGCCCTGGCGCACCGCGGCAGGCACCACCGCCATGGCCAGGTTGGACCAGATGATGCCGGTGAGGATGTCTACGTTGTCCCGCTGCATGAATTCGTTGGACAGGCTGCGTGCCAGGTCGGGCCGGTTGGCATCGTCCTGGATCAGCACCTTGACGTCATCGCGTCCCGAGCGCTCGATGGCCAGCATGAAGCCATCGCGGACGTCGACGCCCAGGTGCGAGCCGCCGCCGGAGAGCGTGGTGATCATGCCGATCTTGACCTCTTCGGCCTGGACCGCCGCCATGGCGGTAGTCATCAACAGGCCAAGGCCAACGCTGGCGAGTTTCTTCATTGGATTACCCTCTTTTGTTGTCGTCGTTGTCTACTTCGGCGCGGTGTCCAGCACGCGCGCCGTTATTGCTCGTCAGGCCCTTCAGTCGGGGTAGTGTTCCTGGCGCAGCCGGAAGCGCTGCACCTTGCCGGTGGCCGTCTTGGGCAGCGATTCGACGAAGCGGATTGATCGCGGGTACTTGTAGGGGGCGATGCGTTGCTTGACGAAGCCCTGCAGCCGCTCCACACAGGCCGCATCCGGCTCGACTCCGTCAGACAGTACCACGAAGGCCTCGACGATCTGCCCACGCTCTCCATTCGGTGCGCCGATCACGGCACACTCCGCTACTGCCTCGTGGGCCAGCAGTGCGGCTTCCACCTCGGGGCCGGCGATGTTGTAGCCGGAAGAGACGATCATGTCGTCATTGCGCGCGGCAAAGTGGAAATAGCCCGCTTCATCCTGGTAGAAGGCGTCGCCGGTGATGTTCCAGCCGTTTAACACATACTTGCGTTGGCGTGTATCGTCCAGGTAGCGACAGCCCGTGGGCCCGCGCACTGCCAGGCGGCCGACTTTGCCGCGTGGCAGCTCGTTCATCTCGGCGTCGACGATCTTCGCCTCGTAGCCTGCCACCGGGAGGCCGGTGCAGGCCGGGCGGTGATCGTCGAGGCGATTGGAGATGAAGATGTGCAGCATCTCGGTGGCGCCGATGCCGTCGAGGATCGGCGTGCCGGTCTTCTCGATCCAGTCGTGGTAGATCGGTGCCGGCAGCGTCTCGCCGGCCGACACCGCCACGCGCAGGCTGTCCAGTTCGCGGCCGCTCTCGAGTGAGCTCAGCATGGTGCGGTAGGCGGTAGGAGCGGTAAAAACGACGGTGGCACGATGCTCGCGAATGATATCGAGCAGCAGTGGCGGGCTCGCTTTCTCCAGCAGCACGGCGCTGGCGCCGAAGCGCAGCGGGAAGATGGCGAGCCCGCCCAGGCCGAAGGTAAAGGCCAGCGGTGGTGAGCCGACGAAGACATCGTCTTCGCTCACCTGGAGTACTTCCCGGGCGTAGCCGTCGGCGATGATGAGCAGATCGCGATGGAAGTGCATGGTGGCCTTGGGCTGGCCGGTGGTGCCGGAGGTGAAGCCGAGCAGGGCAACATCCTCGGCGGCGGTGGCCACCGCCTCGAAGTCGCTCGGCTTGTTCAGCGCCAGGCGGTCGAGCTCGGCATCGTGGTTGGCGGTGCCGTCGAAGCCCACCACCCGCTTGAGAAAGGTACTCTCGGCGGCGCAGGTCTCGAGCTCCTCGAGCAGCCGGGTGTCGCAAAGTGCCAGTGCGATCTCGGCCTTGTCGACGATCTGGCCAAGCTCGCCGGCGCGCAGCATCGGCATGCTGTTGACCACCACCGCGCCGGCCTTGGTGGCGGCCAACCAGCAGGCGACCATGGCCGGGTTGTTGGCCGAGCGGATCAGCACCCGATTGCCGGGGCGAACGCCGAGGTCATCCACCAGCACATGGGCCAGCCGGTTGGTCCATTCGGCGAGTTCAGCATAGGTCCGTCGTCGACCGTTGCCGACCAGTGCCACGTGCTCGCCATGGCCGCGCTCGACCCAGCGATCAGTAAGCTCCACCGCAGCGTTGAGCCGTGCGGGATAGTCTAAGCCGTCGAGTCTGAGCTCGGGCCACTCGTTGGCGGGCGGCAGGCGATCCCGCGTGAAGGTATCGGCATGGGCCGACGTTGCGTTCATGACCATTCTCCGTACGTCGTTGTTGTTGTTCGGCGCCGAAGCGTCGACAGGGGGATACGGGTCTGGCGTGTCTCAGCGTTGTCGTCGCTTGTCGGTTCTTGTCTCTGTGTGTTTTGCTCAGGCTCCTGCTAGTGCGCTGCGGGCGATCACCACTTTCTGTACGTCCGAGGCGCCTTCGTAGATTCGCAGCGCGCGGATCTCGCGATACAGGCTCTCGACGATGTGGCCCTTGCGCACGCCGTCGCCGCCATGCAGCTGCACCGCCTTGTCGATCACCTGCTGGGCGCGGTCGGTGGCGTAGAGCTTGGCCATGGCAGCTTCGCGGGTGACCCGCTCGGCACCCATGTCCTTGGTCCAGGCGGCGCGATAGACCAGCAGCGCTGCAGCGTCCACGTCGAGTGCCATCTCTGCCAGGTGGCCCTGCACCATCTGCAGGTCTGCCAGGCTGGCGCCGAACAGCTCGCGGCTGTTGGCTCGCGCGAGGGACTCGTCCAGCGCGCGGCGGGCGAAGCCCAGCGCGGCGGCGCCCACGGTGGAGCGGAACACGTCGAGCACGGACATGGCGATACGGAACCCTTGGCCTGGCTGGCCGATCATGGCGCTTGCCGGCAGCCACATGCCGTCGAAGCCGAGCCGTGCCAAGGGGTGCGGCGAGATGGTCTCCAGCCGTTCGCGTATCTCGAGGCCGGGCGTGTCGGCGGGCACCAGGAAGCAGGAGAGCCCCTTGGCGCCGGGTCCTTCGCCGGTGCGCGCGAACACCGTGTAGAGGTCGGCTATCCCGCCGTTGGAGATCCAGGTCTTTTCGCCATTGAGTCGATAGCCATCTCCGTCGCGCTCGGCGGTGGTGTCGAGCTGGGCGACGTCGGAGCCCGAGCGTGGTTCGGTGAGGGCAAAGGCGGAAAGTGCCTCGCCGCGGCGGGTCCGTTCCAGCCACTGTTTCTGCTCGGCGCTGCCGAACAGGCTGATGGCACCGGTACCCAGCCCCTGCATGGCGAAGGCGAAGTCGGCCAGGCCGTCATGACGGGCCAGGGTCTCGCGGATCAGGCACAGGCTGCGCACGTCGATGGCATCACCCGCGGTGCCCTCGAGAAAGCCTGCTCGGCCCAGATCGCGCACCAGTTGGATGCAGGTGGCGTCGACGTCGGCATGGTCGCGGGGCAGCTCGTTGCTGCACCACGCCTCCAGGCGCTTGGCCAGGTCACGATGGCGGGCCTCGAGGAAGGGCCAGTCGAGATAGCTCGTATCGCTCATCAATCCCCCTCGAAGACCGGCTTCTGCTTGGCGGCGAAGGCACGGTAGGCGCGCTCGAAGTCGCCGGTCTGCATGCAGATCGCCTGGGCCTGGGCCTCGGCCTCGATGGCCTGTTCCAGGCTCATCGACCACTCCTGGTTGAGCTGTGTCTTGGTGATGCCGTGGGCAAAGGTTGGCCCCTGGGCCAGGCGGGTGGCGTAGGCGATGGCCTCGGATTCCAGCGCGTCCGACTCCACCAGGCGGTTGTAGAATCCCCACTGGTGGCCCTCGTCCGCGCTCATGCTGCGCCCGCTGTAGAGCAGGTCGGCGGCGCGGCCCTGACCGATGATGCGTGGCAGCATGGCACAGGCGCCCATGTCGCAGCCGGCCAGGCCCACCCGGGTGAAGAGAAAGGCGGTGCTGGCGTGAGGCGTCGCGAAGCGAATGTCCGAGGCCATGGCAATGATCGCCCCGGCGCCGACGCAGACGCCGTCCACCGCGCTGATCACCGGCTTGCCACAATGGATCATGGCCTTAACCAGGTCGCCGGTCATGCGGGTGAATTCGAGCAGCCCCTTCATGTCGCGACCCACCAGCGGGGCGATGATCTCGTGGACATCGCCCCCAGAGCAGAAGTTACCGCCGTTGGAGGCGAACACCACGGCTTTCACGTCATCGGCGTAGACCAGGTCGCGAAAGGTATCGCGCAGTTCGGCGTAGCTGTCGAAGGTGAGCGGGTTCTTGCGCTCGGGACGGTCGAGGCGGATCACCGCGACTTCACCCTCCATGCGCCACTGGAAGTGACGTGGCTTGAGTTCGGCCAGTTTCATTGTTGTCTTGCTCCCGTGTCGGTCGGCAAGCGGTGCAGCAGCTCGCCGATATGATGGGCATCTTGTTCGTCGACGCCATCCAGAAGTTCGTTGACCCAGCCCTGGTGGGCCTCTGCCATCATGCTGAAGGCGTCGCACCCGTTCGGGGTAAGGCGCACCCGGGTCGCGCGACGGTCGCCCTCGATGGCGATGCGTTCCACCAGGCCGTCATCGGCCAGGCGGTCGACGATGCCGGTGACGTTGCCGTTGGAGACACGCAGCCGCTTGGACAGCTCGTTCATCTTGAGCCCCTCGCGCTCCCTGAACAGCGCGGCCATGACGTCGAAGCGAGGCAGGGTGGAGTCGAACTCCACGCGCAGCCGCTCGCGCAGTGCGGCCTCCACCTGGCGCGTGACCCGCAGCATGCGCAGCCACAGGCGCAGGCGTTCCTTGCTCAGGGTTTCTTCCCTGATCGTTGGGGCCGTCATGTCTCGCCTCCCGAAATCGAAATGGCCTGACCGTGGATGGCGCCACTGTGCGGGCCGCACAGCCATAGCGCGGTAGCGGTCACCTCGGCCGGCTGGATCACCCTGCCCATGGGGTTGGTTGAATGGAAGTGCGCCAGGGCCTGTTCTGCTGTCTGCCCGGTCTTGGCCATGATGTTGTCGATACTGGCCTCGAGTAGCGGAGTATCGGTGAAGCCGGGGCATAGCGCATTGACGGTGATATTGCGCCCGCTGACCTCCTGGGCCAGGGCGCGAACCAGCCCGACGACGCCGTGCTTGGCGGCGCAGTAGGGCGCCACGTAGGCGTAGCCCTTGAGCCCGGCGGTCGAGGCCACGGCGATCAGCCGCCCGTCGTCGCGCAGGTGGCTGAGACCCTCGCGCAGGGTCAGGAAGACCCCGGTCAGGTTGACCTCCAGCATGCGTTGCCACTGGTCGAGTCCGGTGCGCGAGAGCGGGGCGCTTTCGGCGGCGCCGGCGTTGGCGATCACGACATCGACCTCGCCCAGCGCTTCGAACAGCGCGACCATGTCGGTCTCGCTGGTGACATCCGCCACTCGGGCAGTGATGGCCGGGTGCCGCTCCGCAGTGGCTTCCAGCGTCTCGCGGCGACGCCCGGTGATGGTGACCTCGGCCCCGGCCTCGGCGAAGCCCAGCGCCATGTCGGCGCCGATGCCGCTGCCGCCACCGGTGATCACCACTCGCTTGCCGTTCATCGGCTTCATGTCCATGCTCATCTTCACATCCATCCTTCGCCACGTTCGGCCAGGCGCAGCAGCTGGTCGCGCCCGGCGCGGTAGGGGGCCGGCCACTCGCACTCGCGATCCTGAATGCCGGCGGCGGCGTGCAGCGTCCAGTAGGGGTCGGCCAGGTGCGGCCGGGCCAGGCACACCAGGTCGGCGCGGCCGGCCATCAGGATCGAGTTGACGTGGTCGGCCTGGTAGATATTGCCCACCGCCATGGTCGCCATGCCGGTCTCGTTGCGGATGCGGTCCGAGAACGGCGTCTGGAACATGCGCCCATACTGCGGCTTGGCCCGGGTCGAGGTCTGCCCGGCGGAGACGTCGACGATGTCCACCTCGGCGGCCTGGAGCAGGCGGGCGATCTCGACCGCCTCGTCCGGGGTGACGCCCTTATCTCCGACCCAGTCGTTGGCCGAGATGCGCACCGCCAGCGGCTTGTGCGCCGGCCAGGCGGCACGCACCGCGCGGATCACCTCCAGCGGATAGCGCATGCGGTTTTCCAGCGAGCCGCCGTAGTCGTCGTCGCGGCGGTTGGTCAGCGGGGTGATGAACGACGACAGCAGGTAGCCGTGGGCGGCGTGCACCTCGAGCATGTCGAAGCCGGCGCGCTCGGCCATGCGCGCGGCGGCGACGAACTCCTCGCGCACCCGGTCCATGTCGGCACGCTCCATGGCTTTCGGCACCTGATTACGTTCCGACCAGGCCACGGCGGAGGCCGCCAGGATCGGCCAGTTGCCCTCGGCCAGCGGCGCGTCCATCTCCTGCCAGCCGAGCTGGGTCGAGCCCTTGGGCCCGGAATGACCGATCTGGGCGCACAGCTTGGCCGGCGTCTCGGCGTGAACGAAGTCGCACAGCCGCTTCCATGCTGCCTCGTGCTCGGGGGCGTAGAGCCCCGGGCAGCCCGGGGTGATGCGGCCCTCCGGCGAGACGCAGGTCATCTCGGTGTAGACCAGTCCGGCGCCGCCCTTGGCGCGCTCGGCGTAATGCACGAAGTGCCAGTCGGTAGGCCGTCCGTCCACCGCCTTGTACTGGGCCATGGGCGAGACCACCACGCGATTGGCCAGCGCCATGTCGCGCAGTTGGAAAGGCGCGAACATCGGCGCCCGTGCACTGCCCGCGTGGCCGGCCCGGGCCTGGAACCAGCGCTCGGCGCTCCCGAGCCATTCGGGGTCGCGCAGGCGCAGGTTCTCGTGGCTGATGCGCTGGGAGCGGGTCAGCAGCGA